>CAZIWB010000007.1:0-5302 GCA_964542655.1 uncultured Cellvibrionaceae bacterium
TTCGTCACTCCTGCGAATGCAGGAGTCCAGCAAGTGTTGTGGATACCCGCGTGCGCGGGTATGACGAAAATGTAATGCGAATTTCTTGCTCCATTCGTCACTCCTGCGAATGCAGGAGTCCAGCAAGTGTTGTGGATACCCGCGTGCGTGGGTATGACGAAAATGTAATGCGAATTTCTTGCTCCATTCGTCACTCCTGCGAACGCAGGAGTCCAGCAGGTGTGTGGATACCCGCGTGCGCGGGTATGACGGATGTGGCTTTGCAGCTCCCTGAAAATAAATTCCTGTACTTTGTCGAAAACCGATTTGCCCTGACGACTATTGAATACCATTCTTATGGTTACTTAATTAACTTCATTGAAGCAGGAGACTTTTGATGACAACCAACAGCGTACACTTCCACCGGGTTTTCCGTACAACGCCGGAAAAGGTCTATAAAGCCTTTACCGATGCAGATGCCTTCGCCAGATGGCTTCCTCCCTGTGGTTTTACCGCCAAAATCCATCACCTGGATGCAAAAGTTGGTGGTACTTACAAAATGTCATTCACCAACTTCACGACTGGCAATAGCCATTCATTTGGTGGCACCTATCTGGAATTAACACCGCATAAACGCATTTCCTATACCGCTACATTTGATGACCCCGGTTTGCCGGGCGAAATGCGCACCTCTGTGGAGTTAACACCCGTGTCTTGTGGTGTTGAAATCAAAATCAAACAAGAAGGCATTCCTGCGATTATCCCACCTGAAGGCTGTTATCTCGGCTGGCAAGAATCGCTGGAGTTTCTGGCGAAATTGGTGGAGCCGGAAATTCCGGAATAGTTTTATAAAATTATCACGATAAACGTAAATATTGCTGCACAAGCGGCATCCAGAATGGAGGTGTGATATGGCCAATCCAGCAAAAAATACTATTTGTCTTTGGTACAACAATGATGCAGAAGAAGCTGCGCGTTTTTATGCAGAAATTTTTCCAGATTCCTTTGTAAACGCAGTGCATTTGGCGCCGGGCGATTATCCATCGGGCAAACAAGGCAATGTATTAACGGTTGATTTTACCGTATTGGGAATTCCCTGCATTGGCCTTAATGGCGGCCCTGTATTCAAACACTGCGAAGCGTTTTCATTTCAAGTATCAACCAAAGACCAGGCTGAAACAGATCGCTACTGGAACGCCATTATTAATAACGGCGGTCAAGCGAGTGAGTGCGGTTGGTGTAAAGATAAATGGGGCATCTCCTGGCAAATTACACCCGCTGTATTAATCCAGGGTGTAACCAATCCTGATCCTGTCGTTGCCAAGCGTGTGTTTGATACGATGATGACGATGGGCAAGATTGATGTGGCTGCGATTGAAAAGGCACTTCGTGGTTGAATTGTTAAGCGTTGCGATCCTTGAATTAAGGCGGCAATTGCCGCCTTAATTTTTATCACCTCATAAAACTTTCATTAATGCGGCTCATGAGGTCTGCGAGCCCAGCCACTGCACGTACGGGAAGTTTTAAATCATCGTTAATTTGATCAAACAATACTTCCAGTAACGCAACTTGTTCCCGCAATTGAAAATGCAAATCTTCATCCACATGTTCCACTGACTTACTTAAATACCTTTAAGCTTATTCATTGAAATAATCAGCTTGGTTAATCCTAATGCGGTTCCAGGAAAATCCATTGGCACAGTTCCTAAAAGCGAAGGAGTTGCACGGCCACAAAGGGCAGTGAAAAGAAGTGGATTAATGCCATAGGCAAATGTAATTGGGTTGGTAACAGGGGCGCTGCTTGCACTAGTGAAATTGATATACCAGCAATCAGAACCAAATCTTTGATTGATGGATGTGTCCATTAATGCGTTTATATTGCGCCATTTCGCGGCTATTTTTTCTGAATCCCGCGTAAAAACATTGTAGCCATAAGCATCTTGAATGCAAAAACTAGCACCTCCGAAAAAATTGGTGTCATCAGCTGGCCATCCACTTGCCCGAATGCCGAAACTGGCCCGCTCATCCCGACGCATGATAGCAACGCATCCACCCATACCTGCGAGTTTTGGGATTTGCGGCCTGTCATAGACGGTGTTAGGAGTTAGGCCCTCTCCAAGCAGATTATGTAGGAGTGAATCAAAATTCGGAGAAACCCCTCCTTCCTGATTGATACAGAGGATAATGGTCTCAGTATTGTACTCAAGTAGAAAAGACTTGATTACAGGTAAGATATCCTTAGCAAGAAGAACTCCTTGCGGAGTGTTCGCATGATATATCTCCATATCAGAACCTTTAACATTTAGGCGCAAGTCAAACCAGCGAATACCTTCTTCGAGCTGTTGTAAAAGCGTCCAGCTTTGACATTGATCAAAGACATTGCCATTCCAGGTTGCGGAGTCATGGGTACCTGGAATAGTGATGCTAGCGAGGGTGTCATCCGGACCGATATCTAATAATCCCATCCAGGATTTTCCTGAAAAAGCTGGCCCAAAGGATAAAATCATGTCTTCACCTGATCCTATTGCTTGATAGACATTAGATCGCCCACCATCGCCAGGCCAGTAAGTGTTTATCGAGCTACCCGAGTCGCCTGGGGTTGTTTGGAAATCAAAGTTCCATCGAGTTACATCACTTTCGACACGAATGTTTAATGCATCAGTTTTTGTTGCGGTCATCAAATAGCATGGGGCGCCAACCTGATGTGGGTCGATTAATTGGCTGTGTCCTTCATCTTTAACTGATACCGTAATTTTGAGCGAGCAATTGCTATTGTTAACTAGTGTAATATTCAATGCCATTTTTAAATCCTTATATTGTGTTTATAAGCAACTTTGCATCTTAAATTTAAACGCTAATCAAATAAAATTAGCGCATGAAACTATATCAGGGTAGTTTATGAAAATCTGGAGTTTCAAAGTAACTTAGCGGGTGCCGACTTTCTTACTCGTATTGTTGTCATTCAATATTGCACTAGGTAGGTGCTTATGTAGTTGCTGGAAAAGCCGACATCGGATGCTTCAGGTTGTGATTTTCTGTATTCCAGGACGATATCGATTCATCCCAACCCGATTTTGATATTTTCGTTGTCCCGATTTAAGCCAATAACAACATGGCACCCTCACCATTTCACATTTTTCATCTATTGACGTTTCTCTCAACCATATAGAGAGAACTCATCCAAACTGTTACCCAAATCTGCACTATAAGTTAATGGCCTCACAAATTATGTAACCATATTTCGCACAAAGGTGAGAAAGTAGTTTCAGATTGTGTTTGCGAAAGTGGGAATTGTAAGTGTTGAGGTTCGAGTTTTTTCTCTGAATAATTTTTAGCTGGAATAGGCTGATTTATAAGGCTTTTTTGCTTCGTTTGATTCTTTGAGTTTTAGTTGCATTTTTTTATACTGGTGTTCGTGCAACAGCGGCGGTACCTAAAAATAACAAGGGCGCTGACACTTTTTCGGTTTAATCATCTGATTCATCCCTCCGGTGTGGGTATTTTTACCCATGTCATGGCGAGCCTTTATCTGGAGAAAAACCATGTTAAGAAAGCTTTCGTTACGCAATTGCGGAGCAATTAACTCCAGGGTGCTGATGTGGTGCTGTTTATTAGTTTCCCTGTTATCTATTCAATCGACTTGGGCCGCATCTGGCCATACGGTGTTATCAGCAACTAGCGTGAAGTTTTATGTAACCGATGCTCCATGGGCGGATGTGCATTTCACAATTAATGGTGTGAACCAACAAAATATTCGTATGACGGCGAGTGGCACCAATCACGAATACACACTGAGTGCGGCCACCAATTCGGTGATCCGTTATTTCTTTACCATTGGTAATAATTCGGGCGGTGCGACTGACACAGCCTGGGTGCAATTCACGTTGACAGCGCCGACTACACCGCCGCCCACGGGTGGTGTTGCGCGGGTTTACCAGCATTGTAGTTATGGCGGTACTGTTGTGGGTTTGGGCGTTGGCAATTACACGCTCGCGCAATTGCAAGCGCTGGGTGTGCGTAACGATGATATTTCATCGGTACAGGTGAATAGTGGTTATGAAATTGTGCTTTACCAAAATGATAATTTTGGTGGTACTTCAGTTACCAAATCGGCAAATGATGATTGCCTGGTGAATGACAGTTTCAATGATGCCGCCAGTTCTATCATCGTGCGGGCTACAACCAGCGTACCGCCGGGCACACCGGGTACTGCAAACGGTACACACAAACGCTTAAAAATTATTAACGGCTGCGGCGACCCTATGTGGGTGCAATGGTTAACTGCACCGGGGATTAGTTTTAGCGGGCCGAATCGTTATCGCCTTGCAAGCCTCGGCAGCTCAATCGAGTACGACATTCCCGATAAAGGTTTGCCAAGCATGCGTTTCTGGCCTGGATTTGGTTGCGATGCGAATGGTCACAATTGCCGCGTGGGTGCGAGTGGTGGTCCCGCCAGTTTGGGATTCACTTGTCCGGAAGGTGGCTGCGCGCCGCCAATCGATTCCAAATTTGAAGCCTCATTTGGTTGTATTCCCGGTGTGACCGATGCGCAGTGTATGCAAAATCCATCTGCACCCGGAACGCCATTGGGGCGCGGTGATTGGTGGAACAACAGTTTTGTGGATGGTTACACCACGCCGATGAAAGTGATCGTAAAAGGTAATTGCCCGGTTGGCCCACAACCTGCGCCCGTATACGGTCCCGGTGGTCCACCTGGCGGTGTTATCGACTGCTCAAGCATCCGTATTTCAGATTGCCCGACGAATGAAAACCTGAGTACCGATGGCCGCTATCCTGCGCTTGCCAACGTGAATTTGATTGCCACCAATCCACTCACCGGTGCGCAAGCAGGTTGTTATTCACCAGCGGCGAAATTGACCTATCGCCAATGGCCTTCGAGCACGCCGGTTTACAACCCGGCTGATCCGCAAGCGCAAATGTATACCTGCCCAACACCGCCCATTACTCCCGAGCAGTGCATGGCGGGGCCTGCGGATCGCACCAAATATCGCAACATGGTTCATTCCCATTGCGATACCTATGCCTATGCGTATGACGATGGGGTAGGGCTGTCCAGTTGTCCGGCGGCGACTAATTTAAGTTACGAGGTGACTTTCTATTGCCCGCGTTAATAAGTTATTGAACGTTTATTTATGTCTTTGAAGTTACCCGTCACTCCTGCGAACGCAGGAGTCCACAAGATGTATGGATACCCGCGTTCGCGGGTATGACGAAAGAGGAATGCATTAGTTTTGCTTCAAAGGAACACATTAGTTTTGCTTCAAAGGAACACATTAGTTTTGCTTCAAAGGAACACATTAGT
>CAZIWB010000007.1:5402-8097 GCA_964542655.1 uncultured Cellvibrionaceae bacterium
CATTAGTTTTGCTTCAAAGGAACACATTAGTTTTGCTTCAAAGGAACACATTAGTTTTGCTTCAAACTAACGCTTAATTTCTTGCTTCATTCGTCACTCCTGCGAACGCAGGAGTCCACAAGATGTATGGATACCCGCGTTCGCGGGTATGACGAAAAAAGAATGCGTTCGCGGATATGACGAAAAAAGAATGCGTTCGTGGGTATGGCGATGAAGACATGAAAAATTTATCGCAGGGAGCGATAACACAACTTGTGCGATTTGCATCGCACAGGTTTTTTACCGAGGGGGAATACTAAAAATAAGCACGATAAAAAAATGGCCAGTACCCAAGGGCGTATGAACTGCTCATACACTTACTTCAATACCTTCATTTAAAGGAATCGATTATGAATAATAAAAAATCTGCAACACTGCAATTACTGAAGGCGGCATTATTTGCCTGCGCCGGTATTGCAACAGCCACCCATGCGGTGGTTTACCAAGCCGAAAACTACAATGCATTTTCCGATACTACCCCTGGCAACACCGGTGGTGTTTTTCGCGGCGATGCAGTGGATATTGAATACACTACCGATAGCGGTGGCGGTTACAACGTGGGTTGGATCGTGCAGGGTGAGTGGCTTGCCTTTAATGGTTTGAATATTCCAACTACGGGCAGTTACACCATCCGCTTGCGTGTGGCATCGCCAAATGGTGCAACTGCATCGGTAGATTTAAATGCGGGTTCAATTCCGTTAGGCAATTTTACTATTCCCGCAACAGGTGGTTGGCAAAATTGGACTACGGTATCGCGCACCGTAAATTTAAATGCGGGCACTTACAACCTGGGTGTGTTTGCACAAACGTCTGATTGGAATTTTAACTGGATTGAAATTGTCCCCAATACCACCAATCCCGGTCGCACCCTGGTGTGGTCAGATGAATTCAATAGCATCAATACCGCTAACTGGAGTTTTGAAACCGGTGGTGGCGGTTGGGGCAATAATGAATTGCAGTATTACACCAATGGCCAAAACGCATTTATCCAGAATGATGCGCAAGCTGGTGGCAATGTGCTGGTGATTGAAGCGCGTAAAAATAATCCATCCAATTATGGATGCTGGTACGGCACCTGTACTTACACATCAACACGTATGGTGTCGCGCGATAAAAAAACCTTTAAATACGGCCGTATTGAAGCGCGTTTGAAACTGCCACAAACACAAGGTATCTGGCCAGCGTTCTGGATGCTCGGCAGCAACCTCGGGCAAGTGGGTTGGCCACAGTCGGGTGAGATCGATATTATGGAACACGTCGGTTTTGAACCTACGACTACCCACGGTGCACTGCATGGCCCGGGTTATTCGGGCAATACACCGATCATGGGTACACACAACCTCGGCGAATATGTGGATGTGAATTACCATGTGTACGCAGTGGAGTGGGATACCAATGGCATTCGCTGGTTCCGCGATAATATCCAGTTCTATTCGGCAACCCGCGCACAAGTGCAGTCATACGGTACCTGGGTGTTTGATCAACCTTTCTTCCTGTTGCTTAATGTAGCGGTAGGTGGAAGCTGGCCAGGCAGCCCTAATGCCAGCAGCGTATTCCCACAACGTATGTACGTGGATTACGTCCGGGTTTACCAATAAATTTTTACGAGTAAAAAAATGGCAGCCAGGTGGCTGCCATTTTTTATGGATAAAATTTGTTTCGGCAAGTTGGCACACAATTATTAATTTTAAAAAAATTATACCTATATGATGATTGCTATTCATTATTAATTCCGTAGCATTCGGCAGGTTGGGTTTCTTGTATACCAGCAATCCTCTAATAACTTACAGCCGAAAGGATTTATTATGATTAAGCCACTGCTATCGTTTGCGTTAACTGCTTTACTTTTCCCCCTTACCGCCAGCGCGGCGGTTATCAATATCGAGTATACCGGTCATGTCTCTTTTACCGAGGGGACCGGGTTTGGTTATAGCCTTGGTGATGCCGTTAGCGGCCATGCCCAAATTGATTTCAATAACGCCCTGGGTTTTAACGCTCCAGCGGCCAACGTTGCCAATTATTATGCGGCACCTGACCAGCATGATTTTATCTCGGGTTATCACACCACCGCGCGTGGAAATTCTGCTGATATGGTTGATGTTTATGATGCTTCCTATGATAACGGGGGTGTGTTTGAAGATCTTCTAAACGTGTCGGATTCGGATTCCGTATTTTTATTGGATGAAGAATACAATTTCACATCAAAATTTTATTCCCGCTACCTGACCATTCTATTGCCCGGTATTGATTGGTTAAATATCAATAATTTGCTGAGCCTGAATGTCAATATCACTGACCCGGCTGCCCTTGTTGCTTCAAGTGGCCAGATATACAACGTATTTGCTGCGGGCAATAGTATGGATTACTCGGTGAGTGCCGATGTTGCCCAGTTTACTTTTAGCTCACTCAAAATTACTGCAAGCGAAAACCCGGTGCCGACGGCAGTTCCTGAAAGCAATTCTTTATTTTTATTGATGGTGGCCTTTGCTGGTTTATTGGTTGGGCGTGTGCGTAATAAGGCTTCGACACGTAATTAATTTGTCAGTGTATTTGCACTGGGACGTGTGTTGAAAAACCGGTTTCGATAATCCAATCGCAACCGGTTTTTTATTTTCCATCTATTAGTCGTCATACCCGCGCACATATTCTTTTTCGT
>CAZIWB010000007.1:8197-24761 GCA_964542655.1 uncultured Cellvibrionaceae bacterium
CATACCCGCGCACATATTCTTTTTTCGTCATACCCGCGAACGCGGGTATCCATAACATCTGCTGGACTCCTGCGTTCGCAGGAGTGACGATGAAGTATGAAATTAACACATTCTTTTTCGTCTATTTATCGTCATACCCGCGCACATATTCTTTTTTCGTCATACCCGCGAACGCGGGTATCCATAATTCCTCTGGACTCCTGCGTTCGCAGGAGTGACGAAGAAGTATGAAATTAACGCATTCTTTTTTCGTCTATTTGTCGTCATACCCGCGCACGCGGGTATCCAGTTCCCGCAAATAACCCCAGGGATAAATCCCCCGGTCATGCCCGTCGCTGAATACCATTTGCAAACCATAGCCCATTGGGTTCATCGCAATAAGCTCCACATCGGCATCTACCAGTGTGATCTTGCCCAGGATGCGCGCCGCGCGGCATTTTGCGCAGGGGCAGGCACCGCGCAAGCGTTGGTGGCTGATGCTCTGCAAATCAGCTTCAGCCCATTTCACAATGACCTGTTTTTGTATGTGCGAATTACTCAGTGAGAGCGGGGCGGTATGGTTCATAGTGTGGCTCACTTATTTTTGCAATTGTGCCAACGCGATACGCACAGCTTTGCGCACTTCCGGATCGGGATCATTCTCTGCGTCGCGCAGTGCAGGTAATGATTTGGGATTGCCCAATTCACCCAGGGCCAAGGCAGTTTCCTTGCGCAAATTGCTGATGCTGTGCGTCAGCAATTCCAATAGTGATTCAGTCGCGGGAACAAAACGCAATTTTCCCAACGCGCGCACCGCTTGCAAACGCACTTGCCAATAGGAATCTGCAAGTGCGGTTACGAGATAATTACCACTTGCAGGCAAACGCAATTTACCGAGGGTACTGGCGGCTTCTTCGCGCACTTGCCATTCTGCATCTGTGAGTGCGCTGTGCAGCGCGGGCAACACGCTATCGTTATTCGCCAGGCCTAATGCACCGGTTGCAGCGCGACGCACTTCTATCGCTGAATCGTTACTGGCGAGGCGCGCAAGTTCGGGCAATGCATCAATGTGTTTTAACCAGCCCAAAACACCCACGGCTTCGCGGCGCACATTGGCATTGGCATCGTGCAATGCAGTGATTGCATCGGGTGCAGAAGCAGGCAGGCGCAATTCACGCAGTGCACGCCACGCATGTTTGCGCACGTCCGCAGTCGGGTGTTTTACCCAGCGCAAAATAATATGGCCGAGGTCAGTGGTTTTTAATTGGCTTAAACTCTGTGCCGCAATTTCACCTACGGTTTCATCTGTATCTGTGAGCGCTGCCGCAAGCGCTTCCACAACCTCCGGTTCTTCCCAGCCTTCCAGCAAACGCGCCGCTTCACGGCGAACTTCATTGTCGGTATCGGTTGTTAATGCATGGGTGAGCCAGGGCAGGGCATCCAGGTCTTCAAGGTCGGCAAGTTCTATTAATGCGATACGGCGCGTGCTCGCATCGCTATCTTGCAAGCGTGGTTGCAAAATTAAAATATCCGGATTACTGGTAATCGGTTGTGTTGTCATGGTGGTCGACTTTTCCTCGATATAGATTTTTTTCAAACTAAACAGCAATCGGTGTTACTGGTGGTAAACCCAGAGGCGATAGCCGTGGCAATTGGCGGCCTTCTTCGTGGCTCAATAACTCCAGGCAATGACGTTTTAATCTCATAAATTCCGGTGTGGTGACCAATTCGGTTTTGCGCGGGCGAGCAAAATCTACCGGCAAATTTTCAATGATCCGACCGGGGCGCGGACTCATCACTAAAATGCGATCTGCAAGGAACAGGGCCTCATCAATATCGTGGGTGACGAATACCAACGTGGTGCGGATGCGCCCCCAAATATCGAGCAACAATTGCTGCATTTTCAGACGCGTTTGTGCATCCAGCGCGCCGAAAGGTTCATCCATTAATAACAGGCGCGGTTTGTTAATCAGCACGCGCGCAATTTCCACGCGTTGCTGCATGCCGCCCGAGAGCTGGCTTGGCCAGCGTGTAGCAACATCCTGCAGGCCGACTTGTTGCAGCATTGCCAATGCTTGCGCATGACGCTCTGTTTTATTTACTCCGCGCATTTTCAAACCGAAGGCAACATTGTCCACCACATTCAACCAGGGAAATAATGTGTGGTGCTGGAATACCATGCCGTGTTCTTGCGAAGGGCCGTTAATGGATTCTCCATCCACTTCGAGCACACCTTGCGCTGGAATAATATGGCCAGCGAGTGCCCCCAGTAGCGTCGATTTTCCACAACCGGATGGCCCGAGCAGGCAAACAAATTCACCGGGCTTGATATTAAAATCCACCGCTTGCACCGCTTCAAATTCGCTCGCACCTGTGCCGAGGCGAATCGATAATTGCTGTGCATTAATTTCGCCCAGTGCAACTGCTGCGTTGCGTTCGCTATTTTCCGTTGAATGGTTTTCATAAATACTCATCATGATTTTCCTTGCAGTCTGTACCAGGGAGTTAACCAATCGCCAACACGTTTTATCAACCAGCTACTGCCCATGCCAAGTAAACCAATCAATAACATGCCCACCACAATATCGGCGTAATTCTGGATCACATAGGACGACCAGGTGTAATAACCGATTCCCCATTGCCCCGAAATCATTTCCGCCGTAACAAGGCAAAACCAGGAGGTGCCCATGCCGATGGAAAGGCCGGTAAAAATACTCGGCAATGCACCGGGTAAAACCACTTCGCGCAAAATTGCACGCGGCGATGCACCCAGGCTGCGCGATGATGCAACCAAACGCGGATCAACTGCTTCAACACCGTGGATGGTGTTTAATAAAATTGGAAACAGCGCACCGGTGAAGGTAATAAAAATCATTGACGCTTCCGATGAGGGAAACATTAGTATCGCGAGTGGAATCCAGGCGACTGCTGGAATAGGGCGCAATAATTCCAGTGGTGGCATCAACCAGTTTTCTGCTTTGCGTGAGCGCCCTATAACCAGCCCCAGGCTTACTCCGACAATTGCCGCCATGGTGTAGCCGGTAAAAACCCGCGCAAGGCTGCTGCCCAAATGGGGCAGCAGTGCGTTGGAATGCAGCAATTGCCAAATCGCGCTGACCACGGCTTGCGGCGTAGGCACATTGGAAAATGTGATCACACCCAAATCAATCTTCCATGTAGACACAAGATGCCAGAGCAATACGCAGGCAACGACTGAACCTAATTGCATGCCAGCCGTAGTGATGCGCGGATGCAAAGTGTTGGTCTTTTGTAAACTGGCCATATTCATCATCTCAACGTAAGGCGATGGGTTGCTCGCGCAGTGCACTGAATGCCAGTGCTCTGCCGCCGTGTTGCTTCGCAAATGTTTCGGCTTGTTCTTTCAACAAGAAGGCATCAAGTTGTCCGCTACTGTTCTGCACAAACCATGCTTGGTTCGCGAGCAATTTAATGCCGCTGTCTGCTGCCTGGGCGTAAATTGCGCGAATGTCGGTACCTGCTTCTTCCAGTTTTTGCAGTTCAGTCAAGGCATCTTTAAAGGAAGCGTAGTGACGTACCAGTGGTTCACCACGCACCCAGATTTGTGCAAGGTGTTTAACATCGGTGATGGGTTTTCCGGAAATAGCATCCTTCGCGTTTAACGCCAGTGGCGAATAATCTTTTAGGGCAGCGTTGTAGTCGCGACCGGATTGTTTAAAGGCTTCGCGCAAATAGGTATCGTTAATGAACTTATCGGTGTTTAAACCCTGGTCGGTTTTCTTCAGCAATTTCAATGTATCAATCGCTGTTGCGGTCGCCTGGCGATATTCCGGTTTCCAGGTCAGGTCGCGGGTTTGCAGACCTAAAGGACCGTGGAATAGATAATTCACTTCGGCTTCGATACCAGTAACCTTTTCAATTAATTCACTGTACTTTTCTGGCTCGGCCGCAAACAAGCGATCCGCTTCAAGTGCCGCGCGCAAATAGGCCACTACAATTTCGGGATATTTTTTTGCATAGGCTTCATCAACTAAAGTGCCGTGATACGTCGGTGCATTGGCTTGTGAACCATCGTAAATTTTGCGTGCAAAACCGCGGTTGGGAAATAATTCCGCAAAAGGCACAAAGTCAGCGTGGGCATCAATGCGGTTACTTTTTAATGCCGAACCTGCAATTTCTGGTGCTTGCGCAATAATGCGCACATCTTTCTCCGGGTCCCAACCCTGTGCTTTTACCGCGCGCAATAACATGCCGTGCGATGTGGATGCAAAGGGCACAGAAATAGTTTTACCTTTTAATTCAGCGAGTGACTGCACCGGCGATGCAGCAGGAACCACAATGCCGTTGCCGCTGCCTTTAATGCTGCCGGAAAGTACGCTGATAAAAATACTGTGTTTACCGGCTGCTTCATGGGCTACGCCATTAAATGAGCCGGGGAAATCGGCCATTGCACCAAAATCCAGTTTACCTGCAACCATTTCATTGGTCAGGGGCGCGCCACTGGTAAAATTTTTCCATTCAATTTCGTATTGTGCATCTTTATATTTACCGTCTTTGGGTAAATATTTTTCCAGCAATTTTAATTCGCGGATCAACAAACCACCGGTGGCGCAATTGATGGTGGTGTCTTGTGTGCCTACTGCAATGCGGATGGTTTCCGCGCTGGCACTGATGCTGGCAATGGCAAATGAAGCGGCGAATGAAATCGCCAGGGCTAATCGGTTAGTAAAACGCATAATCGTTCCTCTCTGGTATCCAGGTGGTTATCGTTTTCGCCTCGGGCGGAGGTAGGCAAACGAGAGGGTTTTATTGGTCGGCATCCGGGGGTGAACCCGGGTAGCAAAATAATCTGTATCAACATCAACGCAGCAAATAGGGAATTTCCACTTTCACTGCGCCGGTCGGGCAATCGGTTTCGCAGGGCATGCAATACCAGCATTCATCGTATTGCATAAAAGCCTTGTTGGTTTCGGGGTGGATTGCCAACAAATCCATCGGGCAAACATCGACGCAAACAGTACAGCCTTTGTGCGCGATACATTTTTCTTCATCGACGGTAACCGGTGCATTGCTGCGAAAAAAAATACTTTGTTGTTGCTGGGCCATGAATATTCTCCTAGCTGTTGGCAACTTTTAAACGCAAGCCTTGATAGGCGACTTCTTCTTGCGCATTCAGGTGAATCAAGTAAGGTTCCACTTCGCGTTTGAAGCTGAACATGTTGCCCTGTGCATCTTTCTTTAAATGGCAGTGATAAAACCATTCGTTGTCATTCCGCTTGGGATAATCGACACGATAGTGATATAAACCCCAGCGGCTCTCCTTGCGGAACAACGATGCGCGCGCGGCCATTTCGGCACAGTCGCGGATCACGCTTACTTCCATTGCACGCATTAATTCGTGTGGATTATTGGCTTTGATCTGCTCGATATCCTGTTCAATCATCGCAAAACGCTCCAAACCGATTTCCATTTTTTTAGTCACTTTCGGTGGCTGCAAATAATCATTCACAAAGCGACGTAATTTGTACTCAACTTGTGCGGGCGGTAAGCCATGTTCGCGCAGCAGTGGGGCATATACACGCTGTTTCTCTTTAGTAATTTGTTCTGTATCCAATTCACTCTGTGCACGTTCAGCCACATAATCCGCAGCGTTTACACCGGCAAACCAACCATAAGTAAAGGCGCCTAGCATATAATTGTGCGGCACGGCGGCCATATCGCCCGCTGAGTACAAACCTTTAATCGATGTCTCGGCGTGTTCATTCACCCACACACCGGAGGCGCTATGGCCAGAGCAAAAACCAATTTCAGAAATATGCATCTCCACCATTTTTTCGCGATAGTCAGTGCCGCGATTTGCATGGAATTGGCCGCGGCTGGGGCGTTCGTTGCTGTGCAAAATGGTTTCAATATTCTGGATAGTTTCTTCTGCGAGATGATCCAGCTTTAAAAACACCGGCCCGTTACCGCCTTCCAGTTCCTGGTAAAACTCCCACATCATCTGGCCGCTCCAGTAATCGCATTCAATAAAGCGCTCACCTTTATTGTTGGCGGTATAACCACCAAGCGGGCCGGTCACATAAGCACAGGCGGGGCCGTTGTAATCTTTAATCAATGGATTGATCTGGAAGCATTCCAAATTCGCAAGCTCCGCACCGGCGTGATAGGCCATCGCATAACCATCGCCCGCATTGGTTGGGTTTTCATAAGTCCCCATTAAATAACCGGATGCAGGTAAGCCTAAACGACCAGCAGCACCACAACACAAAATCACCGCTTTTGCGCGAATCACATGGAAATCGGCCGTGCGACAATCAAACCCCAATACACCGTTCACAGCGCCTTCTGTATCAGTTAATAAACGTGTGCTAACAATGCGGTTGGTGATGGAAATTTTTGCGCGCTTTAATTGGCGATAAAGCACTTTTTTAATGTCGTGGCCTTCTGGCATAGGCAATACATAGGAGCCCATGTGATGAACTTTCTTTACCGCGTAATCACCGGTTTCATCTTTCTCAAATTTCACGCCCCAGCGATCAAGCTGTTCGATAGTGGCAAAACTGTTTTTTGCGTAAGCGTAAACCGCTGCCTGGTTCACAATGCCATCGTTAGCGATAGTAATTTCTTTAGTGTATTGCTCGGGTGTGGCGTGGCCGGGAATAACGGCGTTGTTCAAACCATCCATTCCCATGCTGATCGCACCTGAACGTTTTACGTTGGCTTTATCCAGCAATAAAATGCGCAACGCAGGATTTTTTTCCTTTGCCTTGATTGCAGCCATAGGGCCTGCGGTACCACCACCGATTACAACAATGTCGTATTCCCGCTCGATGGTGTTTATATTTTCCCAGCTTGTCATTCTCTGCTCCCGTGTTCACTGTGCTGGCGATCAATCCGGAAACGGTATTGGAATGCATCGCCACGGTAATATAAAAATTCAAAATCAATCGGCTTTTCATCATCGGTATGCGTCAAGCGTTCAATGCGCATGATGGGTGAACCTTCTTCCACTCCCAGCGCATTGGTTAATTCGCTGTCGGCGAGTACGGCATCAATCGCGAGATCAGCGTGGCCGAGGTTGAGCTGTAAATCGTTTTCTAAAATCAGGAAAATATCGCGGGTGATCAGGTCCGCTTTTTGTAATTTCTCGCCTATCTCCTGCGGGAGATAGGAAATTTCCAGGGATACGGGTTCGCGGTTAATCAGGCGCACCCGTTTTATTTCCGTCACCTTGGCGCTGTCGCTCAATTGCAAACGTTCGGCGATGCGCTTGTCGGCAGTGATTAATTTCACGCTGTGCAACTGGTTAATCACTTCATAACCCAAATGCACCAGTGACTCCGCCAAACCTTGCAGCCTGCTCACGTTCTGGAAGGCTTTTGGTTTGGCAACAAAAGTGCCTTTGCCGTGGATTTTAAAAATCAGTCCTTCTTTTTGCAGGTCACCCAACGCCTGGCGAACCGTGATACGGCTTACCTGGAATTTATCGCCCAATTCACTTTCCGACGGCATGCGTGTTTCCGGTGGATAGGAACCATCCAATATTTGTGTGCGCAATAATTCCTTTAATTGGTTGTAGAGCGGCACAGGCGCAAAAGGGATCAATGGGGAATTTTTTTTACTCATGCAATGCCCGCTTAATTAATTATTTCCAACTCATTACTACTTGTTATGACAAGTTGGTGGCGAGTATATAAACGCGGTTTTGCAGGGGAAAAATACTTTAATTTTATATAGATATAACCTGATTGGTTTTTTCTGTTGGCTTGCAAACACCTTGTTTGTTGATTTTTAAACAGATGTCGGATGAAGGTCGAAAATGCGGGGCTGGTAATAAAATTCCAGTGTTTATTTTAGAACATTGCGGGTTGAGGGTCGGTTGGGGAAAGTTAAAAATTTATTTTCATAATCTCCATTTTTTGTGATGGAAGCACGCGGCCATCCATGTTCCTGATTGGAAGGGATGGTTGTTTTTTATTCGCTCAGGCGGATTTTTATGAAGGTTTAGATACACTTTTTTGTCACACAAGCGTCATGTAATTGTTGTCTGGCTGTCATAAATGCTGGTTAGCCTTGTCGCCGAAAACTTTGTCCAGCATCCGTCAGGCGCGCCCTGGCGGCACCGGTATTTATTTTTCTATGACAGGAGCAATAATGAAAACGATCCAACAACTGCCCCAGTGGCTAAGCCTGGCGGCGCTCGTGTTAACTTTGACCGCATGTGGCGGTGGTGCCAACAATTCCAACAGTAGCTCTTCATCCAGTTCGGTGTCTTCACTTGCAGCCAGTTCCCAATCGAGCAAGGCTGTTAGCAGTAACGCACCATCCAGTAACTCATCATTTAGTACAAATGCACTTTCGAGCCTTGCTGCATCCAGTGTTGCTTTATCGAGTATTGCACCTTCCAGTGCTGTGTCATCCAGCGTAGTTACTTCAGTTGCATCCTCTATTGTTTCTTCGGTTGCATCTTCCGTTGTTTTTTCTGCTGCATCATCTGTAACGTCTTCAGCAGAATCTTCTTCTGTTTCTTCCGCAGAGTCTTCTTCGATTGAATCCTCTTCCGTTTCTTCTGCGGAATCCTCGTCGGTTTCTTCAGCTGAATCCTCTGCTTCTTCGGTTGCGCCACCGCAAATCGTATTGAACGAAATGCGTTCCGATGGCGGTGGTTATGACTACATCGAACTCTATAACGCGGGAAATACTGACTACACCTTTGCTGCCAATGAGTGGGCAGTGAATGACATTAAAGGTTTTGCTGAGGACATGGTACCCGGTATTGCGATTCCTGCGGGCACTGTTATTCCGGCCCAAGGTTTTTTATTGATCGCCGTAGACCAGGCTGCCGTACCTTTTGGTGCACCTGCATCAACCCTGGTGGGTGGTGCTAATAGTTTTGGTTTGGGTAAGGGTGATACCGCTGTCCTGGTATACAAAGGAGAGATCCTTGAACAAAAGAAATGGGATGATGCTACGCACATAAATTCGTTTGGTCGCTTGCCCGATGGCGGTGAATGGCATGTGCAATCGGAAGCATTGGAAGCAACTCCCGGTGCAAGTAATAAATTGCCAACGGTTGTTGCACCTGCTGGCCCAACCGATATTGTGATTAATGAAATTGTCTCCAGTGGTCGCGCGGATATTAGTTTTGATTACGTGGAAATTTATAACAAAGCTGAGCAGCCCTATACCTTTGCGGAAGGCGAGTGGACCTTGACGGATACTGGCAACAAACCTATGCCAATTCCCGGCGGTACTGAAGTTCCGGCAAAAGGCCACATTATTTTGCTCACCGATTTAGCTGTAGGGGCAAACCTGCCAGCCAATGCTCCTGCAGATGCAATCCTGAATGCGGGTACAGAAACTTTTGGTATCGGCAAAAAAGAAACTATCACGCTGTATTACCAAGGTGAGCTGCGCGACCAAATCAATTACGGTGATTTCCATGTAAATTCCTTCGGTCGTTTGCCGGATGGTGGTGATTGGATTGATTTGGGGGCGGGCAGCAATCCCCAATTGTATGCATCGCCCGGGTTGAAAAATTTTATGACTCCAGGTTTGAATCTTGCTGTTACCACGCTCAATTTCTCGCCCTTTAATAATCAGGAAACGACGCTGGAAGCAAATGGTTTCCGTGTGTTCGGATTAAATGCAGATCTGGCTAGGGATGTGGAACCTGAATATATTGCGATATCAGCCGATTCAAAAACCGCCTGGGTAACCTTGCAGGAAAATAATGGAATTGCCCGTATTAACCTGGATGGTACACCGGCTATCACCGATGTGTTTCCTCTCGGATTTAAAGATTATGGTGCGACTGGTAATGAAATAGACCCCAGCGATAAAGACAACACCGTTGCGTTTGCTGCGCAGCCAAATGTGTTCGGTATGTATCAGCCCGATGGCATCGCCACTTTTAATGAAGGCGGAATGGATTATGTCATTACTGCCAACGAAGGCGATGTGCGCGATTACTACACCAACTTTGCGGAAGGTGTAAAAGTGTCAGGCTTGGCGTTGGATGAATCGATTTTCCCCACCGCGGTTGATTTGAAAAAAGATGCGCAATTAGGCCGTTTGGTAGTAACGCAATTTGCTCAAACCTCTACCACTGAAACCTTGTACAACAAACTCCTGAGTTTTGGTGCTCGTTCATTCAGTATCTGGAATGGCACTACCGGTGCGCAGGTGTATGACGGTGGTAAAGACCTGGAAGTGCAAGCCAATATTGCAGGTGCTTATCCGGATGACCGCAGCGATGCCAAAGGTGTTGAACCGGAAAACTTGACCATAGGCATGATCGGCAGCAAACGTTTTGTCTTTATCGGCCTGGAGCGTGCGGACGCGGTTGCCGTTTACGACATTACCGATATCGGTAATATCCAGTTCCAACAATTTTTGAAAACCACAGGCGATGATGCACCCGAAGGGATTTTATTTGTGAGTGCGGCCGATAGCCCCAACGGTAATCCATTGTTGGTGGTATCGAATGAAGACAGTGGTAATGTGACTGTGTATCAAAGCGATGCCGATGGTGTGTTCAGTTTTGCTTCGCGCCTGGTATTGGAAGGTGGCGCAGCAGCAGCCGAGATCAGCGCCTATGACTCCATCACCAAACGTTTGTTTGTGCTGAACAATGGCACCCTGTTGAAAAATTCGCGCATCGATGTGTTGGATCTTGCCAACCCGACCAATGTATCTTTGCTGGCTACCATTGACCTCAGCCCCTACGGCGGTGGCATCAACAGTGTTGCGGTCAAGAATGGGAAACTGGCGGGTGCACTGCAAGCGAAAGACAAAACCCAGCAAGGTGCTGTGGCGGTGTTTGATACAACAACTTACGCATTGTTAGGCATTGCAAAAGTAGGAGCCTTGCCCGATATGCTGACTTTCTCGCCGGATGGAAAATTTATCCTGACCGCAGATGAAGGTGAGGCGAAAGATGATTACTCCTATGATCCGGTAGGTTCTGTATCGGTAATTGCGTTACCGTAATTGTTGTACACCAAGCCCACTTATAAAAAGGGGCGTGGGTTGAAAAAGGCTGTGTTCGGTGTTAAACCGGCACAGCTTTTTTATTTCAACGACATTTTTTCAGTTCTTGACCCGTCGTAAATGTCCATTGGTATTCGTTCCTGATAATGTCAGTAAATGGTCGTTATGTGTTGTAATTGACTTTCGAAATTTTCAACGTAATTATAAGCCCTTATGCTGGAATTTATTTCTTGACGCTAAAGCAGCGAAAAAATCCAGCCCCAGAAAAATAAAATTTGGAAAAGAAGAATTTATTTTTAAAAGTATTCCACGAAACAACATTCAATTAAAAACCATTTCATAAATAATTTAATAGTTCATTGCGGGAACGAAATGCATACGGAATTCAAACGTTTGACTGCTGGGCATTTTCGAACCGCTGGCGTGCAAGGAAAATTGAGATGATGCCAAATTCATTTACCATCAAGCAGGCGCGGGAATATCCCTTGCCTGCATCCAGCCAGACACACGAAGTCGTAGCAATCACGCCGGATATGCTGCTTGTATCGCAGCAGCCCTCCGGTGCACTGGTCAAGGTTCGCCTTGATCCAACATCCGGGCGTCCGCTGGAATCGGTCGCCCATGTTATTGATAGCCCCTTCTCTGGAATACACGGGCTGACCCTGTCGCGCCAGCAACCCGGCATGGTCTGGGTTACCCTGCAATTCAGTTCGCAGTTGTTACTGATTGATCCGGTTGTCCAGGATATCGATGCGCCTCCACGTATCATCCAGCGCATCGACCTGCCGCAGCCCGCGCGCGGACCACATGTAGTGGCCGAACAGGGCACCAACTTATGGGTGTCCTGCAAGGATAGTCACCACATCGTCCAGATCGACGCACAAAGTTCTTCCGCAATGCGCGTGATTCCTTGTCCGCCACGTCCGATTTTTGTTCAGGTTCACCCGCGCTCCGGTGATGTCTATGCAACCCTTGACCAGTCGAGCGCACTATTCCGCATCCCCGCAACATCTGCCGGTGAACCCATGCTAATTCCGCTCGATCCGCAATTTGGTTCAACACCGGTGGGAATGGTACCGGGGCCAGATAACAATCTATGGTTCACATTGCTTGGCACCAGCAGCGGCGGCAAGGGCAGCTTCGGCCGGATACGAGAGGATGGGGGAATCGACCAGTTCCAATTGCAGACGGGTGTAGCCAGTGGTGCGGCCTTTATTCATCTAGGTTTCCCACCCGAGGGATCGAAGGATGCAGTGATGTATCTACTGGCTTCGTCGATGGCCGCACATACCGCCCTGAATGCCGTGATCGAGTTGCGAATGAGCCCGGATTACAGCCGGGTCGAAACGCAGCAATCAATTGTCTTCCCCACCCAGCAAAGCATGTCGCACCGTGTGCTGAGTACCGCGCAGGGTTTGTATGCGACCCAGCTGGGAAGTTGCACGCTGGTTCATCTGCAAAGTGCGCGTTCGCCATCAGGAGAGACCGTGAACGAACTGGCGGATTCATACGGTCTTTGGGGATGTGGCGTGACTGGATCTCGAGTTAATTACCCGGTGCCAGAGCAATAAAGATTTGGTGTTGCAAATGTAATCAGGTGAGAGAAAAAACTATCTTCATTGGGCTAACAAAATGTACAGTCACATTGAGAGTCCAAGCAGTTGATTGTTGGGAATCAGAAGAATACAAAATGCTAAAGTGCTCGGAGTTGGTGGAGCTGAATTAGATATTGTAATTATTGAAGGCTGTGCTGAATAAACTGTGTCAGTCTGGTCAATTTTATTTGTTGGGCGCATTGTAAGGTGCGCATATTGCGAATTGCTGCGCAACGCTTATCGCATGCGCCACTTACAAGCTGCGGCTGAACCGAGCGCTAAATTATATGAATAACATTGGCGTATTTCTGATTTTATCTATCGCTGCACTTCAATTTGGCGTAGGGATTTGGCTTACATTGCGCTATCTTCGATTTAAACGATCAGCAAAAAAAGTCCTTGGAACTACTCTGGATCCTGATGTAATAGGTGGCAGCTTTGACTCTCCTTCCTATGAGTTGGTAATCGAATATTATATTGAGTCTGTGCGTTATGTGGTTCGAGGTGGAGGCATCTCTGGCTGCAAAAGATGCCACAGAAAAGATAGGAATCTTTGGGTTTACTACCCGCCGAATCAACCCGACAAAGGTAAAGTATTGGAGTGGTGGGAGCCAGTTGTACGCATAATTCCCATTGTTATTTCAATATACTTAGTGCTACTTGTGTTTTTCGGAAGGCAGGCAGCTTAGGGTTAATACCTTCTTAGGTATGAGCTAAGCTAAATAACGATCTAATTTAACAAGCGACTGCGGTAAAAAATCGGCATACCCACACACGGGTATGCCGATCATATTCAAAACGATCATTCAATCTTTCCAAACCTATTTAATATTCTTCTCAACAAACTCCTCTACCCGAAACAACAAATCCGAAAGCCCATAAACCGCGCGTGTCGGCAATTCCAGCCGCTCACCAATATGGCTTGTTAATGATTGCACTAGATAAATTTCGTTAAGCAGCTGGGTTGCATAGTCGCGGCTGTTTTCTTGCTGAAGCCCGGGGCCAATGATTTCTAAATGCTGGCCATCGGGTGAGCGAATTTTCAGGTTGTTTTGTTGGTAAGAGGTGTGTTGAAGAGGGGTGAGCGTGATAGAACAAGAAGAGTCGGTGCCCGGCACCATGGGGGTAACGTTGTCCATAATGGTATCTCGGTTGAGTTTTTAAACCACCTCCATAAAGTGCGAATTTATGGAGGCGACTGGACAGGGTTCGCACTACCGGCCTCAACTAACCCGGCCCACCCGAAGGTGGCCCCACCCAGCCGCCATAACGCAGGCAAAGCTGTAGGTGGACACAAAAGCGCAGATGCTTTGTGCCGTTGAGGTTGCGGGGTGCGACGCCCGGCAGCGGGTTTTACCGCAGCGAGGGCAGGTTAGTGGATGAGGGTAGGGCTGTCAATTCAAAGAAATATGCTGTTATTTTCATTGTTTGAATTGTCGTCTATTCTTCCATCAATAAGATTGTATGGGATTTTTTAGTCTTGCCTGGTACATCCTGTTGGTGGTGGAAATATAAACAAACATACTGATATGTATGCAATTATGAGTCGCCACAAACCTTCAGTTTTAAGTGATATGCGGCGAGGGATATGCGAGTTGAGCTGTTTAATAAACTGCTAGATTACCTATAGGGGAAAACATGAAATCATATGAAGAAATAATGAATGATGTAATTAGCCATAAATATGTTTCTGAATCAGGTCCAATATTGGAATTTATTAGGCAGTTAGCCTCTGAAGGCCGACTTAGTGAGGTCTCTGCGTCAGTCGAAGCATATACCACAAAAGTGCCTGCAAGTAAGGCTTTTATTGCATCTAGTCTTCCAGCAATAATCTTAAACTCTTATATTTATCACAATACACAAGCGACTTATAAAAATTTCGAAAATTGGTTGCTATCGGATGGCACTTGGGCTGAAGAAATAAGAAGCTCTGCCTTCAACTCAGGACAGTTCGTTGCTGCAATTTCCAATATTTTAGCTCGAATAAAATAGTGTAGGAATCTAACAAATTTATTAAATTCGCTTCGGCTGCGCTTCCGCCGGACGCTCGTACCTCTCGCCGTTATAACGGCGTTAAATAATAAAGTAGCAAAACATGAACGAACAAGAAAAAGCAATCGAAGCAGCAATGAATTTCACCGCAGACGGTGACGAATATCATATTGTTAACCATCACCCTGAATTCTTAAATGGCAGTCTTTATCTCGTTGGGTTTGAGGATGCAAATAAAGGTGCATCTCACTGTTTTGTATATATGGAAAAAGGCATCTCCACTGTTTGTAAAAATCAAGCACTACTTAATGAGCTGGTTGCAAGAAAATCCAAAAAGAGTGGAATAGCAGCTTTTATAAATAGCATTGGTGGTGTTGAAGGCCTTATTGCCCTTATTATTCTTTTAACAATTGTATATTTAATTGTATTTAAATCAGGCTCGGAAATCCCACAGGAACTATGGGCTGCATTAATAGCTATAATGGCTTATTACTTTGGTAGTAAAGCATCAAAATAGTAAATATTTAACAAATTGTTACAGTATCATGCACTCGACAGTTTGTAGGTCGCTTTTTGCTACGCAAAATATATCACAAAAAACAACTTACAAACTTTGGCTGAGCTTGGTGTTAGGTGTAAAGAAAGTGCTCAATTTTATAGATGCCAAAGCAAAACATACCGAGCTTCTTCGAGATACGTTAATCGCATCGAAGGGCTATTGGGGTTATTCTCAAGAGCAACTTGAGAAATGGAGAGCTAATTTAAGGTTTGAAGATGAGTATATTGCTCGTAATACAGTCAAACTAATTTTGAAAGATAAAGAAGTGATTGGTTTCTTCGCTATAGTGAAAGGCGATAGTGATGAGCTTGATCACCTTTGGCTGTTGCCAAAAGCCATTGGCAAGGGTTATGGAAAACTAGTCTTTGAGCAGATTCTTTTGGAATGTAATGCATTGGAAATATCCAGTTTCTACATCATATCTGACCCGGATGCTGAAGGATTTTATTTAAAGAAAGGAGCATTGAAAGTTGGGGAGGTATATAGCGAACCCCAAAAAAGAATGTTGCCTAAATTAAAATTTACGGTGGTGGCATCCATCTAAAAATCACAGGCAGTCGACGCGAAAAATAACGCGCAACTGCTGCAAGTGTTATGGTTGGTGACCGAGTAACAGTATGGAAATATTAATTAAACTAGTTCCGCTGGTGTTAATGGTTCTATTTATATTTGCAATTCTTCTTTTAATAATTGCACTAATTCACTATGCGAGCTATCTGCTCGGTAAAAATTCACAAACTAAATCTAGGTTTGGCCGTCGAATCCATGCGCTTTGGTATTTCTCTCATGCGGATCTTAGTGGTCGCCTATCATATCTAAAGATTTTTATCGCTTCGATTACTATTGCTGTACTTGTATATTTTGTGGCATTCATTTTTATGTAAAGTAGTGACTAGCAATTTTTTGACAAAAGCCATAACAAAGTGCCGTAACTGGCGCACTTCGTACGTTCGACAGTTTGTAAAAATCAGCCCAATAAAAAAGCCCGCACAACTATGTTGTGCGGGCTTTTTTATATCGCGCGAAAGCTAATTAGTTGTAGTAATTCGCATCAATAATTTCACCCAGCTCCGCCGTCGCAACTTGCGGTTGTGCTTTTAACCAGGCGAGCAATTTTGTTTTGTCTGCTTCAGTGGTTGAGCCGTAGCGTTTGCTTGAGCCGACAAAGCCGGATAGGCGTTTGCTGGATAAACCACCGCCAAATGCCAGGCCTTCGGCGTTGATGGCGTCGATGAAAAAGCTATCAACAAATTGGCTGATAGTTTCGTCGGTCAAGTCGCTCTTGAATTCACATTCCAGTTCAAAACCAAAGGTGGCGAACTCGTCCTGGAATAATTTTTTACGCAAACGTTTGCTGCGTTGTGGGGCTTTTTTAGCGTTTGCGTTATCTACTGCGGTCATGGGTTTTACCTTTCTTTTAAATCACATTTGAAAAATTTATTGCGGTATTGGATACCTGCGTTCGCAG
>CAZIWB010000007.1:24861-87429 GCA_964542655.1 uncultured Cellvibrionaceae bacterium
GTATGACGCCAATTGTTTTTTGGGTCTATGGATACCTGCGTTCGCAGGTATGACGCCAATTGTTTTTTGGGTCTATGGATACCTGCGTTCGCAGGTATGACGACAATTGTTTTTTGGATCTATGGATACCTGCGTTTGCAGGTATGACGATAAGTGTTTTGTTGTCTCTAGGTTAAATCAGCATTGGTTACGCCATTTAAATCCATCAGGGTGGCGACTTGTTTTTCCAGCAATTCGATACGGCTTTCCAATAACTGGATTTTTTGTTCCAGCTGCGCCGTGTGCTCATCGTTGCCGCTGTTTCTGCTGGATGGGATGCTGGTGGTGGAATTTTGCATGGCTGCGATGGCTGCCAGATCCGGTTTGCCGCAGAGCAAATGCATGTAACGGTCTTCGCGCTGGCCAACCTGGCGGGGGATATGTACTACCACCGGTTTGGTTTTGGCGCAGAGTTGTTGCAGTTTTTCTTCCAGTGCTTGTGGATTGGTGAATTCGGCCATGCGCTGGGTGCGGGTCAGGATTTCGGCGACGGTTTGCGGGCCGCGCAACAGCATCACTGTCAATATCGCCTGGGTTGGTTTATCGACACTCAGGACACGGGTCAGGCGTTGGTCGTAACGCGCGGCGCGGTTGCCATAATCCACTGCCAACAGGTTGCGATCCTGTAACTCACTTACACAGCGCTGCACTGCACCGCTCTCATAGTTGCTGACGGGCTCGCGGCTGGTTTTCTGGTTGCAGGCCAGCAGCAGGCTATTCAGGGTCAGGGGATATTGGTCGGGGGTGGTGAGTTGTTTCTCCATTAATGAACCCAGTACGCGGGCTTCAATGGCATTAAGCAGGGCGGGTTCCTCGTGGGAAGTATCAATTGCTGTTGGTTCCATTGGGCTGTCTCTTGTCTCGGTGTTCATCGGAGGGGCTGCCACTCTACGCCCCTGGGCGGCAAATTTCACTCTTTACGTTTTTCCATCCTCCATATTCACATTTTGTCTGACAGATACCCCTATTGCTGCCTATATTTTAAGCACAGTTTTCCGGGAATAGCCTTCGGGGATGCTCTTTGGGGGAATGGTTTCCGGGTGGTCAACTGATTCAGATATGTGTCGAGGAAGACGTTATGCAAGCACTGTGGTTAATAGGCAATCCATTGAAATGTTTCCGTGTGCCGGATGAACAAATTATTGTCGATAAGCAGGGGGTGATATGTAGTGATGCAGCCGTTTATGAGGTGCCAGTGGCAACACCGGATGAGTTGGCCGCTGCTTGTGACCAGGTTGATGTTCTGGTGTTAGTTGTTGGCCTGATTCCGCTAGAGAGTGATTGGCTTGGAGCCTTGCCTGCCCACATACCCAAAGTGGGTTTTTTGTCGGATCACAGCGGTACAGAAGCGCGTATGCAGCTGACTATGGCGGGGGTGGATGGATACGTCTCTGTGAATATGGGGCCGCCGGATTTTGCCGTGGTATTGCACAAGGTTTTTGAAGACAAACAGGCCGTTAATAGTTTGCAGGAAGAATTAAAAAATTTTTCCGCGATTGCATTTACCGCAATGTCATCCGCCTCTGAAATGGGAACTGTGGCGATCTTTGCCGAAAAAGTGCAAGGCGTTATGGATCTGCATCGCCTTGCGCACTTGATCCATACGAGCTTAAAAGATTTGCGGTTGGATGGTGTGATCCAATTTATGTTTGATGACGACATTACGTTATTTCCTGACGATGTCTCGCTTTCTTATCAGCGTTTATTTCACAGCGCTCGTGCGTCAGATGCGCGCATCGTATCCCAGGGGCGTTTTTTATTATTCAGTTTTGACCATCTTCAACTTTTGATTACCGATGCTCCCTATCTGGATGAAGAACGCTATGGTCGCTTGCGCGATGTGCTCGCGCATTTGGTTTCCATCGCTGAGGCCCGCGCAAAAACCCTGAAGGTCAATACGCTGTTGAAAGTCCAGCAGGATAATGCCCGCATGGTGATGATGTTGTTGGAGATGGCATCCCAGGATAATCGCAATTCGGTAAAAGACATTATGACCGGGCTCTCTGATTCATTGCGCTTGATGGCAACCGGGTTTGATTTAAATATGGATCAGGAAGCGGAATTGTTAGGGCTTTCGGAGCGCGCACTGAATTCGCTCGAAGGTTTGCAGGAGGCGACATCGGCAGTGGAAGATCATTTCCGCAGTTTATTGCAACAGTTGGATACTGCATCAAACCTGTTGCAGTCGGTAGAAGAAGCCCAGCCTGCTATTGATGAAAGTGATAGCAGGGTAGAGCTGTTTTAAGTTGAACTGTTTTAATTGACGCGCCTGATTGGCAATCAGGCATCGTATTGGATAAACGTATCTGCTTCTGCATAGATAACTTCATCTACCAGTTGCCCCTGGGTTTTGCCGTCGCAGTCGATCACTATATCCGCATAGCGCAAATAGAGTGGACGGCGCTCGGCGTAAAGCTCGGCAAAGGTTTGGCTGGCTGGGCTTGCTATGCCGCGGCTACTCATGTTGTGGATGCGTTGTTCTAATAATTCGAAGCTTGCATCCAGAAAAATAGTCGGGCCGAACTGCTTTAAATGTTGCATGCCTGCCGCGCTATAAACTGCACTGCCGCCCGTGGCGATAATATGGTTGGGGTATTGCGCATTGAGCAGCACGCGCTCCTCTTCCTCGCGCAAGGTCATATAACCTTTCTCCTGCAAAATATTTTGAAGGGTTTTGTGGTTTTCCAGTTGGATTAGCAAATCTGTATCGACAAAATCCTTCGCCAGGCATTTTGCCAGCAGCAATCCCAGGGTGCTTTTACCCGAGCCGGGCATTCCAATCAAAATCAGGCTTTGGTGATAGGGATTCATAGGCAAGCTCCTGCGGCAGTGGGTGTAGCGAGGGGGAAAGCCTGTTAACTATAGCTGATTCTATGCTGCTGCCAGATGAAAGCGCATTGGGTGTGGAAAAACGACAGGCGCAGTGAGCGCCTGTCGCTGAAAGGTAGAAACAATATTGATAAGGCTTAGTGCACGGATTTGAGTTTTGCGGGAGAACTCAGCTCATTGAGCAATAGGTTGCCAATCGGGGCGGTTTTGCCACAGCTCATGTTGGCCGCCACGGTTAGATCCGCCGCGCGCCTGGCCAGGTCATTGAAGTTGCGCATGACCGCCGGATTGCGTGGATCGGGGATGGAAATACCCGTCAGGAAGCCGGAGAGTTGTGCAGGCATCCCCGGAACCGAGTTGTAATCCAGGTGCGCGAAGGGCGTGCCGGTTTCCATCAAGTGGCAACCACTACAGGTGTTGAGTGCCAGCTCAAACAGGGCGTCATCCCTCACCGTAGCCGGTGGTGGTGTGACCGGGGCCGGGGTCAAGGGCACGGTCAATAAACCTGCCGGTGCATTCCACAGAGAAGTTACCGGTGCACTTCCCGCTGCAAAGGGATTGCCCAGGAAGGTCAGGGGAATCGTATGTTGCGCTGAAGGCGGGCCAACCAATAGCGGCCAATTGCTGTTGATGTAAGAGGCGAGGGTGGCCGAGTTATTGAAGCTCAGGTGTGGCTCTTGTTTTACATCGGTCTCCACTAAAGTGCCGCCGCTGGATGGCAGCACAAATTCGCGCAATTCCCAGAACGGCGAGCCGGGCAAGAGTTCATTGGTGCGCACCTGGCCTATCGCACTTTGGTTGGGTGCAGAAGGATTGGCACCGGCAGCGGTGAAGACATTGGTCAGGCTTTCCAGATCACTGTTGTAATTGGCTGAGCTGGCAAGGGCGATCCACTTTTGCGCCCAGGTGCGGATATTGGTGCAACCTGCAATCGGCACTTTGTATTCGAGGATGAGGGTTTTGCTCAAATTGTTGCAATTGCCATCATGCAAGGCGAATACAAAACGGCCTTCACCTGCATCACCACCTGCATAGGGGCCAGTACCTCCGCGCAAATCTGCACGCAACACAATCCCGAGTAAGCGGAAAGGGCTTTCCTGCGGCAACAAGGTTGCACCGGGGCCGCCGCTGCGGATTTCCCAATCCTTAATCACTTTCTGGTAAACACCCGGCCGCGCGGCAACGCTAAAACCATTGATCGTTTGGTTGAATGTCCAATTTTTAAATAATGCTTTGATGTAATCCGAGGTGGATGAAGTCCCGTTCGCCATATTTTCCATCAAGCGCCAAAACGTCCATTCACCGGTCGCATTTCCTACGGGCGATGTATTGTTGGTCGAGCAAGCCCAGGTGCGGCCCGGGTCATTGACCACACTCACGTCGGTAATCATTAACGATTGCGGAATGCTGACCGCAGCAGCGGGTACAGGATCAAAATCAACAGGCAGGCCAATGGGGATATTAAATAAGGGTAGGGGAATAGGCTGGCTGACTTTAATTAACGACGGATCAAATGGCAGGGCAAATGTTTGCTCTTTTCCATTACTGAAACCGGTAAACTCCAGGCTTTCACCATTAATAGAAATCCGTTGCTGTTTTATTTGCTGGCGTCCGCCTGGTGCAAACAAATCGGTTTTACCTTCGTTTGTTGCCCGTACCAATTGTGAATTGGCTTTGGTAAACGCATCAAAATCAAAATCCACTTTAGCGGTAAATAAACCATCACCTCCGCGCAGGTCACCACTGGTTCCATCATCAACTAATGTGACAGTTTCCTTTCCAAGCAGTATGCCTACCTTTTTCTCGCGTGTTGTTGAAGTTGGAAACTGCGCGCTAATCGCAGCAGTTTTGTCATCCAGTTTGGTGATGCTGAGTGAACTGGGCTTCAGGTTGGTATTTTGCGCCGATACGCTGGGTACTATGGCTATGCTACTTAACAACAGCAACATACTGGTCGATAACAAGCTATTCCTGGCTCGCATAAAAACCTCCGGGTAAAAATATAATAATGGTGAATCCCTAACGTTGAGTGCAATTATCGAAGTGATATTTCCAGATGCGCGTTATTGATAGGGGATGATGAAAACGCTGTCAAAGGGCGCTGAAAAATATGTCGCATCAACATACGAAATAAACTGAATAATTTTTTATGTAGATAATTTACACAAATACTTTTGTTACTGAGGTTACATTTTTCTTATTATTTTCTGTCTTTTGTTGGTTGGGTGAATCTTAAAAAATATATTTTCGTCATACCCGCGAACGCGGGTATTTGTTTGGTCATACCCGCGAACGCGGGTATCCATAAAAAATCCAACAGTTTGGATTCGCAGATACCATCTGCAATTATTTTCATAAATATTAAATATCTATAACAAAACGCTATTTGTGAGAGAGTATGAAAAAATATTGCAGGCGCTTTTTGTGGGAATATTTGTGAAGTGAACGGTTGGATAAAATAATGTTGGAAAGGATATGTTGGAGATTGGATATTAGCGGGTGTGTGAATCCTGGAAGCGTTTGACACATTCCTGGCAGATACAACTTTTATTGCGCTCTGCCGGATCAACCTGTGCCAGCAAATCAGCAGGGAATGTTTGTGCCGTACACCAGCAGGGGCTGACGAAATTGCCAGTGTCCGCCGGTGCACAGCGGTTGGGCTGGCCACAGAGCGGACACTGGTGATTCGCCAAAGGTGTTGCTTGTTCCTCGGGCGATATTTTTTCCAAGGGTGTTGCCTCAAGCATTGCACAGATCTTCAAATGCATCGACTACGGCTTCTTCATCGGCTTCGGATAATTCAGCCAAATCCATAATGCAAGGCTCGTTGATACCGAGTACTTCTTCAATTTCTTCAAACGGCAAATAGGCGTCCAGCGCGTGTTTGACGTAGGTTTTCACCGCTTCATGGATGGCGGTTTCATTGCCGCGTGCAGCTTGTAATTGGGCGACTGTCTGGTCGGTCAACCACTGGATAAAAGCGGCGCGGTCAGCATCGGAAGTATTGGTGCGGGCATCGTAGTTCAAGGGAATACCTTCAAGTAGCAGGGAAAAGGTGGACAGTATAAAGGTTTTTGGTACGGCCAGACGAATGCAACCTTTGGGCGGATGAATGTTTGGCCTGCCATGCCAAGACTAAGGGAATTATTACCATTGTTTTGCCCGCTTGGCCGGTGCTAGAGTGAAATCCGCGCATGATGAAGGATTCTAGCTATGCAAGTGACTAAACATTCATCGCAAAAAATGGGTCGCGGCACTCGTGGTAAAACCTCGGTCTCCCTTTCACAGGGAGTGGCACTGGTTAGCCTGCTGCTCCTGTTCCTGGGTGCTACCTGGCTTGCCTTTACCCAGACACCCCGCTTTAACGCACTCCAGCCTCCAACCCTCACTGAACGATTATTTTATCCTTGGGAATCCAACGTTATTAAACGTTTGCCTATTGTCATTGGTAATTTGAATGACCTGTTTGTATTGCCGGATTCACAATTGGTATGGGCAGTGGGTGATGGCGGATTGATCCTGCATAGCAAAGATGGTGGTATTACCTGGGTGCAGCAGGCATACCCCACAGGATCACCCGCAACAAGGCGTGCTGCAAAACCGCTGAGCCTTGTTGATCATCTCTCACTATTTCCAAAAGCGATGGCGGGTATTGAAGAAGACCCCAAGGCACAGTACTCAAGCGCTGATGATTCTTATCGAGACCAAATGCAAAAAGGTTTTGAAAAAACATCACCTGATACAGAGAAAAATTATAAAGAATCCAGTTCGCCCGACACCAGCACATCCGCTACCAATACCCAATCGCTTCCTCAAGAACCTGAACCGTTTACGCAGGACAATCGACTTCCCGATTTAGTGTCGGTTTATTTCGAAGATGCTAAAAACGGGATTGTGTTAGGTTACGGTGAATTGACTTTGGGTACTGCCGATGGCGGGGAAACCTGGCAATTGGGGATTGCTTCCCAGAGGCTAGTGGAAAAGGCAATGGATTTAGCTGATTACTCTATGTCGTTCTTGCGTGAACGTGATGAAAAATCTTTTTATGACGAGGGAATGATTACTGCGGAAACCCCCGATATTAAAGATCGCGAGATATTATTGGCGGTAGGGGCCAAGGGCGCCTTATTTAAAAGCAGCAACAAAAGTCAGTGGCAAGAACAAAAAAAACATACCGCTTCAAATTTGAATGCTATAGAAATTATCGGTAATAAGGGTTGGATATTGGTGGGTGATGATGGCCTGATTGCCAAATCAAATGATGACGGCGAAACCTGGCATCCCCAGAGTCGCGGTACATTTTCCTGGTTGGGTGCTGCGTCGTTATCAGAAAAAGAATTACTGGCAGACGATAAAAGTGCTGATGCGGATAGTTACCAAAAATTTCCCGCGCCTTGGTATTGGTTGATCTGTTGTTTGATGGCTGTATATGGAATTTCTTTTTTTACCCGCAAACCCCTGGAGTTACCGCAACAGCAAGAAGAATCCATCGCCGATTTACTTGCTTCGGATCGGCCACTGCGCCCCGGTGACCCTGATCCTCTCGGCTATAACGCAATTGCGTGCGGCCTCTCGCGTTTTATGCGCAACCCCGGCACTGAGCCGCCTTTAACCCTGGCAATAACTGGCGCCTGGGGCAGTGGCAAAAGTTCGTTGATGAATTTGCTGTATTACGATTTAAAAAAATTCGGATTTACGCCAGTCTGGTTTAATGCCTGGCACCATCAAAAGGGCGAGCAACTGCTTGCCTCTCTTTACGCCAATATCCGCAACCAGGCGATTCCCGGCCTATTCAGCTTTTCGCAAATGATTCCTGTGGGGCTGATGTTCCGCATTAATTTATTGTTCCGGCGCGGTGTTAAACACTGGTTAATGACGGTGGTATTGATTGGCGTGTTTGCCGCAAGTGCAACCTATCTTTTCACCCATAGCGCATCATCTTCCGTGAGTTTTAATAAAATTACCGAGGCGTTGGTAACGCCGGGTTTTAGTTGGGAGACCTTGTTAATTGCACTCTTCGGCAACGTGGCACCGCTGATGGCGCTGCTACAGGCCCTGCGCGCATTTGGCCTTAATCCATTGAGCTTGATGACCGCACAGCACGACCGGCAGGCACAGGGGCGGGTAGACCCCAGTGCACGCCAGCAATTTGCACGTGAATTTAACGAGGTGGCAAAAAGCCTGTCGCTAGGGCGTATGGTTATTTTTATCGATGACCTGGATCGCTGCAGCAAAGAAAATGTGGTGGATATTTTAGAAGCAATTAATTTCCTTTCAGTATCGGGCGACTGTTACATAGTGCTGGGGATGGATGAAGCCTGGGTGAAAATTTGTATCGATGAACACTTTAAAGAAATGTCAAAAGACAAACCCGATTTTTCAGAGCAGTACCTGGAAAAAATGATCAATATCAAAGTGCCCGTGCCGCAATTGTCTGATGCGGATTCCAGTAAATTACTCGCGTGGGATTTACCTGAAACAGCTCACAACAATAATGCTGTTGTTGTACAGCTGTGGCGTAGTTTGCGGGGAAGCTTGCATCCCTATCGCTATTTTTTGCTGATGCTATGCGTGGTTATGTTGGGCATGTGTTTTGGTTTCATGATTGATTCCCTGTTTAAATTCGGCTCGAAACCCTCATCGCCCGAGCAGACTATTGCTACCTGGAATAATATCGAGATTAACCAGCTTTCCATGGTGGGAGGTAATCCTAATTTCACCCTGAGTGTGCAAGAGAATAGCGCGTCAACTACATCAAACCCTGCGGCATTTGCCTGGGAACTTTCGTTAAATGCAACGGAAGATGATCTCAAAAAAGGCATTGTGATTGGCAAACTGGGTGATGCAAAAACCAGTGCGTCACTGGTGTTAAAGGGGAAAATGCCAGCAAAAGAAGCAAGCGCAATTGGTGAAGAGAATAACCGGCGGGAAGATGAAAAAAACTTATCGCTGTTGGAGCCAAAATTTCGTATTGGCCAGCAAGATAATTCTTGGGGTGAGTACTGGTTACCTGTATTGGCCGGGATTGTATTGGCGCTGGGTGTGCTTGCCTACACCATGAAAATGCCGGTGCGGAGGCCAAAAGATTCAGCAGAATTTAAAGAAGCATTGAAAATCTGGAAACCCTGGATACTGCTGAACAGGCAAACACCGCGTGCAATCAAGCGTTATCTCAACCGAGTGCGTTACATGGCCATGCGCTATCGTGTCGAGCCGGAACCGCAATCCCCCGAGTTAGGTGAAGCGCTGCTGCGTTTATTCCGCAGGCGATCTGTTGCTGCAAAAAATACACAGGTATCGGATTCGCAATTTGAAGCGAAGTTGGTGGCGCTCAGTGCTATCCAGGCAGTGGATACACCCTGGGCATTGGACGTGTTTGATATCAGTCGCATCCAGGAGCAAGACCTGCATGAGCTGGTTAAAAATAAATTTGGTGAGCAGGCGGGTAGTTCTGATAAGGCAATGAAATTAATCCGACAGCTATGGGAAGCAATAGAACAACATCGTGAGGAATTTGGCGATACTATCGTTGAAGATGAAGAGAAGAAAAAAGAATTTGAAAAAATGTTGGCCGATATGCAAGTGAAGTAGATGTGAAACTGGACCAGATGTGAAGCGGAAATAAAAGAGTAAAGCCCCGCAGCGGGGATTTACTCCCGCTGCGGTATTGGATCATATCAGGTAATTTTTTTAACCCGCACCAATACACCCATATGATCGGTATAGGCCGCTGCGGATTTTCCAACATGCGACAACTGCGAGAAATAACGCACTTCAATTTTTTCTACCGTTGCTGTGTTGTATATCGCCACATCGAACTTTTTGGTTTCGACCGAATTTGTTCCTTTGAACGCGACTTCGTGGGTATCTACCGGGCGGATGTTGGTGTTCGCCGAATGGCCATCGGAAAATTTTCCATCCAAACCGGCGGAAATATTGGTGGGGCTAAATAGCGCATGGGGTTGGTTGGTATCGCCCATCACCAGATCAATAACCCCACCACCAGAATTGGTGCTGGTTAACACGGCATTTTTTATACCCTGGTAAAACGTTTTGGCTTTGGTCGGATCAGCAGCCAGGCTGTTGGGAACATGGACAAACACAACTCTTACACCATTGCACAATGCGGCCACCCAGCCATCGCCTTCAGCGATAAATTTAGTGGTATTGGCACTGTTGGCACTGTGCAAGCTGAAACAATTACAGGCTTTGGGAAATACCGAGGCGTGCACCAGTTTTCCTGCCACTTTTTCGGCATCCACCCAGCTTTTATGCCGTGCATCCAATTCCCCGAAGGTTAATAAATTACAGGGCTGGCCAAATTCCCGCTGTGCCAGTTGGTAAATTTGCAGTGCCTTACCATGGAACATGCCGAGCATTTTAATGTTGGTATCTTCTGCTTCCATTTCATCGCGCTTGCGCTTGCGTCCTCCGCTACCACCTTCCACATTCATAAAATCAGCGGAGGCAGTTGGCAACAGTTCTGCCGGGCCGTGAACTGCAACATCGGGCGTCACACCATCACCGGCTACAGGGAAGCGGAGCGAATAACGCTGAGGGGTTTTGGTAGCTAAGGTTTTTTGTGCTTTGCGGGTATGGGATTGGGAGGTACTGGCTTCAATGTTGTGCTCGTGGCTCACATTGGAATTCAATGATTGGTATGCAATAACGACGCTCATTTTTCTTTCCTCGGAATTATTGTTTCCTTCAATTTCCAGCACGGCTATTCGTGGGCTAACTTACTTTCAGTTGATAGGCCTGCTTTGCTCATTCGGAAGGAGAGTATAACCATGCCCTTTATTTCGTAAACCGAATCTGTAACAGGGTGCGACAAATTCATCATAAAGTAATGGCGAGATTCTTCCCTCCATCGTTGCGTGTCGCATTATTCATTGCGTAGTAAATACTAAACTGGTTAGTCGAAGCCTAACCAGTTTTTGAATGGTGAGTTGAACTGTTGAATTGTGAAACGGAAATTTTGAATTGAGCGTCAAGTGGAACCAGGATTATTTTTTCAGTTGGTCAGCCCAGGAAACCAATGCGGTTAATTGCGCCTTGATGGTTCCCTGGATTTTCTCATCCACCAAATTTCCATCGCCATCAAAGGAGGCACTAAAGGCATTGGAAAATACTTCCGGCCTGTTGAGTGGATGCAAATTCAAAAACACGCAAACCTGGCGTAAATGGTATTGCGACCGGGATGTGCCCATACCCCCGCCAGCTCCCATCAGTGCCACGGCTTTGCCGCTGAGCAGTGCATTCTCCGGCTCGCGTGAGGCCCAATCCAGCGCATTTTTGAGTGCGGGTGCGATTGAATAGTTGTATTCGGGGCAGCCAAATATCAGCGCATCGGCCGCGCCCATTTGTTGCAAGAGAGTAACTACCGCGGCCGGTTTTTCGGTGAGGTCGGCATTGTAAAACGGAACCGCTGATAAATCGGCAATGGTGATACTGCTGCCCTCGGGAGCATTGGCTTGCGCGTAACGCAACAAGCCCATATTGGTGGATTTTTTACGCAAGCTGCCGCAAATCGCCAGAATATTCATAAGCCCTGTACTCCGTGGTTGTTGATAAAAAATTCTCGACTAGCTTCTGCTATTTGAGCTGAACAATCAATTCCACTTCCAGCAAATGCTTGGGGTCATACAGTCGGCTCACCTGTACCCAGGTGGCAGCGGGGTAGTGCCCCTTGGTAAAGAAAGCTTTGCGTTCGGGAATGGCTTTGATCAGGGCGTCTATATCGGTGGTGTAAATCGTTTCTTTAATGATGTGATCGGTGGTAACCGAAAATTTTTTCAGGAGCGGCAGGATAGTGTCATAACACGCTTTCACGGCGACGGCCATGGTTGCGCCTTCGCATGCGATACCTGAAATATAAAGTTGATTATTGACCTGCACCACACCGCTATAACCTATGTCGTCTTCCCATGTACCCAGTTGATGGCGTTGAAGAATATTCTTCTCCGCCGCAAATACCGATAAACAATGTAGCCCCAAGGTGATAAGCAAAATAAAACGCATGGCAATTTCCTTTAATTAAGAAAGTGAATGATCTAAAGGCGATCAACAGCATGCGAGTTTATGCCTGTGTATTGCAATAAGCGCTGGTATTTTTGTAAACCGGGTGTGATAAACCGTAAATAAATGCTAAGCAAAACCACCGCCTGTTTTTAAAATTGGCAGGAGCCGTGAACTGATTGTGAGTTAACTTTTAGGAGGGATCGGGTGGTGGATATCGGGATCACAGGCTAGTGTGTAATTGTTGCAAGCAGGTGTCGGCGGGATCGTCTGTAGGGATATCCTGTATCAATGTAAATTTATACGCCAAACTGCCAATCACCACTATACTCAAGGGAGCTGCTGGATATGGAGGTGTTTTTTGTCCCGTCTGTCTAAGGCGCCTGGCCAGGTAGGATTCCCCTGGGGACAGGCGTTTTTTCTTATGCTGGTGTATGTCGCATTTGGTTATGTTGGTATTCATTACGCTGCATTTCCCGGCACCTTTTTTGCGCAGGTTTGGTTAACGTCCGGCGTCGGCCTGATTATGTTTAGCCAGTTGCGCCGCCGTGCCATCCCCTTGGTGTGGTTTTCGTCGCTCCTGATAAATGGCCCCCATGCATTCATGGCAATGCCTGATAACGGCGTGGTGGCGACTCTGGCGCTGAGTATTTTCAGCCCCACATTCGATACGCTCCAAAGTTTCCTGGTATGGCGTTTATGGCGATTGGATTATGAAAAGCGTTTCAGCCGTTTGGGTTTGCAGCGTTTTCTGGTGGCGATCATTATCGGGGTTTTCACCAGTATCACCGGCATTGTCCTTTTGCATCTGGCAGTTGGCCTGATTGATATTGATGAATTGTTCACGCGCATGGCGATGATGACCCTGTCGGATATGCAGGGATTATTTTTAGTGGTACCCCTATGGCTGGCGCTGCGCAAAAACTTCTCGGCGGTCATGAATTTCCCGCTGGTATTCAGCGCACTTGCAATTCCGATTCCCCTGCTATTGGCGAGGTTTGAGCCCTCATTGGCCGCGTTATTATTTCCGCTGGTGGCATTTATTATTATTCGCTTGCGCTTTGTGGGCGCCGCCCTGTCGGTTGCGGTCGCCGGTGGCAGTGTGGTGTTGTTAGTGATACTGGGTATGGATCCCTTACGCTTTGGCGAAGGTGTTGAAGCTTTTAGCCGCTGGTCGCTGATAGTGCTCGCACTGGGCACACCCATGTTGCTCATGGGTGTTGTGCTGGATGATAACCTCGATTACCAAAGCCACTTGGAAGCGCGGGTGGCCGAGCGTACCCAGGCATTGCAAGATGCCCTTGCTGCAGCAAATGTGTTGGTGATTACCGATTCACTGACCCAGGTTTTTAATCGTCGCCATATGGAAACCCTCGTGCACGATGAGGTTGAACGCGCACAGCGCTACCACCAATCGACCGCGCTTATTATTTTGGATATCGATCATTTCAAAGCGGTTAATGACAATTACGGCCATCCAGCGGGCGATAAGGTGTTGCGCCAGGTGAGCAATATTTTGGGCGAAAACCTGCGGCAATCCGATGCGCTGGGGCGCTGGGGGGGCGAAGAGTTCTTGATCCTGTTGCCGCAAATCAATGTTGCGGCTGCAACCAACGTGGCGGAAAAATTACGCCAGGCTGTATTGAATGCTGAATTTGATTTGAAAGACGCTATTACCATCAGTTTAGGCGTGGCAGATTTACTGCGTGGAGAATCGGCGGGAGAGTGGATTAAACGCGCGGACCAGGCGCTTTACAACGCGAAGCGTTTGGGGCGTAACCAGGTAGCCTTGGCTGTTGCTTGAAGCAGAATCAATATATAAAAAATCCGCAGAGGAATAACCTATGCGGATTTTTTATAGCAGCAGTTATTTCCTCCCTTTTTTAACTTTATTTTTTGCTACCGGTTTTGCGTGTGCATTGGCGGCCAGCATCAATTGGAATGCACCGAAGAAAACCGCCAACAAACCAATCAGTGAGGTGAACAGGAATGCGCCGCCATCTGCTACAAAATACATCCCGAGTGTGAGCGCAATACCAAAGAGAATAAATCCATAGCCTAGTTTTTGTTGTAATTGCATATGCCAGATCACCTTTGTTAGAGAACTTTATTGATGTTTGAAATAAACATGCCGGAACAGCGTGTATTCCGGGACAATCATTTTTTATTATTAAGCCCATAACGCGCAAGCAAGGCACTGGCGCCTACCAGCAGTAATGCAATCAGTGCCCCTAAAAATTCGCGGGCTTCCTCTATATAAGGCTTTTCCGGATTCATGCTTTGCATCAAGGGTTCCTGGTCCATGTGCAAATAATAATTATAAGCACCGGCAACAGTCAGGAATAATTCTATGGCACAAATGACCAAGGTCAAGAAGAAAAGGGCACGGCTAAATTTATTAACCAGCAAAAGCAGCGGGACTAAGGCGCAAAGGCCGTAAAAGCTTACCCAGATTGCCGGGTCGGGGTCATTGAACTGCAAGGCGGCAAAGCCAATCAACGTCAGGGCAAACAGGGCAGCAATACTTTTAGTAATGTATATCATGGATGTCGGATGACCTTATGGATGTATCAGGGGTTAAAATGGATAGCCATTCAGCTCGGCGGCATAAAGTTGTGCTGGTGCACTGGCATCATCGGCATCGGTAACTAACAGCAAGTGGATATTATTGTTGACCAACTGTGCTTCTATGCCTTCTGCCTTGATGATTTTATCCAGCGTAGTGGTGCTATGCAAATCGCCACATTTGTTGATGAGGCCGATGATTGACCCCATGCATTGGCCATCCAGATACGCATCTGACGTATTTTCGGCGGCGGCAGTAAAGACAATGCTGCCATCGGGCAGGGTGGTTGCATCGGTAAAGCAAAGCGGCACTCCGGCAATTTCACCCAGATCATAAGGGGTAACAACCAGCTCCAGTTTGTGTTTTGGTTTTTTATCCTCACCGAAAATCGATTGGTAAAAATGTTTGAGTGGGATGCGCAGGGTCGCATTGAGCTTATTTTTCTTATTGCCGCGCTGGAAGAAAATAATATCTTCATCAACAATAACGGCGCCTTCAATATTTAATTTCCCGATTTCTTTTTTTAGTAAGTCGTAAAGTCCATCCAGCTCTATTAGCTCGACATCACTCAATTCACCATGCTCATTGAATGCAATAATTACGCCTTGGCAGCGTGTCTCTTTGGAACCGGAACCCAGTGCCAGCAATGCGCCCTGCGGGTATTTTTTAGAGGGAGGTATAAACGTTAATACTTCCAGATCCGGTTTGGCTGCTTTGCGCTCCTCGTATTCGAGTGGTAGATCACCGGAAAACAATTCCAGCAATTCGCCGTGCCCGCTTCCATCGCGCAGGAAGATTCCCAAGTGGTTTTCATCATCGGCCACCACATACAACCAGTCGCCGACCTGCACCAGGCCACTCGCCGCGCTTAAGTGTGGATGCCGGGTTTTGTGGGATGGAAGATTCAGGGTCAAGGACTTAATGGGAGAAAGTAAAATCATAAGGGGTGTCCCAAGGTTATAGTGGCTTATGACGTGCGGGTGTATCGTACTGATGTCTATGTGTAGTGAGTTGTATCAGGATAAAAATAACAATCCCAAAGCAATAGCTGCCGGAATAGTTTGGATATATAAAATTTTTCGCGCCGCCGTGGCCGCACCATAAATACCGGCAATAGCAATACACACCAAAAAGAAAACATTAATAGATGTGCCCGCGTCACCCAGCCATAGCCCCCAAAACAATCCCGCGGCTAAAAAACCATTATATAAACCCTGGTTGGCTGCAAGTACTTTGGTGATTGCTGCTTTTTCCGGGGTATTGCGGAAGGCGCGCAAGCCCACAGGTTTTTGCCAGAGGAACATTTCCAATATCAGTATATACACATGTAGCAACGCGATAAGGGCAATAACAATAGTAGTAATCGCAGCCATAGTCTAACTCTCCTTGATGAGTGATGAGGTGGTTACATGGATTGGTAATCAAAAAATTTCCGGTGCTCCCTGCCTGCACTGAGTGAATTTATTTTATTGGGATGCTTGAACTCTTTCCAGCTATCGACTTGTTTGCCAATGTTTAATTGCGGGAACTCGTCGGTTCCTTCATGGCCACTGTCAGCATGTTCAATATCAAGAAAGGCTAGCAATTGTTTAAGGCTGCTGCGGTGGCTGATGTCGATTGTTAAAAAATCATTACGCTGTGAAAAATAATTGAACGCGGCGCGCTGGTGGTTGAGATAGCAATTTTCCAGATACTGTCTATCCAAAGGGTTTTCAGTTGTGAATGGCGCAAAGGTTTGGTTGATACAGCGCTTCAGGACAGGATTGAGGTAGCCTGACTTGGGGGCTAATTCCGGCAACATCTTATTTAGCAACATTTGCATGGAGGGCACCCAGTTTTCCAGTGTCCTGTCCAAATACACAAATTTTGAGCCGGGGAATAGTTTGTCCAGCTCTTTGTAGTCAGAAAAGCAGGGGGCATCGGAAATAACATCGGCCAATTCAAAGGCGTGCTTGGTATAGGCGGTGTGGGCAACCTTAAACCCGTAATCCAGCAGCGCCACGCTGATGCTGGTAGTTCCCGTACGCGGCAAGCCAATGATGAAAAGTTTGTTCATAAATTAGGGGGCCAGGTGCGGGGTTACATCCTGCTGTATATAGGCTAGCCAATCGCAGGAAATATATTTTTCGCTGGAGGTTGCTACCTAATCAACAGCTGGGATTTTGACGACAGGATAGCAAATGCATTGGGTATTGAACATCAACTGGCTGTTCTGAAAATCAATTACATTGGATGTTGGTCGCTTTTCCTGAGGGAAAAAGTATGCGGACAAAGTAAAAAAGACCACGGATGTTGTGCTAAAAGACATCATGATAATTTTGGCGACTTTTTAAATTTTATGTTATTGATCTAAAGAAATAACCTCTCTATGATCGCGCCGTCTTTCAGTACAAGGAGTGCGGGTAAATCTGTGATCCAGGATAACCGGAATTGCTTATTTGTCTTGCCAACATTTTCCCCGCTGCACATTTTTGTGCATATCAAAAAAATTATTCAATGAACCTGAACTATTTAAAGTTTAAATGCCTCCATTGGCTTCTGGCCTTAATGGCGATTGGGTTTATTACGGTTTCTATTTCAAGTTGTTTCAGTGTTCACCATTCCGGCATATCCGCTCTCGATAAAAACAACGTTCAGGATGTATTTGTCGGGTCACAGCATTGCAATCCGGATCTGGCACAAAGTTGCGATACCGAAAGTAGTGAAGATGGCGCTAATCCGCAATTCCAGTTTTTATTCCGGTCATTAGGCGTTGCTAAAAATACATTACATTTCCCGCTTGTCGTCCTGAATTTACGTTTCAATATCCAGAACTCCCGCGCTCCACCTTCCAGCCAACAGTAATTCCACATCGGCATTTTGCCGCTATAAAAAACAGCCTATTCATGCCTGAGGTTAACGTTTTTAGTTAACCGGGTGTGCAGGTTTCTTTTGTTCTTTTTTCATGCTTATTTTGTTTTTCTATTTTTATTTTATTCATTTTTCTATAGAGAGGGATTTATTGTGTCTTACTCCCAGCAATTAGGTCGGCCCGGATTGAGTGATTTAAAATCGGGTTTTCTTGTTTTCTTAATAGCCTTACCACTGTGTTTGGGTATTTCTATCGCCAGTGGATTTCCACCGGCGGCAGGCATACTCACTGCTATTATCGGTGGCATGCTTTCTACGTTCACCGGCGGTGCCAAGCTCACTATTAAAGGCCCGGCAGCAGGCTTGATTGTGATTGCCATTGGCTCCGTGATGGAATTGGGGCAGGGCGATATGCAATTAGGTTACGAACGTACACTGGCGGTAGGTGTTGTAGCTGCGCTTATCCAAATTATTTTTTCATTTATTCGCGCGGCGACATTGGGCGTGATCATGTCTCCCTCGGTTGTTCATGGCATGCTGGCCGCGATTGGCGTCATCATTATTGCCAAACAATCCTATGTCATGATGGGCGTCAAACCGGTGAGCAAGGAGCCTCTGGAGTTATTGGCGCAGATCCCGCAAAGCCTCAGCCATAGCAATCCGTATGTATTATTTTTGGGGTTGTTGTCGCTAGTTATTTTATTCCTGCTGCCCAGGCTTCCCTGGAAAAGTGTTAAAGCATTGCCTGCGCCCATCTGGGTATTGCTGGTGACCATCCCTGTGGCCTTGTTGATGGAGGTTCATACAGCACACGACTATTCCTTTGCGAGCCTGCAATATCATTTAGGGCCAGAATATCTAGTGCAACTTCCGCACTCGCTATTGAGTATTTTTACCTTTCCCGATTTTTCACAGTTGCTCACTTTGGGGTCGATTAAATACATAGTGATGTTTGCACTCATAGGAACTATTGAATCCACCTTGAGCGCACTGGCGGTTGATTCTATGGATCCCAACAAAGGTTCTACCAATTTGAACAAAGATCTTTTTGCCACAGGTTTGGGCAATCTGTTTAGTTCACTTTTGGGAGGGCTGCCGATGATCTCCGAAATTGTGCGCAGTAAAGCCAATGTGGATGCGGGCGCGCAATCGCGTTGGTCGAATTTTTTCCATGGAGCATTTTTGCTGTTGTTTGTGGCTCTGGTTCCTATGTTGCTTAATCAGATTCCCTTGGCAGTTCTAGCTGCAATGTTGGTATTTACCGGCGCGCGCTTGGCATCTTTTTCACAGTTAATGCACATTAAAAAAATTGGTGTTGATCAGTTGGTACTTTTTTCCACCACGTTATTTGTGACTCTGGCGACCGATTTATTAGTTGGAGTGGGTGTAGGTATTTTGTTGAAGCTGGCCCTGCATTTACTTCGGGGAGTTCCTTTCAAATCCATTTTTTATCCCAAGATTAATTCCCAGCTTAAGCAGCGAGATCTTTCCATTCATATTGATGGTGCAGCAACTTTCAGTTCCATCTTGCCTTTGCGCAGGGCTATCCAACAAGGTTGCCATTCAGTGGAAAATGTCATCATCAACTTTTCCAATTCCCATCTGATTGACCATACATTTTTAAGTTATCTGGACACGCTGCGCCAGGAGTGGCCTACATTGAATTTCAAATTGGAGGGGCTGGGTGAATTGAAATCCTTGAGCCAGCATCCACATGCAACCAAGGTGAAGGTGTACTCATGAACGCCCTGGTAAAAAAATCGGCACTGGAATCCAGTGTGCGCCTGGAGGCGCTCAGCCAAATGATCCATGAGCTGGGGCACTACCTTCCCAGCCAGCCGCCCTTGCATGCGTTTGTTCATCACAATACCTTGCATAACTTTGAACATTTGCGTTTTGAAGATGCGGTAGTAGAGGCGGGCAAGCTGTACGAGGCCGAGCCTTTTTTAAATGAAGCTGAATATCACCAACACTTTGCCAAAGGGCGCATCACAGCAGACAACATTGCCGAAGCAATCAAGGAACATTTTGACGAGCTGGAAGCGGGGAAAAGTGCGCTTGCCAATCTGAAGCTGGGCGATTTTTATTTGCATCGCCTTAGTAATTTTATTGCAGTGCCGGAAGCCGCGACAATTGAATTCCTCATCTCGGAAGCGGGTTTGCTGGACAATATCACCGCGGAAGTAAATTCCAGCAGGGCAGCGGATATTACCCGCTATGCAAACAGTTATGCGCATGAAGCATCAAACGAAATTGCTGTGCGCAAATTGCTACGGGATTTATGGAAAACGTTTAGCCAATGCAACTTGCCGCCAGTAGAAAATGCCAAGACGCCAAAGCGTGTACGGGATTATCTATTGGCGGTAGCGCAAGTTGATATCGATGAGTGGGTGCATCCCATTCTCATACGGCTTTCTGCTGCCTTTTTAGACCAGGGGATTTCTCATTGGTCTATGCCGCAGCGAGACCAGGGACTCTGGGCATGTTTTAAATCGCTTTATAATTTGCCGCTGTGTCCACCTAATTATTTGCTTAAAAATTTAAAAGTATTCTTAAATTCACCTGAAATAAAAGATGCTTCGTCGTTGGAAGTGATTGACTGGGCATTGCAGCAGCTCAATGTGCAGGAGGCGGAACAATCCGATTTTTTACTGCACACCCTGCTAGCGCTGCGCGGTTGGGCGGGAATGATCCAGCACTTTGAACAACGCCCGGATCGAGCGCCAGTCCATGCCCCCAAAGCCTACCTTAATGATTTTTTAGCGGTACGCCTGGTGTTGGAATTAGTGATTGGTAATCAGGTGGCGCAAGAACATTTTAAAATTGCTCTGGATATTAATGATTTAAAAAAACGCTACCAGGAAAAAGCCAGCCGCCATGATCATAACCCCGCAGCGAAATTAAAATTGATCTATGAGGCTTTTATTGCAGCGCAGCGCCTTCCTGTTGATCCAGGGTTGCTGACACAAAAAAAGCATGCAGAATCCTGGCTAAAACACATCTATGGGTTGGACAATATATTACGCAGGCGCCTACTGCATTTGGCGTTTGAGGGCTTTCACCGACATCAAATACTGGATGCCTTGCAAATCCATAGTCGAGATGTTTTACCGAAAATAAAAAAACAACAAAAACCTGTGGTCCAGGCTGTTTTTTGTATCGATGACCGTGAAGAATCTGTGCGCCGACACCTTGAAGAGGTGTTGCCAGGATGCGAAACCTTTGGCTTTGCCGGTTTCTTTGGTGCTGCGATCCAGTATCAGGGGTTAAACGATATACGTTCAAAACCCCTGTGCCCGGTGGTGATTAAACCGCAACATTTTATCCGGGAAGTTGCGGAAAATAATGAAGCGCACCAGCGTTATAAAACCACCCAAAAAAGATTGGGGCGTTTCCAATATCACAAAGAAGTATCCAGCAAAACACTAACGCGCGGTTCTTTTTACACGGCATTGCTAGGTTGGTTAAGTATTCCCTCGCTGATTTTGCGCAGCCTTTCACCCGGCCTCTATTTAAAGCTGGAGCACATGATCCATGCTCCTTTGAGTGAGGCGCCCAAAAGCCGTTTGCAGATAGAGCGTGAACACGAACATGATGAGCCCTTAAAAACCGGTTACTCAATTAAAGAAATGACCGATATTGTTGAGGGCACTTTAAAAACACTCAACATCATCCACAGCATGAGTGATCTGGTGCTTTTTATTGGTCACGGTTCTTGCAGCCTGAATAATCCGCACGAAGCGGCCCATGACTGTGGTGCGACCGGTGGCGGACGCGGCGGGCCCAACGCGCGTACCTTTGCCGCTATGGCGAATCATCCGCTGGTGCGGCAGGCGTTGACTGTAAGGGGAGTTGTTATTCCGGATACAACCTGGTTTATCGGTGCATATCACAACACCTGTGATGACTCCATGTCCTATTACGATGAAGATTTGTTGCCGGATTTACTCAGCAATAATTACATCAATATAAAAGCGGCCTTTAGCAAAGCTTGTGTATTGGATGCGCACGAACGCTGCCGCCGGTTTGAAACTACTCCTATGTCTGTATCGCCGGATGAGGCGTTTGAATATGCCCAAATCCATGCGAATGATCTTGCGGAACCCAGACCAGAATATGGTCATGCCACCAATTCAATTTGTATTGTTGGTCGTCGGGAACGTACGCGCGGTTTATTTTTGGATAGGCGCGCATTCCTTGTTTCATATGATCATTTTGCTGATGTAAATGGCCAGATTTTAAAAAATATTTTGCTGGCAGTGGGGCCGGTAGGGGCGGGGATAAATCTGGAATATTATTTTAGTTTTGTCGACCCGACAAAATACGGATGTGGAACAAAATTGCCACATAACATTACCGGTTTGATTGGTGTGATGGATGGCCATGCAACCGATTTGCGCACCGGCTTACCTTGGCAAATGGTGGAAATTCATGAGCCGGTAAGGCTTCTGGTTGTAGTTGAAAGTACACCGGAGCAATTGCAAAAAATCCTGGATACGACACCAGCGCTGGTGCCACTGATACAGAATCGCTGGATTCAACTAGCAGCGCTAGACCCGGATTCCGACCAGTGTTTCCTGCTCACTGCACAAGGGTTTATCCCCCAGAGCCCAATGATTAGGTCGTTAAATCGCTACACACACTCCGCCGATTATTACTCTGGCCAGCGGGATTTTTTAGCCCCGGCCCAAATTCACTCTGCCATGCCACACGAGTAAAAATCCATGAAGTATTTATTGGTTACTTTATTTGTCTTGCCCTTTATCAGTTGCGCCCTATTAGGGCTGTTGATGTGGGTTAAGCGCTACCAAAACGAAGTTTTCTATTCCCGCACAACGGTTTTTATCTTTGCGTTTAACATACTGGCCTTTGTTGTTTTATTGGCATCCAGTTTGACGGGCGATTCGCTGATCCATTTTCATAATCTGCCCGGCATTGTGCTGGATCAGGGGCATTGGCCATTTGGTATTTCCCTTGATGTTTATTCCGGCATATTGGTGATTTTCTATTGTCTTTTAATCAGCTTGATTGCCATTTTTTCGCGCCGGTATCTCCATCGTGATCCGGGATATTTCCGTTTTTATTTTTTCCTGAATCTGTTTGGTGCAGGCGTACAAACTATTTTAATCGCCAGCACCCTGGATTTATTAATAATCGGATGGGAATTGGTTGGCATAGCGTCAGCTATGTTAATTTCTTTTTTCTACGAGCGCGCTAAACCGGTTGAGCATGGCTTAAGGGCTTTTTTTACTTACCGGATTTGCGATCTGGGTTTTGTTGTTGCCTTGCTGGTTTTACATGCGACCCATGGTTCCACCTGGTTTGAAATAAACCTGAATGGATTTTGGCAATCCCTCGCTGTACCTCACAATTCCGGATTGGCTGTATTGGTTGGTTTGGCTCTCGTATGGGCTGCATTAGGCAAATCCGCCCAGCTTCCATTTTCCGGATGGTTGCCGCGCGCGATGGAGGGGCCAACGCCATCGTCAGCAATTTTTTACGGTGCCATTTCGGTTCATCTCGGTGCTTTTTTATTATTGAAATGCGCACCCTTGATTGAAGCGTCCTGGATATTAAAGGCGGTAATAATCGGCATCGCCTTGGCCACTGCGATACACAGCACCTTAATCGGTCGTGTGCAAACTGACATTAAAAGTTCGCTCGCCTATGCGTCATTAACCCAGGTGAGTGTGATCTGGATTGAAATTGCATTGGGCTTTTATGGATTGGCCATTTTGCACATGGTTGGGCACGCAGCGCTGCGCAGTTTGCAAATCCTTAAATCACCCAGCGCGCTTCACGACCACCAACATCTTGAAGAAGCACTGGGTTCGCAAATTCCCCCCAAAGCGAAACACCTGGAAACCCTGGTTCCCAAACCAATGCAACTTTGGTTGTATCGCCAAAGCCTGGATCGTGGTTTCGCGGAGGCTATCATTCGCAATTGGCTTTTTCTTCCCATCGTAAAATCGCTAAATTGGTTCGAAAAATTGGATCAAAAATGGGTAAGCATCATTAACAACACGCCAAAAATATAAAAAGGTATTGCCATGTTTTATGTAAGCCATATTCTGTTCGGCAGTGCCTTATTGTTGGCGGTGCTTTATTTACAAAAACTAAAAGATGTATCTGCGACAAAACAATTCAGTATTCGATTCAGTTGGTCATTGCTGTTTATTGCCGCGATTATTACGCTGCTTAACCAATTCGGGCTGTCGACTATTAAAATAGGGCAGGGCAATATCACCTTGTCTGGCCCATTACCGTTCCTGGAATTGTTTTTATGTTTGGTGCTGATTGTCTCGCTTTCTTTTGCATCGCTAAAAAGTCATTCACATAAAGCCTTTATGGCCATTTTTTCCTTAATGGCGTTAACCCATTTTTTATTTGCAACACAAGTATTTGTGGTCAAGCTAGTAGTCAGTATTGGCGGCACGCTGGTTACCCTGTGGTGCTTCCAGGCTAGCGCCAAACAGGACGCCAAAATATTTTCGCTGTATCAATATTCCGGTTTGGCATTGCTGATTGCAGGGTTAAGTTTGATCAAATGGGCAGGGCTAACGCAGTTCGGGACTGGGTTGGTTTTTCTTTCCATCGCAGTTCGCCAAGGGTTATTTCCCTTTAGTAGCGCCTATACCCATTTTCTTGATAAAGCCCCCTTTGGCCTTGGTTTTTTGTTTGCCTTTTTACATTTGGGCGCCCTGGGCTTTTGGATCAGCGAATTGGATATGAGCCACACCGGGCTAATTTATGCACTCGCCATCGGCGGCAGTATTACCAGTGTGGTGGCCGCATTGATGGGGTTAATCCAGGTAAAAGGACGCCGGTCATTAAGTTATTTGATCTTAAGCCAATCCGCTTTCATGATATTTGCCTGGGTATCCACCAAGGCCAGTATTTCAAGCGATTTGCTGATGAGTTGGTACAGCCTTTCTATCGCAACCCTCGGCTTTTCCGCCATGCTGCACAGTGTAGAAGCGCGCCGCGGTCATTTAAATTTGAACAGCGGCAGCGGAAATTATGCCCACACACCAAAAATGGCAGTGGCCTGTTTACTGTTGGGTTTCGCTAGCCTGGGGTTTCCATTAACACTGGGCTTTTCAGCACTTGAAGGTGTATTGCAGCAGGGGTTTGCATCTTTTCCAATATTAAGTGTGGTATGCGCATTGGCACTTGCGATTAATAGCATCAATGTATTGCGGATATTTTTCTTCTTGTTCACCGGGCGTCGCAAAAACACTTACGAGCCCGACTTGACCTCTAGCGAAAATCTGGCTGCAACCTTCAGCATGGCAGTGCTGTTTATTGGCGCTTTGGCTCCTTATCCAATAATCGCAGTTGCAGGGTAGGTGTTTTTTATGATTGGTGGTTGGTGTTGGGCAGGAATGCCCAACATTCCCATACTTTTGATAAGTCAAAAAGCTAAAATATAATCAGCTTTTTAATTTAAATTAATGGTTAGCAGGCTTAACAGTGAGTAATTTAGTTATGCTTTTTTCCAGGGTTGCATTTATATTTTTAATGAACTCTTGTTTGATAATTTCCTTTTCTTGAGGTGTATATTGATCAAAAGGTTTGACGGTTATAGTCTCTATTTCTTTAGGGTATTCCATGTTGTTACTGGCGTAACTCAAATTCTTTTTATCTGCCAAACGATAAATGCGATAGGCAACTTGTGGAAACAATTGATTTCTAAAGCTATTGCCCATAAAGGACGTAGTGTAAAAAATAAATCCGCCTGCTGCCGGCGGAGCTAAAAATGAACCACCGCCTGCAGCTGTGTAGATTCCAGCATTACTGATTGTAAGGGCTGTGTCATAACCTTGTGTTTTTAATTGCTCCAGATAAGCCGTTGTTGGCATGTTGTATTGATCAAACGAACTTGCATCATTTGGAACTATAGTCAGTGTAACATTAGAATTTTTATTTTTAATACTTGTTATACTAGACTCTAGAATGTACTCGCTAAGCTTCCACTCAGTAATATTTACTGTACTGGATGAGTTTTCAAAAATAGTCAGACCCCGGTTAACATAAGTCATTTCGTTTTTAATACTATTGATTACCGCTACTTTCTTGATTTGCTCTACATCTTGCTTGGTCATCATTGGTGCGCAGGCGGATAATAAAAGCACAGATGATAAAATAATAATTTTTCTTAACATTATAAAGTCCTATAGTTTTTATAAAATTTAGTTTTGCTTTATTGCTTCAGTTCATCGATGTCTCAAAGACACATTTTCTCTTATGAAATCATAGGTAATATAATCTCCGGCATTGCTCTATGGATTAATTAAAGGCTAAAAATGCCTTAATTGATGCGGCGCTGATTTGCTGTTTATTGTATTGAGCACTCGTTATTCAGTCTAAGTGCTGGCCTTGCGCTATTAATGATCACCAGATCGTCAAATGTACAACGAAAATACATTGATTGACAGGCGAATACCCATCTTTTACTCTGCCCACGCAGCGTAAATCCGCTGCCGGGATTGCAACCCCCGACAATTCAAGACCGGCGCAAAAACGTAAGTTTTTGTGTCCTCGTACAGCTTTGCCTGTTGTTATGGCGGCTGGGCTAGGCCGCTTTCGGGCGGGCCGGTGTTGGTCTTGGGCCGGTGGTTGCAACCTTGTCCAGTCCGCCCCCATGAATTGCAACCTCATGGGGCGGGTTTTGCAATCAAGACTACGGTACGAATTATGGACAATATCACTCCATTGGTGCCCAACACCAAATCCTCCTGCGTTATTATTCTCGACCCTTTCCAATACGCGTTTTACCAGCAAAGCTGCATTGAACTTCAAGATCCCGATGGTGAGTTGCTTGAGTTTGTCGGTAAACCCATCCAAAAAGAAATTGAAGCAAGTGAATCACTTCAATTGCGCGAACAAATTTATCTCCTGCAATCGTTACTCTGCAAAGTGAAAGAAGAAGTAGAGCTACCACCATTAGCCGTTTCCGGTTTGGCAGATTTGATGTTTCGAATGCAGGAGATGTGTGAAAGGGGATTGAGGTGAAGTGGGGCGGCTTGGTGGCCGCCTTGTTTTAATCTGTATTCTCGTCATCTTCATTTTTGGTCGGGGAATATGGTATCCCAACTATGATTTCCTCTATCGGAATCGCAAGTTGTAGGTGTTCTATTTGAATGACGACATTATTCCCTATGCCTCTGAATAACACTTTTACACCAATATAAAGGCCATTTTTTCCATAAATGCCATTTTTATGAAGAAACTCCTGATGTTTTTTGTCAAGGCTTACAGTTGCATTGTCATGCCGAACGCCAATAATTGCCATTGATTGGTTAATTATATCAATATTCGAATGATTTAATATTAATGGCGTAATCAATGCTAAAACTATAAGCCCGATTTTTTTAGTTTTTGTTCTTTCTGGCTTTTCAATTTCTATAGTTGTTTGTGTGTTCCATAAACCAAAGATGAAAGCCATTGCTATAGCACAAGTAGTTAGCTCAAATGCCTTTTCAGCATTTTTGAAATATAAGATAAAAATTAGAGCGAGACCAATTGTTCCTACGAATATGGTTTGAAAATCGTCAAGTCTAAGCTTTCGGAAGTTGATTCTTGGAATCTCATTCTCTTTTTCTGGGTCTAATTTTCTTAATTTGCAATAGGCCTTGATTGCTGGCTCTTGAATTAATTTAAAGATTGGTGAAATTAATACGCCGATTGAGTGAATAAAAAACACTATTAAAATATAGAGGAATGAAAATCCTAAAGTTGCCGCGATAAAAAATATTGTATCTCCTGCAGTTATACCAGTAGGGTAGTAATCGATATGACCGCAGTATATTAAAGTAATTAAAACACCTATAGATGCACTTACGTATAGGCTTAATTTGAGTGCTTCGTTAATAATCGGTAGAGGTTTTTCTAACTCATTAATATCCATTTTATGTCCTTGAGTTTTGGTGGTTGTTGCAGATTGGAACAATGTTATTTCACTTGGTTAAAATCCCATATCAATAGGAGTCCATCCAGATGCTTGCTTGCCTTCTCGTAATATGCAGCGTATGAGTAAAAGGGCGACATGGAATGCTTGTTCGTTCATGGCTGTTTGTAACCTAAATGCTACATATTAATCTTAAGCTTTATCGGACTCTTCCTCCCAAATTTCCATATATCCAGTAGCAATAAAATGAGATCTCAAGCTTTGCATAATATCTTCACAGCAGCTTTCTAAATTTGTATAACCCGCTACGGTGATATTTTGTTCGCTATCAATAACTGTCTGGTCGACCATCTTCCAAAAGAAGCTGGCTAATTCTCTGGCTTCGTTGGATGTCCTCACGCCTTCGTTAAGTAAGATTTCTTCAATTGTTTTATTGCCCAGTATTTGGGCATAGTGAAGCAAAGCCTGTTTTTCTTCGGGGAAGCGAAAACGGATCATAGTGCTTTCCTCGCATCTTTAATTTCAGTCATTCTGTCTGCAACCCATGAAAGTTTCTGTGCTAATTGAGTGGTTAGCATTCTTTCTGTGACAGTTAAAAAATAGTGTTGATGATCATCTGCATCAACTTCAAACTTCAGTCCGCTGGGAATGTCCGCAGCTTCAAGCACCCAGAAGACACTTACAGGTTTTCCTTTGCTGTGCTTGGTTTTGATTTTCATAATGTTTTTTAGGTGAGACCAATGGCCTGAAAATGAAAGCCCCATTTGGGAGTGAGGTAAAACCCATTGCCTGCAAGTAGAGAAAAAGTAATCTTTTTCCCTAATACCATGATGCATGGTTCCCTGTTCATGATTTAAATACAGGGTAGGATGTTCCTCATCAATTGCTGGTCTTGCTCGAAGTGTTCCGAGTGATTTTATATACTCCCGTAAATCATCTGTTGTCTTAAATTGCTCCATTTCATTTCCTTTGTTTGGTAAAAATTAATTCCAGCTCGTAATTTGTAGGTTGTGGCGGGGCGCGTAGCCTGAGGAACGAACCCCAACATGACTATGCCTCCGCAACCACCAAAACCAAAATACATGTGCCATCAATGGGTTTTTATTGGTATTAATTATTTATGTTGCAAAAGCTGTTTTGAAAAATGAACAAAATCATCCAGATGATTGGTGATGATGCTTTCTACAATCGGCAGTAGCAGCGCCTGGTAGTCGTGAACGGCAATATTGCGAAAGCCGATCATTCGTTTCATGGTTTCAGCGAGGGTGTTGTCGATAAGGCTTGCTTGAGCGAGAAGGGTAAATATATCGCGTGCGCTTTGGGTTACGCCGAGCTGTTTGGTGCGGATAATGTGTTGTCCCATATCCAGAGCAGCTTCGCAGGCGCGTTGGATATTCAGGATTGCGGCATCTTGTCGGCTGTAGTCTTTAGCGAAATCGGCACCGGCTTTGGTGTATTCCTCGCGCACGCGATTAATACAACGTTCTATGCTGGCGGCTTTATTGATGAGAATATCATTTACCATAAATACGTCCGGTCTCACGGATTTCATTAAGTTGTTCTGCGCGCAGTTCATCCAGCGCAAGTTTTTCGTTTAATACGAATACATCGAACAAATCGGCTTGCACATCTTTCGCCCAAAGGCGTCGGCCAGTGGTGATGACCTGGTGTTGCATCACAGTGGATGCGGCGCGCAGGTCGAGCAAGTCTATCTCGTAACCGAGTTGATCGGCTAATTGGTTGGCCATTTCAAATAGCTGCAAAGGATCGGCATAACCCGCGACCAATACCGCTAAATCCAAATCGCTTTGCGCATTAGCAGTGCCTTGTATGCGGCTGCCAAAGGCGTAAATGCTGAGTGCATTGGGGAAGGCTTTTTGCAGTTCGGTGCAAACCATTGTTTCGGCTTCGGGTGTTAATGAATGGTTTGTCATTGGATTAGTTTATTCAAGAATGGAGGTGATGGCATTTAGCAAGTTTTCTAAAGGTTGCTCGTCACCGTTAAAACTGATGATCATCACTTTAATCATGTCTTCGCGGCTCACCTGTTCAAAATCGACAAAGTACCCAGCCTGGGTCGCCAGTTGGCTGCAAAAAGCGCGCTGGGTTCTGCCGTTACCCTCTAAGAAGGGATGAGCAGAATTAATTTCAGACATGTAATGCGCAAGACGCTGGATAAATTGTTCTGGTAGATAATTTTTAAGAAAATTTTCCTGGCGGATTTTATCTAATTGTTTGCCCAAGTAGCCCGGCACCAAAGCCCAGTTGCCAAACTTGCTGCCACCTTTTTGAATATCGGCTTGCCGAAGCTCGCCAGCCCAATCGTACACATCCTGAAAAATATGGCGATGGATTGCTTGTAGGTGGTCGAGGTTAAAGTCGCCTGATACAGGTGTATCCACCAATTCAAAGAGGCGAATGGCTGTAAGGTCTGCCTCGTAAGAATCGAGATCATGACGGTTACGGATGTCTGCTTTGTTGATCAAGACATCCGTGCCCTGGTACATGTATTTTTCACCCCCGGAGTATTTTGGCATGGCGGTTTTTCGCTTGCTCCAAAAGGTGTTGGGTAGTGTCTTGGCCAGCAACGCAGGCTTTCATGCCTGCTACTACCTCGGCGCTCGGCTGAAGCTGTTCAATACGTAGGGTTCCCAGAATGCTCCCTACAATTTTGTCGCGGGCTTCTTGTCGGGTAATTTTTTTCATTTGGCTGCTTCCGCTAGCGATGATGTTGTATTGAGTGTAATGATCCTTGTTTGTAGATGCAAAGCATGAATGCTTATAAAGAGTTTGTAGGTTGGGCAGCCATGCCCAATATGACCATGTTGACGTCCAAACCGAAAATTAAAAAGATGATTCTGTGTTTTTAATTGGAATTCTTCCGGTTATTTTGTTCGTGGTGTTGGGCATTGCTGCCAACGTGGCCAGGCCAACCGACGCGAATTTATGGATGCTTGAATACGGCCAGTCTTGCGCGTTGCTTACGTAACCGTGCTTTACGGGGTTGTGGTGTATGTATTCAATGTGATTGTAAAAATCCCGTTCGCCGCGGATGGTGTGTTCCCAAAAGCGGCGTTGCCATATACCGCGTTCGCCTCTTTTGATGCGACTGGTTTTAATTAATTCGTCTTTGGCAATGCGGCGGGAAAAATTAGCTTTGATCAATGACCAGCGCATGGAGTAATCACAATCATTGCGTGGCAATGTCCACAAGCAGTGCAGGTGATCCGGCATCACCACCATCGCATTGATCTCGAATGGATGGTTTTGTTTTACCGTTTTAAATGCCGCCCGCAAACAATCAATTTCCCGCACCAATAAATCACTCCTGCGATCCGCCAACGCCAGGGTGAAAAAATAACACCCACCCTCAACATAAACCCGCCGATATTGCATATACACTCCCTGTAATAAACCCAATTTATTTCATGGCACATGTAGGTTGCCGGTGAGGAACGAACCGCAACATGACCATGCGTCTGCAACCATCAAAACCAAAAAACATGTGCTGTTGATTGTTTTTTCACATTAACAAAACAATGCGCCATTTGTGATTACGAATGTTGCGGTTCGCAAGCTCACCAGCAACCTACAAGTCCGCACGTAATTTGTTCAGGGTGCTTCGTAGGTTGCCGGTGAGGAACGAACCGCAACATGACCATACCTCCGCAACCACCAAAACCAAAATGCATGTGCCGTTAATTGGTTTTTCGTATTCAAAAAACAATGTGCCATTTGCGATCACGAATGTTGCGGTTCGCAAGCTCACCAGCAACCTACATTAATCCCAACCTACGTGCTACAAGTGGGTTTTATATGGATTTATATCTTCACAGACTGTTGGAATAATTTTTGGCTTCATTTTTATCTATTTCTTGCTCTATTTCATTCGAACTGTAGTCAATAGACCCTGATTTCGCCTCAATAAGCGTGCACATTTCTTTCTGTTTTGTATCAGCATTGCCTGCTGTTTTCTGGGCTAGGCAGTAGAGGTACCCAGAATTTTCGTTTGTTAATACTATAGAGTCAGATTTTTTAACGGTATTCTTTTTAATTTCCCATTCTGCCCTTCTAGAATATCGTTCTGAAAAGTTTGATTTGTAATTATTCGTTTTTTCAGGAACCCCATATTTCTCTGACAGGCCATTAAAAATATTGTTGTAATGGATTTCATCGAAGAGCACGGATATTCTTCGTATTTTTGAATTATGAACTTCAATCATTAGAATGGCTTCTATATCCGCTATCCTTGTCTCGCTTGTACACATAGAGGTGATTTTTATCAGACAATAGGTCGAAAAAAAATTTGACACTTTAGAGATGTCTTCATTTATCTTTAAATTTTGAAAACTTGCTGCATTTTCTGTTGCGAGAGAGATTGTGCTTAATTGAACTAGTAGGCATATGATCAATAATTTTTTAACGTTCATTTGTATTCCCTTTTGAAACTGTTTTTATGTGTGGGTCGCAGAACTCTTGGATTGCTGTTATCCACTAAATATTCATGTGTTAGTGGTTTTGCTGTTGGCCTGAGTTTGTAGGATATAGTGCCACTTGTGTTTTTTTTCGCAAAAAAATGGGGGCACAAGCTGCCCCCATTTTTCTGCAATTGATACACCAAGATTAAAATTGCAGATGCTCTAATAATCGAGGCAATATCTATCGTAATTGTTACTCTCTTGGTCTTTAGAAATTTAATCCCAAGAAAGCGCCCCACCAGTCTGATACTCAATCACTCGCGTCTCAAAGAAATTCTTCTCCTTACGCAAATCCATAATCTCACTCATCCACGGGAATGGATTCTGCGCACCCGGAAATTGCTCTTTCAAACCAAGCTGTGCGCAGCGGCGGTTGGCGATGAAGTGGAGGTATTCTTCCATCATGGCGGCGTTCATGCCGAGTACGCCGCGGGGCATTGAGTCGCGGGCGTATTGGATTTCTAACTCGGTGCCTTCCAAAATCATTTGCAATACTTCTTGTTGGAATTCGGCAGTCCACAGGTGCGGGTTTTCCAGTTTGATTTGGTTGATTACATCGATACCAAAATTCAAATGCATGGATTCATCGCGCAGGATGTATTGGAATTGTTCGGCAACGCCGGTCATTTTGTTGCGGCGGCCCATGCTGAGGATTTGGCTGAAGCCGCAGTAGAAGAAAATACCTTCGGTGACTACATAGAATGCAACGAGGTTGCGCAGCAATTCCTGGTCGGTTTCCGGTGTGCCGGTTTGGAAAGTTGGATCGCCCAGGGTTTGGGTGTGTTTCAAACTCCAGGCGGCTTTGTTCGCAACGGATGGCAATTCGCGGTACATGTTGAAGATTTCGCCTTCATCCATGCCCAGGGATTCAATACAGTATTGATAGGCGTGGGTGTGGATCGCTTCTTCGAATGATTGACGCAAAATGTATTGGCGACATTCGGGGTTGGTGATCAAACGGTAAATCGCGAGTACGAGATTGTTTGCTACCAATGAGTCAGCAGTAGAGAAGTAACCGAGGCTACGCATAACGATGCGGCGTTCGTCATCGGTGAGGCCGTCTTTGCTGCGCCAGGTGGCGATGTCGGCGGTCATGTTGACTTCTTGTGGCATCCAGTGGTTGGAGCAGCCATCAAGGTATTTTTGCCATGCCCAATCGTATTTGAAGGGAACGAGTTGGTTCAGGTCGGCGCGGCAGTTGATCATGCGCTTTTCATCAACCTGGATACGGGCTGCGCCCATTTCCAATTCTTCCAAACCGGGAGCAGGGTCAAGTGCAGCGAGGCTTGCGCGCGCTTTGGCGAGTTCAGGGCTGATGCCTGCTTCTTTGGCGGCTTCAGCAAATGCAGTATTTGCTGATTGCACATCAGCAGCGGATTTGGCTTGTGCCTGTGCAACTTGTGCCTGGGTTGGTTGCACAACCGGCTCGGCGGCTTTGTTCAATGCATTGCTAATCGCGTCCTGACGGGCGGTTTCTTTTACGGCTTCTTCGCTGTCGAATTCATCCCAACTTAGCATGTGATCCTCGTGTAATTCTGTTTGGTTTCTTACCCTCACCCTAGCCCTCTCCCAGAGGGAGAGGGAACTGTATCGCGCGAGGCTTTAGGCTGCGCGTGCTATCGGTCAGGTGAGTGCTTTATTCCCCTCTCCTGTGGGAGAGGGGCTAGGGGTGAGGGCCTATTGGCAAGCCTCACAATCCGGATTATCAATCGAGCAAGCTAATGGCACTGGTGCTGCTTCAGCAAAGCTTGCTGCTTCGATCTCTGCTACCACCGGTTTTGCAGCGGTGGGTGCTGCTGATAAACCGCTCGCGCCACCTGCCGATACTGCGTTCAACGCACCGGTATTAATGGTGGATTTCTCGGTGGTGGTTGCTGCCAATGCGCGCAGATAGTAAGTGGTTTTCAAACCGCTGAACCATGCCATGCGGTAGGTGATATCCAGCTTCTTGCCGTTGGCGCCTGCGATGTACAAGTTCAAGCTTTGTGCTTGGTCGATCCACTTCTGGCGACGGCTTGCGGCTTCAACAATCCAGCGTGGTTCCACTTCAAATGCAGTTGCATAAATCGCTTTCAGGTCTGCTGGAATGCGATCAATTTTTTGCAGTGAGCCTTCGTAATATTTCAGATCGTTAACCATTACTGCGTCCCACAATCCACGCGCTTTTAAATCGTGAACGAGGTGCGGGTTAACTACGGTGAATTCGCCTGACAGGTTGGATTTCACGTAGAGGTTTTGGTAAGTCGGTTCAATCGATTGGGTTACGCCAGTGATGTTGGAAATGGTTGCCGTTGGTGCAATCGCCATCACGTTGGAGTTACGCATACCTTGGGCTTTCACTTGTGCGCGCAGGCTTGCCCAATCGAAGGTTTGGCTGCGATCGACTTTGATGTAATTCTCGCCACGGTTTTGCGCGAGCAGTTCAATCGAGTCGATTGGCAGTATGCCTTTGCTCCAGAGTGAACCATCAAAGGTTGAGTACTTGCCGCGTTCGGCTGCCAGTTCGCTGGAGGCTTTGATTGCGTAGTAACTGACGGCTTCCATGGAGGTATCGGCGAAATCTACCGCTTGTTGTGAGCTGTAGGCGATACGTTGTTCGTAGAGCGCGTCCTGGAAGCCCATGATGCCGAGGCCGATAGGACGGTGACGCAGGTTGGACGCTTTGGAGGTCGCAACCGCGTAGTAGTTAATGTCGATTACGTTATCCAGCATGCGGATCGCGGTTTTAACGGTGCGCTCAAGTTTCGCTTGGTCGAGTTTGCCATCAACAATGTGTTGCGCCAGATTGACGGAACCGAGGTTACAGACCGCGATTTCATCGTTGGCTTTGGTGTTGAGGGTGATCTCGGTACACAGGTTGGACGAGTGCACTACACCGGCATGCTGCTGCGGGCTGCGCAGGTTGCATGGGTCTTTAAAGGTGATCCATGGGTGTCCGGTTTCAAACAGCATGCCCAGCATTTTTCTCCACAAATCCAGTGCGCGCACGGTTTTGAAGACTTTGATCTTGCCTTGTGCTGCTTCGCGCTCGTAATGTTCGTAGCGCTCTTCAAACGCTTTGCCGTACAAATCGTGCAGGTCAGGTACATCGTTGGGCGAGAAGAGGGTCCACTCTTTATCGTCAAATACACGCTTCATGAATGCATCGGGCACCCAGTTGGCGGTGTTCATGTCGTGGGTACGGCGACGGTCATCACCGGTGTTTTTACGCAGCTCAAGGAATTCCTCGACATCCATATGCCAGGTTTCCAGATACGCACACACAGCGCCTTTGCGCTTGCCGCCCTGGTTTACTGCTACAGCGGTGTCGTTGGCCACTTTCAGGAAGGGAACCACACCTTGTGATTTGCCGTTGGTGCCTTTGATGTAGGCGCCCAGTGCGCGTACGGGCGTCCAGTCGTTACCCAAACCGCCAGCGAATTTGCTGAGCATGGCGTTGTCTTGCATTGCGCCGTAAATACCGTGCAGGTCGTCTGGTACGGTGGTCAGGTAGCAAGAGGACAACTGTGGACGCAAGGTGCCGGAGTTGAACAGGGTTGGGGTAGAGCTCATGTAATCGAAGGAAGAGAGCAGGCGGTAGAACTCGATTGCGCGGTCTTCGCGGTTGTCTTCCTGGATCGCCAAGCCCATAGCCACACGCATAAAGAATATTTGTGGCAATTCGATGCGGGTGTCGTTGCTGTGGATGAAGTAGCGGTCATACAGGGTTTGCAGGCCGAGGTAAGTGAATTGCAGGTCGCGCTCGGCGATCAGGGCTTTGCCCAGTTTTTCCAAGTCGAAGTTTTGCAATTCAGGAGAGACAAGCTCCAGCTCAATACCTTTTTTGATGTAGAGCGGCAGGGTTTGCGCATACAGGGTTTCCATATCGGCCTGGGTGGCGGAAGTGGCAACACCAAAGAAGCTCAGGGCTTCCGCGCGCAGTTTGTCCATCAGCAAGCGGGCAGTAACGAACGAGTAGTTAGGCTCTTTTTCTACCAGGGTGCGGGCGGTAATCACCAGCGAGGTATTCACGTCTTTTTCAGCTACGCCGTCATAAAGGTTGCGCATGGCTTCATCGAGGATCGCTTTCTCTTCTACACCTGCAAGGCCAGCACAGGCTTCGTGCACGATAGTGCGCATACGGGCGATATTCAGCGGCGCACGGCTGCCATCTGCCAACAATACATTCAGGGCGGGGTAATCAGGATCCGGTTCTTGTGATGCCGATTGCTTCTGGGCGCGCAAGCGGGCGTGTTCTTCGCGGTAGAGCACGTAATCGCGGGCGACCTTTTGTTCACCGGAGCGCATCAGGATCAGCTCAACCTGGTCCTGGATTTCTTCAATATGGATAGTGCCGCCAGATGGCATACGGCGTTTGAAGGTGGCGGTGATTTGTTGGGTCAGGCTATCTACCATTTCGCGCACGCGGGTAGAAGCCGCCGCTTTGCCACCTTCAACGGCCAAAAAGGCTTTAGTCATGGCGATGGCGATTTTGCTGGCATCGAAGGAAACCACGGTTCCGTTGCGCTTGATTACACGCAATTGCCCCGGCGCTGTTGCCGTGAGGCTCGATGAGCCGCCGTGGATATCGTGTTGGATATTGGATGTGCCGGTGGTTTGTTCAATGTCAGTGTGCATAGACGTCTCCCGCGTGAGGTCATTCCCGATTGAAGTTGGATTCTGCTGATTTACTAACCACTAGATATAGTGGTTGGTTCCCAGTTGTAGTACCTAAGCCGTACCTGAATTGTGCATATAAATTCAGGATTATTGATGCGCCAGTGTAGCCGTTAATAATGGGCTGTGGTTAGGCAATCCCTGCATCCAGTGTTCAACTGGACCAAAATTGGCTTGACGATTAATCCCATGAACGATAGGCGATATTTTGGTGCATGGCACTATCAATACCTATATCTAGGGGTAAATCGTGGATGGGCTACAAGATAATGCGGTTATGGGTTTTATGCAAGCTTGGCAACCTGTGGATAAGGTGTGGGTGAGGCCGGTAAAAACTGGGGGCAAAGCACGAAATCCCTGTAGACGCGCGGGAAATCCAGTATTCCCGTGACTCATATCAAAAATGACACTTTGGCGTTCAACTTAGACTTTTTTTGCATACATGGGTGAGTGCAATATGACTACATATTGTGTTTGCCGTTTTCGTCGACAAGCTGCGTTTTTTTAAGCCAGTTTTGACGGATTGGTTGTTTATGTCCGGGTATTAAGGGCAATCCTGCTTATTTCCTTTCTCCCGGGATATTTTTTATTTTCGTTATAAAAAATATGAGACTTAAGTCACTTATGGGCTAAAATCATCCAGTGTGGCGCCTGATCCATCGTTGCTGCGCTCTATCACTATAAAACTTGGCTAGCGGTAGCGCCGATTGTTATTTAGCAAATTCTATTTTTATCAATAGAACTTATTTTCGGAGGGTTTACATGAAGAATGTAACAGCAGGCATTCTATGTTCAGTATTGTGCACGTTAACAGCGTGCGGTGGCGGCGGTGGTTCTTCGGGCGATAAGCCGAAAAGCAGTAGCTCCGTTGCGGTAAGCAGTTCCAGCGTGGCAGTAAGTTCTGAGGCAATAAGTTCTGTTGCACCATCCTCTACCCCGGAGAGCAGTTCGAGTGAGGCGGCGAGTTCTGTTGCCCCATCTTCTACTCCTGCGAGCAGCGTAGCAAGTACAGCATCGTCTGATGCAAGTTCACAGGATGTTTCATCAAGCGCTGCCAGTGTTGCATCATCTTCCTCTGTTAATAGCTCTTCCGCTCCAGTCGCCCTGACCGGTGTGTTTATTGACAGTGCGGTGGCAGGTGTTGCTTATGAAACCAGCCCTGGCGGTTTCACTGGTTTTACATCGGCAACTGGCCAGTATCAATTTGCTGAAGGCGATACAGTGGTCTTCTCGATTGGCGATCTTAAATTTCCCGAGGTGCTGGCAAAAGGTGTAGTAACGCCAGTGGATATCGCTGAGTCAGCAGATCTGGCTAATGCTGATCGCATCAAAACCAACATTGCTGCATTGCTGCAATCCCTGGATGTTGATGGTGATCCGGATAACGGTATCAGTATCGATTACAACACCGCTGAAACTTTTGCTGCGGCAGTTGATTTTAATCAGCCTTATGCCGATTTTGCTGCATTACCCGCTGTAACCTCGCTGGTTGCCAATTCAGGTTCAAGTACAACTGCATTGGTCAGTGAATCAGCGGCTGTGGCGCATTTGAAAGAATCTCTTGCGCAGGTTAATGCCAAAGCCTTGATTGGTACCTGGTATATCAATGGTTATGATGAGGCTGAGGACACAGAATATAACTACGTGTTGTTTGTGACCGATGAGCATCACTATGCATTCATTGACCAGTATGGCGGTGAGTCTGAATTGGAAGTGGGTACCTATAGCTGGAACCAGGAAAATGGTGAAGTGACAACAGGAATAGATTTTGAGACGGAAAGTGCTTTGGATTCCAATCCGCCTATGGCAAGCGGTAATACTTTGGAGTTGGATGGCGACACCCTGACATTTACCGATGAAGATGAAACTTTTGTGGCGACTCGTTTGATGCCATCGCAGGAAAGCCCATTAAAAGGTGGTTGGTCAATTGAAGGTGAGGTGTTCTTCGCCTTTACAGATACCCACTATTTTATGGGGCAATATACTGAGGCTGAAGAAGATAACAGTGGTTACCCGGGTATTGAGATCGGATCCTATAGCTACAACTCGGCTACCAAAGCCATTACCTATGCCACTCTGATGGATACCAATGGTCAATGGGGGTTATCGCATCCTTGCGCAATCATTAGTGATAATGAGCATCCACAATACGAAGATTCAAATTTCTTCAACTGTGGACCTAATGGCGATGCAATTCTTCAAACCATAAAAGTTACTGGTGATACCCTCACCTTTACCAGCGAAGCAGACACTATTGCTAATGATGGTGAAGAAGAACCAACAAACCTTGTCCGTATTAATGGTTTGCCTGATGGTGATACTCATGTGAAGTTAAATCTAACCTTGACATTGACTGCGTACACCCAAGGTACAAAATTCGAACCGGAAGGCGGTACCATGCAATGCGATTTGAACTCACCACGTGAAATAGGTGAGATTGAAGAGCTTCAAGAGAACTGGGTGTTGGGCGGCAATCCTGCTCGCTCTACCTGGGTATCTACAGTGCCGGCAACCTATGATCCAGAAACCAAAAAAGTCAGTTTTGATGTTCATGAGGCCGTTAAACCTGTACCAGGACATGAGGGTTTTTATGAAGAGTTTTGGGAGACTCTGGATGCAACTTATAACCCGGGTGAAACCAATGTTATTACTGGTACCTACTCTGAAAAATATAATTTAACCTGGGACCGCGGGCCTTCTGATGTGTCCACCTGTACTGCAACCTATTCGGTCGTTGGCGTATTGCGCTAATTGCTGATTGATTGAAATAAAACACCGGCTTCAAGCCGGTGTTTTGTTTTTAAGGGTATGTCGACGGCGAATCAGCGGGGCGATTCCTCCAATCAACAATACACTGAACCAGTTTCAGGTACATCAACAGCAACCGCTTTTAACCACACGAAATCGAGCAGGTAAAAGGCCTCATATTCAGGGTATTTATCTGAGGTGCTGTCTGCTTGAAATAACCCCAAAATAAAAAAGGGGCCTAAGCCCCTTTCGACGAGATCTTGCGTGACCTCCTTGTCTGCCTCCTTGCGGCTGCCACGCTCCTTGTTTTTTTATAGTGATGCGAGTGGGTTACTACTTTATTAACATCCTGTTAAAACTTTATGACACCTGCGGATTGGCTCATTAAGAGCCAATTACGCCGCCATCATTTTTGGTGACAATCACTGTTGATGAACGTGGACGTGCGTTGCCGCCTTCCGGCCAGTGGCTGGTGAAGCTGGAGGGGGTAGAGCGGTCGCCTGGGTGCTGGATATTGACGAACAGGGTTTTCATGTCCGGTGTGCCAGTTACGCCAGTCACTTCTGCGTCGATGGGGCCAACCAGGAAGCGTTTAAGTTGTTTGGTCACCGGGTCGGCGGCCAGCATCTGGTTGTTACCGTAAGGGCCAGTGCCTTGCTGGTTGCCGCTCATATCGGTCTGGATCCATACCACGCCGCGGCCATCAATCCACAGGCCATCGGGGCTGGCGAAGTGGTTGTCGGCAGTCAGGGTGACAGCGTTATCGCCAGTGCCTGTAGTAGTTCCGACATCGCCGCCGAGCAGGAAGATATCCCATTTGAAGGTAGTTTTACCGGCATCTTCATTCCAGCGGATGATATGACCAGTCGTGTTGTTGGCGCGTGGGTTGGGTGCATCTACTTGCTCTTCGGTACGGCTGGTGTTGTTGGTGAGGGAGAAATACACCTCGCCGGTAGTCGGGTGTACGGCGCCCCACTCAGGGCGGTCCATTTTGGTGGCGCCCATGATATCGGCGGCCAGCCGGGTGTTGATCAGCAGGTCTGCCTGGTTTGCAAAAGTTACACCGGCTGCTGTTGCTTTGGCGGTAAAGTCGCTGTTGGTGATATCCAGTGGCAGCCATTCGCCGGTGCCATCGGCATTGAATTTGGCGACATACAGGGTGCCGGTGTTGAGCAGGTAGCCACCAGCGGTTGCCTTATAGAAGCTATCAGCCGAGACAAATTTGTAGATGTACTCATTTTGCGCGTCATCACCTGAGTAGCAAACAACCGGTTTGCCTTCGACTGCCGGGGCGAAGATCACCCCTTCGTGGCCAAAGCGGCCAAGGGCAGTGCGTTTTTGCGGGCGACCTTCCGGGTCAAATGGATCGATTTCTACCATCCAGCCAAAGGTATTTGGTTCATTGCGGTAGTCATCAAGGGCGGTAGCGCCTTTGGTTGATGCATCAAAGCGGACATATTCATCAGCACCTGAATCCGCTGTTTCCCAGTAGTAGCGGCCATTTTTACTCGATACTCCATAGCGCTTGTGTTCGCGTGGTTGGGGGTCATCCTTATTAACGAAATAACCGGCCCAGTTCTCCTCGGCAGTCAAATAGGTATGCCAGGGAGTAGCGCCCATGCCGCAGTTATTGATAGTACCGCGGGTGGCTGTGCCATTAGGGCTGTATTTGGTGGCAAGTTTTGCATCGCCCGCCGCCGGGCCGCGGATATCCATAGGTGTACTGCTGGTAACGCGGCGATTGAATGGGCTGCCGTTGACGACTTCCCAGTTGCTACCGTTTTTGCGGATATGGATCACGCTCACCCCATGGCCGGCGATTTCCTTGCGCACTTCATCGGCAGGGCGGGTCGCACCAAGGGTGGCACCATTGGGGTGGAATAATTTGTCATCCAGGTATTCGTGGTTCATCACCAGCAGGCCTTCGCTGGAGTTGGTGTTGGTGGTTTTGGCGTCCAACGGGAAAAAGTAAACGCCATCATGGTGGGCGCCTACTTGTTGTTCCTGTTCGGCACCGGTATTGCTGGCATCAGCTTTATAGGCGGGCAAGGTGCCGGTCAGTGGTGTGCCCCAAGGGACAAATGCAGTAGCGGTATAACCGGCAGGCACGGTGATGGTATCGTTGCGATTGGTCGCAATTGCGGTAAAACCGAGTAGGGGAGCCGCCGATGAAGAGGCCTCACTGCTGGATGACGCAACGCTGCTGGAATTAGACGATGAGCTTGATGAGCGGGGTTTATGGTCATCATCGCCACCACACCCCACCAAACCTACACCCATAAATGCAGCCACAGCTGTGCCCAAGCTGCCCTTCAGGAATTGGCGCCGCTCGGTCAGCACTTGCGCAAAGGTGATGTTGTTGGAATGGTTAGAAAGGGGCTCAATACCTGAGTTATCAATTTCATAAACAGTATGGTCGGCCATTAGTTGCTTCCTGTAATTTTTGAGGGGATAAAGAGGATTGGCAACGATTAAAGCGACACAATATGTCAGTCAGACGACAGTTTTTTGAAGATTTGATAACAAACATCCTAGTCTATGAATAGCGCATTTGTGCTTCCCGGGTTGGCGGGTTACGACGGGAAGGTTTAAATCTGCTACGCTTGGCGGCAAATACTATTAATTACGAATGTGTGTGATATGGATTCAAGTGTGACATCTGCTCAACCAGATTATTCAGTGTATCGCGGTGTTATCAGCGACCTATTAAACGGTAAGGAGCAATTGCCCAGCCTGCCGTCGATTACGTTTGAAATTCGCAAAGCCATGGGACAACAAGACCTGTCGATGGTTGAGCTGAGCAAGCTCCTGGCCAAAGATCCGGCCTTATCTGCGGTGTTACTGAAATATGCATCAAGCCCGTTGGTGGGCAGCCAGACGCCGCCACAAAACCTGCTCGATGTGATTCGCCTGTTGGGCATGAACCAGGTAGAACGAATTACCATGGTGCACTCGATCAAAAGTTTATTTTCAGTGCATTCAGTAAAACACAAGCGCCTGTTTCTGGAAGCTTGGCGTCGTCTCGCATTGAAAGCCAGTGTCAGTACCTATATCGCCAAGCGTATGCATTTGAAAACGGTATTGCCTGACAATGTACTGATGGCGGCGCTATTGAGTGAAGTGGGTACCCTGGCGGTGCTCTCGGCCTTCAGGAATAGTGAAGATACTCCTGATATTCCGGCGTACGTTGCACTCTGCCGTGAATACGCAAAATCATTGGGGGTGATTACACTCAAGCAGTGGCAGGTGGACGAGCAATACCTCAAGGTGGTGCAGGACATTGGCAATTGGAAAGGCGAAAGTCCTGGCCCCATCAATCTCGGCGATTTAATCAGCCTGGGCTTGTATCACTCGCTCAAACTCACTCACACCAAAACCGATTTACCTCCGATCCAGGAATTAACTGCCTATCAAAAATTGGACGAGCCAGAAAATTCTGTGGTTGCTGGCGGCCTCACTTTTGTAATGACCAATGTGCAGGAAATTCGCATGGTGGCGAAAAGTTTGTTTTAACGCAGCGTGTTCACGGATTAATTAATTCCTATATTGCAAATGGCCTTTCAGTGACTTGTGATCAACCGGCACGGAAGTATGTTCATGAATTACTTTCCACGAATCACCCGTGCGTTTGAGTGCAACCGTAATGCGGTTATCCAGCGAGCGCAATTTTTCACCTTTCGCTGACACTGCTGTGAAACTTAAAATGGCGTGACCAATTGCCATCTCAGTTGTTACCGCAGATTCAATATGGCTGGCTTCCACAATAACCTGTTCAGTGCCCAATGAGTTGAACCAGCCGCTCGCCATCTCACGCCATGCATCCAGGCCGCGCATCGACCATTTTCCCCACATATCGAATATGTGAATATCGGCATCATAAAGCGCACAGAAGGCCTCGATATCTTTGTTCCGTACGGCTTGTTTATAGCTATCGATCATCTTCAAAACCGGATCAAATTTTTCGTTCATCAACTTCTCCTGGCAGTAAAATATTCTGTGGTTACGTTTTCTACAGGGGTTTCTACTTTCTTGTATTAATACATAATAGTAAAAAATAAAATAATAGTAGTGATGCAGTTTTCCCCCTATATGTTTCTGGCTCGCATAATTGGTCTACCGTGTGGAGTGTGCACAATTAACAATTAAAACCTCCCTAATGTAATGCTGCTTAACGCCGATCAAGCTCCCATCAATTATTTTTAAATTTGTTGTCACACTTTGTGGTGCAGATTCGTCAGGGATGTAGAACGGCAAAACATACACAAACGGCCGATAACCTTGAGGCTAGGATGGAAAAGAACGACTGGTTGGCAACACATTTTGAATCGACGCGGAACCATTTGCAGGCGGTGGCTTATCGCATGCTGGGTTCGCGCAGTGAAGCAGAAGATGCGGTGCAGGAGGCCTGGATCAGGTTAAATCGATCTGAATCTGACGGCATCGAAAATCTTGGTGGATGGCTTACTACGGTGGTGGCCAGGGTTTGCCTCGATATGCTCCGTTCGCGCAAAGCGGCGCGGGAAGAATCGCTTGAGGAAATACTGGTTGATCTTCCCGAGGAGGGTGAGGGCGATCTTGAGGAAAATTTTTTAATAGAAGATGCCGTTGGACCCGCGTTATTGATGGTGTTGGACACGCTCACACCCGCCGAGCGAATTGCTTTTGTGATGCACGATTTATTCGGTTTAACTTTTGATGAAATCGCCCCGATTATTGAGCGCACGGAAATAACAACACGGCAACTTGCGAGCCGCGCGCGCCGACGGGTTCGCGGTGCCGCCATGCCACGCAAAGATGCGCAGCGCCAGCAGGAAGTGGTTACTGCTTTTATGCTGGCATCGCGACAAGGCGATTTTGATGCGCTTATCCGCTTGCTGCACCCCGATGTGGTGCTGCGCGCAGATGAAACCGCCATCAAAGTTTCTACGGCGAATAAAGACAGGGGCGCACCGCAATTTAAACATGAGCTTGTGGGTGCTGAGCTTGTGGCGAATACCTTGAAAGGCAGTGCACAGGGGGCGCAACTTGCGTTTGTCAATGGGCTTGCTGGTGCGACTTGGGGAGCCAAAGGAAAGGCCGTTGTTGCATTCTGTTTCGTTGTTAACGATGGTCGCATTGAGGCCATTGATATCGTTATGGATAAAACTGCCCTCGACAATCTGGATATTCAAATCATCAATATTAATAGTGGAGCTAACGAATGAATATTTTTTTATGGATCCTCCAAATTCTCCTTGCGCTGCACACCATCATGGGCGCGATGTGGAAGTTTTCCCACACCGCGGAGCAGACCATGCCTTCGCTGAAAGCCATTCCACAGGGTGCCTGGATGGCGCTCGCTGGTTTTGAAATCCTGTGTGCTCTGTGCCTGATTCTGCCTGCATTCTATAAACCGACGGTAATTCTCGTCCCCTTGGCAGCGATTGGTATAGCAGTGATTATGCTGGTGTTTTGCGTCATACATTTGTCCTCCGGCAGTACTAATTACAATTCCATTGTTTACTGGCTCGTTGTTGCGGCTGTATGTGCGTTTATCGCCTATGGCCGATTTTTTGTCTAAGCCAGGCGCCAACCTATCCAGAGCCCGAAACCCTGCATCCTGGATGCTCCCCTTTACATGTGCCCGTTATTGGATTAATGTGATATCTAAATGATATCAGTAAGAGTTCATAAAGGAGCGCATCATGGTTCATGAAGTAGAGGTACGCAGTGGGTCGGGTTATTTCCTGTTAGTGGTGTTGCTGGGGTTGCAGGTGGCCAGTGTGGGTGGGGCCATCTTTTTACCCGGTGTCTTGAAGATCCTTGCCGTCTTGGCGGCTATTGTGGTTTTTATCTGCTGGTTCGGGTTTTATATGGTGCAACCCAACCAGGGCAAGGTGTTGCAACTGTTTGGGCAATACGCGGGTACGGATCGCAACAATGGTCTGCGTTGGGCTAATCCGCTCTACAGTAAAAAATCGGTCAGTTTGCGTGTGCGCAATTTTGAATCCGGCCGCTTGAAAGTAAACGATGCCAACGGTAACCCAATTGAAATTGCGGCGGTGATTGTCTGGCGCGTAGTCGATACCGCTGAGGCCGTTTTTGAAGTGGATGATTACGAAAACTATGTGACTATCCAAAGCGAAGCCGCGTTGCGTAACCTCGCTACGACTTATCCTTATGAGCACGATACCGAAGACGAGCGTTTATCGCTGCGTAGCGATGCCAATGCCATCGCATTAAAACTGAAAAGTGAAGTACAGGATCGTTTGCAAAAAGCGGGGGTTGATGTGCTTGAGGCGCGTTTGAGTCACCTGGCCTACGCACCGGAAATTGCGCAAGCGATGTTGCAACGTCAGCAGGCCAGTGCGGTATTGGCGGCGCGCAAAATTATTGTGCAGGGCGCTGTGGGGATGGTGGCAGATGCCCTGGAGCAATTAAAAGAGCAGGGCGTTGTGGATTTGGATGGTGAACGCAAAGCGGCAATGGTAAGTAATTTATTGGTTGTGCTGTGTGGCGACCAACAGGCCAAACCGGTGATTAACACCGGGACTATTTATTCATAACATGGTTATTCATAACATGGGCTGTTGATTGTGACTAAAAAATCATTTCCATTGCGTATTAATGAACAGGTCATCGCCGCCATGCAGCGCTGGGCGGATGATGACTTGCGCAGTTTGAATGCGCAAATTGAATTTGTATTGCGCGATGCTTTGGTAAAAAGCGGCCGGGTTAAGCTCACTCAAAAGGTTGTGACAGATCTTGAATTGTTGGATGGTGATTCGGAAGAGATGGAATAAACTGGCGGAGTGAGACGATGTTCAAAACGGTTTGAAAAAATAAAACAGAAAATAAAAAGAGGAAAACCCGTACAGGTTTTCCTCTTTTTATTTTATGGATGCCTGCGTTCGCAGGCATGACGACAAACCATTATTTCAGACAGGTATGACGACAGACCATTATTTCAGACAGGTATGACGACAGACCATTATTTCAGACAGGTATGACGACAGACCATTATTTCAGACAGGCATGACCACAGACGATTATTTCGGAAATGGTTTAAAAATTATTTCAGGTCATCGAGATATTTTTCTGCATCCAGCGCGGCCATACAGCCTGAACCTGAAGAGGTAATCGCCTGGCGATAGATATGGTCAGCAACATCGCCTGCGGCAAATACACCTTCAACACTGGTTTGGGTAGCGTTGCCTTCCAAACCACTTTTTACTTTGATGTAACCATCTTTCATGGTCAGTTGGCCTTCAAAAATATCGGTATTGGGTTTGTGGCCAATCGCGATAAATACACCGGAAACATCAATCTCTTGCGTCTTGCCATCTTGTGTACTTTTCAAACGCAAGCCGGTTACACCTGAGTCATTGCCCAACACTTCGTCCAGCTGGTGATTCCAAAGCACTTTGATATTGCCATTAGCCACTTTAGCCATGAGTTTGTCTTGCAAAATCTTTTCTGATTTCAACTTGTCGCGGCGATGGATCAAAGTGACTTCGCTGGCGATGTTGGATAAATAAAGTGCCTCTTCAACAGCGGTGTTACCACCACCGACAACGGCAACTTTTTGGTCGCGATAAAAGAAACCATCACAGGTTGCACATGCACTCACGCCTCTGCCCATAAACGCTTCTTCTGAGGGCAGGCCTAAATACTGGGCAGAAGCACCGGTCGAAATAATCAGTGCATCGCAAGTGTAAGTATTGGAGCCAACCAGTTTGAATGGGCGTTCGGTCAATACGGTTTCGTGGATGTGGTCAAAAATAATCTGGGTATCAAAACGCTCTGCATGTTCTTGCATTTGCACCATTAAGTCCGGGCCTTGCAGGTCATGCACACCACCTGGCCAGTTTTCTACTTCAGTGGTGGTGGTTAATTGACCGCCTTGTTGCATGCCGGTGATCACCACCGGTTTGAGGTTGGCGCGCGCGGCATAGATGGCTGCGGTATAACCAGCGGGACCGGAGCCGAGGATAATCAGGCGATGGTGTTGTACTTCACTCATAGGGAATCCTTGAACTTGATGCAATAGATAGGGTTGTTGCAAAAGGGGTGTTGCCAATGTGGGGGCATGATAGGCGAATCACAATAGCCGTGCAAAATTGTATGGCTCAATGCGCAGCATTGGGTTTGGCTATGTGGCTGTGTATTGAACGTACGCGTCTGGTTGCAATCAGCCCAGTTTGGCACCCAGGGTAGATAGGCGTTTACTCCACTCCTGTGCATTATGTTTCCTGAGTAGTTGTTCAAATGCATTGGGCGAGAGGGGTTTGGAGAACAGATAGCCCTGTAATAAATCGGCCCCGTAATCCCGGCAGATACGCGCTTGTTCACTGGTTTCCACGCCTTCTACCACCACTGTTAAGTCCAGGCTTTTGGCAAATACAATCATGGCGCGCAATATCCGGCAGTCGGCGAGATTGTCGGGTACGCCCAGGATAAACATGCGGTCGATTTTAAGCGTGTGTGCCGGCAATTCTTTCAAGTAGGCCATGGATGAATAGCCGGTACCAAAATCATCCACCGCGATATCAACACCATAATCCTGGATTTTTTTCAGGCTTTGCGCGGTGCGCTCCAGATTCTCAATTAACACAGATTCGGTGATTTCCAAACTCACGCAACGACCGGGCACACCGGTGTTGGTCAGGTCATCAATGATGCCCTGGTATAAATCCTCATCTGTCAGGAGTTGGGCACAGACATTGAATTTCATATTGAAATCGTCGTTGACCAAACCCTGCTTGCGCCAACTAGCCAATTGTTGGCAAGCGTTAAAACGGCTACGGGAATCTATCTCGCTGATCAGGCCAATTTCTTCGGCGAGGGTAATAAATTCACTCGGTGGCAAGATGCCGCGTTCAGGGTGGTCCCAGCGGATTAACCCTTCTGCGCCACAAATTTCAAATGTTTGTGCATCGACAATCGGTTGGTAAAACAAAATAAAATGATCGGTAGGGATCAACGCACGCAATTCTTTTTCCAGGCGCAATCGCCCTTGCATTTGCGCCTGCATGGCGGATGAAAAAAATTGGAAATTATTGCGGCCATCCTGTTTGGCGCGATACATGGCCATGTCCGCCGCCTTGAGGAGGTCGCTGGCACTTTCACCCGCGTCGGGATAAGTGGCAATACCAATACTGGTGGAAATAGAATTTTCATTGTTGCTGAGGATAAACGGACGGCGAAAATCATCGAGGATTCGCTGTGCGAGCTGGCTTATCGATTCTTGTGAATCAAAATTATGTGCGAGCACGGCAAATTCATCGCCCCCCAGGCGACAGACGATATCGCCAGCGCGAACCACATGAATCAAGCGCTGGGCAACTTCTTTTAATACCTGGTCACCGATGACATGGCCGAGGCCATCGTTAATAAATTTAAAATTATCGAGGTCGAGGAACAGCAGTGCGAGTTGTTCATTGTGGCGTTTTGCACGCAGGATAGCTGCCCGCAAACTTTCATCAAAATAATAGCGGTTAGCGAGGCCAGTGAGCGAATCGTTTTCGGCCAGTGCACGCAATCGCTGGTGGCTTTCCTGTAGTTGCCGCTCTAGTAAATGGCGGGCTCGCGCATGCGTAATGGCGCGGGTCAAATGTTTGTGGGCAATTTCGGATTTGAATAATACATCCTGTGCACCCGCTTCAATAAATTCACGTTCAAGGTCATCATCGGCACTGGCACCGGTGAGAATAATAATGGCTGCATGGTGGTGCGGGTGTTTTGCAAGTAATTGCAATACTTCCATCCCATCAAGGTCGGGCAGGCGATAATCGAGTAATACTGCATCAAAGTCATTGCTATCAAATTGAGCTAGCCCTTCACCCGCAGAGCTTGCCTGCGCAATAGTGATATTCCACTCGGTTTTTTTGAATGTACGAATAATGGCTTGCCGGTCAAGTTCGTTGTCATCGATGAGCAACAGCTTCATGCAGGATACCTCTCCGCCTAAAAGTATTATTCAAACCCTGTTATTGTTCATGAGTAGGTAATTCAATGACCCGCCAATAATGATCGAGCAGGCTGACAACCTGCATGAAATCGCTGTCCATTCGCTGTTTTAGCAAGTAGCCCGCAACATGCTCGCGGTAGGCCGCAATGATGTCTTCGTCCGATTTGGATGTGGTCAGCACAAATACCACCGCATGGGTTAATTCCGGATCGGAGCGTAGTGCCTCCAAAAACTCCAGGCCATTCATCCTCGGCATATTGATATCCAACAAGATAATGTAAGGGGCGGGCACTTCGCCATTACGCAATATTTCGAGTGCCTCCAAGCCATCTTTGGCGCGGTAGAGGGGGTTGAGCAGTTTCAGCTTATGCAATGCCCGCCTGAGCGCGGTTGCATCTATGTCATCGTCGTCAATGATTAGCAGACTGACGGTTTTAAATTCCTGGCTGTTGGCGGGGTGGATTTTATCAATCATGTTGTAGTTTCCTTTTGATTACCTGAGGCCAGGTGAATATAAAACAGCAACCGCGTCCTTCAGAGTGGACGCTAATGATGCCGCCATAGGTCGCGACAATTTTTTTGATCAATGCGAGCCCCATACCGCTGCCTTCTAATTCGTCGCGCGGTTTCAGGGTTTGGAACATGCCAAATACCCGCTCCTGGAATTTAGCCGGGATACCGGGGCCGTCATCGCACACGCTGAATTCGTAAAACTCCTGGTCGAGTTTTTTGCCCTCAAGGCGGATAACCCCTTGTTCCAGATCGTGATGTTTGATGGCGTTGGAAAATAGGTTGCGCAGGATTTGCTCGAAGGGCGTGCTCAGGCTATCGAACACAGGCAGGTTATCGCCCAGCTCCAGGCGGATACCCGGTTTGGTATTCTGGATTTCAAATAACTCTGTCGCCATGAGCTGTAAATCTATGTGGGTGATATTGCCATCGACCTTGCCCGCGCGATAAAAAATCAACATGTCATCCAGCAGTTTTTCCATACGCTGGATGCGATTGCGCAGCATCTGGGTGTGTTTTCCCACCTCTGCAAATTCTTTGCTCTCAAGGTCTTCTTCGATCCAGCTGGATAATTGTGCGATGCCACGCAAGGGAGATTTCAAATCGTGGGAGGCGACATACGCAAAGGTTTCAAGCTCTTTGTTGGTTTGCGCAAGTTGCAGATTGGTTTTTTCCAGATCCTCCTGATGTTGTTGCAAGAGCTGTGCAGATTTATTTCGCTCGTCGATATTGTTGGAAAAGATTTTGAGGGTCTTGGCCATATCACCTATTTCATAGGGGTGGTCATAAAACGGAATTTCAATTTGGCTGTCGCCCTGTGAAATATCCAGCATTGCCTGGCGGATTCTTTGCAATTGCCAGCTGAGGCTGCGTGTAATCAGGCCGGCAACTACAATTCCCACCAGCAGGAATCCGCTGATAACGACCAGCATTAAATTGCCTGCATGGTTTTTGGTGGCGACCGCTTCTTCGTTTAATTCCAGCATCTGCGCCTGGGCCTGCACAATTATGTCATCGCACAACAATTCCATGGCAACAGTGGTGTTTTGGTTTTCGTGCAACGTAGTCTGGCGATAAGTTTCCACATTGCCCGCTTCCAGTTGGTGGTGATTGGCAAGGATGGATACTGACCATTTTTGGTAGTTATTTTTTAACAGGCTCAAATTCTCTGCATAGAGCGGCTCCTTGTCGATCAGTGCAAATTCAATGTGCAATTGCCGGGTTATCTGCTGGAGGAGGAGAGGGATATTATTTTGGGTCACCAATTCGGGGTTGACCGCAACATCTTTTATCGCGCGGTTCAGTTTTCCAATCTGGCTTTTAATACGCAGGGCGGCATTGTTGATTTGTAGTGGCCCTTGATACAGTTTTTGCGAAATGCTGGCCACACTATTAATTTGCAGCAAACCAATTGAGCCTATGCCGATAAACAACAAGCTCATAAAAATAAAACCTGTGGTCAAGCGGCTAAAAAAATTCAACCGGTTAAATGCATCAACCGCCGCGTGGTAGCGCAGGATGATAATGGCCACAGCAAACGCAATTAATCCTATGGCTGTTTGTGGTGCCATCTTGATTCCCATCCAGACGAATGTGGGAAAGAGGCCTAGCCCCTGGCCGAGGATAGCGGCAGTCGAAATAAAAATAATCAAGATACAGAGCAGGCTGGCCACAATTGTCCGGGTGCCTTGGATATGAACGCCAAGCAGCAGCGACAGGCCCGCCATTAAAAACGCGATACTGGTAACGGGGGAAATAGGCTGGTTGCGCACGGGGGGCTCGCTGAGCATGATTACGAACCAGTCGGTGGTGCGCAGATTAAATCCACCCACCAGATCCAACAGTGTTAGCACTGCAATAACAAACAAGACCAACGCACAGGCAAACACCAGCTTGGGTTGGAGGCGGATCAGGGCAATCAGGCCCAAACCACAGGCAATAAAACCTATGGCGGTGTTATAGGCCATGCGTGTGGCAAATGGATAAATACTGGCAAGCGAGTGCGGTGTGTGCCAGCTAAGCAGCACACAAAAACCTATGCCGAATAGCAGGCCGGGTATCAGTTTAATTGGTAGCGAATATTTGGTTTCAGAAATATTAATTCGGTGCATGCCTCATTCAATCCATAGCCCCTGAGAATAATCCCCCCAACCATATAACTGTGGCGTTGGTTATGCAGGGGAAAAAGCACTAGCAAAACAGAGTGTAGATGAGCAATTAATAAGCACCTTTAAAAACTCGCCCTGCGGAATAAATAATTAGTCATCTGCATTCGTTATAATGCAGTGGAATATTAATGGTGGAGCAGGCCATGGCCGATGTCGTTGAATCCCCTTGTGTACGCAATTGCTGTTTGAATGATGCAGATATTTGTGTGGGTTGTTTTCGCAGCCTGGAAGAAATTACTCGCTGGAGCCTGGTGGGGGATGAAGCAAAAATACAGATCCTGGCGGCGGCTGAGCGCAGGTTGCAGCAACATAAAGCTGGCCTTGCTAAAGAGGACCAACAGAAGTAGTGGCACTTGGTATCACCTTCGTTTATTCTGCTTCGCGATAAAAATAACGGCGATCTTGTGATACAACTCCTCGCCATTAGAACTAGAATTGTTTTAAATACCTGACCTTGTTAATGAGAAAGCATATCGTTAACGGCCGCTCGACAAACAATAACAATATGTTCGACACCTTGGATGCTAATGTTCAAGACTCAGGACCAAACATAGCAGTAGAACGCCCATGCAGTCTTTTACAGCATCGCTCAAACTCTGGCTCAGCATGCAATGCCAAATGCTCGGTGGCGTTAGCGCCGCTATGTTGGTGCAGACCCCTTTTGGAGCTCCTCCTAAAATTCTTGCCAAATGGCCCACAGCAGAGGCGAATAATGCCGCTCTGCGCGATGCGCTCAAGCAGGTGGAGGAGAAGGGGCGCTTGCATCTGGCGCCGGACGATGAGGGACATCTGATCCTTGGCCAGCCGTTGGTAATTGATGGTGAATCCTGGGGTGTATTGCTGCTGCGCTTGCAACAGGATAAAAAAGAATTACCCACCGTTTTAAAAAATCTCAAACTGGGTCAATACTGGCTGCAATTTTTATTGCAACAACCGGATGAAACAGTAGCGCCCGCGGTGTTGCCGGTCCTTGAAAAAAATTCCGCCAGCCACGCCTTGCTGCAACTCAGCGCAAATTTACTTAAAGAAAATTCATTGCAGGAAACTGCGATTAGCCTGGTGAATTTACTGGCGGGTTTCCTGCAAGCTACCCGTGTCAGTTTTGGGTTGTGCCAGGAAAAAAATATTGCGCTGGAAGCAATTTCCTTTTCAGCAAATTTTGATAGACGCACCCAGGCGATGCAGGCCATTACGGAAGCCATGGCTGAGGCAATGGAGCAGGGGGCGGGGATTGATTTCTCACCTCTGGACATTGCCGATTCTGTGGCAGAACCGGAATCGCCTGCGCCAGCATTAATCAAGCGCGCGCACCAGCACTTACAGCAACAACAGCAATTGCAATCAGTGCACAGTTTGCTGGTTCGCAGCGGCGATATTCTAGTGGGCGTATTGACGGTTGAATTGGATAAGCAGTCCGCACTCTCTGATGACCAGCGCAGTTTTTTACAGCAGTCGCTACATTTTGCCGGGGCTATTCTCGCCCTGCGCCAGCAGGTCAGTGCAAGTGTGTGGCAGGGCTTAAAGCGGCGTACAGCACAGCGCCTTGAACGCTGGTTTGGCGATGAACCCTGGCGCGGCAAAATGATCGCGATCCTGTTGCTGGTTTTTGTCGTTACGCTGTTTGTGCCGCTTGAATACCGCGTTGCAGCCGATGCCACCTTGCAGACAACCGAAAAATACCTGGTGGTGTCCCCGCAAGATGGCTACCTCGGAAAAATCAGTGCGCGCCCGGGCGACAGCGTCAAAAAGGGCGCATTGCTCGCGCAATTGAATGATGAAGACTTGCGCCTGGAGCGGCGCAAACTGGCGAGCCAGGTACAACAGTATCGCCAGACTTATGACACGGCGCTCGCCAACTCCAACCGTGTTGAAGCCGCTATTGCCAGCGCACAAATGGATCAGGCCAGTATCCAGTTGCAGTTGGTTGACCAGCAGTTGGAGCGCACCCAACTGCATTCGCCGCTGGATGGCATTGTGGTGTCGGATGATATTTCGCAAACCCAGGGCGCGCCGGTAAAACAGGGCGATGTGCTCTTTGAAATTGCAGCATCACAAGGGTTTTTAGTGCAATTGTTTGTTGATGAGCGGGACATAGCCGCAGTAGAGTCCGGCCAGGAAGGGCAGGTGAAGTTTTCCAGCTTGCCGGATGAAGTTTTTGCCGTGCGGGTCAAGACAATCACTCCTCTCAGCGAAGTGCGCGAGGGGCGCAATTATTTCCGTGTGGATGCTGAATTAAACCATGAGCAGAATTCGCTACGCCCCGGCATGACTGGTACCGGCAAATTAATTGCCGGACGACGCGCGCTCGGCTGGATCTGGTTCCATGACCTGTGGCACTGGCTGCGGTTAAAGCTCTGGTGATCCGGTCATGACTGACTCCCAAGCCATTAATAATAATCCTGTCTGGCAACGCCTCGAATCCCTGCACCCCTCGCTGCCGCGCCATATCCATATCCAGCGGCGCGATTACAACAGCGAACGCTGGTATATCCTGCAAGACAAAAGCAATGGCCGTTTCCATCGCCTGACACCATCAGCCTGGCGATTGATCAGTGCCATGGATGGGCGCAATTCATTGGCCAAAGTATTGGCCGCCGCGGCCCATCCGGAATTTTATGAATCTGCCGATGAGATCCCGACGCGCGAGGATTTAATCCACCTGTTGCAATACCTGCACGTCGCCGATTTGCTGGTGTGCGATTTACCGCCCAATACCCAGGAATTATTTGCGCGGCGCGAGCAAAAAAAACAACAGCGCTGGCTGCGGTTGTTGATGAATCCGCTCACCTGGAATATCCCGCTCGGCAACCCTGATCACCTGCTCGATAAATTAATGCCGCTGGCGCGCTTGCTGGCATCGCGCAGCATGGGAATTTTGTGGTTGCTGGTGGTGGGTTATGCGCTGCTGCAAGCGGGTAACCATTGGACGCAACTCACCCACGGGCATTTGGATCGTGTGCTGTCGCCATCGAATTTATTTTTACTCTGGTTAACCTATCCCTGTTTTAAAGTGCTGCACGAATTGGGGCATGGATTGTTTACCAAAGTCTGGGGCGGGCAGGTCAATAACTGCGGTATTGTGTTTGTGGTGGGTACTCCCTTGCCCTATGTGGATGCGAGTGCGGCAACGGGTTTTCAATCCAAGCGCCAGCGGCTGATGGTAGGTGCGGCGGGCATGGCGGTGGAATTATTTTTAGCGGCACTGGCGCTGTTGTTGTGGCTGCAATTACCGAATGGTTTCCTGCGCGATTTTCTTTACAACATCATTATTATCGGCGGTGTGTCCACGCTGTTTTTTAATGGTAATCCCCTGATGCGTTTTGACGGTTATCACCTGCTCACCGACGCGTTTGATTTACCCAATCTCGCCACCCGCGCCAACCAGCAATTCAGCTATTTATTGCGTCGTTATGCCTATGGTGTAAGCGGTGTGTTTTCGCCTGCGGTCAATGAAGGCGAAGCGGTGTTGCTCACCGGGTATAGTGTTGCCGCGTTTGTCTATCGCGTATTCATGCTGTTTTTTATTATTTTGCTGGTGGCGAATTATTTTCCGTCGCTGGGTTTGGTGATTGGGTGCTGGTTGATATTTTTCCAATTGCTGTGGCCCGGGATTAAAGCGCTGCATTATCTGTTGCGCGATAACCAGCTAGCACCTACCCGTACCCGCGCATTGGGGGTGACGGGGGCTGGTGCTGCACTGGTGATCCTGATACTGGTGGCTGTACCTGTACCAATGTCAACGTCTGCCGAAGCGGTGCTCTGGTTGCCGGATGAGGCGCGGGTGAAAGTGGAATCCAGCGGTGAAGTGCAGCAAGTATTGGTAGCGGACGGTGCGCAGGTGGAGCAGGGGCAGGAGTTGGTGCGTTTGCACAATCCGGTGCTGGTGGCGAATCTGGCTGCAGAGCAAGCGCACTTGCGCGAATACGAAGCGCGCTACCAACAGGCATGGGTGGATGACCGTGCGCAGGCGCAGTTATTCGAACAGGATATCAATGCGATCAAAGCGGCCATTGAATTGCTGCAAACCCGGGTGGTGAATTTGGTGGTGCGCAGCCCTTCCAGTGGTATTTTCCGCATCACCCGCCAGCATTATTTGCCGGGCAGTTTTTTACGGCAGGGCGATGAGCTGGCACTGATCGAAAAACCGGATCTGGTGCGTATCCGTGCGGCGCTGCTGCAAGATGAAATAGGTCTGGTGCGGCAGGAAACGAGGGAAATCAGCATCAAATTCGCCAGTAATCCGCTCCACACAATTGCCGCACAAATGGTGCAGGATATCCCGGTCGCAACCCAGGAGTTACCCAGCCAGGTATTGGGCGCGCAGGGCGGTGGGCGCCTGGCAGTGGACGCAAGCCAGCCAACGGGTTTACGGGTAAAAGAAAAAGTATTTTTGCTGGATTTGTCTCTGAATGATTTTGTGCAATCAGGCCATTATGGTGAGCGCGCCTATGTGAAATTCCAGCATCCGACCGAACCCCTGGCAGCCCAGTGGTATCGCCGCTTGCAGCAACTTTTTATTCGTCATTTTTCGTAATCGACTTTTTGCTCTATAGTAATAAGCGATTTGTATTTATATAGCGGATTGATTATGTATAAATTTTCCGGATTTTCACTGTTGATTGCCTTGTTCGGCGGTGAAGTTTTTGCGCAAACGCAGGAGCCCGCGCAACTCAATTGCCGCATCGAACCTTCCGTTGTAGTGGAAATGAGTAGCGCAGTTGAAGGTGTTATCAGCGAAGTCCTGGTTGATAAAAACGATAAAGTAAAAAAAGGCGATGTAGTCGCGCGCCTGGACGCCGGTTTGGAAGCGGCGACCGCAGAGTTGCGCCGCGTGCAGGCGGAGCTGACCAGCGATGTGCAGGCGCAGCAACTCTCCCTGGATTTCAGTAACCGTGCCTTGGCGCGGGTAAAAGACCTGTACGAGAAAAAAGCCGCTTCTTTTTCCGAGTTTGACAAGCTCAAAACCGAACAGGCGATAGCCCAGCAACAATTGCAGCAGGCGCAGGACCGCAAGCGCCAGGCGGAGCTGGAGCACAAGCGCGCCCTGGCGGATTTACAGCGGCGCACCTTGGTCAGCCCGATTGATGGTGTGGTGGTGGATCGTCTGAAAGAGCCGGGTGAGCACATTGATTTTGAACCAGTCCTCAAATTGGCGCAGTTGGACCCCTTGCGGGTGGAGGTATTTGCCCCTGCGAGCTTATATGGCAAGGTCAAAGCCGGTATGACTGCCAGTGTTATGCCTGAATTGGGTGTCGGTGAGCGGAGTTATCCCGCCAAAGTGGAATTGGTGGATCAGGTGATTGATGGGCCGAGTAATACCTTCGGAATCCGCCTGTCATTCCCCAATCCGGATAACCGTTTACCCAGCGGGCTCAAGTGCCGGGTGAGTTTTGATGGTGTTACTCTGAATTTGCTGGATACCCGCAACTTACCCTGAGTGCCTATTATTGTCCGGGGATAGATTATTTTTTTATGAGTCGCAGTTTTGTAGAAATATGTGCCAAAATAAATACTTAGAGCATTTTTTAGACAGATTGCACGCTGGTATGTAACCGGAAAGGATGTAAATACAGCGACTAGCGAGCCAGTAGCCTGTGCTAATAACGGATAACCAGGATTTCAGGTGCTTGGCGATTTACAGATAGTTGGCGATACCTTCCTGTGTCTGTGGAAGATTGCCCGGATCAGGTTCCTGCAAACACCTGGTCAGGTTTATGCAAAAGCAAGTACCGCCAGGGTTTGGCGGATGCGCATAAATCCCAAGGATGCATTGGTATTCACCAGTCCTTAAACCCAAACGAAATATTTGATAGTCATGTCAAAACCGCCGCGCCATCGCCGCCCATTAATCGAGGCCCTTGAGCCAAGGTTACTCTTTTCCGCTACGGCGGATATTGCCGTTTTTGATGACGGGGCTTCCGATGGCCATGATTTGGCGCAAGCAGCTGAACAGGTGGATCTGGTCAGTATCTATATGCCCGCCGAACCCCTGGCGATGGGTCACTCCGCAGGTGATCCTGCAACCGATCCCCTTGGTGATGAAGCACCGCAAGCCGATCTTCCGGTGGACGACAGCCCGGCAATCACTACCCTGGTATTTGTCGATACTACTGTGGATGACTACGAAACCCTGGTGAAGGATATACGTGCGCGCCTTGATGATGCCTCAACGGCAATTGTCTATCTGGATTCCAGTAAAGATGGCTTGGCGCAAATCAGCAATTACCTCGCCGGTGCCAGCGGTATTTCCGCCGTCCATATTATTTCCCACGGTGTGGCGGGCAACCTGCAATTGGGCAGCCAGGTGCTCAATGAAAACAACATCAACCAATACAAACAACAACTGGCCGATTGGCAGACCGCATTGGGTGATGAGGCGGATATCCTGCTGTATGGATGCGACCTGGCCGCCAGCGAAAGCGGCCTGAACCTCCTGCGCCAGCTAAGTGTTATGACCGGTGCCGATGTGGCCGCCAGTAATGATCTGACCGGTAATAGCCGCGCGGATGCGGATTGGGATCTGGAAGAGCAGGTAGGGAAAATCGAAACCGCCTCCATTTTTTCCTCCAATCAATCCTTGGAATGGCAAGGTGTGCTTGCGGATGTAGTGCATTTGTATTCCGGTGTTGCCACTAATGAGCAGGCAATCCCCACGGCAGGTTATGTCATGCAGGGGGTGCAGTTAACCTCGTCGCACACCGTGGATCGCATTCAGGTGATGCTGGCGAACCACGGTACCAGCTCTGCAAATGTGCAAGTGCTGGTTCACCAGCATAGCTACAACGGGACTGTGGTTGCCTCGGCAACGGTAAACACTGCTTCACTCGGCAGTTCACTGGGTTGGGTCAATTTTGATTTTGCACAGACAACCTTTGATGCCTACACGATTTATTGGATTGAATTCAAAACCAACAACGGTGCCGACAATTTAGTGGGCATTGGTTATGTCAACAGCAATGTTATTGCCAGTGAGTTTGTTGTTAACGGTAGTGGTGATAGCTCAAAGGATATGTCGATTGCGTTAGTCGATGTTGAAAACCGTGTACCTACGGTTGCCAATGCAATCCCCAACCAAACCGCTACTGAAGAAGCCTTGTTTAGTTATACGTTTGCGGCAAATACGTTTAATGATCAGGATGGTGACACACTCACCTATACCGCCACATTATCTAACGGTACGCCACTGCCGGCATGGTTGAATTTTAACGCGGCGACACGCACGTTCAGTGGTGTACCCGACGATGGCAATGTGGGAACCATTTCGATCAAAGTCACAGCCAACGACGGTAAAGGCGGGACTATCGATGATACATTTGATGTAGTCGTCAATAATGTTAATGATAATCCCTTTTTAAATATTCCCGTTCCCAACCGCAATGCGACCGAAGACGCTGCATTTACTTACACCTTCCCGGCCAATACCTTTGGCGATGGGGATATAGGTGCAACTTTCTCTTACACCGCTGAATTGGCCGATGGCAGTGCTTTACCAGCCTGGTTGAACCTTAACTCCGCAACGCGAACCTTTAGTGGAACACCGACCAATGCGGATGTGGGAACTATCTCGGTCAAGCTGATCGCGAATGACGGGGCAGGCGGCATAGCGTCAGATACCTTCGATATTGTTATCGCCAATACCAATGACACACCCATAGTTGCGAATGCTATTGCTGATCAAAATGCCACTGAGGGAGCGCTGTTTAATTATTCGTTTCCAATAAATACATTTAGCGACCCGGATGTGGGCGATACGCTCACCTATACAGCGCAACTCGCCGGCGCATTGCCATTGCCGGGTTGGTTAACCTTTGATGCGAGCACACGCACATTTCATGGAACGCCATCTAATGGCGATGTTGGCGCTATCACTGTACGCATTACTGCGACAGACGGTAGCGGCAGTTTTACCACCCATGATTTTGATATTGTTGTGCAAAATGTTGGCTCAACCAATTCAATTATTGATTCATCCGGTTCCAGTGGTGCGACGCAGGTTTTGTCTCCCGGGCAAAAAATCTACCAATCATTTACCAATAATTTTGGCACTGGCACTTACACCATTGACTCCATTATTTTGCAATTGCAAAAGAATGTATCTGCCGCAGTACAAAACATTACGGTTACGCTCCTTGAGGGTGCTTATAACGGCACCGTTATTGGTACTCCTATCAGCATATCATCCACTACCCTGGCCACATCGCCGTCCTGGAAAGCGTTTGATTTCACCAATACGGTGTTGAATGATTCCACTGTGTATTACATCGCGGTTTCAGCAAGCGGTAGTGATGGATTGATCACCGTGGGTATCCACAATACTGATGCCTACCCGGACGGTAACCTGGTTTATGACAGTGGAACGCCTGATTTGGGGCGCGACCTCGCATTCCAGGTGGCAAGCGGTGCGAATACAGACCCGGTGTTGGTAAATCCAATCTCACCTCAAAATGCGACTGAAGATGCTGCCTTTAACTTTCAGTTTGCATCCAACACATTTAATGATGTGGATGCTGGCGATACGCTTACCTACACCGCCACATTGGACAATGGTAACCCTTTACCTGTTTGGCTGAGTTTTAACTCGGCAACCAGAACATTTAGCGGCACTCCAACCAATGGTGATGTGGGCACTATTTCCATTAAAGTCACTGCTGACGATGGCAATGGCGGTATACCGGCAACCAATACCTTTGATTTGGTAATTGCCAATACCAATGATGCGCCCATCATTGCCAATGCTATTCCCAATCAAACTGCCACTGAAGATTCGGCATTTAATTTTACCTTTGCAGCAAATACGTTTGCGGATCCGGATATTGGCAATACGCTCACTTATAGTGCCCAGCTTGGCGGCGGTGGTGCCTTACCATCCTGGTTAAGTTTTGATGCGGCAACGCGTACTTTTAGCGGCACACCTACCAATGCATTTGTGGGAACAGTCTCGATTGATGTGACTGCCAGTGATGGCAATGGCGGTACAGTCACAGATACTTTCAATATCGTTGTAGACAACACCAATGATGCACCCAGTGTCGCCAATGCAATTCCCAATCAAAATGCCACTGAGGATTCGGCATTTAATTTCCAGTTTGCTGCTAACACATTTAGTGATCCGGATGTCGGCGATACACTGATTTATTCCGCGCAATTAGCCGGCGGCGGGGCATTGCCATCCTGGTTAAGTTTTAACGCAGCGACGCGCACATTTAGCGGTACACCGGCTAACGATGACGTGGGCAGTTTTTCAGTCGACGTGATTGCAATTGATGGTAATGGCGGTTTGGTGACCGATACCTTCAGTATTACGGTGGCCAATGTAAATGATGCACCAACCGTTAGTATTGCGTTAACGGATTACTACGCCGATGAACAGGTCGCGATTAATTTGCATGGTACCGGTATCAGCGTTGCCGATGTGGATGGTGACTCCTTAACTATTACCCTGACCGGTGCTGGTAGCAATAGCAATCTGGCGGCGACTGTCGGAACTACCGGTGTGGTGATTGTTTCGGGTCTTAATACCAATACCTTGGTACTCAGTGGTACCGCAGCACAACTCAACGATTTATTTGCGGGCAATAACGGCAGCACACTTACGTATCGCCTCTCGGGTGATACTCCTGCTGCGACCCGATTACTCACCATCAGTGCGAGTGACGGCAGCCTTTCGGGCAGCGACACCGCGACGATAAATATTACGGCAGTGAATGATGGCCCTGCTAATACGGTCCCCGGTGCGCAATCGACTAATGAAGATACGGCGCTGGTTTTCAGTGCGGGTAATAGCAACCAAATTCAAGTCGATGACCTTGATGTTGGTGGTGGTGATCTGGAAATTACCCTTTCAGTTACCAACGGGACATTGACGCTCGCAGGCGTTACCGGTTTGGTATTTACAACTGGCGACGGAACTGCCGATAGCAGTCTGGTATTTCGCGGTACGCAAGCGAATATTAATGCTGCCCTGGCAACACTAACGTTCAACCCCACTGGCAATTATACCGGTGCAGCGGTACTGACTCTCACCACCAGCGATTTGGGAAACACGGGTACCGGCGGTATTCTCACCGATACCGACACTATCAACATTACGATCAATTCGGCTAACGATGCACCCACCGTCGCCAATGCCATCCCGAACCAAAATGCTACCGAAGATTCAGCATTTAATTTCCAGTTCGCTAGCAATACATTTGCTGATGTCGATGTGGGCGATACGCTTACCTACAGCGTGCAATTAGCGGGTGGCGGTGCTTTACCTTCATGGTTAACGTTTAATGCCGCAACACGCACGTTTAGCGGCACACCTGCAAATGGTGACGTAGGCACAATTTCGATTGATGTGATCGCCAGTGATGGCAATGGCGGCACGGTTACCGATACGTTTGATATTGTCATTGCCAACACCAACGATGCCCCGACAGTTGCCAATGCAATTCCAAATCAAAGTGCCACAGAAGATTCTGCATTTAATTTCCAATTTGCCGCCAACACGTTTGCGGATGTAGATGCGGGTGCAACACTGACCTATTCAGTGCAGTTGAATGGCGGCGGTGCACTGCCTTCATGGTTAACGTTTAACGCCGCAACGCGCACCTTTAGCGGCACACCTGCCAATGGTGATGTAGGCACAATTTCGATTGATGTCATTGCGAGCGATGGCAACGGCGGTACGGTTACCGATACGTTTGATATTGTCATTGCCAACACTAACGATGCACCGACCGTCGCCAATGCGATTCCAAATCAAAATGCTACTGAAGATTCTGCATTTAATTTCCAATTTGCTTCCAATACATTTGCGGATGTAGACGCTGGTGCAACGCTGACCTATTCAGTGCAACTGAATG
>CAZIWB010000007.1:87529-214746 GCA_964542655.1 uncultured Cellvibrionaceae bacterium
CCTATTCAGTGCAGTTGAATGGCGGCGGTGCACTGCCTTCATGGTTAACGTTTAATGCCGCAACACGCACGTTTAGCGGCACACCTGCAAATGGTGACGTAGGCACAATTTCGATTGATGTGATCGCCAGTGATGGCAATGGCGGCACGGTTACCGATACGTTTGATATTGTCATTGCCAACACCAACGATGCCCCGACAGTTGCCAATGCAATTCCAAATCAAAGTGCCACAGAAGATTCTGCATTTAATTTCCAATTTGCCGCCAACACGTTTGCGGATGTAGATGCGGGTGCAACACTGACCTATTCAGTGCAGTTGAATGGCGGCGGTGCACTGCCTTCATGGTTAACGTTTAACGCCGCAACGCGCACCTTTAGCGGCACACCTGCCAATGGTGATGTAGGCACAATTTCGATTGATGTCATTGCGAGCGATGGCAACGGCGGCACGGTTACTGATACGTTCGATATTGTCATTGCCAACACCAACGATGCTCCAACACTCGCCAATGCCATCCCTGATCAAAATGCGATGGAAAATGCAGCCTTTAATTTCCAGTTTGCGGCCAATACTTTTAACGATGTGGATGCCAGCACGACGTTTAGCTACAGCGCACAATTAGCGGGTGGCGGTGCATTGCCTGCGTGGTTAAGTTTTGATGCAGCCACACGCACGTTCAGTGGCGCACCTACGGCTACCGATATTGGCACTGTGAATATTGAAGTGATTGCCAACGATGGCAGCGGCGGCATTGCGACAGATACATTTACCATCACGACCACTGGCTTGCCGGATACTGAATACATAGACACTGGAACTGGTGGACCATCTGATCCTGTGTCATCCAGCAATCAACTCGGGCAAAGTTTTTCCTACGACAGCGCTGGTGCGACTTACGCGGTCAATGAAATCAGTCTGTACCTTGCGCGCTACGATGCTGCTGTGCCGCAAACCATTACCGTCGAGCTGCGCGATGCATGGAATGGTGCAATTTTAGCGAGTGCTTCAATTCCTTCATCGCAAATCAGCCGTGATGGTTTTGAGTGGCACACGTTTAATTTTGCGGGCGTTGCGTTAAATGACCAACAAACCTATGTAATCCAGATCAACAGCACAGGTAGCGATGGTTTGGTATTGGTAGGGCGTGCGACAGGCGATGTATTTCCCGATGGCGCTATGATCGAAAATGGTGTGCCCAATGCATCGGGTTGGGACCTCGCGTTTAAACTGGCCAAAGAGGATGGCACTAATGCTGCCCCGGTGTTTGATAACCCCGTTGCGGATCAAACCATCGACGCCGAAGCCCCCTTTACGCTGGTTGTGCCGCTCAATACTACCTCTGACCCAGACCCCAATGACACTATCATTTACCGCGCACAATTAGCGGGTGGCGGTAGTTTGGGTTGGCTGACCTTTAATGAAGTCACCCGAACCTTTTCCGGTACACCGCATTGGCATCAAGCGGGCACAATGACGGTTGAGTTAATCGCAACCGATAACCATGGTGCATCTACGTCGGATTTTTTTGATATCACAGTAGTGAATACCAATACCCCGCCGACAGTTGCGAACCCGATTCCCGATCAGCTAACCAACGAAGATGCGCCATTTAGTTTCCAATTTGCGTCCAATACATTTGCTGATGTGGATGCCGGAAATACCTTTACCTACAGCGCACAATTAGCTGTTTTGGGTGGTCTGCCACCGTGGCTGAGTTTTGATTCGGCGACTCGCACATTCTCGGGTACTCCAGCCAATGGCGATGTGGGCACTTGGACCCTTGAAGTTACTGCTAACGATGGTTTCGGCGGTACTGTTATTGATACGTTTGTGATTACCGTTGCCAATACCAACGATGCACCCACCATCCTCAATCCCATTGGTGATCAAAGCGCCACTGAAGATACGGCGTTTAACTTCCAATTTGTCGCTAATACCTTTACCGATGTTGATGTTGGTACTGTGTTCACCTACAGCGCCCAACTCGCCGGTGGTGGCGCCTTACCTGCATGGTTAAGTTTTGATGCAGCGACACGCACATTCAGTGGTACACCTGCAAATGGTGATGTAGGTACGCTCACCATTAATGTAATTGCCAATGATGGCAATGGCGGTACAGTGACCGATACCTTCGATATTGTGGTGAACAATATCAACGACGCCCCAACAATTGCGAATCCTATCGCCGACCAAACTGCAACCGAAGACAACGCATTTAATTTTCAATTTGCGTCTAATACGTTTTCGGATATTGATGCAGGCAGCACACTTACTTATACCGCACAATTGGCCGGTGGCGGTGCATTACCAAACTGGTTAAGTTTTGACGCAGCGACACGCACATTCAGTGGTACACCGGCAAATGGCGACGTAGGAACACTCACTATTAATGTGACTGCCAGTGATGGGCAGGGCGGAACCGTTACCGATACATTTGCGTTGGTGATTGCAAACACCAACGATGCGCCAACGCTTGCCAATCCAATTGCCGACCAAACGGCCACTGAAAATTCCGTATTTAATTTCCAGTTCAATACCAATACCTTTGCTGATCAGGATGCAGGTGATGTCCTTATCTACACCGCACAACTAGCCGGTGGCGGTGCATTACCATCCTGGCTAAATTTTGATGCAGCAACGCGCACGTTTAGCGGAACACCAACTAATAGCAATGTAGGCACAATCACAATTAGTGTAATTGCCAGCGATGGCCACGGCGGAACAGTGACGGATACCTTTGATATTGTGGTGAACAATGTCAATGATGCGCCGACCACTGCGAATCCCATCGCCGACCAAACCGCAACAGAAGGTGCCAGATTTAATTTTCAATTTGCAGCCAATACATTTGTCGATAACGATGCAGGTGATGCCCTTACCTACACCGCACAATTGGCTGGCGGCGGTGCATTACCAAGCTGGTTAAGTTTTGATGCGGCAACGCGCACCTTTAGCGGAACACCAACCAATGGCGATGTAGGAACAATCACCATTAGTGTGATCGCCAGTGATGGCCACGGCGGAACAGTGACAGATACCTTTGATATTGTGGTGAACAATGTCAATGATGCCCCAACCATTGCGAATTCCATCGCCGACCAAACCGCAACAGAAGATACTGGATTTAATTTCCAATTTGCAGCTAACACGTTTGTTGACCAAGATGCAGGTGATGTCCTTACCTACACCGCACAATTGGCTGGTGGCGGTGCATTGCCATCATGGTTAAGTTTTGATGCAGCGACACGCACGTTTAGCGGAACACCAGCTAATGGCGATGTAGGTACAATCACCATTAGTGTGATTGCCAGTGACGGTCATGGTGGAACAGTTACCGATACTTTTACATTGGTAATTGCCGATACCAACAATGCCCCAGCACTCGCCAATCCAATTGCTAACCAAATGGTCAATGAAGATGTGCCTTTTGGTTTTACAATACCGGCAAATACCTTTGTGGATACCGACGGCGATACGCTGATGTACACCGCGCAATTGGGTGATGGCAGTGCCTTACCCGCCTGGCTGAGTTTTGATGCAGCAACACGCACATTCAGTGGCACACCCACCAATGGTGATACGGGTGTATTGGTGATCCGCATTGTTGCCAGCGATGGGCTTGCCACTACCAGCACGCAATTCCAATTGACGGTTAACGCGGTTAACGATGCACCCAGGACTTCCGGTTTTGCACCAGTCAATAACCAGGAAGATGCAGCGGGTGATACCCTGGACTTATGGGCCGGATTCAGCGATGAAGAAACCCCTGCAAGCCAGCTGCAATTCACCGTAGTCAGCAATAGCAATCCCGCCTTGGTGGTTGGCGCGGTGATCGACCCTGCTACCGGTAAATTACAGCTGCAATATGGTGCACATCAATTTGGCAGTAGCGACCTGGTAATCCGGGCGCAGGATGCACAAGGCGCTATTGTTGAAACCCTGGTGCGGATCAATATTGCACCCGTGAACGATGCGCCCACCTCAACGGGCATTACTGACATGCGCGTAGCGGCAGGTGCTGCACCACAGCAAGTGAATTTGCAGACTGTCTTTAGCGATATTGAACAGGGTACGCAGTTGCACTATTCGCTGGAGGGCAATACCAATGCGGCAATTGTCACCCAGGTGCATATAGATCCGGCCACCGGTGTGATGACCCTGACCTTTGCATCTGCCACTGGCGGTGAAACCACCATTACCTTGCGTGCGCAGGATAATGACGGTGCCTGGGTAGAAACCCGGTTTAAAGTGACGGTTATTGCCTCTGTTGTTATTCCCGAGATACCGAAAGACCCGGATCCCCATCCACCCATAATTCCACCGGTTATGCCGCCCATAGAGCAACCGGGAGTGGAGCTGCCTGAGGTCAATCCGCCCGGTACGGGTGGTGGCACAGGAGGCGGTGGTGGCGATGGGGCTTCAGGTCCGAGCAACCCGGGGGAGAGCCTGAACCCGCTGTTGCCCCTGGGCAATATTCCCGATCCCAATAATGATGATGGTTATGGCCGCGATCATGTCGTGTACGACAAATCCAGCCGCGATTATCTGCGTATGGAGGAGGCGCTCGATGACGGTAATGTCCCGTTAATGACACTGACTGCCTCATCGTCATTGACCAGCCTGATCAAACCCGATGCCGGGTTTGCGCCTTGGGAAGCTGAGGATTTTGACAATGAGATACGCCGCATCCGTACGCAAATGGATGAGGCCCTGGAAGAGGAACAGCAGCGCAAAACCGTTGTGGCGGGTCTGACTTTCTCGGTCACAACCGGTCTGCTAGTTTGGTCTTTGCGGGCGAGCAGTCTATTGTTAACCATGATGTCGATGCTGCCGCTATGGCGCGGGATTGATCCGTTGCCGATCCTCGATGAAGTCAACAAAAAGAAAAAGGAATTGGAACAGCAGCGCAAAGACCGTGCACGCGAAGACAAGAGTGCAAAAGAAGTGGGTTATTTGTTTGATCATGCGCAGAGTAAAAAACCGCAGCCATAATCAACAAAATCGGGTTATGGTGGAAAGTGGATTTCCACAGTTTCTCTTTACTGGACGTTCTGAATTATTCGTCATTCCTGCAAACGCAGGAATCCAGGTCATCAATGCTGTGGATACTCGCGTTCGTGGGTATGACGGACTAGGGCTCTTTATATATACCGTTTTATTAATACAAAGGATCAATGCAGGCAATGTTTGGTTTTACTCCCGCAGTCAGGTTGAGTTTGGGGTTGGTGATCCTGACCATCTCTATTTTGATCCTCGCGCAAGCACTGGGCCTTACCCCCGGTGCCGAGCGGCAACAATTGGAAGTGCGCAAGCGTTTGGCAGAAACCCTGGCATCACAAGTGGGGATAGCGATCACTCGCGGCGATGAAATCTTGCTGCAATATTTGCTGGAGTCTTCGGTAGAACGCAATCCGGAAATTGAATCCGCCGCCGTCCGGCGCAATGATGGTGCTATCGTCGTGCAAACCAAGCTCCATTCGCAGTTCTGGGCGAAAGCAAAACCGAATGAGTCCACGCCCACCCATATCCGCTTTCCCATCATGATCAACGGCGCCAAACGCGCTGATTTTGAAATCAGCTTTGAACCCTTGCTCAATGATAAGCATCCGATTTTTGGTATCCCCAGTTTTATGCTGCTGGTGATTTTTGTATCGCTCAGCGGGTTCGTCGGCTATTGGTATTACATCAAACGAGCGTTAAAGCATTTGGACCCCAGCGCGGTAGTGCCTGCGCGGGTGCGCAATGCACTGAATATCCTTGCTGAGGGTGTATTGATCCTGGACAGGCGCGAACAAGTTGTGTTGGCGAATACCTCGCTGGTGGAACATCTACAGCGCACTGAGCATTCGCTGATGGGTAAAAAAGCCAGCAACCTCGGCTGGTTCCTCGACCCCAAACAAGAGGCGCGTGAATATCCCTGGATGACAGCAATTAGTACCGGGGTGAAACAAACCGGAGTGCGGGTACTATTGCCGACCGGAGATGATAAAGACAAAATTTTCCATGTGAATGCCGTCCCGATCCTGGATGGTAAAGGCGCGAGCCAGGGCACGATTGCAGTATTTGAAGATATTACCGAGCTGGAAACCAAAAGCCGTATGCTGGAAGAGATGATCCAGCAACTCGCTGCTACCCAGGTTGCGATTGAAAGTAAAAATAAAGAACTGACCTATTTGGCAACACGCGATCCGCTAACCAACTGTTTTAATCGCCGCGCCCTCTATGAACATCTGGACGGTAAATTTGATGGCGCGCGCGCGTCAGATACCGAGTTCAGTTGCATCATGGCCGACATCGATTTCTTCAAAAAGGTCAACGATACCTACGGCCACGCCGCAGGTGACGAAGTGATTAAAATGGCGGCCAATAGCCTGCGTGAAGTAGTGCGTGACATGGATATGGTGGCGCGTTTTGGCGGTGAAGAATTTTGCGTAATTTTACCGGGGGCGCCGTTGGAGCAGGCGCAAATGATCGCTGAACGCTGCCGTGAAAAAATTGCCGAAAAAGATACCAATGGCGTAAAAGTAACCGGTAGCTTTGGTGTAACTTCCATTCGTATGGGCGCGAGTTCTGCGACCCAGCTTATCCAACAGGCGGATGAAGCTCTCTACTACTCCAAACAGCACGGGCGCAACCAGGTCACTTGTTGGAAACCGGGAATGGAAAGCCTGATCGCCGAGACTCAGCACTAAGTCCCCGGATAACATCTGTGCGCAATTCGATCAGTAAACCCGCTCTTGAGCGGGTTTTTTACTTCATTTCATCGCAGAGTGATCTTGCCGGTGGTAAATCTGCCGCCAGTAATTACAATAGCCCTCGTTTATTTACTTTCCGCTATATTATCTCGATCGGGAAACTCCATTGAAATCAGTGACTCCACAACGCCGCGCGCCCGCTTCAGAGCAAACTTCCAATTTGCTGGTGCGCTTGTTAAAAGAGGGCGCACTTATCGGCTTGGGCGCTGTGTGTCTTTATTTGTTGATCGCCATGGTCAGCTACGATGCCAATGATCCGGGCTGGTCAAAAACGGGCGACAACAGCATCGTACAAAATGCGGGCGGTCCTTTTGGCGCCTGGATTGCGGACGTGTTCTTTTCTCTCTTTGGTTATCTCGCCTATTTGTTTCCCGTGATGATTGCCTATCGCGCTTGGTTGGTGCTTAAAGATCGCACCCGCGAAGGCGGTATCGATTGGCTGTTTTTTGGTTTGCGTGCGTTGGGGTTGGTATTGGTGATGGTGGCCGGCGCGGGCATTGCTGCCATGCATTACAGTGACGGCTCATCAGCATTGCCATACTCCAATGGCGGACTTCTGGGCGCTGCGGTATCGGATGGTGTTTTCGGTGCGTTTAATTACACCGGCGGCACTTTGTTATTGCTCACCCTGTTTTTGGTCGGTATGACCATTTTTACCGATCTCTCCTGGTTAAAACTCTCCGAGGATATTGGCCGCTGGACGCTGGTGGGATTCAATCGCGCGATGGAAAAGTGGCAGCTTTATAAGCGTGAGCGCGCCGAAAAGCAGATCGCCGTCAAAGCGCAGGAACATCGTCGCGAAGTCGTGGTGCAACACGCGAAGGTTGAGGCTAAACGCCAGGCGCCGGTGATTATTGAGGAACCGGTCAAGAAGAAGCCTGCACCCAGTCCGCGTATTGAAAAAGAAAAACAGCCTTCGCTGTTTGAGTCATTGGAACCCGCAGTTGGACAATTGCCGCCATTGAGTCTGCTCGATCCAGCGGACAAACGCAGCGATAAGGGCTACTCCAAAGAATCCCTGGAAGCCATGTCGCGCATGCTGGAACTGAAGCTCAAAGACTTCGGTATCGACATTGAAGTGGTTTCGGTCCAGCCCGGCCCGGTGGTTACCCGTTTTGAAATCCAGCCTGCGCCGGGTATTAAGGCCAGCCGGATTTCCGGTCTCGCGAAAGATCTGGCGCGCTCGCTCGCGGTGGTATCGGTGCGCGTAGTGGAAGTTATCCCCGGCAAATCGGTGATGGGTATCGAGATCCCCAATGCGCATCGCGAGATGGTGCGAATGTCTGAAGTTATCGCGTCAGAAGTCTTCGACAACGCCAAATCGCCACTCACTATGGCATTGGGGCACGATATTTCCGGCCAGCCTATTGTTTCTGATCTGGCCAAAATGCCGCACTTACTGGTGGCCGGTACGACCGGTTCAGGTAAGTCGGTGGGCGTTAACGTGATGCTGCTCAGCTTGCTCTACAAATCCACGCCCAAAGAAGTGCGCTTGATTCTGGTAGACCCGAAAATGCTGGAACTGTCTGTCTACGAAGGCATTCCCCATTTGCTGACCCCCGTTATCACTGACATGAAAGACGCCTCCAACGGCCTGCGCTGGTGTGTGGGTGAGATGGAACGCCGCTATAAACTCATGTCCGCAATGGGTGTGCGCAACCTCGCCGGTTTTAACCGCAAAGTTGATGATGCGATCAAAGCGGGTGAACCGATTAAAGACCCGCTGTTCAAACCTGAAGACAATTTTGAACCGGGTGCGGAAGTGGCCACAGCACCTGACCTGGAGGAGTTGCCGTTCATTGTGGTGGTAATCGACGAATTTGCCGACATGATGATGATCGTCGACAAGAAAAAAGTGGAGCAGTTGATCGCCCGTATCGCGCAAAAGGCCCGTGCCGCCGGTATCCATTTGATCCTTGCGACCCAGCGCCCGTCGGTGGACATCATCACCGGTTTGATCAAGGCCAACGTGCCGACGCGTATTGCCTTCCAGGTTTCATCCAAAATTGACTCGCGTACCATCCTGGACCAGGGTGGGGCAGAGCAGTTGCTCGGCCACGGGGATATGTTGTATCTGCCATCGGGCACCAGCGTGCCTATCCGCGTGCACGGCGCGTTTGTGGATGACCATGAAGTTCACAAAGTCGTTGCTGACTGGAAAAAACGCGGATCACCACAATATATCGATGGCATTACCGATGATGACAACAACTCCATCCCAGTGCCCGGTCTACCGAGCGAAGGCGGTGAAGATGCCGATGGCGAGACTGATGCACTTTATGATGAAGCGGTGCAATTTGTTATCGAATCGCGCAAGGCCTCAATCTCGTCAGTACAGCGCAAGTTGCGTATTGGCTACAACCGCGCTGCCCGTTTGATCGAGACTATGGAGGCAGCGGGGGTTGTCTCTTCTGCTGGCCATAATGGCAACCGCGAAGTTCTGGTGGGCGGCGGTCGCGATTTCAATTAGCGTCTGTTCACGCGATTTACCTGTCGTTCATCCTCACCCGATAGGATTGGGTGGCCGACACTCGGCGGCCGACGCTCGGTAGGGCGTCTTTGAGTGTAATCACCTCACATTTACTGTTGGAAATTATATGAACTTTTTTTCACGCATTTTTACTGGTTTGTTATTGGTGTTATCGGTCGCTACTTATGCTGCCGACGACCAGGCCGCCGCACAATTGCGCAAACAGCTTGATGCAATGAATAGCTTGCAAGGCGATTTTGTCCAGACCACTTACGACAAACAAGGTGCTGAACAGGAAGCGAGCAAAGGCAATTTTATGCTAATGCGCCCGGGCAAGTTTTATTGGAAAACCAATGAGCCGATGCAGCAGTTATTAGTATCCAATAACAAAACCATTTGGCTCTATGACCCGGATCTGGAAACCGTAAATGAGCGCGCGTTTACCGATGACCTGCGCGAAACCCCGGCGTTATTATTGAGTGCTGATATCGAACAGCTACGCAAAAGCTTTACCGTCACCCGCGATGAAAAAGAAACCGCTGCGGAAAAATACACGCTGACTCCCAAAGTGACCGAGGGGATGTTCCAACATTTGACCCTGGTATTTAAAGCGAATCAGCTTGCCGAGTTTGCAATTCAGGATAGCCTCGGCCAACTCACCCGCTGTGTATTGAGCAATGTGCAGCGCAACAAAACCCTGCCGGAAGAAAAGTTTTTCTTTATTCCGCCCGAGGGTGTTGAAATCCTGAAAGACTAAGCCGGTATTTATGGATCTTTTCGGTTCAGCCACACCTGCCTACCAACCACTTGCGGCGCGCATGCGCCCGCGCAATCTCGATGATTACATCGGTCAGGAGCATTTGCTCAGCCCCGGTAAACCCCTGCGCGAAGCAATTAGCCGTGGTCAATTGCATTCGATGATTTTGTGGGGCCCTCCGGGCGTGGGTAAAACCTCGCTCGCTAAATTATTTGCGGAGCAAGCGGACGCGCGCTTTGAATCCTTATCTGCAGTATTGTCGGGTGTGAAAGAAATTCGTGCAGCGGTTGCTACAGCGCAGCAAGAGCGAATTTCGAGTCGACGCAAAACCATTTTATTTGTCGATGAAGTGCATCGCTTTAACAAATCCCAGCAGGATGCGTTCCTGCCTTATGTGGAAGACGGCACTTTTATTTTTATCGGTGCGACTACCGAAAACCCATCCTTTGAATTGAATAATGCATTGCTTTCGCGTTGCCGTGTTTACGTGCTGCGCGGTTTACAGCCTGAGCAGTTAAAAAATGTCTTGCAGCAAGCGCTGAACGATAAAGTGCGTGGCTTGGGTGAACAGGATATCCGCATTGATGACGATACCCTGATGACACTCGCACAAGCTGCCGATGGCGATGCGCGCAAAGCGCTTAACCTGTTGGAAATTTCTGCTGACCTTGCTGATGACAACGGTGATCATAAAGTCATCAATGAACAGGTGATCGCTGAAGTATTGGCATCGGATGTGCGCCGCTTTGATAAGGGCGGTGATATTTTCTACGAACAAATTTCCGCCTTGCATAAATCCGTGCGTGGTTCATCGCCTGACGGCGCCCTGTATTGGCTGGCAAGAATGCTTGATGGCGGCTGTGATCCGCTGTACATCGCCCGCCGTGTTGTCCGTATGGCATCTGAAGATATTGGCAATGCGGATCCGCGCGCATTGCCACTGTGTTTATCCGCTTGGGATGTGCAGGAACGGTTGGGCCACCCGGAAGGGCAGTTGGCAATTGCCCAGGCAGTTGTGTATCTCGCCTGCGCACCCAAAAGTAATGCTGTGTATAATGCGTTCAATCAGGTGATGGCAGATGTTCGCACCCAGCCGGCCTATGATGTTCCCGTACATTTACGCAATGCCCCGACCAAGCTGATGAAAAGCATGGACTACGGTGCGGAATATCGCTACGCCCACGACGAGCCGGGTGCTTATGCGGCGGGTGAAAATTACCTGCCGGAAGATATTGCCAATGCGCGTTACTATCAGCCGGTTGAGCGCGGCCTCGAATTAAAAATCCAGGAAAAACTGGCGCACCTGCACGAGCTGGATAAACAAAGTAAAAAGAAACGCTACAAAAAATAATCTGGAAAAAACTATGCAGTGGTTGGCGATTGCGATAGGCGGCGCTCTTGGTTCGGTACTCAGGTTCGCGGCTGTCGCTTATATAACCCCGCTGTTGAATTATCGTTTCCCGTTGGGTACCTTCGCGGTCAATATTGTCGGGTCTTTTTTAATCGGTGTTGCCTATGTGCTGTTGGTTGAAAAAGCGATCCTGTCAGCGGAATGGCGTTTGTTTTTTATCACCGGGATTTTAGGCGGCTTCACAACTTTCTCAGCGTTTTCGCTGGAAATTTTGCAGATGTGGCAAGAGGGGCATGTAATTAACGCATTCTTTTATGCCAGCAGCTCGGTTGTTTTAGGCTTGTTGATGGCGTTCATAGGTATGGCGCTAACGCAGAAGTTGTTTTAGAGCGTAGCCCGTATGGAGTCTAACGAAATACGGGGGCTTTTATGTACGATCATTTCCCGTATTCCATACGGGCTACGGACAACATTTTTTAACTTCAAATAGAAAATTATCATCATGTTAGATTCAAAATTACTTCGCACTGCTACCGAACAAGTTGCCCAGGGTTTAGCCAAGCGTGGCTATGATCTGGATGTTGCCAAAATCCAGGCATTGGAAGAAACCCGCAAAGCCATTCAAATAAAAACAGAAAATCTGCAAAGTGAGCGCAACTCCATTTCCAAAGGCATCGGCAAAGCCAAGCAGGCGGGCGAAGATGTTGCGCCCATGATGCAAGCGGTGGAAAACATCAAGCAGGAATTGGTGGGGGCTGAAGCTGAATTAGCAAAGGTGCAAGCCGAGTGGGATGATTTTGTAAAAGCAATCCCGAATATTCCTGCTGATGAAGTACCCGAGGGCAAAAGTGATGAAGACAACGTAGAAGTTCGTCGCTGGGGTACACCGCGCACATTTGAATTCCCTGTTGTCGATCACGTTGATCTTGGTGCAAACCTCGGTGGCCTGGATTTTGAAACCGCCACCAAAATCACCGGCACCCGGTTTGCGGTATTGCGCGGTGGCGTCGCACGTTTGCATCGCGCCCTTGCGCAATTTATGTTGGATACCCATATCAATCAACACGGTTATGAAGAAGTTAACGTTCCGTTTATCGTGAACCGCGATTCTTTATTCGGTACCGGACAATTGCCCAAGTTTGAAGAGGATTTATTCAAGCTGACCGACGACCGCGAATTTTATTTAATTCCCACTGCGGAAGTTCCGGTGACGAATATTTACCGCGATGAAATTGTAGATGAAACCCAATTGCCAATTAAATTGGTTTGCCATTCTCCTTGCTTCCGCTCTGAGGCAGGCAGTTATGGTCGCGATACTCGCGGCATGATTCGCCAGCACCAGTTTGAAAAAGTGGAGTTGGTCAAATTTGTGCGTCCGGAAGAATCCGATGCAGCATTGGAAGCCTTGGTTGGCCATGCTGAAACCATTTTGCAAAAACTCGGTTTGCCACATCGCACAGTCATTTTATGTGGTGGTGATATTGGTTTTTCTTCCGCCAAAACCTACGACATCGAGGTATGGGTTCCTTCGCAAGATAAATACCGCGAAATTTCCTCATGCAGCAGCTTCCGCGACTTCCAGGCGCGCCGCATGATGGCGCGCTACCGCAACAAGGAAACTGGCAAACCGGAACTGTTGCACACCCTCAACGGTTCCGGTTTGGCGATTGGCCGCACTTTGCTTGCCGTAATGGAAAACTATCAGCAAGCCGATGGCAGCGTCATTGTTCCGGAAGTGCTGCGTCCCTACATGGGCGGTACAGAAGTGTTGGTGCCAGCTAAAAAGTAAATGGAATATTCACGCATGTGAATAACAGGGTGGGTGGAGCTTAAGCGATACCCACCTTTTTATTTTGAGAGAAGGGTAATCAGATGTTTGAAAAAATCGACCACCTAAAAGCAACTCTCGATTCCTATCGCCCTCTGCCCGGGGCGATTGTTAAAAACCTGCATGAAGATTTAGTGTTGCGTTGGACATATAACTCCAATGCTATTGAAGGCAATACTCTTACATTGATGGAAACCAAGGTGGTGCTGGAAGGTATTACCATTGGTGGAAAAAGCTTGCGTGAACATTTTGAAGCAATCAATCATCGCGATGCGATTTTGTTTGTAGAAGAACTGGTGCAACAACGTGAGAGCTTATCCGAGTGGCAAATTCGAAATATCCATCAATTGATCCTCAAAAATATTGATGAACAAAATGCTGGCTGTTATCGCAACCTCAATGTGCTTATCTCAGGTGCAACCCACACACCGCCGGATCATTTACTTGTGCCAGAACAAATGACCGGTTTTATCGCTTCATTAGATCCCCACCTTCATCCAGTTGAATTTGCGGCGCGGGTGCATGTGGATTTTGTGGGTATCCATCCGTTTGTGGATGGCAATGGCCGCACTTCGCGCTTGTTGATGAATTTAGAACTGATGAAGGCGGGTTTTCCTCCTGTTGTGATTCCGGTTGAGCAGCGGCTACGTTATTACCAGGCGCTGGATAACGCGCATGTAAATGGCGATTATCAACCCTTTATCGAGCTTGCTATCGAGGTTGTTGAAAAAAGTTTTGAACCCTATTTTTTTGCATTAGGTATTAAGCAGTAATTTTTATGGATTATTTTCCCGTCTTTCTCGATTTAAAAAACCGTCTGTGCCTATTGATTGGCGGCGGCGATGTGGCAACCCGCAAAGGGCGTATGCTCGCCAAAGCGGGTGCTGTGTTGCGCGTGGTTGCACCAGAGGTGTCTGCCGAACTGCGTGAATTGGTTGTGCGACAGCAAGGGGAATTATTGCTGCGTGAATATCAGGCGGGCGATATAGGTGGCTGTGTACTGGTGGTGGCCGCAACTGATAATCATGGATTAAATGAAAAAATTTCTATAGACGCAAAACAAAAAAATATTCCAGTGAATGTGGTGGATACTCCGGCGCTCTGTACCTATATCACGCCGGCGATTATTGATCGCTCACCCTTGATGATTGCTATTTCCAGTGGCGGTGAAGCGCCTGTGCTTGCACGTTTGGTGCGCGCCAAATTGGAAACTTTGATTCCTTCCGGTTATGGCAAGCTTGCACAGATTGCAAGCCAATGGCGCGAGCGCATTAAAGCGCGATTTAATGATGGCGACAGTCGGCGTAAATTTTGGGAAAAAATTTTGCAGGGACCAGCAGCTGAATTGATGATGAATGGCCAGGAAGACGCGGCGAATGAATTTATCAACAACGAGTTGGCCGCTGACCAAAGCCAATTAACCCAGGGTGAAGTGTATTTGGTTGGTGGTGGTCCGGGTGATCCCGAATTATTGACCCTGCGCGCTTTGCGCTTAATGCAGCAGGCGGATGTTGTGCTCTATGATCGTTTGGTGTCCGATGGTGTGATGGAGCTGGTGCGCCGCGATGCCGAGCGGATTTATGTGGGCAAGCGCCGCAGTGAACATGCGATGGAGCAGGAAAATATCAACCAGTTATTGGTTGATTTGGCGAAGCAGGGCAAACGTGTTTTGCGCTTGAAAGGTGGCGATCCTTTTATCTTCGGGCGCGGCGGTGAAGAGATTGAATTACTCGCGCAAAATAACATTCCTTTCCAGGTTGTACCGGGAATTACCGCAGCATCGGGTTGTGCGGCTTATGCAGGTATTCCGTTGACCCATCGCGATTACGCCCAGTCGGTGCGTTTTGTGACCGGGCACTTAAAGTCGGACGATACCAATCTATCCTGGCCGGAACTGGCCAATCCCACCCAGACCCTGGTGTTTTATATGGGATTGGTGGGCCTGAAAGAAATCTGTGAATCCCTGATTGCCCATGGCCGAGCCGCAACAACGCCCGTGGCCTTGATTGAGAAGGGGACAACCCGGGACCAGCGGGTATTGATCTCGGACCTGGCATCGATTGCCGGGGTAGTGGCGGAAAATGATGTTCATGCACCGACGCTGTTTATCGTGGGGGAAGTCGTCAAACTGCACCAACACCTGAAATGGTTCAACGCTGTTCGCTAGCGTTGTATAAAATGTGATCTGTGTGTCAGAAATATGGTGCGGCTGGTTTTAAGGTTAAAGGAATCTGATTTTTTGCCGATAAATTGACTGTGAGATAGTATTTCAGACGTAACAGGTATCACCATGGTTTATCTAGGCCCCATTCAACCTCGACCGGTATCGGTAAAGGCGCCAAGTCGCCCTGCGGCGACCACAGCAGTAAGCGCCTATGCAAATGAGCACCAGAAAGATGATCGTTCAACCGGGCTTGATGCCATAGGCCCTCCCGGTGGTGTGGAGCGCCGCAAGCAACAGGACCGGCGCAATAAATCCGGCGCCCCAATGCTGGAAACCCGCGCCGGTAAAGACAGGCGTAAATCTCCCCAACCCAGTATCAGCATTTCTATCTAATTGTCGTTTCCAAGGCTTGCTACTTTTATTATCTTCACAGGTGCAGATTTAAACGCCGGTGTTTTACTGCGTGGATCATGGGCAGTGGCAATCAGCACATTTGCCTCCGGGTAATAGGCCATGACATTCCCGCGTGGTAGATCAAACCCAAATACCTTTACCGCTTTCATCTCACCTTGCGGTGATTGGATATCTACCCTATTACCCGCTGCAATTCCCAGTTCACTCATATCTTCATTGTTCATCAGTACTGACCAGCGTGTATCAGTACCGCGATAGGAATCGCTCTCTTCATAAATAATCGAATTGAATTGGCCTTCGCTGCGAATACTGGCGAGCAAAAAAGGATATTCGGCAGAGGTTGTTTGTTTTGGCAGGGGGGAAGTCTGGAATTGGGCTTTACCGTTTTCAGTTTTAAATGCCGGTGTATCGAGCAGGCGATTCTTGATCGTAAATTCCTGTTTGGTTTGCGCTATATCTTTTAATTCGCTCAAACCTGGGATAGTGGCCGCGATAGCGGCGCGAATGGAATCGTGTTGTTTGAATTGATGGAAGTCCAGCCCGCTATTGGGTAACAAACGTTTGCCTAATTCGCAGAGAATTTCTACTTCCGGTTTTACATTGTGCAAACGGTCGATACCGCCATCGCTCAGGCGCACATAATTAAACATGGACTCCTGAGTGGTGGGTTGCCATTCTTCATCGCGCGCGGTAACCGGCAGAATTAATGCTTCACTGGTTTCCATTCCGGTGAAGTGTCCTGCATTGAGTGTGGTAGTCAAATAAACTTTAAAGCCAATTTTATCCAACGCTTCTTGCGCCCATTTGCTATTCGGCGTGGCCGAAAATAAATTGCCGCCCATGATCAGCGCTGCATCGATTTTTCCTTCATGTGCTGCAGTTAAACAGGCGAGGGTATCCATACCTTCGGTGCGCGGCAGTTGTACGCCGACATGTTGTTCAAGCTGCTGTAACACGTCCTCCGCTAAAATAGGTTTCACACCCACTGTGCCGATTCCTTGCACATTGCTATGGCCGCGCAGGGGCAATAAACCCGCGGCAGGTTTGCCGAGCATGCCACGCAACAGTGCCAGATTGGCAATTGCCTCGACATTTTCTACACCGTGTAAATGATGGGTAATACCCATGCCCCAGGCAAAAATAGCATTTTCGGATTGCGCATAGGCCTGGGCGAGTGTAGCGATTTTTTCTTTATCGACACCGCAGGTATCAACAATTATTTGCCAATTTGTATTGTCGATATCCTGTTTAAAACGCTGGAAATGATCGGTGTGTTGTGCAATGTAACTACTTGCGATCTGGTTTGATTCCAGCAGCGCTTTTGCGATTCCTTTAAATAACGCAAGGTCGCTACCGATTTTGGGTTGCACATATTCCGATGCAATCCAGGTGCCGCCACTGAGCATGGATTTGGCGCTTTTAGGCACTGCAAACCGGACGAGCCCGGGCTCTTTGGCCGGATTAATTACAATCACTTGTCCACCGCGTTCGCGACAGTTTTTTAATTGGTGTACAAAACGCGGATGATTGGATGAGGGGTTGGCGCCTATCACAAAAATACAATCGCACTTGCCCACGTCATCCAATGAAACAGTTGCGGTACCCGTGCCAATGACATTGGTTAAACCAACACCAGTTGCTTGATGGCAATAATAGGAACAATTGTTGACGTTGTTGGTGCCATAGAGGCGCGCGAGCAATTGCAACACAAAACCGGCTTCATTGGAGGATCTACCCGACGAATAAAAAAAGCTGCGCTCGGGATGGGTTGCCGAAAAAGCACGCGCCATTTTATCTAATGCAAATTCCCAACTGACGGTAGTGTATTTATTGTCATCGACAGATTTGAACACCGGATTATTCAAACGCCCCAGATGTTCAAGTTCGTAAGCGCTGAGTTGTTTAAAATCATCGAGGCTGTGATTGAATAAATCAGCCGGGATCGGCTCTTGTATATCGGTGGATTGCGCCTGGATACTTTTATTGCAAACAGACGGGAATTCATCTTTCTCGTTAGTCATGCCACCGCGCTGGCCACCCATTCCCAACCCGCAGGCTTTGCAGGTATTTTTGCTATTAAGTGCTTTTGCTGAGTTGAGCAGGCCGATACGGGCAACGGTTTTTAAGGTATAGAGAACTTTTTTGGGGCCGCCGCCTACAATAGTAATGGGCTCTGCGGGAGTGGAATCTTTAACAGACATAAGTAAGTCAGCCAGAATGAATGCGAAGAAAATCGGGGGTGGATATGGATAGCAAGAGGTTAGGGGGGATTCCTGTGCATTGCAATACATTAATTAACCTGCTTTCTTGTAGAATCAAACAACGCTAACCACCTGCACCGGATACTGTTATGCCCCAGATTTTAATCCTGGAAGATGAGCCTTCGATTGCTGAAAGCCTGGTATTTGTACTGCAAGCCGAGGGCTTTGGTACGCATTGGGAAAGCCTGGCAACGAGGGCGCTCGCCAACGTGAAAGAGCAGCCAGTGGATTTGATTATTATGGATGTGGGCTTGCCGGATATGACTGGCTTTGAAGCCTGCAAACAATTGCGAAAATTTTCTGAAGTACCGGTGATATTTCTAACTGCCCGTGGAGATGAGCTGGACCGTGTTGTCGGTTTGGAAATTGGTGCAGATGATTATGTGGTAAAACCGTTTAGCCCGCGCGAGGTGGCGGCGCGGGTAAAGGCAATTTTAAAACGCATGCGGCCGGTTATGGTTGAGCAAACGCAGCAGGAACCTTTGCATGAATTTGTAATTGATGCCGAACGCAAATCAATCCATTACTACCGACAACTATTGCAACTCACCCGGTTTGAGTTTTGTCTGTTGCAAACTCTGGTGGAACAACCCGGTCGGGTATTTAGCCGTGATCAATTATTAACGGCTGCTGGCGTTTCGGCGGATGCGGGTTACGATCGCAGTATCGATGGTCATATCAAAACCTTGCGCGCAAAACTGCGTGTAATAAATGCAGATGCAGATCCTATCAGAACCCAACGCGGTTTTGGTTATGCCTATCAGCCGGAAGCTTGATAATGTCACTGAGCCTGCGCATCTTTATTATCTACCTGCTTTTTGTTGCGCTCTGCAGTTATTTTGTGTTGCGCACGGTGATGGATGAAATCCGTCCGGGCGTGCGCCAATCCACAGAAGAGACATTGGTCGATACCGCTAATTTACTCGCCGAGTTTTTGCGCGAGCCAATGCTCAACAACAAAATTAATAACGCATTCTATGCGGATATTTTTCGCGAGTATGGCCAGCGCACACTCAATGCCAGTATTTGGGGCGTTAATAAATTTGCGGTCAACCACCGTATTTATGTGACTGATAAAAACGGCATTGTTTTGCTCGATTCAAAAAGCATTGCGGTCGGGCAAGATTATTCGCGATGGAATGATGTCTATTTGACGTTGCAAGGAAAATACGGTGCACGTTCGTCCCACGAAGTGGAAGGCGATGAAAGTTCCAGCATCATGTATGTGGCGGCGCCAATAAAAAATGGCGACGAGATTATTGGTGTGGTGTCGGTTGCCAAACCCAATCGCAGTGTGCAGCCGTTTATTGATCGCACCCAGAGACGCCTGGGTGTTTTGGCGGGTGGCTTAATTTTACTCGGCTTATTGAGCGGGGCCATTTTTTCCTGGTGGCTGAGCCGCGAGTTGCGCAAGCTGCGCGAGTATGCAGTGAATGTCAGCCAGGGTGAGCGGGCAGTTATTCCCGAGAGCAAAATAGCCAGCGGTGAGTTGCGCCAGCTCGCACAGGCATTGGAATCCATGCGCGCAGAGCTGGATGGCAAAGCCTATATTGAGCGTTACGTACAAACCCTTGCACATGAATTAAAAAGCCCGCTTGCTGGAATCCGCGCGGCCGCCGAATTGTTGCAATCGCCGTTGCTGCAAACACCGGACAGCGATACGCAGCGACAGCGTTTTATCCATAATATCGATAGCGAAAGCCTGCGTTTGCAACAGCTTATCGAGCGCTTGCTTAATTTGGCGTTAGTGGAACAGCAGCAGGCATTGCACGATCCCCAACCGGTTGATCTCCATGAACTATTGGATGGATTGCTCGACAGCCAAGCTGCGCGCCTTGCACAGCAGCAGATCCAGGTTGAAAAAGATTATCTGCCCAATGCGATAGTGAACGGCGAATTATTTTTGCTCCGGCAAGCGGTGAATAACTTACTTGATAATGCGCTTGATTTTACTCCGCAAGGTCGCGCTATTTTCCTGCGCACAGCCATTGAAAATAATCAGTTGGTGTTGTCAATTACCAATCAGGGGGAACAGATTCCCGAGTTTGCCTTTGTGCGCTTGACTGAGCGATTTTTCTCTTTGCCGCGACCGATCACGGGTAAAAAAAGTACAGGCTTGGGGCTGAATTTTGTACAAGAAGTCATCGGTCTGCATCACGGCCGCCTGGCGTTATGTAATACCGGCGAGGGGGTCGTTGCAATGCTAAAATTTCCATTAGTATTGGCCTATCGCCAAAAATAAAGGTGATGCAAACGGCGGATGTACAATTATTTACACCTCCAATCATTACAAAAAAATATGCTCGCTTTTGAATCCTAACCAAATCCTTGCAGTCTATTAACGCCTGCCACTCTATAAGAGCGAAAATAAGAATGTCATTGCTGATGAAATTAGTCATTTCCATCCTGTTAGTGTTTTCCCTGGTAGCTTGTAAGGATGTATTGGATAAACCCCTTAGTGGCATGGAGGCTCCGGCTTCCGTAGAGCCTTTAGATGGTAGCTGGGTGGGTGAAACCGAGGAGACACGATTGGATATTCTGAAAACCAAACAAGTTGACTGGTATGAATTCAACTCTCAAGGGCGGGATAAAAAAACCTCCGGGCGTTTTTTTGTTTCCTATTTTAAAAACAAGCGGGTACTCAATATCGATTTAGCCAGTGTGCATGTAAATGGCCAACCACTCGTTAGTGATTCCAGTCATGTCTTTATCATGGTGGGTGCCTTGGTTGATGATGGGCAGTTGGTACTTATCCCGGCGGATATGGATAAATTTGAAAAGTATTTCGCCCAATATTTTTTCGCAACTCCCATTCAGGATGCCGGGCTATGTACAAAAGGTAATGAGCTCTGCAAAGAAAACTTTTCGGCGGGTAACGTACTTTATTCCAAACGGCTGAAAAAATTTAATGATGAACTCTTGAAGAACTACCGCACTGTATTTCCCAGTAGAAATCGTGTGGTATTTAACCCCCTTGTGGTTGCATCAGCGCATTAATTGCAATGGATACCCGCGTTCGCGGGTATGACGACGGATTTTGTTCATGGGCTACCTTGTATTCCAGGCAGAAAGGAAGCCTCTGGAGTTTCACAAACTCCATATAAACTCCACATTTTCCACATAAACCCACCATATCCTGCGGGCATTATTTCTCCTACCTAAACCTAAGGAGAAACCTATGAAGCGCCCCTTGTTATTTAAATTCCTCGCTATTGGCCTGTTAATGCTATTACTGCTAATCCCCATTGGCATGATTGGCAATTCAATTGACGAGCGCCGCAGCTATAGTGAACAGGTGGTGCGTGATATCGCCAATAGTTCCAGCCATAGCCAAACCCTGACTGGGCCTGTATTGGTGGTGCCCTATAACAAAATTGAGCGTACCTGGACTGTCGATGCTGAAAAGGGACGTGTAGTTGAAGAGCGGACGGTAACTGGAAAATTGCATTTCTTGCCAGAGTTGTTTCGGGTTAACGGCGATGTCACTACCGAGTTGCGTAAACTGGGCATCTATGCGGCGCGTCTCTATCACGCCGATACCAAGGTGGATGGTCATTTTGTGATACCGGTAAATTACGGTATTAAAAACAATCTCGCCGATTACACCTTCCTGAAACCTTATGTCGCTGTGGGTATTAGCGATATCCGCGGCATTAAAAATTCATTGCAGTTGCAATTAGATAAACAATCCTATGAATTTGAACCCGGATCAGAACTTAAAATTCTTGGTGATGGTGTTCACGCTGCTTTTCCTTTGGATATGTTGCAAAGCGGTAGTGAGCAACCCAAAAAGTTAAGTTTCTCTTTTGCGTTGTTACTGGATGGTACTGAACAATTAAATTTCTCACCGATTGGAAAAGAGACGCATGTGGAATTGCAATCCAATTGGCCGCATCCGCGCTTTATTGGGAATTTCTTGCCAGTTGAACGCAGTGTAAAGGACAGCGGATTCAATGCACGTTGGCAAACGTCCTATTTCTCCACCAATTTTTCCGAATATTTTTATAGCTGTGTATTCACTAATGTATGTGATCAATTCCAGCAGCGCCAGTTTGGTGTGAGTTTGATTGATCCGGTTAACCAGTATGTGAAAAGTGATCGCGCCATTAAATATGCGCTGTTATTTATCGGCTTAACCTTTGCGAGTTTCTTTTTGTTTGAGGTGCTTAAGCGGTTACAGGTTCACCCTGTGCAATACGGTTTGGTGGGAATGGCGCTGGCATTTTTTTACCTGTTGTTGTTATCACTCACTGAACATATTGGTTTTGCATTAGCTTATGTGGTGTCGTCGGTTGCCTGTGTGTTGTTGATTGGTTTTTATGTCGCCCATGTGTTGCATAGTATCTGGCGAGGTATTGGCTTTACCGCTGGTTTGAGCTTCTTGTACGCGTTGCTATATGGTTTATTAAGCGCAGAAGACTATGCCTTATTGATGGGATCACTCTTGCTGTTTGTGCTTTTGGGTGTATTTATGATGCTTACGCGCAACGTGGATTGGTATGCATTAGGCGCGGTAAAACCGGATGCAGCAACGGAGTGATATAAGGATGAACTTTATTATTTCAGTACTGCTTTTGGTATTGCCTTGTGTCGTCGGGAGTTGGATTGTTTATTGGTTATGGAAGCAGGGGATTCCCGGGCGGATTTTCCTGCTATGTATGTTTTGGATGGGAGCAGTGGAGGCGCACTCAATTATTTATCCGCAAAAACAATTGAAGGAAAATTATGCGCGGATGATTGGAATGTTGACGATCAAAACGTAGGTTGGGTTAGAAGCGAGTTCAACGAGCTTCGTAACCCAACATTCGGTGTGCGGGGATACTGCTGTTGGGTTACGAGGCTCGCGCTGCTCGTCTCTAGCCCAACCTACGGAGCATTTTATTTCAAAATAGCTTCAATTTTTGCCAATTCATCAGCGCTGAATTCGAGGTTGTTCAAGGCTGCAACTGAATCATCGATTTGTGCAGGGCGGCTTGCACCAATCAGGCAGGTGGTTACCGCATCGTTATTCAGCGTCCAGGCAATCGCCATTTGTGCGAGTGATTGGCCGCGCGCTTCGGCGAGTTGGTTCAGTGCCTGCACTTTTTTAATTTTTTCCGGAGTGATGTCTTTGTCGCCCAGGTAAATTTGTTCAGCCCGCGCTGCGCGCGAACCTTCCGGAATTCCGTTCAAATATTTATTGGTCAATACACCTTGCGCAAGAGGTGAGAAAACAATCGAACCAACACCTTCCTCTTTTAATACATCGGTCAAACCATTTTCAATCCAGCGATCAAACAGGTTGTAACGCGGTTGATGGATAAGCAAGGGAGTGCCCAATTCACGCAGGATGCGCACGGCTTCTTTGGTTTGTGCTGGTTGGTAATTGGAAATACCCACATAAAGTGCACGACCGGAGCGGACGATAAAATCCAGTGCTTGCATGGTTTCTTCAATTGGTGTTTCCGGATCCATGCAGTGGTGATAAAAAATATCGAAATACTCAAGGCCAGTGCGTTTCAAACTTTGGTCGCAACTGCTCACCAGGTATTTGCGTGAACCACCAATGCCGTAAGGGCCTGGCCACATATCGTAACCGGCTTTGCTGGAGATAATCAGTTCATCGCGGTAGTGCGTAAAATCCTGTTTGAAAATATTGCCAAAGGTGGATTCTGCCGAGCCAAAATTAGGGCCGTAGTTATTGGCTAAATCAAAATGGGTAATGCCCAGATCGAACGCACGGCGCAGCATAGCGCGGGCGTTGGATTGCGAATCAACCGCGCCAAAGTTTTGCCACAAACCCAACGACAAACGCGGCAAACGCAGTCCGCTTTTTCCACAGCGTTGGAATTTCATAGTCTTGTAGCGATCGGGATGGGCAGCGTAAATCGGGTTGGGTTCGTGGGTTATCATTTTTTATCCTGGTAGATTGGTGTAGGTAGTTGTTGTCGATGGTTGTTGCAAAAGGAGGTTAGACCGAAGGCGCGCATTTTACCCGAAAAGCGCGATTGGCAAGCTGGGGTGAATGTAAAGAAAAGTAGCTTCAACTGCCATTTGGGGCAAATGTGGGATGTTGCTGGAGGTGGGGTTTATTTTGTCGGGGGAGGGTATTTATATTTCTGACAATAATGATCCCACCCGTTGATCGGGTGGGGGTCGGTAGTATCAATGTTTATCGTGTTTGTTGCCTTTTCCTTTCTCTTTTCCGTTGCCACTGTGTTTTTTACTATCATGGTCATGGTCATGGTCATGGTCATGGTCATGGTCATGTTCGTGCTCGCGCTGGTAACTCTCTTCATACTCAACCGATTTGACGAAATACACCGGACGTCCGCACGCATGGTATTTTTCGCAATGCTTGCTCCAGTGTTTTGCATGGCCGGGCGGCACATGGAGATAGACGGGTTTGTATTTGGCGTATTTGGGGTCTTTGACAATCACAACGGGTTGCGGGTAGTAGATGTCCGGATGGGAATTGTTACCCACTTCAACACGGCCATAGACACCGGGTGCAACTTCGCCCTCCAATACAACATTGATACCCAGGTCGTCGTCGGCCAGTGCGGGTAGACCTGCTCCCAGACTGAAGGCCAGCGATAATATGGCAATCTGCTTCTTCATAATATTTACCTCAAATTAAACACCTGTTTAGCATAGCCCGCTTAATCCGGGTATTCAGCGTACCAGCGCAAATAACCTGACTTTTGATGCCATGGCAAATCAACGGCTCGCATAGCTGGCGACCAGAATCCCCCAAATTATCAGCACACAAATATTACCCAGCATGTAAGCGCGCAGGCGATGGATAACATTATTGCCATGCAGGTGAATCCAGCTATGGATAATGCGCGCCAGAACAAAGACCCAGGAAATAATGACCAGCGCCGGGGTCTGGATTCCGAGCGCCAGGGCAGTCGCCCCTGCAACATAAAACAGTACTGGCACTTCAAACAGGTTGGTGTAATTGCGTGCAGTTTGCGCCATGACATCAGGTATTTCGCCGGTATTAAGCCGGAATTGACTGAGCCTCATTTCACCGCCTTTGACCGCTTTGAGGCGCAATAGGAACAGGCGAATTGCAACTGCAAAGGTGAGAATTACCATGGCAAACATAGGGTAGAGCATAGGGTTTATCCTTAATTCAGATTGTTATCAGAGGGTTCTACTATAGCCCAGCGGCAAAAGGATTCCCCAGTGCATAACGCATGTAAATCACCGCAGGGGGACATTCGCAGATTCAGGCACTATAATGGCCGCCTTTGCTTGCCAGTCCTCCGGCCAGCATCACGTCTTCTTTCCAGCCCACCATTACAAGGTAGATCCATGATTATCAAGCCTAAAGTTCGCGGTTTCATCTGTACCAACGCTCACCCGCAAGGCTGTGCAGCTAACGTCCAAGAGCAAATCGCCTTCACTAAAGCCAAAGGACCTGTCACTGGCGCCCCCAAGAAAGTATTGGTGTTGGGCTGCTCTACCGGATTTGGCTTGTCCTCCCGTATTACTGCCGCATTTGGCGGCGGCGCAGACACCCTGGGTGTGTGCTTTGAAAAAGAGCCGAGCGAGAGCAAAACCGCAACTGCCGGTTACTACAATACCTCCGCTTTCCACGATGCGGCCAAAGCAGAGGGGTTGTACGCGCACACCATCAACGGCGATGCTTTCTCTGATGCATTGAAAGACCAGGTCATTGCTGAATTGAAAAACTCAATTGGCAAAGTGGACCTGGTGATTTACAGCCTTGCTTCTCCGCGCCGCACTGATCCTAAAACCGGCGAAGTTTATAATTCTGTGCTCAAGCCAATCGGCAAGCAGTACATCTCTAAAAACCTCAATACCGATACGCTGAAAATTGGTGATGTCGCTATCGAGCCAGCCTCTGACGAAGAAATCGCCAACACCGTGAAAGTGATGGGTGGTGAAGATTGGGAGATGTGGATCGATGCCCTGAAGGGGGCTGACTTGTTGGCCGATAATTTCCAAACCGTTGCCTACACTTACCTCGGCGACAAGTTGACCTGGCCAATCTACGGTAAAGCGACTATTGGTAAAGCCAAAGAAGATTTGGATCGCGCAGCCAAAACCCTGAGCGCAAAACACGGTGGTAAAGCGCGCGTTGCAGTACTGAAAGCTGTTGTTACCCAAGCGAGTTCTGCGATCCCGGTAATGCCATTGTATTTGGCGATCCTGTTTAAAGTGATGAAAGAGCAAGGCACCCATGAAGGTTGTATCGAGCAGATCCAGCGCTTGTTTAAAGAGTGTTTGTTCTCAAATACTCCGCGTCTGGACGATGGCAATCGCTATCGTGTTGATGAGTTGGAATTGGATCCAACAGTACAACACAAAGTAGAAGAAATTTGGGATCAAGTAACCGAAGAAAACCTGTTTGAATTGACCGATTTTGCTGGATACAAGGCAGAGTTTTTGCGCTTGTTCGGTTTTGGCCTGAACGGGGTTGATTATGACGCAGAAACCTCGCCGTTGGTGCAGACGAACTTCTAAATTTATGTAAAATATCCCTCGCCCCGGCGGGGGATTTTTTTATCTATCGTTTATTTAATGGGAGCACTAATGCGCAAACGTATTGCGATTGATATGGACGAAACCATCTGCGACACCCTGGCTCGTCACCTCGATTGGTACAACACCGAGTTCCAACAAAACCTCACCAAAACCGATTTATACGCGACCAAAATCTATCACAAGGTGCCTGCGGCACATCGCGCCCGTGTCAGGGCTTATCCGGATATGTCCGGCTTTTTTGAAGATATCCCACCCCATGAGCATGCAATTGAGGTGATCAGTGAATTGAATGATTCCTATGAGATCCTGATCGCCACAGCGGCAATGGAGCATCCCACTTCGTTTACGCCTAAATATGAATGGCTGGTAAAACACTTGCCGTTTTTATCACCGATGAATTTTATTTTTTGCGGCAAGAAGAATGTCGTGCAGGCAGATTATTTAATTGATGACAGCTCGCGTCATTTCGACGGATTTGTCGGGCAAGGGATTTTATATTCCGCACCGCACAATATGGCGGAAGCGGGAGAGATACGGGTCAACGATTGGCTGGATGTGCGCACCTATTTTTTACGGTAAGTTTTTGCGATAAGTTTTTACTGCAAGCATTCAGGTTAAGTGCGCACTGAAAATAATCTGTTATTCAAGGCCATGGAAAAACCGCTCGCTGCGCGGTAAAAAATGATCCTCATAGTCCAGCGACATTACAACACTGCGCGAGCGGCCTACAAATTCGCTCCTGGGTACAAAGCCAATTACACGTGAATCGGCACTGTTATCGCGATTATCACCGAGCATCAAATACTGCCCTGTGGGTACGGTTACCGGGTTAAAATTCGCATAGGTTTTAGCCTGGGGGTCAGCGCGTACTATGTGGGCTTTGCCGGGCAAGTGCTCAAGCCAATCGCCATTAGCTGCTGCTGTGTAGGCAATCGCTTGTCCATTGATATAAAGGCGGTTGTCGCGCATGGCAACTGTATCACCGGGCACACCAATAACACGTTTGACCAGGCGTTTGCCGGCAGCTTTGGAATCGAATACGGCGATATCACCGCGTGCGGGGTCAGCAATTTTATAAAGTGAAATATGGGTGAAGGGAATGCGCAGGTCGTAGGCCATTTTATTCAGGCCAATGCGGTCACCTTCTACAAGGGTTGGTTTCATGGAGCCGCTGGGAACATCGTTCCAATCGGCAATGGCGCTGCGGAAACAGAACATCAGTGCCAAAAATAAAAAGAGCGAACGGTTTTCCATCCAAAACGTTTTCATTGGTTATCCCTCGGGTTGATCTAGGCTGAGTAATGCACAAGAATGCGCATCCTTTCTGACACTAGGGTCGTTTACGAGTTCACAGGTTATCTTGATGTTGATATTGAATCATTTACGCGGCGCACTGGTTACGGCCATCTTTTCTATCACCATTTGCATGGTCGCCATAATGGTTGTGCCTTTTGCGATGTTCAAATTATTGGTGCCTTTACCTGCACTGCGGCGCGCAATTGACCGGTTGTTGGATTCAGTGTCTAACCTTTGGATTATTTTCAATACATGGCAACAAACCTACACCCTGCCTACCCAGGTTGAAGTTCAAGGCTTGGGGGATGTGAGCCGGGAGGAGTGGTACATGCTGGTGGCCAACCATCAATCCTGGACAGATATCCTGATTCTGGTGCGTGCCTTTAATGCGCGGATTCCGGGGGTGAAGTTTTTTTTCAAGCAAAGTTTGCTGTGGGTGCCGGTGCTCGGGCTCGCGTTGTGGGGGCTGGATTTTCCCCATATGCGCCGCTATTCAAAAGCCAAATTGGCGCGCCATCCGGAATTGAAAGGCAAGGATGTGGAGCAAACCCGCAAGGCCTGCGAACGTTTTCGCCATCACCCGGTAACGATTATTAACTTCCTTGAAGGCACACGTTTTACGCCGGCTAAACACGCGCAACAAAACTCACCCTACCGCCATCTGTTAATGCCCAAGGCGGGTGGCCTGGCATTTACCCTGGGAGCTATGGGTGGGCAATTACATCGTATGCTGGATGTCACTATCCTGTATCCCGAGGGAATTCCCACCTATTGGGATTACGCCTGCGGACGGGTAAAGCGGATTCAGGTACATATCCGCCAACTTCCTATCCCGGCAGAATTAATCGGCGATTACACCGAAGATGTCGGGTTTCGTGCGAATTTCCAACAGTGGGTCAACCAGCTCTGGCAACATAAGGATGACCAGATTGAAACAATGAAATCCGCCGACAAAAATTAAACTAGGAAAGTCACTGGGCTAGACGTTATCCTAGGTGCGGAACTTGTTCACAAGGGCAAATTCACAATAGCAGACACAAGTCTGTAAACATCGACAGGAGGGCCGCATGTTCTACACGCTAAATGATCTCTTTGCCAAATTAGGTCTACCCAACTCTCCCGCCGCGATTGATGCTTTTATCGAAAAGCATCGCCCGCTACCGCAAGCCGAACCTTTGGCTGGTGCCTCTTTTTGGACTGCCGAACAAGCGGCATTCCTGCGTGAAGCTCGTCAAGAGTATTCTGATTGGGCTGAGGTTGTGGATGAGCTTAACTGCTTGTTGCGCGACTAACCCGTCCCCATTCCCATGCTAACGACCGGCCTTTGCGCCGGTCGTTTTCATTTGGCCTCCCGCATTTCTATGTTATGGTTCGGCCTTCCTAACGAGGAGTAACGGGATTTCTTTATGTATAAATTGGTTGTTGCGTTTGTGTTGGCTGTGTTCACTACTAGTGTTTTAGCCGAGGATGAAAAGCGTCCCTGGGATATAGAAGTTGGTTTGGGGGCAATTGCCACATCCGGCAATACGGAAACCACCAGCTTGCAATTCAAGCTGGATGCCAAACAAAACCGGGAAAAATGGGAAAACCAATACGTCCTTAATTCGCTTTTAAAAGAAGATGAAGTCGAACAGGATGATGGCACTAGCAGTACAGAAAAAACCGCAGAAAAATATTTTGGCTCAGCAAAATTTGCCTATTTATTGGGTGTTGAAGAATCCTATCTGTTTGGCTTTGGCTCCTATACAGATGACAAATTTGGCGCCTATCGTACCTACGCGACTGTTGCGCTCGGTTACGGTGATTGGCTCTATTCCAGCCCTTCTCTCAGCTGGTTTGTGGAAGCGGGTCCCGGTTATTTTGAGGGCGAAAAAGTTATCGGCAGCGATGATGAAACTGTTCCCGATAGCATCAGCGATGAAAGTGGTGCAATGTTAAGGATGGCGACATCCCTGGAATGGAAAGTCAGCAGCAATGCTGAGTTTAAGCAAACGGTCAGTGTAGAGGCTGGTGCAGATAATACCCGTACCGTCAGTGAAACCTCGCTCGCATCTTCCATTAATGGCAGCCTGAAAATGAAAGTGGGATTTGATGTCGCCAACGATACCGATGTGGCACCGGGTAAAGAAAAAACCGATACCACCGCCTATGTGAATTTGGTGTACACCTTTTAATAGCCTTGGCGTTGTTAGAGGAAGGGCAGATGCCGGGATTTATTTTTAGATACTTTGCGCCAGACCCCTTATAATTTGTGTAGTTTTATTCTTTTCATTGCAGGTTTCCTGCCCTAACGATTGCAAAACCTTATGGCATCACCTCATTTTTCACGTGCGTTACTGGCTCCCCGCTACTGGTTCACCTGGATTGGTGTCGGTGTCTGGTTTTTTATCGCGCAATTGCCTTACCGCATGCAGTTGGCGATGGCTCGTGGCCTTAGCCCTTTATTGCGGACAAATAAAAAACGCCTGCATCAGGCGCAAACCAATATACGTTTGTGTTTCCCTGACCTGAGTGATACTGAGCGCGAGATATTATTGCGAGAAAATCTGTTTTCTACGGCTATGGCTGCATTTGAAACGGGTATTGCCTGGTTCTGGCCAAAATCGCGCCTGCGTAAATTATTTACCATTACCGGCGTGGAGCATGTTGAGCAAGCACAAGCGGAGGGGCAGGGGGCACTGCTGCTCAGTTTGCATTTCACAACGCTCGATATTGGTAGCGCCATGCTGGGCCAATATGTGAATTACGACGGGATGTATCGCCCCCACGCCAATGCTGTATATGATTATCTGCAAAAAATACGGCGCGAGGCTTACTGCAAAGGCGGCATGGCGTTTAGTCGGGATAATGTGCGGGCGATGGTGAGCCAACTGCGTAAAGGCCGTATGATTTGGTATGCACCCGATCGCGATTTGGGTGAAAAAATGTCGGTGTTTGTGCCTTTTTTTGGTGTGCCAACCGCGACTGTCACAGCGACTGGCCAATTTGCACGTATGGGGCGTGCGAAAATAATTCCGTTCACCCAGCGCCGCCTGGATGATGGCAGCGGCTACGCAGTGACTATCCATCCTCCCTTCGAAAATTATCCAACCGGTGATGACATTGTCGATGCGCGCCGCGTCAATGAATTTATGGAGCAGGAAATTTTAAAATGCCCCAGCCAATATTTTTGGGCACAACCGCGCTTTAAAACTCGCCCGACAGGCGAGCCTTCCGTTTATTAATTTATTGTTTTATTTATCCTTCACGGGTTTGTCAGAAAAGTGGACTTGCCCGTTTTCATCTGTCCAACGATAAATAGTGGTCGCTGGTTTATCATCTTCTCCGCTGGCATTTTGCTTCATTGAATTGTTGGATGTTGCATTTGCGCCGGCGTCACTAATATCCTGTACCTGATATTGCCCCATACCATTAGCGGGTATAGTCTCGCTGTTAAAAATAATTTCGGTGAGCTGGTTTAATTTCGGGTTCATCATCAACGGCAATTTGTTGGCGGAATTTAGTTGTTGCTGAAATTCCGGATCGCTAATGATGGCGATTACGCGGGGGTCGTGCTTGATGGTTTGTACGCGGTTCCATGCGTCTACCATTTTTTCTGCCGCTGCCTGGGCACCCGCTTCACTTTTTACATCGGATTGGGACAGCAGCGCTTGTACACTGGGGTTATCCATTAAATCCTGAAACCCCGGGTCGCGCATCAATGCGTTGGTATCACCAGTGGTGAGAATGGATTGGATTTTTTCATCGGACATCAGATTTTTCATCTGACCATCATTGGCAACCTGTTGCACATGCGTAAGCATGCTTTGCGGATTTTCCACAAACGCTTTGGTGATTTGGGTTGTGGTTTTATCATCCAATGCCAAATCAACAGCAGTGGCTGCTGCAGAGCCCATTAGTTTCCTGGCGCTGGCTTCAATAAAGGAGTCATTGCTTTTATCCAGATCGCGTAGATGTGGAACTCCCGTTGCCCGCGCTCCTTCATTATTGTCGGAAGTATCGTCATTATCGTTCGCGGACCGGTTGTTCACTTGTTCATCTGGTGAGGGTTGTACTTTAGGTGTAAGCACCAGACCTATTGCATAGACTACCAATAATCCCACCAATGCGCCCATTAATACTCCCACACCTGCACCGCCAATTTTGGAGCCTACTTGGGTTGCATCTGTTTCAGGAATTAATTTTGAGAGCAGGTTGAGTAGCAGGCTTACCAATAAACTCACCAGCAAGAAAATAGCGCTGCCTGCAATAAAGTAAACGATCAAACCATCCAGCGATGTGTGTTTCATTAATAGTTGTGCAACAGGTTTGGTAAATACAATAGCGGCAGGGTAGGCGACAATCCACCCCAGTATGCGGGTAATCGAGCCGATAAATCCTTTCTGGTAGCCGCGCCAGGTAAAAAACGCGAGCAGGGCGAAAAATACAATGCTGGTGAAGTGCATGTTTTTTTATTCCTTCTTGATTGAATGCCGTTGTTGTTATTTAAAGTTGCAAATATAAATTATGTTGGATCTCGCGTGCGAATCCGGCAGGTACTTCTGCGATGCGCGCATATTTCTCCCATTGGCTGACTATATCGAGCGTATGTGCAATGATATTTTTTGCTTCTTTGGTGAAATTGCTGATCAGTTTAGCTGCTCCAAGTAAATCATCACGCGTAAAATTTTCGCGTTTGCCATTGAGGCTTAATTGATGGGAATTTACCCATGGCGAACCGGGTTTATAACTGTATGCCACATCAAACGCGGGGGCGAGCTGCCATTGCGTGCGTGGACCGGGCAAAATAAAACCGAAATTTTTACTGTGATCGTCGTGATTGCGCGCAACAATGTTAAATACCATGCGGCGATAAATTTCTACTGCTTCTACGCGAGTCAGGCGCAATTGCCGTGCAACAGCAAATAATTGTTCATAGCTGTAATAACCCGGCATTTTGAAATCGGCATGATCCATGGCGCAAAGTGATTGATAGTGCAGTTTATGGTTGCCGATGCGATCGAACCGCTGTGTTAAAAAGTGCGCACGCTCGCCATCCATTAATAATTCACAATGCATCATCGCGATGCCCGCATCCTTTGCCATTAAATAATAGGCATATTCCATCCGCCCGAAACCTTGCGGATCACCAAATGTTTCGCGATTGCTTCCCAGTTCCACGATGCCGTCAAATTTTAATAAGTAGTGTTCAAATCCTTCCGGTGCGGCAACCTGGCCTGAGCGGATTTCTGTGCGTGTTTTGTTGATCGCCACCAGGGCTTTAGCGCGCGCACCACCTGCGGATGTGCCCACTTGTAAAATTGCTGTCAGGTCATCGTTACCTGCGTTGTGTAATTGGCTGCGCACACCGGCGCGTTGATCCAACACTTGTTGAGCCATGCTGATCAATGAATCCAGCTCAAGTTTGTTATTTCCCGTTTGTTCCTGGCGCAGGGCCGGAGCGTACTCCAATGCACCCATCCCGCGTTTACCGCTATAGAGTAATCGTTCCAGGGGATTGAAGCTCTGTGGGTCGCGTCCATTGCGTGCGAGCCAGGCGTTGATGACTGCGTTACCAAAATCATCAGGTAGGGTATCGGCAAAACAGGCAGGCAAGCCTTTGTAAGTGTCGCGATTGAGCTGGGGAAAATGGAAAATCCGTGGCCCATTAGCGTGGCTTTGCATGCGCAAGGGGGCAAGTTGTACGCCGGTTTTTACCCATTCGGGTGTGTATTCAAAGGTGGCTGTGGCTGTCTCTGGAGTCCAGGCAAGGGCACCGACCAATCTATCCCACAACCAGACTTCAGCAAGGTTTTGCATCACCAATCCAACCCTGGTTCTTCCACACCGTCAGCGGTGCTTGTAGTGGTCGTTTTATAAGGGGTGGTGCGCGCACGCTGGCGCTGTTTACCCCGTAGTTTTAGTTGTTCCAGTGGGCTGGGAGGCATTGCAGGCAAAAAACTATCCAGATGCTCCAATGCATGCAAGGCGCGTAACGCTGCCACCATATTTTCCAATTTGCCACCACCTGCTACCAATTGCCGGTAGCTTTTGGCGGTAATACCAATTTCAGCAGCGAGCGTTTGTTGGGTCATATTCTGCTCCAGCCGCAAAGTTTCCAGGCGGTTGCCCAGCTCGGCTGCTATAGCAGCATTAGTCATGGTGTAAAAGTTCATAAAGGGTATTTATTTACCTTAAATTGTCTTAATAAATAGATTAAGGCTCAAATTATACCCATTATTTTAAATAGTCAACTTGTAGGTAATTTATTGCCTATATTTACTATTTTTAGTGGTTATTGGGTAATTATATATCTTTTACTTTTTATACTAAACGAGACCCTATTCAATATAGGGGTAATAGGGCTGGTATGGGGTAGGGGTAATATGGCCTTGTGTTGGCTATGAATTTGCCGGGATGCTCGCTGAAATCGGTTATCAGCTTACATCGATTTAAATTGGTTTAAGCCCCTATTTTTTATGAGAAAAAAAGATGAATGAATGGGTGACAGAAGTGGGTTTTCCTGAGCATTTTTATGTTTTTAGGCCTAACCTTAAGCTTGGCAAAAAAATAACATCAATTCTATAGGGTGCCTTCAATATGGGCGATGTAGAAGTTGCCTCATTGATAAGTCTCTAAACAATAATGGCAACGTCTGTAGTTCTTGGGGCATCAATCTTAGAAAGGGTCAATAACCTTAGCTTTATGCTACATACAAGTGGTATCAACTATGCAGAGCAAAAGTTCTTTTGAATCAACTCCCGCACCAGACTTAACTGCTGCTGAGCTTGCAGCAGAATCGGTAGCAAGATGGCGTCAAATTGATATTGCATTAACTCCAATCATTGGGCGAAGAGGCATTGTTGCAATCTATAAAAAGGCGCTCAACCTCACTCATGTTGATTTTCCCTGGTTGGCAGCCGTTTCCGAAGACGATACTTCTTTCGATAATTTTGTTCATTTGTTGGCGGCGCTGGAGCAGCAAACCAGTGCAACAATTGTGGCAGCAAACCTTGCTTTGCACCGCGCCTTTAATAGCCTCCTTGTCAGTTTAATTGGCGAATCATTGAGTGAGCGTTTGCTGGCATCTATCGATGCATGTTTTCATCGCGAGGCACTCATGGGGCATGGTGCCTCTGTATCCGATGAGAGAAGATATGCTTGAAAAGGTTAAACCACTTGTTGGTTAGCCAGGGGCGTGGTTGGTGTTTTTATATTGGATGGATAAAGCCGCGCCCGCAATTTCATAAAAGGTGTTTCAACAAAGAAGTAGAGTGCCCAGCCACAGAAAATACTCACCGCCATAATAATTGCCACACCCAACCCGCCATTAATATCAATACCGTATTCCGTTAAGGGTGCTTTCAATACCTGGAACAGTGGTTTGTGAATTAAATAAATTGCATAAGACCAAAGCGCGAGGCTCGCTGCACCGGGAATGCGTATGCGATGCAATACGGAGTTAGGGCTGAGTGCAGCAAGCACAAGAATGGCAAAACTGATTGATAATAATGAATAGCCAAGGCTCGTCACCCATACCGAAGTGCCGTAAGGATAGTGGTAATACACATAAAACATTGCACTCACACTGATCACACCAAGTATTAACAAGAGGTTACCTCTGCGTAATATTTTTGTGAAAGTACCTGGGTGGAAATTTTTCAGTAATGCAATTGCTACACCGGGCAATAGCTCATCGAACCGTGTCAGGCTGAAATAGTAGATTTGTTCCATAAAAGATTGAACAGGAATTGCGCCTTCATCAATCTCATACAAATTAACAGCGCGTAAGGTGCGCAAGGATATGGCGAAGAACATCGCGCCGATAATCGCTATCCAGCCTAGCAGGATTGAACGCTTGGTATAGGCAATAAGCAGTGCAATAAGGGGGAAAATCACATAAAACTGCTCTTCAATACACAGTGACCAGGAGTGCGTAAAAGTTTCTCCCGCGCGCAGATCCAGGTTTTGGGTGAATGTCAAAAAAGACCACAGTGGCGCAGTCGCTGTCCCACTTAATGCAACCGGGAAAATAAAATACAGCGCGAGCACAAAATAATAGTTGGGTAAGGTGCGCAAGAAGCGGCGGATGTAAAACAATTTGAGCGAAAACTCTTGCTCTTTGGCAAAGGCCGAGAGAATTTGGTTGCCAATCAGGTAGCCACTCAACACAAAAAACAGATCGACACCCGTCCAACCCAATTGACTCATAAATCCGAAAATGTCTTCCCTGCTTACCACCACTTTGTAGTGATAAATCAAGACGATAACAATGGCGATAGCGCGTAGGGTGTCCAAGCCATAAAGGCGATTTTTATCGGAGGTGGAAAAATCCATGTTGTTAATGATTCCGTGGAGTGGTTATAGATTTATTATAGAGTTTGAGGTAGATAAAAAGGCGCACAAATATACTGTGAAGGTATCGGGTTTGCAAAAGAAGTTTCTGCATTTTAGATGTGAGCGTTAGGGTGTGAAATGTCCTAAAGGGCTTTCATCAGCTCAATCAGTTGTGCAATCCGTTCGTTGGATAGCTGGCGATAATCGGGGTAGGGCGCAACAATCAAGCGATATTCTGTGTTGATCGCAAAATAAGAATCCAGCCAAATGAGCGATGGCAGATTCAAACTGGCTGCGTAAGTCTTGCCTGCAATGATGTGAATGGTGGTGCTATCTTTACTAAATTGCGGCGGACTAAACAGCAGAGCTTCCTGCGAGTGTTGTTGAAATAGTTTAAGGTCACGATAGGCTTGCCAGGTTTCCGGCAAATCTTTGCGATTTTGCAATTGATACCAGTCAAATAAAAACTTGGCGTAAACATTAAACGCTTTGCGCCAATGGTTGCTGGTATGTTTAACAATATGCGCCAATTCACCTATCGCCAAGCTGCGCAATTCTTGCATACGAGGGTAATCATCAATCAGTGGGCGATTGGCGATATAAAAATTGATGCTGCTGTGATGTGAGCCCAATCCAATAAGATTATTTGTCATGATTTTTATGAAGGTGATGTTGGGCATTGTTACCCATCTGAGTGGCTAGCTTGTGTGCTCTTGAGTCAAATCAACAAAAGTAGCACGCAGTAAATTTTTAAATACATCAGCTGCAACTTCCACTTCAAGCCCGCGTCGGCCAGCGCTGACATAAATGCTGGAATAGGTTTGGGCGGACGCATCAACAAAGGTCTTTAGCGCTTTTTTCTGTCCGAATGGGCTGACACCACCCAATACATAACCGGAAATGCGTTCAATATCCAGCTTGTCGGCCATGGCTGCTTTTTTGGCACCGGCCGCTTTGGCAATGTGTTTCATACTTAGCATTGCCGATACTGGAATAACGCCCACCGCAAATTCTTTTGCATCCAGCATAACGACCAGTGTTTTAAAGACCCGTGCTGGATCTATCCCCAATTTCTCCGCAGCTTCCAACCCGTAGGATTCAGCAGCAGGGTCGTGGCTGTACTCATGGATGTTGAATGTGGCTTTGGCCTTTTCGAGGGATTTAATGGCGGGCGTCATAGCAATCTCGAATAGTGTAGTAATAGGTGGGTGATTCTATCTGAATTCCAATCATTGGATATATACAGTAAACGTTTTTATATCCTCTTTGACTGTTTATCAAAATTTACTTTTATGTATAAATGTTGTAATCCTATTCGGGAACACAGTAAGAATCAGGTACTCATACAACAATAAGGGTGATAAATGGGAAAGAGTGCGCGCTATTCACAGATAGTGTGCACTGACAATTGAGCTGTAAATAATGAGGAGAAATGCAATGGCCTTGATCAAACAGAAAATTGTCCCGCATTTATGGTTTGATACAGAAGCAAAAGAAGCTGCACGATTTTATTGTTCCGTGTTTCCCGGCTCAAAAGTTGTCAGCATTACCAAGCTTCACGATACCCCGGCAGGGGAGTGCGATATTGTTTCGTTTACGCTCTCAGGCCAAGCCTTTATGGCGATTAGTGCCGGGCCTTTGTTCAGGTTTAATGAAGCTATTTCTTTTATCGTCAATTGCGATACGCAAGAGGAAATAAATTACTACTGGGAATTGCTGTCTGCGGTGCCAGAGGCGGAACAGTGCGGATGGCTGAAAGACAAGTTTGGCCTGTCATGGCAGATAGTGCCCGCCGTTCTGGATGAAATGATGCAGGATGAAGACCCGGAACGGGTCGCCCGTATTACCGAGGCATTTCTTGGTATGAAAAAATTTGATATTGCCGCTTTGTATGACGCATACAATAAAAAATAAATACGCATGCTGAGCACATACTTCCAATATTTTTTAAAAGGAGTCCAACATGGAAACGCAAGAGTTGCATCGTGGGCGGTTAATCGATCACATCCAATTAGTTGTAAAAGATCTATCTGCCTCCCAGCAATTTTACACAGCCATTTTTGCTGCGCTGGAAATTCCACTCGGTGGCACGGGCGATGATTATTTCTGGGCGGACGAGTTGTTTGTTTCCACACCCGATAGCCGCGCCGCACAAGGCCAATTAACTGGCCGTAATCACTTGGCATTCCAAGCGTTAAATGAAGCCATGGTTGATGCGTTTTACAAAGCAGCCTTGGCGAATGGCGGAAAAGATAATGGCAAGCCCGGCGAACGCCCCTACCATCCGGGTTATTATGCGGCCTTTGTGCTCGACCCGGATGGCAATAATATTGAGGCGGTTTATCACGGAAAAGCAAAACGTAGCGCGCCTTCAGTGAGTATCTTGTTTTAAGGTAACCAAGCGTTCACTCTGTTGATGATTTTTTATTTTCTTCCCAATCTACGTGCTAATAAGACGAGTTCGGTGTGATATCGGGATTAATTTCGCCATAAACTTCTTCCGGATCTATCCCGCTCATTAGTAGTGTTTCTCTCACCATTTGGATATGGTCGAGCACGGTCTGGTATCTATCGCCGTATTCGTATTTGTTCACCTCGATTACTTTTGGCATGTAACAAAAGGCAATTTTTAATGCTTCAATCAGCTCGTCATGTGTTGCATCGCTCATAATTTTCTCCAGGTGTGTAGGTTGCTGCGGGCCGCGTAGGCTGAGGAACGAACCGCAACAGCGGTTTTTCGGGGTAGCACAACAATTAGTTATTTATTGTTTGGTAGGTTGGGCAGTTATGCCCAACAAGAGTGGGTATGGTATTGGACATCGCTGCCCAACCTGCTAACCAATTATAATTCCGGATTCTTTGAACATAGGTAATTCAATATTGATTTTTGCTGTGCGAATATCTTTCATGAGTGTGTTGCTTTGATCGAAAATATGACCGATTTTGAAATCCAAATTTGAAATTTGGAATGTTGCTTTTCTTATTTCCTTTGGAGCTGGGATTAGTGTGCCTTCATTGGCATTAACAATTATTAATCGATTAACTATAGATTGACAATATTTTACGTTGCACCAGTAGCTACATGCCTCAGGCTTAGGATAGTTATCAAGCCATTCTTCTCTGAACTCTTTTAGATGATATTTGTTCATGTTGATTTCTAGTCTGAGATTTACATCTTTTTGGTAAACCGCATGTAGCTTGTTTTTGATGGTTGATACGTACCAGTCATCGAAAGAAGAGTTCAAAATATGAAGTTTAATATTTTCAATACTTGGTTCTTTGGTGAGGTTGGGTACTTCCTCATTAGATGAGGAGATTTTTTCTACAAGTATCAGAAGTAACTGGTCATAGATCGAGTTGATTAAATATTCTTTTTGGGTTTTCTTTTCTTCTAGTGGGGTTTGGGGGCTATAGTTGTACCGAATTGGCCATCTTTTATGTTTTAAATCAAAAGGTAGTTCACTGGCATCACCATAATAAGTATTCATTACGTTAATAACCTTGGAATCACCTAAACAACTGAGTGCGTACCCCATTTCAATCATTACATTAGGATTAGGAATTTTCTTTTGTGCTGAGTTTGAAATGTACGAAATGTCTCCAATAAAGGCCGACGATTGTTCAATTTTTTGAAAAATTGTATCTGTAATGTTCGGGCTGCCTGATAATCCTGCGGTGTCTTTATCTGCTCTTGCAGGGCTAAAGCTGGTTATATTGTGATTTTGGTTGAACTTCTTAATAGCCCCTTTTAAGCAATCTTCAATGAAATTCCTGTTGTACTTGTATGTTAAATCGCTTTGCCATGAGTAGAAAATATTCATCACTATTTCCTTTTGTTAGCAAGTAGCCCGTATGGAGTCTAACGAAATACGGGGCTGACCACTCTGCAGCGTCTCCCGTAATCCGTTTCACTCCTTACGGGCTACACATGAAAACTATTAAATTGCCCCCGGCTCATACGCCAACACCGGACTCATCCAACGCTCAATCTCCTGCACACTCCAACCCTTACGCAACGCCAAACTCTCCACCTGATCTTTCTCAATCTTCCCAGTATTAAAATACTCCGCTTGCGGATGCGAGAAGTACCAGCCGGAAACCGCAGCCGTTGGCAACATTGCAAAGTGTTCGGTCAATGTAATGCCGGTATTTTTCTCGCCATCCAGCAACGCAAACAATTGTGTTTTTTCTGTGTGATCCGGGCAAGCGGGATAACCGGGAGCGGGGCGGATGCCTTTGTATTGTTCTTTGATTAAATCTTCGTTGGATAAATTCTCGTCGCGGTCGTAGCCCCAGAATTCTTTGCGCACGCGTTGATGCATGTGTTCCGCAAAAGCTTCGGCTAAACGGTCGGCGAGGGCTTTTACCATGATGCTGTTGTAATCATCGCCCGCGTCTTGATATTGCTTGGCGAGTTCTTCCGCGCCGATTCCAGTGGTGACCGCAAAGCCGCCGATGTAATCCTGTTTACCGGTTTCTTTTGGTGCGACAAAATCGGCAAGCGAGTAGTGCGGCCGGGATTCCATACCTTGCTTTAAATGTTGCTGGCGAATGTGATGCAAAGTATTAATTTGTTTGCCTGTTGCATCGAATACGGCAATGTCATCCGCATTGATAGTATTGGCTGGCCAGAAGCCGATAACGCCATTGGCTTTAATTAATTTCTCGTCGATTAATTTGTGCAGCATTTCCTGTGCATCGGCAAATAAATTGCGTGCTGCTTCGCCGACGATTTCGTCATCCAGGATTTTTGGGAATTTTCCGACCAGATCCCAGCTGATAAAGAAGGGCGTCCAATCGATAAAATCAACCAGCGTATTTAGATCGTAATCTTCAAATACTTTGGTTCCGGTAAAGGCAGGAGCGGGTGGAGTGTAATTATCCCAATCCAGTTTTAAACCTTTAGCGATAGCTTCAGGGTAGGTGCGCACTGTGCCACGTGGTTTGCGGTTGGCGTTGCGCTCACGTACTTCTACGTATTCCTGTTTGAGGTCTTCCACAAATTTCGGGCGCAGTTCGTCAGAAAGCAAAGTGCTTGCTACACCTACTGCGCGCGAGGCATCCGCAACGTACACAACCTGGTTGAGTTTAAATACCGGATCAATTTTTACCGCAGTGTGTGCTTTGGATGTGGTAGCGCCGCCAATCATCAGTGGTTTATTAATGCCACGGCGCTCCATTTCGCGGCCGACAAACACCATTTCATCCAGTGATGGAGTGATCAAACCCGAAAGGCCGATGATGTCGCAGTTTTGTTCGATGGCGGTATCGATAATTTTATCGCAGGGCACCATTACACCCAGGTCGACCACTTCGAAGTTGTTGCATTGCAAGACCACGCCGACAATGTTTTTGCCGATGTCATGCACATCGCCTTTAACGGTGGCCATTAATATTTTGCCGTTGGGTTTTGATGCTTCGGTTTTTTCTGCTTCGATAAACGGCTGCAAATAAGCAACGGATTGCTTCATTACTCGCGCCGATTTCACCACTTGTGGCAAAAACATTTTACCGGCACCAAATAAATCCCCAACCACGTTCATGCCATCCATGAGTGGGCCTTCGATGACATCGAGCGGGCGCGGATAAAATTGGCGAGCTTCTTCAGTGTCTTCCACTATGTGGGTGGATATGCCTTTTACCAGCGAGTGTTCGATACGTTTTGCAATGGGCAGCGAGCGCCATTCGGCATCTTCTTTTACGTCGCCTGTCGAGCCATCGCCGCGATATTTTTCAGCGATATCGAGCAGAGCTTCGGTGCCGCCGCTGTGACGGTTGAGAATGACATCTTCAACTTTGTCTTTTAATTCTTGCGGTAAATCGTCGTACACCGCCAGCTGGCTGGCGTTGACGATACCCATATTCATACCGGCTTTAATGGCGTGATACAAAAATACCGAGTGGATGGCTTCGCGCACTGGATTGTTGCCGCGGAATGAGAAAGATACGTTGGACACGCCGCCGCTTACACCAGCGTGGGGCAGGTTTTGACGAATCCAGCGCGTGGCTTCAATAAAATCTACTGCGTAATTATTGTGTTCTTCAATCCCGGTTGCGACCGCAAAAATATTCGGGTCGAAAATAATATCTTCGGGTGGGAAATCGAGCTTATCGACGAGCGTGCGATAGGAGCGTTCACAAATTTCTTTTTTGCGCGCTTGGGTATCAGCTTGGCCGGTTTCGTCAAACGCCATTACCACCACTGCTGCTCCGTAGCGCATACAGAGTTTGGCTTTGGCGAGGAATTCTTCTTCACCTTCTTTCAGGCTGATGGAGTTGACAATCGGTTTTCCCTGGATACATTTCAAGCCTGCCTCGATGACCTCCCATTTGGAAGAGTCCACCATAATGGGCACGCGTGAAATATCTGGTTCGCCGGCGATTAAATTTAAAAATTTCACCATGGCTTTTTCGGCATCGAGCATGCCTTCGTCCATGTTGATATCGATAATCTGCGCACCGTTTTCAACTTGCTCCAGCGCAACTTCCAGTGCGGTGGAATAATCTTCTTCCACAATTAATTTTTTAAAGCGCGCCGAACCGGTAACGTTACAGCGTTCGCCGACGTTTACGAACAATGAGTCTTTGGTGATATTGAATGGCTCAAGGCCAGATAAGCGGCAGGCGGGTTCAATATCCGGAATTTTTCGCGGAGCATATTTGCTCATCACATCGGCGAGTGCTTTGATGTGTGCGGGAGTGGTGCCGCAGCAGCCGCCGATAATATTTAAAAATCCGCTCGCGGCAAATTCTTCAACGATATCGACCATCTCTTGCGCGGTTTGGTCGTATTCACCAAATTCATTCGGCAAACCCGCGTTGGGGTGCGCGCTCACAAAACAATTGGCAACGCGCGACATTTCCTGCACGTACTGGCGCAACTCTTTTGCACCCAATGCACAGTTCAAACCCATACTGAGCGGGCGGGCGTGGGCGAGGGAGTTGTAAAAGGCTTCGGTGGTTTGGCCGGAAAGGGTGCGGCCGGAGGCATCGGTGATTGTGCCGGAAATCATAATCGGCAATTCAAAACCGACGTTATCAAAATATTGTTTTACCGCGAATACGGCGGCTTTGGCGTTGAGCGTGTCGAAAATAGTTTCGATCAAAATAATATCGGCGCCGCCTTTGACCAAGCCATCAAGCGATTCCAGATAATTTTCCACCAGCTCATCAAAAGTCACGTTACGCGCACTGGGATCATTCACGTCCGGTGAGATGGAACAGGTGCGGCTAGTCGGCCCAAGCACCCCGGCAACGAAGCGCGGTTTGGCCGGATTTTTTGCGGTCAGTTCATCGCAGAGATCGCGCGCCAGTTTTGCCGATGCAAAATTTAATTCATGCGTCAGGTCTTCCATGTCGTAATCGGCCATGGAGATGCGCGTGGAGTTGAAGGTGTTGGTTTCCAGAATGTCTGCACCTGCTTCGAGGTAGGCGCGCTGGATCTCGCGGATCACCTCCGGCTTGGTGATGCTGAGCAGGTCGTTATTGCCCGCGATATCCATGTGGTAATCGGCAAAGCGCGCGCCGCGATAATCCGCCTCTTGCAACTTGTAGCTTTGGATCATGGTGCCCATACCGCCATCAAGGATCAGGATGCGTTGGCGGATAGCTTCGTTAAGGGCAGTGATACGGGCAGATAGTGCGGCTGGAATAGTCATGGAGAACCTTTGGCGATTAAATAATTGCCCGGTCGTATCAAGGGCAATATCAATTAAGTCAGAGCAATATCAAAAAAGTTTGATATAGAAAATTGGCGCGGATTCTAGCAGAAAAGCCTGCTGCGGGGCAGGTTTGCGCAGGAGTTGCAGGCTTGCCCCATCGCATCTGAATGACCCAATGAGAGTCTAGCTGCGATGGGGGAGGGGGAAAGCAGGTGTGGCAGTTACTTGTCGAAATTGAACACTTTTTTGCTGGAAGTGCTTTTTTCAATCTCTTCCGGGCGCAGGTGCCACAGGGTTAATGCTGCAAAAAACGCAAAACCGCAGCCAGCAACGACAATCTGCTCAGGGTAGAGGGCGCCAAATATGATATTGGCAATGGCCAGGCTGATGTAGATCGTCAAGCGCAAGGTTTTGCTGTTCAATAAAAACCCATTTGAATCCGAGGGCATGTCAAAACTCCGTAGCGGTAAATCTTGTATAGGGGGTGTTTGGCGCATATTACAACCTTAACGATAGACTCAAAATCGGATTATTGCAGTTTCATTTGACAATAATTGGAGTTTTTTCCGAAATTCCCAACTGATAGCGGGGGAGAGGCGACATATTGCGTAATCCTTCATTCAATATGGGCGCGGGTCCATCGTCATCTACTAGCAGGCCCGGGTAATCTCCCCCCTTGGGGTAGCGTTCATTGGGTGATGCAGAATCCAGACCACCTTTCCCCCATGCAAACCCTTTCGCTATGGGTTCGATTGTAAATAACTTGTCTCTTTTCGGGCATCACTAGTGCCTTGGCTGCTGGCTTTGCAGTAGAATACCCGAGTGTTTTAATCGGGTATTACGCATTAACAGAAAGGTTTATATGGTCAACGTCGATATCACCGAGTCAGCCCAGAAATATTTGAAAGAGCTGTTGGACAAGCAAAAAGACAACGATGGCATAGGCATACGCATGTTTGTGGCCAATCCGGGTACATCCAGCGCAGAAACTTGCATCGCCTACTGCCGTCCCGGCGAGCAGAAAGAGGGCGATGTGATCGTCCCCCTGAATGGTTTTAACGCTTATTTTGAAGAGCGCAGCCTGCCATTTTTGGAGGATGCCAAAGTGGATTACTCTGCGGATCGTATGGGCGGTCAGCTGACTATCCGCGCGCCCAATTCAAAAATGCCACGTGTGACCGACGATAGTCCGCTTGAAGATCGCATCAATTACGTGCTGTATAACGATGTCAACCCAAGCCTTGCCTCACATGGGGGCAATGTTAGCTTGGTGGAAGTGACCGAAGATATGATCGCCATCCTCAAATTTGGCGGCGGTTGTCAGGGCTGTGGCTCAGTGGCGATTACCCTGAAGCAGGGGATTGAAGTACAACTGATGGATAAGCTGCCAGAGCTGAAAGGTATTCGTGACGTCACCGACCACACGGATCGTACTAACGCCTATATGTAAGTCGTTGTTATTGATTGGGTAAAAAATACCGCCTTGGTGGCGGTATTTTTTTGCTTGGGATTGTTAGGTATTCATATTTCTTCACGCCAGGCTGTTTGATTTTTGTACCCGGCAAGTCGCTGCTCAATGAGATTGGTTGGGATGTTTATTTTCTGTGCATCTTCAAGCGCCTTCTTTTGCCATTTAACGGCTTGTTTAAAATCACCATTTTCGGCAGCTACTGCCGCTTGTGTCTGATATAGGCTTTGTTTATCCCAATAAGTGCGGTCAAATCCGGCGAGGTAGCTCAATGCCTTTTTGCCGTCGCGTCGCTCTTGCGCTGGATGTGTTGCCAGAATCCAGGCATAACGAACTTTTGCGACATCACTTTGCGTTGTTGATTTTTCTAACCAATAAAAGCCCTTGTCTTCATTTTTCTCAAATTGCATACCACTGAATGACTCAAGTGCAAGCATATACTGCGCATCAGCTACACCTTGTTTGGCAGCTCTAACCAGCCAGGCCATGCTTTGTGATGTATCTTGTTGGCACATGTTGCCGTAAAGGATATTACGTCCCAGGAAAAAACTGGCGGCCCCACTGCCTTGATTGGCTGCCTGTATATACCATTCGTTCGGGTTGTCTATGGGTTTATAGCCAGAGCCAAGTAATGGGATCGATTCCAGAAAAAAAGCAAAACTCATTTTTTCATCTTTGCCACCGTTTTTGGCTTTTTCGCGCAATTCGTCAACAAGTGCTGTAATTTTGGTTTCGCTGAAACCGGTATTGCCTACGTGATAGCCCATTCGTTGCCGGAAGCCATTTACATCAACAGGTTTCCCATTAACGATTGTCGGTTCATATTGAAACTGTCGGAGTGCTTCAACTGAAGCGCGACTAAAACTATTTGATGGGCTGTAGCTCACTACATGGTCGCGTGTGAAACCATTTTTATCGATGGTATAGGTGATATCGACAAAACCTGCTGCACCTTGCTGGACCATCGAGGATGGGAAGGCAGGCGCTACGCTTTTTATTAATCGCTGGCTTTTTACAGCAAGTGACTTGCCGGTAAAATTGGGAGTAATGCGTTTTTCTATTGCTTGGCTGTTATATTCCGCAGCAAGTGCCTGATACTTTTCTTGTGCCTTTTTTTGTTCTACTGCATCCATCTTTTGCAATATTTTTACATCAAGCCCTTCGGTTTTTGCGTCAGGATTCTGGGCTGCCAGCGCCATCCAGGCATAAGCCATTGCCTTGTCTTGTGCGACATGTTTGCCCTGGTAGTACATGGCGCCGAGATTATATTGGGCGTTGTGATCACCCAACTTTGCATCATCCATAAATTCTTTAAAGGCTTTCTCATAGTTACCTTGTTGGTAATAACGCGAACCCAATTCAAAATCAGCATGCGCAGCTGGATTAAAGAAGGTACCTGTAAAAATAATGCAGGCAATAGCGGGGAAATTTTTTATTCTCATTATTAGCATCCGTGAGATTTAATTAGTTAATGTTGTAATTTTGTTGAAAGTAAAAAGGTCGCTGTTATAAATTTTCAGGAAGCGTGGTTTTCTATTTGGTTTTATATTGAATACCTGATCATCCAATTGCACACGTAAATCATTGCTCGCGCTATTCCATTCAAGTACGAGTTGGTGGGGTTTGCCCCATTGTATTTCTTGGGCAAAATAAAGGGTCAGGCGTTCCCTGGGCGTTTGTTGATAGGCGAGGGAAACCTGATGGCCAAGGGTGCAATTATCGTCATAAAAATACAGGCGGCCTACCTCATTATTAAGGGTATCAATATCGCTGTTGGTTAATAGTAGTAGTGTAACTTTTTGCCCTTGCGGTATTGAAAATATGAATTGAGTCGGCGTTGTAATAGCGACAGGTTCTTGATGGCTGTTGGTTGTGCCGGGAGTGGAGGCGGATTGGGTGGAGCACCCAATTGCAAGGAGACACATTGCTGCTATGAAAGCATTAAAAGCATATTTGGGCATCATGTAATCCGTTTCGTACCTGAAATGGGGCGATCATATCCTGTCGTTTTCTTCAACATCAATAAATCCCCTCGCATTCCTCCGCATAGATCTTCAGTTAGGCACCTCTCCGGGTCTAATCCTGCTTTTTACTTCGGTGAATCGATAAGTCAAATAATCGCCCTGCAGGTCATGGCGCCTAAGTTTTTGTGTGATGGCGTCAAAAAATCCTTTAAATGAGAATTGTTATTATTGCAGATGATAATGGTTATCTATACTATGCGCGTCTTCTTATTCTTTGCGCATTAATACTATTACAGGGCTTGTTATGACCATACTCAAATCTACCTCACCCCATATTGTTTCCAAAAAGCGTGCTACTTCGGTGCAGTTGACCGCTACTGCATTGTCATCGGCCATATTGTTGGCGTCGGCTGGTGCTGCTATGGCGGCTGAAGAGGCAACGGACGCCAAAACCCTTAACGCCGTCAAGGTGGAGGCCGATGCAATTGAGTCAGTTTATAAGGCTGAAAAGGCCAGCTCACCGAAATTTACCCAGCCATTGGTAGATACCCCGCAAACCATCGTGGTAGTAAAGAAAGAACTTTTCCAACAACAAGCAGCTACTACCTTGAGCGAAGCGCTACGCAATACCCCTGGTATCACCATGTTGATGGGTGAGAATGGCAACACTGCGACGGGCGACTCTATTTTTATGCGCGGTTTTGATACCCAGGGCAGCATCTATGTTGATGGTATCCGCGACTTGGGTAGCATTAGCCGCGATACTTTTAACACCGAGCAAGTTGAAATCGCCAAAGGTCCCGCCGGTGTGGATAACGGTCGCGGTGCTGCTTCCGGCTACGTCAACCTGAGTTCCAAATTGGCCAATCAGGAAGACTCAACTACCGGCAACGTCACTGGTGGAACCGCTGACTTTAAACGTGTGACAGTGGATGCAAACCGCACCCTTACCGAAACGTCTGCCCTTCGCGTTAACCTGTTGAAACAGGATGCCGATGTAGATGGTCGCGATTACGTGGAAAACGATTCCGCCGGCGTGGCCTTATCCCTCGGTCTGGGTTTGGGAACAGAAACCCGCACCCATTTTAATTATTTGTCGATGCAACAATCCGGTATTCCCGATGGCGGTATTTCAACCGTTGGTCTGGACGGTTATTACAGTGCTGTTTATGAAGGTCGTTTCCCGGATGGCGATGGCCCGGAACTGGAGACAGTGGATACCGAGAACTTCTACGGATCAACAGGCGACCACAATGATGTGAATGCCAATATGACCACTGTACGTATTGAGCACGATGTGGCCGAAGACGTTACCTTGCGCAATACCTCCCGTTATGGTCATACCAAACAGGATCAGGTATTGACTGGTGTAAATGCGCTGCTTATCGCCGAGGATACCAAAAATGATACGGATACCTGGAAAGTGAACCGTACCCGTCAGGGGAAGGATCAATCCAACGAAATCCTGACCAACCAAACCAACCTGACTGCGTCTTTTGATGCAGGTGGTGTGCAACACGACCTCTCATCCGGCGTGGAATTTATTTACGAAAGCCAATTGAACTGGAATGTGGGGTTACCATGGAGTTCTGAAAACCCATCAGAACGCGTGACCCAGGAGCCAGCGAATTTATATAACCCAAGCACGGGTGATGTATTCCAACCGGTAGTACGCGATGGCACCAAAACTGATGGTGAAACTACCACTTACGGTATTTACGCATTGGATACCATCACCTTTAACCCGCAATGGGAAGTTAGCGTGGGTTTGCGTGCAGATCGCTTCCATACCCAAACTGACCAAACTGTCCGCCAGGGCGCAGTGACTGCACCTGCTGAGCAAACGATTCCGGTGGGAACTTTGTTGGGTCGCGAAGCTCATGTCACCGATCAATTGTTGAGCTGGAAATTAGGCGGTGTGTACAAGCCCACTGAAGATGGTTCGATTTATGCGTCTTACGCCACATCGGAACTGCCACCGGGCGGAGCGAACTTTGCGCTGAACACTGATCCAACAACGCAAGCCTCGGGCAACAATATCAACAACCCGAACCTTGATCCGCAAAAAGGTACCAATATGGAAGTGGGTACCAAGTGGAATTTGTTGCAAGACACCTTGTTCTTCACCGCAGCGGCATTCAAAAGCACTAACGAAAATGAAATTGCTACCAACCCTGACGGCACTGCTACACCGGTAGGTGAGAAGCAGGTAGATGGTGTTGAGTTCGCGTTGATCGGTGCGCTCACCAAAGCCTGGCAATTGAACGCGGGTATTGCGTTTATGGATACCGAAATCGTGCGTGGGAATGTTACCTCGGCAAACAATGGTGCGGCCAATACCCAGGGCGGCGTAATCCAATGGTCACCTGAATTGACGTTCACCCTGTGGAATACCTACACCTTTGAAAGTGGTCTGGTGATTGGCGGCGGTGCACGTTATGTTGACACCATGGCCAGTTCCAGCTTGACCAGCGAGGTGGCGCAAGCGACTCGTTCGGTATTGGAATTTGGTGATTACTGGGTATTTGATGCAATGGCATCTTATCCAATCAACAAAAACTTCAGCGTTCAATTAAACGTGCTTAACCTGACCGATGAAGAATATATCGGCAGTTTGAACAACGGTGGCTCACGCTATTACCCAGGTGCACCTTTGTCGGCGCGAGTGGGTTTGAACTTCGCGTTTTAATTGATGTGATAGCCGGGGCGCAATTTTTTGCGCCCCTTTTTCTATTGTGTAAGTTCTATTCTGTACGTTTTATTGTTCAACAGGATTTTTATCGGACACCTTGCCTATGTTGATTCATATCCCGCAATTGCTTAGCAAACAGCAGGTCGCTGAATGTCGTGCACGTTTGGATCAAGCCCAGTGGATTGATGGCAAAGCGACCGTGGGTGTGCAGGGTGCGCAAGTAAAACAAAATCGCCAACTTGCAGTCGATAGCCCGATAGCGCATCAACTGGGTGAAATTATTTTAACTGCGCTCTATACCAATCCGCTGTTTATGTCAGCTGCGCTGCCGTTAAGAATCGTCCCGCCGTTATTTAACGCTTATTCCGGTGGCGAACATTATGGCTTTCATGTGGATGGTGCGATTCGTTTGGTGCCCGGCAGCAATTTAAGTTTACGCACCGATGTCTCCTCCACATTGTTTTTGTCCGAACCGGAAGAATATGAAGGCGGCGAACTAATCGTGCAGGATACCTACGGTAGCCACGAAGTAAAATTACCCGCCGGTGATTTGATTTTATATCCCTCCACCAGCTTACATCAGGTTGCACCCGTCACTCAGGGTGAGCGCGTGTGCAGTTTTTTCTGGACCCAAAGCATGGTGCGCGATGACTGGCAGCGCAATTTATTGCACGAGTTGGATTGCAACATCCAATCACTGCGAGAAAAGATAGGTGATGCAGAAGAGATAGTGGGCCTTACTGGTCACTATCACAATTTGTTGAGGCAGTGGGCGCAAGTCTGATGAATGCTGCGGTAAAAAAAACCAGTTGGTGGTGGCTGGGCAGCCTACGTGAATGGCATTGGATCAGCTCGGCGATCTGTCTTATCGGAATGCTGCTGTTTTCAGTTACCGGTATCACCCTCAATCACGCGGCGCAAATCAAAGCCAAACCGGAGATTGTTACGCTGGAAGCAGAAGTTCCGGCGAATATTATCGCGGCAATTAAAATTCCTGACGAAGAAAAAGCTGCATTACCAAAAGTATTAAGCAATTGGCTTGCGCAGGAGCAGGATATTGCAGCCGGCAACCAATTGGCTGAGTGGAGTGATGATGAAGTGTATATCTCGCTGCCGCGTCCTGGTGGCGATGCCTGGGTAAGTATCGATTTAGCCAGTGGTGAATTGGTGTATGAAGTCACTGATCGCGGCTGGATTTCCTATCTCAATGATTTACACAAAGGGCGCAATACCGGCGTTGCCTGGAGCTGGTTTATCGATGTATTTGCAGTTTTCTGTATTATTTTTTGCATCACCGGTTTGCTCTTGCTGAAGCGCTACTCCAGCGGCCGTCCGGCAACCTGGCCGATGGTGGGCTTGGGGCTAGTATTGCCCTGGGTTTTGATTCTGTTGTTTATTCATTAATCATCTTTCATTAAATTTTTTTCATTAAAAAGCGTTTTTCATTTTTATTAAGCATTACGGCAACCGTTTTCTATAACAACTTAATTTGTAGAGACTAATTATGCGTTCGCGTCTGATGTTTTCCTCGTTATGTGCGGCTATGTCTGTACTGTTTGTTACCTCTGCTGTTGCAAGCGAGCTGGCGGTGTCTGTTGAAGTGCCAACCCTGGATGTAGCCGAATATCACAAACCTTATGTGTCTGTCTGGATTGAAAATGAAAAAGGCGAGAGTATCAACCTCGCGGTCTGGTATCAGGTAGAAGAGCGTGGCCAAAAAAGTGACAAAGGTGAAGAGTGGCTGAAGGATATGCGCCAATGGTGGCGTCGCATTGGCCGCGATACCGATATGCCCGTTGATGGTGTGAGCGGCGCAACGCGCGCATCCGGTAAACACGCACTGACTTTTACCGAAGGCAAAGCGCCCTTGGGCAAATTAGCTGCGGGTAATTATGTGCTCATGGTGGAAGCTGCGCGTGAAGTGGGTGGGCGTGAACTGGTGAAAGTGCCGTTTACCTGGCCAGCAAAAACAACGGCAGAGCAAAGTGCAAAAGGCAGCAAAGAATTGGGTGAAGTGAAGTTGACTGTTACTCCGTAATTATCAGGAATTAATTATGAGGGAGCTTCTGAAAAACACGTCTTTGTCATACCCGCGAACGCGGGTATCCATAAAGCGCAATTAATTCAGAGCTTCTCCGGGCACCTAAAAACTATTGAGAGGAATGATTGCCATGAATCGCTTTTTAAACACCATGCTTTGTACAACGCTCGCGATCTGCTTGCCATTAACTGCCCATGCACATCGCGCCTGGTTATTGCCGAGTGCCACAGTACTTTCCAGCGACGATGCCTGGGTCAGTGTTGATGCAGCAGTTTCCAACGATATTTTTCACGCTGATCACGCACCTATGCGCACAGAAGGTTTGGTAATTACCGCACCGGATGGCAAAAATCTGGAAGCGCAAAATGCCAACACCGGCAAATTTCGCAGCACTTTCGATGTGCAATTGCCACAAAAAGGCACTTATAAAATTGCATTGGCATCCAGCGGAATAATGGCAACCTGGAAAACTGAAGAAGGCGAACGCCGCATGTGGCCGGGCCGTGGCGAAAAAGCCAACCCCGCTGATTTTGACAAAATGGTTCCCAAAAAAGCCAAAGACCTGGAAGTATCGCAATTCTCCCGCCGTATGGAAACTTTCGTCACTTCAGGTACCCCGAATGACACCGCATTAAAAACTACTAACCAAGGCTTGGAATTGGTTCCGGTCACACATCCCAATGATCTATTCGCTGGTGAAGCTGCAACCTTTCAATTTTTGATGGAAGGCAAGCCCGTTGCCGGTGTAAAAGTCACGGTCATTCCCAGTGGCATGCGCTACCGCAGTGAGCAAGCAGCCATCGAATTGGAAACTGACAAAAAAGGTAATATTTCTATTACCTGGCCACAAGCAGGCATGTACTGGTTAAGTGCTGATTATCGCGATGACAAAGCCAAAAAACCTGCCACTGTTCGCACGGGTAGTTATGCAGCAACGTTTGAAGTACTACCTGAATAAAAAGAACAAAACAGCAATCTTGATGACTCTGCAAAGATGGATTCCGGCAATTGCTCTGGGACCGTGCACAGCATGGATGCTGTGCCCGAGCCTACAGGGAAGTATTCACGGCGCGTCCCGGAGTAATTGACGGAGTCCATCTCTCGCTAACTCCCAATGTTTTTAACGAGTTTATTTTTGTGCGCTACCTAGCCGCTAGCCTATTAATTTTTTCCTACTTTCTTTTTTGCTGGCTATGCTGGCGAAACTATCAGCGCAAACAAAATATATCGACCATACCGAATATCGATTCCAGCGAATGCATTTTGATTGGCTATGCAAGCCAGGCAGGTAATGCTGCGCGTATCGCAAAAAAGACAGCACAACAGTTGGAACAAGCGGGAAAGGCTGTTCAAATCCTCGCACTTAACCAAATAACTGCTGCACAATTGACCAAAACATCTACCGCATTATTTATTGTAAGTACCTACGGCGAAGGCGAAGCACCCGACAACGGCAACCGATTTGTCACACGCACACTCGCATCCTTGGGGCAGGATTCCTTAAAGCATTTACAAATCGGACTGCTGGGAATGGGCGATTCCAGCTATCAACATTTTTGCGGATTTGCCCATCAATTACACAATGAATTCCACCGCCGCGGCGCCCATTTTTTAGCAGATATTATTGAAGTGGACGGGCTTGACGAAAGTGCGCTGCGCCACTGGCAATATTATCTCGGGCAAATTTCTGGCAATACCCACTTTAGCGATTGGAGTACACCGGTTTACAGCGACTGGAAACTCATCCAGCGTGAATGTTTAAATCCCGCCAGCCCCGGCGCCCCTGTATTTCATCTAAAACTGCAACCCGCTCCCGCCGGAATTCCAGCAGATCATTGGCAAGCCGGTGATATTGCTGAGATAGGCCCGTGTAATTCCCCGGAAGCCATCCGGAATTTTTTGCAGCGCCTTGGGCGAATCTCCATACCAGAACAGCTATTAGCAACGCGCGACATCGATATTAGCGAAGAGAAATTAGCGGGATTTAAAATCCTCGGTGATGCAGCGCTGATCGACGCTTTATCCGAATTACCACAGCGTGAATACTCAATTGCGTCAGTGCCCGCAGAAGGTTCGCTAGATTTGCTCGTCAGACAAGTGCAAATCAATGAGCATCAATTGGGTATTGGCTCTGGCTGGTTAACGGTTCACGCCGGGCTCAATGATTTTATTCGCTTGCGCATCCGCACCAATCCCCATTTTCATTCACCGGATGCAGTGTGCCCGCTGATTTTAATTGGTAACGGCACCGGCATCGCTGGATTGCGTGCGCATATCGCCAATCCGCTACGCGCGAATGCCCGGCACTGGTTGTTTTTTGGCGAGCGCAGCGCAAACGCAGATAATTTTTTCCGCACTGATATTGAGCACTGGCAAAACACCGGATTGCTCGCGCGGGTCGATAAAGTTTTTTCCCGCGATTCAGCACACAATTCAGCACCCGATGCGCCGCGCTACGTGCAGGATCTGCTCCTGCCTAATGCGCAGGAAATCCAACGCTGGGTGGCTGAGGGTGCGGCAATTTTTGTGTGTGGTAGCGGAAAAGGAATGGCTCAAGCGGTTGACGATATTTTGGTGCAAATTCTCGGTGCTGATCAGTTAGAAACTCTGGCGGATGAGCAGCGTTATTGCCGCGATGTTTATTAACAGAAGCTACACGCTACTGCGCAATAAAATGCAAAAAAAATCCGCGTAAATTGTGCAATAACTGTTAATCCCTCCCGTTTTTTTCTAACCCGCAACAGGGTTTGGTTTATACTCGCCACCACTATTCGCGCACCAGTTTTAACGGGTGCTCTTTGATGCTTGGTTTAGCGGTATAACACTATGAATCTGTCTGTTTCCAAACACCGTTTTTTTCGCTCCCGGATTGGGGTAATTGCACTGCTGGTTGTTGTCCTGATTGCTATCGTTTTGCTGTGGCGCGGTGTGTTTGCCGGCGATGAGAACGATGTGGTCTATACAACCGAGCCAGTGACTCGCGGCGATATTGAAAACCTCGTCACCGCGACCGGTACTTTGCAACCGCAAGATTATGTGGATGTGGGTGCGCAAGTATCTGGCCAGTTAAAAAAACTGCACGTCGAAGTTGGATCGGAAGTCAAAGCGGGTGATTTGTTGGCGGAAATTGATGCGACTGTCTACGCCGCTAAAGTGGATGCAACTCGTGCTCAATTGCGCAACCAACAAGCGCAATTACAAGAGCGTGAAGCGCAATTGACTCTGGCGGAGATTAATTTCAAACGCCAGAAAAACCTGATGAGCGAAGATGCCACTACCAGCGAAACACTGGAAACGGCTGAAGCCAATTTAAAATCGGCGCAGGCGCAACTCAAATCCCTGCAAGCGCAAATCCAGCAAACCGAATCGACCTTACGTGTCGAAGCAGCAAACCTGAATTACGCCCGCATCTATGCCCCTATCGATGGCACAGTTGTATCCATCACTTCACGCCAGGGCCAGACGCTCAATACCAACCAGATGGCACCAACCATTATGCGTGTTGCAGATCTCTCGACCATGACCGTACAAACCCAGGTGTCGGAAGCGGATATTGGAAAATTGCGCGTGGAAATGCCGGTGTATTTCACTACGCTCGGCAGCCAGGGGCGCCGTTGGTACAGCAAATTGGATCGCATCCAACCTACGCCGGAAATTCTCAATAATGTGATTTTGTACAACGCCCTGTTTGATGTGCCCAATGAAAACCGGGTGTTAATGACGCAGATGAGCACGCAGGTATTTTTTATCGAATCCCAAGCGAAAGATGTATTGCTGGTACCTATGTCGGCGGTGAGTTTTGCACCGCCACCAACGGAAGAACAAAAAGCCGAGTGGAAAAAACGTCGTGATGAAATGAAAGGACGTGATCAATTGCAGGATGGACAAGATAAATCTGCACATCGTCCGCGCCCCGCCATAGTGAAAGTAATGGATGAAGACGGCGATATTGAAGAGCGCAAAGTGTTGGTTGGAGTGACCAACCGCGTACACGCGCAAATTATTGAAGGCTTGAAAGAAAATGAAAAAGTCGTCAGCGGCAGTACCAAACCAAATCAGGTAAAAGTGGCGCCGGCTGGTGGCTTCGGTGGTCCGGGTATGGGTAGACGTTAATGACAGCTGCAAACGCTATCCAACCGCTGATCAAATTATCCGGCGTTACCAAAACCTTTCGCAATGGCGAAATCGCCACCCAGGTTTTGCACGGACTTGATCTGGAAATTTATCCCGGCGAATTCGTTGCGATTATGGGGCAATCGGGATCGGGCAAATCCACGCTGATGAATATCCTCGGTTGCCTTGATCGTCCTACGAGCGGCGATTATTTTTTTAGTGGCACCAGCGTCGCTACTTTGGATACCGATGGACTTGCGCAATTGCGTCGCGAAGCTTTTGGGTTTGTATTTCAAAGTTATAACTTGCTGGCGGGTTCCAGTGCCTGCGAAAACGTGGAAATGCCCGCGACCTATTCGGGTTTATCGCCGCAAGCGCGGCGCGAGCGCTCCACTCGCTTGTTAAGTTCATTGGGGTTGCAGGAGCGTTTGCATCATCGCCCCAATCAATTATCCGGTGGACAGCAACAGCGTGTGTCGATCGCCAGAGCGCTAATGAACGGTGGTCAGATTATTCTCGCCGACGAACCTACGGGGGCGCTGGATAGTCATAGCGGCAAAGAGGTTATGCGGCTATTAAAGGAATTATCGACACAAGGCCACACCATCATCCTGATTACCCACGATGCGGAAGTTGCGCATCACGCCCAGCGTTTAATTGAACTGCGCGATGGCGAAATTATTGCAGACCCCGGTCCGACAATTCCTGCGCAATTACCGGCAGAAGAGCATGCATTGCACGGCGAGCCACAGATTAAAACGGAAATTCTGGAGGCGACGAAAACTGCATTTCGTTCACTGCGTAGCAATATTTTTCGCACGGTGCTCACACTGCTCGGCATTGTTATTGGTGTTGCATCGGTCATCAGTATGCTGGCGATTGGCGACGGTGCAAAAAAAGCGGTGGTGGATAGCATCAGTGCTATGGGCAGCAATTTATTGTTGGTGCGCCCCGGTGGGCCAACGCAACGTTTTCGGTGGGACTCTGTCACCCTGGTGCCGGAAGATGTGGATGCGATTGCAACCTTGCCACATATTGCCGCTGCGCTGCCGGAATTGAACGGCAGTTTTACGTTGCGTTATGGCAATGTGGATCACACCACCGAGATCAGCGCAACGGCAGAACAATTTCCCACCGCGCGTAAATGGGATATTGCCCAAGGCACTTTTTTTACCGCGGAAGACAACAAAAATTACGCCACGGTAGTGGTGCTGGGTAAAACCGTGGCGACTAAATTATTTGCCGACAAAAATCCCTTAGGTGAATTTATTATTATCAACAACGTGCTCTTCCAGGTGATTGGGGTAATGAGCGAGCGCGGTGCAGATCCGGGCGGACAAGACCAGGATGACAAAGTATTTGTGCCATTCAATACCGGCAGCCTGCGGGTAATCGGCCAGCGGTTTTTGCGCAACATTACTATTTCTGTCGATGATGAAAAAAATATGGCAGAAGTGCAAACCCGTGTGCATGCGCTGATGATGGAACGGCACGGCACCGAGGATTTCCAGATCCGCAGTATGTCATCGCTGATCGATATGGTTTCCGAAACGCAAAATACCATGACGTTTTTATTGGGTTCTATCGCTGCGATTTCGCTGTTGGTGGGTGGAATTGGGGTAATGAATATTATGTTGGTGAGTGTGACTGAGCGCACGCGTGAAATTGGTGTGCGCATGGCAACCGGTGCGCGCACGCGCAATATCATGCAACAATTTTTAATTGAGGCCTTGGTCGTTTCTGCACTCGGCGGTGTCATAGGTGTGGTGATAGGGTTAAGCACAGCGATGTTGATTGCCAATTTCGGAACGCCGGTCGCTTACTCACTTGGTCCAGTGATTATGGCATTTAGTTGTGCCTTTTTAACCGGTTTATTGTTTGGCTTTTTGCCCGCGCGCAAGGCCGCTCGCCTCGATCCTGTTGCTGCATTGGCGGCGGAGTAATTTATGTTGTTGCACCATAAACGTTACGCAGTTTTCCTTTTGCCTCTGGTGTTGACCGCGTGTATCACCACCGATGAAGCAGAGCGCCCAGCGGTTAATTACGCTGAATCTTTTCAGCCAGATGATCTTCAAACGAGCAATGCCTTAACGAACGACACCTTAACGAACGACACTTTAACGAACGATAGAAAAGCCGCAACTGAAATAGATAAAGCCTGGTGGCAAGCATTTAATGCCCCGGCCTTGAATGAATTAATGCTCGCCGCCGAGCAGCAAAGTCCCGATATATTAATTGCTGCCGGGCGCGTGCGTCAGGCGGAATTATTAATGCGCATCGCCAACGCGAGTTTGTTCCCGTCGTTGAATGCGAGCGCATCCAGCGGTGAGAAACGCAGCGAAAATGCCGATGGCTCCACCAACACCAGCGCATCAACCGGTGCAAGTGTGGGTGTGAGCTACGAGGTGGATTTGTGGGGTGGCATTGCTGCGGGACGCGATTCCGCTAGGGCAGGATACGATGCAACCCGTTTTGATCAGGATGCAGCACTCCTGAGTATTAAAGCCGCCATCGCCAGCGGTTGGTTCCAGTGGTTGTCGTTGCAAGAACGTATCGCCTCAGCACAAAAAAATATCGCCATTGCCGAGCGAGTACAAAACGTTGTGGAGGCGCGCTATCGCAATGGCGTTGCATCGGCGGCGGAAGTTGCCCAGCAAAAAGCCAATTTATTAACGCAACGTGCAACGCTGTTGCCTCTGGAATTGCAAGCGCGCCAAACGCACGCGGCCTTAGCGGTTTTATTAGGTAAAACGCCGCAGGAATTTATTTTGGCCGATGTGCAGTTGCTGGATGTATCTGTGCCGGTAATTACTCCGGGAACTCCAGCAGATTTGGTAACGCGGCGTCCGGATTTGGCCGCGAGTGAAGCCAATTTAATTGCAGCCAATGCCAATATAGTGGCCGCGCGTGCCGCGTTGTTGCCGGGCATTAGCCTGAGTGCAACTGCTGGTAAAAGCGCGAGCGAATTGTTCAGTTTAAATCCGGCGACACAGGCATCCGGGTGGACGTTATCGCTCGCGCAATCGCTGTTTAATGGCGGTCGGTTAATCAATCAAAAACGTTTGAGTGAAGCGCACCGCGAAGAGATGTTGTTGCAATATCACAAAGCGATTCTGGTCGCTTTGCAGGAAGTTGATACCGCACTGGCGAGTGCGGATATTTCCCGGCGTCAGGAAACCAGTTTGCAAGAGATTCTGGTACAGGCTGAGCGCAGTATGCGTTTAACCGAAGTGCGCTATCGTGAGGGTAGCGATGATTTGCTGTCGTTGTTAGTCGCGCAGCGCACGCTATTTCTCGCGCAGGATTCGTTGGTGCAGCAACGTCTCGCGCGTTTGAATGCAGCAGTTGATTTGTATAAATCGCTCGGTGGTGGTTGGCAGTTGGCTGAGCAAAACGCTGAATAAGCGAGGGATGCTCTGAATTAAGTGTCATTCCTGCGAATGCAAGAGCCGTAGACCAGCGCAGCTAATCCAAATTGTTGAATTTTATGGATACCCGCGTTCGCGGGTATGACGGAAAGTGTATTTTTCAGAGCTTCCCGGACAATTAAAAAATAAAAAAACCGTGTTAAACATTCACTCCTTTTTAACAGGCATGGGGATTTAAAGTGCGCAATGTTTTATTCCAGATTCACTGGTTTTTAGGGATTACCGCTGGCGTGGTATTGGCGGTTGTTGGTCTTACCGGTGGTTTGATGAGTTTTGAACGGCAGATCATGGATGCAATAAGTCCATCGATAGTGCATGTGGAAGTGAGTGGCGAACGCTTAACGCCTGATGCGATTGCCGAGCGTTTTCGCACGCAGCGCGAGGGCGCGCGCGTTGAACAAATCACGTTCTGGCCTGAGGCAGATCGCAGTGCGTTGATTCGTATTGCCCCGCCGCCGGGTGAGCGTCGCGGTGAGACGGTTTATATCAATCCCTATAGCGGCGAACTACTGGGGAAAATTAACGGCGAACAATTTTTCCGCACAGTGCGATCCCTTCATCGCTGGTTATTAATTCCATCGGAAGAAGGCGGCATTAATATTGGCCGACAAATTACCGGCTTCAGTGCATTTGCCTTGGTGTTTTTTGCATTGTCCGGTTTGTATTTGCGCTGGCCACGTCGCGCGCTGAATTGGCGCAATTGGTTCCGCATTGATTTCAGTTTAAAAGGACGCAATTTTTATTGGGCGTTGCACTCGGTAATTGGCACCTGGGTAATTGTGCTGTATTTGCTGATGGCCTTAACCGGCCTGACCTGGTCTTACAGCTGGTTTAAAAGTGGTGCATCAATATTGTTAACGGGTGAACCGGTGCAAGAGCGTCGCGGCTTTGGTGGCCCCGGTGGTCAACAAGGTGGCCCTGCCATGCAAGGCGGGCAGCCTGGACAAGGCGCAGCCCAAGGCGGCCGTGAAGGTCGCGGCATGGGTGAGCGTGAAGGTCGCGGCCCTCGTGAAGGTGGAATGGGGCGTGAGGGCGGCCCCCGCGAGGGTGGTGCAGAACGCAATGGTGGAGAAGGTCGCAATGGCGGTGAACACCAGATGCATGCTGCCTCCGTTGCAGTTGATAGCGCTTGGACAAGTTTTGTTATTAAAGCGGACAATAATTTCAAATTTGCGAGCATCAGTTTTCCGCGTGCAGAAACAGATCTGGTGATGATTAATTACGTCACACCTGATGCAACCAATGATCGCCAGCGCAGTTCCATGAGTATCAATGCGCAAACCGGTGAAGTAATTAATGATCAACCCTATAAGCCGCTTGAGCCTTTGGGCAAGCGCATCATGCAAGGGATTTATGAATTGCATACTGGTGAGTGGTTTGGTACACCGGGCGTCATCATCAATATGGCGGCTTCGCTATTGATGCCGTTGTTTACCATCACTGGATTTTTGTTGTACATCGATCGACGCAAAAAGAAACGCACCAGCAAATCGGCCGCGGCCGGATTTTCCAATACTCATACTGACGCGGATTACTGGATTGTCTACGCCAGCCAAACCGGAACTGCGGAACAACTTGCGTGGAATACCGCTACAATTTTGCAATCCGGCGGTATTAAAGCGAGCGTAAAAAATATCGCAGCCTTGGATAAAACCATGCTGGAGTCTGCAAAGAAAATGTTGTTTTTGGCTTCAACTTTTGGTGAGGGTGAAGCACCGGATGCCGCGCGCGGATTTGCCCGCAAGTTATTAAAATCATCACTGGGTTTGAGCCAACTGCAATTTGCGATACTCGGGCTCGGCGACAAACGTTATAGTGATTACTGCTCGTTTGCCGGACAAGTTGAGCAATGGTTGCAAGCCAATGGTGCCACGCCATTATTTGCGCGCATCAATGTCAATAACGGCGATGAGTGTGCGATAAATAGCTGGCAAAAAGCTATTGCCGATCTCAGCGGTGTTGAAGATATTCCGGTATGGAGCGCACCTGAATATGAAGAATGGAATTTGCAAAAACGCGAATTGCTCAATGCGGGCAGTGTAGGCACAGGGATTTACTGCGTGAGTTTGCAGCCGCCTAAACTCAGCAATGCGCATTGGCAAGCGGGCGATATTCTGGAAATAAAACCGCAGAATAATCCCGCGTTACCGCATCGTGAATATTCCATTGCCTCACTGGCAACTGATGGCCGCCTGGATCTGGTGGTGCGCCAGACATTTACGGAAACGGGGGAGCTTGGTTTGGGATCTGGCTGGTTGACTGATGCAGCAGAAATCAATGGCAAAATACTTGCACGTATTCGTGCGAATCCTTCGTTCCATGCGCCTTTAACAAATTGCCCGATGATTTTAATTGGCGCGGGTACTGGCATCGCTGGTTTGCGTGCGCATTTGCATGAGCGCTACATCAATGATGTGCAACAAAACTGGTTGATCTTTGGCGAGCGCCAGCGCAGTAAGGATCGCCTGTTTGCTACTGAATTGGATGCATGGCAAGAATCCGGTTTCCTCACGGAATTCGATGAAGTTTATTCCCGCGATGGTGAAGGCTATGTGCAGGAACTATTAACATCCAAACAACAACAGTTGTGTGAATGGCTGGATCGCGGTGCGGTTATTTATGTATGCGGTGGTATCGCTATGGGCACAGGTGTCCATCAGGCACTGGTTGAAATTTTGGGTGAAAATGATGTGCAGGATTTGATTGAAACCCAGCGTTATCGTCGAGATGTTTATTAATCTGAGAGTGTCAAATAGGGCTGTCCCAAACTAGTGTAAGTTTTAAGCCAGCCCTTGCTATAGCAATTGTGTCGTTATGAATTTCCACTGATAGCTCTTGCCAATTCAATTACCGATAACGGAGCAGAGCCTTCTGCTTTATTACTCAGCGTGACAAATACATTTTGTCCTGCGCCTGCTGTGCCCGCGATTACGCGTACCAGGGCCGCGCGCGTTTCAGGATCGGGGTCGATGATTTTGTCGTAAGGGGAATAGGCATCCTGCGCGTCCTCATAACCATAGGCCCCGTGGATCGGGTTAAGGTTCCAACGGCAAACGAGCGGACCCGGCCAAAGTGCGCGAAGTATGGGAAGTTGTTCAGCAATGCGCGGCATTTTCGCATGCAGCCCCATGCAATAAGTCGCACCGGTATCGCGCAATGCCTGCACAAATTGTGGTGTTAGCCATTGTGGATCGCGTACCTCTACTGCGACAACGCCATCGGGCGCAGTGCTTTTTAAATTGGGAATGGCTTTTAATAATCTGTGCAAACGATCAATCACTTTCGGCATTTGACCCAGCCATGCGGTGGGAAGTGGGCTGATCTGGAACACTAGCGCTCCCAGCCTGTGCCCCAAACCTTCCAGCGCTGGTTCAACAAACATTTTCACCGCCTCATCGGCATTCAGGAAGTGCGGGTTTTGCCGCATGCCTCGGCCAGATTCATCCCTTATCAGCGCGTCGGTAACCAGGCTCGGCGCTTTAACAACGAAGCGAAAGTCCTGTCCGACTTGCGACGCATACTCGGCAAATTGTGCAACATTGAGCGGGCGATAAAAGCTGCGGTCGATGCTGACGGTACGCAACAAGGGGTGCTTTGAATAAGCGATTAATCCGTAACGCGACAAGTTGGTCTCGGTATATTCCCCGTCCCACACCAATCCATCCCAACCGGGATAATTCCACGACGAGGTTCCCAGGCGCAGATGCCCCGGCAAGGTTTTCGCAAGCTCGATCAACGCCGGATCGATAATGGCTGGCTCCACACTTTGGTCAGATTTTTTTACTGGCTTGGTGGTTGATTTTTCGGGTTCGCCGAATAGAGGGTTTTGCATATTGAATGGTGTGTCGTTAACTCGATTGGCGAATCATATATGACACACACATTAATCGGAACTCACTCATCGCAAGTTCCGAATGTATGCAGATTATTTTACCGAACAATAGGTTTTGAGGAAGTCTGCATGTGATGGTAATTTTTCGACTGCAGCTGCAATATTCGATTTCATCGACAGGAGACCGGCAAAAATTTTCTCATCACTCATCAGGTGCGGAATGTGGTGATAACCCTTGGGCTCTATTCTTTGCCCCAGCATTACCTGAAGCCAGGAAGTTACTTTAAAAATATCATCCGGGTCATGGTAGATATGACCGGTTGCTTTAAACATTTCAATCTTCTCAGAAAGAGAATCCGGGATGGTCATATCACGGCAGTCGCGCCAGTAGGGGGTATCATCGCGCTCGGTCGCTTTGTAGTGCAATATAATAAAATCCCGAGTCCATTCATACTCGGCGCGAGTGAGGTCATTGTAACGTCGAATCAAATGTTCATTGCATCCTTCAAAAGGAAATAACTGCAATAGCCTGACCACGCCCATTTGAATCAGATGGATGCTGGTTGACTCCAGCGGCTCAATAAATCCACCGGCCAGGCCTACAGCAACACAATTTTTGACCCAGGCCTGCTTGCGGCGTCCGGTGTGGAATTTCAGCAGACGGAGCTCTGCACGAATGTCGCCATCCAGATTTTCCAACAAGGTTTTTCTTGCATCTTCATCAGAAATATACGCACTGGAATACACATGGCCTGTACCCTGGCGATGCTGCAACGGAATCTTCCACTGCCAACCGCTGTCATGCGCAATAGCGCGCGTGTAAGGTGGGATATCGCCAGAGAATTCAGTCTGTAAGGCTACGGCACTATCATTACGCAGCCAATGCCCCCACTTCTCGTAACCGGCCTTTAAGGTTTCCTCGATTAGCAATCCACGAAATCCTGTGCAATCGATAAAAAAATCACCTTCAATACTCGCACCTGATTCCATTACCACAGACTCAATAAAACCTGTATCCGGATGTTGCTTGACTCCAACAATTTTTCCTTCAAGGCGACGTACGCCTTTTTCCTCACTAAGCTTACGTAAAAATTTTGCGTAAAGACCTGCGTCAAAATGATACGCGTAGTTGAGTTTTGGATTTTCGGTGAGCGCAAATTTATGGGCCTTGGCAGCCTGCAACTCGAAGCTTAAATCGTCAATCGAACCATCATAACCACGCGCCTTGGCGGACAACCAGTAGTGATAAAAGTCCCCTAACCAGTTGGACTTCCCGAATGTGCCAAAAGGATGGATGTACCTGTCGCCTTTACGGGCCCAGTTTTCAAAGGAAATACCCAGCTTGATACTACCCATGGTTGCGTTTAAAAATTCCTGTTCATCAATGCCCATAATTTTGTGGAAAGAACAGATAGTCGGGAATGTCGCTTCGCCTACACCCACTGTGCCGATTTCGGCGGACTCGATCAATGTAATATCTAACAGGGTTCCTAACTGACGGGATAAAGAAACGGCAGTACACCAACCTGATGTTCCTCCTCCAGCGATCACCACTTTTTTTATTTTTTGGGACATATCCACCTCGGAAATCAATGTAAACATCGCGGCATAGATGTCATGGCCGCTCGTATTAAGGAGGCGTTTTTTATCCGAAGTGTTTTGCTGGAACAACCAAAAGGTCATAAATTTTTACTATGACATGAGGGGGATGAGTGGCCGTAACACGCTTTCGCCGGTAATATGCGTGCCTCCTTGGAGTTGATTGCGGATTGTCTTATGTTGGGTGAATTGTTCGCTATTTTGGCTCCGATAGTCATTTCAGTGGGGGCAGGTTTTATCTGGGGGAAAACGGGTAATGATTTTCCTTCGAATTTTATTTCGCGTCTTGTAATGAATATAGGTACACCCTGTTTGATCGTCAGCGCGATGGTGAAAGTGGATGTGCAGCCATCGATGATGGGGCAGGTTGCACTTGCCACAGCAATGGTAATGACGACCATGGGAATTTTTGGTTGGACGTTGTTGCGTTGGATGAAGCTGGAGATTGCCACTTATTTACCGCCATTAATTTTTCCCAATAATGGCAATATGGGATTACCTCTGTGTTTATTTGCCTATGGGCAAACCGGTCTTGCGCTCGCACTGGGGTCATTTATGGTAATGGTGGTGGCAACGTTTACAGTCGGCCTGTTAATGGTGGCGACCAGTGAGGGCGGTATTTTTAAACGCATGGAATCCATCGCCAAACAGCCGGTGATTTATTCAATGCTCATTGCCGTACTCCTGTTGCTTACCCACACTGAATTACCGCGCTGGATTGGCAATACACTCGATTTGTTGGGTGGTATTGCCATACCCTTGATGACCCTTGCCTTGGGGGTATCGCTTGCCACCTTAAAAGTTCATTCCTGGAAGCGCAGTTTGTTTTTTAGCCTCGTGCGCATTGGTGGTGGTTTGTTATTCGGGGTTATCGTGTGTGAGTTCCTGGGATTGACCGGCGTTTCACGTAATATAGTGTTATTGCAATCGGCCATGCCTGTAGCAGTATTTAATTATCTATTTGCTTTGCGTTATGACCATAACCCGGAAGAAGTTGCAGCCATGGTAGTAGTGTCTACACTGGTTGCATTTATTGGGTTGCCATTTTTGTTAATGGCGATTTTGTAATTCCGATGAGGAGAAATGGATTCTTCATTCTATTAATAAGCGAGTCTATGAATGGAAAATCCAGTTGTATCTGCAAACTCTGCTACATCTTTTGCACCTGTTATTTCTTTTGCAAAACTAACCAGCGCAATTCAACTCGCTGCTTTGCAAGCTGAGGTGGATTTGCTTTTGCAAAATCCCTGGGTTGATCACGTCAACAAAAAAGACTACAGCGGCGGTTGGGATATATTGCCCTTGCGCTGCCAGCGCCAACACATAAATGCCCATCCCATTTTGCAGGGTTTTGCAATTGCCGATGGCGATGACTGGGAAAATTTACCAGTAATGGAGCGCTGCCCGGCAATACAACACCTGTTAAACCAATTGCAGTGTCCCATCAAAGCCGTGCGGTTGATGCGCTTGCAATCCGGTGCAGAAATCAAACCCCATCGCGACCATGAGTTAAGTATTGAGTATGGTGAAGCGCGCCTGCACATGCCGATCCACACCAGTGATGAGGTGAGTTTCCTGGTTGATAAAAAAATTATTCCCATGCGCGCGGGTGAGTTGTGGTACTTCAATGCAGATCAGATACATGAAGTGTATAACCTCGGCAGCGAAGACCGGATTAACCTGGTGATTGATTGTGTGGCGAATGAGTGGCTGAAAGGGCAGATACTCATGGGAGCCGCACATGAGTAATTATTCTGCGCAATATAATGCGCTGGTCAGTTCACCTGAACAAATTGCCTTATGTCGGCAGGCGCAAACACTGCGCGAGTTATTGGAGTGCATCCGGCAATTATGGAGTTGTCCGCAATTGGGTGATGATGGACTGCTCGGTGAAATTTCCCGCTTGAATTTCACCCCGATAGAAACCCACAGCGTACAACTGGCTGGCCGCTGGTTGCCGTATCGCTACCAGCCCAACAAAAAGCAGGTGAATTGGTTAATACCCACGGGCCATGCCACTGAACCTTTTCAGGATGAAACTATTCTTCGTTATCGCCAGCACCTGTTTAACCAAATTATCCAGCCGTGCACTACATTGGCGGTTGCACAGCAACAAGCGGCAGGTCTTGCCGATGCAAAACCGGCAGGATTTATTTTCCATCTTTCCCGCTGTGGCTCTACATTAATTTCCGGTTGCCTGTCCGAGCTGGAATCCACCTGCATATTTTCCGAGTCGCCATTGCTAACCGAATTATTGTTGGATGGTGAATTATCGCTGCAAGAACAGCAGGTTTTTTTACGCACCTTTATCAATTTACAGGCAGCGGTTTTTTCCCCGCGCCCGCGCATGGTTATTAAATGGAATGCCTGGGATATTTTCCGCTGGGGATTGATCCGCAGTTTGTATCCGCAAGTTCCCGCCATTTTCCTGGTACGCGATCCGGTCGAAATCCTCGCATCCCACCAGCGTATGGCGGGTTGGCATATGGCCGGTGATATACGCCTGGCCAATATTCACCCGGTATTTTTCTCACGGGATACTGACCAGACATTATTGTCCCGGCGCAGCCATGTGCTTGCGGCATTGCTGGGAGAAATGAATAAACACAAGGAGGATAGGGCGGTTTTATGTGTGGATTATCCATCGCTGGATGCCGGACGGATCAAGGATATATTCCATCATTTTGGCCTATTTCCTGATGATGAATCCTTTCAGGACATAACGCAGCGGTTGAAATTCCATTCAAAAACACCGGGCTTGATATTTGCAAATGATACTGGCATCAAACAAACGCTATTTGCGGAGGAGGAGAAGTCTGCAATCCGGCAATCGTTGATGCCTCTCTATACACAGTTTTTAAGTCGAGAATTTTGAATCTTTGGGAAAGGAATTGCATGAATAACGAATTGGTACTTCCACCGGGGCTGCACTTGCGTTTGACTGGCCCGGATGACGAGCATTTTTTACGCACATTATTTGGTTCGGTGAGAACTGAATTGGCGTTATTGCCTTTGCCCCCGGCACAAGTTGAACAATTAATCCGGCAGCAGTACGAGTTCCAGCAACAGGGTTACGCCAATTATTATCCGCACGCAGAACATTGGGTCATCACCAGCCATTCGGAGCCGGTGGGGAAAATTATGCTCGATAGATCGACACCGGCAGTGCACATTATCGATTTTATAATTGCCCCGGATTGGCGCAAGCGTGGTGTGGGCAGCACCATTCTGGTTGCATTAAAAGCCTATGTTGATGCTAACGCGGGTGTGTTGAGCTTGCGTGTTGACCATCAAAACCCCCATGCAAAACGGCTTTATCAACGACTCGGCTTTGCCATGAAGCAATCGACCGACACTTATGAGCTTCTGGTTTGGTCGCCAGGTAATCAATAGTGATAAAAAACGGAAGCGAAACAGCTATGTGACGCTGTTATGGTTCGTAATGTGAAAATATTCTGCTATAACGTATTGTCATACTGGAGGTGCACTACCCAGGGGGAGTGATGGATTGTTCAGGAGCTAAAGACTTCTAGAGGTAAGGAAAGTCTTTAGCCTGGTAAGGTTGCCGAATCATCCAGGGGTTTATTGATAACAAGGTAGCTATTTGCTACCGATTCTTCTGCAACCGACCTGAGCCAGTAAGGACAGGTTTACTTTTTATTAAGGAGTAATTGATGTCTGATAATTTCCTGGGGGAAATCAAACTGCTTCCCTACGATTGGCCTCCCAAAGGCTGGGCACCCTGCGATGGCAGGCTCCTGGCAATCGCTACCAACCAAGCCCTTTTTTCATTGTTAGGTACAACCTACGGTGGCAATGGCGTAAACAACTTTGCGTTGCCGGATTTGCGCGGCCGCGCGCCCCTTCATCCTAACCTCGCTGCTGGAATACCGCAGGGCACCGTTGCCGGTGTGGAAAACGTAACCCTGCTGCTGAACAACCTACCTGCGCACAACCATGGTGTATCGGCAAGCACTACCCAGGGCAATAACCTGACCTTCGCTAACAATTACATCGCCGGTGGTAAGGGCAGTGCGGGTGACGTTAATTTGTATGAGGCGCCAAACAATTTACAACCATTGAATCCGGCAACTGTTTCCAATACCGGCGGTAGCCAGCCTCATGAAAACTGCCAGCCTTCGCTGGTGTTAAGTTATTGCATTGCCACCCAAGGCATCTACCCCTCACGTAACTAAGGAGAATCACAATGGATCCATATCTCGGTGATATCCGTCTGTTTGCGGGTAATTTTGCACCAGCGGGCTGGGTGATTTGCGATGGTCGTCTGCTCGCCATCAGCGAAAACGATGCCTTATATGCAATTGTCGGCACTACTTACGGCGGTGATGGCATTAATACATTTGCCGTACCTGATTTGCGTGGGCGGTTGCCAGTTGGTCAGGGAAACGGGACGGGTTTGTCACCGCGTGTTATCGGGCAAAAATTTGGTGTTGAATCCGTAACCCTGTTAACAACCCAAATCCCTTCGCACAATCACTCATTTAATGCGAGCACGTCGGCACCTTCAACTTCGCCCAGTCCCGCAGGAACTGTATTTGCCCACAGTGATACCGATAAAATTTATGTTTCATCGCCAACGGGCCCGCTTCCAGAAACGATGAACGCTGCCACTGTGCAGGCAACAGGGGGAACCCAGCCTCACAATAACATCATGCCCACTACCGCGATTAACTACATCATGTGTACTGCCGGCATTTTCCCATCGCGTAATTAAGGAGCGAAATATGGAACCCTTTATCGGTGAAATCCGTTTGTTGCCATTTAGCTTTGCTCCAAAAAATTGGGCGTTATGCGATGGCCAGTTATTACCTATCCAATCCAATACGGCACTTTTCTCTATTATTGGCACTACTTATGGCGGTAATGGCACCACCAATTTCCAATTGCCCAATTTACAGGGGCAAGTGGTTGCTGGCGTAGGTCAAGGGCCGGGGTTGAGCCCCTGGAGTTGGGGGGAGCAGCTTGGCAGCAATGGTGTGACCTTACTCACGACTGAAATACCCGCCCATAATCATTTGGTCACGGCCATGAATAACCCGGCCAGTGCATCAACACCGGCGGCGGATGCTTATCTGGCAAAAGATGTGCGCGGTGGTAGTGGTGGAACAATTAACTACATGCTGACTCCCGGAGCGACAAATACAACGATGGCGCAGCAAACCATCGGTGTAAATGGTGGTGGGCAAGCCCATGAAAATCGCCAACCATTTTTAGCATTGAATTATTGCATTGCCCTTGCTGGAGTTTTCCCTCCGCGCAACTAGTGACTAGGTTCCCGGCGTCATTGCCGGGAATTTTTTTAACGATGTTTTGATTGGCACATAACATTAATGCCCAGAAAATTACATTTTATTTCCGGATTACCGCGCTCGGGTTCAACCCTGTTGGCCGGTATTCTCCGCCAAAACCCACATTTCCATGCGGCTATGAGTAGCCCGGTTGCGGGTTTGGTGAATGGCGCCCTTGAGCAAATGGGGGCGGGCAGCGAATCCTATTCTTTTTTTGATGAACAAAAACGCAAGACAATTTGTAAGGCATTGATCGATGCTTATTACCAGGATAAAGATCATCCCGTCATTTTTGACACCAACCGCAATTGGACTGCGCGCTTGCACCAATTGGTGGAGTTGGTTGATGACTTTAAAGTGATTTGTTGTGTGCGTAATCCCGCGTGGATTATGGATAGCTTTGAAACTATTTATCGCAAAAACCCTTTCGATTACAGCCGCATGTTTAATGCTGGTTCACGTCAGACGGTATACAGCCGCTGTGAGTCATTAATCAATGCCGGCGGCACTGTTGGCTCCTCCTGGACCGCGCTGAAAGAAGCCTATTACGGTGAATTTTCCGAACGTTTATTACTAGTGGATTACGATTTATTAACCCAGCACCCGGCGCGCACGATGGAACTGATTTACCGCTTTATCGGTGAGCCGCAATTTGCGCACGATTTTGATAATGTCGATTACGCCGAAAATGAATTTGACCAAAACATCGGCGTAAAAGGATTGCACACAGTGAAAAAGAAAGTGGAGTTTAAAAGCCGGCGCAGTATTTTGCCGCCGGATTTGTTTTTGAAGTACCAGGAGATGGATTTCTGGCAGGACCAGGCTGGCACCGCCGCCAGCATTATTGCGAGTAAAAAACCAGTGGCGACAAGTGCGCCCCTAAACGGAAAATAATCATCATGAAAAACCTTTTATTCAGTGGACTTTCTTCGCTGTTGTTACCCTTGGGGGCTTATGCGGGGCAAACATCCGGAGCGAGTTATCAGCGAACCTATTTAAGTTCAGCGGTCAGTGCATCAATGGGGGATTTATCAACTTCCCATACAGCGCTGCCCCGTGACCTGGTTGATTTGTCAGGTGACCAACTGGATATCCAGGTTGCGCACCCCGTGCGCGAATTGGTGATTGTTGATGGAGCGGTTGCTGAAGCAGATAAATCCGTGCTGCGCCGCGCCCTTAAACCCGGCGTACAACTCGTGGAGTTGGATTCACTGGCTGCCGGTTTGCCGCAATTAATTACTGCATTGGATGGGCATAAAAACCTTGCCGCAATCCATATCGTTTCCCACGCGGAAGCCGGTGCAATTTTGCTCGGGAATTCGCGCATTACTGCGGAAAATATCCAGCAGGAAGTTCACGCTTTTGCTGCTTTGCACGGTGCGGTACGCGAAGGTGGCGATTTATTATTTTACGGTTGCGATCTCGCGGCGAATAAAGCGGGTGAAGACCTGCTGGATATCATCAGCAATAACACCGGTTTGGATGTGGCGGCATCCAATAATTTAACCGGTAATGCTGCACTCAACGGCGATTGGGATCTGGAAGTCAAACGCGGAAATGTTGAATCCGAGTTGGCGTTTTCAGAAAAATCCCTGAAAGATTTTTCCACTGTATTGGTCGCTGGTAATGGAATCAAAACATTTCAAACGGGTTGGACAGATAACAACAGCAACCTGACGCACACCGACTTTATTCTTACCGCCAAGGACAGCGGTGGCAGTGCCATTTCAAATGTGAGTATTTATACCACTCCACCTACTCCAAATTTTGCTGTCTATGTGCAGACAGGATATAACACGTCCACAACTGGTACTTATTTCCAGGTTGCAGCAGACGGAACCAATACCGGAAGTTTTGAATTAACCGGGTTAGTGGCGGGTGAAGCAGCGGGATTGGGCGGTCAATTCACCAATGTGCATATTGTGGGGATCAAACCGGACAATAGCACCATCACGTCCAGTACTATCAATGGAAGTGGAACTCCTGATGAGACCTTCACCTTTGCTGCGGGTCAGCTGGCCAGTTTTTCCGGTGTAAAACTGAAAGCATTCAAGCTGGTTTTTGATACCACCAGCGGATTCGCTACCAAACCTTTCTTTGAGTTTCGCTCCTTTACTATTCAAGGCGCCCTTGCACCAGTGCCTGTAGTGACTGATGCAAAAATCAGTATTTCCGGCGCTTCTGGTACAGGTGGAGCCTTTAAAATTGGCGATACGGTGACGGCAACCTGGAACAACACAGCGGGTACCGGGGATGCCAATAGCGGTATCTCAAGTGTGACTATGGACTTCTCCCAGTTTGGTGGGGGGGCAGCTGTTGTGGCAGGCAATAGCAGCAACACTTACACCGCAACTTACCTCATCACCTCCGGCGCAATTGACGGTACCGCACGCAACGTGAGTGTGACTGCAACAAATAGTGTTGGTGGTACCACTACTACGGCAGATACATCCAACGCCACCGTCGATAGCATCGCCCCAACGGTGACCAATGCAAACATCAGTATCAGCGGCGCTTCGGGCACAAGTGGTGCCTACAAAATTGGCGATACAGTCACTGCCAGTTGGAGTAACACCGCAGGTGGTGATAACAACAGCGATACCATCAGCAACGTCACCGTAAACTTCACGCAATTTGGTGGCGGTGCAGCGGTATCGGCAAGTAACAGTTCAGGAACCTGGACAGCAACCTATGCCATTGTTGCGGGCTCCATCGATCTCACCAACCGCAACGTAACCGTCACCGCAACGGATAATGCGGGTAACGCGACTTCTACCTCGGATACGACAAATGCGACGGTAGATAACATTGCGCCAACAGTTACAAGCATAGTGCCTGCAGGTGGCGCAACGTCTACTGATACCAGCATGGCGTTTACGGCTAACTTCAGTGAGTCGGTTGTCAATGTTTCTAACGATGACTTTACCTTAGTCGGGACCGGTGCGGCGGGTAGCATACCCAGCGTGTCGGCCAGTTCCGGCTCGGCAATTGATGTGAATATCACGGGCATCAGTGGCAATGGCACCCTGAAAGTGAATTTGAACGGCTCAACCAATGTTGCCGATGATGCGGGGAATAGTGTTGCGGCTTATTCCGGTGGCTCAACCCATACAGTCGCAATTCCTACTGCGCCGGGTGCACCCACTATAGGTGTGGCAACTCCTGAAGATGGACAGGTATTCGTTGCCTTTACCGCACCTGCCAGCAATGGTGGTTCGGCCATTACCGGTTATACGGTGGTATCTAATCCAGGAAACTTTACCGGAGGCGGTAATGGTTTTACGTCTTCGCCGATATTGGTGACTGGCTTGTCCAATGGGACGGCCTATACCTTTACCGTTATCGCAACCAATGCCATAGGCGATAGTGTGGCTTCCGGTGCTACTGCGGCTGTTACTCCCAAGCGCAATCAAAACATTACCTTTCCTCAACCTCTTGACTATAGCTTTGGGTCCACACCTAACCTGACGGCATCATCGAATGCAGGGTTGACGATTGAGTTCAGTTCAACGACTACGGGTGTTTGTACCATTACATCCGGCGGCGCCCTGACGTTCGCAACCATTGGTACCTGTACTATTGATGCGGATCAACCGGGGAATGTATCGACCAATGCGGCAACGACAGTAACCCGTTCATTTACTGTAAATGCCGTAGCACCCGATGCTCCGACTATAGGTACAGCAACCGCAGGTGATACTGAAGCAACAGTGACATTTACTGCTCCCTCCTTTGATGGTGGTGCGAATATCACTGGCTATACCGTTACCTCTAACCCCGGTGGTGAAACCGGTACTGGTACCGGTTCTCCGATTACCGTTCCTAACTTGAGTAATGGTGTGGCCTACACCTTTACGGTGACGGCAACGAATGCGGCGACCTTTACGGGAGCGGCTTCAGGTGTATCGAATTCGGTAACGCCGAAAGGATCACAGACAATTACCTTTGCCAATCCGGGCACCCAGAGTTTTGGTACTTCGCCTGATTTGCGGATTCTGGGTGGCGGAGCATCAGCCACCTCCGGTGATCCAATTGCCTTCACCTCATCCACCACGAGTGTATGTACCGTTACCACTGTTGGTGTGTTGACCTTTGTGAGTGCAGGTTCTTGTACTATCAATGCCAACCAGGCGGGTAATACGGCGTATTTGGCTGCGCCACAAGTAAGCCAGACGTTTACTGTGAGTGCGGTTGCTCCCGGAGCACCGACTAGCGCGGTAGCAACTGCGGGCGATACCCAGGCCAGTGTTGCCTTTGTTGCCCCGGGGGATCTTGGTGGTTCGGCGATTACCGGTTATACCGTCACTGTTAGCCCGCCAGATGTTGCTCCAGTAAACGGCCCCGGTTCTCCGATTGTGGTTAACGGCTTGACCAATGGCCAGGCTTATACCTTTACCGTGACGGCGGATAATGTGGCGGGTCCTGGACCGGCTTCAACACCATCCAACTCGGTAACTCCGAAAGCGACCCAGGTCATCACCTTCAATAACCCCGGTGCGCAAAACTTTGGTACTACACCTACCTTGGGTGCGAATTCGGACTCTGGCTTATCACCGACCTTTACCTCATCTACAACCAGTGTTTGTACGATTACCACTCTTGGGGCGCTTACCTTTGTCAGTACCGGTACTTGTACCATCCTTGCCGACCAGGCGGGCAATGGCAGCTATTTGGCCGCAACCCAGGTGAGTCGCAGCTTCCCGGTAAATGCAGTCGTTCCCGGTGTACCGACTATCGGGACAGCCACCGCAGGTAGTGCCCAGGCTTCGGTTACGTTCACTGCGCCTGCATTTACTGGGGGATCTGCTATCACCGGCTATACCGTAACTGCAAACCCCGGTGGCGCTACTGCGACAGGTACTGGCTCGCCCATCACCATTAATAGCTTGACCAATGGCACCAGTTACACCTTTACCGTGAAGGCTACCAATACTGTAGGTTCGGGTTCGCCATCGGCTGCATCCAATGCCGTTACGCCTAACGGTGCTCCAGTCATTGGTGGTACTCCGGCTACCAGTGTGGTGCAGGATACGTTGTACAGCTTTACCCCAACAGCTAGCGATACTGTCGGTGATACCTTGACCTTCAGCATTGCTAATAAGCCATCCTGGGCCAGCTTTAACAACGCAACCGGTGCCCTGACCGGTACGCCAACCAATGCGAATATAGGTACCACTACCGGTATTGTGATCAGCGTGAGCGATGGATCATTAAGTGCGAGCCTCGCGGCCTTCAATCTGGTTGTCACCAATGTGAATGAGGCACCTGTGATCAGCGGTACACCGGCTACTACCGTGGTTCAGGATGCGGCTTACAGCTTTACCCCAACTGCCAGCGATGCGGATGTTGGCGATGTACTGACGTTCAGCATTGCTAATAAACCGGCCTGGGCTGTATTCAACCCTGCAACCGGTGCCTTGACGGGTACACCAGCTAACGCTGATGTAGGTTCAACGACGGGTATTGTGATCAGCGTAAGTGACGGTACTGTGAGTACGAACCTCGCGGCGTTCAATCTGGCTGTTACGAATGTGAATGAGGCTCCCGTGATCAGCGGTACACCAACCATCACCGTGGCACAGGATGTGGCTTACAGCTTTATCCCGACCGCAAGTGATGCGGATGTAGGTGATGTACTGACATTCAGCATCACCAACAAACCTACCTGGGCTGCCTTTAATACAGAGACAGGTGCGTTGACCGGTACTCCAACCAACGCCGATATTGGCAGCACCAGCGGTATCGTGATTAGCGTAAGCGACGGAACCTTGAGTGCCAGCCTTGTGGCCTTCAATCTGGACGTCACCAATGCCAATGAAGCGCCGGTGATTAGCGGTACACCGACAATCAGCGTTGATCAGGATGTGGCTTACAGTTTCACTCCAACTGCCAGCGATGCGGATGTAGGTGATGTACTGACATTCAGCATCACCAACAAGCCTGACTGGGCTGCTTTTGATACTGCAACAGGTGCGTTAACCGGTACTCCTACCCATGACCATGTGGGTATTACCACCGGTATCGTGATCAGTGTAAGTGATGGCACTTTGAGTGCGGACTTGGCCGCATTCAATCTGGAAGTAATCGAAACCATTGATCCGCTGATACCGGTAGTGACTGCACCGGTTGATCTGGTGATTGATGCAAAAGGCCTTTATACGCCAGTGAGCTTGCGTCAATTGCTAGGTCTGGCGCCAAGTGCAACCCAGGTACAGGTTGACCAGATCCTTGCGGGTATGGCGAGCGATGGTGTTACTGGCAATACCTGTTGTACTACCCGTCCGGAAGGGATTAATGACCGCGGTGTCGTGCTCCTGCCACCAGGCCGTCACCTCATTACCTGGAAAGCAACCAATGCGGCCGACATCAGTGGAACGGCGACCCAAACCGTCGATATACGTCCATTGGTATCCCTGAGCAAATCGCAAATTGCAATTCGTGGTAGTGGAGTGGAATTCCGTGTGCTGCTCAATGGCAAGGCGCCGGAGTATCCATTCAGTGTGCCCTATGTGATTGATGGTGCTACTACGGCAGCTAACAGTGAACATTCGTTGATTAACGGTGTTGCCAACTTCACTGAAGAAGGACAATTGGAAGTGGTAATTCCAGTCCTGATCCGTCCTCTCGGTGGCCTGAGCGATAGTCAATTGGTTGTTCGTCTGGATGGTGATATCAATGCCGGTGTAGCCAACACCCATACCATCAGTATCCGTGAAGGCAACGTACCGCCGATGGCCCTGCTGCGCTTGAGCCAGGGGGGTATCAACACTACCCAAATCACCCCAACCGGTGGTCCGGTTACTGTCACGGCAATAGTGGCTGACCTGAATCCGGACGATACCCAGGCGTATGACTGGTCCGCCAGCGATACGGTGTTGGGCGATACCGATGGCAACCCGGTCAATAACACCCTGGTCTTTGATCCGGCTGGTTTGAGTGGCCGTCACCAGGTGCAATTGACTGTAACCGACTCGGGTGGTGCTGCTGCCAATACACAACTGTACTTCCGTGTAGTAGCCAGCTTGCCAATATTGCAGGCGGATACCGACACCGATGGTGATGGTATGAACGACCTGGACGAAGGTCTGGGTGATACCAACTACAACGGTATTCCGGACTACCTGGATAACATGCCTTCCAGCAACATCCTGCCGCAGGAAGGGAACACAACAACGTCCTACCTGATCGAATGTGATCCGGGTGTGCGTTGTGGCCTTGGCAAGTTTGCCCTGACTGGCAATTCCGGTGGTGTGCAAATCCTCGATGAAGAACTGGGGGCTACCGGTGAATTGGTGATTGACCCTGCATTTGATCCTGTGGGCGGTATCTTTGACTTTGTTATCAATGACCTGCCGACACCCGGCCAAAGCGTGCGTATTGTGATTCCACAGCAGGCGGCGATCCCGGCGAATGCAACCTATCGCAAATACCAGAACGGTCGTTGGGTCAGCTTTATCGCAAATACCAACAACGCCATATTCTCGGCACCGGGCAACCCTGGCTATTGCCCACCACCCGGTACACCGGATTGGACACCTGGTCTGACCGCAGGCAATTTCTGTGTGCAGCTCACTATTGAAGACGGTGGCCCGAACGACGATGACGGCCTGGTTAACTCGGCATTGGCTGATCCGGGTGCGGTCAGTGTGGCAGAGCCGGTAGAACCGCCACCACCGCCACCGCCTCCACCTCCACCCCCGGTAGAGGTCAAATCCAAAAGTGGTGGTGGTGCAATGGGTGGAATCTGGTTGTTATTGTTGGGAGTTCTGATGGTGTTCAAACGTGTAAAACCAAAATGGCTGGCGTTGGTTGCCCTGGTGGCAGGCGCTGGTAATGCCCAGGCTAGCGATGGTGCGGATTTTTATATCCGCGCCGATATCTCCAGCGTGTTCAGCAGTGAAAACGAAAGCAAATTCACGGCAGCACTGGATGCTGCCGGTCATGACTACGTACTCAACGACTACGATGAAAATCGCTCGGGCTATCACCTGGCCTTTGGTTACCAATGGGCCAGCTTCACTTACACAGAAGTTGGTTATCTGGATCTGGGTGAGGTAGAGGTCAATTTGACCCTGCCTGGCGATGCGGATCTGGATAGCTTTGCCGAGGATTTTGCCGCGAATTATCCAATCGGTGCCGAGGGGTACACGCTGGTGCAGGGCATCACCCTGACGCCAAACGCGACCTTCAAAGCCTCGGCTGAAATCGGGGTGTTCGTGTGGGACAGCGAAATCAAAGTGGATCAGCATGTACTTTCGGTGGATGACGACAGCGGAACTGATCCCTTGGTTGGTGTGAAGCTTGAATTGCCACTAAGTGAGCATTTTGGATTGGGGATGGGCCTGCGCCGGATTTATTTCAGCAGCCAGGAAGCCGATCTTTTCTCCCTGACCGGTAGTTATCACTTCTAGTGTTGGGTATTGGCGGGGGCTCCGGTTCGGAGCATCCCGCCGATCTTTTAACAGCCTCCCAATCTTTTAACCCTCCAGCCTTTCCAAAACTCCCTATTTTTCTATACCCACCAATCCTGCCAAACTCACCAGCGCCCGCTCAATCCGATTTCCCCATACACATGCGCACGAGAGCCGGATAAATTGCCGGTATTTTTGGCTTGCCGAAAAAATGGGGCCCGGCGCGATACTGATCCCTTGATCCAACGCCTTGCGCGCCAGTGCAAAACTGTCCACATCTCCGGGTAATTCCAACCAGATCACAAAGCCACCTTCCGGCCGGGTAATTTTGGTGCTCTCGGGGAAGTAGTGGATCACCGCTTCGGTCATCCGCGCCACTGCCTGTGCATAATCCCCGCGTACGCGGCGCAAGTGACGCTCGTACTGGCCATTTTCCAGTAGCTCGGTTACCGCCAATTGCGGGATGGTAGTGGTGGCGAGATTCAGTACATATTTCATGTACTCGACCTTATCCTGGTAGCGCCCCGGCGCAATCCAGCCTACCCGCAAACCGGGCGAGAGAGTTTTGGAGATGGAGCTACACAGCAGTACATTTTCATCCAGGCTTTTGAGTAGAGAAGGGCGGGCATGGCTAAAGCTCAGGTCGCCGTATATATCGTCTTCAATCAGCGGAATATCCCGTGCCTTGAGCATTGCCACCAGTTTTTGTTTGTGTTCATCCGGCATCAGGCAGCCGAGCGGGTTACTGAAGCTGGGTGTAACCACACAGGCTTTCACTGGCCAGCGGCTGAGCGCTAATTCAAGTGCTTCCAGTGACATACCCGAATGCGGGTTGGTGGGGATTTCCAGCGCTTCCAGCCCGAGCGATTCAACCACTTGCAGCAACCCGTAAAAGGTTGGTGATTCAATCGCGACCACATCGCCCGGTTTGGTCACTGCACGTAAAGCGAGGGTCAATGCTTCCTGGCAGCCATTGGTAATCACCAGGTTGTCGGGATGTACCGCACAACCCGCATCGGCCAAGCGGCGCGATAACTGGCGGCGTAATTCAGGTGCGCCGGGTGAGAATTCATAGTTCGCCGTGCGCACGCGATAGTGCCGCGCCGCTTTGGTGAGTGTTTGTTCAATCGCCCGGGTCGGCAGAAATTCCGGGGCGGGAACCGCCGCACCCAATTGCACAATGGCCGGGTCATTCGCTGCTTTAATTAATTGCAACACCATATCCTGCCCGGTAACAGGAGCAGGGCGCATGGTTGTCACCACAATGCGCGGCGATGCTACCGCCAAGGAAGGTTTGGTCTTGATGTAAAACCCGGAACGGTTGCGCACCTCCAACAACCCCCAATCTTCCAACTGGCGATAGGCGGCAATCACCGTGGCGATACTTAACCCGCGTAACTGTGCCTGATTACGTACGCCAGGCAAGCGGTCACCGGCCTGGAAACCACCAGCATGGATCAGGTTGGCCAGTTCATCGGCAAGTTTGCGGTAGAGGATATCCATCACAGCTCCAATAGGTTTTTACCGTCACTCTTGGTACGGCCTGGTCGATAGGTCTTGTATCGTCACTCCCGCGTAAGCGGGAGTCCAGCCTTCAATAGGTACAGTTATAAGAGAAATTGATAGGTACAGTTTTTATTAATGTAATCTGTACCGTATCAATTGTTTTGTATTGAAACTGTAATGGTTGTTGTTCAGGAAATACACTGCTTTTTCTCAAAACAGTCCCTCTACTTGGGCTATTCAGGAGGAGTCCTATGAGCCATCCACTATTTTTAATCGACGCTTTTATTGATCAGCCTTTTAGTGGCAACCCCGCAGGTGTTTGCATCCTGGCTAATGAGCAACCTGCCAGTTGGATGCAGCAAGTCGCGCTGGAAATGAATCAGGCCGAAACCGCCTTTGTGCATAAGCGCGCTGACGGCAGTTGGAACCTGCGCTGGTTTACCCCGCAAGTGGAAGTGAGCCTCTGCGGCCATGCGACCCTCGCTGCGGCCCATGCACTCTGGCAGCACGCCGGTGAAACGGTTGAGGCATTGGAGTTCCATACGCTAAGCGGCCTGCTGAAGGCGACTCGTATTGGCGACGAAATTCAACTCGACTTTCCCGCGGATTTCCCCCAAGCCGTCTCTCAGATTCCGCCTGCGTTGGTGCAATTACTGGGTAAGTCACCGCAGTGGTTCGGGCAGGGGCGGGATGATCTTATCGCTGTGCTGGATTCCGCCGATGCGGTGCGCAGCTTTGTCCCCAATGCGGAACAGATTGCCTCTTTTACCTCGCGTGGATTAATCATCACAGCGCCGGGCGATGCAGGTTCCGGCCTGGATATGGTTTCGCGCTTTTTCGGCCCCAAAGTCGGTATCAATGAAGATCCTGTCACCGGTTCGGCGCATTGTTTATTGGCTTGCTACTGGGGCAATCGCCTCGACAAAACCCGGCTGCGCGCGCAACAGGCATCGTCTCGTGGTGGGTTGTTAACACTCGATTGGCAAGGCGATCGGGTTCTATTAAGCGGCAAAGCCCGCACTATGCTGACAGGAGACTTTTATGGTTGAGTTAGGTATGGCCGATTTAGCAATTGCCAATCCCAAACCAGTGGCTTCAACTGCGGTATGTTGGTTAAACGGGAAAATAGTTGCACCAGAGCAGGCTAGCGTTTCCGTGTTTGACCATGGCTTGTTATATGGCGATGGTGTGTTCGAAGGTATTCGTTTTTACAACGGTCGCGCCTTCCGCTTGCAGGCGCATTTGGAACGGTTATTTCTTTCTGCACGCGCGATTGCCCTCGCCATTCCCTACAGCATCGAGCAATTAACCCGGGCGGTGATCGACACAATTGCCGTTGCACCGGAACAAAACGGTTATCTGCGTTTAGTCGTTACCCGCGGTCCTGGTCCCTTGGGGATTGATCCCTCGCGCTGCCATTCACCGGTGGTGTTTATCATCGCCGACCGTTTGCAAATGGTGAGCGAAAGGGTGAGAAACGAAGGGGCAAAAGTGATCATCGCTGCCACCCGTCGTTTAGGTGCCGACGGCCTCGACCCACGCATCAAAAGTCTGAATTACCTCAACCACATACTCGCGCGCATGGAAGCTACCCACGCAGGTGCGGATGAAGCGATCCTGCTCAACAGCTCAGGAAGAATTGCAGAAGGTAGTGCGGATAATATTTTTATCGTGCAGCGCGGCGAGTTATTAACGCCGCCGGTAATTGAAGGCGCGCTCGATGGCATCACTCGCCAGGTAGTGCTCGAACTCGCTGGAAAACTCGGTATAAAAGCACGCGAAATCCCACTCGCCCCTTACGATTTATTCACCGCTGACGAATGCTTCCTCACCGGTACAGGCGCCGAATTAATTCCAGTTGGTTTTGCGGACGGCAGGTCAATCCCACATTGCCCCGGTCCTGTGTATTCGCGTTTGGCGGCGGCGTTTAAGGAGTTGGTGCAAATGAGTAATCAATAACCCAATTCTTTTTGGTGTTTGAATGCGAGCAAGTAAACCGCATCATCCTCAAGTTCAAAGCGGTAGAGCGTTACATAACCTGCGTCACCAAACGGGATTACCAATTCCCTTAGTTCGGGTGACTCATCGAGGGGTTTTCCTGCATTAGGTTGCTGCTCGATGAGGCTAAATGCATGGGATATGGTTTGTGCTGCACGAACAGCAGCCTGGGGATTTTTCTCTACAAGAAATTGGCGGCAACGCTCTAAACCCTGGACTGCTCCCTGCGTGATAATCACTCGTGGCACGGTGGTGCCTCGGTTTCTTTATCGGTTCCCCAAGTGCTTAGCCAATTTTGTGCTTCTTTGCCGGTCAGGTGCAGACCGGTTTCTTTATAGTCAGCCCAAGAGGCAAGCGCCTCCGCTTTAAACTGTTGTTTGGCCTCTTCACGCACCACATACTCACGCAGTGCTTCACGCATTATCCAATGGGGACTGCGGGCTTTTGTTTCAGCCAGATATTGGATGCGGTTTTTGAGGTCATCATCAATTTTGATGGAGGTTGCCATGGCACACCTGTTTGCTAGGTTATCGAGTGTATTAAAAGGTAATACCTGTGAATACTACTCTGTTGCTTAAAGCTTAACCAGTCATGATTTAAAAAAATGATCTGGTTGCTAAATGACGCGAAAATTCAAATTGCTGCTGGTAAAGTAAGCCCCTTTCAAGCTGCAACCTTCAGGTTGTCATAGTTAAGAATTTGATAAAGAGAAAACACCATGTCTGCCGTTAAGGAAATTGTTTTAACCTTCAGTTGTCAGGATTCCAAAGGCCTGGTGGCCGCTGTGGCCACCTTGTTTGCGACCCTGGGTTTCAATATTAAAGAGTCTTCGCAGTTTGAAGATGTGCAAAGCAACCGTTTTTTTATGCGCACTGTGTTTGAGTGCCCGGTGGGGTATAACCTGGGGCAGATCCGCTCGCTGTTTAAACCCCTGGGTGAGCAGCACCAAATGGATTGGAATATTTTTGACAGCCACGCCAAACCACGCGTATTGATTGCGGTTTCTCAGTGGGGGCACTGTTTGAATGCGCTGCTCAATAGTTGGAAAAACGGTTCGCTGCCGATTGATATTGTCGGCGTAGTGTCCAACCATAATGTGATGCGCGATTTGACCGAGTGGTACGAATTGCCGTTCCATTATTTGCCGATTACTGCCGATACCAAAGCGCAACAAGAGGCGGATCTGTGGCAATTAATGCAGGATTTGCAGGCAGAATTTTTAGTGCTTGCGCGCTATATGCAAATCCTTTCAGATGATTTGTGCAAAAAACTCAATGGCCGTGCGATCAATATCCACCATTCATTTTTACCGGGTTTTAAAGGCGCAAAACCTTATCACCAGGCATTTGAACGCGGGGTAAAACTGATTGGTGCTACCGCGCATTTTGTGACCGCCGATTTGGATGAGGGCCCGATTATCGAGCAGTCAGTAGAGCGCGTATCCCACGTAAATTCACCGGATGAAATGGCAGAAATCGGGCGTGATATCGAAGCGGTCGTATTGAACCGCGCCGTGCGCTGGCATGCGGAGCATCGCGTGTTGTTGAATGGCACCAAGACGGTGGTTTTTTCGCGTTAATAAAAACAAAACGTGCTAAATATCTAACATCGCATCTATGCTTAAATTATTACACGGCTTGGTCTGATACTTAACGTGACCGGATCGATCAGAGGGGAGGGGTATGCTACTAGAAGATCTGCACCAGCAAAAAGCGGTTATAGATGCTATAGCCCATCAATATGGTGCGCGCAGAATTCGTGTCTTTGGATCGGTAGCCCGTAGGGAAGAAAGTGCTGATAGTGATGTGGGTTTTCTAGTGGATTTTCCGGCAGGGTACGATTTGTTTAAGCAACGTTTGCCTCTGGCTGACCGATTATCGAATTTGCTGGGCCGTAAAGTAGATTTGATTCCTGAGCATGAATTGAATTGTCATATTCGTGCAGTTGTATTGAGTGAGGCGGTGGATATATGAAATCCTGGCAACCTTATGCCCTCCATATCTTTTTATTTTCCCGTCGCCTTTTTCGCACAGCCCGCCAACACCAATAACCCCGCGGCAACTATCACAAACGACACATTCAAGCTGCTCGATTCGGCGATAAAACCAATCACCGCCGGCCCGGCCAGTAATCCTGCATAGCCCATACTTACTACAGCCGCGATCGCCAGGCCCATGGGCATGGAATCCTGGTTGCCAGCGGCGGTAAACAATACAGGCACTATGTTGGAGGCGCCTACACCAACCAGGGTAAAACCGATAAATGCGGCGCTGGTAAATGGAACAAAAACGACCAATAAAAAACCGCTGGCGGCGCAGAGTCCGCCCCAGAGCACAACGCGGCTGCCGCCGAGGGCATTGACAATTTTATCGCCCGTGAAGCGGCCGATGGTCATGGCGACCGAGAAGCAGGCATAGCCCAAACCTGCATGGGTGGGGTTGATTTCCCGGATGCTGTTGAGGAAAACAGCGCTCCAATCCAATACCGCGCCCTCCGCTAAAAAGGCGATAAAACACAGTCCGCCAATTAACAACACCTTGCCGCGCGGCAATACAAAAAAGGGATCGCGCTTATCGCCGCTGTGGTCCTTGTTGTCTTTTGGCAATAAATCTTTCGCACAGTAGGCCAACATCAGCAGCAGTACAGCAGTGAGGCTGAGCAGTGCGTGAAAAGGCGATAATCCCAGCCATAACAGTGCGCTCATCACTACTGCGCCAAATATCCCTCCCAGGCTATAAAAACCGTGGAAGCCCGACATCATGGCGCGGCCGCTGGCTTTTTCCACAATGACCGCTTGCATGTTCATCGCAACATCGGTGGCACCGAGCATCATGCCAAACATCAACAGGTTGATTGCCATGCCCGGGATGCCCGGAGAAATAGCAAGGCATACCAGGCTTATGCACATCAACAACAGGCTGCTGCTGATTATCCGGCGGCAGCCATAGCGATTAACCAACAAGCCCGTAATGGGCATGGCGAGCAATGAGCCAACGCCAAAGCAGAGGATTAACAAACCGAGGGTGGATTCACCAATCGCCAGGCGCGTTTTGACAAACGGGATCAGCGGCGCCCAGGCGGACATGGCGAGGCCAGTGATTAAAAAAGCAAAACGGGTGGATATTTGTTGTTTGATCGCGGAAGAGTTTGTAGCAGGCATATAAATTTAACATTTGATGGAATAAAAAATGCTGGGATAACCCGTTGTGTTATCCAACAAATATGGTCGGGCACTATACCTCTAGCGATTCGCCCGGGTTAGTGAGGATTTGTAAATTCAGATACAGGTTCATTGGCTATGCTTGGTGTAGCCTAAAAAAGCTCAGATATCTCCCGATATTCGTCCGACACCCAGGAGAGGTAACGGTAATGACCCCTATGCAGATATTCACCTCGCTGGTTCCCATTCTTTCGGTTCTGTTATTCCTGGTGGTGATGCGCTTGCCAGCCACTCGCGCCATGCCGTTAAGCCTGCTGGCGACTGCTGCTGTGTCATTTTGGGTGTGGCAAGTGCCTTTGTTGCAGTTGGCTGCTTCAATACTGGAGGGCTGGATCATCGCTTTCACCATTCTGGTGATTGTGTTTGGCGCCATCATGCTGTTGAACACCCTTAGGGCAACAGGTGCGATGGCGGTAATCAGTGCAGGCTTTTCCGGTGTGTCGCGCGATCACCGGGTGCAGGTGGTGATTATCGGCTGGTTATTCGGGGCATTTTTGGAAGGCGCCAGTGGTTTTGGCACCCCTGCGGCAATAGGTGCACCGCTATTGGTGGCGCTGGGTTTTCCGCCCATGGCGGCGGTCGTTATGGCACTTATTGGCGATAGCGCACCGGTTTCGTTTGGGGCGATAGGTACACCGGTAATAGTAGGGTTGGGGCAGGGGATTTCCGACATCAGTGCTGATGAGTTACAGGCGATTGCGGTAACGGCCAGCAGCATTGACTTGTTGGTTGCCAGCACGTTGCCAGTGATGATGCTGGCGTTGTTAACCCGTTTTTTCGGGGCGAATAAATCCTGGCGTGAAGGCTTGGCTATTTGGCCCTTTGCGCTTTTCAGCGGCTTGGCTTTTACCTTGCCCGCTTATCTGGTCGCTCGCTTTTTAGGGCCGGAGTTCCCCAGCATCCTCGGCGCGCTGGTGGGATTGGGGCTGGTGGTCAGTGTCGCCCGGCGCAGTTGGCTATTGCCGAAAACTCCCTGGCGGTTGCCGGAGCTGGGGGCAGGTGACCTGGATGCTGGTGGCAATACTCTAGTAAGCAAAGCCCCCATGAGTTTATTTGCAGCATGGTTGCCGTATCTGGTGGTGGCGGGATTGTTGATACTCACCCGGCTGGATACCTTGCCGTTTAAGGCACTTTTGCAATCCGTATCAGTGGATTTCAAGCATCTGTTGGGTACCGGTATTTCAACCAATGTCGCGCCCTTATATCTTCCGGGTACCTTGTTTGTGCTGGTGGCGATTGGGGTGGCTATCTTCTCTCGCTTGCCGCTGATAACTGCCACGAGTGTCTGGCGTGAATCCCTCGGTAGTTTGTTGCCCACGATGATTGCGCTGGGTACCTCTGTGCCCATGGTGCGGATTTTTATCAATTCCGGTGTGAATGGTGCAGGCCTCGATTCTATGCCTGCTGACTTGGGGCAATTGGCGGCAGCAACGTTTGCCGAGGCTTGGCCAGTATTTTCCCCCTTCCTCGGAGCCCTGGGTAGTTTTGTTGCGGGTTCTTCGACCTTCTCCAACATGATGTTTGCCAGCTTGCAGCAGGATGCCGCTATTGCCAGTGATTTATCGACACGGGTGATACTTGCTTTGCAAATGCTCGGTTCCAATGCGGGCAATATGATCTGCGTGATGAACGTGGTTGCAGCGGCTTCGGTGGTTAAATTGGCAGGCAAGGAAGGCGAGGTGATTCGCCTGACCCTGCTGCCTGCGCTGCTTTATTGCCTGGGTGTAGGCTTGGTGGGTTTGTGGCTAATCCGCTGAGTAAACAGCGGATTAGCAGAGCCAACGTGTTGTAATTTTTTTTGATCAGGATTGCCAGCAAATCAGGGAGTTTTCCGCCGGTACCTGAGCGTGTTCATCGAACGGAATCACCCTCAGGCTGAAATCGCTGGCGGGACGATCCTGTGGCAGCAAGCCTTTATAGTGGTAGACATTGGCGACGCCCGGGCGGGCGAGCGATAGGGAAATACGCTGCGCCGGGAATGATCCAGTGGCATCAGCAATGGCTTCTACCACTACCGTTTCCGGGTGGATCGCCCCCAAATGGACATTTGCCTCCAACTGCCAACCTTGCAGGCTTTCGGTTGCAGCCTGTTCGCCAATATGGATTTCATGCCAGTGCTGGTGCAAATGCCGGGTCCACTCATTCAGCGTTTTGGCCAGTTTGGCGTTATCCGCCGTGCGCAGGGCAAACTCCTTGGCCAACGGCTGGTAATGCTGGTCCAGATATTCCCGCATCATGCGGTTACTGCTAAAGCGCGGCGCCAACTGCGTCATGCTGGCGCGCATAAGTTGTATCCATTCCCGCGGTAACTCCTCCTGGTCGCGTGCGTAAAAGCGCGGGATGACCTCCTCTTCAAGCAATTGGTAGAGCTGCAAGGCATCGGCGTGATCCTGTTCGGGGTCATGCTCCAGTCCATCACCCAGCGCCCAGCCAAATTGCGATTGATAACCTTCAGCCCACCAACCATCAAGTGTTGACAGGTTCAGGCCGCCATTGACCAGCACTTTCATACCGCTGGTGCCGCTTGCCTCCCAGGGGCGACGCGGGGTGTTGAGCCACAGGTCCACACCCTGTACCAGATGCTGGGCGAGGGTGATGTCGTAATCCTCCAAAAATACCAAATGGGCTGCGAGTTCCGGGCGTTGCAGGAATTGTTGCCATCCTTGCAGTTTGCCCTTGCCGATGGAGTCGGCGGGGTGGGCTTTGCCTGCAACCAGGAGTTGTACCGGGTGTTTGGGATTGCTGAGGATACGCATCAACCGCTCGGGATCATGCAGGAGCAGGGCCGGGCGCTTGTACTCGGCAAAGCGGCGTGCAAAACCGAGGGTGAGGATATTGGGGTCGAGCGGTGCCTCATTGGGTGATCTGGCGTTAAGTGATGGCTGGGTGCTGGTCTCATGGCGGAACTGGCGAGTGAAGCGTTTGCGCGCATATTCAACCAGGCGCGCGCGACCTACCGAAGCCATATGCCAAAGCTGCTGGTCGCTCACCTCTTGCAATAATGACGGCTTGAGTTTGCTTATATCGTCTCGCCAGCGCTCCCGGCCATACACCTGACTCCAGATGGCATCCGCTTCGGGCGAATCCCAGGTGGGGACATGTACGCCATTGGTGACATGGGCAACGGGAACATCGCGCTCAGGCCAACGGGGGAACAGGGGTTGGAAGATCCGCTGGCTCACTTCGCCATGCAATTTGCTTACGCCATTACTTTGGGCGCAGGTGCGCATGGCAAGGTACGCCATGTTGAACACTTCATTGGTGTCATTGGGGTCGAGACGGCCGAGTGACAGTATTTCTTCCAGAGTTACTCCCAATGCTTCGGCCGGCTCATTCGCGTAACGGCGCAGCAAATCAGCGGGGTAACAATCAAACCCGGCCGCGACCGGAGTATGGGTGGTAAACAGGTTGCCCGCGCGGGTTGCCCAGAGGCCATTCCAGAAATCGACTTTGTGTTTTGTGCAATAACTGCGGATGCGCTCGAGGGTAGCAAAGGCGGCGTGACCTTCGTTTAAATGGCAGATATCAACATCCAGCCCAAGCTGTTCTACCAATCGCCAACCGCAGATCCCCAGGGCGATTTCCTGTACCAGGCGCAGTTCGGTGCCGCCGCCATAGAGTTTGCTAGTGATGCCGCGGTCATGGGGTTGGTTACAAGGGTGGTTACTGTCCAGGAGATAAAGTTTGATCCGGCCGACTTGCGCGACCCAGATACGGAACCTGACTTCCCGGCACAAAAATGTGGCTTCAACATCCATCCAACTGCCGTCGCTATCGCGCAAGGGTTGGAGTGGCAAACTGCCGGGGTCGTTGTAGAGATACGTCTCTTCCTGCCAACCATCCGGATTAAAACTTTGGCGGAAATAACCCTCCTGGTACAACAGGCCAATCCCGATTAAAGGTACTGCCAGATCGCTCGCGGTTTTGAGGTAGTCACCAGCGAGCATGCCCAATCCACCCGCATAGAGTGGCAATGCATCACACAGGCCAAACTCCATACTGAAATAAGCAACCTGGCGCAGGGGCGCCTTGCCATAATGGCGCGCATACCAGCCAGGTGAGCCCAGGTACTGTTCCCGCGCAGCAACCAGTTTTTTCAGCTCGCGCAGGAAGTCGGTATCTTTCGCCAGCGTCTGGAGTGTTTGGTCGCTAGTGAAATGCAAAACACTTACCGGGTTGCCGGTGCTCTCCCAAATCTCGGGGTTGAGTCGCCGCCAGAGTTGGTCGCTGGAGTGGTTCCAGCTCCATTGCAGGTCGGATGCCAAGTCACGCAGTACTGCCAAGGGTTCGGGTAGAGGACGTTCTATCGACATAATTTATACCTGACAAATTTTTGCCATTTCACCTTGTTCAAAGTGAGTGGCATTGGTGAGTGTGATATCTGCAATTGCAGTCAGCGCTTCGCGGGTAAAAAAGGCCTGGTGGCCAGTGATAACAACGTTGGGGAAAGTAAGGAGGCGCGCAAAGATGTCGTCTTGTAGCAGGCTGTTGGAATTGTCTTCAAAAAATAAGTTGGCTTCTTCTTCGTATACATCCAGACCGAGATAACCAATTTTTTTGCTTTTTAAACCGGCAATCACAGCGCGCGTATCAATTAATCCACCGCGTCCGGTATTAATGATCATGACACCATTTTTCATTTGCCCAATGGCATCGGCATTAATTAAATGATGGGTGTGTGGGTTGAGCGGGCAGTGCAGGGAAATAATATCGGCGGTGGACCATACCTCATCAAGCGCAACATAAGTCACTCCTGATTCTGCAAGTGGCGGGTCGGGTTGGGGGTCAAACGCAATTACTTTACAGCCAATCCCTTTCATCAAAGTGGCAAACACCTGGCCAATTTTTCCTGTGCCAATTACTGCAACGGTTTTATTGACCAGATCAAAACCGAGCAGGCCATTTAATGAATAATCATTTTCGCGTACACGGTGATGCGCGCGATGCAAATTGCGGTTGAGCATGAGGACTAATCCCAATGCGTGTTCCGCAACAGCGTGGGGCGAATATTCCGCTACCCGTGCGATCACTATTCCCAACTCTTTTGCCGCTGCCAAATCCACCTGGTTAAAACCGGCGCAGCGCAATGCGACCAATTTTATTCCCTGTGACGCCAAACTTTGCAGCACCTTGGCATTCAAATTGTCATTTACAAAACAACACACTGCATCGCAGCCTTGCGCAAGCAGGCTGGAATTTATGTTGAGTTGAACTTCGTGAAATTCCAGTTGGTGTGGTTTTTCCAACCGGTCGTTTGCGCTGGATAAAAAATCCCGATCGTAGGGTTTGGTACTGAATACAGCAATTTTCATAGACAGCTCCTTTTACCTGGTAATAGCTGCAAGCCAACCGCAGCATAGAGAGATTAGCTACAACTTATTAAATGCACCATACCCTTTGAAATATTAATTTGCGCGTGGGTTTGTAAACTGTTGCGCCATGATAAAAAACTGCATCACAAGAAGGTTTCAGCTAAGTGCGGCTACGTACAGAAATGAAATGACGCCAAAACAATAATTACCCTGAACCTTTATTTGGGGTTTTTATGCCTTTAAGCTCTTTGCGTCATCATTCTTATAGTGCGACCGTGATTAAAATTATCGTGGCAATTATGACGATATTATTAATCGGCATACTGTGCATCATTTTATTTTCTGAATCCTTACTGCGCTGGGTTGTTGAGGATAAAGGAAGCGACTTCCTGGGGCGGGAGGTGAGCATTAATGGTGCAGCCAATGTCGAGTGGTATTGGGGTCATACCCACATTTATATGGGCGAACTCCATCTGGAAAATGCGGAGCAGTTTAAAGATCCTTATATGATGAAGGTTGAACAAATTGAATTGGATTTCAGGCCGCTGCAATTATTGCGCGGTCGGGTGGATATACGTGATATCAATATTGTTGCACCGGAAGTTTTTCTGGAGCGTAAATCAAAAGAGTTGGCTAATTGGTATTTCCCCACATTATTTGGCGTCGACCCTGTGGATGCCGTGGCACCGGAGAGCCGCTATGAAATCCCTGTGATTGATCAGCTTAAAATTATTAAAGGGCATATTGTTTTTAATGATGCAGTAAAAAAAATCAATATGGATATGCAACTGGATTCCATCACTGCAATGAATGACAAAGCAATGGATAAGAACGAGACCAACGAATTGAAAGGAGTTCGCGTTGATAAAGGCTACGCCCTGCGTGGGAAAGGTACATTACAGGGAAAAAAGTTTAACCTTGAAGCAACAGGCGGTTCACTGCAATCGTTGCGCGATAAATCAGAGCCTTATCCACTGCGATTCAAATTGGACATGGGCGAGACAAAGGTATCTGTTGATGGAAAATTTCAGGATCTGATCAAGCTGGAAGGAATCGATGCGATATTAAAAATAGAAGGTGCAAGCTTGGCTGATATATTTTATCTCACTGCCATCCCACTGCCACCAACTCCTCATTAGACACTCGCAGGCCAGTTGACCAAAACCGGTAGTGCATGGGCCTACAATAATTTTAAGGGTGTAGTTGGCAGCAGCGATTTAGCGGGAAATTTATCCTACGACATTGGCGGTGCGCGTGGTTTTTTAAGTGCGGAGCTGACATCCAACGTACTTGCTGCCGCAGATTTGGGCGGGTTTATCGGCCTGTCACCGGAAAAGAAAACCCGTGAATCAAAAAGATTAATTCCCGATGTCCCTCTCGCCCGTGAACGTTTGCTGGCAACTGACCTGGACGTGCATTTGAAGGCGGCCAAGGTGGATGCACCGAATTTGCCATTTAAAGGCATGGATGTCCGTTTTGATCTGCGCAACGGTCATCTAACATTAAATCCGTTAAACCTTGTGCTGGCCGATGGCACAGTGGATGGCAGTATTAAAATTGATGCGAATCCACAAATACCGCCAATGGCGATGGATTTAAACGTGCAGCAATTAAATCTCAATCAATTTTTTAAGGGCACACGTTTTGATGCGACTACCCGGGGATTGTTTGGAGGAAAGATATCGCTTGCTGGTGAAGGCGTTTCGCTGGCGGATGTGCTGGCAACCAGCAATGGGGAATTAACCCTGATAATGTCCGGCGGTGAAATTAGCCAATTGTTAATTGAAGCCGCGGATCTGGATATCGGGCAAGCATTTCCCCTGTTTTTTGGTAAGGACAAAGCGACCCATATCAATTGTGGTGTGCTGCATTTTGGTGTGAAGGAGGGTGAACTCGCCTCCGATGTTGTTGTGCTGGATACCAATGATTCGTTACTCGTGGGTGATGTTGACATCAATTTAAAAGATGAAGCACTTCATGCGCGGTTGGATGCAAAGCCCAAGGATAATAGTTTGCTTTCGCTGCACGTCCCACTCAGGATTAACGGCACCCTGAAAGATCCCTCCGTTGGTCTTGATAAAGAAAAAACCACCAGCCGTAGTGCTGCTGCAATTGCCTTGGGAGCCTTAATCAGCCCCTTTGCCTCACTCCTCGCTTTTGTAGAAAAAGGCCATGCTCCCAATACGGATTGCCGTGCGTTGATCCAGGATGTGCATCAAAAATAAAATGTCGTTTGCAACACTATTGTTGTGCGCTCAATACCTTGTCCATTTCCGCAGCAAGCTCTGCTAATAATGCGCTGTATGCGGCGGCAATATCGCGTGCATTTTCAGTGCAGGGTTGTTGGCGAAGGAAGTGGTGCTGGCTTAAGGTTTTGTTGTTGATGGTGTCGATTAATTTCCAGCTGGCATTGATCACGGCGTTTCCGTTGATGATTTGTAAATCGTGTATCTGCAAACGAATACTCAAAGAGGGTGTACTGTCATTGCGCCAGGGAAATACTTCTATCAGTCGGTTGGGTTGATGGTTCATCAGGTTAATAGACAATACCCGTGTGATTCCTTTTTGCAGCGGTTCTCCCCAGTAGGCGTTATCGGGCATCTGCAAGCTGTTTGCATCGCGGTTCACAGTCAATTGTGAGCGCTGTAAATATTCCGCCACTTCTATTGGCCCAAGCCCCAGTGTGTGCGTAACCTCTGCTGCCTGGTTTGTACTGGGAGTTGCACTTAACAAATAATATTGTTTGCGCGGTGATTGTTGGCAGCCCGTTAACATGCATCCAATTAATGCAATGACCGTAAAAATTCGCATCATATTATTCATCCTTATCGATAGCTTTTTTGCCACGTAAAACGGCTTCAGGTTGCTGGTCGAGGGTTTCAGTCAGTGTGCGGAATGCTTCTGCGGAGCGGCTGATTTCTATGAGTGTATCGTTCAGCTGGTTTATCACGGGTGAGTCTTCAGAAAAACTCTGGTGGACGCTGTCAGTTGCCTTATCCAGTTGTGCCAGGCTTTCTTGCAAGCGCACCAGACTGGTTTTTAATTCGCTGGCGACTGCGGGAGTTTGTTTGTTGAGTGAGACAAATAGCTGGTTAAGTTCAGTGTTGGTGCGGATTAAATTATTGCTGAGCTCACTTACATCTTGCCCCATTTGGGTGACGGTATCAGCAGCTGTTTTTACGCTGCCCAGGGTTTGTTCTATGGTGCCACTTGCGACCAGGGTGTTAAGGCGTGTGATGAGTTTATCAAGATTTTTAGCCAATCCTTTCAAATTGAGTTCTTGCAGGTTTTTGGTGATTTCTTCAAAGCCGGTCGCCACCGTAGGCAATTCCAGGTAATTGCCTTTAACACCATATAAAGTGGCGGGTGTATCGGGGAAGAAGTCCAGTTCAACATATAACAACCCGGTTAAAAAACTTTGGTAATTCAATTGCGCACGCAATCCATCGCCTATGGCTTCTTCAAAAAATTCACGGGTGACTTCCGTTCCCTTGCGGCTGATGCGCTGTAATACCAGGTCGCCTGTCACGGTGGTGAGGATATTGCTTTTGTTGTTATTGGTTTGGCCATTGGTATCAAAATTAATTTGTATATCGGTGATCTCGCCCAGGATTACCCCTTTCAGTTTAATCGGTGCACCGACTTGCAGGCCTTGCACCGATCCCTCAAAGTTCATAATGACCCGTTCTTTTTGGGAGAAGAGGTTGCCGCCAGAAAAGAATATCAGCACAAAAAATATGAGCACCGTAGCGCCGACAATAAAGGCGCCTATAGTGAAAGACTTGTTGCTTTTTGTTTTGCTCATTGCCGCTCCATTTCTGCTGTTCCTGCACGGCTCAAAAACTGCCGCACTTTTTCTTGCGGACTTTCATGCAGCAACACTTTAGGGTCACCTGAATCCAGCATGGTTTTAGCCTGTGCATCCAGGAATACGCAATTGGTACCGATCGATAAAATGCTGGGCAGTTCGTGCGACACGATAATGACAGTTGAGTCCAGCGCTTTGCAGATTTGCACAATCAATTGGTCGAGCCGTAAGGAACTGATTGGGTCTAACCCGGCCGAAGGTTCATCAAAAAATAATAATTGCGGATCAAGGGCAATGGCGCGTGCAAGGCCTGCACGTTTATGCATGCCACCACTCAATTCCGACGGGTAAAAAGTTTCGTAACCCGAGAGGCCTACCAGTGCTAATTTGTAGGCGACGGTTTCGGTAATTTGTTGCTCCGATAAATCCGTATAGAGCTGCAAGGGTAGGGCGACGTTTTCGGCCAGGCTCATGCTGGAAAATAACGCACCGGATTGATAGGTAATACCCCAGTCCTGCATTAATTTTAGCTGCGTGTCTTCATCGGCCTGATAATAATTAACCCCTTCATACAAGACTTCGCCTTTGCTGGGCGCAATTAAACCAATCATGTGTTTGAGTAGTGTGGTTTTGCCGCAACCGCTGCCACCGATCACAAAAAAAATATCATTTTTGTGAATATCAAAATGTAAATGTTGTTGCACGATCCGTTTGCCATAACCGATGCTGAGATCGCGCACGCTGATAAACGGTTTGGTATCCATGTTAAATACCCAGCTTGTCATAAAGGATGTTGAAGGCGGCATCGACAACCACCAGGTAAACAATTGCACGCACAACGGCATTTGTTGCCGCCATACCCACTGCATCTGAATTGCGGCCGCAATCAATGCCTGCCTGACAACCGGCAATCGCAATCAATATTCCGAAGAAAACACTTTTTAGTAAACCAGTTGCAATATCCATCCAATCTACTGCGCCCTGGGTTTGCAAAATATATTGGTTAATATTGACATCCATACTGGTGGCGACCAGTGCGCCACCAAACATACCGATCACATCGGCATAAATACACAGCAATGGCATAATAAAAACCAGTGCAAGCAAACGTGGCAGCACTAAAAATTCCACCGTGGAAATGCCCATGGTTTTAAGCGCATCTATTTCTTCATTCACTTGCATAGTGCCAAGCTGCGCCGCGTAAGCGGCACCTGTGCGGCCCGCCATAATTACTGCTGTCATAAGCGCGCCCATTTCACGCACCATTCCAATCGCCACCAAATCAGCGACATACACTTGCGCGCCTAATTGACGCAATTGTACCGAGCCTAAATAAGCGAGAATCATACCGACCAGCAGTGCAATTAAGGTCACGATTGCCAGTGCGCGCGGCCCGGCTTGATCGATAAAAAATAAAATATCTTGCTTGCGGGTTTTTGCATTGCCGCGCAACCAATTGATAATGGCGAGGCTGGTATCGCCAATAAATGCGAGCGTGCGTGCCAGTTCGTTCCAGTATTCGAGGGCGCGGTGATGTACACTAACAAAAAAATTGTGCCGGATATTACTGGTGTTCGCTTGATACGCGGGAATTGTTGTGGCCAGCGTCAGTAGTTGTTGCAGAGCTTCAGGTGCAGCGCTGGTATCCAGTGCGATGTGTTGTTGGTCGCACCAACGCGCCAATTGCAATAGCGCAATGGCAAGGCTGGAATCCCATTGGGTAAGTTCCCGGGTGTCAAGCGTGATGGTTTTGCAATTAACAGGTATAGCCTCGTACAGGCTTGCACCTTCCGGGGTATGCCCCAACAGCCAACTGCCGCAAAGATGTAATTGCACATCAGTTGCAGCGTGATTTTCCGAGTCGGCTTCTTCAATACGAAAGAGCAATGGATTCATCCTTATCTTTCAAATTGGGCATTGATTTTGATCATAGTCGTTCTGGTACAAAAAATGAAACGCCGCACATTGCAACATACTGCAAATCACGGGCAGAGAACTGTTATCCTGCGCACTTAATTCCCCCTGTCCTTTGGACTAAAACGATTACCACATATATATGGCCAGATTATTATTCAAACTTGCACAAGTTCCCGACGATGAAGCCAGTGAGATCCGTGCGCTGCTGGATGAACACCAGATCCATTATTACGAAACCGATGCGGGATTTTTCCGCGTAGGGTTGGATGCAATCTGGCTGGCAGATGGTTCGCAAGAAGAGCAGGCGCGGGAGTTGATTCGTACCTACCAGGCCGAGCGCTGTATTCGTCAGCAGCAAACTTATGCGCAGCTAGCGGAAGCGGGGCAGGTGCCAACGGTGTGGCAGCATTTTTGCGCGCAACCAATTCGTTTTATCGCATTGGTGGTGGCAATTGTGTTTGTTGCGGGTTTGACGCTGGTGCCGTTTGTGATGTTGCTGCGCAATGCCTAAGAATTGCAATCAGGCATTGCATGCATAAGTGGGTAATCAAGCCTCGGCAATCGCGCCTTTATTGATCCCTTCATAGGCTTTTACCCGGATAAATACCGAGGGGTTTTCTTGCCGGGTTTTTTGTGCGATATGGTGCGCAATAAATTCGACGGTACTGTCGGTATCGATGAGATAACAGCAGCGCTGGGGCAGGGTAATTTCAAACGGACCCTGCTCGGCCTCATAGGCAAAGTGATAATAATTCACGCCGTTTTGCTGGGGCCTGGCCTTCAGGTCTTCACGCGTCCCTATATAGATGTCCTTCCACTCATCGGCCCAACGCTGCTCCAACTGTGACGATTTAACCCCGTTAGCCCAGATATCAATACGCGACCGGTGGCCGTGGGCGATGCGCTGGCAATTCCCTTTATGTTTTTTCAAACCGTGGCTGTAGTGGTAGTAGGCACCGTCCATTGCTTCCAGAGTGAAATCCAGTTCCAGGCGCGCCACACTCAGGGGGAATTGTTGCTTGAGTTGGGTGATACACCAGGCGGCGACAGTTTCTGGCGTGAGTATCTCGGCATCTACCAGGGCGATGGCATCGCGCGGGGAGCGGGTGCTAAGGAATTCGCCAGCAGCGCCAAATTGCCAGTGGATCTGCAAAAACTCGCCATCTTCCTCAATGCGGATATTGGGCGAGCGGACTGGCACCGCGAGGCGGTGATCCAATTCGGTATCCAGCCAATGGCGCAGTACTTTTTTTACCGTGCCGAAATCGCACACCATACCCTGTTCATCCAGCTCGCCAAACAGGCGCACATTGGCCAGCCAGGTTTCACCGAGCAAACCGCGCTGCGGATCAAGAAAACTGAAATCGACATTGGTGAGGTTATCGACAAACAACAACATAAAGGCGCCATTCGGGTTGGATCGGAGGGGCGGGCATGATACCACTTAGTGCTGGTCAGGTGGTTAGCGCCAGATCTGGTCAATGGTTGCCCCGAGACCAATTGTTGCACTGAATAGGTGCCTTTTAGCCTGTGATTTTCTTCTCATTTTCGCCAAGCCCCCAAGTCTGGGCTATTCTCAAGTCACTGGATTATTTTCAGGGTTATTCCATTTATAAAACTAATGTCTTGCTAACCAGGCCGCAGAGCTTGGTTTAAGACGCTTTTGGGGCGGGCATCAGGGGAGGTGCATTTGGTTGCCGGGCGAGTAAAGCTAGCTGGCCGAGTAATGTGGCACTGGGGATTAGGCATAATCCTTAGCTTGCATTGCTTGGTGGCATCGGCCCAGGCATCCGAGGCAGGCTTGCGCGTCGCCTTTGTGTACAACTTCCTCAAGTTTATTGAATGGCCGGAATTGCAGGATTCGCAATTCACCCTCTGCGCCCTGGCTGCCCAGGGTACAACACGCCAATCCCTGGCTCAGCTCCATAACAAACCCTACGAACACCGGCGCATCCGCGTGGTGTATATCGATACGGTAACTGAGCTGCCTTCAAAACTAAGTTCCTGCCAACTGCTCTATGTACCTGCTACGGGCGCGGATATACAGCTCCCCGAACCCTTTCCTGCCGGGATCTTGCTGGTGGTGGATGAAGCCGATGTAAATGATGCTCGTGTCGGTATTTCACTCCAGCGCACCGAGGATAACCGGATCGAGTTTGTAATGAATGAGCAGGCGATCCAGCACGCCGGGGTTAAAGTCAGTAGCCAGTTGCTCAAGCTGGCTAAAAATCGCCAGGGGGGAGGTAGCTGATATGCGCGCACCTTCCCTTGCACACAAAATCAGTTTGATGGCTATGTTGTTGACTACCCTTGCGGTGCTGGGTGCGGCGCTGGCGAGTACCTGGCAGCAATACAACTACATCCGTAACCAGGTGAACAACCAATTGCAAATCCTGGCGGAAGCTACCGCGCTTAACCTGGCGGCGCCGAGTATGTTTATCGATGCCGAAGCTGCGCAACTGGCCCTCGCCGCGTTGCGGGTAGAGCCCAAGGTGCTGGGCGCGCGCCTACGCCTCAAGAACGAGCAATTGTTGGCTGAATACAGCGTCCCGCAAAGGGAATCACTCTCGCACGAGGAGCCGATGGGAGCCAAGGTATTTTGGGAGGGGGAATACCTGGGGCAGTTGGAGCTGGATGTCACCCTCGAACCCCTGCGTACCCAGTTTTATGGGCAGATCATATGGGTATTGGTGATTGCCATTATTGCCTTGATGGTGTGTGGCCTACTTGCCTGGACGCTGATTTCATCGGTCCTGCGCCCTTTGGGTAACCTCAGCGAACTGGCGCAGAGAATTGGCCATGAGGGGCAATATCAGGAGCGTGCACCCGAACCGGTGGCACACGATGAAGTTGGGCAGTTGACCCGCCGCTTCAATGGCATGCTCGACCGCATCGAGGCGCAGGACACCGAGTTGCGCCTCAACCAGGAATTACTGGAGCAGCGTGTACTGGCGCGCACCATCGAACTGCAAACGGCGCGTGAACAAGCCGAGGCGGCAAGCAAGGCCAAGAGTGAATTCCTGGCGGTGATGAGCCACGAAATCCGTACTCCGTTAAACGGCATCATGGGTATGACCGGCCTGTTGATGGATACCGAGTTGGACGCCAAACAAAAGCGTTTTGCCCGGGTTGCCCGTCGCTCCAGTGAAGACTTGCTGCTGATTATTAACGACATCCTCGACTTCTCCAAAATCGAAGCGGGCAAGCTGGAGCTCGAATATCGCCCCTTCCAGCTCAATTTACTGGTGGAGGATATCGCCGAGCGTTATGCACCTATCGCCCAAGGCAAAAACCTGGAGCTGCTGTGCAAAACACCCTTACCACCGCTGTCGGTGATGGGGGATTCAGCGCGCTTGGGGCAGATCATCACCAACCTGCTCAGCAATGCGATCAAATTTACCGAAGCCGGTGAGGTGCAGATCAATATTGCGCTGATTGCCGAGCAGGACGACCGGGTGCAGCTGGAAATTGGTGTGCGCGATACCGGGATCGGCATCAACGCCGAACAGCAGGCGCGCCTGTTCCAATCCTTTACCCAGGCCGACTCTTCCATGGCACGCAAATACGGTGGCACCGGCCTGGGGCTGACGATTTCACAGCGCCTGACACAGATGATGGGTGGGGAAATCGGCCTGCAAAGTGAGGTCGGCAAGGGCAGTTATTTTCACTTCCTGCTCAACATGCAAAAGGTCAATGACCCCCGGGATTACCAGTTGGTCACAGGTTTTGGCCAGCTCCATACCCTGGTGGTGGATGACAACCCGACCAACCGCGAGATCCTGGATTACTGGTTAAGGTCCTGGGGCATGATGCCGGTGATGGCCAGCTCGGCACCTGAAGCGCTGAAACTATTGCAGCATCAACTGCATGCGGGCACACCTTTTGAGTTGATGCTGACCGATTGGTGCATGCCGGAAATGGATGGTGGCCAGCTACTCGATGCACTGGCTGCCGATACGCGCTTCAATAGCCTGGCGATCATTATGCTGAGTTCAGCGGGTATGGCGGCTCGCCCGGAGGTCACTATGCGTGCGCCATTGTTAATCAAACCGGTGCGCCAATCGGAGTTGCACAACCTGATCGCGCAGGTCATCGCCGGTGATTTAACCCGTACACACAATACCGCTGAATTGGCCCAGGGCGAAGCCACCCAGACCAGACTGGCGGGGCGTGTCTTGCTGGCGGAGGACAACCCGGTCAACCAGGAAGTGGCGAGTGTCATGTTGCAGAAGATCGGGGTGAGCATGAGGATCGCCAACAACGGCCAGGAAGCTGTCGATTTACTGCAACTGGAGAGTTTTGACCTGGTTCTGATGGATTGCCAAATGCCGATTATGGATGGCTTTGAAGCCACGGCCAGTATCCGCCAACGCGAAACCGAACTGGGTTTATCCAGCATGCCGATTATCGCCCTCACTGCCAATGCCATTAGTGGCGACCGCGAAAACTGCCTTGCACGAGGCATGGATGATTACCTCAGCAAGCCATTTTCCCAAGCGCAATTGCATGAAGTCCTGGCACGTTGGCTGCCCCGTCGTGAGCCTCAGGCGCAAAATCCGGAGCAACGTCCGTTACAAGCTCCTGAGCCCGCAGCATCCGTTGGCACTATCTCCTTCGTTGCGCCAGTGGAAATTGACGAGCAGGTGATCCGCCAGTTGCGCGAGCTGCGCGAGGGTTTGCTTATGCGCATTATCGGATTGTTCCGCAGCAGCAGCCCGGCATTGCTCACCCAGTTGGAAACTGCTGTGACCCAGCAAGATGCTGACCTGCTGTATAAGACAGCACACAATTTCAAAAACAGCGCTGCCAATCTCGGGTTGGTGGAGCTGGCGGCGGCCTGCCGCGACTGCGAATCAAGGGCGCGCCAGGGCAACCTGGAGCACGCTGAACAGCAGTTGCAGAGCATCCAGACACTTTACGGATTATCACTACAGGGGTTAGTTGAATTGGAGCGAGAGGAGCAAGGTGAGTGAAAGCAATGAAACCTACAGGCATTAGCGCCATGGCAGGAGATACAGGTGCGCAAGCGGGTGATACAGACGCCTTGGTTATGATCGTCGAGGACGACGAGGCCGCCCGGCTGACCACCAGTATTACCCTCGAGCGTGCCGGTTACCGGGTGGTGGAAGCGGCCGATTGCGCCAGCGCCCGTGCCCGTTTTGCTGAGTGCAGGCCCGACATCATATTGCTTGATGTGCTCCTGCCCGATGGCGATGGCTACAGCCTCTGCCGTGAGTTCCTTGCCCAGCCACACGGCCGCGATTTGCCTATCGCCATGGTGACCGGACGGGACGATATCCAGTCTATTCACCAGGCCTATGAATCCGGCGCGACCGATTTCATCACCAAACCTGTCAGTTGGGGCACCTTGCCTTATCGCATCCAATTTATCCTGCGCGCCAAACAGGCGCTCAATGCGGCGAGTATCAGCGAGGGGAAAACCCGCGCGCTGCTCGCGGGAATCCCCGACATCATCCTGCGCATCGACCGCGACGGCCATGTGATTGATATGCAGGTGGGTGCCTATGTCAATGAGATGGAAGAGTGGGTGGTCTACGATCCCGCCACCGGCGAAGGCCATTTGCCCGGCCCGGTCTACCGGATTCTCGCCGAGCAAATCCGGCGGGTCTTTGCCGGCAAAGGCGAGCAACTTATCGAGTTTGACTGGTCGCAAACCCGCACAAAACCGCGCACCTGGGAAGCGCGCATGATCCCCCGCGAGCAAGAAGAAGTGATCATGGTGGTGCGCGATATTACCCGGCGCAAACAGCAGGATGCTGAGCTGCGCCTCTGGGCCAAGGTATTTGAAGGTAGCAATGAAGCGATCCTGATTACCGATGCCGAGTTGAACATCGTCCTGGTGAATAAAACTTATGAAAAAATCATGGGCTTCACCGAGGCGGAGGTGCTGGGGGTGGACACTGCCAAAGTCGGTGTCAAACTGCATTCGCACAGTTTTTTCCGCAACCTGCTGTCCATTCTCAGGGAGCGCGGCTACTGGCAGGGCGAATTGATTAACCAGCGCAAAAATGGCGAAAAGTTCCCCACCTGGTATTCCATTAGCCAGGTGCTGAATAGTGAAGGCCAGCCGGAGAATTACATCGCGATATTCAGCGATATTTCCGAGCGCAAAAAATCCCGCGAGCGCATTGATTTCCTCGCCCATCACGACAGCCTGACCGAACTGCCCAACCGCGCACTACTCAATGACCGCCTGGAAATGGCGATCAATACCGCCAGGCGGCGGGGGGAAAAGGTCGGCATTTTGTTTATCGACCTGGATCGCTTTAAAAACATCAACGATTCACTCGGCCATGCGGCGGGCGACCAGATTTTGCGCCAAACGGCTGCGCGTTTGAGCGATGCGGTCCGCACCGACGATACAGTTGCGCGTTTGGGGGGCGATGAATTTGTCGTATTGCTGCCACGGGTGCGTAATGAACGCAGCTTGGCAGAGGTGGCGATCAAACTGCGGGAGGAGTTATTGGTGCCCTATATCCTGGAGGATATGCCGCTGCACCTGAGCCCAAGTATCGGTATTGCGGTCTACCCGGACGATGGTGAAACCTCCAGCGTCCTGATTAAAAATGCCGATGCCGCTATGTACCTGGCAAAAGAGAAAGGGCGCAACAACTACCAGTTCTACACACCGGTGCTCAATGCGCGCACCCTTGACCGCTTGAAGCTGGAGCACGATCTGCGCTCGGCGCTGGAGCAGGGGCAGTTTGAATTGCATTACCAGCCACAAATTGTGGCGGGCAGTAAAACACTTTATGGGGCCGAAGCACTGGTGCGTTGGCGTCACCCTGAGCGCGGCCTGGTGCCGCCCAATCACTTTATTCCCCTCGCGGAAGAAACTGGCTTGATTATCCCCCTCGGCTCCTGGGTTATTGCCGAGGCGGCGCGGCAAGTGAATTCCTGGCAGCAAACCGGGTTGGCCAATCTGGTGGTGAGTGTGAACATCTCGGCCTTGCAATTCCATCAAGCCGGTTTTTTAGCCGAGGTGCAAGAACTCCTGGCACAAGCGGGCACCAAACCCAGTTCGCTCGAACTGGAACTGACGGAATCCATGTTGATGAGCGATATGGAAGTTTCTATCCAGGTGCTGCAAGCCTTTCGCGACCTGGGCTACCGCGTGGCTATCGACGATTTTGGCACTGGTTTTTCCTGCCTCAATTACCTCCGTCGCCTACCTGCCAACATCCTGAAGATCGACCAATCCTTTGTGCGCGAGATGCGCTCAGACACTGCCTCGCTCGCGATTGTCACCTCCATTATCCGGCTCGCGGAATCGCTGGGTATGGAGACAATTGCCGAAGGGGTGGAAACCGCCGAAGAATCGGCACTGCTGGTCAGCCAGGGCTGCCAGCTCATGCAGGGTTATCACTTTTCCAAACCATTGCCGCCCGCACAGTTTGAGGCCTGGTTGCAGCAATGGTTGGCCGCCTGACAGCGATGCGGGGCTTTATTGATGGGTATAGGGTTGGTGTATTGATGAGTGCATGGACAGGAAGCTGGATGGGCAGGTAGCTACAGGGCATCAACGGGTTTTGATGAAACGGAGGGATAAGCTGTGAAGATTACCGGGAAGCACAACAATTCGTGTCGGTATAGCACCTTATGGCGGGTTATCCGTGGATATAACACGGCGGAGTCTATGGGGTATAGAGCTTTGGGATACAGGACTGCGGGATATAGGGCTATCGGGTTGGGAGGAATGCTCATCTGCCTGCTCAGTACGGGCAGCCGCGCCGATGACCTTGCCTATCTGGAATTGAGCCTGGAGCAATTGCTCGATGTGCCGGTGACGGGCTCGACCCTGACCGAAGAGACCCTCAAAACCGTCCCTGCTGCTGTGTCGGTATTTACCCGCGAGCATATCGACCGTTTGGGGATGGACTATCTCTACGAGCTGCTCAACCTGGTACCCGGTTTCCAATTCGACCGCAATGCCAGCAACGGTTTGGCCTATACATACAGCGCGCGCGGCCGACGCACTACCCAACAATCGCTGGAAGTGCTCCTGCTGATCGACGGCAAGGTCGTCAATGATCCACGCGCTGGCAGCCCGGATATCTCCCTACCGCTTTACCCTGTATCCCGCATTGAGCGGTTGGAAGTTATCCGTGGACCAGGCTCGGCCATCTACGGTAGTTCGGCTTTTACGGGGGTGATCAATATAGTCACGCGCCGCCAGCAAAGAAATGTTGCCCTGGCTTTTGGCTCCCAGCAGCGGCGCCAGTTGGAGGGCGCCTGGTCGGATACCCTGAATGGCTGGGATACCGATGCCTTTATCCATGCCTACAAGGACAATGGCGAAGACTATGTAGTGCCCGATAGTTTCAGTGGTAAACCCCTCGAGACCAGTGATCCACGCGAGCAGTTTGCGGCTGACCTGAAACTCAAACAGGGGAAAACCAACTTCAGTTTTTCTTTCAGTCGCGCTGAAGCCACTGATTTTTACCAATCTGAAAATACCGCGAATGACTATAACGCGAGTGACCGGGAATTCTGGCTTGCTGCCTTCGATCAGGGATTCGAATGGCTGCCCGATACCGAGTCGCAAGTGGCCTTGAGTTACCAGCAGTTTTCCTATGATTTCAAGCTTTATCTCACTGGCCCCGGAGCGCTGCTTCGTGCCAGTTCTCCGCCCAGCGCTGAACCCTTCAAAGGCGATGCCAGTCTGGCCGGGGACAGCTGGCGTTTTACCTTCAGCAACGACTGGTCTATCAATGAGCAATCCAGTGCCCAATGGGGTTTGGAGTGGGCGCAGAACCGGGAGACAGAGGCCAACGCGCTGGCTAATTTTGATTTGGTACAAGTGGTCAAGCGGCAGTATCCGGTGGCCTATTATGGCGAGCCGGGCAAGGAATTCCCCATCGGTACAGAGGAGTCCCGCAGTAATCTTGGCGCCTATGTGCAGTACCTGCGCAACCTGCGCGAATCCACCCGTCTCACACTGGGCGGGCGCTACGATGATTACGATGACCTGGATGGACGCTTCAGCCCCCGTCTGGGGTTGGTGGAGCAACTCAGCCAGGTGTACAGCCTCAAACTGCTTTACGGTGAAGCGTTCCGGGCGCCCACATTGGCAGAAACCGACTTGATCAATAATCCGGTCCTGTTTGGCAACCCCGACCTGAACCACGAGGTGGTGAAAACCTGGGATCTGATCCTGATGGGCAACTGGAAGGCGACCAGCCTCAGCCTGGGGGTGTTCGAGAATAACTATGAGCATCCCATCGAAATCATCTATGTAGGCGCGGCGCGCACTTACCGAAATGGCGAGGGTGAAAAAAGCCAGGGCATGGAAGCGGAGTGGACGCAGGAATTCACCGACCATTGGTCGCTGCGCACCACCTATACCTATATGGATTTGCCGTCGAATGCATTTCGTGAAGCGTCCAACACGGGTTCATTTGAGATCAATTACGCCGAGGAAAAATGGAACTGGAATTTGCTGGGTTTTTACCAGGACGACCGTGAGACACCCACAACAGTCGCCCGTACACCCACTACCACCATTACTGGCGAGCACACCCTGGACAGTTTCTGGATGCTCAACACCCGCTGGTCCTATCACTTTGATGCGGGTTATGAACTCGAACTGCAATTAAAAAATATTACCGATGAGGACGCCGCAACCCCGGCTGAAAGCCTGGACAAACTGGAGGGAATCCCCAACCGTGGCCGCGAGTTGAGTGTGGGCATTGAGTGGCAATTTTAATTAAGGTTAAGGTCAAGCAAGTGCTTATGGCGAAACGATCAATCATGATTACACGAGTGCCTTCATTGCACCGCGTTATGCGTGTCGTCTTGCCCGCTATTGTTGTGACACTGGAAATGCAATCCGCCTGTGCCAACCAGACTGATTTGCTGGACATGAATTTAGAGCAGTTACTGCAAGTCAGCATCACCTCATCAACACTACGGGCCGAGTCAATCAAAACTGTCCCCTCAGCCACCACCGTTTTTACCCGTGCCCAACTGGATGCCCTGGGTCTGGATTATTTGCATGAACTTTTGAACCTGGTGCCCGGGTTCCAGACCGCCCGTGGGGCCGATAGTCCCTTTAGCTATTCCTTCAGTATTCGCGGGCGTCGCCAGAGCGGCCAATCACGCGAGGTATTGCTGCTGGTCGATGGCCGCGCATTTACTGATCCTCGCTCCGGCGGCATCGAGGGTGCCATGCATCTGTTCCCCATCGCGAACATTGAGAAGATAGAGATTATTCGCGGCCCGGCTTCGGCGATTTATGGCTCCGGTGCTTTCACCGGGGTGATCAGCATTACCAGCCGCAAACAGGTCAACGGAGTGGGGGTGGAGTTGGGGGAAAATCAACGGCGCAATGCGGATATAAATCTCTCCGGTGCAAACGGGGATTGGCATACCAATTTTTACGGACATATGGCAGCGGATGAAGGGGAGGAATATCAAATCGCTGCCCAAAACACACAGGACCCGCGCCGGGAAACGTTATTCGACTGGAATATCCAGTACCGCAATAGCCGTTTACAGGCGTTTTATTCCGAGCAGGAAGCCAGTGATTTTTATGTGCTGGAAAAAATTAACAATGACGTCAACAACTATTGGCAACGCTTCCAGCATCTGCGTTTCGACCAGCAGATGGACCCGAGCGAACGTTGGAAAATGAACCTTGCGCTCAGCCATGAAAAAGCCCAACAAGAATTGATGGGAGTCCTGCTACCCGCCGGGGCAATGAGTGCTATCAGTTCACCCGCCAGCGACGCGCCCTTCCTGACCAAAGGTGTGCTGGCGAGCGAGGCCTACCGGCTTAGCCTTGCCAATGACCTGGATATCAACGCGCTGCTTAGCATGCAGTTTGGCTTGGAGTGGCAGCACCAACGCGAAATCACCGCGCGTTCGTACAACAATTACGATGTGCTGCAATGGGTTAAACGGGAACGCCCGGTGAATTACTACGGCGAGTTGACAAGCGAGACGCAGGTCGGGAAAGAGCGCTCACGCGACCTGACGGGTTTGTACGCGCAATGGTTATATCAAGTGCGGGAAGATACCCGTTTAACCGCTGGTCTCCGCTACGACCACTACGAAGATATGGACGAGCATTTTAGTCCGCGCCTCGGGCTGGTCCACCAGCTCAATGAACATCACTCCGTCAAATTGCTCTACGGTGAAGCCTTCCGCGCGCCCACCTTTGGCGAAACCGATTTGCAAAACAACCAGTTTTTAATTGGTAATCCCGATCTGGAAAGTGAAACGGTCAAGTCCACTGAAATGCTGTGGGTCGGCACCTGGAGTCAGCTCACCCTGGGGGCGAGCTTTTTCAGCAACTATTACGAAAAGCCGATCAGTGCTGGTTTTATCGGCACTACGCGCACCTATGTGAATGGCACCAGCCAGAAAAATTATGGCGGTGGTGTGCGCTTTGAGTGGCAAGTTAATCCGCAGTGGATGCTGCGCGGCCATACCAGTTCATTCCATGATTTACCCGATGCCTATTTTCGCGAAGCCGATGATTTGGGCTCGCTGGGGGTGAATTATGCCCAAAGCGCCTGGAACTGGAATTTATCTGCGGTTTACCAAGGTGAGCGCCAATACCAACTCACCAGCAGCGAGCGTGCAACCCTGGATTCCTATTGGTATTTCAATACCCAATTAAGTTACGCAGTCGATGCGCAAACCCGTGTGGATCTGGCGATAAAAAATGTAGCGGACAAAGAGTATTTCACCCCACCACAAGGTTCTGGCATCGTTGGCGGTGTACCCAACCGCGGACGCGAAGCGAGTATTGGTGTGCGTTGGGAATGGTGAGTTAAAGAAAAGATGCGATTGAAAAAAATCATCCTTGAGCCTAATGCCAATCAGTTAAGGTTATTTTCAACCGTGTTAATCGTCATCCTCGCGCACGCGGGGATCCATAAACTGCGATGACTATCGCAAAAACTGGACTCTCGCGTGCGCGAGAGTGACGACAGATTCTTAACTGACAGGCATTAATTCTTGAGCCGGTGGTTAAACGTTAAACAAGCTCTGCTGCGATTTTTGTTTTGGTTGCTGTACGCGGATTGTATTGCTCACGCAATATTTTTGCCGCTTCCACCATGCGCGCCAGCGCGGCTTCTGTCTCTGGCCAGCGGCGGGTTTTCAAGCCGCAATCCGGATTCACCCACAAACGTTCCACGGGAATTTCACGCGCGGCGCGTTTGAGTAAATTCACCATCACTTGCACGTCCGGGATATTGGGCGAGTGAATATCGTATACGCCAGGGCCTATATCGTTCGGATAATTAAATTGCTCAAACGCTTGCAGCAATTCGCCATCGGAACGTGACGTTTCGATAGTGATTACATCTGCATCCAAATCCGCAATCGCTTTGATAATGTCATTGAACTCCGAGTAGCACATATGAGTGTGGATTTGCGTTTCATCCTGCACACCGCTGGCGGAAATACGGAACGCTTTTACTGCCCAATCCAGATATTCCTTGCGGTCTTTTTCACGCAGTGGCAAACCTTCGCGAATTGCAGGTTCATCAATCTGGATCACTTGAATACCGGCAGTTTCCAAATCCACCACTTCATCGCGCAGCGCCAACGCAATTTGCAATGCGGTAGTCGCGCGCGGTTGGTCGTCGCGCACAAATGACCAGAACAGCATGGTGATGGGGCCAGTCAACATACCTTTCACCGGTTTTTTACTGAGCGATTGCGCGTAGCGCGCCCAATTAACGGTAATAGGCGCAGGGCGTGATACATCGCCATAAATAATCGGCGGTTTTACACAGCGTGAACCATAACTTTGCACCCAACCGAATTGCGTAAAGGCATAGCCATTTAATTGCTCGCCAAAATATTCCACCATGTCATTGCGCTCAGCTTCGCCGTGTACCAGAACATCAAGTTCGAGTTGCTCCTGTTTGGCAATGCAATCGGCAATCTCCTGGCGGATACGGTGTTCATATTCCACTGCATTGATTTTCCCTTGCTTGAACTCACTGCGAGTTTGGCGGATATGTTCTGTTTGCGGGAATGAACCAATAGTTGTAGTGGGGAATGCCGGTAATTGCAGTAGCGCCTGTTGTTTGGCAATGCGCTCTGCAAAAACCGAATGGCGTTCGGCGTCTTCCGGTTTGATGGTATTTAAACGCGCCTTCACGTTAGCATTGTGAATTTTGTTGGAGCTTAAGCGTGTTTGTGCCGCTGCGTTACTCGCTGTAAGTGTCTCTTGTGCGATGGCATCGAAGGGACGAACCAGCAAGGTTTTTAGCGTGACGACTTCCTGCACTTTTTGTTTTGCAAACGCGAACCAGCTTTTAATATCCTGCGGTAATTTTTCTTCGCGTTCCAAATTCACCGGCGAATGTAAAAGTGAGCATGAAGGCGAAACCCATAAACGCTCCCCCAAACGCTCCTGCGCTTGTTTTAATACAGCGAGTGACTTTTCCAGATCGTTGCGCCAGATATTGCGACCATCGACCACACCGACCGACAAAATTTTATGCACAGGCAGACGATCAATTACCGTTAATAATTGTTCCGGTGCACGCACCGCATCGATATGTAATCCGGCAACCGGCAAATTGACCGCCGTCGATAAATTTTCTCCTAGCGCGCCAAAATAAGTCGCGAGCAATACTTTTAATTTGCTGTATTGCAAGCGGTTGTAAACCGATTCAAACGCGCGCTGCCATTTGGCCGGTAAATCCAATACCAGAATCGGCTCGTCAATTTGTACCCAGGTGGCACCCGCTTGCGACAGCGCGGTGAGCAATTGCTGGTAAGCGGGCAACAGATTGTCGAGCAACTCAAAGCGATCAAAGGCCGCGCCTTTTTCTTTTCCTAGGAACAAATAACTGAGCGGCCCGAGGATCACCGGTTTAACCGAGTGCCCCAAGGCTACGGCTTCCGCGGTCTCATCAATAATCTGCCGCCAGCTCAACTGGAATTTTTGTCCCGCATGGAATTCCGGCACCAGGTAGTGGTAATTGGTATCGAACCATTTGGTCATATCGGATGCGGTGGTGGCATTGCCGGTAGGTGCACGGCCGCGCGCGACGCGGAAGAGGGTATCCAGGTCGATATCTACGCAGGGGCTGGAGGCAAACTCGACTGTATCGCTATTTGGATGTGCGCAGCAGGAGTGATCATCGTTATGCTCATGAGCATGGGTTGCGGCCGCGGTTTTACGATGGCGCGCCGGGATATTGCCGAGCGTGGCTGACAGCGTAAGTACTTGGTCATACCAGGCGAAATCACCGGTGGGGATCAGATCCAAACCCGCATCAGCCTGCAATTGCCAATGGGTTTTACGCAGCTCGCGCCCGATTTGTTCGAGCTGCGCAAGGTCAATCTCGCCGCGCCAATAGGCCTCTTGCGCCTTTTTCAATTCGCGGTCACCGCCAATACGCGGAAAACCAAGGTTGTGTGTGGTTACAGTGGATGTCATAGCTCAAATCCCATTTCAGTAGCGGTTAATAAGCGCCGGGTTCCTTGCGTGGATCGGCATGGGAGCATTCTGGGTGAGCGCTTAATATGAATCAAACTGGTAATTTTCAGGTTTAACATGAAAACTATTAATGTAATATGCGTAGGTTGCTGGTGAGCTTGCGAACCGCAACGTGACCATGTACCCGCAACCACCGAAACCCAATACGAACCCCGTTTGATATTGTGCCGTTGGAGGTGACGAATGTTGCGGTTCGTTCCTCACCAGCAACCTACGGTACATCGCAATGATCGAAATCCGCCATTTAAAAACCCTGATCGCCCTGCGCGAAACCGGCAGCCTGGTTGAAGCGGCCGAGCGCCTGTTCCTCACCCAATCGGCGCTCTCGCACCAGCTCAAGGAATTGGAATCGCGTTTGGAGTGCGAGCTGTTTATCCGCAAAAGCCGCCCTTTGCGTTTTAGCGAAGCGGGCAAACGCATCCTGGTATTAGCGGATGAAGTCATCGCCAAAGTCAGCGAGGCCGAGCGCGATGTTAAAAAATTGGTACACGGTGAAGCGGGGCGCCTGTACATGGCGATTGAATGCCACAGCTGCTTTAACTGGTTGATGCCGACGATTGAAACTTATCGCAACCAATGGCCGGGTATTGAACTGGATTTCTCCGGTGGCTTTACCTTTGAACCGCTGCCGGCATTGGCGCAGGGCGATATAGATTTGGTAATTACTTCTGATCCGCAAATTATAAAAGGCGTTGAATATGTGCCGCTGTTTGGCTATGAAATGCAAATCGCGCTCTCCAATAATCATGAGCTGATTGAGAAACAATTTTTGCAGCCAGCGGATCTCGCCAATCAAGTCATTATTACTTATCCGGTCGCACGCAACCGGTTGGATGTGTTTAAACAGTTTTTGGAACCCGCAGGCGTTGAACCAAAATCGGTGCGCACCTCGGAGCTGACCTTGATGATGGTGCAATTGGTTGCCAGTGGGCGAGGTGTGTGTGCATTGCCTAACTGGGTATTGGCAGAGTATGTAGCGCAGGGATTAATCAGCGTGCGCTCGGCGGGAAAATCCGGCATTTGGCCAACACTTTATGCCGCGGTGCGCGAGGAGCAATTGTTGTCTCCGTTTGTGCAGGAGTTTTTGCAATTGGCCAAAGCCCATTGCCTCAATCATTTGCAGGGAGTGGTGCAAGTAAACTAAAAGGAGTTACAAAAAATTAAGTTGGAAAAATAAATAAAGTAAGGTGGTTTGGAAAAATACACTGTCGTCATACCCGCGAACGCGGGTATCCATAAGCGATCATTGATCGTTACCTCGTAAAAAAGCGATAAGTTTTTCCTGTGGTAAAGGACGTGAAAATAAATAACCCTGGCCTAGGTTGCAGCCGTGGCTGGCTAAAAAATCGCGCTGGATTTCTGTTTCAACACCTTCAGCAACAATTTTCATCGGGATGATTTTACTTAAACCGATAATCGCACTGACCATTTCATTGTGTTCTTTCGCTTCATTGATCCGATTGACGAACGAGCGGTCAATTTTTAAATACTGGGGCGCAAAACGCACAATATAACTGAGCGATGAATAACCAACCCCGAAGTCATCCAGCGCAATGCGAATGCCGAGGTTTTTTAGTTCGCTGATTTGTTTCAGGTTGTTTTCCGTATTCCCCAAAAACATTTGTTCGGTAATTTCGACTACCAGTTTTTCGGCGGGCAGGTGGGATTCCGCTAATGCCTGCGAAAAAACCTCGACCAAATTATTTTGCTCAAATTGCCGTGCTGATACATTGATCGATACCGGAAGTGGGTAACCGGCGTTATTCCATTCGGTCGCTTGTGTGCAGGCTCGCTTAACGATCCAATTGCCGATGGGAATTATCAGGCCACTCTCTTGGGCGTAGGGAATAAATTCATCTGGCGGCACCATGCCACGGGTGGGATGGTGCCAGCGCAAGAGTGCTTCAACAGACGTAACCTTACTGGTTTGCAAATCGATAATGGGTTGGTAGTGAAGTTCAAACTCGTTGTTGATAATGGCATTGCGCAAATCGCCATCCATGCGCAAACGGTTGTGCACATATTCGGTAAGCTCCTTGCGATACAACTGGCAGCAACCGCGCCCTTTGGCTTTGGCATCGTAGAGGGCGCTGTCGGCATTGCGCAGCAGGGTTTTGGCATCGTCGCCGTCAGTGGGGTAGAGCGCAATACCAAAACTCATGCCCACATGCACTTTATGGTTGCCCAGGCGGATGGGTTTGCTGATTTTTGCGATCAGTTTTTCTGCCACCGTCACTACTGCTTCAAATTTGGTTACATCTTGCAGGAGCACCACAAATTCATCGCCGCCCAATCGGCAGATACTGTCTTCATGGCGTAAGGTTTTTTGCAAACGGTGCGCGACAGTTTTTAATAATTGGTCTCCGGCTTCATGGCCCAAGCCATCGTTAATTTGTTTGAAGTGATCCAGGTCGCCAAACAGGACGCCAAAAGGAGCTGAACTGCGGTGGGATTTTTGAATTAAAAATTCAATTTCTTCCTGCAACTTGGCGCGATTGCCAAGGCCAGTGAGTGGATCATAATGTGCGAGTTTAATGAGCTGTGATTCATAACGTTTGCGTTCGGACAGATCATAGATCTGGAATAGGTAACAGGATTTGTCTTCAAATTTATTGATAAATGCGAGGCTAACCAATACCGGTACGGAATGTCCGTCTTCAGCGAGTAAACGTGTTTCGTATTGTGCAAAGGCCAGTTTTTCTGCGCGCAATTTTTCCAGTTGGAATTGGGTAGTCTCAACATCTTCAGGATGGATCAAGGCAAATAACCCGGGTAGTGGCGACGCCTGGGACGTGTGTTCATAACCCAGCAATTGGCAGAGCGCAGGATTCGCCTGGATGATCGTGCAATCCATAGTGACCATCATCATGCCGAGTGGCGCGTAATCAAATGCGGTGTGAAAAAGTTGCTCACTATTGGCCAGTGCCTGACGGGTTAATTCGATGTCGGTAATGTCAGTATTGCTACCGAGCCACCGAATAATTTTCCCCTGCTCATTTTTTTGTGGTGTGGCACGTGTGTCAAACCAGCGATATTCACCATCATGGCGACGGATACGGACCACAGAATACATTTCAATGCCGTTGTGTACTGCGCCCATCCAATCTTGCATTAATTGTTCGTGGTCGTCCGGATGTACTTGCTGTAACCAACCATACACCAATTGCTCTTTTTCGCCGACACCTGTGTATTCGCACCAGCGGCGGTTCAAAAAATCACATTGCCCATTGGGCTGGCAAGTCCAGGCGAGTTGTGGCAAACCTTCGGCCAATTGGTGGAAGCGTATCCGGTCTTCTTTTAATAATCGTTCGGATTCTGCCCAGCGCAAACTTGCTTGCAGGGTGTTGGCCAGTTGTTCTGAATCCAGATGGCGCTTGGGTAAATAATCGAACACACCATCGCGCATGACATCGGCAATAACACGTTCATCGCTGTTGCCGCTGATGACAATAATGGGTGTGGGTGCGCTTTTATGGTTCTGGATTTTGGCAATTAATTCCGAGCCCAGTGAATCTTTGAGGTGATAGTCGAGAATTGCGCAATCAAATTCCTGCTCATTGATCAGCCTCAATGTCTGGGCGGCAGAGGTGGCCTCTACAATAGTTAATTGCAGAAATGTTTTACGCAAAAGGCGCAGGATTTTTTCAATATCGACATCATCATCTTCGATGAGCAGCAGGTTAATTGGCTGGTCAGGGATAGTATCAAGCATCATTGCCATACCTTTGAACGCAACTCATTAAATGGGTAGCGCAACAGTGCTGCGATAATTTTCCAACAGCGCGGCCAGCTTGGCGAACTGTGGACCAACCGAGGACTTAACCATATACCCGGCAATATTCTCATGGTAAGCGCGGGTTCTATCTGTGTCGGCGTCGGAGGTGGTGAGTACAAACACAATGGAATCATGCAATTGTTTATCGCCGCGGATTTCTTGTAAAAATTCGAAGCCATCCATACGCGGCATATTGAGATCCAGCAAAATAATGTAGGGCTTTTCGATGCGTAAATCCGGGAGCGGATTGCGCAATATTTCCAGTGCTTCAATGCCATCGCGCGCCAGCGTCACCGGAAAATCCACTGTGTGCTTGCGCAGGCTGCGCACAACGGATTCAGCGGCAACATCGTCGTCATCAACCAACAAAATATTGACCTTGACCGGATTATCCATCGATATCTTTCCTCGCAAAACGCGGCCACCACACGTGGAAGCTGCAACCTTTATTGTCGGGATTACTAATCAATTCGATTTGCCCACCGTGGCTTTCGGTGAGGCGTTTGGCGAGTGCCAGACCTATACCGCTGCCGCCGGATTCGCTGTTGCTCAATGTCTGGAATAAACGGAAAACCCGCTCCTGCGCCGCTTTGGGAATGCCGGGGCCGTTGTCGATCACTTTGAATAAACAGTAGCTACCACTGGCTTCGGCGCTGATAGTAATAGTGGGGTCGTCACCTTTGTGGTGTTTAAGTGCATTGCTGAATAAATTGCGCAATACAGTTTCCAGCGGAATTTTTGCGGTGTGGATTTCGTTGATGCGGATGTCTTGCTGGATATTGAATCCCGCCGGGATGGGGTGCATTTCAATCATGTCTGCAATCAATGCATGGACATCCACAGGTGCAGATTCCTTGGCGCGTTTGCCAGCACGTGCATAGAGTAATAAATCCTCAATCAAACGCTCCATCCGCCCAATACGAATTTTGATGCGCTCGATATTTTTGGTAACCGGCTCGGGTGCAGCAGTGCCCAAATCTTCGTTGATCCACTCCACCAAATCGCTAATACCGCGCAGCGGCGATTTCAAATCGTGGGAGGCAACATACGTAAATTCTTCGAGGTGGGCATTGGCTTGTTTAAGGTTTAATTCCAGTCGCTTGCGCTCTGAAATATCGGTGACAACGGCAAGGGTTAAATTGCCCGTATCACTTTCCACCGGGCTTAAACCTATTTCAATCGGGACCTCAGTTCCATTTTTGTGACGCCCGGTCAAATCCCGACCTAAACCCATCGGGCGCAAACTGGGTTTTTGCACGTAACCTGCACGCAATTTTTCATGTCCATCGCGATAGCGTTCGGGCAATAAAATATCCATGGATTTGCCCAGCAACTCGTCTCGGGTATAACCAAAGAGTTTTAACAGGCTGGGGTTGATCAGTTGGATGATGCCTTGTTCATCCACCAATAATTGCCCATAGGGCGATGCTTCAATGACTTTGGTCAACCGTTCTTCAAGTTGTTTGCGGCGGGCGATATTAACGATAGTGGCGACAATAAATTGTTCACCATCGGCCGCGAGTGAACGCAGGCCAATTTCAAGGGGGAACTCGCTATCATCCTTGCGTTTGCCGTATAAATCGCGCCCGGCACCCATGTAGCGGGTGGAGGGGTTATCGATATAGCTTTGGCGCAATTGTGAGTGGTTGCGACTGAAACGATTGGGGAGCAGCAAATCGATACTTTGGTTGATCAATTCATTGCGCTGATAACCAAATAGCTGCTCGGCTTCGGCATTGAGATAGCTGATACGGCCATCCTGATGAGTTACGATAATGCCTGCCGGTACAGCATCCAGTAATTCCCTGATGTAGCTTGGGTGATTACTACCAGGTTCTTTTAGAGATACCATCCTCAGTTCTCTCCCTCGAAAGTGAAGCCCTCGAAAGTTAAGCGCCCGCTATTTCTGGCAGCTTTAGGCTTGAGTATAGGCAGCGTCTATTTAGGGAGCTTTGGGGAGGATAAAAAAAGGGAATATTTTTCAGAGTGTTTGGGAATAAACAATATTTGCTGATAACAATTGTTGACGGCAAAAAATGTTGTTGCAGATTTTTATTGCGGATACAAAAACGCCAGCAAAATTGCTGGCGTTAATTGATCAGTGCGCTTGCGCGATGGCTATCAAGCCAGGGCTTTCAACGCTGCATCATAATTGGGTTCATGCGCCACTTCGCTCACCAGTTCGGTGTGCAACACTTTGCCTTCTGCATCCAATACAACCACTGCGCGTGCAGTCAAACCGGTCAATGGGCCATCAACCAGTTTCACACCGTAATCAGCGGCGAAGTTAGAACGGAAAGCAGAGGCGGGAATGACTTTATCCAAGCCTTCTGCGCCGCAGAAACGCGCCAGGGCAAAAGGTAAATCTTGCGATGCGCAAACCACAACGGTGTTATCCAATGCGCTGGCCTGGGCATTAAAAGTGCGTACAGATTGCGCGCACGTTGGAGTATCAACACTCGGGAAAATATTCAGTACCACGCGCTTGCCAATGAGATCCGCTGAGGAAACTTCTGATAAATCGGTCTTGACGAGTTTGAACGCTGGCGCTTTGCTGCCTGCTGCGGGCAAATTGCCATTAGTGTTAAACGGGTTTCCTTTGAGGGTCACTGTTGCCATGGAAATACTCCTGAACGATGGGGATGGATTTGTTGTGGTTTTTTGTCATGAATAAAAACACTGCGTGAAGCCTAGTTGATCGGGACGAAAAAGGGAATTGCAATGGGTGCCACGACACTAAAATCTTTCAATAACAAGACATTGCTTCACCAGGTTAATCAAAGATCGCAAAATTGCGCCTTGCATTGACTGGGCAAAGTGATGATAATGCGCGCCTCTTGCGCTGGCCGCCCTGAATACTCAGGCGACAATGGCCGGTATCTGCAAGCCGCAATGGTGATCTAGCCGGTCCCCTCGCAATGATGATCTGTAAACCCCGCCAGGCCCGGAAGGGAGCAACGGTAGCAGTAAGTCATGTGCCGGGGTGTGGCTGGTTAGGTCGCCTCCAATCTCCTCCCTGTATCCCGGTCCTCTTGTAAAGCATCACTGTCTGGTGGTTCTATCTGCTTTTCTATCGCTTGGTGTCGGTGTCTATTTCCGCCATTGGCCGCTATAATCGCGCCCTGTTTTTGGCAAACCGCCCCCCCTTTGAATAGAGAGCAGCAATCGGCATGAGCTATCAAGTTCTGGCGCGCAAGTGGCGCCCGCGCGTGTTCCGCGAAATGGTTGGGCAGGAGCATGTCCTGCAGGCGTTAATCAACGCGCTGGATCACAACCGATTGCATCATGCCTATTTATTTACCGGCACCCGTGGCGTGGGTAAAACCACCATTGCGCGGATTTTGGCCAAGTGCCTGAACTGCGAAACCGGTGTTAGCTCCGAGCCTTGCGGCCAATGTTCCAGCTGCCGCGAAATCGCCGAAGGTCGTTTTGTCGATTTGATCGAAGTAGACGCTGCCTCGCGTACCAAAGTAGAAGATACCCGCGAGCTGCTGGAGAACGTCCAGTACGCGCCGACCCGCGGCCGCTACAAGGTCTACCTGATCGACGAAGTACATATGCTGTCCAACAGCAGTTTCAACGCACTGCTGAAAACCCTGGAAGAGCCACCGCCGCACGTAAAGTTTTTGCTTGCGACTACTGATCCGCAAAAATTGCCGATGACGATTTTGTCGCGCTGCTTGCAATTCAACCTGAAAAATATGAATCCCGAGCGCATCGTTCAGCATTTGAAGTTTGTGCTGAATGAAGAGCTGGTGCCGTTTGAGGAATCCGCCCTCTGGCATCTCGGCCGCGCGGCCGATGGCAGTATGCGCGATGCCATGAGCCTCACTGACCAGGCCATCGCCTATGGCTCGGGAAAAATCACTGAAGCCGAAGTCAGTACCATGCTAGGCACCATCGACCAGACGGCGGTTTATGACATAGTCAACGCATTGGCATCCCTGGATGGCCGTGCGGTATTGGCGGCGGTTGAACGTATGTCCGAGCAGGCGCCGGATTACGCCAGCGCACTGGCCGAAATGCTGGCGGTGTTACATCGCATTGCCATCGCCCAGGCACTGCCGGAAGCGGTGGATAATAGCCACGGTGATCGTGAGCGCATCATGCAACTCGCGCAGCAATTACCCTCGGAAGATGTGCAATTGTTTTATCAAACCGCATTATTGGGGCGCCGCGATTTGACACTTGCACCTGATCCCCGTGCCGGATTTGAAATGGTGTTATTGCGGATGCTGGCATTTAAGCCGCAGGGCGTTATGGAGGTTCCAACCCAGGCGCTGCCGCAATCGGCTGCCCCGGTTAAACCTGCAGCGATTGCATCTGGCGCTACGCCAGTTGTTGCACCGGTCGTCACTGCGGTACCTGCTTCGGCAGCGAATAATCCATCGCCTGCTGTAGCTATACCTGTAACTGCACCTGTTGTTGCTCCTGCGGCTGCATCCGTACCAGCACAGCCTGAGCCGCCCGCGTTTGAAGGTTCCTACGGCAATATGCCGGACGAGGATTATGTCCCCGCCGCCGAGGATGAATACGAACCAGCGCCAGCCTATTACGAAGCGCCGACAGCCGTTGTACCCGAGGTAAACGAACCAAAAAAGCCTGAGGCGGTGCAGCCGCCTGTAGCCATACCCGCGGTAGTCAATCCGGTAATTGAAGCAGCCAAAGCGCCTGCGCCAAAAGTAGTGCGTAAAGTTCCCTATGAGCAGGCGAATCCCGCTGATTGGACTGAAATCTATGTCGGGCTGGGAGTCACCGGAATTTTGCAAAGCACTGTGGCGAACTGCCAAATGATCAATCGCCAGGGCAATGATTTCTATTTTGTATTGGATAAAGCCAATAGCACCTTATACGACACCAGCCATGAAAAACGTCTGGCAGATTTGCTCAGCGATTATTTTGTCGAGCCGGTGCGTGCGCATATCCAATTGGGCGAGATCACCGCAGAAACCCCGGCGCAAATGGCAATCCGCTTACGTGAAGAGCGTTTGCAGGACGCCATCAGTGCAATAAAAAATGATCCAGTCGTGCAGCAATTGATCGCGCAATTTGGCGCAACGCTGCGCGAAGAAACAATTCAACCTATTTAATTAATTGATGAAAGGGGATGCTATGAAAGGTCTTGGCGATTTGATGAAACAGGCCCAGGAAATGCAGGCCAACATGCAAAAAATGCAAGAAGATTTAGCCAAAGCTGAAGTTACAGGTACAGCGGGTGCAGGCTTGGTGAACGTGGTTATGACGGGGCGTCACGATGTGAAGCGCGTTCACATTGATGCGAGCCTGATGACCGAAGACAAAGAAATGCTGGAAGATCTTTTGGCTGCTGCCGTGAATGACGCGGTGCGTAAAATCGAAACGCAAAACCGTGACCAGATGGCAAAAATGACGGCTGGCATGGGAATCCCGCCCGATTTTAAAATGCCATTTTAATTATTGGATTTGCTTGATCGTTTTATTTACCGAGTGCAAAACGTTTTATGTTCAGCCCGTTAATTGATGAACTTATGGCCGCGCTACGTTGCCTGCCTGGTGTTGGCCCCAAATCCGCCCAGCGGATGGCGCTGCATTTATTAGAGCGCGACCGTGCAGGTGCCGAGCGTCTCTCCCAGAGTTTGCACAAAGCCGTTGAAGGTGTCGGTCGTTGCCAGCGCTGCCGTACCCTCACCGAACAAACGCACTGCGGAATTTGCGCGAACAATCGCCGCGATAATAGTTTGTTGTGCGTGGTTGAAACGCCCGGCGATGTATTGGCGATTGAGCAAGCGGGTACTTACCAGGGAAAATATTTTGTGTTGCTCGGCCATTTATCGCCAATTGATGGCATAGGGCCAGAAGATATTGGTGTCGATCAACTCATCAAATTGTTGCAGCAAGAACCGATTAACGAAGTGATCCTGGCAACCAATCCCACCGTAGAAGGTGAGGCGACGGCTTATTACATCAGTGAGCGCGCCAAAAATCTCAATGTGACTGTCTCGCGTATTGCCCATGGTGTTCCACTCGGAGGCGAGTTGGAATTTATCGATGGCGGTACCCTCGCGCACGCGTTCTCCTCTCGCAGAAGTTTGTAAATCAATGCTGATTCCAAGTGAACCTATCTGGATTGATCAAGACGATCAATTGACTGAACTCTGTTCCCGCTGGCGCGCACAAGCGGCTATCGCAATCGATACCGAATTCATGCGCAGCGATACCTTTTATCCGATCGCTGGTCTGTTGCAAATTGGCGACGGCAAAGGCTGTTATTTAATTGATCCATTGGCGATCCGGAACCTTGTACCCCTGCGCGAGTTGATGCTTGACCCCGCTGTGACCAAAGTACTGCACTCCTGCTCGGAAGACCTGGAAGTATTCCAACGCTGGCTGGATGTAGTACCCGCACCTTTATTTGATACCCAGATTGCCGCTGCATTTGCCGGTTTGGGATTTAGTTTGGGGTATTCGGCACTGGTTAAGCAGTTGCTGGCGATCGATATTCCCAAAGATGAAACTCGCTCTGATTGGTTGCAGCGTCCGCTCAGTGTTGCGCAATTAAACTACGCGGCATTGGATGTGGCCCATATGCTGGTGGTGTACGGCAAATTGTTGCAATTGCTTAAAACCAGCGAGCGTCTGGAGTGGGTAAAAAGTGATTGTGCCGATTTGGTAGCCAACGCGCGTAAGGCGGACGACTACAACGATGCCTATCAAAAAGTCGGCTTTGCCTGGAAGCTGCGCCCGCAAGAATTGGCTATATTAAAACAGTTGTGCATATGGCGCGAACGCGAGGCGCGCGCGCGCGACTTGCCACGCAACCGCCTGATTAAAGAGCCATCGCTGTGGGAAATTGCGCGCAAAAAGGTTCAGGATATAGCGCATCTGGCCAAGGTGCCGGATATTCCCTCGCGCACACTTAAGCAGGATTCGGACGCGATTTTGCAAATAGTGCGCGACACATTGCAGCAGGATGAATCCAGTTGGCCTGAACGCCTGGATCCGCCGCTCGCACAGAGCGAAGGTCCGCTGATGAAAACGTTAAAAAATTATGTGCGCGAATTTGCTGAACAAGCGCAATTGCCTGCGGAAGTATTGATCCGCAAGAAAGACTACGAGACGCTGGTGCGTTCCGGAATGAATGGCGGCGAATACCAGTTGCCTGCACGTTTGTTGGGTTGGCGCTTTGCGTTGATTGGTGAGGGCTTGTTAAAACTGGCCCGGACACAGGTCAAAAATACAGAAATCCTTTAAACCTGACGTTTATCTTTATGAAAATTATTTGTGAAATCTACCGCAGCCCGAAAGAAGAAGGCATGTACCTCTACGTAAAAAAGGAAGAGGGCTTAAGCAAGGTGCCGGAAGAGTTGCTGAAAATGTTTGGCAAGCCGCAGCAGGCGATGGTGTTGTTATTGACACCTGGTAAAAAACTGGCTCATGCCAGCGTTGAAAAAGTGGCTGAGAGCCTTGAAGAAAAAGGTTTTTATTTGCAATTGCCGCCGCGCAATGAGCGCGATCCGGAGGCTGAGCGTTTACGTGCGCTCAATTCCAAATTGTCTGGCCATTAATTCGGCATTCTTGTTACTTATTCGGGCTGCTTATGGCACAACAAGTATTTTGGCTGGCGAAAACCCTTGAGCAAATGTCGCCAGAGGAATTTGAATCCCTCTGCGATGGTTGCGGCAAGTGTTGCCTGCATAAACTGGAAGACGAAGACACGGGCGATGTGTACTACACCAAGGTTGCCTGTCGCTATCTGGACCATGACACCTGCCGCTGCCAGGAATACACTGAACGTCAGCGTCTGGTGGAAGCCTGCGCCGTGTTAACACCTGAATCTGTGAAAGATACCTACTGGTTGCCGGAGACCTGTGCCTACCGTCTGGTTGCCGAAGGAATCCCGCTGTTTGACTGGCATCCGCTGGTATCGGGTGACCCGGAATCAGTACACGCTGCTGGCATATCCGTGCGTGGCCGCGTAGTACATGAAAACACAGTCAATCCGGATGATATGGAAGACTATATTGTGCGTTGGGTTAATTAACTGGGTTAGCTGAAAGGAGAGTTGTTTGTGGAAAATATGACTGACTATCAATACGCCTGGATGATGTACCTGATCGGTGCCGTCGGGTGCAGTCTTGCCACCTGGCTGCTATTCCGCCGTGCGGGTCGCGCTTGGGTACACTTTTTTGTGATTACCGTGATGGTGATTTTGTTTACGCCCTACGCCGTCGATGCAGAAGACATGATTATGGCGCCGGCTATGTACAGCATGGTGTTCGGTTATTTTGATGGGGGCTTTGACAGTATCAAGCCGATAATGAAACTCATGCTCGGCATCTGGATCTGTGCGCTGATTTTATCGCTGCTCTACCAATTGTTGACCCGCGGGCGTGCCCATGCGGCAGAAGAGCAGGATTACCCGCGTAACGGCCGCAATCATTCAAACCAAAATCGCTCCACGCAAAAACGCTCTGGGCAAAAAGGTTATGTGCATCCTGAAAGCGAGGACGACTATGATTATTCGCCCCGCGCTTCTAGCAGGAACCTGACCCGCGAAGAGCGCATGGCTCGCGATGAACTCCTGCATGAAGAGCCCATCCGCGCCATCCGCTAGTATCGCTGTGGTGATTGCCTGTTTATCAAAAGCCAGCTTTAGTGCTGGCTTTTCGTTTTCGGGGGGAGACGTTTTTGCAAAATCGCGATTTTGTCCAAAATGGCGAATTGGCCGCTAGCTGCTATAACTAATGGCGATATCAGCGCAAAAAAGTGGCAGGTGATGGTTAGGCGCTGAAGCGATTTTTACGGGAACTCTCATGCGCTACCTTATTTCTCTGTTAATGACGTTGCTGCTCGTTACCACGGTGCAGGCGGAGGAGCTCGCCAAATCCCTGCCTTCCGATGTCCGTGTGATTATCGATATTTCGGGCAGCATGAAAAAAACCGATCCGGAAAACTTGCGCAAACCTGCGGTCGATTTGATTGTGCGGCTGCTGCCCGACCAGAGCAAAGCAGGAATCTGGACCTTCGGCCAGTCCGTCAACATGTTGGTGCCGCACCGGGTAGTTGATCAGGATTGGCGTAACGAAGGCGCGCAAAAAGCCTCTGCTATCAATTCCGTTGCCATGTATACCAATATCGGCGCTGCCCTTGAAAGTGCGACTGAAGATTATGCCGTACCTGCAAAGGATTATCGTCGCAATATTATTTTATTGACCGATGGTGTAGTGGATATCAGTAAAGAAGCGGTAGCGAACTTGAATGAGCGCAAGCGCGTGTTGACTGAGTTGCTACCGCGTTTAAAAGAATCGGATTATCGCATCCACACTATCGCCCTATCGGGTGATGCCGATCATGAGCTGATGAAAAAGCTCTCTATTGCTACCGACGGTATTTATGAGGTTGCTGATACTGCCGATGAATTGATGAGTACTTTTTTGCGGATTTTTGATCAGGCGGTACCAGCTGAAAGGCTTCCGCTGGATGGGAACGGTTTCCTGGTCGACCCGAGTATCAAGGAGTTTACCGCGCTGATTTTTCGCCGGGCAGAAGTGCCTGCCACCGTTATTATTGCGCCCGATGGCAAGGAATACAGTGGCACCGATCCTAAGCATAACGTCAATTGGTACCGCACCGGCAAATACGATTTGATTACCGTACAGCAGCCAGTGGCAGGTGTATGGAAAGTCAAAACTGAAATGGCACCCGGCAGTCGTGTCACGGTGGTTAGTAATTTGCAATTGGTGGTAGCGCCGCTAAAGAGCAATATCAAGTCCAACCAATCCCTGGCTTTGGCCTATTCCTTTCAGGAAAACGATCAAACCATCATTAACAAGGATTTCCTGGAGTTGCTGAGCGCAAAAGCCTTAATTTCCAATCCTAATTCCCATGAGGTCACTGAGGTAAACCTGACGTCTACAGCATCGGCGGATGGTATTTTCCATCACGACCTGAACAGTTTTGGCGATGAGGGTGAGTACGACGTCCGTATCGTAATTGATGGGAAGACCTTCAAGCGCGAATTTGTACATCACGTCAATATTACCGATTCCGCGTTCAGGCTGGAAAAGCGCCTGGATGAAACGGCAGGCAAAAAAACCTTCGTGTATACATTGACTGCCGACGTGGAAGTAGTCGATACGGACAATACCAAAGTGACGGCGGTGATCCGGAATTCCAAAGGCAATAATGTGGAGAGGGAACTGAACGCCATTAGCAAGGACCATTGGGAGTTTTCGTTTACCCCTGCACAAGCGGCGCGTTATGAAGTGGTGATGCAGGTGGAAGGTAAACAAATTGATGGCAGTCCACTGACTGAAACTATCAAGGCCGATCAATTCTATTTCCCCGACGAAGCCACAGTATTGGCAGCAGACCAGTCTAAAAGTGCCGAGGTTAAAAGTGCAGAGGCCACCAGTGAAGCTGCCTCATCTGCCGCAAGCGAACCTGCGGCAGTAGAAGCTGAACCAGAAAAATCTTCAGGCAATATGTGGTTGTATATCGGTATCGGCGTGGGTAATTTGCTGGTTCTGGTGTTGGGGTATGTTGCCTATCGCCTGATTGCAGGAAAGGGCGATAAAGATGAATTGGATGAAATTGAAAAAACCTTGGCGACAGATGCCAGCAGGGTGAAAAAAGCGGCGGGGAAATCAGGGGCTATTGATGTATCCGATGATGGCCAGATGGGCGATATTTCCATAGGTGATAACCCCATGAGTGATAGTTCGCCACCAGAGATGAGCATGCCCGATGATTTGATGGCAGATAACCTGTTTCCGCTGGATAATCTGGATGACTCCAATGGTGATAAAAAATAACCCTTCTTATGTCTGTAATTGAACCTGCAACTTCCAATCTGTTTGATGACTCCTGCGTGTTCCAATCGGTTGAGCCAGCGCGTTTTGCGCTGGTTGATCGTTTTTATCGCGCCCAGGGATATAAGGTGAAAACCGGGGCGAACGAGCGTGTTTACACTATCGCGAGCGGGCAAGGCAGCTTTATCGCCGCTGCCCGCCTTGTACCGCAAAGCTCGGGGCATTTCTGGCTGCGCAATTTGCTGGTGGTGACCGAACGGCGCGGGCAGGGGATTGCAACCAGTTTGATGCGCCAGCTATTGCCGGATCTCGCTCCTTTAGGGTGTTACTGTTTTGCGTTGCCACATTTGACAGGTTTTTATACGGGGCTGGATTTTGTCCAACACCCGTCACATTGCCCCGAGGACATCCAGCGTACATACAATACCTATCGCACACGTGGCCGCGATTGGGTGCTGATGGGGTATCGTCAGGGGTGAACCATTTTTGACAATCCCTGCCATAGGTAAAAGCAAATGGCGGTGGTTCTTACCGCTATCTATAGTCAGTTCATGCAACTTACAGTCATTTCCTGTCATTTCCAGCCAGTTCGTTAAATAAGGAGTCACTTATGAATATTGATATTGGAATTTCCCAGCAGCATCGCGAAGAAATTGCCCATGGTCTGTCACGGTTGCTGGCAGATACCTACACACTCTATTTAAAAACCCACAACTTTCACTGGAATGTCACCGGCCCTATGTTCCAGACATTGCATTTGATGTTTGAAACCCAGTACACCGAATTGGCACTGGCAGTGGACTTGGTTGCCGAGCGTATCCGCTCCCTGGGATTCCCTGCGCCAGGAACCTACAAGCAATATGCCGCGCTGAGTAGTATCAAAGAGGAAGAGGGCATTCCCAAGGCGCAGGAGATGATCCGCTTGCTGGTTGAGGGGCAAGAGGCAGTCGTGCGCACTGCACGTTCACTTTACCCATCAGTAGAAGCATGCAGCGATGAAGCCACTGCGGATTTATTGACCCAGCGAATCCAATTGCACGAAAAAACAGCCTGGATGCTGCGCAGCTTGCTGGAGTAAAACTCGCTCATTGCTGTTGAATATTATCTTTTTTATCAGATAAACCCGGCTTGCCGGGTTTTTTTATTGCCTGAAATTTATGCGTACAACTTGAGGATTTTTGCTAGAACGCGCTGAAAAACTGGGAAATGGTTGGAATGACTACGGTATTTTTTGCTTGGATAATAAGGCGATAAAAATTTTAACTTGTTGATTTTTATTATTATTTTTTGGCATACAAATAAATTAAATTAACGGAACTTCCCATGTTGGTCTTTCGTGCCTTACTCGGACGCGAGCTTGGCGCGAATTTGTGACTATCAAGCAGGATTAGGGGCATTCCATGCCACTAATCCACAACACAAAGGCAAGACCAGTATGGTAACTGGCGTTAGGGATACGGCATCCCAGGATCGCGACCTCTCTCAGCTAGTTACGATAACAATAAACGGTTCGAGGATTAAGTTCATGCAAAAACCAATCAACTTTAAGAAGAAGATCATAGCAAGCGCTATTGCGACCTACGCTTTTGCGGGGTTTAGTGGCCTGGTGTTGGCACAAGACGAAAGCGTAGAAGAAATAACCGTTACAGGTATTCGTGGTTCTTTAACTCGTTCGGTGGATGTCAAGCGTAACGCCGCGGGTGTTGTTGATGCTATATCCTCAGAAGATCTCGGTAAGATGCCAGATTCAAACCTGGCTGAATCGTTAC
>CAZIWB010000008.1:0-212591 GCA_964542655.1 uncultured Cellvibrionaceae bacterium
GTCATTCCTGTTTTGCGTAGATTACTGGAATGACACAGAATTTTTAACAGTCCCAGACTTAGCTCTCACCAATTTTGGCGCTGAGACCTACCGAAAGCAAAGCAGAATCCAGCGAGATTAACCACGCTATTGAATTACCCTCAATAGGCCAGCTGGTTAGTGGATTTTATGCTAGTGCCGCCTCCATTATCTCACCCATTTTTAATTTTATTTTTTCAACTTCTTTCTCCAATTTGATTTTATTTTCTTTTAGAGTTTTTTTCTGTTGCGTGCCACTAATTTTAATATCATCATCCAACTTTAATATCTCTGTTTCCATCTCTTGCATTTTTTCATTGTATTCCACATATAAAGTTAACTGCGCCCTATGAGCGTTAACTCTAATTATTATTTCGTGATAAGGCTCATCACAACCAGCCTCCCCCAAAATCTCAATGTACTTTCCATCTTTCTCATACTCGGCTATTTTTCGTTGCTTAGCCTCAGCAGCCAGCCGCTTTTTCTCGTTAAATTCATCCCTTGCATCATCATCCTCAAAATATTTTTTGTTTACCTGGCCAGCGACTCTCACTGCCGCCAAAGCAGTATCTAGCGGGCTAGCAGAACCTGCCTCGCCGTTCATCCATGTTTTGCAAGTCGGGCAAGGACAAGCCGGATCATTATCGCGATGCCCCTCTTTCCACTTAATATTTTCCCATTCAATTCCGACCAATTCTTCTTCAGTAATTTGATCATCTTTATTCAAACCGTTCCTTAGTGCCAAGGATAAGGATTTCGGCTCCGCACATTGTAATTTCGCATTTCCTGCAACTTCCACCCATTCACCAGAGCGCTCACCAGGAACCAGTTTCGGTACCACCGATGCCACAGTATTCATAGCATCGCTCACCCAATGAGATTTATAAGCCCCTTTTGAACTTGCAGTCTCTTTATGACCGGCTACGACACATGTCGCTTCAGCATATTCTCTTTGCACTATCAATTGACCACCCAATCCAACAGATGCGAGATCAGGTCTGGCTTTTTGCGCTTCCGCCACCATCTGCACTGCCCACGCACCCATCACATCCGCCTCCCTCTCCAACCCCTCATCATCATTAACACCCACCCCACCTTTCATCTGCACCGTAGGCCTAACCCTCCCCTGCGCCTGCTGCACAACATGCCAAGCCTCATGCGGCAAGTGTTTCTCCTGCCCCGGCGCCACATGAATCTCACTACCTTGCGCATAAGCATGCGCCTGCAATTGCGCTGGCTTGTCGGAGTTATAGTGAACGCGCACGTGATCCATGCGGATGCCGGAGAGGTTTTCGATACCGGTTTTTAAATTATCGGGTAGGCCTGTGTTGTTGGGTTTTGGTGATGCAGCCTCCGCTTGTTCGCGCTGGATTGATTCCTCGGCTTTTGCTTGCAGCAGCTCTTCATCTTCCATTCGCTGCACGGGAACAGGATTTGTTGCGCTGAGCGCTTGCCCTAAATTTCTAACGGGTGTGCTTGCCGCCATCATGGCTTGCGTAGATTTTAATTGTGTGGATTGCGCGCTGTTTGCCATCAGCGATTGCAAACGCAATTGCGCTGTCGCCTCGGGGCGGGCATCTTCAAATTGGGGTTGGGCGGATTGGTGGGGCTTGTGCTCTGCGTGGGACTGGTTTTGTTTTGCCTGTTGTGCGGGAGCATGTGTCTGCATAGCCATTTTCCGTATGGATGAAAAGACAGCGGATTAAGTTGGCCTCAACCCTGGCTATCGGGATTTTACGGGAGTATAAGCAGAGGGAATTATGGCTTGCCAGCGTTGGCGCCGGGGTTTGCGCAGCAAGCGGTGCGGAAGATATTGAGGCGACAAAATGTTTCCACTGGAAACAAATGTGCGCGGGCGAAGCGCAGGCAAAAAAAGAGGATGCCATTGGGCATCCTCTTTTGTATGGTGGGTCGTGCTGGATTCGAACCAGCGACCAATTGGTTAAAAGCCAACTGCTCTACCGACTGAGCTAACGACCCGCAAACCTGGGCGTATTCAAGTAAGTTTTTTTACACCACACTCGAATACTAAATAGTGGTGGGTCGTGCTGGATTCGAACCAGCGACCAATTGGTTAAAAGCCAACTGCTCTACCGACTGAGCTAACGACCCTAAATGCGAGGCGCGTATAATAATGTTTCATGAAGAAAAGACAAGCCTTTTTTGAGAAATTGTGCACAATAGCTGGATGCCAAAGATTGATTGGTTATTAAAGAAGCTTTTTGTTAACTTTATCAACACACTTAACCAAGAGTAGGGAACCGGCACTTGGGATTTTGCGGAAGGAAAAACTTTTGCGACAACGGCACCAAATCTAACCTACCCTTAGGAAGCATTCCTGAATCCTGTATAGCAATAAAACGGATCGTGGAAACTGCTACCAGATTAGTGGCCCTAGTCGATAATGAGACCGATGCATGCTTTTTGCCTCACTCGGGGAAGGAATTTTGCAGCCAAATCCACCCAGGCTCGCGCAATTACTAACGGTATTCCTGGCTTACAGCCTCACCGGCTGGCTCGGGCTTTGTATGCCGTTCGAGGGCGACAGGTTCACTCTTTTCTGGCTGCCCAGCGGTATTGCTGTTGCCGCGCTCTATCGCTGGTCGCCCCAATTGTGGCCAAGCGTCTTTTTGGCCGCATTCGCCCTTAACCTCGCCACAGGTACCAGTCTGCCAGCTAACCTGCTGCTCGCCGCAGGCAATACTCTCGCCCCGTTGTTCACTGTGTGGCTATTGCGCCGTACAGGATGCAACCTTTCCCGATTGCACCGTGCCAACACACTGTGTTTTTTGTTGCTGGGTGCGCTAGGGATGCTTATCCCGGCAATTATAGGAGGCCTGATACTCAGCCTTTACCATCACAATTCCCTTGAATCGGTTTTCCATACCTCTATGGTGCACTGGATGGGAGATAGCCTCGGTGTATTTCTTGCCGCGCCCCTGTTGACCATCCTCAATCAAACCAATATCGATAAAGTCCTCAGCCGTAAACTGGATTTTTTAATTGTGTTCACCGTGAGTTTGCTGGTGGGATTGCTCTGTTTTCCACTCAATAATTTTAACAACGGCAGCCACTTGCCCATCGTATTTATCAGCTTTGTGTGTGTAGCCTGGGCCGCATTGTCATTTGGATTACTGGGCTGCGCGCTGACTACAATAGGGTTCAGTTTTTTAACCGTCTGGTCTACCGCCCATCAACTTGGCCCTTTTTCCCTTGATTCAGCGCAATTGAGTTATTGGGTGATTTGGATTTATACCGCCAGCATGGCCATCCTCGGCCTCATGATTACTGCCGCCCACACCGAGATTGTGATGGCCACGCATCAATTGGGCGAGTCCAACCAGGAGCAGGAAAAACATAAAAAACACCTTGAGGCCGTACTCCATGCGATCCCCGATTTACTCTTCGAAATTGATCGCAAGGGGCATGTGCTTTCGTTTAATGGCACTAATGAACATCACACTTTATCCGCTCCCGATGTGCTGGGAAAAAACCTGTCCGAAACATTGGCATCTACCTCGGTCAGCGTATGGATGAACGCACTTAGCGAGGCCGATAGTTGGGGAATATCGCAGGGCAAAAGTATTCGTATCACCCAGGGCGATGCCACCTTCTGGTATGAACTCTCCATCGCCAAACTGTGCGGTGCGCGCAGTGAAGACGACCGTTTTATTTGCCTTGCGCGCGATATCACCAAACGTGTCCAAACCCATCAGGTAGACCTGCAAAATGAACAGCGCTTCCGCAATATTTTTGAAACAACACGCAATATTGCAGTGCAAGGTTACAACCGTTTCCACGAAGTGATTTTCTGGAATAAAGCCAGTGAAGATCTCTATGGCTTTAGTGCAAATACCGCCATGGGCAAAAAACTGGAGGATTTGATTATTCCCGGATTTATGCGCGAGGGCGTGCATCAGGCCATTGAAAATTGGCATGAAAAAGATGAAGCAATTCCCTCGGGGGAACTCGCATTACAAGATGCGCACGGCAATGAAGTCTGGGTCTATTCCAACCATGTATTGATCGATACACCCGACCACAAGGAAATGTATTGCCTCGATATAGATTTGGGGCCGCAGCGCAAAGCGCTCTTGCAAGTAGAGCAAGAATTGGTTGAACGCAAACAAGTAGAGGAAGCTTTACGCCAAAGTGAGCAGCGACTGGAGAGCGCGCAAATCATGGCACGTGTTGCCCATTGGAGTTGGAACCCGGCTTCGGATGAATACAGTTTCAGCAGCTCGATGCGTGAATTATTTGCGCTACCAGCAGAATTCCTGCACGCAAAAATGGCTGATTTCATTAACCATTTTGTTAATAAAGATGATCACAAAAACCTTGCCCACGCAGTCGCTGAAAGCCTGCGTGACCACAAGCCCCTGTCGCTAGACGTACGAGTTGAAGTGGCCGGGAAAAAATTCTGGTTACAGCTGCAAGGCGATACGATTGTCGATGCCGAAGGAACCATTTTCCAGGGCACAGCGCAGGATATTACCGAGCGCAAAGGATTGGATTTAGCTCTCACTGCCGCAGCGGCTGATGCAGCATCCGGCCCGGATTTTTTTGTCACCATCCTCACTACTCTGGCAGATGCCATAGGTGCGCAGCATGCGATTATCAGCCTGATCGACAGCGAAAATCCCACCGCTGCAACTACCCATACCTATTTGATGAATGGACAAGTGCAAACCGGAATGCGCTATTCGTTAATCGATACACCCTGTCACGATGTGATGGATGAAAATTTTTGTTTTATGGCGAGCGGTGCTCGCGAGCACTATCCGCGCGACCAATTTTTTACCCAATACAATATTGATAGCTATCTGGGTGTCGGCATTAAAAATGCACAGGGGAAAGCGATAGGTATTTTGATGTTGCTGGCCGAACATCCACTGCCAATATCGCCACAAATCAGCTCACTGCTAACCATTTTTGCCGACCGGATTGGCGGCGAATTGCGGCGCGCCCAGGATCAGGAAAAAATTTATAACCTCGCATTTTTTGATCCACTCACGCAATTACCCAATCGACGTACACTGCAAGACAGGTTGAAATTGCTCACTGCGCAAAGTGAACGCACCAACCAATATGGGGCGCTTTTATTTATCGATATCGACCATTTCAAAATGCTCAACGATACACGCGGCCACCACATTGGTGACCAGTTACTCGTGCAGGTTGCCGGGCGTATCAGCAGTATTATTCGCACTACTGATTTAGCGGCACGCTTGGGCGGTGATGAGTTTGTAGTGGTGTTTGATAATTTGGGGGATAACGCCGAAAGCGCGGCACAAGAAGCAAAACATCGCGCTGAAGAATTGCATGCACTGATCAACCTGCCCTATCCGTTACTGCATTCGGTATTCCATTGCACCATCAGTATCGGCGTCAATTTATTTAAAGGCCAGACACGCAGTATTGATGATCTGTTGCGACACGCCGATGTTGCTATGTACCAAGCCAAAGATAGTGGCCGTAACGCCATTCGCTTTTTTGATCCCGATATGCAATCGCACTTGGAAAAACGTGCGGCCATTGAAGCTGATTTACGCACAGCTTATGAATCCCAACACCAGCTAATCCCTTACTATCAGGTGCAAATTAATAGTTTCGGTAAAGCCATTGGTGCTGAATTGTTATTGCGTTGGCAACATCCACGCAATGGCATGGTCTCACCCGCCGACTTTATTCCCGTCGCCGAACAAACCGGTTTGATTGCCGCCATAGGCCGACATGTCATTCGCCAGGCCTGCGAACAATTGCGGCACTGGAGCCAACAACCCGCATTTGCTTCCTTGAGCATTGCAGTCAATGTCAGCCCGATTCAATTTAACCAAACCCATTTTGTTGATGATGTACTGGATATCGTCAGGAACAGCAATATTAATCCGCGCCTGCTAAAACTCGAATTAACCGAGAGCTCGCTGTTGAAAAACGTCGATCAAAGTATCGAGAAAATGCAGCAACTGCAAAATAACGGCATAGGTTTTTCAATGGATGATTTTGGCATTGGCTATTCGTCGCTGTCGTATCTCAAACGCTTGCCACTCGACCAATTAAAAATCGACCAAACCTTTGTGCGCGATATTGCGATTGATCCCAACGATGCGATTATTGCGCGCACGATTATCGCCATGGCGCAAAATATGAATCTGCAAGTGATTGCAGAAGGTGTAGAAACCGAAGCGCAAAAAAACTTCCTGGAACAGAACGGCTGCTCTATGTTCCAGGGTTATTTTTTCGGCAAGCCAGTGCCCATTGAGGTATTTGAACAGCAATTAACGGAACGTAATTATTGCTAATCAATGCGCGTTGATAACGCACTATGAGAGTTGATAATGGATTAGGTCGCTAAAGCGTTAGCGCTGATAATGAGTAGGGTCGGCAATTCCCGCCTGGATAAATCCCTGCTTACGCAAACGGCAACTGTCACACTTACCGCAAGCTTCTCCCGCGTCATTTGCCTGGTAACAGGACACGGTCAAACTGTAATCCACACCCAGCTTCATCCCCAATTGGACAATCTCCGCTTTGCTCAAGTGGATCAGCGGGGTGCGTATGTGCAATTTATTCCCCTCGGCACCGGCGCGGGTCGCCAGATTGGCCATAGCTTCATAGGCGGCAATATATTCTGGGCGGCAATCGGGGTAACCGGAAAAATCCACAGCATTGACGCCGATAAAAATATCATCGCACCCCAGAACTTCTGCCCAGCCCAGGGCAATCGACAAAAAAACCGTATTGCGCGCGGGGACATAAGTCACCGGAATACCGCCGGTCTCTTCTTCCGGTACATCAATCGCATCATCGGTCAGCGCCGAACCGCCAATGGAGCGTAAATCCAATTTAATGACTTTGTGCTCAACCGCACCCAAGGCTTTGGCGGTGCGCTCAGCGGCAAGCAATTCGGAGCTGTGGCGCTGACCATAATCAAAGCTCATTGAGTAACAGGCGTAGCCCTCACTGCGCGCTATGGCCAGCACAGTGGTGGAATCCAGGCCACCGGAGACAAGCACTACCGCTTTTTTTTGCGACATAACAACGACCGACAAGAAGAATAGTTAAGGGGAAAACAAGGAGCCGGAGCGGATAAAAATCAACCCGGCCATTAATGGCCAGGGGTGTCATTCCACAGGAGTTTGTGCAACTGCAACTGGAAACGCACCGGGAGATTATCCGCCAGTATCCACTCTGCCAGCGCCAGCGGTGTAACCTGGCCAAAACTCGGTGAAAACAGCACTTCTGCCACTTTGCCTGCAAGCTGGTGTTCGTCCAGTTTGAAGCGCGCCCATTCGTAATCAGCGCGGTCGCAGATCACAAATTTGATTTGGTCGCGCTCGCTAAGCAGCGGGATATTTTCCCACCGGTTGCGCCCCACTTCACCCGAGCCCGGGGTCTTTAGATCCATCACCTTGACTACCCGGGGATCCACATCATCCACCGGCAAGGCACCGCTGGTTTCAAGCGATACTTTATAACCAGCATCGCACAGGGCTGTCAGCAGGGTCAGGCATTCGCGCTGGGCCAAGGGTTCACCGCCAGTGACACAAATATAGCGCGGGTTGTAGCTGGCGACTTTGGCGAGGATGTCATCGAGCAGTAAACGCTCGCCGCCATAGAAGGCGTATTCGGAATCACAATAACCACAGCGGAGCGGGCAACCGGTTAGGCGCACAAAGACTGTCGGCAGGCCGACAGTATTGGACTCGCCCTGCAGCGAATAGAAAATCTCGGTAATTTTTAAACTGGCTTGAGTCATCTGGATTGGACGTTGTGTTGCAAGCGGAAATCGGGCGGCGGCACCGGGATAAATCCCGCAGGTTGCCGCAATCAACGCGCGATAAGAAAGGCGCCCAGTTTACCTAAAGGCGGCGCGCTATGCGAGGCCAATGCCCGTCAGCCAATTGCCCTGCCGCCGTTGCCGCTGTTATGCTGGCAGATTGCCGCTTTTGCCGGCGCTCCTTTTTACTCCACCAACCAGCTTCCGCATCAATGATCAAACCGACTAAAACCCGCCGCCAACTACACCAGGAACTGGAACAACAAGTCCAGGAATTCCTGCATAACGGCGGACAGGTCAACGAAGTACCGCGCGGCCTGAGCGGCCGTGTCGATGCCAATGGTCCTTTGATCAGTATTTTTGACGGCAACAGCCAGGAAGACCGCACTCCCCTGCCCGACGTAGTTGCAGCCATAGAAGCGCGCAAAAAACCCCAGTTGGCCCCCAAACTGAAAAAGCCCCGCCCACGCAAAAAAGTGATCCTGGACGATTTTGGCCAGCCGTTGCGCTGGGAATGGGTTGAAGAATAATCAGGACTTAGGTTGCATCTGGGGCTGTATATGACCTTAGAGCCAGTCTTTGCGCTTGAAATACCAGTAAGGCAATACCGCCGAGAGCAGCATCAACAACACCGCCACCACAAAGCCATATTTCCAGTCTGAATGGGGGATGTAGGTAAAGTTCATCCCGTAGGCGCTGGCTACCACTGTCGGCGGCAGGAATACCATGGCGGCGATGGAGAATATCTTGATGATCTGGTTTTGTTCAATATTGATGAAACCCTGGGTCGAGTCCATCAGGAAGTTGATCTTGTCGAACAGGAAGGCGGTGTGCGACATCAGGGTATCCACATCGCGCTTGATCTCCCGCGCCGTTTCCTGCAATTCAAAGGATTCACGCAGGTGACGCTGCAAGAATGAAATGGAACGCTGGGTATCCATCAGGCACAGGCGGATCTTACCGTTGCTGTCTTCCAGCTTGGCGAGTTGGTCGATGGCATCTTCCAACTCCGCATCCTCATCCTCCAATACCATATGGCTCACTTCCTCGAGCTTGCGATGGATATCTTCAAGGGCGTCCGCCAGGTTCTCCACCTTCTGCTCAAACATGGTCACCAGCAAATCCTGTGGTGATGTCACATGGACCTGCCCGGCGCGGGCGCGCATACGCAGCAAGCGGAAGTCAGCCAGGTCGCCATCGCGCACGGAGATCAGGCGCTTGTCCTGCAGGATGAACGCAACGGTAGCAGTGCTATGGCGGCCGGATTCACCGGGGGCAAGGAATAATGAGTGGACATGGATGCCCACTCCATCCTGGAAATAACGCGCAGAGAACTCGATCTCTTCTACATCGTCGGATTCAGGCAATTCGGCGCGCAGGAAGGTGTTTAACTCTTCACGCTCTTCATCGCTGGGTTCACGCGCATCAATCCAGAGCGCGCCATTCAGTGACGGCTTGATATTTTCATCCGGCTGCTTGTCTTCACGCAGGGTGTTACCTTGAACTTTAAACATTCTTAACATCGGTGTTTATCTCCTCAAGGTTTACGGTGCAGCACAGCAATTGGGCGGCTTTATAGCATAGGCAAATTTAACTTAATCTATTTTATTAAGTTTTCGCGATAAATTGCTCTTTGTAGTGCAACTTTCTCTTTTTGCCAAGTTTGGTGTTGACGTCTGTTTCATTCAACAAGAAACTGATATTGAGTCGACAGAAGCCTGTTTTACCCCAGAATCCAAGGCGCGAATTATAGCAATCGCCGCCATAGGTCATGCAATAAAAGTCTGTAAGCGGGCCTAAAAGCGACTGAAGGGCAAAGGTTTCAGGTTTCTGCTAAGGTTAGCCTGCCCTAATATTGAGCCCTTACTATGCAAATTCGTCAGGTATCCGCTGCGCTGGACCACAAACTCGCGCAATTGGATCAACAACTTAAAAAGCTGGAGCAGGAGCGCGAGCAGCAAAGCGGTAGCGAGTCAAACCCTCAATTAGCTCAGGATATCCTCGCCTTACAGCAAATCCGCACCAAGCTGGTTAAATCCAAGGATCTCGCCTGGCGCGCCCACCAGTTGCAACACGAAAACGATGAACAGGCCCGTGCCCGCCAGCGGATGATTGGCTTGTCGCTCTGTATATTCAGTGTGATAGGCGCGGGAGTGTTGTTGTATCTGGCATTAAACCAGTAGTACCAGTGGCGACGGGAAAAACGCAGGTCGATTGCCGCAAGTGTGGGCAATCGGAACCTGAGGGTTATGACTTAACCGGCAACAGCAGCGTCAATCAGGGGCTTCAACTCACCTTTTTCATTCATCTCGGTGATGATATCGCAGCCGCCAATCAGCTCGCCTTTAACCCAGAGTTGGGGAAAGGTTGGCCAGTTGGCGAATTTGGGCAACTCGGAGCGGATATCCGGGTTGGACAAAATATCCACATACGCAAAACGCTGGCCGCAGGCCATCAATGCCTGGGACGCACGCTGTGAAAATCCACACTGGGGCGCACTGGGCGAGCCTTTCATGTACAGGATCACAGCATTTTCGCTGATTTGTTGTTTGATCGTATCTAACACGTCCATCTTAACTACCTCGATAATCAATAGGGGATGAAGGGCAACAGGGCAAGGCCGGATATATCCGAGTATTTTGCTCAAGTATTGCCATTTTACCCCAGCCAACACCGGCAGGCCAATCGCATACGATTGCCAAATACAGGTTTTTGCATATTCTGTATCAGACTATTCCCCATTCATTCCACCGCCCAAGGGTTGTTCAAAGCTGTGAAGTTTAATTTACGCATCCAAGTATTTTTAGTGTTTGCCTGTTTTGCGGTATTGCTCACAGGCGGTTTATTTTTATATTCACGCCTGAGTTTTGAGCGCGGTTTCAATCACTACATGGAGCAAAAAGAAGCCGCGCGCAATGCCCGGTTGATCACTGCACTGGAACGGCATTTTGCAAACAATGGCAACTGGGATGCGTTTAAAGCAAACCCACACTATTGGGAAATATTTGTGTGGCAATACAGCGCCAATTTACGCCAGCGTGGCGAGCGCCCTATCCCCTTTCCTTTTCCGCCGGAACTGGATACGCGCATCAATAACGATGAGCGCGATACCAGCGAGCGGGATGCAATGTTGATTCGCAAAGATACGCAGGAGATACGCCGGGACGATAAACGTGAGCCGCCACAACCCGATGATTTTTTACGTCACCAACCTTACAAGCGTTTTATCTTGCTCGACCGCAAAGAAAAATTGGTCAGTGGCAAACAATGGCACAATGAAAGTTATTTTTTCAGCGACCTCTACGTCACCATTAATGGCAAGCAGCAATGCATCGGCTATCTCGGTACACCGATGAACCCTGCCCTGCGCGATTTACGCGATAACGAATTTGCCAAGCGCCAACAAAATCATTTTTTATTGATGACCATGGTCGCCCTGTCGATTGCTTTGGCCTGCGCGATTCCCCTCTCTTATTTATTAACCCAGCGGGTGAAAAAACTGGCGCAACATGTACAGCGTTTGAGTAAAGGTGAATACAAACAGCGTTTATCAACCAAAGGGCAGGATGAAATCGCGACCCTCGCTGAAAACCTTAACCACCTCGCCCAGACACTCAGCCAAACCGAAGAGGCGCGCAAGCGTTGGGTCGCTGATATTTCCCATGAACTGCGCACACCACTTGCGGTACTCAAAGCCGACCTTGAAGCGCTTGAAGATGGCGTGCGGAAATTTGATGCAAAAGCCATCGCCCGTTTGCAAAAACACGCCGCGCGGCTCACCAGCCTGGTAAATGATTTATACCAACTGTCGCTGACCGATATAGGTGCCATGAGCTATCGCAAACAGGCATGCGACATCTGCGAAATCATCGAGGATTTAAGTGTTTCCCTGCAAAACAAGTTGCAGCAAGTGGGACTTGATCTGGAATGCCATTTGCCAGCTCATGAAATCACCACCTTTGCCGACCCCGAGCGGTTGCATCAATTATTTTTGAATTTATTTAACAACAGCATTAACTATACAGAAGCGCCGGGGAAAATCCGTGTGCATCTGATGACTGTTGAACAACAGGCTATTTTTGTGATCGAAGATTCGGCACCCGGTGTTGATCCCGCCTTGCATGAAAAATTATTTGAACGTTTGTACCGCGCCGAATCATCGCGCAGCCGTGAAACAGGTGGCGCCGGTTTGGGCTTGAGCATTTGCCGCAACATTGTGGAAGCACATGAAGGTAGCGTCAGTATTGAAACCAGCGAATTGGGCGGATTAAAAATTTCCGTTTATTTACCTCTACAGGAATCAGCATGAATATTTTAATTGTCGAAGATGAAATCGATCTGGGTGAAATTTTGCAGGATTATTTAACCAGCGAAAATTTTTCTGTCACCCTGGTGAGTGACGGCGAAACCGGATTGCAAAAAATCCTGACGGAGAAATGGGATCTGGTCTTGCTGGATTTAATGTTACACAAACGTGATGGTTTAAGTATTTGTCAGGAAGTTCGCAAGACATCACAAGTTCCAATTATTATGACTACAGCCAAGGTCGAAGAAATTGATCGCTTGATTGGCTTGGAGTTGGGTGCTGATGATTATATTTGCAAACCCTTTAGCCCGCGTGAAGTCGTCGCACGCGTAAAAGCAGTATTGCGCCGCAGCAGTAAAAGCGAAGAACAACAGGAAGAAGGTTTGCGTCTCGATAAAGAACGTCAATACGCTTGTGTGGGTGACCAATGTGTGGAATTGACCAGCATTGAATTTCGTATTTTGGAAACCCTATTGCTCAACAAACAGCGGGTAATCTCGCGCGATTTACTATTGAAAAATGCATACACCGATCACCGTGTGGTGAGCGACAGGACGATGGATTCACACATCACCAAATTGCGCAAAAAATTACAGCCCATTTGCGATGAAGATATTATCCATTCGGTTTACGGTGTCGGTTACCGTTTGCAAACTTCCTGATTAATTTGCGGCTATTGCGCGCCAGGGAAGGCGCCCAACAACAGCGCCATACACTTAAGAATCTATTGTTTTTTAGCTCGCCTGCCTGCCTTTTTTACTGCTCTTTTACTTCAAAAACCGACTTCCATAATTTTTGCACACTTGTTGGCAAATCCTTTCACACTTGTGCGCGCATTCGTTTTCTATGCTGTGGTCTGAGCCAATACCATAACCACACGGAGAGAACACCATGCCCAACACTTCTTCAAGAATTCACCAACTGGAAATTGATAATGCACGCCGCAAAGCTCTGGAGACGCTCGGAATATGTAGCTTGCTGGGCGCCGGAGTTGTCGGCTGCGGTAGTGGCTCATCCTCAAGCAACAATACAGGCAACACCACAACCAACTATGGCAGCAGCGCCAAATCCACTGTGATTTCACAGATGGCATTTCCCGCTGAAATCACCACCGCTGTTTACAACTCAGAGCTTTACAGCAGCAAAGGGCAAAACACATCGGTCAAAACCTTTGCTGCCGATAATATCTTTAACGATGGAGTGGAATACCAGTTAGCAACCGTCACTGGCAGTGTGGCTGATGGACTGGTCGCAGAATTGGAAGTGGGTATTGATGTATAAATTTATTCAGCTATTTATCAGGTACGGAACTCACTAAGTAGCCCATCCAGTTTGCGGATTTCCCGTTCAAGGTGATCGCGCGACTGGCTGGCCTGCTCACCGGATTCATTATTTCTATGCGCTTGTTGCAAGATGGTATCCATACTGCCGGTAATTTGTTTCATCGCATGTTTTTCTTCTTCTGATGCGCGCTCAATTTGCGAATTCATTTGCCGGATCTGGTCCACCGCGTCCACGATATTGGCAAACGCTTCTGAAGTATTTGCAATGCGCTCTTTAATCACCAGGGCTTTTTGTTGCGCGCCACCCATTACCTCTACTGCCTTACTTGAACCGGTAGTGAGGTTGGTGATGATGGTTTCAATCGCCTTGGTGGATTCCTGGGTGCGCGAAGCAAGGCTGCGTACTTCATCGGCAACCACCGCAAAACCGCGCCCGGTTTCGCCCGCGCGCGCCGCTTCAATCGCCGCATTTAGTGCCAACAAATTGGTTTGTTCGGCAATACTGCGGATCACTTCCAACATTGCGCCTATATTGCGGCTATCGGCAACCAATACTGAAATCACTTGCGATGCTTTATCCACTTCCTGCACCACTTCATCTACACCCTGTTGTGCAGAGGCGACCACTTTATTGCCTGTGCCGGTAATGGTTGTTGCATCCGCAGAGGCACGATTGGCACCTACGGCAGCCTCTGCAACCCGATCAAGGGTATTGGAAATCCGGTCGATGGAATTGGCAACCTGAGAGATTTCATGCAGCTGGGCATCGCAACCTTTTGCCGCCTGGGTAATGGAATGGGTAATTTGTACACTGGCGGCAGTGAGTGTGTGATTGCTCGCCTGCGCCTGGCTGATAAGTACCTGCAATTTTTCCACAAAGCGATTAAACGCAAACGCAAGCCGCCCGATTTCAGTGGATTGATTTTCATTGGGTAAACGCGCAGTTAAATCCCCAGAGCCGGACGCCAACTCCTTCAGGTTATCGGTAACCTGTGCCACTGGCTGCACAATCATTTTATTGGCAAAGGTAAAAATAATTATCGCCATAACAATACTGATCAGCAGTGCTGCGAACAATTTTATTGATGCAGAACTTTGCAGCTGTTTGACATTGCCGGTTTCGCTTTCAACTTTACTATCCGCTTCTTCTTCCATGGTCCCGATAAAGCCGAGCAATTCATCCATCTGGTTATTGAGCTGATTGTATTCACTGGTAGCCTGATCGCCCGCCTTCAATTTGTTGATCAATGCATTGCGTGTTGCATGGTAATTCGTTAGTTGCTGATCCAGTTTACTCACAGTTGCCTGCTCCATTAAGCCGGATTGTTTCATCCGTCCCAGCGCGTCGTTTTCCATAGCAATCGCCTCATCCAACTGGCGTTGCACATCGGCTAATTTTTCTTCGTTGTAATACAATTTTTGTAGCACAATAATTTGTGCTTCCAAACCAATTTGCCCTTCCATGGCACCATCGGCCGCATTCCACGCCGGGCCTGAAATATAATTTAGCAAGCCGCCCAATTTTTGGCTGGCACTAAAGCCGATAAACGTATTTATCCCGATCAGGGCGACAAATCCGGCAACTACCAACATTATTGATTGTTTGATATTCATTGCATCCTCGCAATTCGTAAAGTGACTAATTAAAACTCGATATACACACGTGCCCCTACGGCGAGGGCATCGTCAAGGGTTTGGTCCATCGACGGATTCTGGATGTAGTACAAACTTGCCTGGGTATTGAAGTGTTCAACCACGGGGACGAAATAGGTAAATTCCCAGGCAGTTTCTGCACGGTTCAATTCAGTATTCATCTCAAGGTAAGGATCGCCATTGCGCGCATGCGCCACTGCCAAACCCAAACCATCGCCATCCAACCAAAAACTGTTAAAGGTGATGCCAGTACCACCGTAATATTCCAATTGGTTAACTTCATCATCGGCTTGCCCTAATTGGATAAACACCGCGGCGACATCATTAATATTTTTTTCGGCAATAAAATAAATACCCGTATTATCATCCGTTATTTTTCCATCAACCGGATTGACCACTTCGGCTGAGTGTTGCCATACCCCCACGGCAACCTTGTCTTTAGATTCATTTGCCAAACCCCATTCAACTGCGCCAAATAAACCATCGTCGCTGTGAAATTGCACATGAGTGCCATGGGGATTATCCGGGTCACCGGGAACACCATCGTAGATCGCCGCCAATAAATATTGGTTATCGCGTTCAATATTCACCAGCAATGCAGTAGATGTAGTAGAAAAAATTGATACGCCCACTTGCGCTGTTTCCGGGCCTATACCAAAAGAGGGATGGGTATATAAACTGGCTGAGTCGAGGGAATAAAATAATGAATTGTAATCGTGCAAACCAAACAGGACTTTGACACTGTCATCGGCAAAACTGTGTTGATACCAGAATTCATAAATCTTCAGGGATTCATCAGTGGCAATATTGGATATGCCCTGTATATCGCCGACATCATCCGAGGGATTATCACCCGCGTCGCCGAGCACATACACAAACCATTCACCATTGCCCCACCAACCGGCGGCCCCGGTATCGATGGCGAGGGTGAGATCAAAATTAGCCAACTGGCTGGAACCCTCTTGCACACCGCCATCCAGATTGGTGATGGATTCAAGCGTCAAGGCAGTCGCCCATTCATAGGGAGATTCTGCACGGGCACTGCTGATGCAGGCACCATTGATACAGGTAAAAGCAATGAGGACTAACGCGAGCCACTTTCCCATCTACGTTATCTCCGTGCACTGGTTGCTGCCATAACAGCAACGTTATCCCTCAGTATAGACAGAGATCGCGCGAGGTCAGGGTTATTCGCCCCCCGGTTATTGCGTACCAGCCTGCGTAATTCTACTCAATCCCCATTTCTGGCCAGATACAACACCTTCACTATACTGCGTCATGAAGTACAAAAAATAATATTGGAATCGACCATCTTTATCGTCCGTTACACGATTTGGCGACGCCATCATCCAAATATCCAGCACATATCCCGGTGATTTATATGGTGCAAAATCTCTCGGTCAAAAAACTGTTTATCAGTTTATTCCTGGTGGTCACAGTGCTCATGGTGGCATTGGTCGCGGCGGAAATTCAGCTCGCCCACAGTAATGACAAGCTCAACGAGGCCTATAAAATCCGCTACCAATCCTATTTGTTAGCGGATGAATTGCGGCAAAGTTCAGATGACCTGACGCGGCTGGCGCGCTCCTATGTGATGACCGGTGACGGGAAATACGAAAAATATTACATGGATATCCTGGATATCCGCTCCGGCAAAAAAGCCCGGCCGGAATCCTACCAGCGAATTTATTGGGATTTTTACGCTGCCGAAGGCAAGGCTCCACGCCCCGATAGCACTACCACAGCAGATTTGCTGGAGCTAATGAAACAGGCAGGGTTTACTAAAGCCGAACTGGACAAACTTGCTGAGGCAAACCGCAATTCCAACGAATTGGTCACCACCGAAGTGATTGCGATGAATGCAGTGAAAGGTTTAGTCGATGATGGCAAGGGGAATTTTGTGCCGGGCAAAGCCGATCTGGAACAAGCCAAACACATGATGCATGACAATAAATACCATGCAAACAAAGCGAAGATTATGCACCCCATTGATGATTTCTTTGTCCTGCTGGATGAGCGCACATCGCAAGCCGTTGTAGTCGCAGAACAACGCAGCACCTGGATGATGGGCCTTATCTACGCCATGCTCGGAATTATTTTATTGATACTGTGCCTGGCGCTGGCATTTAGTTACCGGTTTCTACTGCGTCAGTTGGGAGGCGAACCAGCTAATGCTGCGCAGTTGGTTAAAGAAGTCGCCGAAGGCAACCTGAGTGCGCAGATTGCTGTCCATCACAAAGACCACAACAGCTTGTTGTTCCATTTGCGCCAAATGATCGAGCGTTTGCGCGGCACCATTGGCGATGTACAACAAACAGCTGATGCGCTGGCGTCAGCCGCAGAAGAAGTGTCGGCCTCGGCGCAATCGCTGAGCGATACCGCATCCCAACAAGCGGCCAATGTTGAAGAAACGTCGTCATCGGTAGAACAGATTTCCGCGACGGTTGCGCAAAACAGCGACAACGCCAAAATCACCGACAGCATGGCACGCCAGTCCAATAAAGATGCAGTGGAAACCAGCAAGGCGGTGCGCGAGATGGTCTCGGCCATGGAACAAATCGCGGGGAAAATTGGCCTGATTGACGATATCGCCTACCAAACCAACCTACTTGCGCTCAATGCAGCTATTGAAGCTGGCAGGGCCGGTGAACACGGGCGAGGCTTTGCAGTGGTTGCCGCGGAAGTGCGAAAACTGGCAGAGCGCAGTCAGATAGCCGCGCGCGAAATTGGTACTGTGGCGCAAAAAAGTGTGGGCATTGCATCCACCACCGGTACATTGCTGGACCAAATGGTGCCCTCCATTGGCAAAACTGCTGATCTCGTGCAAGAAATTTCCGCCGCATCGCAAGAACAAAATTCCGGTCTGGACCAGATCAACCAAAGCATTGCTGAACTGGCCAAAACCTCACAAATTACTGCCTCGGCCTCTGAAGAACTTACGGCAACCGCCGAACAGATGAGCAGCCAGGCGATGCATTTACAAGAGCGAATCCAATTTTTCAGACTCTAGGAATCCTTAAAAAATATCCTGTTATCACGCCCGCAAACGCGGGCATCCAAATCCGGAATCGAGCTCAATATATTTCCTGATTCGTCATACCTGCGAACGCAGGCCTCCACACCCAAATCAATTCCCGATCCGTCATACCTGCGAACGCAGGCCTCCACACCCAAATCAATTCCCGATCCGTCATACCTGCGAACGCAGGTATCCACACCCAAATCAATTCCTGATTCGTCATACCTGCGAACGCAGGCATCCATGAAAATAATTCCCAACGTTTCAACTCTGTTGTTGCTGAGCCAATTTCCGTTTAGTCAACGCGGTAGCTTCATGCTCGAGCGGATTATCCGGCCAGGGGTGGCGCGGGTAGCGGCCACGCATTTCTTTGCGCACCTCAGGATAAGCCTGCTGCCAAAATGTTTGCAGGTTAGTGGTAATCGCCAACGGACTACCATTGGGTGAAAGTAGATGGATTTTTAACGGGATTCTCCCAGCGGCAAGTTGAAGTTGTTCACAGCCAAAAAATTCCTGCAATTTGGCCGATATCTGCGCGCTACCATCGCTGGCAAAGGTGACACTGATACTGCGCCCGCTGGGCAATTCAATTTTTTCCGGCAACAACTGCGCAATTTTTTGGCAATTTTCGAAACCCAGATAAAATTCCAGCGCCTCCAATAACGGCAATTGCTCCAAGCGTGTTGTTTCATTTAAAAAAGGCAGCAGCCATTGATGCAATTGATTGACCAGCGTTTGCTCATCAAGCGCGGGCAACTCACATAATTGGTAGGCAACAACCAAACGGGCGCGCTCCAATAATGCGTGCGCTTTATCGCTCCACGCCAATTGGTCAAAACCTTTTTCCGCAATTAATGCGCGTATATGTTCCAATAATTTTTGCGCGACTGTTTGTGCAGGAATGATTTGCCAGGTTTCGTCAATCACCACACCACCCATCGACCAGCGGATATGTTCCTGCCAGCGCTGCTGCTTAAATACCAGGGCAGTTTGTGCCTGGCTGAGTTGGCGCTGTTGCTCTGCTGTTAATTGCAAAGCGATGCCCACACCCGAATGGCTTTTGGGTTTGGTATTGATCAGCGGGAATATCGCCCATTGCGATTCCAGTTTCCCCTGGGGTTCAACACTCATACCCGAATTCAAACGGTAGCGCCCCGACTCTTGCCGGAAACCAATACGGTCGCTGAAAGCACGCGCGAGCAACAAGGGCTCCAGTCTTGCGGAATTTTTTTGCAGCGACAGCACACCCAGCCAGCGTTTTTGTTGTTGCTGCCATTGGCGATTGCGCGCCAGCTCGCGTGCGGCGTCATCCAGTACAGCCGACAGATCTTGCTCCGCCGTTAATTCAAAATGCAACGCAAGCGCGAACAATAAAGCTGCTTCGCCAATCGTTTTTTCATGGAGCAATAAAAATGCGGCAATACGCGGATGTGTCCCCAGTGCACTCACAGATTTGCCCGCATCAGTCACCTGCCCTTTTGCATCGAGCAAGTGCATTTTTTGTAATTGTTGCTGCGCGAAATCCAGCGCGAGTTTATTCGGCACCTCCAACCAAGGTAGCGAATCTGCCGGACTGCCCCAGTGGGCGATACGCAGCATAAGCGGTAAATAATCGGTCGCGCGGATTTCCGGTAAGTCGGCCGCCGCCAATGGCTGGTCTTGCGACCAGAGACGGATGCAATGCCCCACCTGCACACGCCCCGCACGACCGCGGCGCTGCTCGGCGCTGGCCATACTGATGCGCGCGGTGCGCAAACGGGTAATACCAGTGCGCTGTTCGTAATCAGCGCGGCGCGCCAGACCCGAATCAATTACCAAAGTGACATCGGCAATGGTTAATGACGTTTCCGCAATATTGGTCGCGAGAATTATGCGCGGCCCTTGCTCTGGATCCAACGCAGCCACTTGTTCAGTTGCTGCAACACGGCTGTGTAAACGAAATATTTTTTGGTGCGGATATTGTTGTGCGATCGCACTAGCGCAATTTTCTATCTCGCGCCAACCAGGTAAAAACACCAGGACAGTTGTGCTTTGCCAGTGCGAATATGCAAGTAAAGCACGCAGCAATTGCTCTTCGATTTTTTCAGCATAGGCATTCTGGTTTTGTTTGGCGGGTTGATATTGGACGCCCACTGCAAAGCATCGTCCGGGCGCAAATAAGCGATTGGGAATTTGTTGTTGCAATGCAGGGTCGGGTGTTGCACTCATCAACACCAATTGCAAATCATCGCGCAGGATTTGCACCTCCTGCAAAAAGGCCCAGGCCATATCCTGATTCACACTGCGCTCGTGGATTTCATCGAGCATCACGCAGGCAACACCATCAAGGGTGGGGTTTTGCAGCAAATGTTGCAGCAAAACACCGGGCGTCATTAATACCAATCGTGTATTGCTGCCCATGCGCGAATCGTAAGGCACTTGATAACCAACTTGCTGCCCCGGCGTTTCGTCCAGCAATTGCGCCAAGCGTTGCGCCAATGCCTGCGCCGCCAATACGCGCGGTTGCACTAGCCAGACTTGTTGGTCGGCGGGTACCTGCGCCAATACCCAGAGCGGCGCGAGCGTGGATTTACCGGCACCGGGCTCCGCTTCCAGCAACAGCGGCGTATTGGCCAGTGCAGCAATAAATTCATCGTAAAGTGCGCTGAGTGGTAAATCAGGTAGCTGCATTACAAATCCAACATATAAAAACGAAAAAAATAATTAAAAAATATGCACTAGTTTAATGCCACCAGAAAAATTTCGCCCTAGTGCCGGTTCAAACGCACGGCCATTGGTTTGGTTGACGATAACCGAACCCACGTAATTTTCATCGGCAAGGTTGGCCAACTTTAACCACCAATCCAGTTGCAACCGTTTAGCAGGATAAGTGCCTTGGACACCCAGATCAAAAGTGTGAAACCCGGGGGCATAAACCTGATTGTTATCCGCCGTATAAATACGCGAGCGCTGCTGCGCATTCAGGTCCAATTGCAAATAGTCGCTGGCAAATGGCCGCCATTGTATACCCAGTTGGTATTGCTCGCCCGCAACACCGGGCAAGTGGTTCCCAGCCCATTGGCCAGCGGAATAAATGGCATCCAGCCATTGCAAACTCAACTGCATGCGCAACTGGGCGTTGATATCATAGCGACCAAATAATTCGATCCCTTTACGTTCTGTTTCAGCAGCATTGCGGTAACTGGTACGGCCATTGAGCGATTGATCGACAACAATTTCATTTTCAGTATCAATCAAAAATTGCGTCAGGCTAAATTCGCGCGCGTCATCGGGACTGTAGTTAATGCCCCACTGATGCTGGCGATTAATCGCCGCGTCCAATTCGGTATTTAATCCGGTCGCTCCGGATTTGTAAGCCATTTCGGTGAGCGTTGGTGTTTCATAACCGCGCCCGCTACTGGCAAATAATTCCCATGCAGATGTGAGCAAGTAATTCGCGCCCACTGCATAGGAGGTTTCGCGATAATCGCGCGCACCGGAATCATCCGGGTTGCCCGCCACAATAAAGGAATCCTCTACATCAATATCCAATTCCGTTTGGCGCGCGCCGGTGTAGAGCGTTAATTTTTCGGTGGGACTGAGGTGGATTAACGAATAAATATCGCGACTCTGCACATCACCCGTTTCATCGCGGCGCAAATCGCCAGCGGTGCCGAAATCATTAACGTAACCACGCCGGTGATCCTGCATTTGCGCCAGCTCGGCACCCAGGCTGATTTCCGTGGGCAGATTAAAAAAATCCAGGCTGTGGGTGACGGTGCCACTCACGCCGGAAAAATTCCGCGCGAGATCCACAACCCCACCGCTACTGGCAATTGCATCGCCTGCAAATCCCAAATACTGTTCGATGTCGCGCTCACCTTGCCAAAGCCCGGTTTGCCAGCGAGTTGCGCCCGTGTTATCGCGCAGGCTGATCGATGTTTGCTGGTGCCCCACAATTTTGCGCGTGTCGTAAATTTCTGCTGCTGCATTTAATTGCCATGGATCTTCACGCCATTGATCCGGTGTTAATCCCAGTGGATCTTGCAGCAGCGGATCATCGCTGTAATCGTGTTTGATAATCACATCGAGATTATTGGCCGTCGTGTAAAAAAATTGCACGCCCGCTTGCTGCCGCTCCGCACTCGAATGCGGACGTTCGCCATCGATAGTGCTGTTGGCAAATTGCGCGCGTAGTGCGAGGTTTTGCTCACGCCATTCACCATTGAAGGTTTGGCGCTCAAGGCCGGGATCGCCCGCAATAAATCCAACACCAAGCTGGCTCGATTCCGGTACTGCGGTTTGCAGAGCAATCACGCCGCCGGCGCCATTGCCATAAAGCCCGGCGATGGGTCCGCGCAATACTTGCGCGCTGCCCATATTGTCGAGCATCACACTGCCTAATTGCCCTTGTCCATCGGGAGTGGACATGGGAATCGCATCGACCTGCAAATCAATTCCGCGCACACCAAATGCAGAGCGGGCCCCAAAACCACGCAAACTGATGCGTGTGTCCTGCGCATAATTAGTGCGCGAATCCACTTGCACGCCGGGAATTATTTGCAAGAGTTCAGCGGGATCTATACGCGCGCCCACTGCAAAATCCCCTGCCGCCTTTATCACTAATTGACCGCTCAAATCCGACATCGGCGTGCGCTCACCCGATACGATCAAAGTCTCCAGTAATTCCGGTGTTGTTTGTGCGCACACCATTGTTGGCGACAAGGTGAAGATTGCCATCGCCAATGCCGATGCTTTTTTTAATTGCATCGTTTTTAACTGCCTTGTTTTAAAAAAGGCCTTATTGAACACCAATAGGCTTGTATACAAATAATTCATACGTATCCGTTGTCTAATCAAGAGCCATCAGCGACCTAATCGATAGCCGAATCAATAGCCACGCAATTTGCAGCAGCATGGGAGGCTCGCCATTTTGCTAAAAATGCGAGCAAGTCTCATTAACTAAAACGAATATTTACCTCGATCAACTCACAGCCTGCGATTTGGTGAACAGCTTCTATACTCAAGCTATAAAACCTATGGATGATTTTATGCCACAAGAATTTCGCAACCAGCTTGAACGGCTGCGGTTACAGTTTGCAACCAGTTTGCCTGAGCGCGCGCGCCGCCTGGAGGAAATCTGGGGCCATTTGCGCCATCTCAACTGGAGTGAGCAGGGCATTACCGCACTGCAACAATTTGCGCACAAACTTATCGAGGCGGGCACCAGCTTTGGTTTCCCCGAGTTGCGCCACGCCGCGCTCCAGTTGGAAGACTTCATCAATGACCTGCATGAATTGGGGCGCAGTTTTGGTGGGCAGGAATACACACAACTGGAAGACCACATACAACACCTCAGCCAGGCCATGGCAGCGACTGCCAATGGCACTGCCCCCCAGGATCCCCTCCCCTCTGCGATTGACACCAACCGCTACCCGGAGGCAGTGGGCAAAACCATTTTTTTAATCGACCCCGACCGCATACTGGCGGCGCTGTGCACCGCCTATCTGCGCACCGCGGGTTTTTCGGTGGAGCATTTTGATAACCCGCAATCCTGCATGCAGCGTCTTTACCTGGATTCGCCCGCCGCCATCCTGATGGATCCGGATTTTGAACGCTCCGGCTTGCAGGCACTGGGCAACTTGCATCAACTCAAAGCCCTGCTCACCCGTGAGACGCCCATTATCCTCATGTCCGGGCGCACCGACGTGAACGCCAAATTGCGCGCCCTGCGCGCTGGTAGTAGCGACTATCTGGTCAAACCCGTCGATTTTGCATTTCTAGTGGAAAAGCTGGTGCATATCATCAACCAGCACACCAAAACCCGGCGGGTGATGATTGTCGATGACGACGACGCCATGAGCAGCCTGCAAGCGGAAGCCCTGCGCTATGCCGGGATGGAGGTACTCTGCGTCAACCAGCCTTTGCACAGTTTGCAGCGCGCCGCCAAATTCAAACCCGACCTGGTGATCCTGGATATGCACATGCCCGACATCACCGGTATGGAGCTAGCCATATTGCTGCGGCAAGACCCGGAATTTTTATTGCTGCCGATTATTTTTGTCACCGCCGATACCGACACCAACCTGCATAAAAGTATCAAGGCGCTGGGCGTCAACGCCCTGCTGACCAAACCCATTGAGATTGCGGAACTGATCAATGTCTGTGAACAGGCACTGACCGATACCTCAGCCCTGAAAAATCGCGTTGCGCGGGTGACACGCCACACCCAGCAACCGCAACAAATCAACCGCAGTTATTTTTTTGCCGCACTGGAAGAGGAGCTGCACAACAACAGCCTGGGGAGCCAGGCCAGCGCCCTGTACTACTTCAGTATCGACAAACTGGCCGAGTTGAGCGCGCAACTGGGACAAGTGGATCTGGTCGAGCTGCACGACCAGTTTTGTCGCCGCCTGAGTGAAACCGTCGGCAGCGATGAGCAGTGGATGGATTTGTCCCCGCTGGTCGCCTGCGTGTTGGCGGGCAAGCGCAGCCCCGAATTCCACCGCCAGCGCGGGGAGCAGTTCACCAAACACTTGAGCATACAACCCTACATTATTAAAGGCAGGTCGTTTCCCTTGCAGGTCAAAGTGGGTATAGCTCAGCTAAATGTGGCCCTCGGTACTGCCAATAACGTCTTGTTGCGCGCCGAACAGGCGTTTGATGCCAGCATCAACGGTGCCCCCCACACCAGTGACCCGCGGGATAAAAACCTGCCCGATTTCTCCCAGATTGTCTTTAGCCGTGACCTCAGCCTTGCCTTCCAGCCGATTATCAGTTTGGAGGATGCCCGCATAGAACATTTTTCTGTACTGACCCGGCTGCGCGGTGAAGATGGCGAACCGATTGCGGCGGGGCAATTTTTAAACCGCATCACCCAGCCGGGAAAACGCCTGGAGCTGGACCGCTGGGTCTTGCAACAGGCAGTGAGTGCGATTGCTGAAAACAGCGCAACACGCGAGCAGGCGACCCTGTTTATCCATTTGGCCGAAGAAACCCTGCAGCAGAGCGCATTCTTTTCATTTACCGCTAATGTGCTGCGCTCATCGCGCCTGCGTGGCGCCGAGCGGCTGGTATTTATGCTGGAGGAAAGCTGGATCCTCAACCACTTCCACCAGGCGCGCGAAATCAGCAAGGCACTGCGCGATATCCAGTGCGGCTTCTGCATCACCCGCGCCGGTGAAAACGAACAAATGCTGCAACTGCTGGATGGCCTGACACCAAACTACCTGCGGCTCTCCCCCAAACTCACCAGCGAGGGCGCCAATCCCAGGTTATTGGAGCAACTGATCGCCGCAGCTACCAGCCGCCGCATACAAGTCATCGCCACCCAGATAGAAAATTCACGCAATCTCTCCGGTTTATGGATGCAAGGTGTGCGCTTGTTTGAAGGTTTTTTTATCCAACCACCCGATACCGGTTTTCACCTGCAAAATGACATTATTTTTGCCAAGGAATTTGTGCAGGGAAATGGCTTTAATTCGTTGTAACCGGCGTAAAACCCGCCAAATTTGCCAATAATCGCAATAACTTATATATTTGCTGCCTGTTTTTTGCCGCGCACAAACTGGTTTCCAGCTATGTCCCATCGGCAGCAAGTGCCGATGTAGCGAAAAAGCTCTGATAAAGCGCCCCCCTGTTCAATCATTCGCTGGCCCGTCACTGACTGGCTTTGGCGGATTGTTTTTTTCACGCAACACACATTTATTATCGACGCTACGGCGTTATTTTTTGGAGAACATCATGTCCACGCTCATGAATACTTACGGCACCAGAACCCTGACCCTCACCAGGGGCGAGGGCAGCCGAGTATGGGATGACAGTGGCAAATCCTATCTGGATGCAATCAGCGGTATCGCCGTGTGCGGCCTTGGCCATACGCACCCCGCACTAACCAAAGCCCTGTCTGAACAGGCGGCGACCCTGTTGCATGTCTCCAATTTATACAACATTCCCCAACAACAACGTTTAGCCGACCTGCTGATCCAGGTATCGGGGATGGACAAGGTATTCTTTTCCAACTCCGGCGCTGAAGCCAACGAAGCCGCGATCAAGATCGCGCGTAAATACGGCAACGATAAAGGCGTGAAAAATCCCGCCGTTATCGTCATGGCCAACAGTTTCCACGGCCGGACTCTGGCGACCTTGAGCGCCACCGGCAATGCCAAGGTGCAAATCGGTTTTGAACCGTTGGTTGAAGGTTTTATCCGTGTGCCTTATGACGATGTCGCAGCAGTAAAATCCGCCATCGCTGAACACAAAAATATTGTCGCCATCCTGGTTGAGCCTGTGCAAGGTGAAGGCGGTGTGCGTGTACCTGCTGCTGATTACCTGAACCAGTTGCGCAGCCTCGCCGACCAGCATGGACTCCTGCTGATGCTGGATGAAATCCAGACCGGCAATGGCCGTACCGGTACTTTCTTTGCCTACCAGCACAATGGTTTGCTGCCCGATGTCGTCACCACCGCCAAAGGTTTAGGTAACGGTATGCCCATGGGCGCTTGCCTGGCACGCGGTAAAGCGGCCGATGTGCTACAACCGGGCAACCATGGCACCACTTTTGGTGGTAACCCCCTGGCTTGTAGCGCAGGTATTGCTGTCGTTGAAACCCTGCAATCATCCAATCTGATTGCACGGGTAAAAGAATTGGGTGACAAACTGCTGGCCGATTTCAAAGCGGCTCTGGCTGGCAATGCCAAAGTGGTTGATATCCGCGGTAAGGGTTTGATGATTGGTATCGAGCTCAATGCGCCCTGCCCCGAGCTGGTCCAGAAAGGCCGCGACCTGGGTATTTTGATTAACGTGACGGCGGTAAATACCATCCGTTTGCTGCCGACATTTATCCTCACCGATGCCGAAGCTGATGAGTTGGTTAGCAAAGTGGTACAACTGGTTAACGAGTTTTAATCAATTAGTGAATGAGTTATAAACAGGCGCGCGCATAAGGCGCGCGCTGCAATAAAAGAGCAATGATTATGGTTCCCCCAAAGGCACCGAGACATTTCCTGACCCTCGCCGATATTAACCGCGCTGAACTGCAACAAATTATTGCGCGCGCCATCGAGCTCAAAGCCTTGTTGCGCCAGGGTAAAGCCCCTGAAGTATTCAACAACAAAGTGCTGGCGATGATTTTTGAGAAAAACTCCACCCGCACCCGCGTCTCTTTTGAATCAGGCGTAGCCAAACTGGGTGGCCATGCGATTTTCCTGTCCACCAAGGATTCCCAACTGGGTCGCGGTGAGCCCATTGAAGACGCTGCGCGCTGCATTGCCAGCATGGTCGATATGGTCATGATCCGCACCTACGGCCACGATACCGTCGAGCGCTTTTCCGAGTACTCACGCGTGCCGGTTATCAACGGCCTGACCGATGAATACCATCCTTGCCAACTATTGGCGGATATCCAGACATACGTTGAGCATCGTGGATCACTCGCGGGCAAAACCGTAGCCTGGGTCGGTGATGGCAACAACATGTGCAACACCTATATTCAGGCCGCCGAACTGTGCGATTTTGAATTGCGTATTGCCACTCCCAAAGGCTTTGAGCCGGAAGACGAGTTTGTTACTCCCTACCAGCATCGCGTTACATTGACTAACGATCCACGCGAGGCGGTTGCTGGTGCAGACCTTGTTGTTACTGACACCTGGGCATCCATGGGCCAGGAAGATGAAAAGAAACAGCGCGAGAAAATCTTCAGCGGTTATCAGGTCAACAAGGCGTTGATGAGCCTCGCCAAAGCTGATGCGTTGTTTATGCACTGCCTGCCCGCCTACCGCGGCAAAGAGGTTTCGGCAGAAATTCTCGATGCTCCTGATGCAGTTGTGTGGGAAGAAGCGGAAAACCGCATGCATGCACAAAATGCGTTAATGGAATTCTTGTTTAACCAGTAATTTCCATTCTGCCCCCACGCAAACATACAACCTGAGCTGCACTCCAAAAGTTGGGCATCCATCCAACTGAGTAAGGTGCAGTTTTTATGTCCAAGCATTCAAAATATTTAAGGCAAAAACTGTTAATGCCTATTTATTCCAACTGCTGACGCCCCTATCGATTGAAAGACTCCAGGGCAAGCGTGTGCCTCCCGCCATTATTCATTGATCAGCCCTAGCTTGAATCCGCCCCACTTATCTTTGGTCTGAAAAATCTGCCATCAGCTTTCACAAAAAAATTTATGATTGAATAAAATTATTTTTTATTTTTAATAATAAAAAATAAGTGTGAATGAGAAATAAAAATCTACCTTTAATAAAAAATATATTACGGCATTCTATTGCCTATCTTGTGTGCTCAGAGTATTTTGACGTCACTAATAATAATGCTGTCATATTTGAAAATTTCCATCACCTCCATCTGTAATTTGAAATATCCTTTGCGCACCTTAACTGAGACTCCGTAGTAAAACGACTACGGAACCTTGGCCAGTGTTACCACATAATTAATAAAAATCATGAAAATTTAACTAATAAAAATATGGAAAAGCTAACAATGCTCTCAAAACTATTAAAAGTCTTGTTCTCAACACTCCTGATAACAGGGTCATTTCAAATAAATTTGGCATTTGCCGACTGCCAAAGCGCTATGGCCCAGTTTAATGCAAATGTGGCTGCATGCGGTACAAACGGAAATTACGTTTGCACCCCCATGACTCCTGATATGAGTGCGTGTATGGCGCAGTACAATAACCGCCCGGATATTCCAGACGAGGTTCTGGTAACGGGGCAAAGAGGAAATTATCAGCCTCCTGCGTTTGATTATAATAGCTATCAATTCTTCAACCCTGCCAATAACTCACTTCCATCAGCGCCAACATCCGGTAGCACCGGAACAACAACGCCTGGCAAAGTGAACCCTGCAAAAGACATCAATAAGGACTGTGATGCAAAAAGCAAAACATCGAACCCTGTTGTCATTGCTACGGGATTAAAAACTTTTGATGACATTGATTATGCAGCACACGGTGATTTTGGATTTAGCATTGAACGGCGGTATAGCGTTCAAGCAGCAGTTGGGATTTTTGGTAAAAATTGGTATACCCGTCTTGATAACAAATTAAGCTTTAGCTTTACGGAAAATGGAGATACGCAATGTTCGTCTTCCATAAATTTTCTTTCTCCAAATTGCAATAACACAAAAAATTCATCCACTGTAAAAAAAATTATTTATTTAGATAACAATGAATATTCATCATTCACCTGGGACCAAGCCAGTGGCTATTGGATATCCCCTAATACGCCAATTTCTAAATTACGCCTTGTTCAAAATGCTGATGACACATGGGATATCACCAAAGAAAACGGCATTCTCGAGCGGTTTAATAAAAATGGAAGGCTAGAATCAATCACGAATGAAAATCAAATTACGTGGTCGATAACATATGACTCTGAAACAAGTAATAAAATACAAAAAGTTACGCATTCTTCAGGGCGGCAGTTTACTTTTGAGTGGGCGGATGGTGTAAGAGTATCTGCAATCACTGACCCATTTGCCAAAAAAATAGCTTATGGTTATGCCTCAAACTTGCTGAGTACAATCACCTACGCTTCAGGAAACGTTAAAAAATATACTTATGATTCATCGCAAAGACCTATCAATTTCTATATTGATGGCGTCCAACGTACGGAATATACTTACGATGGATATAGTAAAGTAGCATCTAGTGGTAAAGTAAATGGGGTTGAGCGCATTACATTTTCCTACACAGCAACATCAACAACGCTAACTAATGCTCTGGGTGGAAAAACTACTTACTACTACGATACGTCTACATACAAGCGCCTTACAAGCATGAATAGGGATGCAACCCCAGGCTGCCCTAATGCCGCAGCAGCAACAGAATATGTCACCAACTCTCCGGATATATTGTACAAAGAGGACTGGAAAGGAAATCGCACAACCTATGTTTATGATGCCAATCATCGTGTAATCAAAGAGTATTTTGCGGGATCAACAAAAGAATACGTATGGGATGCGCAAAATCACCTTGTTTCCGAGCGCATATGGGATGGTGCATTGGCCGGCATAACCTGCAAACCCAATGAACCTTGCCCCGCAGCAAGCAGCATTCCACGGAAAGAAACTGTCTACAATTATTTTGGTGCTGAAAAATATAACCGGCTACAGTCAGTGCAGATTTATGACGAAAACCGCGTCGCCAGAATTACAACGTATAACTATACTTTTTTTTCGAACAAGCTAATTGCTACTCGAACAGTTGATGGGCCCCGCACTGATGTTAATGATATTGTTACCTATTCATTTAATAGCACCGGCGAACCCGCTTCCATTACAGATGCGACCGGACTTGTTACTTCCTTTGGGTATGACGGCACTGCCGATTATCCCACAACGGTCACAGAACCTAATGGCTCCGTGACTGGATATGAATACGATGGTAAATATCGAATTACATCTGTAACCGAGGATAAAACCGGGGCAGCCCCCGTCAAAGTTTTGTTCACATATAATGGCTTGGATAAACCGACTTATCAAAAGTACCCCAATGGAGGATTCATTTCCAACTCATACGACGCTGCAGGTCGGCTAGTTAAAATCCAAAAAAACGTAAACCCTTTGTATCCATTTACCGATAAATGGACTGAATTGAAATACGATAACCTTAGTAACTTAACTAGCGTAGTTGATGTGCTCCCCATAAATTCGTCAGTGTGCTCCCCATCTTGTCCACCAGGTACCGTTATAGACCCGGCAACTGCTATAAGAGAGTCACATGAATATGATGCCTTTGGGCATTTGACCGCTGATATAGGCGCAAATGGACGTCGCTGGGCCTACACCTACGACGCCAATACCAATTTGGAAACGGTCACCGATGCATTAAACAGGGTTAAGCGATATACCTACAAACCAGACAATCAACTTTCATCCGAGACCAATGCGTTATCAGAAACTGTATCTTACGGTTATGACGCAATTCGTAATCACAACAGTGTTACAGACCCATTAAATAAATTAACAAGCTACAACCGAAAAAGCACAGGTGAAATCGAAACCCTTACCAGCCCCGATACCGGCTCAACTGCTTACACCTACTACCCCAATGGCTTGGTAAATACCATTACCAGAGCAAATGGTGTGGTAGTTACCCATACTTATAATGCTCAAAACCAACTAACCAATATCACTACATCTGGCGGTAATTTGCCTTCAGAAGGCATAGCCTTTACCTATGGCCTCTCCAGCTCGGATTGCCCATTTGGCAAGGGGCGGTTATGCAGTGTTGTAAGCAGCAGTGGTGGCGCAGTCTCGAACACAATAGGCTATGAGTACAACAGCGTGGGAAGAGTGGTTAAACAAACCAATACCATCACCGGAACTGCATATTCCATCATCTACAGCTACGATAATTATGGACGTCTTTTTACAGCAACCTACCCTAATGGTGTGGCGCTCAGATACAGCTATGGTTTAAACAATATTGAAAATAAAATTGAAGCAAATATTGGTGGAGTTTGGCAGACCGTTATTACTGATACTACAAAAGACCATCCCGCTATTTCCACTTTGCAATATGGCAATGGTTTGATTCGTACAACCACTATCATGGCGGACAATCTCCTTTCAAACATTAAGACAGATACCATACAAGATTTGACGCTTAACTATAATTCAGCGGCAGAGATCACAGGAATTACCAACGCTATAAATACTTCTGCAAGTCAAACCTATACTTACGATGCAGCCTCACGCCTTAAATCAGTGACATCTGGCTTAGGTAATCAGAGTTTGACATATGATGCGAATGGCAACAGAACCAGTCACACATGGGGAGGCAGCACTGATACTTATGCAGCGGCCACGACTGGCAATCGGTTGCCGAGTATAAGTAACGTAAATGGTAGCCGCACAAAAAGTTACACTTACAATTCAATAGGAAATTTAACCAACTGGAGTAGCCCTAGTGGCGGAGGAAGCTTCGTTTACGATGCATTTAATCGGCTAACGAACACATCAGGAAGCATTGGAGGGAGCACATCCTATATAAACAATGCCTTCAATCAAAGAGTATATAAATCATCTAATAGACAAGGCGTTAGCCCAACGTTTTATTATCTTTACGATACTTCAGGCAGGCTTGTTGCTGAAACAGCAGCAAATGCCACAAGCATTGGTAGTATTTATGTATATTTAAATGGACAAACTGTGGGTTTGATACGCAACAACCAAATATATGCAATACATAATGATCATTTGGGGCGTGCGGAAGTTATTACCAATTCAGCAAAAACTATTGTATGGCGAGCCAACAATGCAGCATTTGACCGTACAGTAACAGTTGATAGTATTGGTGGTTTTAATCTTGGTTTTCCAGGCCAATATTACGATGTCGAAAATAAACTTTGGTACAACTGGAATCGATACTACGATGCATCAACTGGCCGATACATTCAGAGTGATCCGATTGGGTTGAACGGCGGCATGAATACTTATGCTTATGCGGGCGGGAATCCGATAATGAACTTTGATTTCTATGGTCTTAGTCCTGAGGATGTTGTACGTCTTCAGGCTTCGTTTAATACAGCAGTTAATAATATGACGGCCAATGGCTCACGTCATCCAAATGTCTTCATTAATGCATGGGGACGCAACTTTTATGATGCAACAAACGGCTCGATTGGAAAAAAATATCAGTCATGTGTGCAACAATCTGACTCAGTGGAAGATGAATTTAATCAGTTGAATAATTCTAAAAACATGGATGATAACTGGCAATTTACACAGGTAACTCGGAATGTTTTTGGAGTTCCCGTGCACACATGGGTTGAAGGTGTTTCAAGTAACCCTTCAGATCCTCGCGTGATAGCTGATCCTTGGCACAATAATTTTTCAACACGTCCTTAAAGGATTTATATGACTAAGTATAGAACTGTATTATTTTGGATTTTTTTTGGATTTTTAATGGGAATGCTATCGCTATTAAAAGTTGCTGATATAGATATGAGTGCATTTCTTAGCGCAAGTTTTATAGGCGGGGTTTTAGGTGGGCTGATAGGAATTGCATTCTATTTACTTAAGCGATCTAAAAAATAATTTATAGGTTAGGTAGAAATACCTAACCACCTCAATTGTAATCCATAAGTGTGGTCACATTTTGGTATGAGATTAAAGATATATGTTAAGTTTCTAGGTAGCCGCGAATTTGCGACTCCCCACATCCAATTATTCAGCCTGGATTAACACTACTGCTGTCCCACAGTTTTAAAAAAGCCTGTAGCTCCCCTTAGTTGATACAATGTGAGTGCGAACAAACATAGTAGAAAGAAGGACTACGGGCTTCGCCACGTTCCAATACCGCATTTCACCGTAAGCACCTAACCAACAGCACACTACCTACCATTCCATTGTTCGATTAGCGTAAGCCTCTCAATAAATCGGAGGTTTTATGAAAAAACGCAGTGAAGAACAATGGCGGGAACTGTTTGCGCAGCACGACACCAGCGGTGTATCGGCAGCAGAGTTCTGTAAACGGCATAACCTGTTCCCCAAATACTTCAGCCTGCACCGCAAGCAGTTGTACGGCCTTGAAAAGGCAATCAAGGACAAAACACCAGCTGAAAAATATCAGCTAAGGCAAACGCAATCGCTCCCGATTCTACAAAAAATAAAGACGTGGCTGGACAAAAGTGTATCGCATGCACCGCCTCAAACGTTGATTGGCAAAGCATTGCATTATCTTCATGAACAAAGGCCCAAATTGATTCGCTATGTGGACTTAGGAGATTATCCGATTGATAACAATGCGGCGGAAAATGCGATTCGCCCGTTTGTGATTGGTCGCAAAAATTGGTTATTTAGCACCAGCACTAAAGGCGCTGTGGCGATTGCGAATTTATACAGTGTGATTGAAACGGCTAAGACCAATGGGCTGGAGCCATATGGATATTTACGAAAAATATTTACAGAGCTTCCGCAGACAACAACGCCTGAGCAGGTCGAGATGTTGTTGCCGTGGAATTGCAAGGATGTTGTTGGTTAGGTGTTTACGAATAATCCGATTTTTTTTGTGGATTGTGATGGATTAAAAAAATGCCAAATGAAAGTATCCACACTTAAAGGAAATCCTGCTTTTATAAAACCAGGAGCAAAAGCATCCGGAGCATTTAATACCAATCCACCTAATTTAAATAAGTATCAAGTAATTGATCATTCTGTTGCAGTTGTTCCGCGGCAATTTGGATATGCCGATAACAGCGCGATGAGATCATCTATTGGAAATTACTCAATATCCATTGCGGGTGATTCGACACCGTATGTTATTAGAGATGTAATTGACGACTTTAGGACAAGACGTGGACTGGGTATGAATATAAACCAATTCCAAGATTATTTGATTAATAGATAGGGAGGCAATGTTTTACTTGAGTTAAATGGAGGATCACTTCGCCCGGGCATTCATGATGCAATAATTGATACTCCTGACGACCAGCCTTGTCCTTGTCAAAAATAATAGAATTTCAAAATGAAAAATATATTCTCGGTAAGTGCAGTTTTATTTTGTATTTTAGTTTCGGTTAGTGTTGAAGCTAATGATATCGAAAAATCTTGGCCAGCTATTAAGTCGGCAGAGAAAAAAATGACATTAACTCCCGACAGATCAGAAGTTATTGTAGATATATTTTCTGAGGCAAAGCCAACCCAAAAACTGTATCAATTACACTGCAATAAAGGGGGATTGCTGATCAAGATCACATAGACTTTTACGGTATGTTTCAATGTCAATTTTTTCCAGTTGCCAATATTGGATTAGATTTATTATGCGGCACAGAACCCTGGGCGCTTAATAAATGCTGGAACACTAGAGCTGTTTTTAATTATGAGCAGTTAATAGGGCCATGTAAAAATAATTCGGAATTTGGCAAAAACAGGGTGTTTAATATGCGGGGCATAAAATTAGAGCTTACGATCTCCAACTTTAAATCGCCACCAATATCAGAGATACTCTCAGAAAAAGTCCCCCCATATTACAGCTTTGACTTCATGGTAAAAGCCACTCCAGAAAAGAAGGCAGTGAGTGAATTTACATATCCTGAAGCCAATGAGTATTGCGGCGGGTCTTATGAAATTAATTCAAATGGAAAAATTGAATACAAAAGCCAGTAGAATATTTTTATATCGCTCCCAAACTCTCGGGCAGAAGGGTAGATAGGGTCGACCTCGATTGATTTTTGCTTTTAAATTAAAAAACGCCACCCAAGTCCCGCGCAAATGCGCGGGACTTTTTTAATACTTCCGAGACAATATTTGGATGGCGAGAGCAATCTTTGGTACAACCGGCACCGATACTACGATGCATCAACAGGCCGATAAATTCAGAGTGATCCGATTGGATTAAACGGTAGGATGACGCAGATGGCGTGGCTTACGATGGATTAACATCCATAGTGGCTGCAACACAGCGTCATCAATATGCATCCATTGATTATTTAATCTCTGTGGGTGTTGACCCTAACAAAGGCGATGAAAATCATTTAACATCATTGTTTTATGCAGCATTACAGAACGATGAAGCAATGTATGATTTTCTTTTGACGAAAGGTGCCCGCTTTCAGTTTCCAGATAAACTGAGAGAGAAATACTTACACGATGTCGTAGAAGGCTCAAAAAACCAATCATTGATTGAAAAAGTAAATTTGCAGTTGTTGAAGGAGAATGCACAAAAAAATAAGTTGGTTGCTGCAATATCTTTAAAATAGCATCCTCTAAGCCCTAGTATTGTTGCAATACCAGGGCTTTTTTTTAATTCCAGTCATTAATTATTTCAGTTTATCCTGCTTGATGGCTACAAATTACGCATTGATCATCAGCTGCTAACAAAATCTCAAAGTGCCGCATTGGCCTTCGGGAAAAAACAAAATATTGATGTGACCATTACAGGAGTTCCTGATGATTGGAACTGCCCGAAATAGGAGAATGAAGATGAAGTTGTTATTGACTACGTTTTTTTTGAGTGCAAGTGCTTTATCTACCATATGTTTAGGTGAAGATGTATCGAATGTTAATACATGTAAAGGGATATGGTCTTCCGATGCCGTATCACCATACGTGATAAGTGCTAATAGCATTACCCCCATATCAAACTTAGATAAGAGCATTTCTATCAAGGCGACAGATGAAGGCTTATTTTTTTCTATAGAAAATAAGCCCTATGAATTAATTCCAATTGAATATAGCCCCCCATTGGCTGAAATCTTATGGTCTCCAAACAACCAAGGATTTGGCATTAATACAAGCGATGGAGGCACCGCAGGCTCCTGGAGCACAGATATATATTTTCAAAACTCAAAAGGTGCACTTATTGCAGTCGATATTAAAAAAATTATTTCCCCTACTTAAATAGCTTTGCAAAATGCGACACTAGCGAAATCGAAAATTGCGGTCTTATTAGCTGGGGAAAGCAAAGCACAGAATTGATTGTTGTTATTGAATCTCCACCTCATTCATCATGTGTAAATATGGGTGATTTTTTTGGCTTGAAAATATCCATAACGAATGGAAATGTAATAGAAAAAATATCAGCTAATGATTTAAGGAAAAATTGGGGTCGAGAACTGGGGTGTAGATTTAAATAACTATAGATAGAGCTTACCTTCATTATCTCAATAAAATCCACTTGATAGTGACTGTGTAAGCTTTGTTAACTGGCGATCAGCACCATGAAATACTTAATTATTTTAATTTCTTCAGCAATACTTTTTTAATCGATTTTTTGTGTATGTGACATCATGGCATTCAGGTGTAGAGCTTGTAGTAAAAGTTTTTGAAGGGGCGAGGTGGAGACGTAGCGCCTATGCGCGCAGAACTAATGCAACAAATACTAAATATGTGGTAATTGCCCATGAATACTGTAGTGGTCGAGCAGCGAGTCGTTTTAGGGAACCACCGAAAAATCAACATATTTTCTCTGGTGCCATTTCGTTACGAAAATTCCCATCAAAAAATCTGCAACCGTTTACCATCCCGCGCCTTGTCGCGCGATTCCTCGTATAAAAATAATCCGCATTGTTGCATACGTATTCAAAATAAGTGGCCGATTTATTTGCCGTATTCTGGTTATGGAAGTTGTTGCTGCACCTGACATGCATGCATGCATACCAATAAAGATAATCATCAAAAAAACTTCGGTAACCACTATGAAAACACTCCCCAAACTCCTGTTTGCTTTTTTGCTATGCCCGTTAGTTTCTACTCCCGCTTTTGCACAAACCACCTTTGTGCATTTGTTTGAATGGCAGTGGAATGATATCGCCTCTGAATGTGAAAATTTTTTAGGCCCGAAAGGTTATGCTGCGGTGCAGGTATCGCCGCCGCAAAAATCCGTCGCCGGAAGTTTTTGGTGGACGCGCTATCAGCCAGTGAGTTATTCGATCGAAGGCCGCTCGGGCACACGTGCTGAATTTGCCAGCATGGTAGCACGCTGCAAAGCTGTAGGGGTTGGTATTTATGTCGACGCGGTCATCAACCACATGTCGGCGGGCAATCGCAACTTCCCAGAAGTGCCTTATGGTGTAAATGATTTCCATAGTTGCACCAGTAACATTGATTACACCAATGCCTGGCAAGTGCAAAATTGCGACCTGGTTGGTTTGAATGATTTGAAAACCGAATCCGATTATGTGCGCGGAAAAATCGCCGCTTACATGAATGATTTATTAAGCATGGGCGTAGCCGGTTTCCGTATCGATGCAGCAAAACATATGGTCAGTGGCGATGTGGCCAATATCGTCAGCCGCTTGAATGGCAGCCCTTATATTTTCCAGGAAGTGATTGGTGCGGCCAACGAACCTATTACGCCCGCGCAATACACTTATATCAGCGATGTAACGGAATTTAATTTCAGTAATACCCTCGGTCATTATTTTAAAGGCCGCGCGCCTTTGAAAGATTTGCGCAACATAGGCGTATGGAGTGGCTGGCTGGCAAGTAGCGATGCAGTAACTTTTGTTGCCAATCACGATAACCAACGGCAAAACACCAGCAATATTGTCACGCACAAAGACGGCATGAACATCAATAATATTGCGCATGTTTTTATGCTCGCCTATCCCTATGGTTATCCGGAAGTGATGTCCAGCTACGATTGGACTGACCACGACCAGGGCCCACCAACCAGCGCCGCAAGCAATTGCAACAATGGCTGGCTGTGTGAGCACCGCAATCGCGAAATTGCCAACATGGTCGGCTTTCGCAACGCAACCAAAGATGCATTTTATCTTTCCAACTGGTGGGATAACGGCGGCAACCGCATTGCATTTGGCCGCGGCAGTTTAGGTTTTGTTGTTATCAATGGCGATAGCAGTAGCATGAGCGTGACGCTGCAAACTGGTTTGGCAGCGGGAAGTTATTGCGATGTCGTCAATGGTGATTTTGTTAGCGGCAGTTGCACAGGCAACAGCATCACTGTTGCAGCAGATGGCACAGCTACATTTAATGTTGCAGCAAAAAGCGCATCGGCAATTCATGTGAAAGCAAAAAATGGCGATGTTGTTGGCAACAACTGTGTTTACGCATCGATGAAATTGCGCGGCACATTTAATAGCTGGGGCAGCACCAATATGACCTGCACCGCAGGTGTGTGGGTAGGTAGCGCGAGTTTTTCTGGTAGTAGCACTGACCGCTTTAAATTTGATGCCTACGGCAACTGGGTTACCAACTGGGGCAACAACAATAACGATTTGATAGCCGATGCCAGTGGCAATGATATTTATGTCACTACCGCGGGCACTTACACCATCACCTTCAACGATGCGAATTTGCAATACTCCATCACCCCGGCGAATAACACCAGCAGCTCAGCTGCCAGTTCCAGTTCAACTACAAGCAGTTCAACTACAAGCAGTTCAACTACAAGCAGTTCAACTACAAGCAGTTCAAGTAGTGCGATTAGTTCAAGCAATTCATCCAGCTCAACCAGCACATCGGTGAGTGTGAGTTTTACTTGCCAAAATGGTACGACTTATTCAGGGCAAAGCGTTTATGTGGTGGGCAATGTTGCTGCACTGGGCAATTGGGCTCCGGCAGCGGCAATCAAACTTAACCCCACCAACTATCCGACCTGGACAGGTACTATCCAATTACCGGCCAACACAGCAATTGAATGGAAATGTGTGAAACGCGAAGAAAATAATGCGGCGGCTGGGGTGGTATGGGAGAGTGGTAGCAACACTATCTTTAATACTGGTGGTGCCACTAGTACGCTAGGGGCATTTTAAAAAATAAATTGTTTGTACTGTTGTGAACGCGAGTATCCATTGTTTTTGTTGAACACATCAAAGCAAAAGCTGGATCCCCGCGTTCGCGAGGATGACGACTTCCCGGTAAACTTCTTGTTGTCATACCCGCGAACGCGGGTATCCAGCCCAGTGAAAAATCACACTGTTAAATTAATTTCCTGCACCACGCCTACATTGCCTTCTTCTGTTAAATAAATCCCCGAATTAACTACCTCACCCAGCGATTGGTTATTTGCATCTTTTAATTGGAAAGGTGATGACACATGCCCCAGAAAAATTGCGCCGATATTTTTATCGCCCAGTGCCGCCAATTGCGTAGAGCCATCTTCATTAGTCGTCCAGATGCGCAACTTCTGGTAAATACTGTCGCCTTCATCGATAAAATTATTGCCATCCTCATCGTAAACTGCGAGTTCAGCAAAACCGCTTCCACTGCCAGGACCAAATAATTCGCTGCCGTTATTGATGCTGCCATCGCCGTTACGATCCAACGCCAGGTAGCCACTACCCGGGCGCAAACTGGCAATTTGTTCAGCGGTGCCATTGTTGTCCAGGTCAAACTCAAAACGGGTTTGGCTGAGCGCTGCGCCCTTGCCATCAAAGTTGATCACCAGCGGATCCACTTTTTTAACGCCCGCCTGTATTTCCAGGTTGGATTCCTGCACAAATTCACGGCTCATGTTCATGGCCACGGAAAAATCGATTTCCCGTCCATCTGCCGTGCGCACCACGCCCACCGCCTGGAAGCGCATGGTTTCCTGCTCCTGGTAGCGCTCGTGACGTTGGTAAACCAACCCCTGTCCACCACGGCGATTGGCAACAGCCTGAGCTGGCGGCGATGTATCGACCGTCAGGGTTTGCGCCTTACCCTCCGACTTGAGTTCGTCGGGAGCCGATACCTTCATCTCATTGCCGGTGATAGCCTTAAACATAGCCTCCAGAATCATTTTGTTCAGCTTGGCGCGGGAGTCCATGGGCTCACTTAAATCCAGGGTTTGCGCCTGGCGATGCATAGCCAATACCGAACCAGCGCGGGAGAGATCTACTGTCACAGCAGGAGCTTGCGGCTGTATTGCCACCGCCGGCGAGTTCGCAGGCGCTGGCTGGTCCATCCAAAATTCCAGGCGTTCGGTAACGCTATGTTCTTCACGATAATCGTGCTGTGCTGCCATACCAATCAAGGCGTTGGAAATAATCATAGTGCCATCCGCTTTTTACATAACCAAAATCAGGAAGCCCCGCAGCAGAGATTGCGGGTCAATCTCTATAGCGGCAAAAACGTTGATTTTTTGAGCGTTATTTGGCGTGAAAATTAGAATTATTGGCTATGAGAAAACGCCGGAACAAAACCGGACGATAAACAGGTAGAAAAATAATGAAGGGAAATAAGAAGGGAGTATTAGTTGTGCGCCAACGCCAACTGGTTTTTGTAGCGCTGGTGGAGGATATTCACGCGGAAGACGTAGGTCTTGGTTTCTTCGTAGGGTGGCACACCCCTGTACTTTTCCACCGCGCCCGGCCCGGCATTGTAGGCGGCAGTCGCCATGGTAATGCTGCCATCAAAGCGCTCCAACAGCTGCGCCAGATATTTCACTCCTCCATCAATGTTCTGTGCGGCATCAGAGGTATTGGCTACCCCCATATCCCTGGCAGTTCCCGGCATGAGCTGCATCAACCCCATAGCGCCTTTGCGCGAACGCGCCAGCGGGTTGAAATTGGACTCAGCATGAATAACCGCACGCACCAACGAGGGATCAACACCGTACCTGCTCGCGGCTTGGGTAATCAAATAGGTAAATTCGGTCATGTAGAGCCTGGTACCACGCCAATCCACGCGTGATAAGGGGTTACAGGCGTAGCAGGAGTTGTAAACGATGACTTCGTAGGCGGCTTTTTTGGGCTGGCGATCCGAATAGGCCACCGCGCCGCCTTTTTGATATTTAAAAAACGTGAAAGGCTGTTTGCTAGCGGCCGCTCGCTCTTGCTCCCTACGTGCCTTTTCATCGGCTGCGGTCTTTTCGGCGATGCGCCTCACGTGAGCTTCAAAGTCCTCAAGGCTGGATTCCTGCGCCGAGGTGGTGGCAACAGGTTGTTGTACATCGGTTTCAGCCAATAGCTCCGTGCTGGTGAATACCAGCAGGGGGAACGCTAATGACCAAAGGAATTTATGCACAAACACTACTCTTCGCTAACCGCAGCATAAATTGCCGCTTGGGAGATTGAGTGTAGACCAGGCGGAAGCAAAGTTTGTCACCAAAATCCATTTTCGTGACTTGCTCCAGCTTCTCTGAGCCGACTGAATCAGGATTCGAGCCACACATCCCGCACCCAATGCCATACCGAAGGCCAGCTTTCATCGGTCACGTCACCGTCGCGCCAGAATACGACCTCACCATCCTGCTCTACACAGTAGTAAGTGCCATTCACTTCGCACAATGGCATTAAGTAACGTGGCACACCCTGCTCCCAGGCAACGGCGGTCACCTCGGGTAAATAGGTATGCGAATAGGGGTCGGCGGCGGTAACAGGCTCAATAGAACCATAGATCACGTCACTCGCCTCCAGTAAAAAGCTGCGCATTTCACGCGGAATCGGCAGTAACAGCTCCTCTTCAATCTCAACCAACCGGTCCTCATCAGGCAATTCCAGCGGCACGGGTACGGTTTCGTTGTGATCGCGCAGCAGCTCAAGGACTTCATCGATATCGGAATTGGAACCAGACATAACACTACCTGAAGGTAACAGAGGGAGGCGGAATATAGCCCGAGCCAAGATTGATGACAAGTCAACCAAACAGCGACAACTGACTCTCGACCAATTGGTTTAGCGACTCATCCATAAAGTGCAAAATACTGTCGGCAACTGGTGTGAGTTGTTTATCCACATAATGCTGGTAATCGATAGGACTTTGGCGCAGTTCCATATTGAGTTCGTCAGAACCAACAGGCTCCGGACCATTAACGGTAATTACATAACTGATCCAATTACCACGGCGCAAACGCTCGCCGGTCAACTGCACATATTTACGCGCGGCTTGCACATGGGGCGGTACATTTTTTTGGTATTCGTGTAAATGGCGGCGCAAACGTTTGTGATAAATCAACTCCAGGTCGCGCTCGCCCGCCAATACTTGTGCAGTTGTGTTGCGCACAAAATCCAGATAATCCTCGCCATCGAATACTTTACGATAGAGCGTCATCTGGAACTCTTTAGCCAATTGCGTCCAATCCGTGCGCACATTTTCCAAGCCTTTAAATACCATTTCGCGCTGGCCGTTATTCTCGATTAAACCGGCGTAACGTTTTTTGGTACCCAATTCAGAGCCGCGAATCGTCGGCATTAAAAAGCGTAGATAATTGGTTTCGTATTGGATTTCCAATGCACTTTTTATATTGAATTCATCCAACAGTGTCTGCTGCCACCAACTATTTAATTCTTTCGCCAAACGTGCGCCGATTTTATTGCACTGATCTGCTGCCTTGGGAGTTTTACCCACACAATTATTTTCCAGCCAGACAAACAGCGAATCGGTATCACCATAAATAACCGAATAACCCTGCTGCTCAATCCAATCGCGGCTGCGCTGGATAATCTCATGGCCACGCAAGGTAATTGAACTGCATACGCGCGGGTCAAAGAAACGGCACCCCATCGATCCCAACACACCGTAAAACGAATTCATAATAATTTTGATAGCGTGTGAGAGCGGAGCATTTTTATGTTGTTTAGCGCGGTCCCGTGCCGAGGATAATTGTTCAATAACTTGCGGCAAGATATGCCCTTCACGCGCAAAATACGCTCCATTAAAACCGGCAACGGTTTCTTCTTCATCCAACTGATTGTGCTGTGCCAACCAAAAGGCGCAGGGGTCAATTAAAAACGTGCGCATAATACTGGGATACAGGCTTTTAAAATCCAGCACCAATACATTGTCATAAATACCCGGCTGTGAATTCATCACATAACCACCGGGGCTAACTACATCGGATTCAAATTCGCCGAGATTGGGAGCGATATAACCGCGCCGGTGCAAGCGTGGCAAGTATAAATATTCAAACGCAGCAACCGAGCCGCCGATGCGGTCCAGCAACAAGCCGGTCAACTGACTGCGCTCCATCGCAAACGCGAGCAGCTCTTGCTGTATAAAAATTTTCCACACCAATTCGCAATCGTGCAGGTTGTATTCCGCCAGTGCCAACTTATCATTTTTGAACAGTTGGGTAATATCATCACCGCGATCACTGCCAGTAATTAATTTACTTTCACCCAGCAATTCCTGGGAAATATTTTGCAGCGAATAACTTTGGAACTGGTGATTAGCCGCCTTCAGCAACTCGATACCATCGAGCGCCACCCGACCGGGAATCACCACAAAACTGCGGCCACCATCACCCTCTTCATGGCGCCAATGGATGGATTGATTAGCACGCCCCAATTGCAATTCCATCTGCAAACTCTGACAAATTTTTTCCAGCACCAGCAAATCAAATTGCACCAGGTTCCAACCAATCAAAATATCGGGGTCAGCGTGTTGCAGAAATATAAAAAATTGTTGCAGGCAGGTTTTTTCATCACGGCAAAAAACAACCAGGTCAGTATCAGTTCCCTCCCCCACCATAAACACCCGATTGCCCGCCTCACACCAGACACCGATGGAATAGAGTTGTTTTGCATCCATCGAGGTTTCTATATCGAGCGACAACATGCGCAATGCAGGCCGCCAAAGCGATTGCTCATCAGCAAGAGGCGTAATACGGGGATTAACGAGTGGCTGTTGCGACGACACAACTTGATCAGGCAAATCAAACTGCGCACCTGCCGTGACAAATCGCTCCATCAAATAGCGTTCGGGCGGACGGATATCACTTTCCCAAAAGGGGATATCATTCTGCGTAAAAATATCTTGCGCATCGCGCGCCTTGCGGTGACTCTTAAAATAAAGCGCATTCACCGGTTTATTGAGATAAGTTTTTAATTCAACCTCTGCCATACGCCACTGGCGCAAACGGTTGATTAACGGCTGGATCTGCGCCGCCTGTTCGCGCAACACAAAAAACACCACTTCCTGCCCGGTGATTTGCGTCCAACAACTCCCCTGCTCTGTCGCCCACCATAAATCGAGCGCAACGCCCTCGCGGGTGTCGCGCCATTGGCGGGTTAATAAAAAGGCATTGGTCATAAGTGCACGGAAGGCTGGTTAAGTAACCAGTATTATCCCGCAGAGAAGATGGGGATGCAATCTGGATTCAAAGTAAACTCAGGAAGAATGGCAGTGAGCGCCCTAGCCCCAACCTAATGCAAACCAATTATTACTGGTCCAGACTGGATCAATGTTTATGTAGAAGGAAAAAGATGAATAGAGAGTAGCGGTTGGTGATGGTACTGACCAACACTCCACAACCAGCAATGACGATGCTTTTTTGTTAGTATCACCCAAAACTAGATAATGTTTACTGGCAAGGAACCACCATGCAAATCCATAGACACCTTCGCATCATCTTACTTAGCACATGCTTGAGCCAATCTCTCGCAATGGGAGCTATTGCTATAGACACGCAGCCTAAAAACACCAATGCAGCCAATAGCACAGTAAGCAAAGACGACCTAAGCGCGCAAAAAGAGCTATTCCAAATGCAACTGGATGCTAAAAATGAGCTAATCCAACTGCAATTGGACACTAAACAAGAGCTACTACAAAAAGATATAGAAGCACAAGCCAAACGTATTGATGCATTTGAAAAGCGAATAGACGATCAAACAAGCCGGATCAGCGATATTGGATCAGGTGTCGATAGGTTCGGTGTAATTGTTAGCTTTTTTGGCACGTTGGTAACAGTGCTATTAGTTATGGGCGGTGTTTGGGGTTATAGAACTGCAAAGAGCGATGCGAAAGAAACAGCAAAAGAAGCCGCGTCACAATGGTTTAATGATAATCACATAAGCCTAAATTCACAGATAGACGAATTGAAAAAAAGAGTCGCTCAAGCGAGCGAAAACATTGATGTTTATGAAGAGAAAGTTGCGAAAAAATCAAATGAATTTAATGCAATGGTAGACGCCTTATTCGAAACGCAAATGGAAAACATTCAACGCCAGTTATCACAATCCACCGCTGGAGAGAAATCTGAAAAACAATCACCTAAAGACAATTCTGCTATTGAACAAAAAGCTGAAAAATTAAAACAATTGCCAGAAATTGAATATACGTTTACCGACTGGAATACGCGTGCGTTCGCTGCCTATAGTGAAGGAAATCCCGAAGCTGCAATTTTCTATTGGGACAAAGCAATCAGCTCACTCGATATTCAACCGCAGGCTCAAGCACAAACCATGTTTTATAAAGGCGTCACATTAGACCAACTGAATCGCAATGAGGAAGCGATTGCAGTCTATGATGCAATCATTACTCAATTTGGTACAGCAGAAGAGTTGGACATACGCGAACCAGTTGCAAAGGCCATGGTTAACAAAGGCTTTAGATTAGACCAACTGAATCGCAATGAAGAAGCAATCGTAATCTACGATGCAGTAATAACTCAATTTGGCACTGCAGGAGAATTGATCCTGCGTGAAGCAGTTGCACAAGCTATGGTTAACAAAGGCATTACATTAACCCAACTTGATCGCAACGAAGAGGCAATTGCAGTCCATGATGCAGTAATAAATAAATTTAGCACTGAAGAGGAACTGAGTTTGCGTAAACCAGTTGCAAATGCCATGGTTAACAAAGGTATTACTCTAGGCAAACTGAATCACAACGAAGAAGCAATCGCAGCTTATGACGCAGTAATTACTCAATTTGGTACCGCAGAGAAATTGAGTTTGCGTGAACCAGTTGCAAATGCCATGGTTAACAAAGGCTTTATCCTAGGCAAACTGAATCGCAACGAAGAAGCAATCGCAACTTATAATGCAGCAATTATTCAATTTGGTATCGCAAAGGAATTAAGTTTGCAAGAACAGGTTGCAAAAGCCATGATTAACAAAGGCGTTACCCTAGACAAACTGAATCGCAACAAAGAAGCAATCGCAGCTTATGATGCAGTAATTGCTCGATTTGGTACCGCAGAAGAATTGAGTTTGCGTGAACAAGTTGCAAAAGCCATGAGCAACAAAGGCTTTAGCTTACTGTGCGAGGCTAAAGCCAATTGGGAAAACCCTGCTTTAGCAAAAGAGCTACTCGTAAACGCAAATAACATCTGCAATTTAGCCATAATGAAAAAATCTGATAGTGGCATACCACGTGGAAATTTAGCCTATATTACTTGGTTACAGGGCGATGCTGCAGCCGCAGAACAACATTTTAAAACTGGCCTCACTGCAGCAACACATGGAGGAGAAAACTTGTACAAAGCCACTTTAACTGATTTTGAGATTCACCCCATTGCGCCCGACCACGGATTTAGAGAATTGGTTGAGAAGTTATGGGCAGAATACAAGCAATCAGTATCCGGATGATGCAAGTCGCGATTGCGGTTTCATTTATCTTGATGACATCGCAGATTCAAAATAAAAACAGAGCTTTTTTAATTAGATCGCTTGGCTTATCTATAGAAAATCTATATCTGGCGATCAAACCGGCGAGCAGGATCTAAATGCGAATGAAATTACCCAATAAAATCCCCAGCCCAATCCAACTTCTGAAAATAATCATGCCAATAGTATCTATTGCCTGCCTGGTGATATTCGTACCTTGGCTTTCCGCTTGTGCCTATTTAAAACCTTTGCCGAGCACGGTGCAGGAACAAGTTAACGATGCGATTAATTATGATCTGGATGGCATCATCGTTTATGTGGAAAAAAAAGGAGATAAAGCTGAGTTTTATTCCGCAGGGTGGAAAAACAGGGAAAATAAAGTCCCTGCCGATCCCCACGCGTTATTTAAAATAGCCAGTATCAGCAAGTTATACATCGCTGCTGCCACCGCTAAATTAGTTAACAACAATAACTTAGCACTCGATAAAACCCTCGCTGATTACTTACCTGAAGTTGCGAGGCGAATTGAAAATGCAGATCAGATTACATTGAAATTGATGTTGCAACATCGCAGTGGCATTCCCAATTATATTGACGACCCCAAGTTCCCATGGACGGATTTACCAACAGAGACCAGCGGGCTTCTAAAATATGGGCTGGATAAACCCGCCGATTTCAAGCCAAACAGTCGGTATAGCTATTCCAATACCAATTATCTATTAATCGGCATGATTCTCGATAAGACCTTGGGATACAGTCATCACCAATATATAAAAAAGGAGATTCTTGATCCGCTTAAGCTAACCCACACGTATAGCTTGCTGAGCGAAGTGGATTTAAATGATGTTGTTAGCGGTTACTACATTAGCTATGACGGAGATTTAAAAACACAAAATTATATAGGTGCAGGCGGCTCAATGATTGCAACAGCGCAGGATGTCGGAATTTTCTTGCGGGCGCTGAATGATGGCTCATTATTAAATACTAATGAGCAGGCAATTTATTCCAGTATCTATGCATACGAACATACCGGTTTGTTACCGGGTTATTCGAGTATTGCGCGCTATCACAAAGATATTGATGCAGTGGTGATTCAGTTCGTAAATACTAGCGGGGGGAATTCCTGGATGATAACGGAGATTGTTTATAATCGTGTTATTCGAATTCTACGCAAATAATAACAGCCGTATTATCCAGTTTTTCCAGACACCAGCACCAATAGCCGCAAACACAAATAAAGGTTGCCAATAAAATTGGAGAGATCAAGCTAATTACAACTTTCACAAAAAGTTCTTACTAAAAAGCCCTAACTAAGTAGGGCTTTTTAAACGAAAACTAATGCTGTGATATTTTTACACTAAAAATGCAACTTACTTACAAGTAACTCGTAGTTGTGTTTCACCTGCGCCAGGGGTAGCAAGCGATACGTTATATCCGCACGCCCCGCACAACTGCTCAATTGAATTGATGTTATTGGACCACTGACTTGCTAAAAATACACCGTAAACCACCCCTGAATTCGGACACGCAGAGGTAGTGATATTGGGTGAATCGCAAGTACCTTTATTATAAACCCCACTATTTAATGAAATAGAACAACTTGAGGCACCCGCAGCACTAGTGCTAATGGTTTTTGTTGCGACTACCGAACCACTAATAGAACAGAAATAATTTACGCTTACACTGGAAGGGCTGTAAGTTGTGACCGAGTTCGCCCATGAGCAACTATCTGCAGAAGCAGATAGAGGAAGTGATAAAAGTAATGCAAATGGTAATGCTATTTTAAATAATTTCATTGTTAACTAATCCCAAGTAATGATTATTTTTTAGAGATGACATCCTTAGTGTTCCGTCGGATAAAAACCAAACGCTATCCTTAGGGTATAACCGACTATCCCTCAGTCAGCAAAATAAAAAACCTTCGGTGGCATACTTACATATGCCACCCCGCGTCTCAACACAACGTTAAATTTAAAAAATTTACATTCGAGTATCTGTTATAAAAATATTTATTCCACATAAATAATAATATTTGTCGCATAAACAACAATATGCGTGTTATAAAAACAACATGCGTCACATAAAACCGTATTCTAGAATCCCAGAGAGCCATCATTTTTTCGTAAATCCAGCACTGCGGAGTTCCACCCCACGCCGTAATTGCATGATGTGCTTGTTACAAATTCGTTTTAAGCGTTGATGAGGAGAGCTTGTGAGCGAGAGGTGAAACAAGGAGGAAAACGTTTTTAATGCGCGGTTTGAACTCGCAGAGCACCAAGGCTCTGGTACATAGCCTGTGCGAGGCAGAAACTTGTAGCAGTCAAAATCGCGTTTCGGTTTTTCATCACCGGCAGAGAAAAGAAACCAGCAATTTTAAAATGGCACCTGAAATATTTCAGATGCCAAAATACCCTTGAATTGGGTACAACTTAAAAACCACATCTCACTTAAGCGTCGGCATTATAAATTCGGCGGCTACATCCCCTTCCGGCCAGCGAGTGGTGATGGCTTTGCGGCGAGTATAAAAGCGTACGCCTTCCATACCATGCATATGATTCGCGCCGAAGAGCGAACGTTTCCAACCACCAAATGAATGAAAGGCCATAGGCACGGGGATGGGAACATTTACCCCGACCATGCCCACCTGCACTTCGTGGGTAAATTTGCGTGCGACAGCGCCGCTGCGGGTAAAGATGGCGACGCCATTGCCAAACTCATGGGCATTAATAAGTGCGACGGCACTGTTGTAGTCCGGCACGCGAACGACACATAACACCGGGCCAAAAATTTCGTCGCGATAAATTTTCATTTCAATAGTGACACGGTCAAACAAACAGCCACCTAAAAAGTAACCGTCCTCACCGCCCGTCACTTTTATTCCGCGACCATCAACCACCAGGGTTGCACCTTCGCTTTGACCCGAGGCGATATAATCAGTCACTTTTTTACAGTGCTCGCGACTAATCAACGGCCCCATGTCCAACCCCGCTTGTGCACCATTACCAACCCTGAGGCTGCGCACTTTCAGTGCAAGTTGTTCAACCAAAGCGTCGGCAATATCGCCTACGGCGACCGCAACCGAGATTGCCATGCAACGTTCGCCCGCCGAACCATAGGCCGCGCCCATAAGCGCATTCACCGCAGCATCCAGATCGGCATCGGGCATTACCACTAAATGGTTTTTCGCTCCGCCCAACGCTTGTACGCGCTTGCCCGCTGCCGAGCCCTGGCGATAAATCGCTTCAGCAATAGGCGTTGAACCGACAAAACTGACCGCCTGTATATCGGGGTGAACCAGCAGTGCTTGCACCGCCTCTTTATCGCCATTGACCACACTAAAAACACCATCGGGTAAACCTGCTTCCTTTAGCCACTCAGCAATCAATAGCGATGCAGAAGGATTTTTTTCCGACGGCTTCAGCACAAAACAATTCCCGCAGGCGATAGCGACAGGCCACATCCACATGGGCACCATCGCAGGAAAATTAAACGGTGTGATACCTGCAACTACACCCAGTGGTTGGTTAAGCGTGTAGGCATCCACAGCGCTGCCCACCTGTTCGGTGAAATCACCTTTTAATAAATGTGGAATACCACACGCAAATTCGACCACCTCAATACCGCGAATAATTTCGCCTTTGGCATCGTCCACTACTTTGCCGTGCTCGCGCGTAATAGCGGCGGCCAGCTCGTCGATACGCGCTTCAATAATGGTTTTAAATTTAAATAAAATGCGCGCGCGATTAAGCGGTGTCGTCACCTGCCAGTTGGCAAACGCTTGCTTGGCCGCTGCAACAGCGACATCCACTACCTTTGCATCGGCCAGTGCAACATCGGCAATATGCTCACCCGTGGCGGGGTTAAAAACCGGTGCCTTTCGCTCGCCTGCGGCGGTGTTTTTCCCGGCGATAAAGTGATTAATCTTGTACACGCACTACCCCCTTAGTCAGACGGCTGAAAAGACGGTTAAAAAAAGGTAAGACGATGTTTAAGCAGATTTAGCAACTCACTAAAATCTTTATAGCACGTCATAGCAACCTTGCCTGCGAGTGTTAATGTGAAATTCGACGGGCTTATCAATTCTTATGCAACAAACTAGCCCATTTATTGCAAGGCAATAAAATAACGTCGATAACATTTGAATGGATTGTTAACCATATCAATAACCAACCGAATACTCGTCATTAATAAATGAGCAAAATCAGGATCAACACGTGGGATTGGACTAGTATTGAAATACGGGTATTGACATAAAAGACATCTGGCTTGCCATAGCAGTATCGGCAAGTTAATCCGCAAGATTTGGAGAAAGTGTGATATGACTGAAGAACGAAAAGTCCACGGCCGAGCTATCGACCACATACGCTTGACCTCGCACGCGATAGAGATGCCATTCAACGCCCCCAAAATAAATTGGTTTGCCGAACAGCCCAGTGAACGCGGCCCCGTTATAGGCACCATATCCGATAAACAACAGCGCAACTGCATCGGTAGCCACGGCGGCAGTTACACCATTTACCGCGCGCTCTCGATTGCTGCAGGTAAATATCCTGCCAACCATAAACCTGATCTGCACAACACCCAACCTACCGATTTAATCAAACCCCAACCTTCCTGGTTTGAGCCAGGGAAAATTATTTCACTCGATCCATGGGGCGCACATATCGTCGACGCATTTGGTGATTATTTGGAAAAAGGCTACAACATCCAACCCAGCATCGCCGTGACCCAAGCCTATTTAAAATTGCCCGAAATTTATGAAGCTATCCACAAAGGCCGATTGCAAATCGACGGTAAATTTATTAATGCGGCAGGCGATCTTAAAGTCACCAAGGTTGCGATTGATCCAGTGTGGCACTTGCCCAGCATCGCCGCACGTATTGGCTTGGATGAAGGTAGCCTGCGTAAAATTTTATTCCGTGAAACCGGCGGCATGTTTCCCGAATTAGTGACCCGCTCCGATTTAAAAGTCCTATTGCCGCCCATCGGCAGCACCACCGCCTATATTTTTGGCAATGTCAGTGATTTATCCAATCCTGAAATAGAATTAACCTGTCGTGTGCACGATGAATGCAATGGCTCTGATGTATTTGGTTCCGACATTTGCACCTGCCGCCCCTATCTTACCCACGGCATAGAAGAAGCGGTAAAGACGGCGCAAAAAGGCGGCGTCGGTTTAGTGGTGTATTACCGTAAAGAAGGCCGCGCATTGGGCGAAGTCACTAAATTTTTAGTCTACAACGCACGCAAACGCCAAGTAGGTGGCGACAGCGCCGCGACTTATTTTGCACGCACCGAGTGCGTGGCTGGTGTGCAAGATGCGCGCTTCCAGGAATTAATGCCCGACGCTTTACATTATTTTGGCATCCGTAAAATTCACAATTTGCATTCCATGAGCAATATGAAATACGACGCCATCACCAACAGCGGTATCGAAGTCGTTAACCGTTTAAGCATTCCCGATTATTTAATCCCCAGCGATGCGCAAGTAGAGATAGAGGCAAAAAAAGCGGCCGGGTATTTTACCAAGGATACAGTGCGCACCGGTGAAGCACTGGAACAGGTAAAAGGCAGAGGTTTGGATAAATGAGTGAATTGAAAACTTTTATCTTAAGCCCCGAAGGTATTCGCAGCCGCGCGCGGCAAATTTATCAACTCGCGCTCGAGGGAAAAACCCATTTTGAAATTCACGAGCACAAACTGGCAGAAGTTAGCGATTTTGTACTGCAAGTAATTGCAGAAAATTATCCCGATAAAAATGTGCCCTACCATTCGCGCTGGCGCCATTATGAAGTCGGCAATCAAAGCCAACTGAAACAGTTGCGCGCAATAGAACAATCACTCACATCGATTGAACGCGCCAAACTCGGCCTGGATTTAATTTTACCTTCAGTATTAGTAGATGCAGGCGCAGGGCCGGATTGGCAATACAGCTCCAGTAATTCAGTTACCGTCGGCCGCTCCGAAGGATTAGGCCTCGCCAGTCTGGATATGTTTTTAGCAGGTGGCCTTTCTCATAATCGAAAAGTAGAAACGACTGCTGCCGGATTAAAAGCAGTTAGCGTAGAAGGTTTTAGCAAGCACTTTAACGTTAGCAACAATAATCCACTCCTGGGTGTTGCAGGCCGCGTGCAATTATTGCGCAGCCTTGGCGAGGCGATAATCGCACAGCCAACTATATTCCCCAACCAGCGCCCCGGTGATTTAGTGGATTATGTATTAACGCATTATCAATACACGCCCACTGCCAGCCAAATCCTAACAATGATAATTACTTTTTTAGGCAATATTTGGCCGGGTCGATTAATGCTGGATGGCACTAACCTTGGCGATACCTGGGCCTATTCCCCGCTGAGTGAAGGTCCTCTATGTGAAGGCCCGCTGAGGGAAGGGGCACAGGGCTATGTGCCCTTTCATAAATTAAGTCAATGGATTAGTTACTCGGTTATCGAAACACTCGCCAATAACGGTTTTACCGTAACCGGTGTTGAAGAGCTCACGGGCCTTGCGGAATATCGCAATGGCGGTTTGATGTTGGATTCAGGTTTGATTAGTTTGCGCAACCCTACCGACACCGAAATATTATGGGCTCCGGGCAGCGAGATTATTATTGAATGGCGCGCGCTAACCATTTGCCTGCTCGACAAAATTGGCGAAAAGATTGTGCAATCACTCAACACCACGGCAGCACAATTCCCTTTAGCCAAAGTATTGGAAGGCGGCACCTGGGCTGCGGGGAGGAAACTCGCGTTACAAAAACGCAATAATTTGACGCCGCCGTTAAATATAAAAAGCGATGCTACAGTTTTTTAATGGAACCTTTTTCCTATGAGACCCAGAGTTAAGGAAACTCTGAAAAGTATAATTTTCGTCGTGCCCGCGAACGCGGGTATCCATAACAATGGATAACTTGGATTAGCTGTGCTGGTCTGGCGGCTCCTGCGTTCGCAGGAATGACGATTAATTTAGAGCATCCTTAACAATATTTACCGCACGCTGATTCAATCAGCTAAGGAATAAAAATGCCGGTTACCCTTATCGACAACCCCTTGATGCAACACAAGTTGGCATCGCTGCGCAACAAAGATACACCGGCGGATTCTTTTCGCCGTGTAATGGTGCAAATGAGCGTGCAAATTTTTTATGAAGCCGCACGCGACCTGCCCTGTGCCAGCCAAACCATTAACACCCCCTTTACCAGCACCGAGGTCAATCGCATTAGCAAAAGCGTGGTATTAATTCCGGTAATGCGCGCAGGGCTTGGCATGTCAGAAGCAATAGTGAATTTATGGCCCGATGCAGCCGTAGGCCATATAGGTATTTACCGCGATAAATTTATCCAGAACACCGTTGAATATTATTTTAAGATGCCAAAAGATGTTGTGAATTCTGCAATTTTTGTGCTCGACCCAATTATCGCTACCGGCGACACTGCCATTGCCACTATTGACCGACTGAAAGAAATTGGCTGCCGTGATATTCATTATTTATCGCTACTCACGTCACAACAAGGTGCCGAGATGTTGATGCAAACTCACCCGGACGTAAAACTGTTTGCGGTCTCTACCAGTGATGATATTAATGAAGAAGGCTATCTCACCCCCGGCTTGGGCGATGTAGGCGCGCGCTATTACAATGCGCTTTAAGCAGCACCACACCCAATTCGCTTCATAAAAAAAGCCGATCCACTGTAAATTGGATCGGCTTTTTTAATCTTGCTTTTGTATTATCTGGGAGTACCAAATATACGATCACCCGCATCACCCAAGCCCGGCAAAATATAGCCTTTTTCATTTAAACACCGATCTATGGCCGCTACATAAATTTCAACATCCGGGTGTTTGGCTTGCACCCTCTCAATACCTTCAGGAGCGGCAACTAAAAATAAACCAATAATTTTTTTGCAGCCCTTTTTCTTTAATAAATCAATCGTCGCCAATGCCGTTCCGCCCGTTGCCAACATAGGGTCAACAATCAAGGCCGTGCGAATGTCCACATCCTTAACAACCTTATCAAAATAAGCGACAGGCTCCAGGGTTTCCTCATTGCGATACAATCCCACCACACTCACCTTGGCATTGGGAATAATGCGCATTACACCATCCAACATGCCCAAACCTGCACGCAAAATTGGCACTATGGTGATTTTTTTCCCTTTAATTTGCACTATGGGTGACTGGTAATTATTCCAGTCAGTCACCGTTGTAGGCTCGGTGGGTAAATCACGCGTGGCTTCATAGGTAAGCAAATTCCCTATCTCGCTCGCCAACTCCCTGAAATCTTTACAGCTAAGACTTGCATCACGCATTAAACCAATTTTATGTTGCACTAGCGGGTGGGTAATTTGATGGACAGCCATAATTAAACCCCATAAAAATTGATAAATTTTCCTTACACATAACAGCCGATCATTTTAAAAGCCAATACCTTTAAAAATCGTTCCCTTTAAAAGCCAGCTCTTTTAACAGTAGACAGCATGTAGCAGTAGTGCCACTAAATATTATGCAACCCTGCGCACTTATAAATTCAGTAGCAACAGTACACTCATAAATGCATGCAAAGACTTGACCAAGTAGTTATTTGCAAAGAGCCTAAACACATTAGTCACGGTAGATGGTTTCAATAAGGTGATAACCAAATTGAGTTTTAATAGGGCCATGTACTACATGGATCGGCAACTTAAAGACCACATTATCGAAAGCCTTAACCATTTGACCCGGGCTAAACTCGCCAAGGTTGCCCCCTTTTTTGGCTGAGCTGCAAGTAGAGTACTTCTTCGCCATAACACCAAAATCCGCGCCCTTGGCGATAAGTTGCTTTATCTTCTCCGCCTCACTTTGAGTCTTAACTAAAATATGCCGAGCTGATGCAGTTTGCCTTTTTGAATTCATGATGGACTCTTGGATACTCGTGTTGAACTTGAATAATTGAGATCAAAGTTAAACTAAGCGGATTGTGCTAGCACGTAGGTTGCGCTTAATGTAGGTTGCTGGTGAGCTTGCGAACCGCAACATTCACAATAGCAAATGGCATATTTTGTTAACACGTAAAACCAATCGACGGCACACGTATTTTGGTTTTGGTGGTTGCGGATGTATGGCCATGTTGCGGTTCGTTCCTCACCAGCAACCTACGCGCACTTATCTGACCTCAAGCGGCTGCTACGCGAAGCTCGGCCTACTCGTAAGAATTAATTAAAGACCATTGCAGAATTACGCACCAGTTGGAATTATAACTTATCACGGAGCGGGCATAAGGGCTGGTGAAATAGAAAAGGCGACTGGTGTCGCCTTTGGAGGTGGGGTTTGAAATTTGCTGTTATGGTGCTGAGAGCATCACTTCAACACGCGACTCGAACTCGCCGGATGCCAAGGTTCCGGCACATAGCGAATACGGGCCAGAGTTTTGTAATACTCCAGATCATGTTTTGGCTTTTCGTATTTCGCCGGAATTGCTTTGCCGGAAAAGGTTTGGAAATAGAGCACACAGGAATCGCGCCAGATAACGGCATCGCGCTCCTGCACGATCAAGAGGGCTTTGACTTGTGCAAAACGTTCAGCATCGATATAGCCTTCCAGTTTATCCCACTCGCGCTGCATGCTGCGAACCTGATCAACACCCGCATAATATTTATCAACCAACTCTTCCCACAGGGTGCGGCCAGATTTCATTTTATGATCCCAACTCACATGATGGAACCAGAGTAGCAAATCTTCCGGTACTGCATTTACATCGCCATACTGTTTTGCCAGTGGTGCAGGATATTGCGCAATCGCGTTGGAACCGGTTTTAGTGCGATCAAACCCAATACCGTCTTTTGCTGCGCGGTGATAATAAATTGCGGTCCAATCGGCGCGCGGTAAATCCGCTGTCCAAGGTGCTGGGCCGTAGTGGTCGCCTTGAGAATATAAATGCGTTAAGCCCAGGGGCGAGCGATAATTCACTCCTGCTTCGCGCGAAGTGAGCATGAAAGTTTTTACCGGTTCGATAAATTTTTTGTCATTACTGAAAGTCATGCGCAACCATTCTTCTGCGGCGGCATCGGCGGAAATATTGTGATCCCACGCCATGCGCCCGAACGCATACCAGCTGGATTGCACGAAAGGATGCCCCGTCCAATTGCGGTCAGTACCGGGGTTAATCACTGCTGCCATTCCCGTGCGCTTACTGTTAAATGTTTTTCCTTCAAGAACCTTTCCTTCAAGAATTTGGCCAATAGTTGAGCCTTCACCTTTGGCATAGGTTTCGGTACGCAGCGATTCTTCAAACAGCGGGCCTTGATAAGCGAGGTGCGTAGCAAAACCAAAATATTCTTGCGTAACCTGGAATTCCATCATCATGTTGGTTTTTTCCATCGCGGAAAACAATGGAGAATAAGGTTCACGCGGTTGGAAATCGATGGGGCCATTTTTTACTTGCAGGATGACATTCTCGGCAAATTTCCCATCGAGCGGTTTGAATTCATCGTAGGAGCCGCGGAAGCGGTCGCCGATATCCGGGTGATATACAAACGCTCGCCAAAATACCACTCCACCAAAAGGTTTTAACGCAGCGGCAAGCATGTTGGCACCATCGGCGTGATTGCGGCCATAATCTTGTGGGCCTGGTTGGCCTTCGGAATTGGCTTTTACCAAATAGCCGCCAAAATCGGGAATGTATTGATAGACTTTTTCGGTGCGTTCTTTCCACCATTGTTGTACGCGCGGGTCAAGTGGATCAGCGGTGTCCAGATCGCCAAACATGCGCGGTGAATTGTAGTTGACCGATAAATATAATTTGATGCCGTAGGGGCGAAACACATCGGCAAGCGCCGCAATTTTTTGCAGGAATTGATCGCTCAAAATACGCGGATCAGCATTCACATTATTGATCACAGTGCCATTAATACCGAGCGAGGCATTAATGCGCGCATAATCTTCATAGCGTTGGGATTTATGCTCTGGCAATGTGCCCCAATCCCACAACGATAAACCCGCATAACCCCGCTCAACAAGGCGATTTAAATTATCCCAATGGTTCACAACGCGATGCTGCAATTTAGGTGCGCTGGCGATGGAAATTTTATCGAGCGGTTGCCGCGTCTGGATCAGGCGCAACAAATGGAAACTGCCGTAGAGCACACCAACATCTGAATTCGCCGCAATAATAATTACATCGCGTTTATTGATGGATGTTTTTTCCAGCAAATAACCTTCACTTCCCAATGCCGCGAGTCGGTTGCCCAAATCCAGCGATGCAATTAAGGGGGAATTTGCGGGCGTGCCTATAACCAATGCATGTTTGGCAGGCTTGCCCTCACTGATGGCAATGGGCTTGGACAATAAGCCGCTCAACCCGCGCTGCAACTCAGTGGCCGCTACAACCAATGTGGGTGATTTACCCTCCACCACAATCTGGGCCACTTGTTTTTGGTAAGCCCCAAGCAATTTTTGCTCCGCCACGGGCGGATAACGCAACCACATGTCATAACCATCTTCAGCCTGGGCAAACGGCACAGCTGCACCAAACCAAAATGTCAGCAAAATGAATATTTTGAAAAAAAATGATCTATGCACGCCACAACTCCCCATGGATTATTATTCATCGCCTGCTATCTTATAGTCATTGCAAATATATCACTGGTATACAAGAATACACATTCAATAAATGTAAAGGATGACCCGGCAATTATGCACCGCCAATAACAACAGCCTTACCTTTTTTGACCAGGTTAAAAATGATAAAAATTTTCAGCTTATGCCTTTTTGTCGCACTTAGCAGCCCGGCATTTTGTGCAGGAAAAACCATCCGCGTAAACAATTTCAGTGATCCCAATGCGGCCTATGCAATCAAGATGCTCAAACTCGCCATTGCCCACTCCGACCATCCGGATTACCAGGTAGAAGAACACAGCGACGATTTCACCCAGGCGCGCACCAATGAAGAAGTGCGCTCCGGCGGCCGACTTGATGTGTGCTGGGCATCTTCCGATGCACAAATTGAGTCCCAATTGCGCCCGATCCGCATTCCATTATTCAAAGGCTTGTTGGGTTATAGAATTTTTATCATCAATAAAAACGACCAAGGCAAATTCGACAAAGTCCAGACCCTGGATGATTTAAAAAAATTGACTGTCGGCCAAGGGCGCACCTGGGCGGACGGACGAATACTTGAAGCCAATGGTTTCAAGGTTATCAAAACCAATAAATATCCCAGTTTATTTTATATGGTAGAAGGCGGCCGCTTTGATGGTTTTCCGCGTGGCGTACATGAGCCCTTTAGTGAACTTGAAGCGCGCCCCAACCTGGATCTAGCTGTTGAGAAAAATTTAATGGTCTATTACCAGATGCCTTTTTATTTATTTGTCTCACCCAACAATCAATCCCTGGCTAAAGATTTGGAAACCGGTTTTGAGCGAGCCATCGCCAATGGTGACTTCGACAAAGTTTTCTATGGTGAAAAAGCCATCCAGGATGTAATGCAAAAAGCCAATATGAAAAACCGCAAGCTGTTTAAGCTGGATAATCCACTACTTTCCAAAGAAACCCCGATTGGGCGCAAAGAGCTTTGGTTTGATCCACAAACACTTTAATTATTTTGTCTCTCACGAAAGCCGAATTGCTAAAAACGATAAATTAATTATCAACCGAGGAAAATACATGAACATTTCACGTAGACACTTGCTGGCACTCACAGGTGCAGCGACAACTCTTGCTGCCAGCGCTAAATTATCTGCCGCAGAAAAGGCCAGCGCCGCAACCGGATTGAAGGAAGCCTACAAAGATGATTTTTTAATTGGTGCCGCATTAAGCGCATCGATTATCAAACAGCAGGAGCCCGGGTTAATGGCCTTGGTCACCAAAGAATTTAATTCCATCACCCCGGAAAATTGCATGAAGTGGGAGGAACTTTACAATGCGGATGGTAGCTGGAAGTGGCAACATGCAGATGCCTTTGTTGAATTTGGCAGCAAACATAATTTGCATATGGTTGGCCACACCCTCGGCTGGCACAGTCAGATTCCCGACAGCGTATTTAAAAATAAAGATGGCAGCTATATTTCTAAAGCAGAGTTGGAGAAAAAACAAAAAGCACATATCACCACTCTTGTAGAACGCTACAAGGGAAAACTGGCCGCATGGGACGTAGTCAATGAAGCCGTTGGCGATGACAATAAAATGCGTGCAAGTCATTGGTACAACATTATGGGCGATGATTTCCTGGTCAATGCTTTTAACCTCGCCCACGAGGTAGATCCGAAGGCACACCTGATGTACAACGACTACAACAATGAACGCCCGGAAAAACGCGCAGCCACCGTTGATATGATCACACGCTTGCAAAAACGCGGCACACCTATCCATGGGGTGGGTATGCAAGCCCATATCGGCCTGGAAACTAACCTGCAGGATTTTGAAGACAGCATCCTCGCCTACTCTGCATTGGGTCTAAAAATCCACCTCACTGAATTGGATATTGATGTATTGCCTTCTGTATGGAATTTGCCAGTAGCGGAAATTTCTACCCGCTTTGAATACAAGCCTGAACGCGATCCTTATATCAAAGGCTTACCGAAAGAAATCGAAGAAAAATTGGCGAAAGCTTATGAAGCTTTATTTAAAATATTGGTCAAACACCGCGATAAAGTTGACCGTGTGACCTTCTGGGGAGTGAGTGACGATGCCAGTTGGCTGAACGATTTCCCCATTAAAGGCAGGACGAATTATCCACTGCTGTTTGACCGCCAGCATGCACCCAAAGCCCCCTACTTCCGTTTGATGGATTTGAAACGTTAAAAAAATGGGCGACTTATTAGTCGCCCATTTTTTTATCTTTTGTGAGTACCCAATTTTTCATCATTAGCTGTCCCTTAAATAAGGGACTTCAGATAAAACACCTTCGTCATACCCGCGAACGCGGGTATCCATAATGTGCAACTCACAATTATCAGCACCTCATCCATTCACCAGTTCATTTTTTTCTTGATAAACACCGTTAATTTCTCCGCATTAGCTTTGTGTTGTGCAATACGTGGGTGCTGGCCATAACCGGTATATTCAAAGAAAATTGTATCCAGCTTTTTATCGTTATTTTCTTTTCTCATACGTTCAACCGCAGCAGTAATATAGCCTGGCCATTTAGGTGTGGAGGTTGCATCCATACTCCCCAATGCACAGATAATTTGTGCATTCGGGTATTTGACGCGAATACTGCGCACAAAATCGATATAGGCCTGGATTTTTTGCGCATCACTTGGGAAGGGCTGCAATTTTTTATCGCGATCGATTAACCAACTATCGTTCTGGAATAAATTGATTACCACCAAATCCGGCGTCCACTGGGTGAAATCCCACTGGCTGTCATTATTGCCAACCGCACTTAACTGGTCGTAAAACTGCGGCATGATAAACGGAAACCAGCTGATCATAATGCCGATACCACTTTGCGAAATCGTATGCAGTTCAGCATTGAGGTTGCGCGCCGTAATCGCACCATAGGCCCAATAATTATTTTTTTCCGTCAGCAAATGATCCATGCCATTATCCGGCCCTTCATTGCCCATGCCTGTAGTAATCGAATCTCCATAAATCTCCATACGGCGTGTTGGGCGCGCAGGCGGCGCAAGCAGTTTCGCATCGGCGTCCAGTACCAGTCCTTTAAATTTGGTCGCGCCCTCTTCACCTTCGGTGCGCTTGTAAATTTCCAGATTGTGGTCGCCCGCTTTTAGCGTGGTCGAAATCACATAGGTCTGTTCACCTTGTTTGGCTTCCAGCACATAAGGGTGCAGGGTTTCACCATCAATAATCACATTGAAATAATTTTTGCCGAGCTGATCGTCTAATGCGATTGCCAGGGAAGTCCCGGTGAAATTGGCTTTGATACTGGAACCGGTCCAGGAAAGGGATGGGGCTTTTTTATCGGCAAAATCGACCCGACCGGTGTACAGGTACTGCTTGTTATCGGCGCTGATTGTCTGTACCGGTTCAGCCAATACAAAGCTGGAAAAACATAAGCAGCCCAACAAAAGACTATGGATAATTTTCATGGGATATCTCGCATCAGGGATTGGTTTGTTCAAATTGTTGGTGTTTTTATCGCTGGTCATATTAATCGGCTGGCACTGCAAATGCCACCGATGACATGCAAAGAAACATAAACACAGAATGGAGAACGGGCGCTCCTACTGCTCACAGAATTTTGGATAAAACAAGGCTGTTTTTATAGCCGTTTAAATGCCAATATTCCCTCACAGGCCAATCCCATTCCTATCAACACCATCAGCATAAGTACAGGAATAGAATGAACATAGAAAATAGCAATGAGTATTTTTCACAAACCTTCGATGGACTCAATGCAATGGCTACTTCATTTAGCGAAGTTGTTTTTGAAAACTGCAGGTTCCAGCAATGCAACTTTTCTGATAGCCGGTTTTATAAATGCAAATTTGTAGACTGTGTTTTTTCCGCCTCCAACTTGAGTAATATCAAGGTTGATTACAGCAAGTTTTTTGACATCCAATTTAAGGAAAGCAAATTGGTCGGGATAGACTGGACCAAAGCCGATTGGCCGCGGTTTAATTTCACCTCGCCTATTAGTTTTAGCGAGTGCATTATCAATGATTCATCGTTTTTCGGGCTGGGGTTAAACGAGTTGATACTGGAACACTGTAAAGCCCATGATGTAGATTTCAGAAACGGCACTTTTACCAAAGCCAACTTTTCCTACACTGACTTTACCAACAGCCTGTTTATGAAAACCAATCTGCGTGAAGCCGACTTTAGCGAAGCAGAAAATTACGATATAGATATCTTTAACAATGATATCAAAGCGGCCAGGTTCAGCCGCCATGAAGCGGTGCGATTATTGAATAGTTTGGATATTGAGTTGGTGGATTAGCAATTAACGCTTTCCACCTAATAATGAACCGAGGATACCGCGTACAATTTGCCGGCCAAGGTTACTACCAATTGCACGCGCAGCACTTTTGGCAAAAGCATCCACAGCTGAATCGCGCTGGGCATTGGCTCGTTCAGCTTGTTGCTGAGTGCGCGTCTGTTCTTTATTAAAACGCTCTTGTTCTTTTTTTTGTTGTTTAAAAATACGCTCTTGCTCTACGCGTAATTGCTCCTGGATTTTTTGTTTCTGTTCCGTTTGCACTTGTTGTGCAACACGACCTTTTAGAACCTCATAGGCTGATTCACGGTCAATTATTTGGTTATAAATTGTTTTGTAAGGCGAACGCGCCATAACTTCTGCGCGCTCCTCATCGGTTAACGGGCCGATACGCGCAGCAGGAGGTGCAATCAACACTCGCTCCACTTGTGTAGGCGAACCTTTTTCATCCAGCACCGATACCAGTGCTTCACCTATTCCCAATTCAGTAATAGCAGCTTCAGTTGAAAATGCGGGATTGGGACGAAATGTTTGTGCGGCAATTTTTACTGCTTGCTGGTCTTTGGGTGTGTAAGCGCGCAATGCGTGTTGTACACGGTTACCTAATTGGCCAAGCACACTATCGGGAATATCCGCCGGGCTCTGGGAGATAAAATAAATACCCACGCCTTTTGAACGAATTAAACGAACCACTTGTTCAATTTTATCGACTAATAATTTTGGGGCTCCATTAAAGAGCAAATGGGCTTCATCAAAGAAGAAAACCATTTTGGGTTTATCGGCATCACCCTGTTCGGGCAGATTTTCAAATAATTCAGAAATTAACCAGAGCAAAAATATGGCGTAGAGTTTCGGTTGGTTGACGAGGGTGGTGGCATCGAGGATATTGATTACACCTGTGCCTTCCAGGGTGACTTGCATCAGGTGATTTAAATCCAGTGCTGGCTCACCAAAAAACTGGTCGGCGCCTTCCTGGTCCAACATCATCAACCGGCGCTGGATAGCGGCGATGCTCGCTTCACTAATACCACCGTATTCATCTTCCAGAGTTTTGCGTTCGTCCTTCATCCAATTGAGCATGGCTTGCAGGTCTTTTAAATCCAGCATTAACATGCCCTGGTCATCGGCAATTTTGAATGCGGCATAAAGCACGCCGGTTTGGGTTTCATTGAGTTCAAAAAAATTGGCGAGCAACAGCGGGCCAAAATCCGAAATAGTAGCTCGCACCGGATGGCCTTTTTTCGCGTACAAATCCCAAAACACGCAGGGGAATAATCGCTGCTGATAATCGGTGATATTCATCAGTTGCACGCGCTCATCCACTTTCGGATGGGGCTTGCCCGCTTTAGCGAGACCCGATAGGTCACCCTTTATATCGGCCATAAACACCGGCACACCGGCTTTGGCAAAACCTTCGGCGAGCACTTGCAAGCTCACGGTTTTACCCGTACCTGTCGCACCGGCAATTAACCCGTGGCGATTGGCCATACGCAAATTCAATTGTGCTGATTGGGTACCATTGCCGCCGATAAGAAAATGATTCGTCATAACAACCCCTGAAAATATTGCCGTTATTATTGCTGCTGGAATTCTGCAAAAACCTCAATGGCAACCGCGTCACCAATGGCTGGAATTAAATAATCAACACCAAAGGTCGAGCGGTTAAAAGTACTGGTAGCAGAGAAACCCAAAGTATAGAAGCCGGTGAGCATATTGTTAGCGCCGCCGTTAAAAGTCACTGTTAAATCAATTGGCGCAGTAACGCCGTGCAGGTTTAGCTCACCAGAAAAGACAGCGGAATTTTCGTCGAGCACTCTGACACTGCTCGTTTTGAAAAAAGCTTGCGGGTATTTTTCGGTATCGAGCCAACTGCTGCCGCGTAAGGTCTCTTCAAGGTCAGGGTTATTGGCATCGAGGCTGGCAACATCGATAGTGGCCGACAATTTTGCGGCGGCGATGTTTTTGGGATCAAACTCCAGGCTTGCATCAACTTTATTAAAACGGCCAACAAAAGTGGATAGACCCATATGATTAATTTTAAATAATACCGCAACGTGGGTCTGGTCGAGTTTATAAGAACCTTTTTCCAATTGGATAATGCCGGTTTTTACTGTGGGTTTAATCAAAGTACCGCAACCTGCCAAAAGCAAACCGACCATAACGGCAATGATTATTTTGATAAGATAACGATGCATTACAGGTTAACTCCTTGATGCCAAAACCTAAACAACGCCAGAAATACTATTTCCGTCATACCTGCGAACGCAGGTATCTATGATCATCAACCATGTAGATTAGCTGCACAAACTCGACGACTCCTGCTGGTGCTACGCCATTTATTATTTGTGTTTAGCATAGAACTGACGCAATTGGTGCTTGGGCGTTTTAGTCAGCGTATGCATAAAACCGAATGATAATTCATCCAGCTCATGTTGCTCGCGCAACTCGTCCAACAAACTTATCCACAAATGCGCAGTCACTTCTGCATCCGCCAAGGCTCGGTGGTAAATACCATCGCTCGGCAAATTTTTATACTGTGCCAGAGTTGCCAACTGGTGATTAGGCGCAGTTTGGAAAATGCGGCGTGCCGCTAGCAAACTGCAGGCTATGCCACCACCAAAGGATTTTTTAATGCGCTTAAATTCTGCGCGCAAAAACCGCTCATCAAAACTGGCATTGTGCGCAACCAGATTGCGGCCGGCAATAAAATCATAAAACTCGCCCATCACTTCAGTATTAGTGCGCGCACCTTTTACCATCCCGTTAGTGATGCCGGTGAGGTTTTCGATAAACAAGGGAATGCGCACACCGGGATTCATTAACTGCTGGAAACGGTCGGTGATTTTTCCGTTTTCAATTAACACCGCACCAATCTCAATAGAGCGGTCGCCCATATCGGGCGAAAGGCCCGTGGTTTCAAAATCGAACACTATTATGTTATCGGCTGGTAACCGGTGAAAATCCATACTCATAAATCAATTAACCGAAATAATAAAAACAATCGCAATAAAAAAGGGATGCACTGTACTCAGCACATCCCTCCTTTTACTTGCTGCGTAGATCATGCAGCACAGCAAATTAATCCGGCAGGGTAATGTTCAACTCCAACACCGAGCAATTGTCGGAGTTGTCGAGATTGACAGTAACCTGGTCAGATTCGATATGGATATATTTGCGGATCACCGCAATAATTTCCTGTTGCATTTGCGGCAGGAAATCCGGTTGGTTGATATTGCGTTTAGTGCGCTCATGCGCGACGATAATTTGCAAGCGCTCCTTGGCGACCGAGGCCGACGAGGGCGCGCGCTTTTTAATGAGGAAATCCAGAATACTCACGGCTTATACCCCCAGCAAACGCTTCAGGAAACTTTTCTTTTCCGCTTCCAGGAAACGGTGCGGAATATCTTTACCCAACAGACGATCTACCGCGTCGTTATAGGCTTGGCCGGCCTGCGTAGCTTCATCGAGGATTACTGGAGTGCCCTGGTTAGACGCTTTTAATACCGCTTCTGATTCCGGAATTACACCGAGTAATGGGATCGCCAGAATTTCTTCAACATCATTTACGCTGAGCATTTCACCTGCTTCAACACGCACAGGATTGTAGCGGGTCAATAATAAATGCTCTTTGATAGGCTCAAGGTTTTGCTCGGCGCGACGCGTTTTACTTTGCAAAAGGCCGAGGATTCGATCCGAGTCGCGCACCGAAGATACTTCCGGGTTAGTCACCACAATGGCTACATCGGCGAAATACATGGCCATCAACGCGCCCTGCTCAATACCGGCAGGTGAATCGCACACGATAAAGTCAAAATCCTTGGAAAGTTCGTTAATAACAGTTTCTACACCTTCGCGTGTCAGTGCATCTTTATCGCGGGTTTGCGATGCGGGCAGGATGTACAGGCCTTCGGTGCGTTTATCTTTGATCAACGCCTGGTTCAAGGTGGATTCGCCTTTAATGACGTTTACAAAATCGTAAACAACACGGCGTTCGCAGCCCATAATCAAATCCAGGTTACGCAAACCCACGTCAAAATCGATAACCACAGTTTTGTGGCCGCGCATGGCCAAACCAGTGCTGATTGCTGCGCTGGATGTGGTTTTGCCCACACCGCCTTTACCTGATGTAACAACGATAATCTTGGCCAAGGGAGGCTCCTGTAAAATATCCAAAGTCTAAAAAAATAAGGAAGCCCTGAGTTTTTCGTCATTCCTGCGAACGCAGGAAGCCACATGATGTTATGGATACCCGCGTTAGCGGGCATGACGAAAATGTATTTTCAGGGTTTCCATAAATAAAAAAAACGATTAATTACTTACCAATGCCTCAACGAGGACTTTTTCACCATTGAGGGAAACTTGCGCAGGTTTTTTCAATAATTCTTTTGGAAGTGAATCCTGGAGTACAAAATTGCCTGCGACCGACACTAGCTCGGCTTCCATTTGCTGACAAAAAATACGCGCCGTTTCATCGCCTTTTACACCGGCAAGGGCCCTGCCACGCAAGGTCCCGTAAATATGGATATGGCCATCGGCCAATACTTCAGCACCTTCACTGACGGGTGCAAGCACAATCAAATCTGCACCTTCGGCGTAAATTTGCTGGCCGGAACGCACTGGGCGGGTGATGACTTTGCTTTGCCGCTGGACCAGTCGCTCTTCGATAATGGTTTCGACAACTGTCTCTACGACCCGCTCCACCACCGTTTCTACCGCTTGGGATGTCGCTTCCTGTTTGGGCAACTTGAGCGCTCGCTCGCTCGGCGTGGGCAGCACGGCTAAACCGGTCTTGTTGACTGCCGCTAACAATACCTCAGGTACGCCGCTAAAACCTAGTGGTTGTAAATCCAGTTCGCGGCAAATTGTCAGCAAATCCCCGAGTTTTTTCAGGCTTTCGGGGTTTTCCAAACGGTCGAGATTAATCAACACAGGGGAGTTATTGAAAAACTGGGGGGCCTGGACAATCTTTTCTTTCAGCTCGGCCACCAGCCCCTTGGGCTCATAGTGGATAATTGCCAGTACCACGACGGTAATAGCACTGCCTTTTAACTGGAAATTCACATCGATCATGTGCTGCTCTCTATAACCCGACCTGGCTGCGATGGATATCGCAAAAGTGCGCCATTATCGGGTCACCACTTGATTAGTCAAGCAAGAGTCTGCGGGCAGTTCAGCTGGGGTTAAGCGCCAGGATCCTATAAAGGAATCATTAGTACCAATCCGCCCTTCCAAGGGGCAACTTACCAGTACCGAGCGAGAACCATCATGACTAGCCAGCTTCTGCAACGCCCCGGAAAAATCGCGTTAACGATCAGCCTGCTGCTGCCATTAGTTGTGGGCTGTACGACGACCCAGGCGGTCGATCAAACCAGCTACAGCACCACTGCTGCCCAAGCCAGCTTCAGTGAAGCACAACTGGACTCGCTGCTCGCCCCTATCGCCCTCTACCCGGATACAGTGCTATCGCACGTACTTATCGCCTCGACCTACCCCCTGGAAGTGGTCGAAGCTGACCGCTGGGCGCGCAACAACCGTCATTTGACCGGCGATAATGCTGTCAATAGCGTGGAGAACCAGGATTGGGACCCCAGCGTAAAAGCGCTAATGGCCTTTCCCGAGGTATTGAAACGTATGAGCGAGGACCTGGATTGGACCCAGCAACTGGGTGATGCCTTCCTCGCCGATGAAGCGCGGGTGATGGACAGCATCCAGAAACTCCGCAACCGTGCCTATGCCTCGGGTAACCTCGATAAAGTCGAACATGTGCGCGTTATCCGCGAAGAAAAAACCATCGTGATTGAACCCTCGGTTGAGCGCGTGGTGTACGTGCCCGCCTACGATACCCGTGTGGTTTACGGCAACTGGTGGTGGGCGGATTATCCCCCGGTTTACTGGCACTACCCGAGCAGCTATGTGTTTGTGTCCGGTTTTTACTGGGGGCCCAGTGTTTACATAGGCCCACGCTTTTATTTCAGCGGCTGCCACTGGCAGCAGCGCCATGTGGTAGTGGTGGATCACCATCATCATCACCCAAGCCATCATTTTTACGATAGCCGCAGTGTTGCCCATTACGCAGGTGCCACCCGCTGGAATCACAATCCGGTGCACAGACGCGGGGTGGCTTATCACGATCATCACACCCGTGAGCGCTACCACAGTAATCGTGAAAGTTATGGTGATTCGCGGGTATATCGCGCCGGTTTGCGCGATAACGGTGGCCATGCGTCTCCCAACCATGCGCGCGACCAGCGCCAGGGGCGCGATGAGCAATTCCAGCAGCGTTTGGGTCGCCAGCAGGCCGGGCAAGTTACCACCACCGCCGACCGACCTGCCCAGTATCAAAACCAGGAAAGGCACAACCAGGAGCGGCAGCCCCGTGCTGAACAACTGCGCGAGCGGATGAACAACCACAACAACCAAGGTCTGAACAACCCGCAGAACCGAGACCAACACACCAACAATGTGGCCCGGACTGAACGTGCCCGTATTGAAGGTCAAGGTGTTGAGCGGCAGAGTAATCAGCGCCAGAGCGTTGAAGGCCGCGCGGCCGAACGCAACAACCTGCGCGCGCAAGCCCAAAATGGAGCCAGTGAAAATCGCACATGGGAAAGCCGTACCAACAATGAACGCAGCAATCGGGTTGAGCGCACCACAACACCGCGCGAGCAAGGCTACAACCGGGCTGAGCGCACCGAGCAGCGGACACAACCGCAGGTTACCCGCACTGAACGTCCATCAACCCAATGGGAGGAGCGCCCCATAGTTACTGACCGCACCGAGCGCCCGCAAACGCAGTCACACAATGAAGTGGCACGGGTAGACAGGAGTGAACGTGTGGAGCGCGCTGAACGCACAGAACGCACCAGTGACAGAGGTTCTTACAACTCGGGTAACCGCGCCGAAATGCGCGGTGGTCGCGAACGTTAAGCGCTATAACCTGAACGATAACCTTAATAGCCCCGCGCCAGTCACTGGCGCGGGGCTATAACTTTTCGATAGCACCCAAGCCTCATGTCAGCCTGTCCATTGCGCGTGTAAACTTTTATACTGCTGCGACATTTACACCCAGGTTTTTCCACCAATCCCCGTATTACGCAGAGCCTATTCTTGTTTATGCAGAAAATCGCACTCTTGACCCGACTCCCTGCCCTATTGATCCTGGTGGGCAGCTTGTTCGCCTGTAGCACTAATAAAATTGCCCGCGAGGCAGATTCATGGCCAAGCGGGATGCCATCACGCGCTTACTTCTTAAAAGTGTATGAAGCAGATAAGGTCAATAAAGAAATCCAGACCCAGGAGGAGTACCTCACCTGGATTGTGCGTTTTTACAGTGGCTGGGAGTTGTATCGCCGCGGCTGGATCAAAATGACTGATGAGCTGGTTGCACAGGTGAAAGACCCAAGCCAGGTTAATGAAATCCGCTACAAGGTTGACCGTATCGGGCGCCTGGTATCCGGCGAGTGGGCCAAGAAATCCGATACGCGTACGATTTATTTGCGCCATGTGTCCGTGTGGGGCAATGCACTGCTTGAATCACTGGACCGCGATGAAGCGCTGCCACTAATCAACCGCGTCAACCAGGATGTGGATGACCTGCTCGCGCACAGGATCAATTCCGATATTATTACTGCCGAGCGCTATTTCCCCGCCGATAAGGATGACCCTTTTTTATAAGCATCATTGTTGAATCAGGCTACCCCCGGCACTGCAACAGCCGGGGGATTGCTGCATAAATCCCTTCCCCCGTTAAACCCTGTTTCCCCAACTTGAATACCCTATTTCCTTAATTTAAATAACAGCAACGAATGGTCAGTTACCACAAAGCTGTGGCCAAACTGGAAGTGCGCTGTGTCGCGATTCTCCAGCTTGTTGGTATCGATCAGGCAAATCCAATCCTTACCCTGGTAGACCTCGGGTAATACAAAATTCACCGAGTCGGGATGCGCATTGAAAATCAACAACAAGGTGGCATCGGCTCCGCTGCGGTGGATACCGGTAGGTTGCGCGCGGCCATCGAGCAACATACCGAGGCAGGCCCGGTTTTCATCGCCCCACTGCTCTTGTTGCATTTCACTGCCATCAGGCGATAGCCAGGTGACATCCTTCACTCCCAGCTCCTCGTTGTATTCCCCCACCAGGAAACGCCCGCGCCGCAGCATGGGATAGGTATGGCGCAAACTGATAATGCGCCGGGTAAATTCGAGCATTTTTTTGCCGGGATCTTTCAGCTCCCAGTTGATCCAGCTTAATTCGTTGTCCTGGCAATACACATTGTTATTCCCCCCTTGGGTATGGGCAAATTCATCGCCCGCCAACAGCATGGGAGTGCCCTGGGAAAACAACAGGGTGCAGAGCATATTGCGCATTTGGCGCTGGCGCAGGTCGAGGATATTTTTATCCTCCGTTGGCCCCTCCGCCCCGTAGTTGCACGACAGGTTATTATCCGCGCCATCCTGGTTGTTATCGCCATTGGCTTCGTTATGTTTGTCGTTGTAACTGACAAGATCGTGCAAGGTAAAACCGTCGTGCGCAGTAACAAAATTAACCGAGGCCGAAGGGCGGCGGCCGCGCTGGTTAAACATGTCGCCAGAGGCTGTCAGGCGGCTGGCGAGTTCTGGCAACTTGCCTTGTTCACCACGCCAGAATGAGCGGACTGTATCGCGGAAACGGTCATTCCATTCAAGCCAGCCGGGTGGAAAAGCGCCTACTTGATACCCGCCCAAACCACAGTCCCAAGGTTCGGCAATCAATTTGAGTTGGCTCAACAGAGGATCCTGGCGACATGCGAGATTAAAGCCATGCCGCTCGTTAAAGCCCTGTTTTTCGCGCGCGAGAATAGTGCCAAGGTCAAACCGGAAACCATCCACTCCCATATCAACTGCCCAATACCTGAGTGAATCAGTCACCAACCGCAACACACAGGGATGGCTTAAATCCAGGGTATTGCCAGTACCGGAATCATTGACGTAATAGCGTTTGTTGTTGGCGACCAGGCGGTAATAGGTGACATTATCGATACCGCGCATGGACAGGGTCGGCCCCAGTTCGCTGCCCTCTGCCGTATGGTTGTAAACCACATCGAGGATAAGTTCGAGACTGGCATTGTGCAGGCGCGCCGCCATCTCCTTGAATTCATTGAGATGGCCATTGGCGGTATAGGGCGTATGGGGCGCAAAAAACGCCAGGGTGTTATAACCCCAATAATTTTTCAGGCCGCGTTCAAGCAGGTGGTTGTCATCCACAAAGGCGTGGACCGGCATTAGCTCAACGCTGGTCACCCCCAGTGAGCGGATATGCTTGAGTAACTCGGGATGACCCAGCCCGGCAAAGGTACCCTGCAACTCAGTGGGCACCGCCGGATGCCGCATGCTAATACCGCGCACATGGGTTTCGTAAATCACAGTCTTGTCGGCAGGTATCCGGAAGGAACTGTGGCCTCCCCAAGTGAACGCGGGATCCACCACCCTGGCCTTGGGCACAAAGGGCGCACTATCGCGCTCGTCAAAACTCAAGTCCGCATCGGGCGAGCCGATGGTGTAACCGAACAGCGCGTCCGACCATTTCAATTTCCCCACCAGTTGTTTGGCATAGGGGTCGATCAACAGTTTATTGTGGTTAAAACGATGTCCGGCCTGGGGCTCATAAGGGCCATAGACACGGTAGCCATAAATTTGCCCTGCATGGGCATCGGGCAGGTAGCCATGCCAGATTTCATCCGTGTATTCGGGTAATTCAATCCGCTCGATTTCCACGTCACCCGTGCTGTCGAACAGGCACAGCTCCACTTTGGTTGCATGGGCCGAAAAAATCGCAAAATTCACCCCCACCCCATCCCAGGTAGCCCCCAGGGGAAAAGGATTCCCCTCGGTGACACGGGAGCGCACTTTAGTGTCTACAGCAATATTCAGGGTCGCTTTTTCTTGAGCATTCATGAGGGCCTTCCTTATGGGTTAGTGAGGATAGCTGACGTCTTCTGGCGATGAGGATGGGAGGAAATACAACAGGTTGACGGGAAAGTCAGTGAGAATGCCGCTGACAGCCAACTGACCCTGTTCAGGCCGGATCACATGGCGGGAAAAAACGCTGGCAAAACAACGCTCTGCCAGCGTATCGGGGAGCCGGAGGCGGGTATCGCCCCACCGCTCGGGCAAGACATAAGGTGTCGGTTGGCCAGCCAGCAAATTCATCGCCAAGCGGGGCGCCACGACTATCAGGTAGCTACCCTGATGGTGGCGGATAAAGGCGATAATCCGCTCGGCCTGCTCACCGGTAACCGGCAAGGCTTGGTAATCGCCATAATGGAACAAGAGGGGGTGCGCCTTGCGCAGCTCCAGCACCTTCGCGATCAAATGTTGTTTGATGCGACCATTGCGCCATTGGTTAAGTTTTTCATCACCTTCGGTCAGTTTGTCCGCCAGCGCGGCAACCCGCGCCGGAAAATCCACTGGCCGGCGATTGTCAGGGTCGACCAGGCTGAAATCCCAGAACTCGTTGCCCTGGTATAGATCCGGCACCCCCGGTGTGGTCAGGCGCAGTAAGGTCTGGCTGAGGCTGTTGAGGGCACCGGCGGGTGCCAGGCAAAATGCGGCGGCGGCTATGTCTTCGCGCAGGTCGCGCATATCCCCGGCCAGCAACAAGCGGATAAGATACTGGCGGCAAGCGTCTTCGTAATCACTGTTGGGGGTACTCCAACGGGTGCGCAGTTTGGCTTCGCGCAGGGCTTTTTCCTGCCATTGCACCAGGCGATCGAGATAGGTAGTCAAGCCTTGTTCCTGCGCCCCCCTATTGCATTCACCCATATCCCCCGCGAGCTCCAAATCCAATGGCCAGGTGCCCAGCAGGGTCTGGAAGAAGATAAGTTCATCGCCCGGCGAGGGTGCCTGGCCATCCTCCAGGTCGGTGCGCAATGGCCGCGCGCGCTGTTGCCACTGCGCCACTTTTTCTGCAAACCAGACCGCGCGTTCGCTGATAACCGCCAGGCGCGCGCGCGTATCCTCACCGCGTTTATGGTCATGGGTGGCGGTGGTGAGCAGGTTCTGTGGAAAGCAGGCCGCCCGCTCCGCGCAATACTGGTGGAACTGTGCCGCCGAACCGCTAAAGCGCGCCGGATCAAAACCGACATCGTTGCGTGACAAGAGCACCGCCGAGCGATAGCAGGCAGTGTCTTCCACCGCTTTGGCGGCAATCGGCGAGGTGAGCTGCTGGAAGCGCGCAAGGGTTTTCTGGCGCAAGCGGCGCAATAGTCCAGGTGGCAGGGAATGCAGGGGTTCGCCGCCAAGCCATTGATCCAGATAACCCAGCAGCGGCCAGTCGCTTTGCGCCAGGGTCGTGCGCGCGTCGTTCAATGCCGTGCTGAAAAATATCTGGTCCTGGAGCGAACGCTGGCCTGCGCTGGCGTAGGTGCGATACACAGGAAAGTGGACGACCAGCTCAAAAAGCGCACGCTGGATAGCGCCGAGGGTGAGGTCGCGGGTGGCAATATTATCCCGCGCGATAGCTAGCAACCCCTGCGCCACCATTTCAAAATCGCCCGCCAGTGACATGGATAGCACCAGCCGCCGCGCCTCCTTTTCCTCCTCTTTGAAAGATTCCGACCGGCCACTGGTGCTATGCCAGACATCGTAAAGCTGCATAGCGCCCACCGGGTCATGCTGGATCAGCGACACCTGGTTCATAAACTCGTAACCGGTGGTGCCATCCACCTGCCAATTGGCGGGCAGCACTTCACCATCGGCGAGGATTTTTTCTACATAGATGGGGAAATGCACCGAATTCAGCGGCGCCGGACGTCGACTGACCAGTCGCTCAACCGAGCGACGCAGCTTGCGACAATAGGCGCGCGGGTTAACCAAACCGTCGATATGGTCGATACGCAAACCGTCGATCAACCCGCGCCCAACCAGCTCCAGGACCTTGCCGTGAATGGCCGTGAACACGTCGGCGCGCTCGGTGCACAGCGCACCCAACTCGTTGATATCAAAAAAGCGTCGCCAGTTGATATCGTCCACCGCCGTGCGCCAACTCGCCAGACGATAGTGCTGGCACTCCAGCAACTGGTGCAGCCGCTGCACTGTGCCATCCTCGCAGGCTTTCTGCGTCCCTTCATGCCCGGCGCTACTGTCGATGACTGCCGGGGTAACCGTAAAACAGGCAAGCGCCTGCTGGATTGCCCCACCCAGGTTTTCCTCCCGCACCAGATCGCTGAGTTCCCTGCGCAATGATTGCGCCTGGATCCAATAATCTGGCCGCTGCTCCAGCGCTTCAAAACCGCGGGCAAAGGCTTGCAGGTCGGCATTGTTGGCGCGGCGTAGTACCTCGTGGTAACTGGGGGGATACAGCGGAAAAACATGGTCGAAATGCTGCGCATAAAACGCGCCCGAGGCTTCATCAAAATGCAGGGTCACCTCACCCGCCACGAGTACTTCGCCGTAATCCGCGCGCAGGAAAGGCACCAGCAACTGGCCTTTAAGGAGCGGATCGGGGGAATTCCACTGGATATCAAAAAAGTTCGCGTAGGGGCTACGCATGCCCCATTCCAGAACATCCAGCCACCAGGGGTTGGCATTACCGCCCACCGCCATGTGGTTGGGCACAAAATCTACCAGTAGTCCCATCTGCTGCGCGCGCAGGGCGGCCACCAGCCGCTGCAACCCCTCTTCACCGCCCAGTTCGGGGTTCACACAGGTTGGGTCGGCCATGTCGTAGCCATGGGAGGAGCCGGGGCGGGCTTTTAAGATCGGCGATGAGTAGATATGACTAATGCCCAGTTGCGCAAAATAAGGCACCAACGGCACTGCATCATCGAAGCCGAAGCCGCGATGGAATTGCAGGCGCACCGTCGCACGAACAAGTGAGGGGTGCAGGATTGGCACTGATACTTCGCTCATTGGCACCTCTCGTAGCCGTTAACTTCCATCATCTAAATACCATCATCCAGGGTGGCCAAGGCACTTTGCGGTGGCAGCGTCCCTTGCTTGTAGGAAGACTCATCCACCCCCTGGTTAAACAGAATCCGCACCTGCTCCCAGGGCGCCTTGACCGCCACCACGGCCTTGCCCAGATTGAGGTCGATCCGCAATAGGCAGCCATCGCCCATCCGCCAGAAGGCCGAGACCGCTCCTTCGGCCAGGATGGTGACACCGGCTGAATAACCGCCGACCAGACGCGGGATAATCTCCGTCGCCCGCACTTTCAACAGACGGCGGTACAGATCCTGCCACTGCTGTTGCTCGGGGGATTTGGGAGCGCCGTAATCCGGGCGGGAGTTGTGGAAGCTGCTGGGTGCGTTGGGGTCGGGGATCAGCTCGCACAACTTGGCATGGCTGAACTGGCCAAAGTCGGCAAACTCATTGCGGCGGCCATCGCACACCGCTTTTGCCAGATCCGCCGAGTGGTCGGTGAAGTACAGGAAAGGCTGCTGTGAACCCCACTCATCACCCATGAATAACAGCGGCACCATGGGGGATAACAGCAACAACACAGTCGCAGCCGCCAGCGCATCGGTATAAGCCAACTGGTTCAGGCGCTCGCCAAAAGCGCGGTTGCCGATCTGGTCGTGGTTTTGCAGGAACAGGATAAATTGGGTTGGCGGCAACTGGGCGCTGGGAGTCCCGCGCGGGCGCCCCTGGCTGTCTGCCTCGCCCTGGAATACAAACCCCTCCGCCAGGAAGCGCGCCAATTGCACCGTCGGCGCCTCGGCGAATTCGCGGTAATACCCCTCTTTCTCGCCAGTCAGCAGGTGGTGCAACACATTGTGGCCATCGTCGTTCCACTGGGCATCAAACCCTTGTTGCAGCAGGGTCGAATCGTTGTTTTCGTTTTCCAGCATCAAGTGGATATGACGCCCGGGCGGGACTGCCGCGCGTACCCGCATCGCCAGCTCGACTAAAAAATCCTTTTCGCTGATCGCATGGGCAGCATCAAAGCGCAGCCCGTCAATGCGATAGTCCAATATCCACATAAGCGCGTTTTCGCAAAAGAAATCGCGCACTTCCTGCCGCCGGAAATCAATTGCCGACCCCCAGGGGGTTTGGATATCCTCCCGGAAAAAACGCTGCGCGTACTGGCCGAGGTAGTTACCCTCTGGCCCGAAGTGGTTGTAGACCACATCGATAAATACCATCAAGCCCAGTTCATGGGCAGCATCGACTAGCGCTTTCAAATCACCGGGTGAACCGTAGGATTCCTCCGGGGCAAACGGCAGCACCCCGTCATAACCCCAATTGCGCGCCCCCGGAAATTCGGCAATCGGCATAAGTTCAATCGCGGTCACCCCTAATTCAGCGAGCGCGACCAATTGCATGCGCAGCCCGTTAAATCCTTCCAGCAAACCCACATGCACTTCATAGATCACCGTCTCATGCCATGGCCGCCCGTTCCAATGGTTGGTCTGCCACAGGTAGCGCCTGTGGTCCACTACCCGGCTCCAACCCCAGGGTTCATCCACTTGTGCACGCGCCGCCGGATCGGGCACCGTCAATTCGCCATTGATCAGGAACCGGTAATCCATCCCGTCGCCGCAGGGATGGTTGACTTCATACCAGCCATCGCCAACCGCTTGCATGGCGACTGACTCGCCGGTCCACAGCAAGAGCGCAACGCTCCGGGCATCGGGTGCCCAGAGCGAAAATTGCGTGCCACCTTCGGCAAGTACCTGCGCGCCGTGGCGCTGGGGGGAGACAATCATCTGCCTTGCGCTCCGTTAGTTGCTGTACTCAAGTTTTTCATTGAGGTTTTTGTTGGCCTGTGCAATCACTTCCACCAGGGCTTCTGCATCGCGCAGATGTTGCTCCAGTTTGGGTAGCGATGTAGCGGCAAGCCGGCGCACATCTTCATCGGTTGATGAGGTTGCATCTTTAAAAAGTTTTATGCTCGCCTTGTGGGCATCAATTTGGTTATTGATATAAGACGCATCAAAGGATTCACCCTCGCGCTGCTTCAACATATAATTTTTTGCTTTGGCCAAGAGTTCTGCATCGTCAGCCACTTTCATATTTTTTTTACTGGCCAATGCACGCAAATCTTTATTGACAGAGGAGTGATCCTCAATCATTTTTCGGGCAAACGCTTTTACTTCCGGAAAGGAAGAATTTTGCAGCGCAATTTTTCCCAGCTCGATTTCCGCTATGCCTTTGGCCGATGCCTCTTGAATAAAATCATCGGTATCCACACCAACCGCCAATGCTTTGGTGTAGAAAAGACTGCAGGCGATTAACAGGAACAGTGGAAAAAAAGCATACAAAAATTTCAACTCGGTCAGTTTCATGATCACTACCTCATCACTGATTGATGCCAACAAACACTAAAAATGATATGCAGGTTACTGCATCATAAAAATGTACTTTATCGTCATACCCGCGAACGCGGGTATCCATAAAAATTCATTCTGCAACCATAGGGGGAGGATAATTAAAAAGCGGGGGATACTTAGGTGCGTTACCGCACCCAAACAATTGTATTTACTGAAATAGGAAGGATTTTGTATACAGGGGATAAATAATTGACGATAAAAATGTAGCCTTGCCGCGCTATTAAATACATTTTTAATACAATAAGCATGTAACGGCGCCAATGCTGTGTAATATTTTCAATTGCAATGGCTCACAGGCCAATTTTATTTCCACCAAAAGAAAAAGGCTTGCTGGCGCACAATTGCACCGGCAAGCCAATAAATTACAACTGCTTAAATTAACCTGTTACCAGGCCCAATTAACACCGAATTTCAGTGTTATGGGTGGGCCATCAAAAGTGCCATTAGGCTGTGCAAAGTTAGCGGGTAAATCTTCACCCGGTGCACCATGCCAATCCTGGTAACCACCGTGGTTTACCGCATTGGTGACATTCAAAATATCCACGCGCAAAGTGAGGAAACTATCCGGGGCAATCTTGCCGGTCGCAAATTGTTTGCTGACCGCAATATCCAATTGTTTGTAACCGAGGAAGCCATTGCTATCAGGTTGGAATGTATTGTAGAAACAGGCATTCCAACCTGCGCGACAATCCGTTCCCTGATAGGTTTTGACACTTTCCAGATTTAATTTTGCCGATAAATCAAAATCCGCGGGCAAATCAAACATGGCAGCAATGACCAGGCGATGCTCGGGTACAGATAGCGAATCATGCCAGCCGTAATCCTCAATCTCTGGATAATCCAGCGCAAATACTTCACCGGATTTGCGTCTGTCTTGCGCATCGGTATAGGTATAGGCCAGGGACAAGCCCCAAAAATCATCGGCTTTGGGTTTATCCAATTTGATGTAGAGCGAATCTGCTTTGGATTCCAATGCATTCATCCCGATCAAACCATTGCTGTAGCCGGGAATACCAAATCCCCATGGCTGGCCCCAGGTAGCCCCCGGTTCAAAAAAACTTCCGTCAGGGCGGCGGTTCATCAGCATCCACACAAAACCGTCTTCACTTTTGATATGCGACAAACCGAGTTCCGCATCCCATGCGCCCATAGTGCCACGCACACCTAAACTGAATTGATCGGAATAAGGTGTTTTTAAATTATTGTTCACCATAAATACTTCACGCCCGGCACCGGTATTGGCATAGAGCAAATCCTCCAGACCTTCAGCGGTTAAATAATTCGGGTCCCAAGGTACGCAATTGGTTGCAGCAGGATCACAATTATTTTGCGGATCTTCTGAATCAAAATTAACGCGGTAAGTGGGAAAGGTCGCCTTGGTAGCTTCGAGTTGCAAGTTATCAAATAAATTGCGGTCATAAGCGCGGCCAGCCCCACCAAATAAAACCAGGTTATTGTCAGTGCCGATGTCATAACTAAAACCCAAACGCGGTTGCCAGGCATCTTTAAATGTATCGCGGTTATTGCCGGTGCTGATGTAATCATCCGCATTGATATTGGAATTATCGAGGTTGGTCCAACCACGCAGTGCAGTCACTACATCATCCGGGGTTTTATAATCCAGGTATGCATCTGACTCTTCGTAATCCCAGCGCAGGCCCGCATTAATTGTCAGGCGTTCAGTCGCACTCCAATCATCCTGAAAATAAATCCCGAATTGCTGGTTGTCTGCCTCGACGGCGCCATCACCAATTCCCGCCAGAGGTGCGCCCCACTCCACTAGATAAGGTTGCTCCCAGGAATAATCGATGTTGTAGCTGTATTGCGGATTAAAGGGCTGCTGCTCTACTGAAGTAAGTTCAACTGCCTTATATTTAATACCGGTTTTAATTTGATGGTTTTCCAGCGCTATATAAGTGAAATCTTCTTGCAGCCCCCAACCGGATTGGCTTTTTTCCTGAAAGTCGCGCCCTGCGCCGGTATTTAAAACAATTTGTTTCCCTGCATTTAATAAAACATTCCCATTACCCATGGTGTGCGGGCGCGGATTAAAGGTGTAGTCCTCATAGGTGATGCGTGCGTCATTTATCCATGTGTCAGTGCGCCAGTTGTGACTGAGCACAACGCGGGTTTCATCGTTATTTTTATCGGTGCCATAATCCAGTGTACGCTGTCCACCAATGCCCGTTAATTCCGTTTCATCGCGGTACTTGGCGGTCAATTCGAGCTTATGTTCATCATTAATGACATAACTCAATTTTCCGAAATACAAATCTTCTTCAAAGGTCGCGGCGACACCACCCAATTGTGCCTGCACACTGGCGGGTAATTTATTCACATCATAACCTGAACCCACAACTACATCGCGCGGATCGCTATTGCTTTTTCCTTCATAGGCGAAAAAGAAATGCAGCGTGTCCTGGATAATCGGGCCACCCACATTCACGCCGTACTGGATTTGCTGGCTGGGAATTTTTTCATTATTTTTTAATTCATTGGGATTTTTCTCGCGCATCCCCTCATCTGAATAATCATAAAAAAAACCGCCGTGGAATTCATTGGTACCGGAGGCCGTGACCGCCACAATAGCCGCGCTGCTGAGCTGGTCATATTCTGCCGAATAGTTTTGGGTGATCACCTTGTATTCCGCAATCGCGGATTGCGGGAAAGGATTGCCGCGGCTTGCATCCTGCCCGGTGACACCGCCGCGCAGTACATAATTTTTCTGCCCGACACCATCGATAAAAATATTGATCGCATTGGGGCTCTGCGCACCGCCCTGGATACTGGTGCTGCCATCCTGCCCCTCATTAAATTGCACACCGGGCGCAAGGTCAGCAAAGGCTAAAAAATTGCGCGTGGTCTGCGGCAGGGATTCAATCTGTTCCAGCGAAATGTTGGTACCTATCTCACCGGCAACAAGTTCTGTTTCCTGGACACCAATAACGAGTAGCTCCTGAACCGGTTGCTCCGGAGTTTTCTTACCCAGCTCAATATCGACATTCACTTTTTGCCCTACGCGCAAATTAACCTGCTGCTGGTCGGGTACATTTTTTCCGGCAATCGCCATGCGATATATCCCCGGAGGCAAACCAGTAAATAAATAACTACCGCTAGCCTGGGTCACCACTTTATAGCTATGCCCATTGGCGATATTCACCGCAGTCACTTCAACACCCGCCAGTGGACTATCCTGGGCTTCAACAATCCCCGATAAGCTGGCACTACCAATTTGGGCATAAAGTGATCCGCTCAGGGAGACAAGCGCGATGGCACTGATAGCAGAGGCGAGAATTTTTTTAGCGACGGAGATTTTGCGCGGAACAGAAAATGATCGAGGAGATGTGTGCATCATTATTTCCTTTTATTCATTATTGGGGCTAACTGGTGAGGCAATTTGCCTTCACCAAGTTTAGAGCAGAAAATAAAAACCACTGTGCGGTCGGTACCAATAAAAAAGGCTTGCCTTACGGCAAGCCTTTTCATTTTTATACAAGAGACGACAAATAAAAGATTAAGATGCCAACACCTTGATCGCAATTTCCGAGCCGGGCAATCCGCTTTGTGCAATCAGGATAATCATTCCCAAAAACAGCGCAACAACCACCAAATACCACAATACTGAAAACCAGATGCCATAAGGATTCAGGGGTGGGATATCCTCTGCCAGCCCCACGCGCCAACCGGAAACAATATCAACCACACCCAACACAATAAAAAAGGTGATGAAATAAAATCCGAGTTTCCAGGACAATACAAAACAAGCCGCAGAAATAGTCAGGAGCGCAACCAATGCCAAATAATTGCGCCCGGAAAATACCAGCGATTTAACAACGCGCCCGCCATCCAGCGGATAAACCGGAATTAAATTGAATAAATTCAAGAGCGCGCTGGTCGAGGCAACCAAGCCGGCGAAATGGCTTTCAGTAACGAGATACACAATATAAAACGCAACTGTCATCACCAGGCCAAACACCGGCCCCATCATGGAGATATACACATCCTGCCAACGGGATTTGGGCATATCACCTACCGCAAGGCCACCCACAAACGGAATTAAATACATTCCCTTGGTGGGCAGGCCGCATTTTTTCATCGCGCGCAAATGGCCGTATTCATGGAACACCAGCACACCAATTAACGCGAGTGCAAATTCCACCGTAAACATTACGCTGTATACCGCAACGGATGCTGCAAGCAGTGCGACCTTGACAACCTGCACCGTTTTTAAAAGTTTAAATGCGATTAAGCCAATAGAAAGCCAGGAATTGGGTTTTGCTGGCGCAGCGGCTGGTATCACCTGATCAGCATCGTATTGCGCAGCGCGGAAAATTTCTTGCTGCTCTTGCGACACAGCCGTGGCCGCCGCCAGCACCTGTTCGCCGTTTACCCACAACTCATAATTGACATCGGCTGTTTGCATATTGAGCACATAGGCCAATTTCACTGCGCCCAGGGTATCCAGGGCAAACTCATGTTCGCTGGCAACACCAAAATTGCGCCGTTGCGATACCACCACATCATCTACTACGACCACTTCTTCACCGGTCGCAGGTGTTGCTTCTACAGTAAACTGGCGATCGCCATAACCAAACGAAAATAACTGCATAAATCACAACTCTATATTGGAAAAAAAACGAAAACCAATCAGCGGGCGGAGTTTTGCTGGCCTTAACCCGGCCTAGCTAATAAACTGTGCACTATTGATACAACAGCCTTTTCAGAGAAAGAATCCACCATGTTACAAATTGGCCGGCAGAACCGCTTAACTATTGTCAAACACACCGATTTCGGCATTTTTCTCGATGGTGGCAAATTTGGCAACATCTTATTACCCAAGCGCTACGTCACGCCCGAAATGAAAATCGGCGGCATACTGGATGTGTTTATTTACCTGGACTCTGACGATTGCATTATCGCTACTACCCTCACCCCCAAAGCCATGGTGGGCGAATGCGCATTCCTTGAAGTCAAAGAAGTGAATAATGTCGGCGCCTTCCTCGATTGGGGCCTGCCAAAAGATTTGCTGGTGCCCTATGGCGAACAGCATAAACCCATGGAGGCCGGGCGCTCTTACGTGGTGTGTATTTACCTGGATGAATATACCGGCCGCATCACAGCGTCATCACGTTTGAGTCGCCATTTGGAAGAGCGCGCAAGTGGCCTGAGTGTAAAACAAGCGGTGGATTTAATGATTTGTGGCCGCAGCGATATGGGCTACAAAGCGGTTATCAACCACACCCATTTGGGATTGATATTCCGCGACGAAGCGTTCCGCACATTGCTCCAGGGTGAAAAAGTCAAAGGCTATATCAAAAGCATCCGCCCTGACCGCAAAATCGATTTAAGTTTGCAAGCACAAGCGCGCGATAGAAAAGAAGACCTGGCAGAAAAAATCCTCGCTGATTTGCAGCGCCAGGGCGGTGTATCCTACCTGACTGATAAAAGTGAACCTGAGCTGATTTATAAAGTATTTAATGTCAGCAAGGGCAACTACAAAAATGCCCTGAGTTTGCTCTACAAACAGCGAAAAATTTTAATTGAAAAAGACAAGATTACACTGGTTGAACAAAGCAGTTAGACAAGCCAGTTAAATAAATCAACTGAATAAGCAACACGCAATGGTGAAAGTGGGTAAGGAGAAATAGAATGGCCGCTGAAAAAATAATTCGCTGGGGCATTATCGGTGTCGGCGATGTCTGCGAACTTAAAAGCGGCCCCGGATTTTATAAAGCACCAAACTCGCAACTCGCTGCCGTAATGCGCCGCAATGGCGAAAAGGCCAGGGACTTTGCCACTCGCCACAATGTAGACTCATGGCATGACAATGCCGAGGCCCTGCTTAGCGATCCCAATATCAACGCTGTTTATATCGCCACTCCTCCCGCACAACACAAAGATTATGCAATTGCTGCACTGAATGCCGGCAAAAATGTCTACATCGAAAAACCTGTCACCCTCAATGCGGCGGAATGCGATGCAATTATCGCCGCAGAAAAAAGTAGCGGTAAAAAAGTCAGCGTCGCCCATTATCGCCGCTATGTGCCCTGCTTTATGAAAGTCGCCGAATTACTACGCGAAGGTGCCATTGGTGAACCCTTAATGGCGCAGCTGGATATGTTGCAGCCAGCCGCATCAAAAATTATTACCACCACTGAGGATAATTGGCGGGTCAATCCCGCCCTGTCCGGTGGTGGTTTGTTCCATGATTTATCGCCACATCAGTTGGATTTGATGCTTTATTGGTTTGGCCCTGTTATCCAGGCAAATGGTTTTGGCTACAATCAGCGCCATTTCAATAAGGCTGATGACACAGTACATGGCTGGGCAAAATTGCAATCCGGGGTAGTACTACAAGGCCGTTGGCATTTTGCGGTGGCACCCGAACAAACCCGCGACCTCTGCGAAATTATCGGCACCGCAGGAAAATTGACGATCAACTTTTTTGGCCAGCAAGTCATCCGTTTAAGCAATGCCGATGGCGAACAGGAAATTATTATTCCCAACCCGCAACACATACAGCAGCCTATGATTGAGCAGGTCAATAATTATTTTCGCGACGAGCGGGATAACCCCTGCTGTGTAAGTGAAGCAAAAGCCGTAATGGAATTGATTGATTGTTTTTCCACAGCAATCGAATAACAGGGCTGTACAATTTTTAAATCCTGACACTCAATAACACGCCACGTTTGCACCCTATCAGTTTCGATCTATATTTAAGCGACTTAAATCCTTTCACTTTTTATTCAGCAGCTGCGATCAATTTCTGCTGCACTGTCGCCTCCATTTTCATTCTCAACATTTCCCTAACAATTTACTGCGCACTTGTGCGTAACATCACACAAACTCGCCATTTTCCGCGGCAAGCTTTTTGCTTGACAGTAAAATAAAAACACAGTGCATCCACAAGAAAGTTTATGCCTGACAACCGTGCGGAAGACAGAAAAATGGCAACACTCTTCTGCGCCCATCCCGCCTGACAAAAGCGTAAGGAGATATGATGCTTAGCCAACATTTTTTACAAAAAAGAATCCGAGGGCTATCCACTACATGGATTAGCTATCCAGTATTATTTTGCAGTGCATTTTTATGTGCGAGTGCACCAACATTTGGCCAGGAGGCAACTGATCCTGGCGCTGAGGATATCGAAGAATTAGTTATTGTGGGCTCGCGCATTCGTCAAACGAGCGTCAATACCATATCCCCCGTTAAGATAGTTACGCGCGAATCCGCAAGTGGTGCGGGCCTTAATTCAACAACCGATTTATTGCAAAGCAATTCCATCACCGGTGGCTCATCGCAAATCAATAATGCCTATGGCGGTTATGTGACTGAAGGTGGGCCAGGTGCCAATACCATTTCGTTGCGCGGTCTGGGTGCCAGCCGGACACTGGTATTAATTAATGGCCGCCGTGTTTCCCCTTCGGGAACACAGGGCGCCGTAGGCACAGCCGATCTGAACGTACTGCCCACTGCATTGACTGAACACGTGGAAATTTTACGCGACGGAGCCTCTTCTATTTATGGCTCTGATGCAGTGAGCGGTGTGGTCAATGTTATTACCCGCGATGATATTGAAGGTTTTACGATAGACGGTGATTTTAATCTCCCGACTGAAGGCGAAGGTGAGCAATATCGCTTTGCTATTTCGGGCGGGATGCACGAAGAGGATTTTTCATTTTCGGGTTCGTTTGATTACTACGAACGCAAAGACCTCAGCCTCGCTGATCGCGAATGGACACGTTGCAACCGGGATATGTTCCGCGATCCGGAAACGGGGGAATCGCTCGACTTTATCGACCCGAAAACCGATAAAGCAAAATGTTATCCAATCACCAGCACAGGTTCCAACGGCGTCACCATCAATACCATTGGGACCCAGGCAGTAACAGAGGAGAACTATGAATCGCTCGGATTAATTGGCCCGGTGGTCGGTGCACCGGGTTCATCCGGCACAACATTTACCCGCTTCCGCCCAAATGCGGCAATCGCTACTGGCATACCCGGTTTTGAAGGTGTGGGTGGTGGTGACAATGATCTCAATGTGCGCGATACATTTGAGCCGCGCATGCTCGACGAAAATTTAATTTCGCCGGTAAAAAACTACACCGGATTTTTACAAGGGAAATATGCGTTACACGCATTGGGCGATGCAGAAATCTATGCTGAAGTGCTGGCATCGCGCCGCGAATCCAGCCAAACCAGTTATCGCCAACTCTCGATGGATTATCGCCGCGGTAGTGCATTAATTCCCGAGGAGCTCGCCTTCGCCAATTTTGGTGCTGACCAGGGCACCAGCGATGGCGACCGCGTCGGCGTGCGTGCCTTTGTCGGCTTTGGCAACGATGCCAGCGAACAAAATGTCAATTACTACAAACCGACATTAGGCATTCGTGGCAATTTGGAATTTTTACCGGATTGGCGCTATGACCTTTACACCAGCTACGCAAAATCCGATGCGGATTATCTCAAGCAATCTTTCCTGATTGATAAATTAACCTATGCAAGTGATGCGGTTGCAGCAACGCCTGCTGTAGATCCAAACTTGATAAAAGATGGCCTGACCTGCGAAATTAATTTAACCGACCCCAATGAAAAATGTATTCCTTTCCCGATGTTAACCGCCGCAGTGATCGGCGGTAATTTGCCGCAAGATTTTCAGGATTATATTTTCCGCGATGTCATAGGCACAACCGAATACGAAGAGGCAATTTACAGTGCGATTTTTGACGGCCCACTCTTTGCGGTTCCCGCCGGAAAAGTCCAGGGCGTATTCGGGTTGGAATATCGCGCCGCAGAAATTAATGACCAGCCGGATCAAAACAGTATTGATGGCAATTTGTATAACCTGAGCAGCGCAACGCCAACTGTCGGCGAAGACAACGTTACAGAAGCCTACACCGAAGTTGAAATCCCCTTGTTGGCCGATATGCGCTTTGCCAAAAAGCTGACCGTGAACGGTTCATTCCGCTACACGGATTACGATTCTTACGGCTCTGACGATACTTATAAAATTGGTTTGATTTATTCACCTATCGATTGGTTATCACTGCGTGCGTCCAAAGGAACGTCCTTCCGCGCCCCCGCACTCTATGAACAATTCCAGGGGCCAACCAGCGGCTTCCGCTCTTCATCGCTTGACCCTTGCAATGAATATGGTGCGGAAGGTGTTAACCCCAATCGTGCTGCCAACTGTGCGTCGGAATTACCAGGGCAACCGGATTTTATGGCCACCAGCGGAGTGGAAGTGTTTAGCGTAGGCGGTGCAGAGGCAGGCCTGTTTGCTGAAACTTCGGACAACATCACTTACGGCATCATCATCGAACCAGAAATTAGCGACACCACCCATGTGAGTTTTTCTGTCGATTATTTTGATATCGAAATTTTCAATGGTGTCAACAAAGCCGGTGAAGATGAAATCCTGGATCGCTGCTATGACGACCCCGAATTCCGCGATGGCGGTGGCTTGTGCCGTTTGGTGGAACGCGACCCTGTCACCAAACAATTGAGCGTCTCTGATGCTTACACCAACCTCGCGACTGAAGTATCGCGCGGTGTTGATTTCAGCACGACGTTTTCGCAAGCAATCGGACCAGGTAATTTTCTAATCGACTTGAATATCACGCGCTACTATTCCCAAGCCGAAAAATTATTTGCTGAAGATGAACTTGAAGAATTCAATGGCAGTATCGATATGCCGGAACTTGGCGGCAACGGTGAAATTGCCTACGCAATTGACGCGTGGAAATTCAGTTATGGTATTGACTGGCTCGACAATATGGATGGCTACGAACAGGCCGGGGAAGATCCGGAAACCAGCATATCCGATTACACTGTACCCAGTTATTTTGAACACCGCATTTCAGCGCGCTACCAGGCAGACACATGGAAAACCACCTTTGGTGTGCGCAACCTCACCAATGAAACGCCGCCGGAAATTTCCGCCGGTTATTACAATCGCGTCGGCAATTCATCGTTATACAGCGGTTATGATTACGTAGGCAGGGAGATATTCCTTAACTTTCAAATACAGCTCTAATAGCAAACCCAGCTTTAAGAAAAATCCCGCTTTAAATAAATAGTTTTCTGGCAAGGCAAGGGAATGCCTCTGTCAGGAAATTTTTCCATCAACTATTTCGCATTAAATAAGTAGGGAAATAACTTCTGCTTTTCTTCCGCCGTCAAACCTTCTACCCGCTGTTTATTTATCTCGGGAATTTCCTCCACATCCGCAAAATACTCCAGCGCTTTTTCCAGGCTAGCCTCGCGAATAATATGCAGGATGGGATAAGGCGCGCGGTTGGTGAGGTTTTCCGCGTCCTCCAGTTCGGCCAGGGCAAAACAATAATTCGGATGGAAAGTGGCGAGCTGGTAAACACCAACCCAGCGATTGCGTTTGAGCAGTTGGTTAGTCCAATTCAGAAATTGGTTGTAATCAAAAAAATCCTGCAAGTGATCGGGAACAATCACCAGTGTGGTTTCTATTTCGCTTGCGGGTTTCTGGTCGAGCAATTCCATTTCTTGCTGCAAATCTTGCAGCAAGGTTTCATCGTCAGTTGCATGGCTGACAAAAAAACGCACGCGGTTTTCGCGTGTGGGCTTACCAGAAAAGGGGCAGAGGTTTAAACCGATCACCACCTCATTCAACCAGCGGGCAACATCGGCCACAATCTTTGTATCGGCAGCATGCGCGTGCATCAATCAACTCCCGGCTTTTTTCTGCTGCAAGAGCAAACCAATCCCCTCAATAAAATCCAGCACCAGTTCATCGTCACAGGCTTTGTAGTGTTCATGCCCCGCTTTGCGGAATAATGCCGCAAGATCGGATTTAGTCAGTTCGATGGTCACCAGCTTGAGTGCATCGCGCAGATCCTGCTCATGCAATACAAACGCGATGCGCAATTTTTTCAGCACGTCGTTATTGGAAATTTTGGCGTGTTTCTGGATGACTTCCGCTTCTGCATCGGCTTTTTTGCCACGCTCCTGATCAATTAAATTATTCAGGAAAATAATCAGGATATATTCCGGCATAGCTTCAAAGCCGGGTTGATAATCGGTTTTTAGCAGGTTGGCAACCTCTTTATCGCTCAGGTCGATATTCGCGGGCGCAAACAACGCCTGGATATGCGCGGTATCAAATGCTAAAGATTGGGTAATTTTGCGAAAAATATCATTCGTTCTCATGGGGCTTGCTCTATGATTCCATCTAGGTTTTATCGCATTCTACCCCAAAAGATCCCCGGCACGAGAGCTAATCCATGCACCCATTTAACGAAGTAAATCCGTTTGAGCCCGAATTAACTGCCGGACGCAAACGCGCCAAACTGCTCTGCCAGCAACTTAATGCGCTGCGCGCTGACCAAACCAAAGCGCGCAAACCGATTTACCAGCAATTGTTCGGACAGGTCTCCAGCGCTTATATCGAACCCAATTTCTTTTGCGATTACGGCAGTAATATTTTTCTGGGCGAAAAATTTTACGCCAATCACAACTGCGTAATTCTGGACGTGGCCGAGGTGCGCATTGGCGACCGGGTAATGTTTGCACCCAACGTACAAATCTACGCCACCACCCATCCACTCGATCCCATTGAACGCGCAACCGGTAAAGAATTTTGTGCTGCCGTCACCATTGGCGATGACTGCTGGATTGGCGGCGGGGCAATTATTTTAGCGGGTGTGACTATTGGTAAAGGTTCGGTGATTGGTGCGGGCAGTGTGGTGACCAAAGATATTCCGGAGGGCGTTGTTGCGGCAGGCAACCCCTGCCGCGTGATTAAATCCATTGAACAACAATCGATTAATCCAAAATAATATGCGGCAAAAAGCGCGAGGTATCCGTGGTGATTAGTGATTCAGCTTCGCGGATACAAATTCCCGCTGCGCTATCGCCTACCACCCAACTACCGAGCATGGCGTAAGTATCAGCATTGCGATATTCGTCGCGATACCTTGGCAGTGCATGCAGCGCTTGGCGCACATAGCGGCCATCGGCATAAGGGCCTGGTGCAGAAATTTTTTCACCGTTTGCGGTAATTAAATCCACGTTGGCGCCCTCGCGCGAAAACAACGGTTTGCGCACCCAACCTGCACCGAGTGGTTCGCTCGCTGCGGTTTCAAAAAACGCGGGCAATAAATTCGGATGATTGGGGTAGCGTTGCCAGAGCAGAGGCAAAATGCCTTTGTTGGACAACAGCATTTTCCACGCAGGTTCGATCATTTGCGTATTAGCGGCGGTAATAGTGCGGGCAAAATCTTCCTGCACCATAAATTCCCAAGGGTACAACTTGAATAACCCTTTTATCGCCTGATTATCCAAATCGACGAACTGCTCATCCCCGTTTGTATTTTCATGAATAACGCCAATATCTTCCAGCGCGATATAACGTACGTCTACGCCGGATTGCGCCGCCATGTCCATCAGATAATTCACAGTGCCGAGATCTTCAAGATTGTCGCGCACACTGGCGAAATAAAAGGGTTGCGGCAAATTAAGTTGCGCAAAGGCTTGCTCGATTTTGTTCTGCAGGGAATTAAATTGATCGGCGCGTTCGGGCAACACACCGTTTTTGATTTGGTCTTCCAACCACACCCATTGGAAAAAACCGGATTCAAAAAGTGAGGTAGGTGTGTCGTAATTTAATTCAAGTAATTTTGCCGGGCCGGTGCCGTTGTAGACCAAATCCAAACGGCCATACACATGCGGTTCGCCTTTGTTCCAGGAATTCCAGATGTAACTCCAGAAATCGCGCGGAATATTTAACTGCGTGAGCATTTCTTCGCTGCGGGTGATATCGCCGACCATATCCAAGGTCATCTGGTGCAACTCTTCCGTGGGCGCCTCCAGATCATTTTCAATTTGCTGCGCACTGAATTGGTAGTAAGCGGTTTCATCCCAATAGGGTTCGCCGTCAAAGGTGTGGAAATTAAACCCAACTTCTTCGGCGTAAGCGCGCCAATTAGCGCGCTCGGCAACACTGATACGTTTCATCCATTAACCACCGAAACTACGGCGTTTACTCGTCCCCTGGCCGAAACCACCGCGACGAACCACTTGGCCAGCCTGGGGTTTTACTTGCGAAGGTTTAAGCGTGATTGGGCCAATACCTCCGGCGACGGGGGTATTGGTTGCAGTACGGAAAGTGCCGCGGTCATTGCGCGTTTTGTACAGCGGTTGCGTGGCGACTTTGGAACCGGCAGCTGCGCCCGCTGCAGCGGGTTGTTGGACATTACTGCCGCCGCGATTCATCATTTGCCCCGCGAGGTAACCCATCATCATCGGCATAAATACGCTGCCGCCGGAGCTAGTTTGTTGCGGTGCGGTTTCACATTGGCCCGCACCGTAATCGGTTTCGCATTGTTCTTTGTTTAAATATTTTGGCGCAACTTGCGGGTGCAGGGCTTGCGCAGCGGCGTAATCGGCCTCGCACTGCGCGGGGCTATTTAACGCGGCAGCACTGCATTCGCTCGGGTCGGTAAATACCATCGCCTGTTCACGCTCTTCGCCACAACCGGCGAGCAACAAGGTTGCCACAGGAACCATCAATACCAACGCGGCCTTATTACTGCGTTTCATCATTCAACTCCACAATCGATTATCGATTTAAATTAATAGGTCATGCGCCCGCATTTAAACAATGGTGGCAATAACGAAAAAGTGGCGCGATTCTGACACAAATCCCGTGCCGGCTCTATCTTGCTGGATTCGGCCAAACGGCCTATAACTTTTAATTAATAATGTTTAATCGCCATTTCTGGCACACTCGCCGTGTTATCGACAGTTCAGGGACTATCAATGAAAACCGCTCTCTCTCTTGCGAAACCTTTCTTGCTGCGGGGCTTGCTGCTGATATTGATTACACAGCTCAGCGCCTGCAGCGATAAAAATGCCAATCTCGCGCTGGGCACCTTGGAGCGCGACCGCGTAGTACTCAAAGCCACGGCAGCGGAAATCATCACTAAATTGCCGATTGCTGAAGGCAGCAATGTCAAAGCTGGCGATTTATTGTTGCAACTGGACGACCGCCGCCAACAGGCAGTTGTCGCCCAGGCCGATGCGAGCCTCGCCAGCGCGCAGGCCTATCTCGCCAAATTGCAAAACGGGGCGCGGTCAGAAGATATAGCGGCGGCTCGCTCGCAAGTCGCAGGTGCCGAAGCGCAACTGCTTGAGGCGCAAAAAATGTTTAAGCGCGCACAAGTGATGGTGAGCAGGAAATTATCGAGCGATGCCGTGCTGGATAGCGCCCGCGCCACCCGCGATTCAGCGCAAGCCAACCTGGATAAAAGCCGCGAAAACCTGCTGCTGCTCACCAACGGCAGCCGAGAGGAAGATTTGCAACAGGCCGAGGCCCAGGTCGCACTTGCCAAGGCTGCGCTGGGGCTAGAGCAACATAACCTGCAAGAGTTGAGCATCCGCGCCACCAGCGATGCGCGGCTCGACCACCTACCCAAGCATTTGGGCGAGCGCACCAGTGTCGGCGAAGCAGTGGCTACTCTGCTCGATAAAAACGCGCCCTACGCGCGGGTGTATGTGCCCGAACCTTACAGGGTAAAGATCCGCGCCGGTCAGGAGCTGGTGATCCGTATTGATGGCCTCAGCGAACCCCAAACCGGCAAGCTGCGCTGGATTTCACAAGACCCCGCCTTTACCCCCTACTTCGCCCTGAACTCCACCGACCGCGCTCGCCTGGTCTATCTGGCAGAAGTGCAACTGCCCGCCTCGGCGGCGGATCTGCCCAGCGGTGTACCGGTACAGGTTGAACTGCCCCATGACTGATCAACTACCAGCGGGAGCGCAAGAGTGGGCAATAGAAACCATCGGCATGACCCGCCGCTTTGGCGAGTTTGTCGCCGTGGACCAGATGGATTTACGCATCCCCCACAAAACTATTTACGGCTTCCTCGGCCCTAATGGCTGCGGTAAATCCACTTGCATGCGCCTGATCACCGGGTTGCTGACACCCAGCGCGGGCAGCATCCGGGTACTGGGCATGGAGATCCCCGAGCAAACCGAATTACTGCGCCGCCGCCTGGGCTATATGACACAAAAGTTTTCCCTCTACGATGATTTAACCGTGCTGGAAAACCTGCGTTTTATGGCCCAGATCTACAATATCGACAGCCGCACGGTAAAACAACTGATCGACAGCCAACTCAGCCGCTACCAGCTCAACGAGCGCAAAGGCCGCCTCACCAGCGCCCTGAGTGGCGGGCAGCGCCAGCGTTTGGCCTTGGCCGCAGCGACCTTGCATCAGCCGGAATTATTGATCCTCGATGAACCCACTTCCGCCGTAGACCCGGAAAACCGGCGTGACTTCTGGGAAAAACTCTTCGACCTCTGCGACAGCGGCACCACTATCCTGGTCTCTACCCACTATATGGACGAAGCCGAGCGCTGCCACGGCTTGGCGATTATGGAAAGCGGGACTAAATGCGCCGATGGCTCACCCGCGCAACTGATGCGCGAACTGGGCGCCAAGGTGGTTGAGGTTGATGGCGAAAACCTGCGTTTGCTCAAGCAACAACTGAGCGGTTTGCCCGAGGTAGTCTCCACCGCCCAACAAGGCACTCACCTGCGCGTACTGATTACCGATGCCATCGACGACCCGGAAACCTGGCTGCGCACTGCACACGCGGAGCTGGTTGCCAACCGGCAGATACACGCAGTACGCCCGAGCCTTGAGGATGTCTTTGTCCATTGCACCGGCAACAGCGCGGCGGGTCGGGGGGTAAGGCAATGAACACATTCAACCAGAGCCTGAGCCGCATCGGCGCCATCGCCATGAAAGAATTTCGCCAACTGTCGCGCGACCGCCCCACTTTTGGCATGGTGGTCATGCTGCCCCTAATCCAGCTATTGCTATTCGGGTTTGCCATCAACACCAACCTGCGCGACCTGCCGGTGGGTCTGGTGGATTTAAGCCATACCCAGACGGGCCGTGCGCTGGTGAGCGACCTCACCGCTACACAGATTGTCACTTTTACCCAGACTTACCAGACCCCCAAACAGGCGGAAGATGCAATCCGCCGTGGCCAAGTGCACGCGGTATTGGTTATCCCTGAGGATTTTGGCCAACGCCTGGAAGACCAGCGCCCCATCGCCCAATGGGTGATTGACGGTTCCGACTCAGTTGTCGGCAACGCCCTACTCGCGCTCCAGCAAATGCCTTTTGCCAGCGGTTTTGAAAGCCAGCCGGTCGCGCGCAACAATACCTTTGAGATGGCGCTCTTCTTCAACCCCGAGCGGCGCTCGGCGGTCAATATTGTGCCGGGACTGGTGGCGATAGTACTCACCATGACCATGGTGATGTTTACCTCGGCGGCACTGGTGCGCGAACGCGAACGCGGCAACCTGGAACTGCTGATCACCACCCCGGTGCAGTCCAGTGAGATTATGATCGGCAAAATCGTGCCCTATATTTTTGCCGGCCTGATCCAGGCGGCGATTATCCTCGGCTTTGGCCATCTGATTTTTGATGTGCCGATCAATGGTCAATTGGATCATCTGGTGATTGGTATTTTCGCTTTTATCAGCGCCAGCCTGACCCTTGGCCTACTGTTATCCACCATCGCCAAAACCCAAATGCAGGCGATGCAGCTCACCGTCTTTTTACTGCTGCCGTCGATCCTGCTCTCGGGCTTTATGTTCCCTTACGAAGGCATGCCCAAGGCCGCCCAGTGGATTGCCGAGGTGCTGCCCGCTACCCACTTTATCCGCATGGTACGCGCCATCGTCCTACGCGGTGCCACTCTGGAAGATATACAGCCAGACCTCTGGTGGTTGATCGGGTTTACCGTACTCGGGGTAATTGCAGCGGCGAGCCGGTTTAAAAAACGGCTGGATTAAAAAGCGTATTGATGAGCTAACACTTCACATAAAAATCAGCCGCCCAGCCGCAAACACGGGGGTTAGGTTATTTCCTGCTATTAAATAAATTACTTATAGATATCTTCTTGAGACTGACTATAAATCAACCTACACTGCCTGCCGTCAATTATGTGAACTGACGCGCCGTATATAGGCAGCGCCAGCATGGATTAATAAACAATAACTAATCAGGACTTTTTATTTATGTCGGCAATTATTCGCGGTGCAATTATAAGTTTGGTAGTGCTGTTGCAGGCTTGTGGCGGCGGTAGCAGTAGTGGTGGCAGTAGTTCAAAAAGCTCTGACGCAAATTCTTCTGCGCCGGCAAGTTCCTCTGTAGTAAGCTCCTCTGTAGCAACTATTTCCTCCTCCAGCATTAACTCCATCGTCAATTCCAGCAGCCCTATCAGCAGCTCTAGTGGAAGCTCAATCAGTAGCATGATTGGCAGCTCAACCAGTAGTTCTATTCATCCAGGCAGCAGCTCATCCAGTAGTTCGTCCATCAATAGTCCTATCAGCAGGTCAAGCAGCAGCTCCATTGATAGCTCTAGCAGTAGCTCCATCAATAGCTCTATTAGCAGCTCCATCAGTAGCTCTAGCAGTAGCTCTAGCAGTAGCTCAATCAGCAGTTCCATCGATAGCTCTAGCAGTAGCTCAATCAGTAGTTCCATCGATAGCTCTAGCAGCAGCTCAATCAGTAGTTCCAGCAACAGCTCTACCAGCAGTTCCAGTAGTAGCTCTATTGGTGGTAGTTCCAGCTCAGCAGAGAGTTTGCCTACCGGTACTGTTGATGCATTACCCCAGTTGAATATTACTACTGAAGGGGGTGCCCCTATTGTTTCCAAAGAAACCTATCTCAATGCCAGTTTTACCCTGACTGGCGAAGGGGTTACTTCTGTAACAGGTGCAACAGAAATTCGCGGGCGTGGTAATTCAACTTGGGATTGGGATAAAAAACCCTACCGCCTGAAGCTATCCAGCTCCACTGAAATACTCGGTATGCCGGCCAGCAAACACTGGGTACTGCTCGCCAATCACGCCGATAAAACCCTGATGCGCAATGACATTGCATTTTTGTTCAGCCGCCTGACCGGCATGGAATATACGCCGAGGACCCAATACGTCGAGCTGACCTTGAACGGGGTTGACCAGGGCGTGTACCAACTGGTCGAACATATCCGTGTGGCAAAAGACCGGGTGAATATTCCCGAGCTGAAAGTTACCGATACTACTGCTGACAAAATTAGTGGCGGTTATTTATTCGAAGTGGATTTCCGTATGCACAGGGACTTTTGCGTTAACAATTTCTGGTCATCATCCTGCGTGAATGGCGTTAATGTAGAGCGGGAGGCGACCTTCTGTGTGGACTCAACCCATGGCATGAACCCCTTCTGTCTCGATACCCCGGAGACGCTACTGGAAGCTAGCTGGTCGGCACAGCGTGACTACATCAACACCTACATCACCAACACCGAGGCAGCGTTGTTTAGCACTGACTTTGCCGACCCGGACCTGGGGTATGCAGCCTACATCGATGTGGACTCAGCGGTGAATTATTACTTGATCAATGAGCTGCTCAAAAATGCCGATGGCGCAACCTCAAGTTTTTATCTGTATAAAAAGCGTGACGGCAAATTATTCTTTGGCCCAATTTGGGATTTCGATTTATCCATGGGAAATGCCGGTTACAGCAACCTTGATAAAGCCGAGGGCTGGCATATCCGCCCATCCCCATGGTTTGATCGCTTGTTCCAGGATCCTGCATTTAAAGCCAAAGTGACCGCGCGCTGGAATAGCCTGAAAGCCGAGGGCAAGCTGGAATATATTTTCCAATATGCCGAGGCCCGTGCGCTCTGGCTGGATGAGCAACAGCAGAACAACTTCGAACTCTGGTCGATAACCGATTTTGCCAGTTGGATTTTGCATGGGGCTAACGGTGGCACAGGCAGTTACGAAGCTGAAGTAACAGAAATGATTCGCTGGCAGCGTGAACGCTATCAGTGGATGGATACCGAGCTCAACCAATAAACCTGATGGCGGTGCACTGGCCAGTGCACCGTCATTTCATAGATCTGCTGACCGCAATGATTCGCTACCGCGCAGTACAAATGTATAAACCTCACCCCGTTATAAGCAAAAAACCGCCGATCGATACAAAATCGCTTATTAGGTTATTTACTCCTATCAAATGAAATTTTTATAAGCCCTTTGCTTGAGATTGGCTATAAATCAACCTAAACTGCGCAGCATCAATTATGTGAACTGGTTCGCACTTATGCTCAAGCAAGTTTCTGCCGTATTAGCCCTGGTTATCTCCAGCCACGCCAGTGCGGTTAGCATCGATTTAGGCTCAGCCACCGGATACAACCTCTTTATCAAAGAGAACTTTTACCAACCCGGTGCAGACTCCCAGGGCAAGATCGCCATCGGCGGCAACGCCAACATTGGCCAATACGATGTGGGTGTGAACTACGAGCCAAACACCTGGCGCGATGGCAAGCAATTCTGGACTGAACCGGGTAAATACGCGGATGTATTGGTCGTGGGTGGCAACCTGACCACTACCCAATGGGCCTGGGGCAACATCAAAGGTAACCTGATATTGGGCGGCGAACTCACCGCCGGTTCCAGCAAAAACGCCGTGTTGGGTAAAACCACCAAAGCAACGCCCATTGATTTCAATGCCGCCTTTAACCAGCTCAGTAACCTCTCGCAAGAGCTGGCCGGGCAAGCAAGTACCGGTGGCCTGGAGTTCAAATACAACAACTGGTTACGGCTGAATGGCACCAGCAACAATGACATCTATGTAGCCAACATTACCGGCAACATGCTGGCAAATGCCACAGATTTGACCGCAACCGGCCTCGACCGGAACGACACCCTGATCATCAATGTGAGCGGGAAAAATATCAATTTTGACTCGCTGAATTACGGCGCCCGCGAAAACTTCGGCGCATTGAATTTGTCGGCCAGCAATATCCTGTACAACTTCTTTGAAGCAGAAAACATCATCTTCAGCGGCGGCATCAAGGGCAATATCCTCGCGCCCAATGCCAACTTCACCTTCCTGCAAGGTGATTTAAGCGGCCAGGTGATTGCAAAATCCTGGACTGGGGGCTGGGGCGCACAGGCGAATCTGTGGGATGGCTTTTTTGTACCGCCCGAGGTCATCGAGCCACCTAAACCGACTGTCCCTACCAAACCGCCCGTGGCTGTACCTGAGCCCTCGTCCGGATTGTTGATCTTATGCGGTTTGTTGGCACTTGCCTTGATTCGCCGCATGCGTTCCTAAGCTGGCAAAATCGAACACTAAAAGCCGCTACCGGCAAATGCAGGTAGCGGCTTTTTTTATTACCCGTATTCGCTACACTGTCCCAGTCATTTCACTGCTTGCACACGCAAGCCAAACGCATTAGGGACTCATATGAAATACGACAACATCCTACAAACCATTGGCAACACCCCTCACGTCCGCATCAATCATTTATTCCGCAACGATATTGAAGTCTGGATGAAGATCGAGCGCTTCAATCCCGGCAGCAGCATTAAAGACCGCATCGCTTTAGCGATGATTGAAGATGCAGAAGCAAAAGGCTTAATCAACAAAGACACTGTTATTGTCGAGCCAACCTCGGGCAATACCGGCATCGGCCTCGCGCTGGTGTGCGCGATCAAAGGCTATCGATTGATACTCACCATGCCGGAATCCATGTCCATTGAACGCCGCAAACAAATGAAAGCATTGGGCGCAGAATTAGTGCTCACGCCCAAAGAGCTTGGCATGGGCGGCTGCATCGCCAAAGCCAACGAAATACTGGCCGAAAACGCCAACAGCTGGATGCCACAACAATTCAACAACCCTGCCAACGTAGAAGTACACCGCAATACCACAGCGCGCGAAATCATCGCCGACTTTCCCGATGGCCTCGATTATTTGATTACCGGTGTTGGCACCGGCGGCCATATCACCGGCTGTAGCGAAGTCCTCAAACAAGCCTTCCCACGCGTGCAAACCTATGCGGTAGAACCTGAAAAATCCCCCGTCATTAGCGGCGGCCAAAAAGGCCTGCACCGCATCCAGGGAATCGGCGCTGGTTTTATCCCCCAGGTATTAAATAAAGACACCCTCGACGGCATCATCCTCGTGAGCGAAGAAGCCGCCTTTGATATGGCTCGCCAATGCGCGTTAAAAGAAGGAATCTTTATCGGCATCTCCTCCGGCGCCACCCTCGCCGCCATCGCCCAAAAGCAAGCCGAGATGAAACCCGGTAGCCGCGTGATTATTTTTAGTTACGATAGCGGTGAGCGTTATTTATCGATTGAGGATTTGTTTTAATACCTTCAAAGCGCACCTCGTTCCCAAGCTCCGCTTGGGAACGCATAACCAGTTAACAATTAAATCGTTTGTATGGAAATTCATATAAGAAGAGGAAGCATGAAAAAATTATTAATAGTATTAATTACAATTGCTTTAAGCAAAAATTTAAGCGCTGCTGGATTTGATTGCAATTTGGCGAGCACTGAAATTGAAAAGAAGATCTGCACCAATACCACTCTTTCGAGCTTAGACTCCGAATTAACAATTCAATATACAACTTTACTTGGCGAATCAAATAACCCGCAGCAATTTAAAATTGAGCAGCGTCAATGGCTTAAAAATACCCGTAATAAGTGCATAGATGTTAACTGCTTAATAGATGTCTATAACCTAAGAATCCAACAACTTTATTTCATATCAAAAACACTAGACAACGATACAGCAAAAAAAATATGCAATGAAATATTAAGTCAATTCAATAATGGAACCATAGAAAATAATTTTGAAGCATTGCAACCTTCCACACTCGACGAAAAAACCGCATATAGCAAATCCAACAATTTTTCATATTTAAACGGAACGTTTAACATCGATATAAATGGGGAAAATAAAAAATTATCGTCCATAAATACGGCTGGAACTTGTGGAAGTGGTTACATTTTCGATAGCGAAAATCAAACGCAAGAAACGGATTTATACAACGATCAAAACGATGAAAATCTACGCTGGGCACACTGGGGTTATTACGATTCTCTTATGCTAATGCAAGATCAGGCAATTTTGATAACAGGAAATTTTTTCAATAAAAATAGCATAACATTGGCTTCATGGCTCGACAACAAAGGAAAAAGGCACCCGCTATGTAGCTTCTCAGCAAAGAAAGAAACACAAGTATCTATCATAAATAGCAAAAACGATAACTTATGCAACAAGGTTAAATCACAATCCATTCTTAATTTTATTGTTCAGAATCCAAGCAATAAAATCAAATCCGATGCACCTCCTGAGGGTGGGCTGGGGGTACCCAGAATAAAAACGTCTGCACTTGATTTAGATAATGATGGGAAACAGGATTTGATTGGAATTTATGAATATGATTCAAGCTCAGGGTGTGGAGCATTCGTTCAAAGGTTAAGGGAATTAAATCAAGATACTCTTGATGCAGAAATGAGTGATTTAAATAATCAATTAGAGCGAGGAATGTTTCAATTTGCATCATGGGGACCAATTCTTGGAACAACCCCAGAGAGCTGGTGGCACTCAGTACAACTATTCAACTATGAAAATAAGGCTTATCTTCTTGCCGCAAAGGAGGGTAGTAATGCTGCAGTTTATTCATTTTGGGGAAACGAAAAAAAGGAGTGGTGTGACTTTCAAGTCATTCCTCAACATGTCATTACCACTTACTATGAAGTTGAAATAAAGGAAGAAAAAATGCCTGCTGGAAAAGATTTTAAATTTCAGCAATAAGTAAACAAACCAATCCCTAAAGCAAAAAACACTCTAGCCACTCGTGTATGCTTGGATTTTCGGGCACAGATCGAGCTACATTACTAAGTAAAGATTGGAAACACAACATGAGCCGCGCACCACAAAAAAGCATTGACGCATTAATTTGAAGCAAAACAGAAATGTCATATTGCATGTGCTAAAGTCCTGCCACAAAAAATTTTCTGCAACCCCCAACAAGGAGACAACTATGAGTAATGTGCATTTTATCGGCGGTGAAAAAGGTGGTGTAGGAAAATCCATGACCTCGCGTTTGCTAGCACAATATTTAATTGATGCAGGCACGCCATTCATCGGTCTGGACTCCGATCAATCCCACGGGACTTTTTCGCGTTTTTACAGCGAATTTGCATCGCCATTGATTATTGACAATTACGAAAGCCTCGATCAACTGATCATTCTTGCGCAGGAAAATCCCGACAGCGATTTAATTGTTGATTTAGCAGCACAAACGTCTTCCCGCCTCGGCAAGTGGATTGATGAGAGTGATGCACTTGCACTGCTGCAAGAAATTGGCAGCCAGGTTTATCTTTGGCATGTGATGGATGACGGTGCAGATTCCGTGAGTTTATTGAATGGTTTGCTGAATCGCTACCCACAGGATTTTATCAATATTGTAGTGGTGAATAATTTAGGTCGCGGCGAATGTTTTGAACACTTTGAACAATCGACCACCTACCAAAAAGCCAAAGAGCGCGATGCGATTTTTATTACACTGGAAAAACTGCAACCACAATTAGCGGCGCGCATTGATTTTAGCAACACCAGTTTTTGGGCGGCAGCCAACAATATCGATGTAATGAATATCATTGAGCGCTCGCGCGTACGTGTCTGGTTGAAAAATAATTATGCGCAGTTCGATAAATTGAGCCAATAAAAAGCAAGACCCAAGCACAAAGGCTGGCGAAATTTATTATTTTATTCGACCTTGTCGTAAATGTGTTCTGAATAGAACACATTTACCTACATGAGAATATGATGCCGATTTTGAATATCATGGTGCGTGATAATTGCGAGTGGAAAACCAACTAAATTTTCGTTGCAGGTATTGATTTTTTACCGCAGTCGATTGCTATAGCCTTTTGTCAGCTTTTTTCAAACTGTTGCAAAATTCCGTTAGCGAACACCCCAAATTAAACATACCAAAATCAAAGTCAAAATAATAAACCTTACCGAAATTATTTTCACCGAAACCAACGCAGATTGTTTGGTTTCCATAACCCGCAATTACAGGGACTACCTCATACCCTATAATATATGGCTTCAATTTCTCTGAAATTTCGCCGATTTCATTTTCATTAAATATACTTTCTAGATAAATATATTTATCAGGGATTCCTGCCCTTAAGCCTGGATAGAGGTTAACGTCGACCATCATGCTTTCGACCTCTTCTATGAAATCATTTTTCCAAAGGCTTTGTATCAGATGCTTCAGTTCTGTATTCATACGTAGTTTAGCTGGCCGCTTGTTATGCATTTTTTACCAAGGTAGATATCAAACTTAAAAGCTCCGAACTTGATAGTTTTGAAGCATTTAAAAATGACACCTCATTAATTGCGGACTCTTCGATATGCTCACCTTTCACTATTTCAATATTCGTTGAACGACAACCAGGGCAAACAATTGTTGAAGTAAAACTGGCCCCATTTAATGGGTCAGCCAACATTGCCAATAAACGCCAAAATAATTCAGGCTTATTTTTAGGTATTAGATCTTTCAATTTTTCCGGGAAAGGATCAAAAGCACTAGCAAGGGCGTGGTTCTTTCCGTCAACTGTATTGAATACGTATTCACCATAAGAAAAAGACCCTAAAGCGGGACGTTTAAATGGCCTTTTACAATCTCCACACTTAGCAGAGAAGTATGATATTTGTTTTTTCATAGTACATACCGCCTTGCTCATTTGCGCAGCAGTGGTAGTGAATTTTTTACCACAGCCGCTTGTTAGGCATTTGATTCATCTATCACATAGAGCTCAAAACCATATGGCTCAGCTAACATTAAGTACTTGCCGCACTCAGAGAATGACGCCGCAAACCAATCACCTGAAAAGGTTCGAAACTCTAATTCACCTTTAGCGCCAAGTATTTCATAACTTACCGTAACGAAATCAGAATTAGGATCAAACTGGTACGAGATAAAGTTTCCGTTTGATTCCAGAATCGGTGAGTGATTGGAAACTCCCAGGGAGTGCGGTAGTTTTTCTAGAAATTCATAAGGGTCATCATCTAGAATTTCAGGCTCCGATAGACTACCGACTACAACTTTAAATACCTCATCATAATCACATATGTATATGACACCATCTTTTGGCAACGTCACACCGCGAATTCTTTCCGATGTTCTTGGTAATTCTACTGGTTTCATTGGTTGTACCTAATGTCGACCCAAGAGCGAAATTTAAGTTGTGATTTTGTGAAAAATTTTCGCAGCAACCACAAAATCTCGACTAAAAACTGCCCAGCTAACGAAGTTGGCGATATTCGAACAATTTTTTAGTATTTTAAATTGAGTAAGTTTCACTTCTATTCAGTGCGACTACATAAATAGCCATTGGAAATATGGTCTTTTCATTTATGCAATTTGCTAACGCAAGCTCTTGTTCTTTACTTAAATCCAATACGTTTTTATTGAAATAAAATTTATTCCTTTCAGCTAACACCGATAAATTAGAACCAGTTTTGTACCCAACCATTTTTTTGCCGGAAGGCGTTGTAATAACCACCGAAAGATAAAGATATTTAAAAGGCAAAGCGGCTCCTTCTTTTGGTAATGGAGCCATATAGTGGTCAATGTTCGCCGTGCTAGAAATAGCACTACGAACAAGTTCAACATCAAAGCCAAGCGCCTCAAGAAGCTCATATTCTTCCGGCTCATAAAAGGTAAACCAAGCAGAATGACGAATTAAGTCTTCAGTCGTAATTTCAGAACTTTTAAATAATTCAAATTTCATAGTATGTCTAGACTAACATCGCGATAAACGGTGGTTTTTAAGATGCATTTTTCCCATAAAATGAAACAGAGCGAAATGGCAAAATGAAGCTTAAAAACCATCCGTTCGATTTCTTATTCATGTATTTTTAGCTTTGCATGCTGAAAATGTAAATATATAAGTAAATTAATTAAATACTTACCCTAACTATGAAACTGTAGCAACACTAACGATCCGCATATTGTTTGGGCCGGGTTACTACGATTTCCATATATTCCCTTTTTTGCATAACAGTTTATTAGATAGCTGAAGCCGAATTGCCGATTATCACTTTATACGTGATTTTATAGCCAAGATAAACTCCTGTTTGCACTCGTTTTGATAGCAGCCTCGCACCATAGCAGAATGATATGCAGCTTACGTTTGCGTGTGAAGGGTCTCGTTTTTCTGAAAAGGAATAATTGTGCGGGCAAGAAAAGGCAGGGAAGATTGGAAAGGTATCCGAATTTTGGTTAGCGGTCAGCCCAACTCGTATTGAGTTGGGCTAATCCGGTTTATTTATTCCACCGCAACAACCACAACAGCTTTAGCCGGGATTTCCAACGCTAATTTGCCATTCTTCGCTTTAGCAGAATAGGCTTCAGGTTTGATGTTGTCAGGTGCAGCAAAGGTATTATGCGCATCCATAGTTTTAGCGGTCAGTACCTGGCCTTTTACGCCATTCACTTTGATACCGGCGAGATTTACATCGACGGTTTCCGCTTTATTGGGATTAGCGTTTACCAGTGCGATATACACTTTTCCATCTTTCGCGCGCGCTGCTGTTGCACTCACGGCGGGGATGGAAACATCTCCCAGCGTATATTGCGGAACGTCTTTTAATTCCAACGGCAGTGAAGTGGAATCCTGGAAGGGTACATACATTTTAAAAACGTGATAGGTAGGTGTCAGGATCATTTTATCTTTTTCAGTCAAAATCATTGCCTGAAGTACGTTGACCATTTGCGCAATAATGCTCATATGCACGCGGTCGGCATGCTTGTGGAAAATATTAAAATTCAGCCCTGCGACAATCGCATCACGCAGACTGTTTTGTTGATAGAGGAAGCCAGGATTATCATCGCCGGTCACGTCGTACCAGGTGCCCCACTCGTCCACATAGAAACCGACTTTTTTCTCGGGATCATTTTTGTCCATTACTTTTTTATTGTTAATAATAAACTGGTCCATTTTCAGGGTGTTGACCATGGTCGACATCCATTCAGCTTCCGGGAAGTTGAGCGCCGCACCTTTTACTTTCCAGTCGCCTTTCGGCAAGGTGTAGTAATGGAAAGTCACTGCATCCATTCGCAATGCCCAATTGGGTTTTACGTTTGCAGTGAGGTGGTCCGCCCAACTGGTGTCATCCGTATGGCCACCGCTGGCGATTAATATCGGCGTGTTGTGCTTGGGGGTTTTAAGAAAGCTGGCGTACTGTTTGTAGAGATGGGTGTAGAACTCGGGTGTCATATTGCCACCACAGCCCCAAGCTTCATTGCCAATGGCAAAATAATGCAGGCGGAAAGGTTTATCGCGGCCATTTTTGCGGCGCAATTCTGCAAGGGTGGATTTGCCTTCGGCAGTCATATATTCCACCCACTCCGACATTTCTTGCGGAGTGCCTGTACCCAGGTTGCCGTTCACATAGGCTTCGGCGCCAAGCATTTCAACCAGATCAAAAAATTCATGGGTACCGACGGCGTTATTCTCTTCCACGCCGCCCCAGTTGGTATTCACCTTCACCGCGCGTTTTTCACGTGGGCCGATGCCATCACGCCAGTGATATTCATCGGCAAAACAACCGCCGGGCCAACGTACCAGGGGAACATGCAAATCTTTCAATGCGCCGACAACATCCTTACGCCAACCTTTGGTATTGGGGATTTTGGATTCAGGTCCAACCCATATACCTTCGTAAATACCGCGCCCCAAGTGCTCGGCAAATTGGCCGTAGATATTTTTGTTAATGACCGGACCGGGCTTGGTGGTATCGATACTGACCTGGGTATCAGCCAGGGCAGTAAAACTGATACTCAGGCCAAGGGCGGCGATGAGCGGCTTGATGACTCGCATAGGGAGCTCCTGTTTGTTGTTATGGAGTTTGTTTTATTAGCTGTAAACCCCGGAAGCATAGCCTCGGTTAGATATTATTGTCATACAAGTTAACCTAATTTTACCCACTGGCCCTACCTGGCCCACCACCTCTCCTGCCAAGCCCTGCCGTTAGATTACTTAAAATTTATCGCCCCCGGCTGCCATTTGCCGGACACTGTGTTTAAATACAGTATCAATCCAGAAACACCTTTTCCCATGCGCAAAATTATCCACTGTGATGCCGACTGCTTCTTCGCCGCTATAGAGATGCGCGATGACCCGAGCCTCATCCATCGCCCGATTGCGGTGGGTGGCAGCAGCGACAGGCGCGGGGTTATCTCCACCTGCAATTACGAGGCGCGGCGTTATGGCGTGCACTCGGCCATGCCCTCCAGTACCGCCAAACGCTTGTGTCCGGATTTATTGATCCTGCCCACGCGCATGGATGCCTACCGGGAGGCATCAGCAAAAATGCGCGATATTTTTTATGAATACACCGAACTGGTTGAGCCGCTTTCGCTGGACGAGGCCTTTCTGGATGTGAGCGATGCAAAAATCCAGCGCGGCAGCGCCACTTTGATTGCGCAGGAAATTCGCCAGCGCATTAAAGATGAAATTGGTATTACCGTTTCCGCCGGTATCGCCCCCAATAAATTCCTGGCCAAAATTGCGAGCGATTGGAATAAACCCAATGGCCAGTTTGTGATTCCGCCCGAGCAAGTTCCCGCCTTTGTTGCACAACTTCCGGTCAAAAAAATTTACGGCGTCGGTAAAGCCATGGCGAACAAACTGGCCGAGCTGAATATTTTTACCTGCAGCGATCTGCAAAAATTTTCTATTTTTGAATTATCGCAGCGTTACGGCCAAATGGGTTCGCGTCTCTACAATCTGAGCCGCGGCATTGATGAGCGCGAAGTAACACCCGACCGACGCCGCAAATCCCTCAGCGTGGAAAACACGTTTTCCCACGATCTTGCCACCCTGGAGCATTGTCTACATGAGCTGCCAGCATTGAGCCAACAATTGGCGATACGCTTGCGCCGCGTTGATGATGATTACAAGGTGGTAAAACTGTTTGTAAAAATCAAATTTGCCGATTTCAGTATCACCACTATTGAGCGCAGCGCCAGCGCAGTATCATTGATGGAATTACAAAGCTTGTGCTCAGAAGCCTATGCGCGAAAAAATTCGCCAGTCAGATTATTGGGTGTCGGTGTGAGGTTTATTGATTTGCGTGAAAGCAGCGAGTTTTTACAATTGGAATTATTTGGAAAAAATAATTACAGGCTCCCGATAAGCGCGGAGCCTGGTCGGTCGGTGTAATGCAGCAACCTGCACTCTACCAAATAATTAATTGTTAGCAGACTGGTAATTCCACAAACCGTAAAACGCCGTGCGAAAATGCCAGGCCAATAGCAACAGTGCCAATGTGTGCCCAACTCCCCAGATAATCGCATTATCCAGGATAGTGTTAGTGAACAGGATAATCACCATCACCGGTGCAAGCAGCACAATCCCCAGCGGCGCTGTGCGCGCCCAGAGCAGGCAAGCGCCCGAGGTAATATACGTCAGCGCCAGCAAAGGGTTGATAAATCCCGTCGCCGTTAGTGCTCCTTGAAACGCAGCAGATGCTGCACTTAATTTAAAATCGGGAACGGGAGCCAGCCCTAACAAAACCGATCCCCAATGAAGACCGCTAATTAAATAAAAAGCCCCATACACCCAACGGAACACACGCCATAGGATTTTTTGCATGATGTACACCTCTTTGATTAACCTTAACCAAAAGCTGCAAGCCACAACAAAGTCTTTCCTTGACACTCAATGCTCGCTATAGAGACGGCAGCCATCTCGCAAGAAGGTGTTTATCGGGTGTCAATCTTCCACAATAACGTTTGTCATTGTCTGCGCATGCAAACCGATTTTCAGTGAAAAATTCACATGGCTTACTTTGCTTCGGAAATATCATTATGCAAATGAATGGTTAACCACAGGGTACCATCCACCGTGCGTTCAACTGTGTGCGGGGTACCGGCAGGCAAAAAAATATGATCCCCCGGATGCAGCAAAACCAGGGCTCCGGCAACACGCAACTCCGCCTCCCCTTGTACGAGCAACACCCATTCATCCTGTGATTGGATGTACTCCTGCGGCGTGATTACGGCAGAGCTGACAATGCGCTCAACAACGAGATTTTTGTGCGCGAGGATGGTATCGAAACGCTCACCGGTTTGAGGCACAACAGCGTCACTAAACAAGTTTCCACTTTGCATGAATAAACTCCCCTTGAAATCATCCATTAATGTAAAAAAATAAGGCGGCTTAGTGCCGCCTCATTTCATCACGGGTTCAATTGAAAATTATTTTCCTTGCACATCCAAACGGCGTGCAGGTAATTTCACTTTCACACTGGATTGTGGTTCAGCGGTAGATTTGGCGAGGATAACGTCGTATTTGCCTTTGGCGATTCGCCAGGTTTTATCCTTGCTTTGGTACATGGCCAACAAGCGCGGATCAACACTGACAGTGACACTGGTCGATTCACCCGGTTTTAAATCCACTTTCTGGAATGCACCTAAACGTTTTGGTGCCTCCCATTTAGTGCCGGTAGGTGCAACGTAAACCTGGGCTACGTCTTTACCTGCAACAGCACCGGTATTTTTTACGCTGAAGCTCACAGTTAATTGGCCATTTTTTACATCCGCTTTTAAATCACTGTAAGCGAAATCGGTGTAGGACAAACCGAATCCAAACGGAAACAACGGCTTATGGTTTTTCAACTCAAACCATTTGTAACCAACTGCTGCACCTTCAAAATAATTCACTTCAAAACGCGCTTCCGGTTTAGCAGGATCGCCATCCAATACAGGGTGTGGCAATTGGCTTTCTGCCGCTGGGAATGTGATTGGCAAATGGCCGGATGGATTTACTTCACCGGTCAACACCCGCGCAATAGCTTCTCCACCATTGGTACCGGGATACCAGGCTTCCAACACTGCACCTACATCATTTAACCAGGGCATCAATACCGCACCGCCGGTTTGCAACACGACGATGGTTTTGGCATTGGCTTTTGCAACACTGGTGATGAGTGCATCCTGACTATCCGGAAGCGATAGGTTTGGTACATCTATTGACTCTGCGGTCCATTGATTGGCAAACATAATAACTACATCACTTTCAGCAGCCAGTTTTGCAGCGAGTTGCGGATTAGTGCCTTCATCAAAACTGATACGTGCATTGGGGAAACGTGCTTCCAGCGCTTTCATGGGCGATGACGGGTAATACACCATAGGGCCGGGAAATACTTTCGGCCCCAGCCCTCTCACTGCCATACCGCCCAGCGGATAAACTTGCGACGAGCCGCCGCCGGAAAGCACACCTACATTGGCATGGGAGCCAATGACGGCAATTTTTTTCACGCCTTTGGCGAGCGGCAACAATTTTTCATTGTTCACCAGATCGTTTTTCAATAGCACCATGCCCTCTTCTGCATCTTTTTGCGAAACCAGGCCATGCTTTTTGAAATCAATATTGTTGCTGCCTTTAGGTACCGGGTTATCCATAACACCGTGCTCAAAGAGCGCGTGCAATACCCGTCCGGCCATATCATCCAAACGCGCCGGTGTTACCCAACCATTCATCACCGCTTCTTTTAATGGCTCTTTGAAATAGGCAGACACATCAAATGGAAAACCGGATTGCTGATCCAAACCATTGTTTGCAGCAGGAATCGTACTGTGGGTTGCACCCCAGTCCGACATCACCCACCCTTTAAAGCCCCAGTCTTTTTTCAATACTTCATTGAGCAGGTAATCGCTCTCGCATGCATACACACCATTCACGCGATTGTAGGCACACATGACTGAACCTGGGCTACCCACTTCGTTGGCGATTTGCAGCGCAAGCAAATCCGACATACGCCCCGCGGTATCATCGATTTTTGCATCCAGGTGAAAACGTCCATTTTCCTGATTATTAAATGCAAAATGTTTTAAGGTGGAGACAATATTATTGGACTGCACACCTTTAATTTGTGATCCGACCATGACGCCGGCAAGCAATGGGTCTTCACCGCCGTATTCAAAATTGCGGCCATTACGCGGCTCACGCACAAGGTTTACACCACCCGCCAGCAATACACTAAAGCCCGAGGTACGTGCTTCGGCACCAATCATGGCACCACCAGCAAATCCTGTTTGCGGATCCCAGGTTGCTGCCGTATTCATACCCGATGGCAATGCGGTGCGCTCACGCACATTAGGCCCGCTTTGCGATGCCACACCAACACCGGCATCAGCTTGCCAAATATGGGGAATTCCCAGGCGCGGAACGCCGTACACAAACCCGGCCGATTGTGGATAGGACTCCACCGGGCGCGTAAAATTTTTCCAGGGCGCATCAGTACCGAAATATCCCATCACCAATGACAGCTTTTCATCCAGTGTCATTTCCTTAAGCACTAGCTGCGTGCGCTCGGCAGCGCTAAGGTCCGTCTTCATCCAGGGTTGGACAGTCAGTTTTTGTGGCGGCGCCACGGCATCCTGGGCCATTGCAAACGGGCCACCAGCCAAGGCACAGGCCATCACTAACGCACTGAGTTTGGGGGGGAATTTCATGTTTGAACCTCTTGCTATTGTTTAGCTAATTGTAGCTTTAGTTGTTATAGGTATCGCCTGGCGGCAATTGAGTAGTAATACCTGTGTTCTGGAGAGCGGAATTTAACGCAGGGATACTAGCGATATGAAATCGGGACGGCAGGGAACTTAACGGATTTTTACCCTGTTACAAATAAAAACGGCCTTCAATGAAGGCCATTTTTACTATTAAAAAAATATCAGCTATTTAACACGGGTTTCGATTGTGTATACGTCCGATAAATCACGATTAAATGCAGTGAAATCATCCTTATAGAATTCGCGCAAATCTTCCAACGTCCCATTGTTGATATTTTCTTCGCGATTTGCAGGCACCCAATAGTGAGGGACATTTTTACCATCTGGTCCGGGCACACCTTCAGGGGCATTACGCCAGGTCAATAAAAACGCAATGTTGCGCGCATCTTTATCGGCTTTTAACGCAGTGATTAATTTACGGTACCACTGGTTATCGTATTTGCCCGCTTCAATATCCGGAGCGCTTATACCTATTTCAGAAATCACCGGAATTTTCCCGCGCGCATCTGCCATACGTGCAACCAGTGCCGCATTTGCCACGACATTACCAAACCATGCGGTGTTGTTTTCAGCTGGACCATAAGCATCAAAACCCAACACATCAACCCAGGTATCGCCAGGATAGCGCTCCAGATAATTTGCTTCAGTCGCCGCTTGAAAATTATTGGGCGAATAGGCGTATAAAAAATTATGCACGCCTTTGATATCACGTAAATATTCCACTGTGTATTGGTAAAGTTTTTGATATTGCTCAGGGGTAGACTGCTCTGCGCCCCACCAAAACCAACTACCAGTATTTTCGTGCAGGATACGGAAAACAACCGGAATTAATTTTCCATTGTCATCTTTGAGATTATTCGCCCAATCCGCGAGCTGATTGAGGTAGCCATTGTAGACAGAATTAAATTCGCCGCCGGGCAATGCTGCAATAACGGCAGGCGTTTTATCCCAAGCGGTACCTACCGGCCAAACACCTTTTTGCTGATCGCTGATGGGATTATCAAAATGCGAACTCACAGTGATAATACCGCCGCGCGCATAAGCTTTTTTAATTTGCTGGACTACATCACCTTCTTGTTTGGGCGCAACAATCGAAAGCGTGTCCCACCCGTAAACAGCCGCAAAATCTCCCACCGCATTAAACGTATCCGACTGGGTACCATCGGTAGCAGTAATGGTGAGCCCTTGTGTGGTTTCATGTTGATGGCCAAACATAATCGCTTTTTTGCGTTGCGCTTGCATAAACGCAAACAGCGAGCGAGTCTCTGGAGTGGCTTGTTTGTCAACGATATTAATTTCAACAGCACCCGGCTTTTGTTCACTGGCTGCCATGCTGGTTACATCTTGCGTGCTAGTTGATGGGGCGGAAGCAGTTTTATCGGATTGGTTACAACCGGCTCCCGCCAGCATTATCACGACCAATATTGAGCTGCGCGCAAATACCGACAAGAATGTCGGCAACAAAGACTTCTTCATTGTTATCCTCTCGGAAATATTTAATTTTGTAGTGAAAGATTTTTCCAATCTTTTTATTAAGTAGTTTTCGCAGCTGTTGTTGTTTTAAAAACGCATTCCAATACATCGAGCCCGGGACGCACAGAAATATAAAATCATCCCGTAATCGAACTCATGACATAAAAATTAATTATTCTGGTAGCGCACGCGTATACCCAAATCAAACGAAAGGCGCAGCTCATCAGCCGTAATTTGCCGCGGAAAAAAACAACCGGAAATGTGTGCCTGGCAAAAGCTGGCGCCTTCCAGTTGTGTATTGCGAAAATCAATACCGCGCAAATCGGCACCGCGAAAATAAGCATCCCGTAAATCCAAACCACTCGCATCCAATTCGCGTAAATCCAGGCCGCGCAAATCGCCGCCGCGTAACATCCCCTCTTTCACTTCACCACGCGCTTTGCGCTGATTAAATTCAGCCACCCGCTCTGCACGTAACAACTCATAGTAGGGATTGTTATGGACAATCGGTTTGGTCATGGCAAGCTCTCCTTTGGGTTGGTGATTGAACGCAACAATCCGCATAGGGCAGTAATTGTTTTGACTATAGCTTATAGGCAAGGTTTTGCTTAACCGGTTCCACAACCGAAAACAGTATACTGTAAACGGTTACATTTGCGCTTAAATAAGTGTAATCGCGGCGTTAAAAGCTTCGTCCGGCCAGTTGGTATTTTGGGTGGCGCAGGTTACACTTGCGTACAAGCTGCAACATAGCAGCACGCCCAACGTTTACGGTTATTGTTGGTTATCAAATTAGCCTTTGGGCAGGCAATCCTCGGTCAAACTTATCCCTTCAGGTATAGCGCCTGATGGAATAACAATCTTCAGCCAGTCTCCCTTTCATTAGGTTTAGCTGCTCATTTTTCGAGCTAAGCTAAAGACATGCGTTGAGCGTAAAAAAATTATCTTGCCATCGCACAGCCTCACGCGGATTGCTGTTGCTTCGGCATTATTGAGGAATTGTGAGAATGAGTTTTATCCACGACGACTTTTTGCTCGACACTGAGCAGGCGAAAATACTCTTCCACGAGTACGCCAAGAACATGCCCATCATTGATTACCACTGCCACCTTCCCCCTGAACAAGTAGGCCAAAATAAGCAATTCAAAAACCTTACTGAAGTCTGGCTGGCAGGCGACCACTACAAATGGCGCGCGATGCGCTCCAACGGCGTGAACGAACGTTTCTGTACCGGCGATGCCAGCGATTGGGAAAAATTTGAACAATGGTGTGCAACTGTACCCTACACATTACGCAACCCGCTTTACCATTGGACCCATCTGGAATTACGCAAACCATTCGGCATTACCGACCGCTTGCTCGATAGCAGCAATGCCAAACGCACCTGGGATGAATGCAACGAATTGCTCGCCACACCTGAATTCAGCGCGCGCGGTTTGATGACCCAGGCCAACGTGAAAATGGTGTGTACTACCGACGATCCAATCCACGATCTCGCCCATCACAAAACCGTTGCTGCGGATAAATCCTTTAAATCGGCGATGCTACCTACCTGGCGTCCTGACCGCGCCATGATGGTGGAAAATACCGAAGCCTATAATAAGTATCTGGATCGTTTGGCTATTGCGGCTGATGTGAATATCAATACGTTTGACGATTTAATTAACGCACTGGATATTCGCCACGATTATTTCCACGCAAATGGTTGTCGCCTGTCGGATCATGGCTTGGAAACCGTCTATGCAGCGGATTATACCCAGGAAGAAATCAAAACTATTTTCCTGAAAATCCGCAACCACAAAGATCTGGATGCAATTGAAATTGAAAAATTCCAATCAGCGATGATGGTGGAATTTGCCTTGCAAGATCACGCTAAAGGTTGGGTGCAACAATTCCATATTGGTGCGATCCGCAATAACAACCCGCGTTTGTATCGCACCTTGGGCGCAGATACCGGTTTTGATTCCATTGGCGATCACAACTACGCCAAACCTCTGGCAAAATTTTTAGGCCGTTTGGATGACCAAAACAAACTCGCCAAAACAATTATTTATAACTTAAACCCGCGCGATAACGAAATGATCGGCACTATGATCGGCAACTTCCAGGACGGTTCCTCCGCTGGCAAAATCCAATTCGGCAGCGGTTGGTGGTTCCTCGACCAAATGGAAGGCATGACTCGCCAGATAGAAGCCTTGAGCCAGTTGGGTTTATTGAGCCGTTTTGTGGGCATGCTCACTGATAGCCGCAGCTTCCTCAGCTATTCACGCCACGAATATTTCCGCCGCATTTTGTGCGGAATTTTAGGGCGTGACATGGCGAAAGGTTTAGTGCCGAACGATACAAAAATGGTTGGAAAGATGATCCAGGACATTAGCTTCAACAACGCGAAAAATTATTTTCCGTTTGTAGTTCCTGAATAAGCGCGTAAGTAATTAATTTTTCTCCCCTCACTCCCAAGCTCCGCTTGGGAGTGTATATTCCGTTCCAATCATTCATTGTTAGACCAACCATATGCATTACCAAGCAGAGCTTGGGAACGAGGTATAATTCCTTTTCGAGAAAAAACTTGCTGCAAAACGCACCCAATACATTTCTCTTCGCCTTCAACATCACTGCACCTATTTTTGTGATGCTCTTTCTCGGTATCTGGCTGAAAAAACGCAGCATGATCAACGATGAATTTATCAAGAGCGCATCGCAGTTGGTGTACAACATAGGCCTGCCGGTGATGCTGTTCAGCACCAGTGCAACCACCGACCTGAATCATATTAGTGACTGGAATTTATTGATCGCGTTTGGCGGAATGACTTGCATCGTTTTTATGAGCTGCTTGTTCACGGCACAGTTGCACTGCAAGGATATACGCGATGAAGGTGTATTTATCCAGGGTGCATTTCGCGGCAACCTGGTGATATTGGGATTGGCTTTTTGCGCGAATGCATACGGTGAAAAAGGCCTGGCACTCGCCTCATTGCCTGTCGCCATGACGGTGGTGCTGTACAACGTGCTATCAGTGTATGTATTGAACCGCAGTTTGCATCACACCACCAATACATTAATACCGACACTGGTTGGCATTGTTAAAAACCCGTTGATTATCGCCATTTTTGCAGGCTTCGCCGTGAATGCGATAGGCGTAACATTACCCGGTGTAATAATGGATAGCGGTAAATATTTGAGCCAGATGGTGTTGCCATTGGCATTGATTTGTATCGGCGGTTCATTGAACATCGCGCGTTTAACCCGTATTGATGCAACTGCAATAAGTGCCTGCGTGTGGAAACTGATTCTCTCACCGGTTATCGCTTGTGCAATCGCAATTGGTTTGGGGCTCAGTGGTGATGCGCTTGCGGTATTATTTTTATTGGCTGCATCACCCACAGCAACCATCAGTTTTGTAATGGTGCAAGCGATGAAAGGTAATGGCGAACTGGCAGCAAATATTATCGCCCAAAGCACACTTTGGTCGCTAATAACTGTGACACTGGGCTTATGGATTTTACAAATCTTGAATTTGGTTTAGTGCAATAACGGAAAGGAATCAGAGCAACTTTTTCTGCCAAAACATCGCTCGACCCATTTTTGGATCCAGCTCGTATCCCGCAAATCCGGATTTCTGATATGCGCGCTGGGCAACACTGTTCCCTTCCAATACTTCCAATGTAATTTTGCAGCAGCCTTTGATACGCGCTATCCGCTCAAGTTCTTGTAACAACAGCTGGCTTAACTGCAAACCGCGAAATTGTTCAAGCACAATAATATCGTGGACATTGAATAAGGGCTTGCATGCAAAGGTCGAGAATCCTTCAAATGCGTTTAGCAATCCGGCAGGTTGATTATTCACATAAGCGATTAACGATAAACCAAACGCGCGCTTTGATAATTCAACCACCAGATTATCTTTTACAAATTGGCTGAGTGGTTCGCCACCACCCATAGGGTCGCGCGCATAACTGTCGAGCAGCAACACCAAATCACTGCCCTGTTGTGGATTGTTGTAATCAACCAAAACAATGTTTATGTGTTGTTTATTCATGATGGACTCCCGGAAACTCAACCAAACCAGGCTTCAGGCAAGCCAGTAAATTCCGTTTTGAAAATAAAGAGATTACCTGCTTGCGGCTGCTGTGCAATAGCATCATCACTCAACCCGATGCGCGCGCTGGTTACGGCGAGCAAATTAAAATCTTTACCACCAAATGCGACGCAGGTTGCTTGCGATACCGGCATATCCAGCACCAGATTTTTGCTGCCATCCGGCGCGTAGCGCACAACACGATTCCCCCCCCACTGCGCATTCCACACATAACCTTGCGCATCTACACAAGCGCCATCAGGTTCAACACCTGGTTCAGTTTGCGCAAATACCTGGCGATTGGAAAGTGTCCCGGTTTCTGCATCAAAGTCATAAACATTAATGGTATGCGAGGGTGAGTCAGCATGATAAAGCTTACGCGAATCCGGGCTCCAACAGAGCGCGTTGGAAATATGCAAACCAGAGAGATGTTGGTTTACGCTGCCATCGGAATGCAAAGAATAAAGCGAGGCGCATTGATCCGGTGTATTTTTTTGTTCGCGGATAGTGCCCATCCAAAAACGCCCCTGACGATCACAACGGCCATCATTGGAACGATTTCCAATAATATGTGCTTCTGGTTTTGCAATCCATTCCAACTCCCCAGTTCCCGGTTCAAACCAGGCAAAACCGGATGCGAAAGCGGCAATGATTCGCGCATCGTTTTTTGCAAATGAAAAACAACCGAGCTTTTCTGGTAAATCCCATTGCGACAGTTTTTTTGTCGCCAGCTGATAGCGATAAAGTTTCGCTGAATGTATATCGGTCCACCAGAAACTTTCATCCTGATGATTCCACTGTATACCCTCGCCTAACAAGTTTTCGCAGGGAACTGTATCAATAAGTTCAAAGATAGCCATGATATTTACTTTTGCCTGTTGGATTTCGGAGTATTTTTATTAGCAAAAAAAATGCCCCTGAAAAGGAGCATTTTTAAACCAGATTCAGAAGCCGCGCAGATTACCACCAGATACTATAGAAAGCGACGAGGATCACCACTACCCCTACACAAGCCACGTTGTACACGGGTTCGGTTTTGAAGTTGATACCTTGCAGATCAATCGCTTTTTCCTGATCCTTACCACCAGCTGCATAGGTCACAATGATGGCCAGCACAGCACAGATGACAAATACCAAACCAACGCGATCCATAAATGGCAGGCTAGGATAAAACTCTTTAAATGCAATCGACAATAGGATTGAAGAGATACCGGCAACCAGTGCAGAAGTTGCTGTCGCTTTTTTCCAGAAGAAACCAAACAGGAACATCAACACAATACCGGGCGTGAAGTAAGCGGTGAAATCCTGGATAAACTGAAAGGCCTGGTCTGATTTACCAATTAATGGCTTGGCAACAACCAGCGCAATAATCAATGCAATCGTCGCCGCAATACGACCTACATTCACCAAATGGGTTTCAGATGCACCTGGTTTAATAATTAATTTATAAATATCCATAGTGAACAAGGTGGAAATACTATTCACTTTAGAGCTGAGCGAGGCACAAATTGCCGCGACCAAACTCGCAAACACAATTCCCAATAATCCGTGCGGAAGTAATTTCATCATCTCTGGATAAGCGCGATCTGATGGCGACAAACCCGGAATCAAACTTGCCGCAGCAACGCCAGGCAACACCACAATGATCGGCATCAACACTTTTAAGTAAGCAGCCAGCGCGATACCTTTTTGCGCTTCTTGCAAACTTTTTGCAGCCAACGTGCGCTGGGTAATATATTGGTTAAAGCCCCAATAGGACATGTTCATTACCCACATACCGCCGATCAATACCGAAATACCCGGCAGGTTTTGGTATTGGGGATTGCTGGGATCAAGAATCAAATCGAATTTTTCCGGAACCGTATCCAGCAAGGTAGTGAAGCCGTGCACGATACCTTGATCCCCACCAATTTTTTCCAGGCCGAGGTAGGTAATTAACAAACCACCCAGCACCAACAACGTCACCTGGAATACGTCGGTAAAAGCGACCGCCTTCATGCCACCGTAAATTGAATAAGTAAACGAGAAAATCGCAAGGCCGATCATGGCGTAGACCATTTCAACGCCCGTTACCGCTTCAATTGCCAAGGCACCGAGGTACAAAATAGAGGTGAGATTAACCAGGACATAGAGTGTTAACCAGAAAATCGACATGACAATGCGCACGCGGCGGTCGTAACGATTTTCCAAAAATTGCGGCATGGTATAAATGCCTTTCGCCATAAAAATCGGCAGGAAATATTTACCAACAATGAAGAGCGTGATGGCAGACATCCATTCATAGGATGCGATAGCGATACCAGCAGCGTAACCAGCACCGGACATACCAACAATTTGCTCGGCAGAAATATTGGCCGCAATAAGGGATGTACCGACAGCCCACCAGGGCAAGGATTTACTTGCGAGAAAATAATCTTCGGCATTTTTTTGATGCCCTACTTTTTCACGCGAGACATAGTAAGCAATGAAAATCAGGACGCAGGCGTATAACGCCAAAATAGACAAATCAAACCAGTTGAGGCTATTAATCACCAAAGTTCTCCTATAGCTTTATTAGATTTTGTTTTTATAGTTGGAATACAACATCGGTAACTAATTGTTAGAAATTGCCCCAACCACTAGGTCATCGCCATTAAATACGCCCCCCATCGACAATAAATTCCTGTGAGGTGATCATGGCAGAATCATCTGCAGCCAAAAATAACGCGAGGTTGGCTACGTCGTGTGCGCCCAAGCGTTTTTTAAGGCACACACGTTTCATCAGCTCCTCTTCTTCTTCCGCACTCAACCATTTTTCCAATTGTTTAGGTGTTGCCACCCAACCCGGCAAAATGGAATTCACACGAATATTATCAACGCCATAGTCCGTCGCCAGCGCTTTGGAAATACCTAAAATCCCGGCTTTGGCGGTAATGTAACTGGCCAGGCGCGGCGGCCCGAACTGCACATTGATCGAGCTGATATTGATAATCGAGCCCCCACCCTCTGCTGCCATCATCGGCTGGACTGCCTGGGCCGCAAAAAAAGCCGGGTGGAGATTAATCGCCAATCCGCGATGCCAATCGGCTTCGGTAATCGTGCGTGTATCAAACCGCTGATCGTTGGCAGCATTGCTCACCAATATCCGGATGTTCCCCTGAGCGGCCTGCGCATCGGAAATACTGCGCTGCAATGCGGCCACATCACTCACATCGCAACGCTCAAACCAGGGACGCGCATAACCTTTTTCCACTAATTGATCACAGAGTGCTATTGCGCCCACCTCATCAATATCGACAAACGCCACCTTTGCACCCTGGGCAGCAAAGGCCTCCACCAGTGCCGCGCCAATACCGGTAGCGCCGCCAGTGATAAACACACTGCGGTTCTGCAAACTCGGGTAGCAGGTGTACCCTGGATGGGCTGAGTAGCTATACATGTTGGTTTCTCTCTGGTTTCACTCGCCGTTCGCTGTAAAACGTTGGCACCTTATATGAGCATAGGCAGTTGTGTATGACCTGCATAGGCTATTTAGGTTTTACCAGAGATACATTAATCAACTGCATAACTTCTTGCAGCAGTGTTTTTACCGCTTTGCTGGCCCCCTCCTGATCACCCGCACAAATAGCGTCATAAATACGCTTGTGGTCGTCATAATCTGCGGTAAGCACACCTTTTAACTGGTTGGTGCTGGCGATACTTACACGCAAGGCGACCTGGATAAACTCGCGCAACTGGAAAAAGAAGCGGTTATTACCCGCCGCCAGGATCGAGCAGTGAAACTCAATATCGGCCGAGAGCGGATCATCATGACCTTCATCGGCTCGCTTCATCCGCGCGAGTGCATCGCCAATGGCCTTGATTTTTTCACTGTCCTGATAGTTTTCTGCGGCCAATACCGCCGCTTCAGGTTCTATCGCCATACGCAATTGGGTGAACTCACGCAGCAGCTCCAGTGAAGGGCGCGCATTGAGTGTCCAACTGAGCACGTCGGCATCAAACATATTCCAATGGGTACTCGGCATGACCCGGATACCCTGCCGTGGGCGCGATGCAATCAGCCCTTTGGCGGTGAGCATTTTTACCGCTTCGCGGGTAACGCTCCGGCTGATATTAAATTGTTGCGATAGCTCCGCCTCAGTTGGGAAGGATTTATCAATCGCATACTGACCCTGAACAATTGCCGCACCCAATTGATGGGTTAACTGGTGAGTTAGATTACGCCCTGTATCCAGCATAGTTATTTAGCCTATTTATATTATATATTTATGAGGTATCCGACAAGTCTTAATTTGTCGCTGTTGTCATCTGCTCAAGCCTTGGGAGAAGAACGGATACCACGAGTGTCTGACCGGAAAACAAAAACCCGCGCCTGCAAGCAAGCGCGGGTTATTTAACAAGAGGAAGCCATTTTAGTCACGCAAAAATTACGTGCCCGGAGCAATAGCAGGCTTATTCCTTGCTATTGATGTTCTCTGCGATCTCTTCCAGATTGGAATGGCGAACATCTTCACCGTTCACCAGGTAAATCACATACTGGGCCAGATTGCGCGCATGGTCGCCGATACGCTCCAGCGCCCGCAGTGACCACATGATATTCAACACGCGGGTAATACTGCGCGGGTCTTCAATCATAAATGTCACCAGCTCGCGCATGGCGGTGCTGTACTCCATATCGACTTGCCTGTCTGTCTGCACCACATTGAGTGCAAGCTCCATATCCAGGCGCGCAAAAGCATCGAGGGCATCCTGCAACATACGTGACACATGGCCACCGATGTGACGCACCTCAATATAACCGCGTGGCGCGTGGCCATCTTTATTCATGGCGATGGCCTGGCGGGCGATTTTAGTCGCTTCATCACCAATGCGCTCCAGATCAGTAATGGCTTTGGTGACCGCTATAACCAAACGCAAATCACTCGCGGCTGGTTGGCGACGCGCAAGAATACGGATGCATTCTTCATCGATAGCCACCTCCATCGTATTGACTTTCATATCAGCGCGCACGACTTGCTCGGCACGCTCAACATCCGCATCGATCAATGCCTGGATTGCATCGTTTACCTGACGCTGCGCCATACCACCCATTTCCGATAAATGGGTCCGGATAGCTTCAAGTTCGATATTGTATTGTTGCGAGATATGATGAGTATGACTCGTAATATCCATAACCATAGTGCACCTCCGCATTAACCGTAACGGCCGGTAATATAATCTTCTGTTTGTTTTTTACTGGGGTTGGTAAAAAGCGTGTCCGTCAAATCATGCTCAATCAAATCACCCATGTACATAAATGCTGTGTAATCAGAAACGCGCGCTGCCTGTTGCATGTTGTGCGTCACAATCACAATAGTGTATTGGTGTTTCAACTCATTGATCAGCTCTTCAATTTTCAACGTTGAAATTGGATCGAGCGCCGAAGCAGGTTCATCGAGCAAAATCACTTCCGGTTCAATCGCAATTGCGCGTGCAATAACCAAACGCTGTTGCTGTCCACCGGATAATCCAAACGCATTATCGTGCAAGCGATCTTTTACTTCCTCCCAGAGCGCTGCACCGCGCAAGGATTTCTCCACCACCTCATCCAGAATACGCTTTGATTTAACGCCTTGTAAGCGTAGACCATAGGCGACATTTTCATAGATTGATTTTGGAAATGGATTCGGTTTTTGGAACACCATTCCCACTTGACGGCGCAATTCCGCAACATCGATATGCTTGTCGTAAATATTGCCACCATCGAGAACGATTTCACCTTCCACACGGCAGGCATCAACTAAATCATTCATACGGTTAAAACAACGCAAGAGCGTTGATTTACCACAACCCGATGGCCCAATAAACGCGGTGACCTTTTTTTCCGGAATTTTCATGCTCACGTTATTGAGCGCGCGCTTTTGATCGTAGTACAAGTTGAGGTTTTTTACTTCAAGCTTGATCGGTTCCACCAATGCTGTTGGAGTCATAAATTGTGCCTGTGTGAAAATTTTTACCAATATATTTCAGATTGATGACAAATTTATTACAAACTTTCCGTATTAATCGGATGCGCTGCGATATTTTTCACGCAGATTATTTCGAATCCTGATTGCGGTAATATTCAGCGCGATAATGAGCAATACCAGTGTCAATGAAGTCGCATACACCAATGGACGCGCCGCTTCCACGTTCGGGCTTTGGAAACCCACATCATAAATATGGAAGCCCAAATGCATAATTTTTTGGTCAAGATGCAAGTAAGGATAATTGCCATCGACCGGCAATGCAGGGGCCAGTTTCACAACCCCCACCAGCATCAGCGGCGCCACTTCACCGGCCGCACGTGCAATCGCCAAAATCAAACCGGTCATCATCGCCGGTGTTGCGAGCGGTACTACTACTTTCCACAGTGTTTCCGCCTTGGTTGCACCGAGCGCTAAACTGCCCTGGCGAATTGTACTGGGGATACGCGATAAACCTTCTTCTGTCGACACGATAACAATCGGCAAGGTGAGCAATGCCAGTGTCAGCGATGCCCAGAACAAACCCGGTGTACCGAAAGTGGGTGATGGCAGTGATTCCGCATAAAACAGCTCATCAATATTTCCACCGAGGGTGTAAACAAAAAATCCCAACCCAAATACACCGTACACAATTGAAGGAACACCCGCGAGGTTATACACAGAGATGCGGATAATTTTCAGGAAGGTTCCCTGCCTTGCGTATTCACGCAAATAAATTGCAGCGAGTACACCAAAGGGCGTCACCATGATGGACATGACAATTACCATCGTCAGGGTACCAAAAATTGCCGGAAAAATTCCACCTTCGGTATTGGCTTCACGTGGTTCAGCGCTCATAAATTCCCAAAAGCGCTCCGCGTATTGGCCGAGCTTTGCAAATACGCCCATTTCATTTGGACGAGTGACGCGCACGATATGATCAAATGAGATAACAACTTCTTTGCCATCTGCTGTGCGTGCAATTAATTTATCGCGCGTAGCCTGGGCAAGAATATCATCGCGTGTTTTTTTGATTACGCTGTATTCCGCTTCCAGCTCAGCGCGACGCGCTGCAAGCTCGGCATCAGCAGTCGCCAGTTGCTCACCAGTAATACCATCCAATTCCAGGCGTCGACGCTCCAGGCGCAAATCATCCATACGTTTGTTGATGCGGCCAATATCGGATTTTTCGATGCGATGGATTTGGTCGTGCAATTCCAGGGCGCGCTCAATACGCTGATCCAGTTGCATCCAGAAATCAGCACTGCTCAATTCGCTGATAATTTTTTCCTGCTCTTTAATAGCAACTGGATAACCATAAAAATTGCCCCATTCGCGCCGCTCAATAGTAATCGCATCAAGCGGGTATTCCCAATTACCCATACCGGTTTCAAGAAACCAGGCAAAGTCGCGGCCATTGACATCGCGATTGCCCATTTTGAATAAATGACGAGTAATTAATTCGACATCATCACTCACGGTGTAACCACCATCGCGCGCAACTGCGGCGGGAATAATTTCCGAGCGGACCTCTTCACCCATCACAATGTGACGCGTACCTTCGCGATCAACAATAGAAGTTTGCAAAATATCAGCAGGCCAAAAATGGCCGAAACCGCGGATGGCAATCAGGCCGAGCAAACCCACCACCATCACCATACAAATGGTCACTGCACCGCCGTTTAACCAAATCCAGGGCGAACCACTTTTAAACCAATCGGCTTGTGCTTTAACAAAATTTTTCATTGCATTCACCAGGAATTAAAGATTGCTGTAGCGTTGACGCAAACGCTGACGGATAACTTCAGCGAGTGTATTCACTACAAAGGTCAGCGCGAGCAATACCAGCGCCGCCAGGAACAGCACACGGAAATGCGTACTGGCTACCGCTGTTTCCGGCAACTCCACCGCGATATTGGCGGAGAGGGTGCGCATGCCTTCAAAGATATTGAAATTCACAACCGGGCTATTACCGGTCGCCATGAGCACAATCATAGTTTCACCAACAGCGCGTCCAAAGCCCATCATTACCGCTGAAAAAATACCCGGGCTGGCAGTTGGCAGCACCACACCAACCATGGTTTGCCAGCGCGTGGCGCCCAATGCAAGCGAGCCTTGTGTGAGATGGCGCGGCACACTGAATACCGCATCTTCGGCGATCGAAAAAATACTGGGGATAACCGCAAAACCCATCACTATGCCAACAACCAATGCGTTGCGTTGATCGTAATTGATGCCGTTATCCGTAAACCATTGACGCATGCTGCCATCAAAAAACCAGACTTCGGTTTGCGGGCTAATCGCAACACAGCCCCATACGGTGAGAATAATTGGCAACACAAGAATGACAGCCTCCCATCCTTCCGGGACGCGTATGCGCACGGATTCAGGGAAACGGCTCCAGATAAATCCGGTAACCAACATAATCACTGGCAATAAAATGAGGATGCTGAAAATTGCAGGCAGGTGATTTTCCATAAAAGGCGCAAGCCATAAACCGGCGAGGAAACCGAGGATAACCGTGGGCAACGCCGCCATGATTTCAATCGTCGGTTTTACAATGCCGCGCAATTTTGCCGTCATAAAATAGGCGGTGTAAATTGCGCCCATCACCCCAATTGGCACCGCAAATAAAATCGCAAAAAATGCGGCTTTCAAGGTGCCCAGTGTGAGCGGGATAAAACTCATCTTGGCTTCAAAATTATCGCTACCAGACGAAGCCTGCCAAATATATTCCGGTGCTTCGCGCCCCTCGTACCACACCTTTTCCCACAGCGAACTGAATGAAACTTCGGGATGTTTATTCCACACATCGGCGACTGCCACTTTTTTACTGGCATCAATTAACAGTGCGCGATTGTTGATGGGAGAAATGGCGATATTTTCGATGGGTTTATCGCTGATGGATTGGATCAACAGAGTGCGCTCGGAGGTACCGAAATAAATCCCGATATTGCCCTGATTATCGCCCGCCCAAAAACCGCGCCGGGAAAACTCCGGCGCGACGCTGGTAACCGCACCCGGCAGTGATTCAAATGCGCGGACAAATTGCACATGGTATTCATTGCTTTCATCACGCACCAAAAACCATTGGCTTACTTCACCTTTATCGGTACCAACCACCAGTGAACCTGTACCCACCAGGAATTGCAGTACCGTAATTTTTCCACCGCTGACGTTCACCGGCTCTTTGCGTTCTGCCGCAGCGGGGTTAAGAATGTTGTAGAGAATAATTTGCGCGGTGTCAGTCGCAACCACTAAATGTCGCGCGCCTTCATCTATTTGCAGTGCAATTGCATTCATTCCAGCCGGCAAAGGTGGAAGGGTAAATATTTCCTGCGAAAGATTTGTTTCGCCAGTAATCATATTGGTACTACTGCTAAACACGCCGAGCAGCAGGCGATTGTCCGCTGTCATCGCACCAACCAACGTGCCACTGGAAGTTTCCTGAACCGCTAACACATTTAATGCTGCGCCCTGTTCATCCAGGCGCACCGGTGATTCACCGAGTGGAAAAGATAGGCTGGGGGTAATTACGCGCTGGTCTTGCGGATAGCTGAGTGCGTAGTTGGTTTTGGCAATGGCTAGCTCACCATTGTTGTATCCGTATGCGATTAAGCCATGGTCGGCCGTGCTGGTAGCCAGGCTGGCGAATTCGGCACCCTCTGATTTAGGGAATTGGGTATCCAGGATGGTTTTACCATCGTTGACGTTAAAGAAACTGACTGCCCCACTGCGTTTGAAACTGCCGCCAATTTCTTCATAACGCTCGAGCGTTAAAAATTCGGTGGTGTCATTTTCGATCTGGTGCAACTCCGCCTGGTCGTAGGCTTTGGCTACATCAACCGAGGCACCGCGAAACAAGGGGGCAACTTCCGAAAATAAATAAAAGAAAATCAATCCGAGGGAAAAGACTACCGCCATGCCTGCCGTCATTACACCGTAGCGGGAAATATTATCTTTGAGTTTGCGAATGCGGCGCAGGCGGCTGCGCTGTTCGGTGGTCGGCATCAAACTCAGGGTTTGTTTGACCGAGATGCTAGGTTCAGACATGGCCTGCTCACTTGGTTAATCTGTTGGCACAAGAATCCTAACAAGCAAAAATGACACTTTTGTTACAAAGCAATCATCGCTTGTCATTTATCTGTCACATTCATATCCCTGAGATAAAAAAACCGCCGGGCAAGCCGACGGTTTTTTGGTTGCAAAACGAGAGAAATTACTTTTGCAATTCAACCAGTGCTTTGCTCGCCATGGTTGCAGGCAATGGGATATAACCATCGCGTACTACAGTTTCCTGACCTTGTTTGGACAGTACCATTTTGAGGAATTCAAGCTGCATCGCATCCAGCGGGCGATTCGGGTGCTTGTTGATGTAAACGTAAAGGACACGCGCCAATGGGTAACTGCCATCCAAAGCATGTGAAGCTTCAGCAGGAATAAACGGTTGACCGTCTTTTTTGGCTAAAGGCACTGCCCTTACACCGGAAGTGATATAGCCAATACCTGAGTAGCCAATACCGTTAATTGATTCAGACACACCTTGCACAACTGAAGCAGAACCTGGTTGCTCATTGATGCCCGCTTTGAAGTCGCCTTTGCACAGTGCCTCATCTTTGAAGTAGCCATAAGTACCGGACACAGCGTTGCGGCTGTAAAGGGTGAAATCGCGATTTACCCAGGAATCTGTCAGGCCTACTTCACCCCAGCGGGTAATGTCTTTAGGCGCACCGCATTTGCGGGTTGCGGAGAAGATGGCATCCACTTGTTGCAAGCTCAGGCCTTTGATCGGGTTGTCTTTGTTTACATAGACAGCCAAAACGTCGATCGCCACTGGTACTGCTGTTGGTTTGTAGCCGTGTTTGGCTTCAAAAGCCTGGATTTCTTCTGCTTTCATCGCGCGACTCATAGGGCCGAAGTTAGCAGTACCTTCAGTCAAAGCTGGTGGCGCAGTTGAAGAACCAGCACCCTGAATCTGGATATTCACGTTGGGGTAGAGTTTTTTGAAATCTTCAGCCCAAAGGGTCATCAGGTTGTTAAGTGTGTCTGAGCCAATTGAGTTCACATTGCCTGATACACCTGTTGCCACTTTGTATTCCGGCAACTTGGGGTCAACTGCGGCTTGCAGCGCAGCTGCACATACCATAGAGCCGGCCAATACCAACCCTTTAATAATTGTCATAGCGTTCATAGAGCGCTCCGTTAGTCATCGTGAGTAAAAAATTCTTGCGTGTTGATGGAGAGGACTGCCCCTCCATTGACGGCCACTTTACCCAGCGAATATGACAGTTATATGACCGGCAAGGCCTTTGTCATAAATATGTCGCGCAAGCGTCACAATCTTTCGGAAGCCATAAATGAAAACACCAGCCGCGGCTGGTGTTAAAAGGCTTTATTTTACAACGCGCAACCCCGGGCGTTTGGGTGCCGAACCCGAAGGGGAGACGGGTTCAGGCCTGGTGGGTGTCGTCGGAGCTGGCGCGGGTGGCTGTGGATGCTGCTCCGGTTCAAACATCATACCCTGGCCATTTTCGCGGGCGTAGATACCCAGAATTGCTCCGCAGGGAACATAGAGGTTATTGACCACACCACTAAAACGCGCATTAAACGAAACAGCGGTGTTATCCATAAAAAAATCTTTGATCGCGGTGGGCGAAATATTCAGAATAATCTGTCCATCTTTATTCACATGCTGTTGCGGCACTTGCGTGCCCTGGACATGGGCATCAACCAATATGTGCGGAGTGCAGTTGTTGTCCAATATCCATTCATAGATGGCGCGCAGAAAATACGGACGACTGGACGACATGGACATAAAAAGTTCCTTTGACTGATCAGATGGGCTCCGGCACTAAAGTACAGGGATTTTAACCAAGGCTCAATTTAAACAAGACATAAACAAAACGGGCGACCTAAGTCGCCCGTTTTGTTATCAGTGGATCTCTCTCCAGAATTCACGATTCAGGAAGTAGACAAAGATAAACAGGATCACAAGGAAGCCAAGCACGTAATACCCCATCGACTGACGCTTCACCGCAACAGGTTCAGCCAGGTACTCAAGGAAATTAACCAGATCGTAGACAGCCTCATCAAACTCAGCTGGTGACAAGCTGCCTTTGACTTTACCTTCTTTAAGGGTACCGCAGTGCTCATCCACCTCAATCTGGCCCACGTCATTACGCAAAGCACCACCGTGATGATTGAGCTTAGGACCAGCACCACACTCCAACAGACCTTGCGGGCCAATCAACACATGTGGCATACCCACATTGGGGAATACACGGTTGTTAACACCCCAGGGGCGGGTTTCATCTTTATAGAAATTACGCAGGTAGGTGTAAATCCACTCAGGTGAGCGTGCGCGCGCCACCAGGCTTAAATCCGGAGGAACAACACCAAACCAGACCTTGGCCTGCTGCGGCTTCATCGCAATTTCCATCAATTGGCCAATGCGCTGATCACCAAAAATCAGGTTTTTCTCCATCAGGTCATGGGGAATATCCAGATCGTCAGCAACACGCTCAAAGCGCGAATATTTAGCCGAGTGGCAGCCCATGCAGTAGTTGGTGAAGTATTTGGCACCGCGCTGTAGAGATGCTTTATCGGTCAGGTCCGGCTCCATGTGGTCACAGGGAATTGCACCGCAGCTGAAGGAGCCTTCATTGGCCACTGCCTTGATCGGCACCACAGCCAGAATAATAAAGAGTGCAAGGCCAGCGAACACAATAATAGCCGGTAGGCCTTTTGATTGCGTGCGGGTTGGCTCAACCAAATCTTTATCGCGCGCAGCCAACAATGGCATTACTGCAAAAATGGCTGCCAACAGGAAGCAGAGCACCAGCAATAAGGCCGGAACTTCACCGCCAATATACTCAAAACCCATCCAGGTGAACACAACAGCAAAGAGTCCGCAGAGTGCCCAGGCTACTTTTGACTTAGCCTTTTCCACACTGGTGGTAGTCCAAACCGGCATAGTTAAAAAGTAAGCGAAGTAGAACGCTGTAGCAATTTGCGACAACAAGGTTCTGCCTTCAGTCGGCGCTTTAACGCCCAGGTAGCCAAGAATCACGAACATTGATGCAAATGCAATCAGCATAATGCGCGGGATATGACCACGGTACCGCATGGATTTCACTTTGCTACGATCCAGCCAAGGCAATACGAACAGGATAGCGATTGCGGCAGCCATCGCCATAAAACCGAGGAACTTGGCAGTCAATACCATTGGCCCCAGGTCAATCGGCATGGTGACCGCACGCAGTACCGCATAGAAAGGAGTGAAGTACCAAACCGGCGCAATGTGCAATGGTGTTTTCAGGTTGTTAGCTTCTTCAAAGTTGGCATGCTCAAGGAAGAAGCCGCCCATTTCTGGCATAAAGAACATAATGAAGCAGAAAGCAAACAGAAAAACAGTGATGCCAACCAGATCGTGGACGGTATAGAAGGGATGGAAAGGAACGCCATCGCGCGGGATGCCGTTTTCATCTTTGTTCTTTTTGATCTCAACGCCATCCGGGTTATTGGAACCGACTTCGTGCAACGCCAGGATGTGCATCACAACCAAAGCCAGCAACACAATCGGCAACGCCACTACGTGCAGAGCAAAGAAACGGTTCAAGGTGATGCCGGAAATCAGGTAGTCGCCGCGAATCCACTGCACCAGATCTTCACCAATGCCAGGGATAGCACCAAACAGGGATACAATTACCTGTGCCCCCCAGTAGGACATTTGGCCCCAAGGCAATACGTAACCCATGAAAGCTTCGGCCATCAGGACCAGATAAATGGTCATACCGAAAATCCACACTAGTTCACGCGGTGCCTTATAGGAGCCGTACATCATGCCGCGGAACATATGGAGATAAACCACAATGAAGAAAGCCGACGCGCCGGTGGAGTGCATGTAGCGCAGCAACCAGCCAAAATCAACATCGCGCATGATGTATTCAACAGACGCGAATGCCCCCTCAGCGGAAGGGTTATAGCTCATAGTCAACCAGATACCGGTTACCAGTTGGTTTACCAATACCAGCAGCGAAAGTACGCCAAAAAAATACCAGAAGTTAAAGTTTTTGGGCGCATAGTACTTGGCCATATGCGTATCCCAGGCACGTTGTACCGGGAGCCGCTTATCAACCCACTGCCATAAACCGACTAACCAATTCATATCAAGCCCCCTGATCTTCGCCAATTACAACTACAGAATCGCTCTCATAACGATGAGGAGGAACTTCCAGATTCAATGGTGCTGGTACAGCCTTATATACCCGGCCAGCCAAGTCATACTTGGAACCATGGCATGGACAGAAGAACCCGCCCTGCCATTTATCGCCGCCCAAATCGGCTGCACCTACATCCGGACGGAATGAAGGAGCACATCCAAGATGGGTACAAACCCCCAACAGGATTGCAAATTCTTTATTGATCGCGCGCTCGGCATTTTTGGCATAGTCAGGTTGCTGGGGCTCATTCGAACCAGCATCAAGTAACACCCCCTGCTCTTCCACTTTTTTCAAGCTATCCAAAGCTGCCTGGGTACGGCGAACTATAAAAACAGGCTTGCCGCGCCACTCAACAGTGACCATGGAGCCAGGCTCGATTTTGCTGATATTGTACTTCACGGGTGCACCGGCAGCTTTTGCCCTTGCACTCGGATTCCAGGAACCAACAAATGGAATAGCGGCACCTACAACACCAACCGCACCCACTGCACAAGTGGCCCCGATTAATACGCGACGGCGCGTTTGATTTACTGCGTCATTACTCATGACGAATTTCTCCCCTAAACAGCTTTAACGGCTAGCAAATTGCCTAAAATCGTCCCAAGACTTGATACAGGTTACTGATATTAAGTCCGGCGAAAACAGGAATATTGGGTGACTCAAGAAAAGGCGGGCAATGTTAATGAATTAACGCACTGCTTACAAGAATAACCACACACAAACAGTGGCTTATAGACCAGCAATTTTAGACGTAAAAAAACGCCCAAGCCAGTAAAGACTTGGGCGTTTTTGATGATCATCAACCAGCCAGCATAAAACCAGCTGGAGATAAGCATTAACGCTTGGAGAATTGTGGCTTCTTACGTGCTTTACGCAGACCAACCTTCTTACGTTCAACTTCGCGCGAATCGCGGGTAACGTAGCCGGCTTTGCGCAAATCACTACGCAGAGACTCATCATATTCCATCAAAGCGCGAGTCAGACCGTGGCGTATAGCTCCAGCTTGACCAAAGCTACCGCCACCAGTAACGGTAACGTTCACGTCAAACTTCTCTACCAGACCAACCAGTTCGAGCGGCTGACGAACAACCATGCGCGCAACTGGACGACCGAAGTACTCGTCCAAAGGACGATCATTAACGATGATTGCACCAGTACCGGCAGTGATGAACACGCGCGCGGTAGAGGTTTTGCGACGGCCGGTGCCGTAAAATTGTGTAGCAGACATGTCAGCTCCCCTTAGATGTTCAGTTCTTTAGGTTGCTGAGCAGCATGTGGATGCTCATTACCTGCATAAACTTTTAGTTTTTTGAACATAGCGCGACCGAGTGGACCCTTCGGCAACATACCTTTAACGGCAGTTTGAATGGTGCGCTCTGGCGCCTTTTCAATCAACTTCTGGAAGCTGATAGACTTGATACCGCCCACAAAACCAGTGTGAGAGTAATAAATCTTGTCAGTTGCTTTACGGCCAGTCACACGCACTTGTGCAGCGTTGATAACAACGATGTAATCACCGGTATCAACGTGTGGGGTGAATTCTGGCTTGTGCTTGCCACGCAAACGCGAGGCGATTTCCGCAGATAAACGGCCGAGTGTTTTTCCCGCCGCATCCACGATGAACCAGTCCTGAGAGACGGATTCTGCTTTGGCAATATAGGTCTTCATGTTATTCCTGCCTAATTGGATGTGGATAATGCCCCTAAAATAGGGAGGCGGCATACTACACAGCCAATGCCTGCTTTTCAACCACAATTTACCATTGAATCTATTATTCCGGCCGATGGGGTCGCGCCAGATACTCATGACTTTGCATCTCCAGCAAGCGGCTCACCGTGCGCTGGAATTCAAAATCCAGCTTGCCAGTGGAGTACAACTCGCCCAGTGGACGCTCCGCCGAAATCACTAACTTGACCTGGCGATCATAAAACTCATCGACAAGATTCACGAACCGGCGCGCCTGATCATCTTTCGCACGCCCCAACCCGGGCACATTACTGAGGATCACTGAGTGATACTCGCGCGCCAGCTCGATATAGTCGTTTTGCGAACGCGGCCCATCGCAAAGCTCGACAAAATCGAACCAGGCAACCCCATCACTCACATAACGCGCATGAATCAGGCGCCCTTCTACCTCAAGATCAGACCCTTCTTGAATTTCCGCATTTCCTGTAACAAGGCTTTTAAAGCTACACATCAAACTCTGGTCAGCAGCCTCATCCAATGGCGAGTGATAAAGCTCAGCCTGCTCCAACGCGCGCAGGCGATAATCCACCCCACCATCCACATTCACTACCAGGGTGTGTTGGTTGAGCAGGGCGATAGCAGGTAAAAAGCGGGCACGCTGCAAACCATCTTTATATAAACCATCCGGGACTATATTGGAGGTCGCAACCAGGGTGACTCCACGCGCAAACAGCTCCTCCATCAAGGTGCCAAGGATCATGGCATCGGTGATATCCGATACAAAAAATTCATCGAAACAAATCACGCGCGCTTCGCTGGCGATGATATCGGCAACCTTTTTGAGCGGATTTTTCTGGCCATCCAGCTTTTTAAGCTCTGCATGTACACGGCGCATAAAGCGATGGAAATGTGCGCGCAACTTCTGCTCAAACGGCAAACTCTCAAAAAAATTATCCATCAGATAGGTTTTACCCCGCCCTACCCCACCCCAAAAATACAATCCTCGCACCAATAGGCGTGACTGCGTGCCTGTTAGTCGCTTAAAAAACCCACCCAGACCAGATTGGTTTTGCTCAGCCTGCCAAGCGGCAACAAGCTGTTCATATAAATGTTGCAGATGGTTTACGGCAGCCGCTTGCGCTGGATCGCGGCGGAAATCAGGGCGCGCCAGATCGCGCTGGTAACGATCCATGGGTGAAAGGGCAATAGAAGTTGTCATAGATATTGAGCAGGCTCGCTAAACTGGGCGTCACTATTAATACAGGACATCAAATACAGGACATCGCTATTTAAACCGGGCGCCACTTTAACGATAAGCCAGGAGTGGCGCCATTAAATTTCACCCTGGTCGGGCAGCCTAAACAGAGGGAACCTGGCGCAACAGCACCTGGGTCAAATCGCTTTTCATCTGGGTTAAATAACCATGAAAGAAATGCCCGGCGTCAGCATAACGCAAGAGTTCAACGGAACCCTGCAAGCCTTCAACCCAGCGGTAAACACCATCGGCAATAACACGTTCATCCTTATCCCCCTGAATCACGGCAAGCGCACAGGGAAATTGTCCATCGCGATCATAGGGATAGCGCTCCACCGGCGGTGCCACCAGGGTCAAATGCTGCAACGCCCCAGCTTGATAGCTGGCTTGGGCAGCGATGGAAGAACCAAATGAGAAGCCAGCCAATACCAATAAGGCCTGAGGCAATTGTTGCTTTGACCAGGCAATGACAGCCATAAGGTCATCCAACTCGCCTATGGCGTTATCGAAACTACCCTCACTCTTACCGACGCCGCGAAAATTGAAGCGCACAACATGAATACCCAAATCCCGGTAAGTGCGCATCAAAGTAGTCACAACCTTATTATCCATAGTGCCACCATGTACAGGATGTGGATGGCAGATGACCGCCAACAGGCCACGCGCGGCAAAATGCCCGTCCATATCCCCCTCATGAACCACTGCCTGGAGCTGGCCACAGGGGCCGGGAATGAAAATGTCCTGTTCTTTGGCGAAGGGAAAAAGCATTAGTTACCTCAGTGATTAGGCGGAAGCACACAAACTCGATAATTTTGCCCATTTTAATGAGAAAATGGACTTATAATAGACTTATCAATGTCCATGGCTGAATATCATCTTTGTAATGGCCATGCTTAGCAGGAGATTTCCGTGTATTCATTCAGTGCATTATTTATTACCGGTTTACTTTGTTTACTCGTTGGCGCAGGTATTGGCGCCGCGCTTCTCTATGTTTTCCGCACGCACATATTCGGGCGCGACCTTGAGCAGCGCCTGCATGAGGCCGAAAACTCACTACAAGGCTACCAACGCGATGTTGCAGAGCATTTCGCCCAGACATCACAATTGGTAAATAACCTCACCCACGCCTACCGTGAAGTGCACGAGCATTTGGCCAATGGTGCCTTGAAACTAGCCACCCCGGCCATTAGCCGCCAGATCCTGGATTCTGCCAACAATAACCTCAGTGGTGACACCAAAGCCTATGTCGCTGAACAACGCATTGAGCCGCCACGTGATTGGGCGCCCAAGGCACCGGGCGCTAAAGGCACATTGAGCGAAGATTACGATTTGCGCGACGATCACCTCCTCAGTGCGCGCATGCCAACAGAGTCCGCCGATGACTTTGATTTTGATGGCAAAGCCAACCGCTATTGATTAACGAACCAGCCAGTTGCCCACTGGTTTGATCGCGAACAGGACGTCGAATACATGTATAACCCCGCTTTGCGGGGTTTTTGTTGGCTGATAAAAATATCGACGGAGACGTTTGCATGTTCCTACAACGCTTGCTGCAGTTTGTTGGCTGGCCCATTACCGCAGGCGTTATCATTGCGTTGCTCGCACTCCTCCTATTCCCCCAATTACGCGCGCCCAATGCGCAACCACCGACCAACCACAGCAACCTTGGCACAGGTGTTGTCTCTTATGCTGACGCTGTTGATCGCGCCGCGCCTGCCGTAGTCAATGTGTATACCGAAAAGCGCGTTATGCAACGCAACCCAAACCTGTCCAATAACCCGTTTTTTCGCCATCTCTATAATAATTCCAATCCCCCACAACAGGAGCGCATGCAAAAAACGCTCGGCTCCGGGGTTATTGTTGATAATTCGGGGCTGATCCTGACTAACAACCACGTCATTAACGGTGCTGACCGGATTGCCGTCCTGCTCTATGACGGGCGCGTCACCAATGCAGAATTGATTGGGATGGATTCGGATAATGACCTGGCGGTACTGAAAATCCAGTTGGATAATATCAACGCCATTACCCTGGCCAACTCCGATAATGTTCGCGTGGGCGATGTAGTGCTCGCGATAGGCAACCCTTTTGGAGTTGGGCAAAGCGTAAGCCAGGGGATTGTCAGTGCAACCGGGCGCTGGAACGTGGGCGTGAGTGAAGAGGCTGCGCGCGAGAATTTTATCCAGACGGATGCAGCTATCAACCCGGGTAATTCTGGCGGAGCCCTGGTTGATGCCTATGGCAATTTGATAGGAATCAATACTGCCGTCCTGGATGAGTCCAATACCTCTTCAGGCATCAGCTTTGCGGTACCCGCTAAAATTGCCATGGAGAGCCTGCAGCAAATAGCCAAACATGGCCGGGTTATTCGCGGCTGGCTGGGAATAGAGGGAGTACCCCACCCGCGCATCCAGGGCATTGTGATTACCGGGCTCTATCCCGAAGGTCCTGCCCATCTCGCAGGTATTCGCCCTAACGATATACTGACGCATATCAATCATGTAGAAATCCAGGATGCGCGCCAATGCACCGAACTGGTAAATAAATTGGTTCCGCGTTCGAAAGTGACCATCAGCCTTATCCGCGACGGCACACCAATAGAGATTGAAGCCATCGCCGGTGAGCGCAGCAGTTCCCAAACCAAAACCTGACGACAAAAAAAATGGGCGCATCAAGCGCCCATTTTTATTTCCGTGTTACCAATAAATAATTAATCGATAATCCGGTATTCCGCCGAGCGCGCATGCGCCTCAAGGTATTCACTGCGCGCAAGCACCGATGCCGTTTTGGATAGCACCGATGCTCCCGCTGCCGAACACATAATAATCGAGCTGCGCTTTTGGAAATCGTACACACCCAGCGGCGATGAAAAACGCGCAGTACCGGAAGTTGGCAATACGTGATTAGGCCCTGCGCAATAATCGCCGAGTGCTTCCGGGGTAAAGCGCCCCATAAAAATAGCGCCGGCGTGACGCACTTTTGGCAGCAGTGATTCCGGATCGGCAACTGATAATTCCAAATGCTCGGGAGCGATGCGATTGCTCACTGCAATTGCCTGCTCCATATCGGCCACTTTAATTAAGGCACCGCGATTTTTTAACGATACGCTCGCAATACTTTCGCGCGCGAGTGTCGGCAACAAACGCTTGATCGACTCTTCCACCTTATTTAAATAATCCGCATCCGGGCACAATAAAATCGATTGCGCCTGCTCGTCGTGTTCTGCCTGGCTGAATAAGTCCATTGCGATCCAATCGGGATCCGTCAAACCATCGCACACCACAAGAATTTCTGATGGTCCAGCGATCATATCAATCGCCACCTGACCAAACACCGCACGCTTGGCAGTAGCAACATAAATATTGCCGGGGCCAACAATTTTATCGACCTTGGCAATGGTTTCAGTTCCATAGGCGAGTGCAGCAACCGCTTGCGCACCGCCAATGGTAATGACGCGATCAACACCGGCAATTGCCGCTGCGGCCAATACCATCGGGCTGATCTCGCCATCGGGTGCCGGCACTACCATGGTCAGCTCATCAACACCGGCGACCTTTGCCGGAATCGCATTCATCAACACCGATGAAGGATAGGAGGCTTTACCGCCGGGCACATATAAACCCACGCGCTCCATGGCCGAAATTTGTTGGCCGAGCACAGTACCGTCAACTTCGGTGTAGCGCCATGAACTCTGCAATTGGTGCTGGTGATAACTGCGAATACGCTCCGCTGCAATTTCCAATGCCACGCGCTGCTCGGCATTGATTTGTGCCAGCGCATTTTGCAATTGCGCTGGCGTGACCACAAAATCATTAATACTCTGCGCAGTGCGGCGATCAAATTTATTGGTAAATTCCACTACCGCTGCATCACCGCGAGTTTTTACTTGATGCAGAATATCGTCCACCACGGTGGCAACGCGGGTATCGCTAACCGACTCCCACGCAAGCAGTTGATCCAAACGCTGGTTGAAATCGCTTTGGCTTGCATCCAAACGGGTGATGATAGATTCAGACATGGAATTCTCTTTTTAAAAAAACAATAACACTGTGAACTGGAAAGAAAATAATAGGTTGATCATGCAGCCTATCGATTGCAAATACACATTAGTATTTGCAATCGACGGAATAGAAAATTAATCGCCCGCTACCGCGCGCGCGATATGGTCGATAATGGTCTGGATTTGCACGTGCTTCATTTTCATCGAGGCTTTATTCACGATCAAACGTGAACTGATATCGGCGATAAAATCGCGCTCTTCCAAACCATTCGCACGCAAAGTGTTGCCGGTATCAACTATATCCACAATTTCATCAGCCAGATTCATAATCGGTGCAAGCTCCATAGCACCGTAAAGTTTGATGATGTCGGTCTGGCGGCCTTGCGATGCGTAATATTGTTTGGCGATATTCACATACTTGGTGGCGACACGAATGCGGCCGGACGGCAAGGCTTCACCTTTAACACCGGCGGTCATCAGTCGGCAGCGCGCGATGTTTAAATCGAGCGGCTCATACAAACCTTCAGCGCCGTTTTCCATCAAGGTATCTTTGCCGGAGATGCCCATGTCGGCTGCACCAAATTGCACGTAAGTGGGTACATCGGCGCCGCGCAATAACAATAAGCGCACACCTGGCTGGGTAGTTTCAAATACCAGCTTGCGGCTTTTTTCCATATCCTCCAGCGGCTCGATACCCGCAGCGGCCAACAGCGGTAAAGTCTCTTCCAGAATGCGCCCTTTGGTCAGCGCGATGGTCAGGGTGTGGCTCATGGCATCTACCTTCTTATGAACCTTTTACGCGGCGCACACTAGCACCCAGGCTTTGGAATTTTTGTTCGATGGCTTCGTAACCACGGTCGATATGGTAAATGCGGTCAATCAGGGTTTCGCCGTCGGCAACCAGACCGGCAATCACCAGACTCGCAGAAGCGCGCAAGTCAGATGCCATCACCGGCGCCGCTTTCAAACGCTCAACACCGGTGACAATCGCAGTGTTGTGTTCGAGTTCGATATGCGCGCCCATACGGTTCAATTCGGCAACCTGCACCAAACGGTTTTCAAAAATCGTTTCGGTAATATGGCTCACACCTTCCGCAACCGCATTCATCGCCATAAATTGCGATTGCATATCGGTGGGGAATGCCGGGTAAGGGGCAGTTTTCAAGCTGACCGCCTTAGGGCGCTTGCCATGCATATCCAGTGCGATCCAATCTTCACCAGTGGTGATATCGGCACCCGCTTCCTGCAATTTAAACAGCACTGCTTCGAGGATATCGGCGCGGGTATTGGTCAATTTGATCTTGCCGCGGGTAGCCGCTGCCGCCACCAGATAAGTGCCGGTCTCGATGCGGTCGGGCATGACGCTGTATTCACAGCCATGCAATTTATCAACACCGTAAATCGTCAGGCTGGAGGTACCGATTCCTTCAATTTTTGCCCCCATAGCGACCAGCATATTGGCAAGGTCAACAATCTCGGGTTCGCGCGCGGCGTTTTCGAGCACGGTTTTGCCTTCGGCCAATACCGCAGCCATCAATAGGTTTTCGGTACCGCCTACAGTGACCATATCCATCAGGAAATGGCAGCCTTTCAGGCGACCATTGGAGCGGGCGCGGATGTAACCACCATCAATTTCAATCATTGCGCCCATAGCCTCAAGGCCGCGCAGATGGATATCCACCGGGCGCGAACCAATCGCACAGCCGCCCGGGAAAGACACATTGGCCTCGCCGTAACGCGCAAGCAATGGCCCAAGCACCAGGATCGAGGCACGCATGGTTTTAACCAGCTCGTAGGAAGCGGTATAGGAATTAATGGTGTTGGGATCAACAATCACCACATGCTCACCCTGGATCTCGATGGTCAGGCCAAGGGTGCGCAATAACTGCACCATAGTAGTGATGTCTTTCAAATGGGGAACATTGCTTAAATGCACTTTGCCATCCGCCAGGATAGCCGCCGCCAATAATGGCAGGCCCGCATTTTTGGAGCCGGAAATACGTAATTCACCAGTGAGCGGCCCGCCGCTCGTAATCAAAAACTTATCCATCACAACCCTGAAAACAAAAAAGGAATATAGGTGCACGACCCAGCCAGGCTGGCGTCAGCGAGAATAGGTATTACTGCTGTTGTTGCTGCTGTTGCCACTGCTCGGGAGTAAAGGATTTGATGTAGTCCACCGCATGGATACTGCGGTCGGCAAATTGTGCGCTCAGGGTAGACAGCACCAATTGTTGCTTTTTGACAGGGGTCAAACCTGCAAATGCAGGACTGACGACAACCAATCCAATATGGTCACCCATAACGTCTACGGATTTCACATCGCACTCGGGGATTTGGCTTTCGATCAGCGCTTTGATTTGTTCAGCTTGCATAGTGTTACTCGGGAATGATTGGTCTGAATTGCAATGCCAGTGGATTGCAATAATAAATAAGGCGCGAAGTTTACCGGAATGTCACCCATATCGCACCCACAACTCCTAATACAGAACTCCTATCCCACAAAGCAAAACCCCCGGTCAAATACCGGGGGCTTTGCTTTAAATTAGCACTTTTGGCAGATACTTAGGCATCTGCCAGCCAATTGACGATCACTTTATCGATATCGCCATTGTACTTTTTCAGGCCCGCTTTGAATTGACCAGTAAAGGATTGCCCCAAATTCACGCCATTGAGCACCACATTGATCAGTTTCCAATCGCCTTCTTTGCCCTTTTGCATGGTGTAGTCCAGCTTGTGAGTGGTGCCTTCTGCCGCCACTTCCTGCTTAACCACTACGCGGGTGGGGTTTACTTCGGTCACACCGGCGATGGTGACTTTGCTTTCAGCATATCCCGCAACCCCTTTAGCCAGGGATTTCACCATACCGTCTTTAAACACTTTCTGGAATTGTTCGCGCTGGGCCGGTGTCGCTTTGGCGTAGGTGTCCTTACCCATGACAGAAGCGGCAATAAACGGGAAATTCACCACACCATCGAGCGCAGTTTCAACTTGCTTGAAATAGACATCATCTGCGGTTTTGGCCGCATTCTTGGCTTTAACCAAACCGAACAATTCTTGCGCAACAGACTCCACTATGGCCTGTGGGGACTGGGCCGCAGCAGCAGCGGGCGCTTGTGCCATTACACTGGTGCTGAACAACACCGTTAAACCGAAAACAACACCAGAGACTTTGGTGAGTAAATATTTCATCGTAGAACCTTCCATTTAATTGATGTATGGCCATTAAGCCAGAGATGGACTTGCACCTGGACTTGCTACCTGGATTAAGGGAACCGGAATTCAGACAACGCTAATTCCCTATGGTGCCATTCTTTATGGATACTTATGGATGTGGCGGTTTATTAAACCGGAGGCGCAGTGCGCAGGTTGGCGGCGCGCACTATACCATTTAGATCGCTGTGCCGATAACTCACGCGCAGGAAAAAAGACACAAACAGCCCTCGCCTTGCCGGGTCTGGCCGCTATAATGCTGAACCTTAATACCGCCAACACTGGCGCAAACTGCTATTTGGGAAGTGTTTTATGGCTGCTTTTGACTATGTCAGCTCCGCCTTGCGAACCATCCGCCTGGAAGCCGAAGCCGTGACTGCACTGGCTGCGCGTATCGATGGCCAATTTACCGCCGCCTGCGAGCTCATCCTTAATTGCACCGGACGCGTGATTGTCACGGGGATGGGCAAATCCGGTCATATCGGCAAAAAAATTGCCGCGACCCTCGCCAGCACTGGTACCCCCGCATTTTTTGTCCATCCCGGTGAGGCCAGCCACGGCGATCTGGGCATGATCACCAAAAACGATATTTTGCTCGCCATTTCCTACTCGGGTACTTCCAACGAAATCGTCACCCTGCTGCCCTTGCTTAAGCGTGCCGGGATCAAAATCATCAGTATGACTGCCAATGCCCAATCCACTTTGGGCGAAGTCGCCGAGGTTAACCTGGATATCAGCGTCATCACTGAGGCCTGCCCCCTGGATCTTGCTCCCACCTCCAGCACCACTGCCACCCTGGTGATGGGCGATGCGCTGGCGATTGCACTGTTGGAAGCACGCGGCTTTACCGCTGAAGATTTTGCCTTCTCCCACCCCGGCGGCGCGCTCGGGCGCAAACTTTTGTTGCGCCTTGCCGATGTCATGCACAGCGGGGATGATATTCCGCGCGTAACGCCGGAAACACCTATGCTGGATGCACTGATGGTGATGTCCGAAAAAGGTTTTGGTATGACCACAGTGATGAATCCAGCAGGCGACTTACTCGGTATTTTTACCGATGGCGACCTGCGCCGGAGTATCGACAAGGGCGTGGATATCCGCGTCGCTACTGTCGGCGAACTGATGAACACTAGCCCAAAAATGCTGCGCGACCACACCCTGGCTGCCGAAGCACTGGCGCTGATGGAACAGGCAAAAATCAATGTGCTGCTTATTTCCAACGAACAAAAAGCCCTGGTGGGTGTCGTAAAAATCAATGATTTGCTGCGCGCAGGTATTATCTAACCCACTTTTTTACCCGATACGCCCTGACCGGCCAACTGTAACGGAATTCCTGAATGAACCCCGCCCCACACATGAACCCTGAATTACGTGAACGCGCCACCCGCATCAAACTTTTATTATTGGATGTTGACGGTGTACTCACCGATGGCCGCCTTTACTTTGGCAACCAGGGTGAGGAATTTAAATCCTTTAGCACCCTCGATGGGCAAGGTATCAAAGCCCTGCAAAAAACCGGGGTAAAAGTCGGCATTATCACTGGCCGCACCAGCAACCTGGTCGCCAAACGTGCGAGCGATTTGGGTATCACCATCCTGGTACAAGGGCGCGAAGACAAATGGGAAGCGCTACAGGAAATACTGCAGGAGCATCCGGTCAAACTAGATGAAATTGCCTTTATGGGCGACGACTGGCCGGATCTGGGGGTCATGACCCGTGTCGGCCTTGCCTTTACTGTTGCCAATGCCCATGCCAGTGTCGCCGCGCGTGCACACTGGCAGAGCCGCGAGCGCGGGGGCGAAGGTGCCGTGCGCGCTGCTTGCGACCTGATTATGCAGGCGCAAGGAACATTTGATGTCCTTCTAGCGTCTTATCTGGCCACTAATAGTGAAGGCTAGGCAATGAATCTTCTGCAACGCGCTTATAAGATCCATCAATACATCCCTATCCCCTGGATACTGGCGTTTACCCTGGTGATTTGTTTTTTTGCCTTTTCACTGCGCCAGAAAACGGACGAGGTAGCCCGCGATTACGACTCCAGTGGCTTTCCCCAGATTTATATGAAACAAGTGGAGACCCGCGAGTTTGATGCGCAAGGCAAATTGCACTATCAACTGGCTACTCCCCAGGTCACCCACTACCAGATGCATCCGGATGGCCCTTCGGAGGGTGATTACACACTAATCGAACAACCGGTGATGGGGTTTTACGATGCCGAAGCAACGGCGCCCTGGCGGGTCACCGCTGATACCGGCCGCAGCGAAGGCAATGGTCAATTGATCCGCCTGCTGGATAATGTGTTGATCCAGCAGCAGACGCCATCCCAGGGGTTAATCCAGATTACTACCACTGAACTGCGGGTTCGACCCCGCGAACAATTCGCGGAAACGGACAAAGCTGTTAAGATGCGCAGCGCTAAAGGCCAGATTGATGCGATAGGTATGGATGCCGACCTGGCGCAGAGTCGGCTTCAGTTAAAGTCCCAGGTTAAGGCTGTTTATGATCCCCGCTAAATTTCGTTTTACCGTGCCTCCATTCGCACTTGCCGTAGTGGCATTTATCGCCAGTTATAGCACTGCGTCCCTGGCCTTACCCAGCGACAAAACTGAAACCATCCGCGGCTCGGCCGACAACCTGATGGTTGACCAGAAAAACGGGGTGGCCACCTATACCGGCTCGGTAAAAATCCAGCAAGGTTCGCTGATGATCTCGGCTGATTCGATAGTAATCCACACCAACGCTGACAGTAGCGTTGAAAAGATGATCGCCACCGGCAACCCGGCGCGCTTCCAGCAACAGCCGGAAAAAGACCAAGGCGTGGTTACTGCTGCCGCCAAACAGATTACCTACACCCCCAGCAACGAGCGCTTGCTGCTGGTTGAAGATGCCTCAGTTGAGCAAAACGGGGCGGTCATGAGCGGCCCGCATATTGATTACGATCTGCTTAAAGAAGTCATGAAAGCAGCGGGCAAAAATGGTACCTCGGGCAATGGCCAGCGAATCGAAATTGTGATCCCCCCCAAGGGAGGACAGATTGATGTCAAACCAGTCCAACCAGCAACACCTGCCTCCAGTGCCGCACAATCCTCATCAACCAAGGCTGCACAGTAAACTCTTATGCCTAGCTTGCACGCGCGCCATCTCGCCAAAAGTTACAAAAAACGCAAAGTCGTTATCGACGTCTCGATTACCGTGGAAAGTGGCCGCATCGTCGGTTTGCTCGGCCCCAATGGTGCGGGCAAAACAACCTGTTTTTACATGATTGCGGGACTTGTCCCGGCCGATAACGGCAGTGTATTGATCGATGACCGGGATATCACCCAGTTGCCAATCCATGGCCGCGCCCGCGCCGGCATCGGCTATTTGCCCCAGGAAGCATCGATATTTCGCAAACTGAGCGTGGCCGACAACATCATGGCGATCCTCGAGACACGCAAGGATCTCAACCACCAGCAACGCCAGGAAAAGCTTGAGTCATTACTGAGCGAATTCCATATCACCCATATCCGCGATAGCCTGGGCATGGCGCTTTCGGGGGGAGAGCGCCGCCGGGTAGAAATCGCCCGCGCCTTGGCCACCGACCCCAAATTTATCCTGCTCGATGAACCCTTTGCCGGCGTTGACCCGATTTCGGTCAATGACATCAAAGAGATAGTCCGCCACCTCAAAGACCGCGGTATCGGGGTACTGATTACCGACCACAATGTGCGCGAGACACTGGATATCTGCGAGACCGCTTATATCGTCAGCGAAGGCCATATCATTGCCGAGGGCGATGCCGAAACGGTACTCAGCAATAACAAGGTACGCGAGGTTTATTTAGGCGAGCACTTCCGCCTGTAACTGTGGCACATCATCACAAACAGTGTTACCAAACCATTCGTCAGTAGTGCCATAGGCCACACACAAACAGCTTGACAAGTAACAATCTTGGTCCATTAGGCACAAAGCTTGCTTAAGCTTATTGATTGCGCGACAAACCCTGACTAAACTCCACCTAACTGATGTTTTTTCCATCCTGCGTTATAAGGGTTTGTCGCTCACACAATGAAGCAATCTCTCCAGCTCAAACTCGGTCAGCAGCTGACCATGACTCCCCAATTGCAACAGGCCATCCGCCTATTGCAGTTATCGACTTTAGATTTGCAGCAAGAAATCCAGGAAGCGCTCGAATCCAACCCCATGCTGGAAGTGGAAGAAGGTTTTGATGGCTCCAGCACAAGTACCGAGTACGAAGGCAGCGAGCTGGATAATCCGGACTACACGCGCCAACTGGAAATCGCCGCCGAATCCGGCACTGATAATGGTACCGACTTTACCGCCAGCGAAAATTATTCGGCGACCTCCGACAATTACAGTGAAACGACCAACTACGCTGAGGCGGGGGATAGTTTTGGCGAGGGCGAAAGCTTTAGTGAAGGTGAAGCCTTTGGTGAAGGTGAAGCCTTTGGTGATAATGATGTCTATGGCGAAGGTGAGAGTTTCAGCGCCGATAATGGCGACTGGAGCGAGTCCATCCCCAGCGACTTACCCGTTGATACGAGCTGGGACGATGTCTACCAGTCATCCTCTAGCAGCAGCTCAAGCAATTACGATAACGAAGACAACGATTTTGAAAGCCGCCGCGCGGCCACAGATTCACTTTATGACCACTTGATGTGGCAACTGAACCTGACTCCCATGTCCGACCGCGACCGGGTGCTCGCCATGGCGATTATCGATGCGGTGGAACCCAGCGGTATGCTGTCCATCACCATCGAAGAAATTTTTGAAGGTATGCGCGGCGATTTTGACGAACTGGAGCTGGACGAAGTCGAAGCAGTCCAGCATCGCTTGCAACAATTTGACCCCTGCGGTGTTTGCAGCCAAAACCTCTCTGAATGCCTGCTGGTGCAGTTGCAACAATTTGACCCCAAAACACCTTTTTTGGAAGCGGCCAAATTAATCACCAAACAATATTTGCCCGTACTTGGCAGTCGTGATTATCGCCAGTTGATGCGTCGCACCAAATTAAAGGAAGCGGAATTAAGCCAGGCAGTGGCCCTGATCCAAAGCCTGAACCCGCGCCCGGGCGATATGATTGCCAACGGCGACACCGAATATGTAGTGCCCGACGTCTTTGTTGAAAAACGCGATGGCCGCTGGATAGTAGAACTCAATCCAGATATTGCCCCGCGCCTGCGTATCAACTCTGATTATGCCTCTATGGTGAAGCGCGCCGACTCCAGCAGCGACAACACCTTCCTCAAGGATAATTTGCAAGAGGCGCGCTGGTTCCTGAAGAGCCTGCAGAGCCGCAATGAAACCCTGCTAAAAGTCGCGAGTTGTATCGTGGAAAAGCAACGTGGTTTCCTGGATTACGGCCCCGAAGCAATGAAACCGCTGGTGTTGCACGATATTGCAGAAATTGTGGAGATGCATGAATCGACTATTTCGCGTGTGACAACACAAAAATACATGCACACGCCCCAAGGTATTTTTGAACTGAAATATTTTTTCTCCAGCCATGTCAGTACCGACAGTGGCGGCGAATGTTCATCAACGGCGATCCGCGCGATTATCAAAAAACTGGTGGGTGCAGAGAATCCCAAAAAACCATTGAGCGATAGCAAAATTACCGACCTGCTTGCCGAACAGGGTATCCAGGTGGCGCGCCGCACTATTGCCAAATATCGTGAATCGCTCAATATTCCCCCCTCTAATGAGCGCAAAACTATTTAATTATTTAGCTGTAATAAGAATGTGTCGGACCAAAATATTCACGGATGTCATGCGAGGTTGTGCAGGTTGCAACCGTTTTGTTTCTAGCGAGAGGAAGTACCTATGCAAATAAATATCAGCGGTCGCCATGTAGAAGTTACCGATTCAATGAAAGACTATGTGACCAGCAAGCTTGAGCGTTTGAACAACCACCACGACCGCATTACCAGTACCCATGTCATCCTCTCGGTAGACAAGCTTATCCAGAAGGCAGAAGCCACTATCCATGTCAGCGGCAAAGACGTATTTGCCGATGCGAGCCATGAAGACCTCTACGCCGCTATTGATGCCCTGGCCGACAAACTTGACCGCCAGTTGATTAAACACAAAGAGAAGATGCGCAGCCATCGCTAAGGGCCGCCATCATTAACCTGCCGCCATCGTCCCGACGATGAACGCATTACTTGTTGAGAGATGCCCAGCATCACCTTGCCATGCAAATTCAATCACTGATCAGCCCCAATCGCACCCTCTGTGGCGTTGAAGGGGGTAGTAAAAAACGTGCGCTGGAGTTGCTCGCCAACACCATTGCGCAGGATATCCCCGATATTGATGGCGACGAATTGTTTCGCCGCCTGATCGGCCGCGAGCGCCTCGGCTCCACTGGCATAGGCCACGGCATTGCGATTCCCCACTGCCGGGTTGAGCATTGCAATGGCACTGTGGGTGCGCTGATTACCTTGGCCGACCCCATCGATTTCGATGCAATAGATTCCCAACCGGTCGATATCCTGTTTGCCATGTTAGTGCCGGAAGATGCCCACAGTGAACACTTGCAAACCCTCGCCGCCCTTGCCGGTGCGCTGAATAACGCGGAATACCGCCAGCGCCTGCGCGCAGCCAGGAGCAATGAAGCGCTCTTCCAGGCGGCACTTACCTAAACAGGATTTGATTATGCATCTGGTGATTGTCAGCGGCCTTTCCGGCTCAGGTAAAAGTACAGCGCTCCATGTCCTTGAGGATGTGGGCTTCAACTGTATTGATAACCTGCCCGTGAGCCTGTTGCCCGCCCTGGTTGCGCAGATCCAGATCCATAAAGATGACCAGCACCGCTTTGCCATAGGCATAGATGTGCGCAATGCCTGGCAGGATCTGACCATCTTCCCGCAGATGATCAGCACCCTCAAAGAAGCGCATCTACCCTTTCAGACGCTGTTTCTGGATTCACAGCCGCAGGTACTTATTCAACGCTTTAGTGAAACCAGGCGCAAACATCCGCTGTCTGATAAGCACACCAGCCTGGAAGAAGCGATTGCGGCTGAACAGCATCTGCTGGAGCCAATCCGCGATTGCGCCGACCAGGTGATCGACACCAGCCACCTGAATTTGCATGAACTGCGCGATTTGGTGAAAGAGCGGGTAGTCGGCCGCAGTGAATCGACCATGGCGATTTTGTTTGAATCATTCGGTTTCAAACACGGTATACCAGTCAATGCCGACCTGGTATTTGACGCACGCTGCCTGCCCAACCCGCATTGGAAACCCAATTTGCGGCCACAGACTGGCAATGACCAGGAAGTTATCGAGTTTCTGGAAGAACAAGTAACCGTAAAGGAGATGTACGAGGATATAGAACATTACCTGGCCCGCTGGTTGCCTCGCTACCAGGCCAATAACCGTAGCTACATCACTATTGCGATTGGCTGTACCGGTGGACAACATCGCTCGGTATACCTGGCGGAGCGCTTGCAAAAGCATTTCGACCGCCTTTTCAGCGACGTCCAAGTGCGCCATCGCGATATCAACAAACACAAAAAACACTAGATCATGCAGACTGATACCCTCGACATCATCAATAAACGCGGCTTACATGCCCGCGCAGCTGCCAAGCTGGCCACCCTTGCCAACCAATTCCAGGCAAAGGTGCTGACACGGGTGGGCGAAGGCAATTGGGTGGATGCCAAGAGTGTTATGTCATTGATGCTGCTTGCTGCCAGCCAGGGCACTGCTTTGGAAATCAGCGTTGAGGGTGATGATGCCGAGGCCGCACTCTGTGCAATTCGCGCATTGATTGCCGACCGCTTTGAAGAAGGCGAATAAATCACCTATTGTTTAATATCTCCAGCCAGCCTGGAGGTTGTCCTTAGACGACAACTACACTAAGCTGCGCGCCCTTTTACTGTTTCAACCCGACGGCATAGCCATGGTTTACAACTACGACGATATCAACCCCGACGATTACATTCTCAGCAAATCGCAGGTCAAGCGCGATATGCATGCATTGCAAGCGCTGGGTGAAAGCTTTATCAATATGAATGAAAAACAGCTGGCACAACTCCCGTTGAGCGAGGAACTGCTGGATGCCATCTATCTCGCACGCAAAATGCCGCTCAAAGACGCGCGCCGCCGCCAGATCCAGTACATCGGCAGGTTGATGCGCGAAGGCAACCACGAGGAAATCCAAGCGGCGGTTGATAAAATGCAAAACCGCAGCGACCAGTACATCCACCGCCAACACCAGATTGAACGCTACCGGGATTTGCTGATTGAAGGCGATAAGCAGATCTTCCAAACCCTGGTCACCTCCTGCCCCGGCATTGATGTGCAGCACCTGCGCCAGCTTATCCGCAGCGCGCAAAAAGAGCGCGAAGAGAACAAACCGCCAGCAAATGCACGCAAATTATTTGCTTTTATCCGTGAGCAACTGGAAGCACAGGATTAAGATCAACTCATCCCACGGGATGAAAAGCAGTCATTGTCATTCAAGGCAAAAGACACCTGAAACAATAAGGGCGCCCTGAGGCGCCCTTATTTTTTATTGCGACGAGACTTAACTATCGCCTGCTGATGGAGGGGTCTCCTCCTGCTTCTTGCTTACGCTGTCGCGCAGACTCTGTTCGCTTTCAAACAGGCGATCAAAACTCATCACCGGGTTATCCCAACCGCCCGTGATGGTGTAACTGATACTGGTTGCCTGATCGACCTGCTTTTTAAACAGTTTGCTCACGAGGTAAACCCCCGCCGCCGCCGGTAAGCCTGTCGCTAATGCGGCAAAAAAGGTGAGGTTGCCCGCGACAGGTAAGGTTGCGACCAAGCGGGTATTAATTGTTTCATCGCGCAAGTTAATGGTGCCAGCCATTTGCAAACGACTGGAGACAGTGCGCACCAGCAGCGGCTCTTCAAACAAGAGGGTGCCCTGGTTAAAGCGCACTTTGCCTTTGATCTCATCGTAAGCCAGGCCGCTCTTGTACAGATCCGAGAAGTCGAGCTGCATACGCCGTGCAAGGGTGTCAAAGTTGAGCAGCGACATCAGCCGCAACACCCCCTCCCCGGCACTGGATTCGCGTTTGAAGCTGCCTTTATCAATGGCAATACTCATCTCGCCACCCAGGTTAACCAGCTTGAAATCTTGCGGTGAGCCGGACCAGAAGAGGTCTGCACGGAAATGTGCCGAGCGGCTTTCAAGGGTGTCAGGCTTTTCCCAGGCGCGCAGTACTTCGGCAATATCGCCTGCACGCAGGCTGCCGATAAACCGGGTTTGCACTCCCGTCGGGGTGTTTTGCCAAATCAGTTTGGCGCCATCCAGAGGATCATCTGCAGCACTGACCGTGAGGCTGCGCATGCTTCCGCGGATATTGTCGATCACCACCCCTTTGCTATTGGGGCGCAGCTGCAATGACCAGTTGCCGTAGTTTTTGTCGTCCATCATCAGAGAGGCAACGCTGATATTGGCCAGCGGCAACCTGGTCGGGTCGATGACTTCTACCGTTTTGGCTGGTTCAGCGGAAGCTGGCGTGGCGGCTGGGTCTATCGGTTGTCCAACCGGGGCGGACTCTTCCTCCCCCAACATGGCCTTGGTAAGCGACAACCGTGTCAGATCCACTTGCAAGGGAGTAAAACGGCTATCGGGTACCAGTAACCTGCCCGCCACTACCGCATTGTCTACATCCAGTTGCCATGCATCGCGCACGGGTACTGCAATCACCTTGAGGTTTTCCAGCGTGGTCGAACCCAGTTCATATTTCCCCAATGTCACTTCTGCGCGGAAAGGCAAACCGGCAACTAATCCTACCGGCTCGGGCTCCGGCACCAGCACTGCGGGAGGTTGGGGTTGCAGCGATGAGAGCGCCCGCGTCACCACTGGCGCCACACGGATGCTATAGCCCTTATAGCGTTCCAGCACTGCTTTCCAGGCATCCAGGTCTATATCCGGTAAAAAACCGGAGACAAGGAATTGCGGCTGGTCACTGAGTTTGGCCTCGCTGGCCAAGGCAACATTGGCATTGAGCAGGCTATTGTTGCGTACTCTGTCAGTGCGCAACAGCGCTTGCAAATTGCCGTTATAACGCACATCAACCTGCGCCTGGTTCTCTTGCAGGGAGAGGATAAACTCCAGCGGGCGCTCTTCTGCTGCAAGTTTGCCGTAGGGCGCGGGCAGATCCAGGCCGACATTGGCCAGATTGCTGGTGATAGTCACTGAAGCAAATGCCTGCTCGGCAAAATCGGCCGCCGATTGGGTGTAATCAACCACTTCTTCCAGGCCTAGCTCCAGCAGGTTTTTCCCCCGGGGACGATGGTTTAACTCTACCTTGGCGCGATACGGCAAATTGCCCTTCAGGAACAGCAACTCGGGCCGCCTGCTCCAGTAGGCGATAGTTTCGGCATTAACCGATCCACCCAGTTCGATCAGGGTTTTGCTGTAATCTTCAAGTTTGAGAGTACTCAGCCTGGCCTCAACCAGTTCATCAAATAGCCGCGCTTTGAGGGTATCGCTACTGATACCTGTGTTGCTGTCGTAGCTGATACGACCAGCCAGGTCGTCAACCGCAAGATTGAGGTTTTGCAATTCAAAGTGCTGCGCCTGGAGATCCACATCCACCTGCTGGCGACTATCAGAGGGTTTTTGCTCGCCAGTACCTATAGGGATATTCAAATTGAGCCGCGCTTGCATATCGCCCTGGATAACCCAGGAGTCCACACTGCCACCGAGGTATTGGCGCAACATGCCCTCGCGCAACACCCTTATGCCATCACTGGCGGCACCGATGATTTCACCGTTCACTTCCAGGAGTGTGCCCTTGCCATTCACACGCGGATTGGCGCGGACTTCCGCTTGTTTTACACGGCTGCTATAGAGGCCGGCATCGGTCACACTGGCCAGGATTTGCGCATCATTAATCAGTAAACGCCCATCCAATTGGCTTAAGGCAGGCCAGCCAGGATGATAGTTCAGGTCGGCGTCCTGGATATCCAGATACACCTGATAGCTGCGCGCCATAGGATTTTTAGTATTGAGGGTGCCGCGGTAGACAAAACCAACTTCGGTTGCCATGCCCGGATTCTGCGCCCCGATACTTTGTTCCAGCCAGCCAAGCAGCGATGGCGGCAATACGGAAGGGGTATATTTGGTATAGCGGCTAGCATTGAGCTGCCGGGCACCAATCTGTAAATAGAGATCCACATCACCGGTATTGCGCTGCCATGGCAACCCCAGCCACATATAACCGCGCGCCACTTCGGGCCCCTGATGGAACTCCAGTTGGCCGCTATTGACGTAAATCCGATTATTTTCCGGTTGTAGATACCAGGCCACCTGCCCTTTGGCGCTGTCATACTCCATGGGTGCCGTATAGAGATGCGGGTAGTGCATGGAAAAATGCTGTTGCGAATCTATATCGACAAAACCACCTTTTTGTCCTGCTTGCACATAACCATCCACCCCCACCAGCGCGGGCACACCCGCCCAGGCACTCACGCCTATTTGATCGAGATTAGCGCGCAACTGCCAGTCTTTGGGTTGCTGGATTGGTACGGTCACCCGGATATTGCGCAAATGCCCCTTGGGACTCAGGGTCGCCAACACCTGCTGCAACTTGCCCTCGCCCACCGCCCCTGAGCTATCGAGCACCTGGGGCAAGCGCCCCAGATCCAGTTTGTCCATGCTGATTTGTATTGGCTGCTTGAAACCTGCGGAGGCCACGGCGAGGTTTACATCGACAATCTTCTGGTCTTTCATCGCCGCATTGACTTTTTGCAGCCCCAAGCGCCACTCGCCACCGGGCAACCAGTAGCCACTGAGTTCAGTCGAAAAATCATCCAGCGTTAAACGGCGTTCTCCCAGAGGTAGCGACAGGCGCTGCAGTTTCAGGCGTCCAACCAGGTCGTAACCTTTATTGGCGGCGCGCCGTTCAAACCAGATACTGGCATCCAGCATGCCTTCGCTGTGCAGGCCGGCGTTATCGGCACCACCGAGCAGGAAAGCGCTGGCGGCAGAAACGGGTTCATTGGTCGGGAAGCGGTTGAGCTGTATATAGCCACGGCTGGTGAAGTTCTGTTGGTCGCGCGGATCGCCCTGGCCTTCAACGACCAGGTACACACTGCGAGCCTGTGCATCTACATCGATTTGCACCGCCAGGCGATGGAAGTCATCCGCGTTTTCTAGCAATAGCGAGGGTGAATTGAGGACAACCTGCTTGCCGGACATAAAGAGGAAACTGAGGTGGCTGTTCTGGAATTCAATCTTCGTCGAGAGCAGCAGCATATCCAACAGGGCATCCACGTTGGCGCGCGGTTTATTGGCCTCAGTGCGTCGGGGTAAGCCCGGGATATGCCAGAAACCTTCTTCTGTCTGGGCAAAAGTCATTGCCACCTGATCGAGGGAAAGGTTGCTCCATACCAGGCGCAGATTGAGCAGGGATTGCAGGATATCCAGACGCAGGCGCGCCTGTTTTAGCGCCACTATCGGCTGGCCAGCCTGGCTTTTGATACTGAAATCCTGGATCACCAGGCTCGGTTTTAAACCATTCCAGTCCGCATGGATCTGGCCAATCGCGACCGGGGCATTTAGCTTGGTGGAAAAATAAGTCGCTATATCCTGGGTGTGGCTGTCGAGCAAATGGGAAAAGCTACGCCCGGATTGCACCAACACCGCCAACAAAATCAGGGCGAGGGCAATCAGGAAGTAAAACCATTTCACCAGTTTGCGTAAGCTGCGGGTCATTGACGCTAGTTATTCCAGGGCATTAGGGGGTTTTGAACAATACAATCAGGCAACACAATCAAACCAACACAATATCGTACTGCTCCTGTTGGAAAAGCGCCTCAACCCTGAATTCAATGGTCCGGCTGATAAAGGCTTCCAGATCCGCGACATAGGCGGCCTCTTCATCCAACAACCGGTCTACCACCAACTGCGATGCCAGTACTAAAAACTTCTCATTGTCATAGGTGCGTGCCATACGCAAAATTTCGCGGAAAATTTCATAACAGACGGTTTCCGCCGATTTCACCTGACCACGTCCCTGGCATGCAGGACATGGCTCGCACAGCATTTGCCCAAGGGATTCGCGGGTACGCTTGCGGGCCATCTCCACCAAGCCCAGCTCTGATACCCCGGTAATACGGGTTTTGGCATGGTCTTTCTCAAGCGCCTTTTCCAGGGTGCGCAACACTTGCCGCTGGTGTTCCGGGTCTTTCATATCGATAAAATCGAGGATGATAATCCCGCCCAGATTGCGCAGCCGCAGCTGGCGGGCAATCGCCGTAGCCGCTTCCAGGTTGGTTTTGAAAATTGTCTCTTCCAGGTTGCGATGACCGACAAACGCGCCGGTATTCACATCCACCGTAGTCATGGCTTCGGTCTGTTCAATAATCAGATAACCATTGGACTTGAGCGGGACGCGCGGCTCCAGTGCGCGGTGGATTTCCTCTTCCACACCATAGAGTTCCAGCAACGGGCGATCCCCACTATAGAGATCAATTAACTCCACCAGTTGGGGCGCGTACTTGGCCGCAAACTCCTGCATTTGCTGCCAGGTCAGGCGCGAATCCACCCGCACCCGGTCAATCGGGGCACGCGCCATATCGCGCAGGGCGCGGAGGTAGAGCGGCATATCGCGATGAAGTTCCGCAGGCACGCCCAAACCGGGTAACTTTGTACTCAAATCGTCCCACAGCTGGCGCAAAAACGGGATATCCGCGTTGATCGCCTCGGCGTCGGCACCTTCAGCAACCGTGCGCACGATAAAACCGCCGCTGATCTCCTGCTCGGCCACAGCCAACTCAACAGCCTGGCGCAAACGCTCGCGCTCCGGCTCGTCCTCAATCCGGGTAGACACCCCGATGTGGCTGGAGTTAGGCATATAAACAAGGTAGCGGGAGGAGAGGGTCAAATGTGTTGTGAGGCGCGCGCCCTTGGTACTGATAGGATCTTTGGCCACTTGCACTAATAGAGTCTGGCCCTCGCGCACAAGCGTGCGTATATCCGGTACTTCCGTGCGGCGCACTTCACCTTCGGGTGGCTCGGGCATCATATCGGCCGCATGGATAAACCCGGTGCGCTCCAGGCCAATATCTACAAACGCGGCCTGCATCCCCGGCAATACACGCACCACCTTGCCCTTATAGATATTGCCCACGTAAGTCTCACCGTGGCTGCGCTCGATGTAAAACTCCTGGACCACACCGTTTTCAACCAGTGCAACTCGCGTCTCCACGGGGGAGACGTTAATCAGGATTTCCTCACTCATGCATCGACTCCGGCCGACCACCAGGGCACAGCAAACTCGCGCAACAACTCCAGGGTCGCCTCAATGGGCAGCCCCACAACACCGGAATAGCTACCGTGAATCTCTTTGACAAAGACTGCCCCTAGCCCCTGGATTGCATAACTACCGGCCTTATCCTGGGGCTCACCCGTTTCCCAATAGGCCGCTATTTCGGCATCACCCAGTTCGCGGAAAGTAACATCGGTCGTCGAGACACGCAGGGCCTGATGAGCCTGCGAATGAAGTGCAACAGCAGTAATCACCTGATGGGTGCGTCCGGAAAGCTGGCGGAGCATGCGCTGGGCATGGGCCTGATTGCGCGGTTTTTCGAGGATTTCTCCATCGAGCAAACCGAGCGTATCCGCTCCCAGGACGGGCGCTATGGGCAGTTGATGCTGGAGTAAGCGGGCATAACCGGCGGCGGCTTTTTCGCGCGCCAAGCGCTGTACATAATCCAGGGCAGTTTCGCCCTCAGCAGGTTGCTCGGGGATGGCAGCGCTGATGACGGCATGGCGCACGCCTATCTGGCGCAACAACTCACGCCTGCGGGGAGACTGGGATGCGAGGTACACATCGGGAACCACTGTGTCGGAAACAACTGCGCTCACCCTGGAGACTCCTGACCGCAAAAATAATGATTTACCGAGCTATTAACTATCGATCACATATCGATTAGCCAGGCAGTAAGCACCGCATCTCAATGATGGTAGCGATGGGTCATGCTGTTTAACCACCAATGGCACACTGGCCACAAGAGCGCACTGGTTAGCGCCGGGTATAAAAACTGGATTCCCGACAGCGGCCGCCCCGCCATGCCCTGTACCCAGTTATCGGTCAACTGAGCAATTCCGACCAATACAAAAATCCAGGCCGATTGGCGCCAGATCGAAAAATTGCGCACCCGCTGGTACGACAAGATACAAATATAGGCGACTATCACCAGGCCGAGACTGTGCTGCCCAAAAGGCACACCTTCAAGCAAATCCTGGAACAAACCAAGCACGCAGAGCAGCGTAAAACTCACTGTCAGCGGCATAAAAAAAATCCAGTAGATCGCCACCACCAATACAAACTCCGGACGCCACCACCGCATATCCATCGGCAGCGGGTAGACCGACAACACCAACGCCAGCAAAAAACTGACGGCGATAATAAAGTAGAGGTTGAACTGCGGGCTGAGCATTACTGCCCCCCGCCCGCAACGCTGGATGAACTAGACGATGTAGAGGAAGAAGATGAACTAATCGCAGGAGCCGATGCAGGCAGGCTCAAGGCGCCAGGCACACTGGCCTTGTCACGATCCGCAAAGACAAGCAATAAATGGCGACTGCGATCCAGACGCGCCATCGGCTGGGCGATTACGGTGAGGAAGGCCTTGCCCGGATCGCGTACAACCTGCTGCACCTCAGCTACCGGATAGCCCACCGGAAAGCGCTCGCCCAAACCCGAGCTGACCAGCAAATCGCCGGCGCGTATATCGGTATTGGCCGATACATGGCGCAGGCTCAAACTATTTAAATCACCAGTACCTTCGGCGATAGCACGCACGCCGTTGCGGTTGACCTGCACCGGAATTGCGTGGGTAGAGTCGGATATTAATAGCACCGTGCTGGAGGTTTCGCCCACTTCAATCACCTGCCCCATCAAGCCAAAGGCATCCAGCACCGGCTGGCCTTTGAAGGCGCCGTCTTTGGTACCGCGGTTGATGATGACTTTATGGCTGAGCGGGTTGGGCGACACACCAATCAACTCGGCAATCAGCACCGTATCCTGCAACATCTGGCTGGCATTAAGCAGTTGGCGCAGGCGCACGTTTTCTGCCGCCAAAGATGCCAATTGTTGCAATTTGCGCTGGTGGATCAGCAGCTCGGTCTTAAGCGCCTCATTTTCGAGTTTAAGGTCGGCTTGGGAAACAAAGGTGTCTTTGCGCCAATCGTTGACACGACTGGGCACATCGGTGATCTGGTAGAAAGGCGTGGCCAACTGCGCGAGTTTTTCGCGCAGGGGCTCAAGGCGATCGGTATAAAGCCCAACCACCACCAACACCATCATAATCAGGATGAACAGGAAGGCGCGGCTGGTGGCAGATGAGCCTCGGGCAAAGAGCGGTTTAATGGTGAATTCTCCCCTGGAGTTGAAGCTCGCTGTTGGCGAGCTTCAAAACAAATCAGGACGACAGCAGGTCAATATTGCGCTTGTCATTCATCTCCAGCGCAATACCACCACCGCGAGCCACACAGGTGAGCGGATCTTCAGCAACAATGAAAGGAAGACCGGTTTCGTTGGACAGTAAACGGTCGATATCGCGCAACAAGGCACCGCCACCGGTCAGGACTACACCGCTTTCGGCGATATCCGATGCTAATTCCGGTGGCGATTGCTCCAGCGCACTTTTAACGGCCTGGACAATACCGGCCAATGGATCTTGCAATGCCTCAAGGATTTCATCGCTACTCAAGGTAAAGCTGCGCGGCACACCTTCAGCCAGGTTGCGACCGCGCACATCGATTTCACGGATTTCACTGCCGGCAAATGCACAACCGATTTCCTGCTTGATACGCTCGGCGGTCGCATCACCAATCACGCTGCCATAGTTACGGCGCACATAGTTCACAATAGCCTCGTCGAAACGGTCACCGCCGATACGCACCGAGTCGGAATAAACCACACCATTCAGGGAAATAACCGCGATCTCGGTAGTACCACCACCGATATCCACTACCATCGAACCATTGGCTTCAGAAACCTTAAGGCCCGCGCCGATTGCCGCTGCCATTGGCTCCTCAATCAAACGTACTTCACGCGCACCGGCACCCAATGCAGATTCGCGAATCGCACGTTTTTCAACTTCGGTAGAGAGGCAGGGAACACTGATGAGGACGCGGGGGGAGGGGCTAAACCAGGAATTTTCGTGCACTTTGCGGATAAAGTGTTGCAGCATTTTTTCGGTCACCTGGAAGTCGGCGATAACACCGTCTTTCAGCGGGCGGATTGCAGTGATGTTGCCCGGTGTACGGCCCAGCATACGCTTTGCCTCTACCCCTACTGCTTCCACGATTTTGGTGCCGTTGTGATGACGGATAGCAACCACTGATGGCTCATTGAGCACTATGCCGCGACCGCGCACATAAATCAGGGTGTTTGCTGTACCAAGGTCGATTGAGAGATCGTTAGAAAATGCTCCACGCAAAAGTTTCATCATGACGGGACGGGGCCTTAAATTAGAATGTGTTGAAATAGAATTCGTGTCGTATCGACGTTTGTGCCAGTGGTCGCAGCGCGTGCCCACGGCATCCGGGTCCAGCTTCCCTATAAGCGGCTCACGGAAAAAAAGCGGCTTTCTGAACAATTTCTCCGCATCTGGCGAAGAATCCCTGCAAAATTTTATGAAGCGCGCAGTATAAGTGAATTTTCGCTTTTTATCCGACCTAAATTAACCATAAAGTTCAAATTAATCGCCAGTTTCACCGACGTTTATTTACTGAACCCTGCGCCTATTTTTTGCGCAACCTGACGATCAACGAAAGGGAGGTGCGGTGCGGTTAAAAACTCGCCGCACTCTATCAACCACAGGGATTCAGGGCAAGGCGCAAATGTGGTACCTTGGGCGCCCGTTTTTAGCGGTATAGCGCGGGTTAGCCGCAATTCACCGCACCTTGCTTTTTCACGACGATTTTTACGATTTTTGATTTTTATCTGCTGGAGCTAATTCCCCATGGCTGTAGACCGTTCCGATATCGCCAAGCTGGCCAAGCTGGCGCGTATCCAGATTAGCGATGAGGCCGCTGATGAAGCGGCAAAAAGTATCTCCGATGTGCTGGCGCTGGTTGACCAACTGCAAGCTGTGAATACCGATGGCGTACTGCCCATGGCGCATCCATTGGATGCTGTACAACGCCTGCGGGCGGATGTGGTCAGCGAACCCAATCAACGCGAAACCTTCCAGGCAATTGCACCGGCAACGCAAGATGGCTTGTATCTGGTGCCGCAAGTTATCGAATAACCAAGAGCGCACCTTGGGTTTTGTATAAATGCTTATTGAATTTATATGGGAATCTCCATACTCGCGTAGCGGGGCTGGACTTCCTTCCTTAAGGAATTTTTGAATGCATCAATTCACCATTGCCGAACTGGTAAAAGGTCTGCGCAACAAAGACTTTTCCAGTACCGAAGTGACCCAATATTATCTCGACCGCATCGCGCGTCTGGACAAGACTTACAACAGTTACATTACTGTCACGGCTGATATCGCACTGCAACAAGCGGCGGCGGCCGATAAACGTTTGGCTGCGGGCAATGCGCCTGCGCTGTGCGGTGTCCCGATTGCGCACAAAGATATTTTTTGCACCACCGGCGTACGCACATCTTGCGCATCCAAAATGCTCGATAAATTTATCGCGCCTTACAATGCGACCATCGTGGAAAATTATTTAAATTCCGGTGTAGTGATGCTGGGTAAAACCAATATGGATGAATTCGCAATGGGTTCATCCAACGAGACAAGCTGGTACGGCCCGGTAAAAAATCCCTGGGCAATTGATTGTGTTCCCGGTGGATCGTCTGGCGGTTCTGCAGCCGCTGTCGCTGCACATTTAGCACCGGCAGCAACCGCGTCAGATACCGGTGGCTCCATTCGCCAGCCTGCGGCGCTCTGCGGCTTGACCGGTATTAAACCAACTTACGGCCGCGTATCGCGCTGGGGCATGATTGCATTCGCATCGAGCCTGGATCAGGCGGGAATTTTATCGCGCACCGCCGAAGATGCCGCGATATTGTTAAACGATATGGCGAGCTACGACACCAAAGATTCCACCAGTGTTGAATGCGAGGTGCCGGATTACACCGCCGATTTGAATAAACCTTTAACCGGTTTGCGCATTGGTGTACCTAAAGAATATTTCGGCGAAGGTTTGAATCCACAAACTGCCGCACATGTTGAGTCCGCAATTAAAGTTTACGAAAGCCTGGGCGCAAGCATTCACAGCGTCAGCTTGCCGCACACCCATCTTGCCGTGCCTGCGTATTACGTTATTGCACCGGCAGAGTGTTCAGCAAACTTGTCGCGTTTTGACGGCGTGCGTTACGGCCATCGCTGTGAAAATCCCAAAGATTTAAATGATCTTTATATGCGTTCACGCAGCGAAGGTTTTGGTGCTGAAGTGAAGCGCCGCATTCTCGTTGGTGCTTATGCACTTTCCGCCGGTTATTACGATGCTTATTACAGCAAAGCGCAAAAAGTACGCCGTTTGATCAAGCAGGATTTTGTCGATGCATTTGCCAGTGTCGATGTGATCCTTGGCCCAACCTCGCCATCACCTGCATTCCAATTTGGTTCAAAAACCAAAGATCCGGTTGCTATGTATCTGGAAGATATTTACACCATCGCCACTAACCTGGCGGGTTTACCCGGCCTATCAATTCCTTGTGGGCTCGTGGATAACAAACCGGTTGGCTTGCAATTGATTGGTAACTTCTTTGCCGAAGCGCAGCTATTAAATGCCGCGCACCAATTCCAGCAAGCGACCAACTTCCACCAACAAACCGCCCCTGGCATTGAATAAGAAAGAGGAGAACAAAGATGCAATGGGAAACCGTAATCGGGTTGGAAGTTCACGTACAACTCGCGACCAAAACCAAAATTTTCTCCGGCGCCAGCACCGCGTTCGGCGCTGAGCCAAACACCCAGGCATGCGCAATTGATTTGGCACTGCCCGGCACCTTGCCCGTCGCCAACGAACAAGCATTTCGCTTTGCAACCATGTTTGGTTTGGCCGTAAATGCAGAAATCGGCAAGCGCTCGGTGTTTGAGCGTAAAAACTATTTTTATCCCGACTTGCCCAAAGGTTATCAAACCACCCAACTCGCCGAGCCAATTGTCGGCGCGGGTTTTGTAGATTTGGAATTGGGTGAAGGCCGCACCAAACGCGTTCGCATCCATCACGCACATTTGGAAGAAGACGCAGGCAAATCCTTGCACGAAGATTTTGCCGGCATGAGTGGAATCGATTTAAATCGCGCCGGCACTCCGCTGATTGAAGTGGTGACCGAGCCGGATATGCGCAGTGCGGAAGAAGCCGTTGCCTTCGCAAAAAAATTGCATTCGATTGTGACTTCACTGGAAATTTGCGACGGCGAAATGTCGCAAGGTTCAATGCGTTTTGATGTGAATATTTCCATCCGCCCCAAAGGCTCTGAAAAACTCGGCACCCGCACCGAAACCAAAAACCTCAACTCCTTTAAATTTATGGAAGAGGCAATTGAGTTGGAAGTAGAGCGCCAGATTGATGTGCTGGAAGATGGTGGAAAAATTATCCAGGAAACCCGCCTCTACAATGGCGACACCAAAAAAGCCCGTTCCATGCGCAGTAAAGAAGATAGCAACGACTATCGCTACTTCCCCTGCCCCGATTTGTTGCCGGTAATTCTGGATGATGCGTATATCGAATCAGTACGCAAACAAATGCCGGAGTTGCCCGAAGCCAAACGCGCGCGTTTTGTTGAGCAATATGGGTTGAGCAGCTACGACGCGGGCCAAATCACGATGGATAAATTCAGCGCGGCATTTTTTGAAGCATCGACCACAATTTCCAATGAACCCAAACTCACCGCCAACTGGATCATGGCTGACCTCGGAGCTTATCTGAATCGCACCGAGCAACGCATCGACCACTCCCCTGTTACACCGGAGTTGTTGGCTGGTTTGGTAGTGCGCATTAAAGATGGCACCTTGTCGAGCAAAATCGCTAAACAGGTTTTTGAAGCAATTAGCAACGGCGAAGGTGATGCCGACACCATTATCGAAACCAAAGGTTTGAAGCAGGTTTCCGATACTGGCGCACTGGAAAAAATTATCGACGACATACTCGCCGCCAATGTTGCGCAAGTAGAAGGCTACCGCGCTGCACCCGAAGACAAACGCGCAAAAATGCTCGGTTTCTTTGTTGGCCAGGCGATGAAAGCATCAAAAGGCCAGGCGAACCCGCAAGCACTGAACGAATTGTTAATTAAAAAACTGAATGGTTAATCCCCCTCGATCCCCCTGGCTACGCGCCCCGTTTAAAAGGGGGAAGTTGACTCCCTACTAAATTTGATGGGGAGTCGCTCCTCCCTTTGAAACGGGGCACGTAGCCAAGGGAGGCTGAGAGGGATTAAAACTTAACAGAGAGAACGTAAAATGAGCCTACGCAAAGACAAAGAAAAAGTCCTCGGCGAACACTTCGATGAAGCCCGCATCGCCACCTTTTTAGATTATCCTGCACCCGCCGGTATCAATGCTGACTTCCATTTATTGGAAAAAGCCTATCGCGGTATGCGCGGTGAAAACTTTGGTACCTTTGTAAAATTATTTATCGAAGCCGGTAAAGATATAAACGCAATTGGCCCGGATGGCAAAACGTTCCTGCAAGTTGTAAAAGCCCATCGCAATGGCGAAGAGTATGTGATTGCGCTGGAAGCTCAGGGCGCAAAATAAAAGTCGTGTTACTGCAACGATAAAAAGCAGCCCTCGCCGGCTGCTTTTTATTTCTGTGTGGTTCTTTAGTTACCTGTCGGGCGGTAAGACTACCGCATCAGATAGCCACCAGACTTCACATTGCAGACATTGGCGATTACTATGATTGCCGAATAAACAATGATGACGCTCCATGCCAAAAATCACCCCCACTTTTATTTTGTGCATTGCACTGAGTCTGTTGATGCTTTTGCTCACAGTGCTCGACATTTATCTATTCCCTCAACTCAGCCTTGAAGCTGCCAAGGTTTCCAGCGGCGAATACTGGCGCTTGCTCACCGCCAACCTTGTGCATTTTGGTTGGGCACATACCTTGATGAACATTGCGGCATTTTTATTGTGTAGTTTTGCTTTTTTTAGCGATACCTCACTCAAAAAATACAGCATCCTGTTGCTGTGGTGTTGCCTGGGAGTTGGAATCGGCGTGTTTTTATTTAGCCCTGAATATTCACCCTACGCCGGATTATCCGGTGCAATTCACGGTTTGATTATCGTGGGGCTTGTGCAAACCCGGGCTTACCCATTGTGGATTAAAGCCAGTGGATTAGCCTTGCTTGCAGGCAAACTCATCCAGGAAAATTTACCGGGTTACACAGCGACAGATTTACAGGAATTGATTCCCGCCGCGATTGCGGTTGAATCTCACGTGTATGGTGCAATCGCCGGGGTTCTCTTTGTTGGTGGCGATTGGTTATTGGCTAAACTGAAAAGGTAAATGCGGATGCAAGGCTCCCCAGGCAAGGCACTTGATTATTTTCTTGCAGGTGCGCGACTCATTGTAAAGCCCGGCTTCCGGCGTTTTATTTTGATCCCGCTGCTCATTAACCTGGTTATTTTTATCGGCGTGACTATCGCGCTATTCCATAACTTCGGGGATTTTTTTGCGCAGATACTGGAGTGGTCACCCGGCTGGCTGGATTGGTTTGCCTGGTTGTTGTGGCCCTTGGTAGCGTTTGTATTTTTGGTTGTCTACGGTTATAGCTTCAATATTATTACCAACTTTCTTGCGGCGCCTTTTTTTGGTTTGCTCGCTGACAAAATAGAAACCCATTTAACCGGCATTGCACCACCCGATGAACCCTGGGGGCAATTAATTCCACGCACCCTGCAGCGGGAGGCGGTCAAGCTTTGGTATTTTGTGAGTCGCGGTGCGTTGGTCCTGATTATTTTTGTGGTGCTGTTTTTTATTCCCGGAGTGAATCTCCTCGGTGTAGTGATAGGTGTTATCTGGAGCTGCTGGTGTATGGCAATCCAATATTCGGATTATCCCGCCGACAACCATCAACTAAGCTTCCGCGAATTGCGCCGCAGGCTGAACCAACAGCAACTAACCAGTTATTCTTACGGCGGAATTATTTTATTGGGCAGCATGGTGCCAGTATTGAATATTTTTGTAACGCCGATTGCGGTAGCTGGTGCGACGATTTATTGGGTGAAAGAAATTAAACAGCTCTGAATAACCACTGAAATTCACATTCGTCATACTTGTGAGCATGGGTATCCATAACATCACCAACAGACAACTAACCACTGAAAAATTTACCTTCGCCATACCCGCGAACGCGGGTATCTATAATATAACCACTGAACAACTAACAGCATGGATACCTGCATTCGCAGGTATGACGATTCATCCAGGGAGGCAGCCAATCATCGCGCCCCCACATTATTCTTCTGCATCCCCATCATCAACAATCATATTGCCACCCGCTTCTTTGGCGTGATGCAAATAGACATTCGCCTGTGCAATTTGTTGGTCCAAACTTTGGCGCATTTGGCTGGTCACACCAGCGCTAAAATAAAAATGCATGGCTTCACCGTTAATCACACAGCTATCGGCGGCTAGCAATTGTTTTACTTTGCTCAGTAATGCAGCGGCTTTTTCATGATCGAGACCCGGCATAAGCACATAAAAATCATCGCTGTCAGCGCGCGCCAATAAAAATCGCCCCAACATATTCTGCAAGCTGGTGGCAATGTATTTGAGCGCAGCATCGCCCCACTCGTTACCGTGTTTTTCATTAATATCGCTAAAGTGATCGATATTGATAATTGCCATAGAAAGTGGTGACGCTTTTTCTACCGCACTTTTATAGAGTTCACGCGCAGCATTGAAAAAGTGTGAGCGATGGAACAAACCGGTGAGATGGTCGCGCTGGGCGTTATAAGTAATTTTTTCAACCAGTTCAAGCGATTCAATATTGTGGATAATACGGCAGTAGAATTCTTCTGGATGGAAAGGTTTGCGCAGAAAATCATTTGCGCCGTGCTTGATAAATTTGGCCGAGAGCGCCTCACTGCTTTCACCCGAAACACCAATCATAATCAAATCGGTTTTGTCGTATTTGTAACGCAGGTTGCGCACCAACTCAAAGCCATCCATTTTGGGCATGTTGTAATCGGTGATTAATAATTTAATGTCCGGGTTTTCCAACAATACCTTGATTGCATCGACACCATCTACCGCCTCCAGCACCTGGAACAAATGACGACGAAACAAATTCGCCATATGCTTGCGCGACATGTCTGAATCATCCACCACCAACACTTTAAATTGCTGGTTTTTTTCCAGGCGATTGATCATTCCGATCGCTTTGCTATAAGCGTAACGCCCCTCTTTAGTCACGTAATCAACTATTCCTTTATTGAATAATTGTTCGCGCCGTTTTTCGTCGTAGCTGCCGGTTAATACAATAGTGGGAATTTTTTTGCCGAGGGTAAAATCCACTATTTCGCCATTGGGTGCATCGGGTAAATTCAAATCCACTAATGCGGCAAAAAATTCTTGTGGATACTGCTCGTAGAGGCCAGTTGCTTGCGTCAGGGTCGAAGCGTACACAGCTTCATAGGCAAGGGATGAACTTTGCACCAAGTGGCGCAACACCTTCATCACCATTTCACTATCTTCGACTACCAGGATTTTTTTCATGGGATAACACTCAGCGGATCAGTAAATATCCATTGAGTGTAGTCAAAATTTGGAAATGTGCGCCAAGCTCCTGATAAAGCTGGAGGTTTAGCGCCAGAGATAGCCAGAAATCGCCGTATTGAACAACAGGCCGCTAAAGTTTTGCTCGGCTGCTGACGAACCTTCACTTGCGGCTCCCCAACACACAAGTAATGGCAACAAATGCTCTTCGCGGGGATGGCAAAAACGCCCTTGCGGAGCGCTGGCCCAATTGCGCAAACCTGCTTCGCGCTCTGGATTAGTCAAACCGGGTGCAGTGAGAATTCCAGCCAGCCACTGATCAAAGGCTTCGCTCTTGCCTTTGATCGATGGATCATTGGAAAAGAAGGCGCGCATGTTATGGAAGGACATGCCCGATCCAACAATTAACACCCCCTGTTCACGCAGGGGAGCCAGTGCTTTGCCAATGGCGAGATGCGCGGCAGGATCGAGCGATGCCAGTAGTGATAATTGTACGACGGGAATATCAGCAGCGGGATAGAGCAACATCAATGGAACAAAAGTGCCGTGATCATAGGCGCGCTGGTTATCCAGGCGCGCATCTATATTGCGCTCCTGCAACAACTGCTGGATTTGTTTGGCAAGCGTCGGATTGCCAGGCGCTGGATAGTTGAATTCGTAACTCTCGGGCGGAAAACCATAGTAGTCATACAGCATGCCCGGTGCGGCCGAATGGGTGATGCTGACCATCTCTTCTTCCCAATGCGCGGTAATCACCACTATCGCGGTCGGGCGAGGCAAATTGGCGGAGAGGGATTGCATAAATCGGGTAAGTTCACGGTGGTTCACATCACCCAATAAGGGCATAGGGCCGCCGCCGTGAGGGACAAATACAACAGGCATGAGTGAGTGGGTCATACAATCCCCCAAAAGTGAGATCCCCTGTGAAATTAGATTACCGACTTACAACTAGATGCCTGATTTATTGTGCTCGCGCACCGACTCATAAATCGCCGCCGCCATGATAATGCTGCCGGCGATAATGGTGCTCCAATCAGGACAAGTATGCAGTATCGCTATTTCATAGATCACTGCGTAACACCGGGCAAAATCAATAACTCAGCGTTTCCGGTTTAACCTCCTGAGGTCAATGGCGCGGCCTGCGATTGCGATTGCCGCCAGGGCGATTGCCCACCGAGCGGTTGCTGAAACGCTCGCTACTGCGCGCACGCGGCGGTGCCGGCAGGCTGTCGGGCGGAGTAAGCAACAGCTCTTCAGGTGGCTGCTCACATTTGATCGGCTTGCCCAATAATTGCGCGATCGGTTCCAGCAAGAGCGCATCATCCTCGCAGGCAAAACTGATAGAGGTACCATTTTTACCCGCGCGGCCAGTGCGACCAATGCGGTGGACATAATCTTCCGGTTCTTCCGGCAGGGTGAAATTCACCACGTGGCTGATGCCGCTGATATGAATTCCGCGCCCGGCAACATCGGTCGCCACCAGTACTTTGATCTCGCCGGTCTTAAAGGCATCCAGCGTCGCCACACGCTTGTTCTGGGCGATTTCGCCCGAGAGCAAACCAGCCTTGATTCCGTGGCGCAGTAGCTTCTCTTGCAGGTCGCGGCACTCGTCGCGGCGGTTGGCAAATACGATCATGCTCTCGGCATGTTCCTGTTGGATCAGGTTGTACAACAGGGTGTATTTCTCTTCGGTGGAAACCAGGTAGACGTGCTGGTCAACGCGCTCGTTGGCAACCGATTCCGGCTCAATATCCACAGTGACCGGTTTGTAAGTCCACTGTTCAACCAAGTTGCGTACATCATCAGTAAAAGTGGCCGAGAAAAACAGCGTCTGGCGGTCTTCGCGCTTGGGCGTCTGGCGCACGATCTGACGCACTTGCGGGATAAAACCCATATCGAGCATGCGGTCAGCTTCATCGATCACCAGCACTTCAAGCTGGTCGAGATAGACATCTTTATTGCCGCAAAAATCGAGCAAACGACCGGGCGTCGCTACCAGGATATCCACCAGGTCATCATGCAGGTGGCGCTGCTGTTTGGTGTAATCCATACCACCTACGAGCGTGTGGATTTTTAAATCCGTGTATTTACACAGGCCTTTGGCATCTTCGGCAATCTGAATCACCAGCTCACGGGTTGGGGCAATCACCAGCGCGCGCGCCTCACCGGCATAACGTTTTTCCGTGATGGGGTTCTTGAGCAGGTCATCAATAATGGCGGTCAGGAAGGCTGCAGTCTTGCCGGTCCCGGTCTGCGCCTTGCCCACCACATCCTTGCCTTGTAAAGCATAGGGTAGCGATTGCGCCTGGATCGGCGAGCAGTATTTAAAGCCAAGGTCCGCAATACCGCGCATCAACTGCGGGGCCAGGTCAAAATCGTGGAAGCGGGTTTTACCTTCAATTTCCTCAACGTCAAACTGCGAAATGTCCCAGGGGCCATGATCAACTTTCACGGCTTTTTTGGGGCGCGATTCTGGATGCCTGGCAGGTTTGGGAGCCTGGTCGCGCGCAACGGCTGGAGCTTGTTGCTCGATTTTTTGGCCCTGGCGTTGATCGCGTGAGTTGCGGTTACCACGGTTATTTTGACTATTGCGGTCGCGGGGATGTTTTTTTGCGGCTGGTTTGTCACTGGCGGGCTTGGGGGTTGCCTCGTTCTTTTCAGGTTTTTCCGCACCTGAACCTATCAATTTTTTAAAGAAATTTCCGATCAATCTATTCACCAAAAGTTATTGCAGCCAGGGGCTTGAGGCGGAGTCACGCAGACTTGCCGATATGAATACTGTTTCGCACCTTTGTCCAGGGTTTCACACCTGCGGCGACACAGCGGAGGGAGTGCGCAAAGACTATGTTAACGACACGCACAAACTGTGCCCGAGTATACACCAATCATCAGACAATCAGCGGGTCTGGCGCCCGTTGTATGGAATTAATACACTCCTATCCGGCAGATTTCTGCATAATCTGCCCCTCTTACTCCCAGCCAGATGGCCGATTACGCAAATACAGAAGGAGCACCCCATGAGAATCCACAGCCTGCAACATGTCCCTTTCGAAGATATTGGTAGCATGACCAGCGACTTTTGCGCACGCGGCTACTCGCTTTCAACCACCCATTGGTATCGAGGTGATGCAGCGCCAGCAGTGAGCGACTTTGAGGCACTGGTGGTCATGGGCGGCCCTATGGGTATCTACGATGAGGCAATTTACCCCTGGCTGGTCGATGAGAAACACCTGATTAAGTCCGCCATTAGCGCAGGCAAACTGGTGCTGGGGATTTGTTTGGGCGCACAGTTAATTGCCGATGCACTGGGCGCAAAAGTCACACGCAATGCATACAAAGAGATTGGCTGGTTGCCACTCGGGATTCCTCCTGCTGCCGCAAACCATCCCATTGCACAAATCCTGGCGCGTTATCCGGAGGTATTTCACTGGCACGGGGATACTTTTGCGCTGCCGCCCGGAGCAACTCACCTCGCCAGCAGTGAAGGCTGTGTAAACCAGGCATACGCTTACAAGGATCATGTATTCGGATTCCAATTCCATCTGGAAACCACACCGGCATCGGCGCGAGCATTAATCGAACACTGTGCGGAAGATATTGACGGTTCGCGCTACACCCAAACTGCAGCAACGATCCTGGCGAGCGATGATAAATTTGCGCAAATCAATCGCGCCATGAGCGAAGTGATAGCCCTTCTTTTTAGCTCTGGGAGCAACCGTACATTAGGGGGCAACGCCAAATAAGTGCCCGACTGCTGCGGTGAGTGCCATAGCGGCAGCGCCCCAGAATCCGACCCGGGCAGCACCAATCCATAGATTGGCGCCCCCCACCCTCGCCGCCAATCCCCCCAGGCACGCCAGTGCCAGCAGTGAAATAGACACAATCGCAAAGGACAGATATTGGGGGGGATGCAACAGCACCACCAACAATGGGATGAGCGCGCCGGCGGAAAAAGTAGCGGCCGACGTGAGTGCGGCTTGCAACGGCTGCGCGCTATGCATATCGGTAATGCCCAACTCATCGCGCGCATGGGCACCAAGGGCATCGTGCTGCATCAGTTGTTTTGCTACTTCACGCGCAAGCGGACGCTCCAATCCGCGCGCAACATAAATTTCTTCCAACTCGCGATGCTCGCCCGCCACATCGTTTTCCAATTCATGGCTTTCCCGCGCCAGGTCAGCGGCTTCCGTATCTGCCTGTGAGCGTACAGACACATATTCCCCGGCAGCCATACTCATGGCACCGGCCACCAGTCCCGCTACACCGGCCAATAAAATTGCAGGGGGATTCGCTTGTGCAGAAGCCACGCCTATCATCAGGCTGGCGGTCGAAATAATCCCGTCATTTGCGCCCAATACAGCTGCACGCAACCAGCCGGAATGGTGCGAGCGATGACCTTCACGATGACGCATAAATTCAATCTCTTTGTTACCTGCCGTTTGGCCAGGAAGCATAACCCAGAGGCCAAATCCTGTTAATCCCGGGTCACTATTCGTCATCGCCATTTCAATTCACACAATATCGCCCCGCCCTTTGTTAAGACCGACGTTTCCCCACACTTTTTCACAAAAGCCGAATTGACAGACCAAATGGTCTGTTATTTAATAGCAACCGACCAAATGGTCGGTTGCCCCCCCTTATTAATAATGGAGAAAAAGGAACTTCAAACCAGAGATGGCCGCCCAGCTGATTTCAGTATGGATTCAGTTAGCGAATGCCAATCTCACCTTAGGTATGCAGGTCATCGCAACCTCGAGACCCCAAAGATCGCTCAAGGAGCTTCGTTTTCATGAAAACCCAATTACTTGCTTTAATGAAAAGTAAATTGAAACTATCGTTCATACACACACCGCTATTACAGAGTCTCCCCACTCTTGAACTGCGCTCCCCTTATCACCTGTCTGACTTCCAGCCGTTTTCGCTGGAGCCGATGAGTTATACCAGCCGGATCAGAACCCTGGCGCTAACATTTTTTATTGCTGGCCTATTGGCCATCAGCAGCACCCTGAGTTTTGAGGCATGGCAGCTCGATTCCAGTGTTACCGCCGAAAATGCGTTGTTGGAATTAACCCAGGGTGGTTTTTTACTCTTGGCCGCTATACTTCAAGGCATACGTGCATTTAATAGCCACGATTCAGGTCTAAAGCGCGATATCCGCATTGGTCTGGCACTGTTTGCTTTTGCACTTTTCCTACGTGAAGTGGATATAAATAAACTGGGCGACCGGGATACTTGGGGCGCAGTGGAAAAACTCTTGCGTGCAATGGCCCTATTAATGATTCTCGGCTTTGCGTTTCACCTGTCGCGCCGGATTAAACTGATCTCTGCCAATATCCATAAAATTTTATTGGCCCCGACTATCATGCTGAGCATTCTGGCTTGTGCCTTTTATGCCTGCGGCTGGCCATTCGACCGGGAACTGTTCCATATGGATAAAGGTCTATCCAAATGGTTTGAGGAGACGTTTGAGCTTAACGCCTGTCTGCTGTTTCTATGTGCAGGCATGGTGGGCAATATCAAAACCGTTGTGGTAAAAATACAGGCGCCGTCGTTTTAACAGCGCCGTATTTCTATCAGAACGTTTCACTGGGATGTCATAAACACCGATAACAATAAAATGATTACATACCAACGAGACGATTATGGTTACTGAACGCAACGCCGAACAAACACGCACTCGCATCCTCGAAGCAGCACGCGAGGAAATTTTCCAAAACGGATACCAGGGTATGCGCATTGAAGCCATCCTGCAAAAAACCAGGTTGGCTAAAGGCGCGCTCTATCATTATTTCCCCAACAAGTTGGCCTTGGGTTATGCCGTGGTCGATGAGGTATTAATGGGGCATTTCCAAACTGTCTGGAAAGAATTTTTCCAGAAATATAAAAACCCGCTTACCACCTTGCAGCAAATGTTTTTATGGAAGGCAGAGTCGTTTCAAAATGCCGCCTGTTTTAACGGCTGCCCACTGAATAACCTGAACCAGGAAATGTCAGCGATTGATGAGGGTTTTCATCAGCGACTGGAAAAAGTGTTTGAGAATGCGCACATGACCATTGTTCATGCGCTTGAGCAAGGCCAAGTGCATGGATTAGTCAGAAAAGATATAAACCCGGGAAAGATTTCCATGTTTATATTCAGCAGTTACCAAGGCATTATGGGTACTGCCAAATGCATGCAGGCACCAGAATTGTTAAGCGATTTGTTTGGCCCGCTGAACGATTACATTGACACCCTGCGCACACCGGAAAGCAGCAAAACCACACACTGATCCGGTAGTGGCAAGATTTTTATCAGGATTATCCTGTCAGAACCGGACGCCCCTGCAAAACTACCCCGCCATTCCCGTGGGCTTTCCATCCAGACTGAGTTGGTTTTTTTCTTTCCAATATTCCCTGATGCCCTCTTCGCCTTTATTGATCGCCCAATTTTTTAATTGCTCGCGTTCATCCACGTAATCAAAAAATGGCACCGCCATTCCGCAAGACGTTTGCACCAGGTCTACCTGCACATCAAAAATCTGCCGCGCACCGGGCGTTACGGCAAAATGGCTATAGAGTTCATCCCATCCAGGATCATCGCAATGGATCGCCTGCGCATGGCCGTACAGGCGCAAAATCATAGGCGCACCTTCAAAGGCGGCAAACATAATGGTCATACGCGGATGGGTTTGCAGGTGTGCGGCAGTTTCATTACCGCTACCTGTAACATTGAGCCAGATAACGCGGTTGCTGCCGAGTACGCGCAGTGAGTCCATACCTTTCGGCGAAATATTTACGCGACTGTCATCCGTTGCAGTACCGACAAAAAATATTTTTTGCCGAACGATGAATTCCCGCAAGTTATCGGATATTTCTGAATAACGTTTTCCCATAGTGCAATTCCTTGTTGGATGATGGATACCCAAGTGATCGATGCAGCTGAATTATCGCACTACATCAATCTTCATTAACGTCGCCTCGCCACCCCGATAAGATTCCTGCGCAATAAATTCCCAACCCAGGCTTTGGTAAAACTTCGCCTGATCAGGAGTAAAGAGATAGAGCGGACTGGCGCCAAGTGCCTTTGCCTGGCTCACAATATACTTGACAAGCATCGCCCCTACTCCGCGTTTGCGATAATCCGGGTTCACATACACGCTCGCAAGCCAGGGCGATAATTCCGGGTGGCTGTCCATATCACTTTCCACCAGTGCCGCCGTTCCCGCCAAATGCTGATCATCCATACAAATATACATCGCCGGTATGGCTGCACCTTTCAGGTAACGCTGCATTTTTTCAATGCGCGATTCAACGGTTGTCCCGGGATTTAAATAGCCCCATTGGGCGTGGTGCCAGGCGGCAATGGTGGGAATATGCTCAGGTGCTGCAGCGAGGTTAATAATTTTCATGACGCTTATCGTATTGGATCGGGGGCAGCATTATCTACTGAACGGAGGGACGATATAAGTACTGCGCACATAAAGCATAAGCAGAATTTTTCTCAGGCTTAATCCTTAAACACACAGTTTCACTCTTTATATTCCATAAAGTGACCCCTCCCACACTGCATTTCCCCCAACGCAAATAACTTTCACTCAAGCAGACTCTTCCTGATAGAAATCAACACCAATAAGATGGGGATATTTAACCAACACTACCAGCGCAATCAAATCATATGCACCATGCCAAACCATAATGAAAGCGACGCTTTCGCTAACATGATATGCAACACCAAATACAACCCCTATCAAGGTTGCCACGACAAAATAGGTGAAGGAAATAAAATGCAGCAAGCCAAAAATAAGCGCAGGAAAAAGAATGGCGAGGCAGGTATTAAGATGCGTTGCAAACCAGCCCTGCATGCCAACCCGAAATAATAACTCCTCACCAATTCCGGCTAGCGCAGAAATAACAACAAGCCTGCCCCAGGAATAACCGATAAAAAGCCGCCCCATCTTTTTAACATCGGTAGTTAATTGCGCAGCGACGCTTCCGCCATAGAGATAAACCCCATACAGCAGCAGGTAGGTAAGCACTGCTGCAAATACACCAAGCAATAGATCGGCTACCGATGATAAGAACCATAAATGCCAGGGTAAATCCGCCACACCAACAATGACCAAACCGATGGATACAATAAAGAATTGACTGAGCAATACATACGCGAAACTTATTTTACGATCATTAATTGGCATTATGTTTTCTGATGCTCCATTTATGCCTGTTTTTATTGTCGCTTACGCAACTTCAACACCGCCTGACTTTGATCAATCACAAAATCAAACCGCCCGAGAATATCAATCCCCAGCAAGCCATCAAAATGATCGGCATTATCCATAGGCAGGCGGGCAAGCATGTGTTTATTGAAGGTAACGTTTTCGATGGTGAGGGTATCGACAACAAATAAATAACTTTCAACTGTGCCGCTCGCGGTATTGAGCTGGATAGGCTTGGGGGATTTCACCAGCGAGTAATGCCGGTTGACGAAGCTGGCAGTAAGGCCGCTGATGGACGCGCCTGTATCCAGCAATAATTTTACCTGTTCGCCCTCTACAGTGATGGGTACCAGAAATTGGCTGCCAAAACGGATCAGCGGCACGGTCATTTCGGCGGGGACATCGTTTTGTGCAAGCGAACCTTCATCCAGTTTTGCCAATATCCCTTCGGCGCGCGTGCGGGTTTCCGGTTGGTTAGCTGCCATCAGCGCGTGGTATTGGGCCTGTTCTTTATCTTCGGTTTTTAAATGCATTTTAGCGAGCTGTAAATGCAACTCACCGTTGTCGGGCGTGAGCTTGATCAGGTCATTTAATTGCTCCATTAGCCACTCATAACTCTCGCCAAAAATCGCTGGATTTTTGGTGAGGCGAATTAAATATTTCGCCAAATAATCCAGTGCGTTTTCGATTTTTTGTGCATCCACTTCCGTAGTGATATAGCGGAACCAGGTAGCGACAGATTCTTTATGTTGCCCCTGCTGTTCATAAACACGCGCCAATAACCAGAGCGCTTCGGTATGCCGGGGATTTTTCTCCAGTATTTCATTCAGCAAACGTGCCGCCTCAGCGTATTCACCCTTGGCAATTAATTGATTGGCGCGCTCGATGGGTGACAGCGGCGTGCCGGGCACAAACGTTTTTTGTTCTGGTGGAGCGACAACAGGGATGGGCTCTGCTTGTGGAGCGGAAATGCTGGAGTTTGGAGCAGAAATTATTTCCGCACTCGTTATATTAGCGTGTGCATTTTTATCTTGTTGCGTATGGCGATACTCACTCAGATAAAAACCCAGAGCAAATGCGCCAGCGGCAATTAACAGCGTTTTTTTGGTGTTCATCGTTATTGTAGAAACAGATTAATTAAAAAATGAAAGAATGGCTTAAGGTTACAAGTGCCTGCGAATAAACGGTGCCATATTTTCCGGTTTGGTAATAGTGGCAAAACGTTTGATGGGTTTGCCATCGCGACCAATTAAAAATTTGGTGAAATTCCACCTGATCGGTTTACCCAACCAACCCGGCAATTCTGCGGTGAGCCACTGGAACAAAGGATGGGCGTTAGCACCGTTTACATCCACCTTGGCAAACATGGGAAAGCTAACGCCGTAATTAATCTGGCAAGTCTGCGCAATTTGCCCTGCATCACCCGGCTCCTGCGCGCCAAACTGGTTGCAGGGAAAACCGAGGATCACCAGCCCCTGAGGGCCATATTCTTTATACAGTGCCTCCAGTCCTGCGTATTGCGGGGTAAAGCCGCATTGGCTGGCGGTGTTAACGACCAGTACCAACTTGCCTGAATAGTCAGACAGGGCGATAGGTGTTCCGTTCAGGGATTCGGCTGTGAAGGCGTAGAAAGGGCTCATTGGTTCACCTATGGGTTATTGGCGAAAGCGGACATGAGCCCAGACTGCATGGCGGGTGGGATTAAATCAACCCTCTGGGGCAATCAGCAATACAAACCGGCCAATTAATACTCAGCAGCAGGTTTGTCGAGGGTTTTGATCTGGATATTACGGTAAAAAGTCTCAGCCCCTTCGGACTGGATTTGCAATTTGCCGCGCGTAAGCGGGACGTATTTGCCGTCGACCTTATGGCGGGAATTAAAACCACGGAATACTTCGTGACCATTGACCTTGTGGATCAGGGTTTTGCCATCGGCGATAACTTCCATCGTGTCCCACTCGCCACTCGGATGTTCGTAGTTACCAAGCTTCAACACACGCGCGGCTATATCGTTACGCAGCGCTGCCTTGGGGTCATAGCGATAGAATTTCCAATCGCCCTGGTTGGCATCGCCAGCATGTACATCAATGATGACACCATCGAGGCTGTGGTAATCGCCGCTATCGCCTTCCTGTACCTGGAATTCGTGGCTGCGCATCCAGTGGGTGCTCTGCGCGCCCTGGGGGCCGACGGCAAAATAAAGCAGGCCGTTATCGCGCGCCACATCCAAACGTGGAGGCCATTTTTTCGTGCCCCATTTCACGTCGAATTTCAGATGGAAATTTTCATATTCATCAAGACTGGTCAAGCCGCCCCACTCTTCACCGGAGACGCGCAATAATCCATCGACAACGGAAAATACTTTTTTGGGATCATTATTCACGCCGCGCGGTTTGTGCTTGGAAACCAGGTTGTATTCGTTGGTTTCCGGCTGGTAGCTCACATAAGGTTCCCAGCCACTGAGATCCTTACCGTTGAACAGGGATTTCCACTCACCTGTCTCTGCCGCCACAACCTGGGCGCTGGCGATAAGGCCACACAAACACCAACCAATCAATTTCATTGCCGCTTCTCGCTGTTGTTATTGAAACGGCGCAGCCTAGAGCCTCCGCGATATCCAGTCCATATTTTCCCAATGACAATTACAGTCCTTTACCTTAACCATTTACGGACTAAAACCGGATCGTACTTAGCTGGTAGAGTTTGTCGCGCATATGCTGCGCATTGCCGGTATCACCCAGCTTGTCGTAAATGTCGGCGGCCAGGCGATAAAAACGCGCTTCACCTTCTTCTTTCTGGATTGCGGCCTTGACCAGGGTCAGTGCATCTTTGTAATTGCCTTCTGCAACTTTTTCTTCAGCACGTTTGTACATGTAATAGGGATTGGCATTGCGATGCTGGCGCACACGCTTTTGATAGTACTCATACTGCGCGGTATTCCCCATCTCCTTATACAACCCGGCCAGGTTATGCATGATGGTGTAATCGCGTGGATTGATGCTCAAGCCGTGTAAATAAATTGCCTCTGCCTGCGGAAGTAATTTCTGGCGGCGATAAAAACTGCCGAAATTACTCCAGATATAACTGGGTTCCTGGCTCATCATTAACGCCTTGCGCAAATACAAAAAGCCTTCGCGCTTATTACCCTCGGCCGCCAGCTCCATCCCGCGATTGGAATAAAACTGGGCCGCAACCAAATCATTGTTGATCACCTGTTGCTTGTAGTGTGCCCGATAGCGACGCATTTCCAAATCCACCACTATATCGCTCACATCCGCCGTGCCAATCACACGCGCCAAAGTTTTACCAGGGCGCGGCATAAATACCTTGGCGTTGACATGACGCATCAACAGGTAGGTATCGCTAGCGCGCATATCCCAGGTGGGAGGCAAGATCACCTCATTCACTTCTGCATTCAGGCCTACGTGGCGTGCCATGGCGACAAACAAGAGGGTGTAGCTGATGCAATTGGCCTTACGCTGCTCAAAAGCATCTACACCGGTGATAGTTTCATAGGCGCTATAGGTAATGCCGCGGCCACCATAACTTGTCGAACCGATAAGCGCCTGATGCAGGGCCTCCGCTTTGGCATCACTGCGTGTCGCCTTGGCTGTAGCGGTTTCGGCAAATAATTCCATTTCTTTGGTCAGGCCAAACAAATTGGCATTGGGCAACTCCTCCGATAAATAGGGTCGTCCCAAAATCAACTCACCCGACAGCTCCTGCGCCAAGGGGCCTTTATCCGACAAAAATGGGACTTTCTGCACCAGAGAAGAACAGGCAGACAGGACAAAACACAGAACCACGACCCAAAAAACCTGCATATTCATTGTTATTAGACTCGCTTGAGGTCACCAGTAGTTTTCAGTATAGGAGCTATTCGGCCCTTGCGCGCGTCACAAATGTCACGCTAATCCCATGAGATATAAAAGGATTTTGATTTTTTGCCCAACCGACAAAACGAACAGCCCATCCACCGGATTCATCATTTCATACATCACTAAAAACCTTTGCGCAAAAAAAGTGCGCACATATATCCAAGCGACACCCGCCAACGCACAACCCGCCTGCAAAAAGTAGCACTAAAAAAATGCAGTGACTTTTTGTGTGTATCAATGCCGTGCAAAACCAAAAAAAAATGGCAATAACTGCAAAATCCTTGCGCCGTTAAAGTGCAAATCTGTTCTTGGCACAGTGTTTGAATAAGCCAGATTGTACTGACTCAATACACCACCCGGTCTGATTAAATTTTTTCGATTTTTTTGTAACGCGAACAAGACCTGAAAAAAATATTGCATGTTAATTGTCGATTTTTCGGATACACAGCCAGGAGCCCGAGATGAAAGAAACCACTACAACAATGAATAAAATTTCCCGCTTGTTAAGACCACTCTTATTAAAAACATTTGCATTTTCTGCCGCGTTCTCTTTGCTTGCAGCTGCGCAAGCAGCGACAGGCCCTGCCGAAAAAACCGATTTAAAATTTGGTTTTATTAAATTGACCGACATGGCCGACCTTGCTGTTGCTTACGAAAATGGTTACTTCGACGATGAAGGTTTGACAGTTGAACTCGAAGCACAAGCCAACTGGAAAGTGGTACTCGACCGCGTTATTTCCGGCGAGCTGGACGGTTCACATATGTTAATGGCGCAACCAGTTGCTGCAAATATTGGCTATGGCACCCAGGCAGAATTGGTAATTCCATTCACCATGACACAAAACACTTATGCGATTACCGTTTCCAATGACATTTGGAAAAAAATGAAAAAAAATGTCCCTGTAGGTGCTGATGGAAAACTGGTACACCCGATCAGTGCCAGCACATTAAAACCCGTAGTTACAGATATGAAAGATGCAGGCAAACCAATCCAGATGGGTGTGGTATTTCCGGTATCAACCCACAATATGGGTTTGCGTTATTGGCTGGCAGCAGGCGGAATTAATCCCGGTTTATATGCACCACACAAGGGTGACATCACCGGCCAAATTGATGCGGAAGTTTTATTGTCTGTGACACCACCGCCCCAGATGCCGGCCACTATGGAAGCGGGCACTATCCAGGGTTATTCCGTAGGTGAGCCCTGGAACCAACAAGCAGTATTCCGCGGTATTGGTGTGCCAGTAATCGCCGTGCACAACAAAATGGGCGATAAAGTATTTGCAGTAAAAAAAGAATTTATCCAAAAATATCCCAACACCAGCGTGCATGTGGTTAAAGCATTAATCCGCGCAGCAAAATGGCTGGATGAAAACAACAATGCCAATCGCTCTGCCGCCGCCAAAATGATTTCTGCTGCGCATTACGTCGGCGCGGATTACAAAGTGATTGCCAACTCCATGACCGGGGTTTTTGAATACGAGCGTAAAGACATTCGCCCCACACCCGACTTCAATGTGTTCTTCCGCTACAACGCTTCTTATCCACATACATCTGATGCTATCTGGTATCTGACCCAAATGCGCCGCTGGGGCCAAATTCCAGAAGCCAAACCAGACAGTTGGTACATGGAAATGGGCAAAAAAGCCGTAGCACCAGAAATTTACCAACAGGCGGCCGCGGATTTGATTGCCGAAGGAAAAATGGCGGCAAGCGATTTCCCTGATTTTAAAACCTTTAACGGCATTCGCGCCGTCAATGAAACCGAATGGATTGACGGTGTGCAATTTGATGCTGCAAAACCCAACGAATACCTCACCAAATTCAAAATTGGCTTAAAAGGTGACGAGAAAATTTAATCCACAATTTTGTATAACGCTTGTTGAAATTATAAGCCCGCCTCCCAGTTATTTACGGAAAAACATTTAAGGAAAAATACGGGTAGGCGGGCACTCCAGAGGAAACGATCATGAGCAACAAATTGGCCACACTGAAATTTGAACAGATCAAAGCCATCAAATGGCGCGACATACTGATCAGCATCCTGATGCCCCTGATCGGTGTACTCTTCTTTATTTTGCTGTGGCATACCGCCGCACCTAATATCAATACATCACTGGGGGACTTTCCCCAACCCAAGCAAGTATTCGAGCAATGGGGCAACCTGGTGGATGAATACAAGACCGAGCAAGAGCGTGCAGCAGCATTTTATGAACGCCAGGAAAAACGCAATGCTGAATTGCTCGCGCAGGACCCAGCCGCAAAAATTGATGAGCGCGAATTCAGCGGCCGCCCTACCTTTTTTGACAAAGTCAAAACCAGCTTAGTCACCGTGCTCTCTGGTTTTTTTGTTGCATCCATTATCGCTATCCCACTGGGGATTATGATTGGCTTGAGCCAGCCACTCTACAGTGCCTTCAATCCCCTGATCCAATTATTCAAACCGGTATCCCCCCTCGCCTGGCTACCATTGGTCACCATTGTTGTGAGCGCGGTCTATGTTTCTGATTCGCCGATGTTTTCCAAGTCCTACATTATTTCGCTGCTCACCGTGAGCCTCTGCTCGCTCTGGCCAACCATGATCAACACCGCCGTAGGCGTTGCCGGTGTGAGTAAGGATTTGGTTAATGTGAGCCGTGTGTTGCGCCTCGGCTGGTTTACTCATGTGGTAAAGATTGTATTGCCATCGGCAATTCCGATGATGTTTACCGGCCTGCGTATTTCACTCGGGATTGCCTGGATGGTATTGATCGCTGCCGAAATGCTTTCACAAAATCCCGGCCTTGGAAAATTTGTGTGGGATGAATTCCAGAATGGTTCATCCGATTCACTGAGCCGTATTTGCCTCGCGATCCTGGTTATAGGATTGATCGGATTTTTACTCGACCGCATTATTTTGTTGCTGCAAACCTATGTGAATTGGGACAAGAGCGCAGTCGTGCGTTAATGAACAGCGCAAACGGTATGTTAATGGCGTGATCAGATTGCTACCTAAAACGCACACTTTTCGTCATACCTGCGAACGCAGGTATCCATAAACACGCTGGACTCCAGCGTTCGCAGGAGTGACGAAAAAGTCGGCGAATCATAACGATTTTATTACTCACAAGCAGTATAGAAAGTACAACAGTACAGAGGAAAAAATATGAACCAGATCCATCTTGAATTGACCAGAGTAGGCATCGAATTCCCTACCCCTAAAGGCCCTTTTTGCGCACTACGCGATGTGGATTTAAAAATTAAAAAAGGGGAATTTGTATCCCTGATTGGCCACTCCGGCTGCGGCAAATCCACCGTGTTGAATATCGTTGCCGGCTTGTACCAGTCAACAACCGGCGGAGTAGTGTTAAATGGCCGCGAAGTAAACGAACCCGGCCCCGAGCGCGCCGTGGTATTCCAGAACCATTCGCTGCTGCCCTGGCTGACCGCTTATGAAAATGTGGAGCTGGGCGTAAAGCGTGTATTCAAAGGCAAAAAAACCAAAGCAGAAATGCGCGAGTGGATTGAACACAACCTGGAACTGGTCCATATGACCCATGCCATCCACAAACGCCCGGATGAACTCTCTGGCGGCATGAAACAACGTGTCGGTATCGCCCGCGCGCTGGCGATGGAACCACAAGTATTATTGATGGATGAACCCTTCGGCGCACTGGATGCCCTGACCCGCGCTCACTTGCAAGACTCGCTGATGGAAATCCAGAACGAGTTGGGCAATACCGTGATTATGATTACCCACGATGTGGATGAAGCGGTACTGCTCTCTGACCGCATCGTCATGATGACCAATGGCCCGGCGGCGACTGTCGGTGAAATACTTGATGTCACCCTGGAGCGCCCGCGCAATCGCCTGGAACTGGCCGATAACCCCGAGTACAACCACTATCGCTCGGCAGTGTTGCGTTTCCTCTATGAGAAGCAAAAAAAAATTGAATCTATCGATGCCAAACGTGCCGAAAAACAACTCGACAAAGACGCAACCGGAAAGGCCAAAAGCGTCGCCTGATCGCGCTTGCCTGGTTTACGGATGGCACATCCCCAAACCAGCAATGCGGAATTGTCCTCTGTTTGCCCCGGCTTGCCGGGGCTTTTTTATACCTATACATCAATGGGTATCGCTTGAAATCTAAATCAGAACTGATTGTTTATTTCGGAAGATTCTAACGAAAACCAGTCATAGGCCAATGGCCGATGGAGTTTATGCTAGGCTGAAAAATATATTAATTTGGAGATTAATCAGTGTTAACTGATAACACTAATCCATCCAATTCGCCTATTAACCTCCTTATCGTTAATAACGACCCCATCGCACTGGATGCCATTAATGCCAGCTTGAGTGCGGCTAGCCTGCACAACCTGCACAGCGTCGATTCCGCCCAAAAAGCCCTGCGTATACTGCGCCAGCATACGATTGATGTGATGATCGTTGATGTGGACACCGCCGACCTCGATGGCTGGCGCCTCTCGCGCCTGGTCAGGAGCGGCATACTCCACTGCCGCGCCGATATGCCAATCATTATAATTGCCAGCACCTGGTGCGAACGCATTGCGGAAGTCACTGCGCGCGAATATGGCATCAACCACTTACTGCCACTCGAGCACCTGGAACAATTACCGAGATTGGTGCGGCAGCTTGTGCATAGCCAACACACAAGTGCACCCAAGCCGCGTTTATTGGTGGTGGAGGATGAACCGGACACTGCCGATTTAATTACGCGTGTACTCGCCCCTTCATTTGAGATCGAAGTAGCCAATGAAGGTGATGCTGGCCTCAAGGCTTGGATTCAGCGGCGACATGATTTGGTGCTACTGGATGTGATGCTGCCGAAATTATCGGGGCGCGATATTTTAATTGAAATCCAGGATATTGATCCCGACCAACCCGTCGTCATCATGACTGCCCACATGACCATCGACCAGGCCGAAGAATTAATGTTGCTGGGCGCGGTGGATTTTTTGCCCAAACCTTTTCGCTCTGAACAATTGCGCAAGGTGTGTGATATCGCTATCCAGCGCGATGATTTTTTAGTGAGCAATGCCCAATTTGCTGCGCAGGTAAAAAACCTGCAAGAGCGTGAACAGGCCTATCGCCAACTCTACGAAAACCATCACCAATTACTCGATGATTTACAATCGGTGGTGATGGAACTCAACGCAAATTTCATGATTTGCTACCTTAACCGCGCATGGGAAAGCATGATGGGTTTTGCCATTGGCGAGTGCATTGGCCAGCCACTGGAGCGCTTTATCGCCCCTGACGACATCACCCAATTTGCTCTGTTCAAAAGTAAAATCCGTTCGGCACTCAAGCACCATAAACCCTGCCCGGAAATCGAGTTGTGCCTGAACAACAAGCATCACCAAAAATTGTGGGTGCAATTAAAAATCAGCCGCTCCAGCAACATCAAACAACAGAGCAACCTGACCATCTGCATGGATAACATTACCGAGCGGCACGAATCGCAAGAGCAACTGCAATACCTGGCGATGCACGATTCGCTGACTGGATTGTACAACCGCCACTTTTTTGAAATTACCCTCGGTCAATTAACGGCCGACAGCGTGCGCAATAATCGCCAGCACGCGCTGGTCTATCTGGATCTGGATCACTTCAAAGTCATCAACGATACCTTTGGCCATCAAAAAGGCGATGAAGTGCTGCGAGAAATGTCGCACTCACTCAGCAAACGCATCCGCGGTTCCGATATCCTCTGCCGTTTGGGCGGCGATGAATTTGCCATTTTATTGCGCGATATCCAGGACAATGAAGTGCACGAGTTTGCGCGCAATATCCAGCGGATTGTCGGCGAGTTCAGTTTTCAATTACAAGAACAACGCGTCAACCTCGGCAGCAGTATCGGCCTCACCCTGATTGATGGCAGCACTAATAACGCCGAAGAATATTTAATGCGCGCCGACATTGCCCTCTATGTAGCCAAAGGTCGCGGGCGCAACCTGATTCACCAATATAATCCGCTCGACAGTGAAAGCGACGAATTGCGTAACTCGATCAACATGTCGCAAAAAGTGCGCAATGCCATAACCGATGATCGTATGCGGCTTTATTTCCAACCTATTTTTGATGTTAAAAATAATAAAATATCCTATTACGAAGCGCTGGTGCGCATGGTGGAGCCAGATGGGCGGATCATTGGCCCCAACAATTTTATTCCCGCACTTGAAGCAGCGGGCGAAATGCATCTATTGGATCGCTGGATTATTAAATTGGCGATTAATGAACTCAAAGAACACCCAGAATTAATCCATATCGCAATCAACCTTTCCGCGCAGGCATTTAAAGATGACAACCTGGTGCCGGTCATCCTTGAAAACTTGAACGAATCCGGTGTTAATCCGAAACGGATTACTTTTGAACTGACCGAAAGTGCAAGCCTGTTTAATTTACACATTACCCAGCGGGTAATTGCCGAATTGCATAAATTGGGTTGCAGTTTTTCAGTGGATGATTTTGGCTCCGGCTTCAGCAGCTTTGCCTATTTAAAAGATTTGCCTGCGGATTATATTAAGTTGGATGGCTCGTTTATCCGCAACCTACACCGCGACAAAGTCGACCAGACGCTAGTGAAATCCATGATCCAGGTTATCCAGGCACTGGGCAAAAAAGCCGTTGCAGAATATGTGGAGAATGAGGCGATCCTCGATATTTTAAAAACCATGGGCGTTGATTTTGTGCAGGGTTATCACATAGGCCATCCATTGCCATTCGAGCAATTGTTTGCACAGCAAGCTGCTATTAGCCAAAACTAGTCGCAATCAGCCAAAGCCAGTCGCTCTCAGTCAAAACCAGCCACCGTCAGCTAAAAAAGTCGCGTCCCGGAAAATTCCTGAAAATATATTTTTCGTCATGCCCGCGAACGCGGGCATCCATACAAAACAGGCGCTATGCCTTTTTATGCGGAGCAAGCCGCTGGATGGCCTGCTTGAGGGTTTCGCGCCTGACCGGTTTGGTTAAATACTCTTCCGCAGGCTGGCGATTAAAACGTTTGCGCTCTTCAATCATGGAAATAACAATCACCGGAATATTCCCCACATCCGGATCGGCCTTGATTCGCTCGAACAATATCCAACCGTGTTGGTCGGGGAGGAATAAATCCAGAGTTATCACCTGTGGCTTGATCGATTGGATCATCTGCCATCCGCTTTCAGCATCATGCGCGGTATGTACCTGATAACCTTCCGCGCGGATGGTGCGCGCCATAATATCGAGAAACGCCGGATCATCATCAATCATGACAACCTGGTCACCACGCGGTGCCAATGCAACCGGTGCGGGAGCGTTATAGGCTTCATCACCCTCGGGTTTGGGGCGCGGCACAGCCATAGGATTAATCGGCAGCGGCAACTCAACAATAAAAGTAGCACCCGCACCCGGTTCACTTTCAACGCGAATACTGCCGCCCATCAATTCACACAGCTGGCGAGTGATGGACAAGCCCAAACCACTGCCCTGGAATTTGCGGGTGGAACCTGAATCAGCTTGTTTGAACGGATCAAAAATAGCGGCTTGCTGTTCAACCGAAATACCAATGCCAGTATCGGCAACACTGATAAAAATTTGTTGTGGCCGGTGATAGGCCTGAACCCGCACTTGGCCATTGGGTGAAAATTTAATGGCGTTGCCCAGCAAGTTAATTAAAATATGCAATAACTTTTCTGGATCAGCCAGCGGCAGGGTTTCACCATCATCCACATCGACCTGCAAACTGATGGCATTTTTTTCGGCGAGCGAAGCAACAGTGCCAAGCGCTTCATCCACCAGGCTCGACAACTTAACTTCGGTTAAATCCAGATCCATACGCCCCGATTCAATTTTCGCCAGATCCAGGACACCATTGATCAGTTTTAACAAACGCTCGCTGTTGAGTATCACCCGGTTTAAATCTTTCAGGTGATTATTGTCATCTGCCAATTTTAATTCTTCGATGACAACTTCGGTATAACCAATAATCGCCTGCAACGGCGTGCGCAGCTCGTGGCTCATCAGCGACAGGAATTCACTTTTCGCTTTGCTCGCATCTTCCGCTTTGCGTTTGGCAATCGCGAGACGGTCGCGCGCCATTTGTAAATCCTGGCTGTGCGCGGCGAGGCGCTGGTTATCGCGGCGTTTAACCGTGTAGGCAATAAACACCGTGATAATTAATGTTGCGCCCAACAACACCAGGCCCCATAGATAACGCAGGGCAACCTGCTGCGAATCGACCAACGCATCCAGGTCCACTATGGCATTTTTTTGTTTAAGGATGGTCTCTTCCTGGGATTGGATAGTCGTATTCAAATAGGTCAGGCGTTTTTCGCGACTATCAATTTCCGTCAGGATGGTGCGTAAATGGGCTTGCTGTTCATCAAGTTCTTTCGTGCGCAACTCCACATCGTGCAGCAATTGCTCGCGCTCTTTTTTACTTGCTTCAATTTGTACTTGCTGGTTTTGCAAAAGCGTTTTTTGCTCTGCAATCAATGTATCGCTTTTTTGGATGCTTTGGTTCAACTCCGCCATCTGCTTTTGCAAACCGGCGTTCAATGCCTCCTGCGACTGGATTGCCTCGGTTAATTCGTTGAGCGTTTTTTCGCGGCTACTCAATTGTTTTTGTAGTGCAACCAACGACGCCTGCCCCTCACGATACAGTTTGGCCACATCAATTTCAGTACCGCCATTCAGGATTAACTCGGGCAAAGGGGTTAAACCGTGATTGATAATATTGGACTTGTTAACTTCAAAGATAAGACGGTCATTACCCGTAGCAATCAGGTTGATCATGACCAGTTGCTTATTGTTATATTCCGCGGTAACCAGCAATACCGGTTTGCCTTCCAATGCATCGTAAATATCGGACAGGGTTTTCGCGCTCGCACCTTCAACATAGACCATGTGATATTTCGCCAGCGCATCCACGCGACTAACCTGATTCACAACAATCGGCAGGTTGCGCAGTTTCATTTTATCGCGCAACACATTCAGCTCGGTCATTAATGCAGGATTGCTCGGGCCGTAGACACCTATATCAAATGAGGTCATGGCCGATTGGTTAGGCCACTCAATGTTTTTAGCAAAATTGTATAAATAAGAGGCGGTAATTTTTTGTTTATTAAGCCCCTGCGCCCACGCAGGGGCGGTGCCGATAACCATCAGCACGAATGAGAGAGCCACCAACTTGCACAATCGGTGCAGGCTAATGACATTTAATGAGCAACGAATTATTGGCATCGCAACAGTCTTATAAATATTTTTAACCATTGAAGCATAGCCTGTTAATTCTGTTTTTGATAGTTCAGCTGCCCTCCGTTATTCCAAAATTCAAGGCAATAAAAAGGCGCCCTCAGGCGCCTAATTCAACTCATATAATTTATTGCCAACACAATCCAAATAAAATATTTACATATAGGCCTTTGCAAAAGCTGCTTTTGACTCCTGGATATAGTTGCGAACTTTTACTGCATGGGATTCCCACACAGCGCGGTCCGTGTCGCTACTGAAAGGGTTTTGGTCGGCGGCTACCGAGCGATCAAACTTGTCATAAAAAGTAATGATGGATGATGCAATTTGATTAAACCGTTCTTTAAATACCTGAGACTCCTCCATATTGCCCGTCACCTTCATCATAAATTGGACAAATTCGGTATTGGAACTGGAGTGGTTTTGGTAGCTCTCCGCTTGCAACATAAAATAATTGTCGATCTCTTGCAGCGCTGCATTGCGTGTTGGCTCATCTTTGCTGAGCACTCGGTTGTAATTTTCCTGCCCGCGCCCCATACCGCCGGCAATGAGCGATTCTTTCAGGTGCTTGTCTAAATCCTTGCGGAACTTGTCCACTTCGCGTTGGATGTCGATTAAATCTTTATCCAATGTAGTGACCGTGGTTAATTCTTTTTCCACTTCGATTAAAAAATTTTCGGCCTTGTTAAATGTTTTTAATCCATTTTCTTCTGCAAATTTACGCGACTTGCGATCCAGGTCGGCATTTTCGTACGAAGACTTATCAAACACGGTGGCGACAATTGTTTTAAAAGGTTCAGCAAAAGCAGCATAGGTGCCCTGGGTCATCACATTGAGTGTGGCAGTCGCTATATCGCCTAATGGGCGCAGCAGCGAATTCATCCGTGTCTTTTGTATGGGTGATGCCACCTTGCCCACATCGCTGACTACGCTTTTGAATGTTTGATAAGCAAGGGGGTTGGCCATTTTGCCGCGCTCGGATGTGGCGAGTACCAGAGTCACACTGGAATAAATACCGTTGGCATATTCAAGGTACTGGCGCTGCACATCAATTTGGGCCGCGTAATTTTTCCCCAACGTACGCAGCGCATCGGCCTGCACCTGATAATTTTTATCATCGCGCAGTTTATCGAGCACTTCGGCAATGACTTTTTGCTGATTTTTTTGCAGCGCAGTATCCAGCAGGATTTTTTCTACGCCCACATCATCAATCCATGCCTGGCCATTGGTCACTTCAAAATCCAGGCGCAAATATTTTTTGCCCGGGTCATCAATCGATATACGTTTTGCGTGGTATTCAGCCGAGTCGTTATTGCCCAGGATCTGCCCGACCTGCACCCAACCGGTGTCGGAATTCTGGTTAGGCGCAACCAGTACATTCACTTTGTATTGGGTCGCGGGCGATGAGGTTTTAATCCAGAACTCCAGTGTGCCCTGCTCGCTTAAATTGACCCGCGAACGCACTGAGGCCTCGCCCTGTTCAATCTGTAGCGCGCCCGTGCCGGTACGCGCTTGTTCAGCGATAAATTTTGCTCCATAAATGAGTGCCCATTTTTTTTGCTCGGTTTCAGTTTCAAAACCATTTTTAAAAATCACCGATTTTTGTTGTGCCGTCGCCAGCGATGCCATAAGGCTGGCCGCACAAAGTGCCAATACTTTTACGCCTGTTTTCAACATGCTCTTCTCGCAATACTTAATCATGAAAGATAACCATCAATATTATTCAAGCAGGCCGGGAATCCGGCTTTGCAAAAAACTATCCACCTGGGGTTTACGTTCGCCCAACAGGCGCGGATAAACCACCGGCTCATCGTGCAGCCGCGTAATGGAATTTAAATAACCATTGGCACCCCAGCGGTTGGCGGCAATAGGATTGGCTATAGGGTCATCCAGCGCGCGCTCCGCTGCAATAATCGTCCAGCCTTGCTCAACCAGACGATCCACCAGGGCGACAATAAAATACGCGGCCAGATCATTTTCCTGCAGCACCAATACTTGTCTGGGTGAATAACCCAGGAGGTTAAATGCCCTGGCATCCTCTTGCGCAAGCGATTGTGTAATCAGATCGACGTAGGTGCTCTCCAGCTGCGCCATGTTGACGGAGCGATTACGACTGATTTTTGATTGGTACAACTGATCCAGATACTGGTCCACACCGCGCATGGAATTCATTCCGGTATAGGCGGGGCGATAACCGCGCTCCTGCAAAAATTCTGCAAGCCCGCGCTGGATATTGGTATCACCGGATTCGTGAAGATAGGAAAAATAAACATGCTGCTTATAGCCCGGATAATTTTGCAAAGTCCGGTTGGCCTTGAGGATGCCAATTTCATAGGCATAGAGATCGCTCTTGGTCACCAAACTGTGGCCGTGCCCGGCATTGACCAGCAAGTGGCCTTTATCGCTATAGAGCGCCAGGCGCGCTTCATCTTTTTGATCAATCCCTTTGGTTTTAATTAAAAACATTGCCTGGGGCACAGCGGCCATCGCCAGGTTGCGCACCAGCATTTGCGAGCGCGCCATGGCATCCAGTGAAGTAGAACCCTGCAAGCAATGTTCAAACGCGATCACCAGCTCACGTGCACTGGCAAGGCCACTGCCGGATACACCGCAGATAAAAAACAAACTAACGAGCAACCATTTTTTCAGCACAGTCTTCTCTCATGTAAATAGCGTGTTGGAAGAAATTTTTTATTCAGGCAATTCGTACAACGGCAACTCGTACAATTCCAGAGGCAAGCCGTCGGGATCTTGAAAAAAAGTAAATCGTTTCAACGTGTATTCATCCACACGGATCGGCTCTACCGCAATATGCTGGGACTCCAGCCATGTAACATAGGCATCGAGATCGCGCACAACAAATGCCAGATGACGCAAACCACGTGCTTCAGGTTGTGACGGACGCGCCGGTGGATTGGGGAACGAGAATAATTCCAGCTGGGTACCATCGGGCAATGCCAAATCCAGCTTCCAGGATGCGCGTGCCGCGCGATAGTGTTCTGCAATAATCTGCAAACCTAAAATTGCAACATAGAAATGTTTGGATTTTTCGTAATCCGAACAGATTAAGGCCACATGGTGTACCGCTTGCAACATTGGCGAACCCGTCTTCATTGCGCCGCGCTCATAACTTGTTTGATTCTCATCATCCAGTGGCCGCGTTTATCACTCACACCAGATCACCCACACTACCTGCACGCACTCAACGGCAGTAGCGTTTTAGTATAACCGCCGGCCCATAAAAGACGATGGTTTTTACTGCACTAAACACAGGCTGTGAAACAGGTCAGGTTGCAGGAGTTCTTATCCTGGATTGGCGGAGCTGTACCCTGTCTGAATAAATCATTGGTGCAGGCATACTTCCAAACATCCACGCTATACTTCGAGCGCTGTTTACAATAAGCCAGACAGGAATTGTTATGAGTTTTACTCGCCGTCATTTTTTGCGCAATGCCACCGCCGCCGCTATCGCCTTGACCTGCTTTCGCCATTTGCCCGCACAGGCAGAAGCCTATGCCCGCGACCCGCGCCACGGTATTGATAAATATGGCCCGCTCATCAAAGACCCGCACAGGATTATCGATCTACCCGCAGGTTTTCGTTACCAGGTTATTGCGCGCACCGGCGATCCCATGAGCGATGGCTTGATCACACCAGGTGCCCCCGATGGTATGGCCGCCTTTCCCGACCCAACCAATACTGCCCGGACACTACTGGTGCGCAACCATGAATTAAGTTCCTCTTGGGGCGATGTGGATGCATTTGGTGGTAATAAAACGCTCGCGAACAAAACGGTGGGCAACAAAGCCTTTGATTATTTTCTCGGTGGCTTACCGGCTAATGGTGGTACCACAACGCTGTTATACAACCATCGCTCTGGCAAAATCGAGCGCAGCCATTTGAGTTTGGCAGGTACTTCGCGTAATTGCGCCGGCGGGGCAACCCCCTGGGGCTCATGGTTAACCTGTGAAGAAACCATCTATGGAACTATGCACGGGTTTGGCAAAGACCACGGTTTTGTCTTTGAAGTCCCATCAAGCGCAACCGAACTGGTCGCGGCATTACCACTAACCGCCATGGGCCGCTTTGCACACGAGGCCTGTGCCGTCGATATCACCACCGGTATTGTGTACCAAACGGAAGATGCTAAAAATGCATTGTTCTATCGTTTCATCCCCTCTGCACCGGGCGAATTACACAAGGGAGGCAAATTGCAAGCCCTGGTCATTCGCGACTGGCCATCGGCCAATACCCGCAACTGGCAGGGCGATGTAAAAGATCCCCATGCGCGTGCTATCACCACGGAACAGGAGTTTTCCTGTGACTGGATTGATTTGGATAATGTAACCGCACCTGATGCCGATCTGGCAACACGGGGGCACGCTAAAGGTGCAGCTATTTTTGCCCGCTGTGAAGGCCTCGCCTTTGCCCTGCGGGAAGCGACCGAACAGGCACCACAACAGCGGGAATTATTTTTTAGCGCAACTACCGGCGGAGTCAAAGGCCTCGGGCAAATCTGGCGCTACCAACCAAGCCCTTACGAAGGCACCAGTCGCGAACGCGAGGCACCGGGCAAACTGGTATTGGCCTATGAAAGCGAAAATCGCGCGTATCTGGATGCATGCGACAACCTTGCCATCGCCCCCTGGGGCGATTTAATTGTGTGTGAAGACAGTTATTCCGATGAGCGCGACAATACCAATTACCTGCGCGGCCTGACGCCGCAAGGAAAAATTTATACTCTGGCGATGAGTGCAAATAAGGAAAAAGGTGAGTTCTGTGGCGCCTGTTTTTCACCCGATGGCACGACCTTGTTTGTGAATATCCAGCAACCGGGATTAACCCTGGCGATCACTGGCCCCTGGCAGGCACTGCGCGCGGGTTGATAGTGTCTTTCCAAAAAATCGCGTATAAAAAATCCCGGACTCGCTGCAATGCTGTTCACTTAAGGATTTGTCGTCACTCCCGCGAAAGCAGGAGTCCAGTTTTTGCGGCAAAATTTGCAGTTTGTGGATCCCCGCTTTCGCGAGGATGACGACTAACAAGGTTGAAATAACCTTAAGTGAACAGCATTGCGGACTCGCCGGGATTTTTTACGTAATTTTTCTCAGAAGTTTGTGGAAAATTTATTTACGTTCCTGTTGCTTACGCACTTGGTTCAAACCTGTTTTTATAAAGGCCAACAAATCATCAGGGAACAGTGGTTTGGAAAAATAATAGCCCTGCACCAGATCAACACCCATGCCTTGGATAATCTCAAAATCTTCCTGGGTTTCTACACCTTCGGCAACGGTTGTAAGATTCAGGTTTTTGGCCAGATCGACAGTGCTTGCCAAAATAGTTCGCTGCTGTGGGCGAGCCGCAGAGCGATGCACCAGCGAGCGATCAATTTTTAATTCGGTGGCAGGCACACGCGATAACTGCTGCGCGTTGGCAAATCCAGTACCGTAATCATCAATAGCAATATGGAAACCTTTCAAGCGCAAACGCGCGAGTGTGCGTATAGCGCTCGCCAATTCACCCAGCAGCGCATTTTCCGTTATCTCAAAGGTAATATCGGCCGGTGCTATGCCATAGTCTTCGGCAAGTTTGCACAGCCAATCCACCATATCCGAATCCGCCAGTGACAGCGGCGATAAATTAAAGGCGAGATTGAAACGCAAACCAAAATTTTGCCAATTTTTTTTGTGCTGGAATGCCACCTGCAAAAGATGGCGCGTGAGCGTGTCGATCATGCCGTGGCGCTCAGCCAGGGGGATAAAAATGCCCGGGGAAATCATACCCTTTTGTGGATGGCGCCAACGCGCCAGGGCCTCAACACCTTTTAACATCAGGCCCTGTACCGTGAGCTTGGGTTGATATGCGAGGGTCAATTCACCCGCCGCCAGGGCCTGGCTCAACTCAATGGCAGTCACTTCATTTTCGACAGCAACTTTGGGGGCCGCCGCCTGGGCTTTTGTATCCTGGATAAAACGCAGCAAGCTGCACTCCAGCGCATCCGGCAGCAGCGGTTTTTGAAACGTACCCAACACATGCAAACCATCGGCTTCAGCCATGGTGCCGACACTGGCAATTAAAATGGGATCTTTGGCACTGAGGATGATGACGCTACTGACAAATTTTTTCTGCGCCATCGAACGAATCAATTCCACGCCGTCCATGATAGGCATTTCCAAATCGATCAATACCACATCAACATCGCGCGCTTCCAATACTTGCAACGCATCCACACCATTGGCGGCATCATGGAGATCCTTAACCCCCAAATCCTGGCACAACTCTTTGGCATACTGCCGCTGGGTCAAACTGTCATCAGTGACCAACACACTTAACTCGGAAACCACTGATTTCATGCCTTGCCTCCCAGTACTGAAGGAATCTGGGAGAGGGGCATAACTTCTTTGGCCGCACCTATGCTGATGGCCTCTTTGGGCATACCAAATACCACACACGAATGCTCATCCTGCGCGATGGTTCTACATCCAACCTGCCGCATTTCCAATAACCCCCTGGCACCGTCATCACCCATGCCAGTCATGATAATACCCATCGCATTGCGCCCCGCTGCACGCGCCGCCGAACGGAAGAGAACATCCACCGATGGGCAGTGGCGGTTCACACTTGGGCCACGAAATACTTTGGCAATATATTGCGCACCCGACCGTTGGACTTCGAGATGGTGTCCACCGGGCGCAATCAAAACGCGACCGGGAATCAGGCGATCACCGCTCTCCGCTTCTTTTACATCCACCTCGCACAAACCATCCAGGCGCTTGGCAAATGCCGCTGTAAATTTCTCCGGCATATGTTGCACAACAGCAATACCCGGACAAGTGCGGGGAATTTTACTCAGCACTTCTTCCAGTGCCTGGGTGCCGCCCGTCGAGGTGCCCATCACAATAATGGTATCGGTAGTGGCAGTCATGCTGACCAGATCAGATGCAGGTGTGTGCGGTATATTTTTTTTGATATCCATTCCCAGCACCTTGCGCGACACATGGGCACCGGCTGCACCGCGCACGGTTTGCCATAGAAGATGCTTTGCTTCCAGCAAAAAATCCTTCACGCCCAATTGAGGTTTGGTGATGACATCAATCGCGCCCGCCGATAATGCTTGCAGGGTTAATTCCGCACCTTTTTCCGCTAGCGATGAGCAAATAATCACGGGCGTCGGCTTTTCATTCATCAACTGCCGCAAGAAGGTCAAACCGTCCATACGCGGCATTTCTATATCCAGCAAAATCACATCGGGCCATTTTTTTTGCATTTGCTGCTGGGCAAAAATGGGATCCGAGGCGGTGGCATAGACATTAATGTCCGGTGCTTCGTTCAGTACGCCACTGAGCACCTGGCGCACTACCGCTGAATCATCCACTACCAACACATTGATTGTCATAATTTCTCAACTTTTCAGCGCGATTTATATCGACCGACTCACCGGTAACTGCACTTGCGCGGGTGCCACTGCAATTCATCAAGTATTGTCGATCAAGCCGTTATTTCAATCATTCACTGCGGGTTCATTTGATAATGCTTTACCTGGAGTTCACCCGTGGGCACAAACAACATCAGCGAACGGGAGATGCTTCCGCCCACATCCATATACGTGGCATGAAGGTTCTCGTGTCTTAACCATTGCTGGGCATAGGCGATATTGTCATGGCCGATGGATGTTGGTGTGCTGTAGGCAAACATATCGCCACCGCCATACACTCCCAACTGGTATTCCCCAACGCCCGCATAAGCCTGCATCGCCCGTTTCATTTCCGCCAGTGCATTCACCGCATAGCGGCAATCCATAAATTGTGTATGCCGGGTAGTTTTGCCGGTAGTTGTTGCACTCGTTTTTATGCTTGGCTCAGTCGCCAATAAATAGTGGCACATTCCCCCCACCCTGAGGGTTGGATGCCAGGCAGTCAGGGCGACACAAGACCCCAATACCGTGTGCAGGCGCTCATATTCAACACCAAAATACCACTCGCCCGGATGTATGCTGTGCAATGGTTTGATGACGGGCACAACAGCCATAGGCTCACCGTCCGGCTAAACGATAAATGGCTGGTTTGACCGGTGCGAAACGCGTGCTTATCCCATGCAAACTTTCAGAGTGGCCGACAAACAATATGCCTCCCGGATTTAATTTTTCCGCAATGCGATCCAAAATTTTTGCTTTGTTCTCATTCTCAAAATAAATCAACACATTGCGCAAAAATACCAAATCAAATTTGCCAATTTCGGGAAAATCCTCGTGTAAATTCAAGGTAAAAAACTGCACTGCCTGGCGCAACTCTGCTGTCACGCGTACATTGCCCTGCTGGGGACCAACGCCCTTGCGACAAAAGCGGCGCAAATATTCTTGCGGAATATTCCTCACCCGCATATCCGGATAAATTCCTACCTTGGCCTGCTCAACCACGGTGCGATTGACATCAGAACACAACAGCTCCCACTCACAATTGCAGCGGTCTTTCAATACCATGGCGATGCTGTAAGGTTCTTCGCCCGTGGATGAAGCTGCACTCCACACCCGAAAGGTATTCCCGGGACGCAACTTGGGCAAAATATCGTCTTGCAGATAATCGAAATGTTTTTGCTCGCGAAAAAAATAGGTTTCATTGGTGGTAATCAATTCCAGCGCAAGGCTCAGTTCCGTTTTTCCATGCGGGCTTTGGATCAATCGATAATAATCGCCAAAGCCTTTCACTTGGCACGCCTGCAACCGCTTCCACAAGCGGTTGCTCAGCAATGCTTTTTTTTGTGCCGGTAAAAATATCCCCAATTTATCCTGAATCAATTGCTGAAATAACTGAAATTCTTTGTCAGAGGGAACCGGTGTTGCACTTTCCATTTCCATAAGATAACTCATCAGTATTTACGTTAATTGCTCAGAGATACCCTAGGAATAGCGCACAAAATCTTTATCCAGATCATCATCACCCAATGCTTTTTTATCCGCTTTTTTGCGCGGCTGGGCAGCAGGAGCAGGTTTGGATGAGCGCGCAAAATTGTTGCGTGAATCCTGGTGTGTCAGCGTGAAATAACTCACTGCTTCCTGTAAACGCAATGCTTGTGAACTGAGTTCTTCAGACGTCGAACTCAATTCTTCAGCCGCCGCCGCATTTTGTTGCATGGTTTGGCTCACCTGGCCAATTGCGGCATTAATTTGATTGACGCCAGCGGTTTGCTCAGTTGATGCTGCTGCAATTTCCTGCACCAGGTCAGCGGTCTTGCGAATAGATGGCACCATCTCTTGCAATAGTTTTCCGGCGTTGTCCGCTTTACTCACAGTCTCACCGGCAAGTGAACCAATTTCCTGCGCGGCCACCTGGCTGCGCTCGGCCAATTTACGCACCTCTGAAGCCACTACCGCAAAACCGCGCCCGTGTTCACCGGCACGCCCCGCTTCAATCGCCGCATTGAGCGCAAGCAAATTGGTTTGGTAAGCGATGTCATCAATCACACCAATACGGTCGGCAATTTTTTGCATGGCTTCAACTGTGCTCGCCACGGCAGAACCACCGGTTGCAGCATCGGTTGCCGCTTTTTGGGCCATACCGTCGGTCACACTGGCATTCTCATTATTTTGCATAATCGATGCGGACATTTGCTCCATGGATGCGGAAGTTTCCTCTACACTCGCCGCTTGCACAGATGCGCCTTTAGCGAGCGATTGGGCCGTGGCATTCACCTCTTCTGACGCAGAAGCCAATGCATCTGCCGAACTGCGCACCTCACCCAATACTTGCGACAAGGTGTTCGACATTTCGCGAATCGCCGCCAACATGCTGCTGGTGTCGCCCTGTTTAATATTGACCTGCTGGGTTAAATCGCCAGCGGCAATTTTTGCTACCACTGCCGCAGCATAATCCGGCTCACCGCCCAATTGACGCAGCAGGTTGCGGGCGATAAAAAATCCAATCAGTGCAATTGCGATCAGGGTGACAGATGCAATTGTGATGGATAAGAGTGCGGCTTTGGATTTGGTTGCCATCGCCGTGTTTTTAGCATTATTTGCCAGTTCTATATTGTAAGTAGCATGTTCATCCAGTACCGCATTGAGTGCCCTGGCATCGTCACCCGCTTTTTCCATTAGCGCGAGTGCAACATCAGTTTGGCCTTTTTTAGCCGCGGCCAAAATTCCTGGAACATGACCAATAAACTTTTCAAAGGATTGCTTATCGGCAGCCAATAGTTCCTTGTCACGCGCCTCATCGGTATAGGTTTCATACTGCTTCAGACCATCGGCGGAATCACTCAGGGCTTTGTTAAGGTCAGATTCCTGTTTTTCTACTTGCGCGGGGTCGGTATTCAAAACAAAGCGGCTTAACCGAATCCGGAAGCGATAAACATTGTTCTGGATATTCGACAGCAAATTCATACTGGGAATCACATTTTCATTGCTGTAATTGGTCTGCTCAAACACATTGTTAATTTGTATTTGAGCGGATCCGGCAAGAATCACAATTCCCAGTAAGGCTGCAGCCACCAGAAAAATCATTTTTTTAGCGACAGTCATTTTTGGCTCCATAAACAGTAAATTTAACTAGCTTCAAGCATCCGACATCAGCTGGCTGCTTCAGTTGTAACGTACAAAATTTTTATCCAATTCATCATCGCTGAGAGCACTGTGCTTTTTATCGCTGGCTTTAGGTTTGCCCGCACCTGGCGCAGCTGTTTTACTCGCGGGTTTAGCCGTTTTTTGGGAGCGGTAATTGTCGAGTGTAAAATACGTCATCGACTCTTGCAGGCGAATGGCTTGCGCGCTCATTTCTTCTGAAGTAGAGCTCAGCTCTTCTGAAGCTGCGGCATTTTGTTGCAAGGTTTGGCTCACTTGCCCTATCGCTCCATTGATTTGCGCAACACCGGCATTTTGTTCAGATGAAGCCGCGGCAATTTCCTGCACCAAATCTGCTGTCTTACGGATTGCTGGTACCATATCTTTCAACATGGTCCCCGCATGCTCAGCGCGTTTAACAGTATCCAATGCGAGCGTGCCAATTTCTTGTGCGGCCACTTGGCTGCGTTCAGCAAGCTTGCGCACTTCTGACGCCACTACTGCGAAACCGCGCCCGTGTTCACCGGCGCGTCCCGCTTCAATCGCCGCATTGAGTGCCAGCAAATTTGTTTGGTAGGCGATGTCATCAATCACACTAATGCGCTCGGCAATTTTTTGCATGGCCTCCACAGTACCCATGACTGCTTCACCACCGGAGGCCGCATCGCGCGCGGCTTTTTGGGCCATGCCATCGGTAATTTTTGCGTTCTCACTATTTTGCGAAATAGATGCTGACATCTGCTCCATAGAGGCAGAGGTTTCCTCAACACTGGCCGCTTGCACAGAGGCGCCTTTTGCCAGCGATTGAGCGGTAGCATTTACTTCTTCTGATGCAGATGAAAGAGCATCGGCTGAACTGCACACATCGCCAATAATATCGGCCAATTGTTTGCTCATATTGGCCACACTGGCGAGCAGTGAGGTGTTGTCACCCTGTTTGAGTTGGATATCCAGATTGAGATATCCATCCGCGACTTGCGACACTACGCTTGCGGTATAGGCAGGTTCGCCCCCCAGGATCCTGAACATATCGCGAAAAATAAAGGTCATGACTGCAATGATAACGGCCGATGCACCGAGGCAAATAATGATCAGGAGACGAACAGTATCGCTATAAATTTTTTCGGTTTTAACATCTGCATCCAACAGGAATTGATCAAAACCGCTGGTAGTATTATCGGCCAACTCCTGCATTTGCCGACTGGCTTCACGATCCATACCACTCACCAGTTTATCCACTACTTTCCCAGCATTAGGGTTTGCCTGGTCAAAACTTTTAAGTGCTTCGCGATAATTTTTTCCCAATTGCACATGCTCTTTTTGCAATTGGACTATTGCATCAACTGATACACCTTCTTCTTTTTGGAGTGCCAGAGCAGCAGCAAGATGCTTTTGTACAATGTCTTCCGCAGAGGTAAATCCTTCAACATATTTGGTGAATTGTTCTGCATCATTGCCGCGAATCAGGATATTTTTCCATTCTTGCACTTGCGTTTTGAAATTAATGGCCGCCGCCTGGATTTCCGCCAAAATATCGGAGCGCCGCTGGCTATGGGTCGCAGTATCATCCACCTCCGCATTAAACGAACGAATTTGTATATAAGCTGTAAGGCCCAGTGTTGATAACCCCAACACAACCAAGACACTGAGCAATAAAATTTTAAATTTCAAACTGAGATTGCTGAACATGGTAATCCCTCAAGGGTTCCAGATTATTAATGCAAAGGGAAGTTATTGCAGCTGTGCTTCAACCAGATGCGCCAACTCGCGGATAGACAAGGCATTATTGGCATCCAGCAATACCACAAATTCATCATCGCGCTTGGCAATACCCTGAATGAAGTCCGCCCGGATATTGGCACCAAAGGAAGGGGCATCCTCAATATTTTCATCATTCATCTCGATCACTTCACTGACTGAATCTGCCAGCAAACCGAGCACATGGTTTTGTTCATTGTTTTGCAGTTCCACCACAATAATGCAGGTGCGCTTTTGCACTTCAATCGGTTTTCGCCCAAGGCGTACCGCCAAATCAATCACCGGTACCACTTCGCCGCGCAAATTAATTACACCACGCAAGAAATTGGGCATTAGCGGAACTTCAGTAATACCGCTGTATTCAATAATTTCGCGCGTCTGCGACAATTCCAAACCATAGTTTTCATTGCCGATGCGAAAGGTCAGGTATTGTTTGATAACTTCGATGGCCTGACTCTTTTTCTGTTTGCTGGGTTGGTTCATTCTTCCTGCTCCTGCGCACTCACCAAAAAGGCATTGTTGCGTAAATGTTCGCGGTTAATCGCAAAACTGATTAGCTGCTGGATATCCAGAATCAACGCGACCGCTCCAGTACCCAATAAACTGGATCCGCCGATTCCTTTGAGCGCCTGGAATATAGGGCCCATGGGTTTTACTACGGTTTGGATTTCACCGTGCAGTTCATCTACCACTATGCCCGCACGTTTTTCACCAAACTGCACCACCACAATTTTTTCGCGACTATGGTCTTTGGGTTGCAGCGCAAAAATTTCACGCAGGCGAATATAGGGTACCTGTTCACCGCGCAAATTGACGCAATTCTGCCCTTGCACATGGTTCAGTGAATTTAAATCAACGCATTCAAGGATGGTGTTTTGCGGCACAATAAAATCAATATGACCCGCGGTGACATGGAAGCCATCAATAATGGCGAGGGTGAGCGGCAAGCGAATACTGAAACTGGTGCCCACCCCCATTTCACTCTCAATTTCGATACCGCCTTGCAGTTCTTCAATATTGCGTTTCACCACATCCATACCGACACCGCGACCCGAGAGGTTGGTCACCTGCTCTGCCGTCGATAAACCAGGATGGAAAATCAATTGGAATAATTCCTGGCGCGAGAGATGAATACCCTCTTCCAAAATGCCATTGGCCACAGCTTTTTTGCGGATTTTTTCCACATCCAAACCACCACCATCATCGTGGATACCAATGACAATATTGCCCGCATCATGGCGCGCAGTCAGTTTGATGGTGCCGCTATCAGGCTTGTTACGTGTCTGGCGCACTGCTATAGATTCAATACCGTGGTCCATTGCATTGCGCACAATATGCATCAGTGGATCATTTAATTTTTCCACCATTGAACGATCAAGCTCGGTTTCCGCGCCTTCAATTTCCAGCTCAATTTCTTTGCCAATGGATTTGGCGGTATCGCGCACAACGCGTTTGAATTTTTGGAAAGTGTCGCCGATAGGTACCATGCGCAGAGTGAGCGCCGCATCGCGAATCGCTTCGGTAAAATTACCCATTGAAGTGACCGCTTCAATCAGGGTGGGATTGCCCATTTTTGAAGACAGCAAATCAACACGCTGGCGATTGATAACCAACTCGCCAATCAGGTTGATAAGGATATCCAAACGCTCCGCATCGACACGAATAAAACGGTTTTCACCACTGGCTTTTTTCTCACTGATTTTCTTTTGCTTATCGAGCGCGGCATTCACAATTTCGGCTGGGATTGATTGCTCCTCAATCAGGATATCGCCCAGCATACCAACGGCACCTGAGGTTTTTGCCTGTTGTTTCTGCGTTGCCAATGCCGCATCCAATTCCTGAAAACTGATCGCGTGGCTTTTCACTAAAATTTCGCCCAGGCGCTGGGTATTTTCCGGCAGGGATTTAATTAAATTGACATAGGCTTCAATATTGCTGCGCGGTGGAATCAGTTTGATATCCGAATCATCGCGCACAAACATAAATGCATCTTCAATTTGCTGCTGCGATGCATTGCTGACCAGGGTAATTTCAAAACCGAGATACAATCGCTCGGGGTCGTACTCATTAAATTCAGGTAAGTGATCAGTAATGGTGGCGATATGGGTAATCTCACCCAGGGTACGAAGGAAACGCAAAATTGACAAAGGATCCATACCATTACGCAATAAATCCGGGCCCAACCGTACCGAGATATGCCAGGCTTCGTGATTAGCATTTTCGCCCGCGCCTTGCGCGGTTGCCGCAGCAACAACCGGAACACTTGTCGCTGGTTGCGCTTCGCCTGCCAACCAGGGTTGCAGCGAATCCAGCAATGCCTTGCCGTGCGCGAGGCATTGCGCATCATTGGCACGATTGTGCATCGCATTATCAACCAGTGTTGCAATATGGTCGCGGCAAGGCAGGAAAATACTTAACAAGTCGCTCGTGATGACAATTTTTTCATCGCGTGCGCGATCCAATACGTTTTCAACGATATGTGTAAAGCTGACGATATCATCTAATCCGAATAATCCTGCCGAACCTTTGATGGTATGCGCAGCACGAAAAATTTCATTAATCGTTTCCGAATCCTTATCACCTTCATCCAGGCGCAGCAGCGCTGCTTCCATGGAGTTAAGTAAATCTTCTGCTTCAGCAAAGAAGGTCTGCAAGGCACCATCAAGATTCATAATCGGTTCCTTAGGGTTCCATAACAAAGTGGTTATTAACATCCAACACAGTTAAAACTGTATCTACAGATTCATTGCTCTTGCTGATAAAAAATGACCGATGCACTGCGGAAAAAAATTTCTTTGCAAATAACAGTAACTGTACGCCCGCAGTATCTATTTCGCTGACGGCGGATAAATCCAGTGCAACCTTATCGGCCAGTTTGTCGTAATCGGCAAATATTTCATCTTTGATTTGTGCAACGTAATAGATCGTCAGGTCACCTTCCAAAACCAGGGTGGTGGTGTCCTTATTTTTTTTCCGCACAATATTCATGGCCCGTACCTATTAAAAAATAATTCCCGTTAAATCAGCATAGAAACCGCTTGTAACATTTGCTCGGGGCGAAAGGGTTTTACAATCCAGGCTTTTGCACCAGCCGCCTGGCCTTCGCGCTTTTTCTCTTCGGCACCTTCTGTGGTCAACATGATCACGGGGGTAAATTTGTAATTAGCTTTGGTTTTCATTTCTTTCAAAAAGCTTATGCCATCCATGTTGGGCATATTCACATCTGAAATGACCAAATTGATTTTTTGCCCATCCAATTTAGTCAGGGCATCTTTACCATCACTCGCTTCAACTACGGTGTATCCTGCACCGCGCAATGCAATACCAACGACTTGCCTGACACTGGCAGAATCATCAACGACGAGAATTACTTTGGACATTCACTACTCCTAAAAAAACGTGATTTCTGAATTATTCGAGCCCTTGGCTTGCGCCCCGCTACCGCGATGCACATCGACTTGCTCTAAAGTGGTGTAAGTTTTTTGCAGTGAACGCAGCCATTCACTGGTATCAATTGCAATCACAGATTCACCGTGGCGCAGGCGTGTTTCCTGATCGGCAATCGCACCAACCAGTTTTTCCATATCATCAATTACGTGACCTAAAATCTGGCTGACGCGATCCTGGAATTGCAAATTCACCAGCACCTCTTCCACACTGGTTTGCACTGCGGCACTCTCGTGCTCCAATACCTGGGCCGATTGCAAAATACTTTCACTGGAGCTCTGGAATTGTTTAAGCACTTGATCAATGGAGGTTTCTGATTTGGCGAGACGGGTATTGTCTTCCGCTGCATACTCAGCAGTTCTATCCAATGCTGTTTGCAACGCAGAATTAATTTGTTCGATACGCCGGCCAATACGCGCACCGGTTTCACCTGAGCGGGTTGACAAGGTGCGCACTTCATCGGCAACCACCGCAAAGCCACGACCGTATTCACCTGCGCGCGCTGCTTCAATGGCGGCATTGAGTGCGAGCAAGTTGGTTTGCGATGCTATGCCAGCAACCTCGGCACTCATGCCACTTAATTCGACGGTGATTTTGGAGAGGCCGGAAATTTCTGTTAATAATTCATCGCGCTGGTCAATTGCCTGCCGCAGCGTGTAGGTGATCTGGCTCAATTCATCGTTGGCAAAATGAATAACACCACCCAGCCCACTATCGCCTTTCATACTGCTCGCGGTAGTCGATGAACTGGCAACTGCTGCTTGCAAGCGCTGGTGTATTTCGGAAAAACGTCCAACCAATTCGGTAATGCTGCTTTCCAGTTGATGGCGAGCCAACTCAGTTTGGCGCTGCCAAAGCGGCAATATTTCTTTTAACAGGTGTTGATAATTTTCCAGCAGTGGCCGGTACATTTGCGCGAGCTCTTGCCCGCTGCGCGCTTGCCTCAATGCCGACTGGGCATCATTTGCGCGCGCCGCATTTTGCACCACTTGCAATAACGCAGTTGCTCCGGCGGCAATCACTGCCAGGAACAACAAGCCTTTCCAAAAAAACGATAGCTCAACCAGGGTGAGCAGTAATAAACCTATCAAGCCCAATACCGCGATTGCGCCCAACACCACAATTTGTGATGAGCCGCGCTGGGTATTTACCGATGAAGAAAAACCGGGAGATCTCCCGTTTGGGTAGCTGCTATTCATTGGTTGGTGTCCGTCAAATTCAATAGCAAAAATGCAGGCTGCTCTTGATTGTTATTCCTGCATACATTGCTGCTATGTGGGTTAACTAGGTATAGACGGCGTTTATAGGGGTGTCAAAGCAGTGCTCCTGAGTGAATCTACTCAGTTGCAATAGGGGCGATAAGGGAAATAATTGCGAGCGGAGAAAGTGTGTAGTTAGAAAAATAATTACAGTAAATGATCAAATCAATTCAGTTACGCAATAAAAAATGGCGCAGAGGACAATTATCCTGTGCGCCATTTTGCATTATTGTCCATGCGGCAGATATAGCTTTACCAGCAACGCGACGTTATAGGTGCAACTTTATAAATAACGTGACCAGAGTACTACGCTGGATGGCTCTGCCGTTACCCCACTCATATCCGGTACCTGGCCCGGATCTGACCCCGGAGGAATACCTGTCAGGTCGATAGTTGTACTACCGCTCATGCTGTTTTCTTCTGCATCGATATTTCTCAATCCCGCCGCCGACACAAATCCATAGATATAAGTAGAACCGCTGGTGCTGAGCAAATTGCCCGCGAGTACAGTGCCATAGATGCGATTGCCCGCCGTCAGGCTCACATAGCCGCCGCTATAAACCGGGGCAGCGGCCGTATTAGTGTTGAGTGCCGGATCATAACCGCCCGCCAGGAGCGCAATATTACCCAGCGAGTTGGGGATCATTTTCCTGGTCGAGGTATTACAGAAATTGGTTGGGTAAAGACCGGCAAAAAGAGTGGTCTTATTGACTTTGAAGTCGTTTTCGCACACCACATTATAACCGGCCTGGTTGAGCGCATAGGCGCTCAGATTACCGCTGGAAACAATATTGCCCGAGGCGACAACCGTGTTGTAGTACTCGCCAGTACCTATGTCCACATTGCCGGTAAACCAGGCGACGCCGGGGGCCATATTTTTACCCCGGATCTCCCATTTATTCTCAGTGGAAACATAAGTAAAGCAGGCATTTTCTGGAGAAAAGCCATTGCAAATGGTTTTGGCTTGGCCCGATGTCGCCGGACTGGTGCATTGCTTGGTAGATGCATCAATCGCCGTGCACAAGTATTGGTGTTCACCGGTATTGTTGAAGGTCCCCAAATAGTATTCCCCATTGGGGATGCCGTTTACATTCTGCACAGTCACCATAATGGCGTTATTTTTGTACTCAAAGATATAGTTAGCAGTAGCGCGCACCGCCCAGGCATCCACTACCGGTTGGGTCATTACCACTTTAGGCACTTTGGGAATCACGACAATTGCCGGGCTTGGCATGGTACCCGGCTTATAAACAGTTCTCGGCATGCAGTTATTAATAACTCCACCTGCGGTAATACTTGGCCAAACCATCCATTCCAATCCTGGCTTACAACTGATATTGCCATTTGCCTGCATCACCGGAATCTCGATATTGTTGGTAATAGTGGTATTACCAATTGAGCGAGTGACGGTAATACGGTTGGCTGATTTGCCGAAGATGTCACGCCCCGCGGTCAGCACACCATGATTTGAACCACCGCGGTCAACGGTGATATCGCGCCGGGCATCAACGGTCAAGCTCACATCGCCACCTGCCAACTTCACACTGCCATTGGCCTGGATTACCTCTGCACCAGTGCCGCCTGTCATTTCTACATCCCCACAACAATCATCGCCTGTCACATCCGGATCGCCAAACGCGTAAATGCGTTTCGCGGTTGCCCCCCCGGTGATCTTGATATTTTTCCCGCGCAATTCTTGCGCCGCTATATCCGAGCCCACAGTGACGCTGCCAGTAACTGCAATGGTCCCCAAACCAAAACCATCCATCCCGACCACACTGCCCTTCGCGGTAAAATCGCCATCGACGTTGATATTGGCCCCACCCGGAACCTTCATCACTATGCCGCCATTCAGGGTCAGGTCGTTGTAGAAGTCGAGCACGCCATTGAGCACAACATTTCCGCCTCCCAAAGCCGGAGTCACTTTATAGACCACTTCCAATATCGACGATGATTGAGCGGCAGTGGCAGTGGCCGTGACCTGGGCGGTAATCCGGTAGGCATTACTGGATGCGGCTGGCGCCTCGACACGCACAATAGTGACTGACTGCACCAGGGCATCATTACCCGATATGGTCCAGGGGCTGTTGGTAGTCAGCCCGGCCAACTGCGCCGGTGTCAGGGTCTTCAAATACTGGCGCACAACATCTACTGTCGCCCAGACAGCGGCCTGGGCATTCACCTGGGCATGGGCTACCAGTTGGCGCTCCTGGGTGCTGCGCACGGCGTGCAGGGTGCCAAGGGAAACCGAAACCAGTCCCACCCCTACCATCAGCATTACCAGGATGGTTGCCACTCCGCGCTGCTTACGCACCAGCGGCGCCGACACGTTGCGGGAAACCCGTTTAAGCACAGTGAGTGAGGAAGTCATAATCGCTACCCAAATACCTTATAAGAAATTCCATGAATCCGTCGGATTACAGGTTCGGAATACAAAAGTTGTACACAATCGGCGCATTGGGCATGGCGGTACTGCTATCAACTGCCGCACGACGCGCAGCATTGTCGGCAGTGATAGTCACCATCTGGTGATCCGCTGCCTCACCCATGCCATAAGGGAAACACTTTTGTATTGTTTTGGTTATGGTGATCGCCGGGAGGCTGGGAGCGGCAGCAGAGGTGCGGAACTCTGCCACGGCATTGCTCGTCCACCCCTGCAAACTACTCAAATCGGCGCTGGCATTGCAGCTAGCCGCTGAGAGTGACAACAACTGCAATTGGCGCCGGGTATTGTTTTCACTATCTTCAATACGGAAACCATGGCAGACATATACTGTTGCGTTGGTTGCCGCCCTATAACGCCAGTAAAGCGTCTGGGGTGGTCCAGCTACCAATTGGAGATGGGTGCCAGGCTCATCGCTGGTAATCCCGTAACCGGCAGACTGCACCTCCAGTTGCAAACTCAGCATGGCCGAAGCCAGCTGGCCGTCCTGCGCCGCATCAGCACGCGCTTCGACCGAGGCGTGCACCAGGTTTTTATAGAGGGTCATGGCCGCAAGGATACCGATCATCGACAACAGCAAACCCACCATCAAACTGATCAGGGTCATACCCTGCTGGTTTGTCTGGCTTAGCGATTTAGTTGGCATTGGCAACTGCTCCACCCACGCGCACCAGCGCATCGCCCTGCCCCACTTCTAATACCAGCGGCTGGATTGCCTGGACTGACTGTTCCGCTACTGCCGTTCCACCAATTTTGATGCCGTTAATTTTGGCGGGTGCCAGGGCACAACCTTTAACGGTGACACTTACAGCCTCGGCTTGCCCCGGCAGGGAAATTCTGTGGGAGCCGGTGCACAAATCCACACCAGCATCGGAACGGGTCATCAACAGGGTGCGCATTTGGTTAACCGCCAGGTTGTTGACTGTCATTTCCCGCTGGGAACTGGTCATACGCGCAGTGGCGTGCATAACCCCGCCGCCGATCAGACCCAGGATCAGCATCCCAATCAGCGATTCAATCAAGATCCCACCCTGCTGGCGGCAGGCTGCTGAGAGGTTCATCGTTACCACCTTAGTAAATGCTGCGTGTATCACCTTCACTCCCTCCTGCCGAAACGGTGAATGTCAGGCTGGTGCCGCAGGCACTGCAATTAGCAGCCGTAGAGGTAAGCAGCCCCTTATTGGTAAAACAGCTGCAACTCCACTCGGTGGCTCCCAGTGTGATATCAATAGCAGGGGAGACTTCTGTTGACCAAAGCACTGCATTAGCGGGTACTGCAGAGCAGTTGATAGCCGTACCGGCCGTCACTGCTGCTACCAATTGCAGCTTGCCATTTGCCAGGCAAAGCGCGCTGGCGGCAGCATCGCCTTGTACCGCGGCCTTGTTGCGCAGGGCAGTTGCTTTGGCACTGCCTACGGCTTGCTCCAAAACAGCCAGCGTCTTGGATACATCGGCACTCTGGACCCAGGCATTGGTGAAAGGTGCAGCCATGAGCGCAAGCAACCCGATCAGCAGCACCACAATCATCATCTCAATCAGGGTCATACCCGCTTGTTTCATAGCCAATTACCGTTACTGTACTTGCAACCGGACGTCGCCCGCTCATTGGTATTGGTGATAGTGATGCTGCAACCACTTTGGCGGTTTTTGCCGGTCGCCTTGAGCGTATAAGTAGTCGCAGTCGTAACAGTTGAGTAATCGAAATTGGCCGCGCTCGGGCTCCAACCGGTAAATTTTTCCTTTAACTTCGCGGTGGTATTGTTTCCGCTTGCAATCACCGGATATGCCAGGGTGCGCTGGTAGAGGTTTTCAAAATTCAGGCTCAGGGCAAGCAAATCCGCCTGGGAACTGCGAATCTCACTTTTGATGATGTAACTGTTGTAAGCAGGCAAGGCGATAGCAGCGAGAATCCCCGCTACTGCGACCACGATCATCATTTCAATTAGCGTGAATGCACGTTGGCGGGCGCAAATGGGAGTCAAGCTAGTGGATACTTTCATTGGGGGGAACACCTCGTCACTGCATATTTTTACGACAAAAAACAAAAATATATAACTTTTCGCTATTTATATAACCAAGCGAATACGTCTTCGTTATTCGACAAAGGCACAAGCCAAAGCCGTTGTAAACGTGCTATCCGTAGGTAGGGTGAGTTCCGATCAGTTGGTAGTTGGCCGAATTAATATTTGAAGCTATTAGTATGATTTGAATTATTGTTCTTAATTATGACTGCGCTGTCAGTCGCGATTTTATGCAAACTTTAGCGACATAAAAGTCAAATGCCAAGCATTTTTGCGATAAAGAGCACAAATAATATACCGAAAGGTATTTTGGCGCCGTTTTTGGACGAAAGGATATAAGGGGGAGGAGGAAAGTGGGGTGGAGAGGCAAAAAAGCGACGGGAAAACTGAAAATTGCCAGTACCGATAGCGACGGCACTGGCAATTCAACCCACTGGATCAACCGGTATTACGCATGCCCGCCGCAATACCCGCCATGGTTACCTTGAGCGCACGCTCAAGATCCGGGCTAATAGTTTCACTGCTGCGGTAGCGTTTCAACAATTCGGCCTGCAAGTAGTTGAGCGGGTCGACATAGGGCTTACGCACTTCCAGCGATTGGCGCAGCATAGGGTCGTCGGCCAGCAATACATCCTGCTTTTTGAGTTTGTTGATCAAGCCTTCCAGCGCTTTCAGATCGCCGCGCAGCTCTTGTCCCAAACCGCGATACTCAACGGGAACAAGTTGCTCTTCGTAATAGGTGCAGATAGGGCCGTCGGCTTTACCAATTACCATCTCTAACAGGTCGAGGAAGCTGGAGAAAAATGCCCAGTTGCTCACCATGTCTTCCAGCAGCGCCGGGTCATTTGCCAAGGCGTATTCAAACGCCTGGCGGGTACCCAGCCATGCTGGCAGGTTCAGGCGCACTTGGGTCCAGGCAAATACCCAGGGAATTGCACGCAGACTTTCAACACCACCGGTGGATTTACGTTTGGCCGGACGGCTGCCCAACGCCAGCAAGCTCAACTCCTGTTCGGGAGTCAGGTTGCGGAAGTAAGGGACAAAGTCTTTGTGGCCGCGCACGATTGCACGGTAAGCCTCAAGGCTAGCCTTACCCATACGCTCGATCAGATCACGCCACTCAGGTTTAGGTGCAGCGTTAGGTGCCATAGTGGCGCGCATGGTCGCCACTACATAAGAAGACAGACTGCTGAAGGCAACGCGTGGCAAACCAAACTTGTAGCGGATCATCTCGCCCTGCTCAGTCACGCGGATACGGCCTTTGACCGAACCCGGCGGCTGCGATGCCATGGCTTTTTCTACCGGGCCACCGCCGCGACCAACGGTGCCGCCACGGCCGTGGAACAGAACGAGGGAAACATCGAATTTGTCAGCCAGGGCGACCAGTTTTTCCTGCGCCTTATATTGCGCCCAGGTTGCCGCCAGCTTGCCCGCATCTTTGGCCGAGTCGGAATAGCCGATCATCACCGTTTGCTGCTGGGCGGAATACTGTTGGTACCATTCCAGATCCCACAAGCGCTCCATGACAACAGGCGCGCGGTCGAGGTCGTCGAGGGTTTCAAACAGCGGCACAATCGGCATATTCCAGGTCATGCCGCATTCTTTCAATAACAGCGCTACGGCCAATACGTCGGAAGGCTGTTGTGCCATGGAAATCACATAGTGCGACAGGATTTCACGCGGCTCTTGCGCCACAACGCGGCAAGTTGCCAGGACTTCGGCAGTTTCATCGCTCATTGGCCAGCTGATTGGCAGGAGCGGACGCTTGCTGGTCAGGGACTCCAGCAGGAACGCCTGGCGTTTTTCCTCTGACCATTCGCGGTAGTCACCTATGCCGAGGTATTGCACCAATTCGTCAATGGCTTGCACATGGCGGTCGCCATCTTGACGGATATCAAGTGGAACCAGGTTGATACCAAAGCAGTGGATACGGCGAATAGTATCGACCAGCGGACCGTTAGCAATATGCGGCAGGCCGACTTCATTGAGCGAGCGGAAGCAGAGCATCAGCGGTGATAACAGGTCTTCGCGGCTGGTGATCAGATCAACCGGTACTTCTACCGAGCGACCTTGCAAGCGCGCTTCAGCCCACTCAAGGGTGGACTGGATGCGGCGGCGCAGGTCAAACATCACGTCGCGATAAGGGGTGGTGCTATCGGGGTATTGGGCGCGCAATTCATCGCTCGCCTCAATCATGCTCAGGTCGCCGCCCAGGCTATACACGTCGCGCGAGTAGAGTTCGGCAGCCATCCAGCGGCCGAGCAACAGCACTTCGCGGGTAATTTTGTGAGTAACATTAGGGTTACCATCGCGGTCGCCACCCATCCATGAATAGAACTTGATGGGACGGATATCCACCGGTAATGAACTGCCCAAATGGCGGGTACACATGCGATCCAGATGGCGGATAAAGTCCGGCACTGCCTGCCAGAGGCTGTTTTCGATAACCGCAAAGCCCCACTTGGCTTCATCAACGGCAGTCGGGCGGGTGGTACGGATTTCGTCGGTCGACCAGATCTCTTCCACCAAACGGTGCAGGCGGCCACGCAACTTATCTTGTTCGAAGGTGAGCAGGCTGCCGTTTTGACGATCGGCCAGGGTGTCGACGATTTGGTCGTATTTGCGAATCAAGGTGCGACGGGTAACTTCAGTCGGGTGCGCCGTCAATACCAGCTCGATACGCAACTTATTGATAATTTCGGTCAGGGCATCTTTGCCATGGACGTCGGCGAACTCCTGGATCATGGTTTGCAGACTGTCGTCGCGCTCAGCTTCGGCGCTGGAGAAGTACTCCTGGTCGGCGATGTTCGCCAGGTTCAGGAATTGGTTAAACGCGCGCACTATCGGCAGAATGTCCTGGTCATCCAGGCTGCTCAGCGCCGCCACCAGAGGTGCAGAATCACCATTTTCAGCTTTGGTGATGGCCTTACCCAATTTGCGGATACCTTCTACCTTGGTAAACAGATCAACACCTTCGTGGGCATAAATCGTTTCACCTATGAGCTCCCCCAGCAGACGGACATTTTCGCGCAGGGTTTCAGGTAGCTTTAACATTGGGTTTCTCCAACAAATCGGGGGGATTAAAAAACGCACAAGCGAATCACCAAAAGCGGGCGGCATTCTACGCCATCACCCCTCCTATGGGTAGAAAATGGCATCAGGAATAGCTTACTTAATGATAAAAACTCGCATTATTGAATTATTCAGGCTTTTTGCGGCCGCGCAGATTACAAAGGTGCGCGCTGCTATGCAAGCGCACCAAACAAGAGCGGGCAGCCCGGCAAGATAAATTTCACCGAATTTACATTCGGGCAAAGCAGGACCGCGGCCTTCGCCACTCCAGCTTGCCCCACCAACCGTAGATCTTTGCATTAGTGGCTACAACCTTTGTTCGCATACAACCTGTTTGCCATTGCCAAAACCAAAGCAGCAAATACTATGCCCAGCGACAAGGGCCGGCAGCTAGTCCCGCCTTTTCCCCTCCAGCCAGCGTGACTCAACGTACAGATATCGCCCCCGCTAAAGGCCATCCTCCCCATCAACCCCTTGGCAAAACCACGCTTATTTTTTATCGATAAGGAGGATGTTATGGAAACCTTTGACCAATACGCCATGCAAGACCCGCGCAGCCAATACCCCAAAACCCGGGGCAAGGCGGACGACCGGCAACCAGACCCGGGGCTGGATTCAATCCTGAGCCCCCAGGCCGACCACGGGGAGGAAAGTTATTGCGGCGCAAACCGGCTGCTCAACAGGAAAGCGCTCATCACCGGTGGCGATTCCGGCATTGGCCGCGCAGTCGCGATTGCCTTTGCGCGCGAAGGTGCGGATGTGGTGATTAATTATTTGCCCAGTGAGGAAGTGGATGGCCAGAAGACCCTGAACATGATCCGGGAGGCAGGGCAAAAAGCCGTTGCCATTCCCGGCGATATTACCGACGAAAACTTTTGTAATAGCCTCGTACAGCAAACAGTCGCGGAATTAGGCTCGATCGATATTTTGGTCAACAACGCGGGCAAACAACAATTTGTCGATGCGCTGGAAGATATTTCCACCGAGCAATTTGTAAAAACCTATGCGACCAATGTGTTCGCCATGTTCTGGATTACCAAAGCCGCTGTGCCCTATATGCCAGCGGGCGCCAGCATTATCAACACCACCTCCATCCAGTCTTACCAACCTTCACCGGGATTACTGGACTATGCATCTACCAAGGGTGCGATTACTGCATTTACCAAAAGCCTGGCAAAAATGCTGATCAAAAAAGGGATTCGCGTAAATGCCGTTGCGCCCGGCCCTATCTGGACACCACTGCAACAGAGTGGCGGCCAACCCGCCGAAAAACTGAAGGAGTTTGGCAATAAAGTCCCCCTGGGGCGCGCAGGGCAACCAGCCGAAGTTGCACCCGCGTTTGTATTTCTCGCATCGCAAGAATCAAGCTACATCACTGCAGAAGTCATCGGCGTAACCGGCGGATCACATCTGCCATAAAAGATGGATGTTCGTGTATGTACGATAAAGCACCGAGCAATTCGCGCAATAAATGTATAACGATTTTCCAGGCTCTAACGGGAGCCATCATGTAGATAACGCTCAGGAGATTATTATGGCAACCGCACAAAAAAAATCAGCCAACCCGGAAAAAGCCCCCAAAGCACAAGACGCAACTACTTTGCTCAGGGCGGATCACAAAGCAGTAGCGCTGCTGTTTGAGCAATATGAAAACGCGCGTTCATCTTCCAAAAAGAAAGCACTGGTTGCGCAAATTTGTGCCGAGTTAACCGTGCATGCACAAATTGAAGAAGAAATTTTTTATCCCCAGGTCAAGGCAGCATTAAACGATAC
>CAZIWB010000009.1:0-203076 GCA_964542655.1 uncultured Cellvibrionaceae bacterium
TCAGACGAAAACAGATTCTCCATAGGAATCTTACAAGCCGTTTTAATGCGAATTTTACTATACATAAAACTTATGATTAACCGATTTTCTTACGGAACTTTTTAACAATGGAGCAATGTTCGGCATAACCCTTCCAGATAACGCTCGCCATATTTTTAGCCGTTGTATCGTCGGTAAAGTTTCGAGTTGGTTTAACGGAAAAAACACGTCCACCCTCATAAAGACGTGTAATAATAAATTCCCTGCCTTGATACCTAACCGTATCGCCTACAGCGACATGTCCAGTTTTTACTTGGCCTACGTAGGAATTCATTAGAATGAATTTTTATTACCGTTCTTAATCTTTTCGGTGAAACTTAAAGTTACAACATCGGTAACAATCTTATCCACGATATTGAACCCACCATCCAAACTTTTATAACGACGCATAAACTCAGGAAACGAAAGGTTTCCGTCATATGGAGCGCGACGCATCCAGCCGATAGGCATACCAAGCCATTCGTAAAGAGCTTCAAAGTCATGGTAGAACCAGAAATTCTCTTGGATTAATTCCAAATAGACTTGACTATATTTAGTAGAAAGATCGTAGAAGTGTCCCAAGTCTTTTAAATCAGACTCCAAGAATTCTTGAACCATTTCCGGCATAATCGCATTGATTTCGGAAATGAATTTTTTGACGCGTAGATTTTGCATTAGTCAGCTTTGCCAGACATTACATCACGGAGGATTTTAACAACAATGTTAGCCCCTTCGTTTTGAACGCCATAAAGATACATAAAGTTTTTGAAATTCTGAGAATAGCGAAACGGCTCCCGTTCAATCCAGAAATCGGACATACCAAACCACTGATAGATCGTGGCGACATCATTAGTATATCGCAGATAGACCTTGAACACGTCAGAAATCGACTCCCCATAACGTTCGGAGATTTTCTGAATGTCTCCGCTCATTTCGAGGAAATCATCAAGCATATCCGGCAACATGGCCGCAATCGCTGATTTTACATCGTTAACACGTTCATTACCTTCCCTGACTACCTCCTGCATAGCTTGCATTTCTTCGTGTTCGTTTTGGTAAAGGGCTTTCCAATAACTATCATCCTCGTCGTAGTCAGTGTGTCGTGCCATTTTTGTTAATTGTTTTTTTTGAAACTGAGCCAGCCTTTTAGCGTGTTGTTGCTGGAACCACGGGCCTGCCAATGCTCTAAAGAGTGTCTTATCCGTATTTTCTATCTGGTATCCGACGTGTCGAAAGTCACTACACTTTCTTATCGTCCAGACTATTTTATTGATATTTCACATCGGCCCTCCGCTAGTGTTGCGAAGGGAGTTTCGATGCTCTCTTTTTATCGAGCGAAGAGAAACATTTCTGTCTCTCTAAAAGTCATTCTCTATTCTACTATAGTAGTATTTTTTAGAAAAAAGTCAACCTCTTTTTTCATGGAGCGTAGCATTTTAAAACAATTACTACAACCAATCCGAAAGTGAGGAGAATTTTATCAAGCATATTGACCTGTAAAGTAGGGGCTTATAATTTTTCTGTATTCTTTGGCGTGTCTAGGGTCGTCAAAAGATAGAGATAAGTTATACTGATTAAGATTTACGGTCGTGCCGTAGTATTCGATTGCGATATTACTCAAGTGGGTAAGATTCACGCCTTCGTAACCTTTAATTTCGATGTTTGTTTCCACGTAACTTATTATATTACATGGAATTAAAAAGTTATGACAAAGTTTGAATAAGATCGCCAACCGTCTCTTCCGAAAAGAAATACTGAGCAAACTTTGTTGAACTGGAATTCATTGAAGTCATGGGGTCTTTATCCCGCTTGATAAAATCATTCAATCCAATTCCATTCGACGGCTTGAAGTTCTCCAAGCGGTCTTTAATCGTCTCAGCGTCTACAAGCTTTCTGATAGCCCCAGCATCCATGTAAGGAGATGTCCCCAAGAACGCGTGATTAGTGTTGTTGATCGCACAAGAATAATGCGCTAATTGAAACAGTGTAAAATCATTTAGATTTGGATACTTCTCAATAAACTCATACGTCTTGTTTACCACGGAAGGAAATTCCACCATGTAGCGACGAATGACCAGAGGGGCCAGCAAGGAAATATAAGAAGTCTTGCGGACGACTTTGAAATAAAACGTATTATCCTTAATACGGTATTCAGCCGCAAAGTTCCACGAATTGCAACGATTATGCCAATCCAAAATGCGGTCAGGCTTCATATGGCAACGAATCATTTCATATTCCACCGACAATTTGCTGGTGGAAGGAGTCCTTTGAGACACCCCATTTAAAGGAGCAAAACAAGCGTAGTTATCTTGCTTCATTACCTGCTTGCCATCTACATAAGCGATAAAACTAACCATAAATATAAGTTTTGTCTTTAGATTTTTGTCCTTTGGAAATTACCATAACAATCGTCACGGTTTCCTTACGGAGATATTCAATTAAATTGTCAGAGGGAATCCATTCAGATTCAACGCCTACCTCATTGAAAAGCGGGGTAAGAGTTTCGTCCATTGGAAGGCCGTTGCGAACTGCCGAATTGGCTATAACTTCAAAAGTATTGACCTTATGAGTATAACTAGTCCCAATTTTCCACTTGTCAGCTTTCTCCAGCTTGTCAACGTGAGTTATAGCAAGATATTCAATGTCGTTACGACTATCCTGCTTATTAATTCTAAAGGCGTATTTAAGTAAGGCTACGTCTAGATAACCATCACGAAAATTACCCTGCCATCTGTTCGTAGGGTTATGATCGTCGTAACTCAAATTCAAATCTTTATCTTCGGTCGGGAAGGGGCCAAAACCGTGTCTAGTTGTATACGTTCGGGTTACACCAATACGTTTGATTTCACCGCGAAAGCCTACCCAATTAAGAATAGAATCAGCGTGTTTGGTTGTCGTCGATGTTGCTGTATTGTAGGGGGCAAACCCGTAGGTTTCATCCAACAAAATTCCTTGGTTGCCTTCAAAGACCGGATTCTTAGCCGTCCTGATTAAAGTTACGCCTTGATCTTTAACAATCTTTACCTTACCTAAGATATTTTTATAAGCCGGTATAAGGTTATGAGAAATTAAATTTTTATCGGACAAGATACCGTAATTAATATCAAATACTTCGGAAGTTTCCTTAATCTGTTTCAACAACGGAATAAGTTCGTAGTTCTTCCACGCTTGGATAAGCTCCAGTTTTGCTCTTACTCCTAATTCATCTTTGAAGTCTCTTACGGTCAATGAGAACGCTTGGTCTTTCATGGAGTCTTTAACCGCCTCCCAAACGCCATGACCGCAAGTTCCGTGAGGATTCGCCCCGCGAGCCAATTCTTGAATCTTGTTTAAAGCTTGGTGAAACGGGGTGATAATCCGGCAGCATTCATCAATGAACAAATTCTCATAAGGATTTTCCACGCCTTTTTCAATTAAAACGTTCGCTTCACGTTCAAGCGACAACGGATTAATCAAAACGCAACTCGACAAATAAGTTTTGGCCCCGGATAATGTTCCACTTCCAAACTGAGCAAATGTATGATGTATATCGTCGTCCGTTACAACATTATGAGCGCATTGCGGCCCCCCGGAGAAACGAACAACTAGATCGGAATTGTGAGTCCTGACGAGGGAATCAACGATTGTTCCCTTGCCTTCGTCGCCAAAGCCAAGACCAACTACTACAAATGCTGTATTTTTCATATACTTAGTATCCGCCGCAATAGTTTTCTTCGTCGCCGCTATAACCCGTGCTACCGCAATAACACCTATTCACCGCGATTCCACAATATTGACATTTCGGCCATTGATAAGCTTTTCTCTTTTTCTTCTTAGGAGAAATAGAAGAAGATAAAGTTTTTTTTACTTTCTTTGGACGTTTTTTCACAGAAAGATTAAGTCTTGATCGTCTTAATTATTTCATCAATCGCGGCAATATCTCGACGTTGATTTTCGATTGTGATTTGGGCTTCCGGCTTGTCCGCAATATCTCTCAGATTAGAAATATAATCGTGACGCTTTCCCTGAGCGAGGCGTAATTGCGCTGTAAGCCACTCTACGGGGTTTTCAATCCCCGGTAGAGTAAGCGTAACGGTTTTGTTCGCCATAACTTTACAGACGACTTACGGAATCATCAGCACCGGACGAAACGATTTCACCGGACACTTTAGCTTTCGTAACGATTGCGCCACGTTTCGAGAGAGCTTCGGTAACGAGAACGATGGACTTGCTGTTAGCCCCGACTTCCGCCATATCCGAACGGACGGCGTTAATGTCGTAGCCTTCATTAATACCAATCGTAGCAGTAATGACTTCGCAAACATCATCCGGGTTATCCAGCCAAATAAGATTTTGACCGAACAGGGTTTGCAGCTTGTCATGGATACCCAACTGACGGCCACGCTCACCGGAGTAGCTACTACCATCCTTCGGGAAAATCCAGAAGACTTCAAACTTCTCCTGAAGGCGAGCAACAAGCTCTTCAACCGGCGTCTCTTCCTGAACCGGCTCGCCAATGATACGTTGAACTTGGTCGGGGTTCAATTTGTCATACGGTTTTTCGTCACCGATGATAAAGAGATAACCCTTCTTACCGCGCTTCTCCAAGCAATCCATTGCGGTAAAGTTAGCCATATAGTGCATTGCCAACTCGTAGGATTCGTGGAACTGAGAGCCGCCGCGACCTTCCAAATAGATTTTTGCCAAGGCGTCGTCCATTTCATTAGAGCTTTCAAACTGGCCGATTTGCAGCGGAACGCGGTCGGAGTAGGCGTCACCGATGGCCCCGAAAAGAATTTGCGGGTCGGAAAGATAACCCTTCTTTGTAATAGCCCCCATCAACTTCGGAAGCTTTTCGATAAAGGTGCGAGGGATACCACCCATGCTACCCGTCACGTCGAAAAGAATTGCCACGGCATTGCTTGCCGGATGTTCCGCGCTGTCTCGGCTTTCACGAATGACCTTGCCGACGAAGGGGCTACCGGCACCAGCCTTGCGAGTCGGAGCCAAAGTTTCGTGAACCGTTGCCGAGGCTACACCTTTACGACGAACCAATGCGTCGTATTCAAATACGTCTGTTCCGCGACTTTTGTGAGACGAAACCCTTGCCGAAAGTAAATCTGCTGAATATGAACCACCACCCATAATTTTATGTTTTTTGTTGTTGTCTTAGATACTACTAAATTTTGTAATTTTGTCAACCAATTTTTTTCTTACCGGATGCTATCCACGTTGTTTTAAATGCGAGGACAGTTTCTTTAACATCTATCCAAACAGAAAATCCATTTTTGTCATAATGTTTAAATGAACCGGTTATAGTTAAAGTTTTATTAAGATACTGTTCCATACCGGGAATCCAACAACTAAAATGGGGGTCTTTACGATTGGAAGGCCCTACGATCTTAACCTTGTCCCCCTTTTTAAATAGTTTTTTCATCCCACCTTCTTACGGGAAATTTCGTCCAAATTTTTCCAAACTCGACTTTTAATCTGTTCTTCCCTTTCCCTCTCCCGGTTTTTTACAGCATCGTATTGATCGAGTCTCCTTTGAACGAAAGATTGAGCTTTTTCATAAGTATCTAGTTCTTTAGCTTTCGTCACTAATTCATCGAAAGAGGGACTGATATAAGGATGCTCTCTACCGACAAATTCTCCCGGATTAAGAAGAATTTCCCATTTAAAAAGATAAGCGTGTTTCTTATACCGGATACAGTAATGATCTTTAACGAAATGCTCGACCTTGATAACGTATCGAAGTTCTTCTGGCGTTCTTGTTACCGGTTTGGGTTGGGGATTTCCCCCACGGAATAAAGCTATAAGTTTAAGTAAGTTCATTTCTTTTTCTTCCTCTTCTTTTTAATTGGATTGTTTACCTGTCCCCGAACGAATACCTTACGTGAGCAACACCGGCAAACCTTGTAAAATTCTGAATAGTATTTCTTGTCGGCGGGATGAAATTCCTTTAGTTCAGAAAAATGAATTCCAAATTTGCAAAGTTTTAATCCTATTTTCTTAAACATAAGATTACCAAGTGATTGTCTCGGAACTTTATTCTTTAATTCTATAAAAACATTCTTCAAATAATTCTCCATGATTCTTTTCTTCCCAATGATTCTTAGGCCACCACGGACAATGAACTTCTAGCTTTCCTGCTTTATGAGCTTTACGAAGTTTGACTTTTTCCTTGGCGGGAAGATTTTCAAATGGAATTAATTTTTTAGCAGGCATTATATAAGATTTTCAAAGATATTACCAATAACGTGAGCGTTATAAGTAAATACAGCTTCCGAAAGAGAACCTCCAGCGTAGCTACCCTTCCCACCGGGGATAACTACTTTGAATGACGCAGAACGATTACAGTAAAAAACTTCTAGCAATCCATTAGGGTCTTTAAGAATATCTCCCTCGTAAATTTTCTTACCATTTTTATCAACCAAGCCGGTATAGTGCATTACTACCCAAGCCGAGGTATGAAAATTATCGTCATTGATTCTTTTGAGAGCTTCCGCAACAGAAAGATTAGAACCGAATAAAATAAACTCTTCCAAGTCCATCATTTTCGGGGGTTTCTGCCACTTACCCCAAATGCGAATGTCTAAATTCATTTTTTTACGATCTAAGGTTATAAAGTAAATTCTCTTTGATCTTATCGTGAAGGTGCGGGTTTTCCTTAATATCCTTCTCCAGCGATTCAAAAGTATCAGTCCAAAAATATTCTACCTCTTTTTGAGGAGGTTTAAAGCTGTAATTAAGGGCATACTCCGTGCAAGATTCACCTCGTTTAAAAGCTTGAATCCGATTGTGAAAACGTGAGTCGATTTTTTGAATCCCCCAACGAGTGAAGAACGCGGAAACAAAACCGCGCTCAGGAGCTTGGTCAACGTATAAATCTGTAAGAACGATACTCATAACTTTATGTGTTGGAGAGTATTTTTTACTGAATGACGACGACTAAACTCTTCTCGACCAATACTTAAAAAATAAAAGGCAGAACGTTCTGCATGAGGTTTATAAACTTTGCGCCCTTTTGGAGTTTTGCAGCGTTCCCCCGGCTTTGCTTCGCAGCGAGGGCAAACCGTCTCTCTAAGGGTTTGAGTAAACGCCCACGGTGAAATTTCTTGACTCATTTAGTCCTTTCGATCTTTTTCAAAATTTCCTTCGCTTGTTCGCTTCCAATAGCTTTAAGACCCTCAATTGCTACTTTTAGCTTTCGATTTTGACGTTCCGCCTCCCACTTCAAAAACATGGAGTCTCGCGGAATAGTATCGTCGTGAATACGTAACTCCATAAATTACCACTCAATCCCGTCGAGATTCAACGAACCAGAATCCTTACCGTTAAACTTCAAGCGAAAATCGTGAGAAATGCTATCTTCCGTGACGATCATTGTAGGGCGGGGAAACGTCGCTCCAACTTCTTCAATGTCTTCCTCTGTTAACGCGCTCGCCTTCAAAAAGGCAACGACCTTATCAGAATCAACACAATCCAGCGCATACAGAAAAGTTTCTAGAAGATTCTTTTTCGTTTCGTCAGCCAACACCGCATCCAATACGTGCTGAAAAGTGCGAGGGCCGACATGTTCAAGGATGGTGTTTGACATGCTATTACTATTACAAATTTTAGTAGAAAGTCAAGAAAATTTACATCTTAAATTCGTGGAACTTCGGCTTACCAAAAATCCTCTCCAAGACTTCGCGAAACTCATTGAATAAAACTATAACGTCCGATTCCCGTTTAGTATAAGATACGAACGTGCAATAACGCAAGAAACCGGCGAACTCTTTCGGAACGCTGTCAGGAATGTAATTTGTCTCAGGATTTCCGCCCAAAACTTTAATTATACATTTGGCCGACATATAAATATCTGTTGCCGTAAGTGCCTTCTTTTCAAACACTTCCGGGGGATAATAAGCTTTATATTTCGGAACGATAGCTTTAATCGTGCCACCTTTAGCACAACCGTAACACCAGTCGATTAAAATTCCGTTGTGAGTCTCAGGATTAATCAAAAAGTTGTTCGGGACTAACGCGCCGTGAATAAAACCGTTAGAATGAGCTAAGTGCAATGCACCCATCATTCGATTCCACATCCACGCAGCATGATTAGGTGTGACACCTTTGGGATACTTTTCAATTACTTTTTCCAGCGTGAAGCAGCCGGAATTAGCCTCAAAGATATTTACTTTCTTATTGACACTGGCTACGTTTATATCCACGCAATCAACGATCTTCGGAACGTGAATCTTCAACTTCGATTCAACGGCATTCAACTTCTTAAGTATATTCGCCTCGTTAAGAATTAAATCGTTGTTTTTGGGCGAACGAACAATTTTGGCAAAGTGCTTTTCCCCGGCATAAACGTCCGAAAGATCACCAGCCGCCAATAACGTTTCAAATGAATAGTTTCCCGTCTTGGATGCGATAGTAATAAGGGAAACTTTCTCTTTCTTCCCGTATAAACCCATCCTGACGCGAGAAAGGGCCTTCTCATGCCAAACGGTGAGCATCTTAAATGCTTCCTCGGCGGTCGCCTTATCCTTTTGATTTAAATCAGGATGAACAATCTTCGCGTAATACCGGTAAGACTTTTCAATCTTGCCCACATCGCCAAAAACATCCTCTGGAGTCAGGGATGTCTTTAGAACTTTAAAAACGATAGCTAAATTACTCATTACCGATAACGGCGTTTTTTCGGAGGAGCATATTGCGGAAAGAACTCGACAAATTTCTTTTCCAGATAATCAACGCCCCGATTAACATAAATACGTAAATACTTAATCAGAAAGTAGACCCCGGCCCAAAGTAGAGCCGCTAAAACTATAATACCAATGACGCGAAATACGATGCTAGTAAAATACCATGTCGCCAAGGAAACTACCAACGTAACCAGCGTAATAACTACGGTTAGAACTTTATAATCCTCTTCATTCCAATCGTCAGCGTGAGGTTTAATGAGGTAGCGTTCCCCCACCACAAAAGCAACGATGGCGAGAAGGAGCGAGAAGGAAATGGCAAAGAAATTGAACATAAGTTTTATTTATAAGGGTTGGGAATACGAATACGGATTTTACTGAATATAGGAGCAACGACATCTTTCCATATAAAAATAAGAGTCGCAGGCCATAGCACAATAAAAATTAAAAAGATTAGAATTTGAGACAGAGGAAATGAATCCAGTTGAAGTTGGCTATTCTTCCGGTCGTAATCCAACATGAGATGAAGAACGAAGGCTCCGATAGAAAACCAAGTTAAAATGATCGCGATAAGAGTTAAGATGTTCATTTATAGAATGGATTTTTGAATGTTTTTTCCCAAAATCGGGATAGGTAAATCTTCAGGCCGAGATAGCCAACAAGCATAATCGGCCAAGCTCCCATCATAGCAAGAAAATCCATAATATCCTTGAAGGTAAGACGGGGCTTCTTCCGGCCATTGAAGTAAAAATCAACAAAGGCGACTAACAAGCCAATTCCGTAGTAAATTAGTATTCCCATAAGTTCCATGTAAAGTTAGCCGACTCTTTTACGGTCAGGGTTTTTGTAAAATGGGTTGGTAATTTTTTTATTCCAAAAGTCTCGTTTAAGGATTATATCAACTAACCACGCGACTCCCCCAAGAACAAACAAGGGCCAAAGAAAAATACAAAGTAGAAAACAACCCAAATCGTCAAATCCAAAATTCTTTTGATGGCGACAACCAAAGATGGCAATTCCAACAGAAGTTGCGAATCCGATAAAAAAATATAGTAACACTTCCATAAGTTTATCCTACCTTTTTACGATTATTGTAGTAGGGATTTTTGATTTTGATTTTTTGTAAGACTTCCGAGTTGTCTTTAATACAAACCCAAAGGAATAACGGCCATAGGATAAGAGCCGTGATACAAATCAAAAACTCCTCCAAGGTAAAATCTTCTGTCTCTTTCAGTTTTTCCTTAGCGTTCTGAAAGACGATAAAGACTCCTAACGCGCCCCCGCCAAGATAGGCGAGGACGATTAGAAATAGAATTAAGTTAATGAACCACATGGCGATTACAGGTAAGAAGCTAACCGTTCACGGATAGTCTTCAGGTCTTCGTCAATCAACAGCTTACCGTCGCGGAAGATTTCGCGAAGCTCGCCCCCGGCTTCTTCTTCCTTCGTGACGCAATCGCGGAGAACATATTCTCCATCGACTTTATCAACCCGGAGAAGACCCTTAGCCGACTTTTTCATACCATCGTCTGTAATCGGGTCTTTGAAGATTTCCCGGCCAACCCCGTTGACTTCGCCGTAGGTCGCTTTAACAGCAAACCCAAACGTGTCGCGAGTGTTAAACTGATAGGTAAACGAACCGATACCAGCAACCCAATTAATCGAAGCGAAGCCTTTGGCCTCCAACCGCGAACAAATTGCTTCGGCACGTTCCAGCGAAATACTATCGCCATAAATGTCACCGATATGTTCATCCAGAAGTTTGTAACCCTTTTCGGTTTCAGTTCCGCCAAATAGGTTCCAAAGAGCTTCAACCAAGCCTTCACGAATCGAAGCAATTTCCGCTTCATTCATTTTTGCCATTTGCGGGTGATAACCATCGTAGCCGCAGAGACAATCAACAGGGTCAGTCCAGAAACTATCAGGACGGATAACGACCTTGCCTTTACGGGCCATAATCTTGTCTTTGAGCCGGGGAAGAATCTCCGTGACGACGTAGGGTAAACTCCACGTATCACTTACGATAGAAATAATTCCGGTCGGGTGAAGGTCAAGCAATCGCTCAAACGTGGCGATTTCTTGGTCTTTTTCGCCCATGCACATAACACTGTGTTCCGTGGCCGGGACGCTACAGCCGACAAGCTCTTTAGTTACGTCAGCATTATAAAACTTCTCCAACCAAGCAATCGCCGGGACAGTATCCGTGCCGACAAACGCCAGCAAGTGACCTCCACCGCTGCTTTTGGCCGTGCCAAGGCTGCTCATACCTCGCATACTGAAGTCGTGACCTTGGAACGGAACGAAATCGGTATTACCAACCGTCTTCATCGCCCAATAGTTGAATACCTTGCGGAATTCATAGGAGAGAGTCGCGCTGGTAATCGGTTGCCAGACGGTGCAACTCAAAATCGTTTCGAGAAAGTTAACCAGCCAAAACGCATGGTCAACCGTGTTTGTGATAGTCAACATCGGAACGCGAATAGGGCAAATAGTCCCTTCCGGCAGCGATTTAATAGAAAGGGGCATGTATCCCAAATCGTGAAGCTTTTTGATATGCGTCAAATCCACGGCGTCTTTGCCTAGGGTGTGGTCGATCATCCGCTTGTATTCTTCAGCGACGACGGCCCAAGGTTTGCGAAAAAACTTCTTCGTCCACTTCTTCAGAATATACTTTTTGACGAAAGCTTGGTGAGCAAACACCACCACGCGATTGATACCGTCAATACGGCTCTTGCGCGGCGTATTGTTGCTGTAAATCCGGTTTGTCCCTTCGGGATACATCGGATGGTGGCCTTGCTTGTAAAAGTCGGAGTCGATAAGTGGTGTTGTCATGTTGAAAATGGTTATAAACGTTTTTAGTAAAAAGTCAAGCGGAATTTATTACAAATTATCGCCGCTGTTTAAAGAACCGGCGGAACGCTCCGAACCAAAGGAAAAAGAATCCGTAGAAAAGGTAGATCGCGAGAATCAGCGCAATAAATTTCATATTCCCTTTATACTAAAGTTTCTTTTAATTTTGTCAAGATTATTCTATCTCGTTAACAAACTCTTTCGGCAATCGGCAAATCGTCGCGTTAGGAAAATATTCCTCAATCATCGCGGAAATAATACGCCAGTCTCCCCCGCCAAGATCACAACCAATTTTATATGGAAAATAAACGGGGAACTTACTTAACTTATAATGTTTGATTTGAAACGCGAGTTGTGGCAATGCCCGTTCCCATGCAGCGTAAGAAGTATAACGCTTTCCATCTCTACCGTAATTTAACTGTCCAAATAAATTAAATACGTGGATATGATCGAAAACCGGGACGCGTTGAACCTGCCCTAATAAGGCTTCAGGACGGAGCAAAGAGCAAAAACGTTTGTATTCCTCAAATACGCAAGTCCATTCATTCCGAATAGATTTAGCCAGTCCGCTACCCATCTTCCCCTGACAGTTGACTTGTTGAACAATAATTCCGGGGTCAACCGTAAGTATATCTTTAGGAATTATTTTCATTAGATCATTTCCCGAACGTCCATCAAGGCGTAGCCAAGTAAATTCAAGCCAAGCCACTTCGATTCGTCCAGAATTTCCGGGGCATTCTCGCCCAAGCCAACACCCCAAACACAATCGAACGGAGAAGCTTCCACCAGAATTTTGTCGTCGGTCGCCTTCAACTGATTACCGTAATCTTCAATCTGGCTGAATTTACAATAATTAGGCCATGCCATAAAACCACGGCGAACCAGCTTCCAAGCTTCTTCGTTATAATTCTTAACCTGACGACCTAAGCCTTTAACTTTGCGCGGGTCAACCTCCAAAGCAATCTTGTCGCGGGTTTCAATATCTTTGAAGAAATCCGCCTTATACCACATGAAATTTTGTTCAGTATTGGCGAAGGTAAGACCGGCAACGGGGTCAAAATGTTCGATGTTATGCCAGTTGGAATAGATTTCGCGACCGGAGTAAAAGTAAACGTGTGTGTCTGTGATTTTCATTATAAATTATTATACGTCCGAGCGATAAAACGGCCTAAAGTTTGAAAAACCCAACAGACCAAATTTATCGCACAAAAAAGAGGCCCCATAATAACATGGATTAAAATCTTACGTTTTAATTTGGTCGGGTTTATATCTACCTTACTACAGACCAGAGAAATCAAACCAACCCAAAACCAAATAGAGATAATTGCAAAAATTGAAGGGATAAGCGTCATAATTCAAACGGGTTATAAAATTTATTTAAAAAGATTTTGTTCTTTGTGCTATACGCGTCAATCTCTCGCGGGTTCTTCCAGCGAAAATAATCCTCCAATTCCATCACCTGTATATGAAGGTGTGGCCTCCAGCCGCCATTTGTTTCCCGGCTACCTAATTTGCCAATTCTTTTCCCCTTGATAATAACTTTACCATGACGGGGTATGCCATTATCCAAGTGTCCAAAAATATATATCTTATCCCGATGAAGTATATCTATGCGATTACCCCAACCGCCCCGGCAATTATCAGTCTTGCCAGAATAAACTACAATGCCCGTAACGGGAGAATAAACCTCCGTCCCTTCCGGCAACCATAGATCAACGCCAACGTGAATCGGAAAGCGGGAGTCGTGCCGCTCATTATACAAAGGAGTCCGATTCTCCAAGAACCCCCCATAAATCAATCCTTTATACTTATCTTCCAGAACTGACAGCCACTCTTTATTACTTTTAATCAAATCGACGTGTTCAGAAATATTTACCTCCACCCACGACTTATCAATTTGGGGGAAGATGTCTGAAATTTTCATATATAATAAAGATTCTGGATAGTGGCATGAGCTTCAATCAAATAATCTTTCGTCTCTTCACTTTCAGCGACTTTTTGAACAATGTCCATAACTTGCGGCAAAGCTCCAATGCCAAATTCCCCACACATCATTTCTTTTTTGATCGGTTTAATAATTTGCGCTCCTAAATCCGACATAATACTTAACTGCCGTTTGGTAAACGGATTTAAATACATACTTGGATTCATTACGGGACAAAGATACATGGATTTGTTATAGTCCCATGCGCGAATCGTATTCGTCACAAGGCTATCAGCCATGCCAGCGGAAATCTTGGCGAGCGTATTTGCCGTAAGAGGAGCAACTACAATTACGTCCGCCCACGTTCTCAAATCAATATGAAGAATACTATCCCCCTTCTTCCTCCACTTCCATTCATCTTCCTCTTTAAAATATTCCGTTCCTTCGGGAATGAAGTATTCAGCGGACTTGGTAGCCATCATCTTGACATCTCCAATTACGGAGAAGCCTTCGATAAGCTTAGGCGCAAGTCTGGCGGCAACACTACCAGTAATCGCCAAAAGAATATTCATAAAGTTACAAGGCCAGAATAAGACGAATAAAATTATCGTAAAGTGAACCGTTTTCCCCGATTGTAATCTCGTCACCGTTCGGGTAAAACATCGTATACTTACGATTACCCTTACGAATATTATTCAAATCGTTTCCGGCCACCAGATCAACTCCAGCCGTTTCGATTTGCTTCATAGCTGCCGTTCTAAGTTCTTCGTGAGTTGCGCCGACAAGTAATTTAAAACCGACGACTTTACTATTAGGAAGAGCTTTCTTGATAATAGGCAATACTTTCGGGAGAGGGTGAAGCGTTAAAGTAACTTCACCGCTGGAAGATATTTTCCCTTCGACCGGCTTTACTCCGTAATCACTTACGGCAGCCGCAGAAATAATAAGATCGGGTTTATATCTTTCAAGACAAACCCTTAACCCAAGCTGATAATCGTCATAAGTAACGAAAGTATCTTCGCTGGAATATTCATCGACCGTTCTAGAACCCGTAGCCCTAAAAACATGAACGTCATGCTTTCTATTTTCGTAGAGCTTTTCGGCAAGATTAGCTCCAAAGGTGCCGGAAGACATATTGCCAATATGCCTAACTGCATCAATAGGGACTTTTGTTCCGCCAAAGGTGATTAGAATTGATTTTCTCATTACCGTAAACCTTCTAGTTGAGCTACAAGGACATTTCTTTGACTGTCCATCGAACGCAGCCGAACCTTTAAAGATTCCCGTTGCTGATTTAGTATATACTCGGAAATAGTTGCCGGAATAACAAAGCTCAAAGCCGCTGCGCTATCAATCGCGGTTTGACTAATCGTTTTTATTTTTTCAAAATCTTGCAGAATATTTTCCCAATGTTGTAAAGCTAACCCTTGGGCTTCTGCTTCGGTTTGACATGGAATGATAGTAGTAAAACTAGAACCGCTTCCGTCACTATACTGGCTAACGCGCCAAGTAAGATCGCCTTTGGAGTCCCCTCCAATCGAAACGAGTTTTAAATTATTGTAATTATGATACCCCCGGTCTTCCCTTCGCAAAACGGTTTCTAAGTCGGAAATATAGAATCTCTCATTACGGTGAGCAAAAACGAATTTGATTTTCCCGTCGATATAATCCTCCAGATATTCCAACCCTTTATACTTTTTGAATTTGGCAAGACGCGCCTCAATCTCACGATTAACATTACGCGCTTCGGATTGTGTTTTATGGATTTCTTCCTTAATACGTTCAAGTTCCGCGTGTTTAGCCGCTAGCTCTTCATCGACTTTGGCGACCGGAGCTTTTGCAAATACTTCATTCCAGAACGTAGGTTCTCCCGGCTCTTCATCTAGAATGTCTCCATGATCGTTATAATATGTTTGAATCGGTTGAACGATGAAACGCTCCCCCTCTTTACAAACAAATGCCGCAACGATGCCCCGACGATTATAAACCGTCTGGCCTTTTTCAAAATTGTTTTCCATAACTTTATGTTACCAGCTATAAGTTTCCAGTTTAAAAATATTCAGCTTCGGAGGTTCCGGGAGATACCCCACAAAGTTAGCTTTAAACGAGTCGGTAGTCCAAATCTCGTCAATGCCAGCCTCAAATAAATCCCGGAAATTCTTCGAGAAAATTCCGTGTGTGACATAAAGAAGAATTTTTCCGGCGTTCTTCTGTCGGAGAATTTTAGCCAGCGAAACGAACGTGGCTCCCCCGTCGCAAATGTCGTCAGGGATAAGAATATCCTGCCCCTTCAAGTCGTCGGCATAAACGATATATTCCTTGATTCGTCCGTTGGTTAAGTCGCGGTCTTTATGCGCTTGGATATAATCAGTATGACCATACAAACGAGCCAATTCTTCAACGCGCTTTGTCGAACCCTTATCCGGGGCAATAAACGACAGCTTGGGGCCACCCTCCAAAATGCGAGCGTTCAATTCCGCATTCTTCTTAATGACTTCCACCTGTTTGATAATTTTAACATTATCGAAAACGGCTCCGGTAACATCACTATGCGGGTCAAGAATAACCACCTGATCGAACTTCAAGAAATTAATGAATTCCGCGAAAGCTTTAAGGCTAAACGCCTCGCCGCTGTCACACACACGATCTTGACGACCGTAAGGGACGTAAGGCATGAGCAACGAAATGACGGCCTTGCGGTCGATGTTCAAAATAGCGTTCTTTGCCATCAACAGCGTCATAACATCATTACTGTTATGGAGACGGGCAACGATCTTGTATTCGTGGCTCCCCGTCAGGAAAAACTTCTGATCGCGAGCGTTCAGTTTAATGCGGACTTCGCCACCGGGGAAAAGGCCGAAATCATATTCAAGACTGTCACCTTGGCTGTTGCGGATTGTAATCATAGAACTAGACTAACCAGTTTTAGTAGAAAGTCAAGTAGTTTTTTAAGTGATTTAGCAGAAACATTGCTAAAAGATTTATTCCAATAAACCAAACTAGAACCAACGGCCAATATTTTTTAACCGTGACCCATTTTAGGGGTAGTCCAATTATAAACAGGATAAGAATCCTTTGTAAGGTTACGTTCATCCTATTCGTTTCTTTCTTACTTTTAAATTAATAAGCGGAAAGTATCTTTTCCGAATAAAATTATCAATCTGCCGACGTGTTCCTAAACAGTATTTATTAAACAACGCATCCGCATTAAGGTCAACCGTCCATCTATGGCCGGGATATTTTAAACAACATGCTTCTCCTTCCGGCCTCCAATCTCTAATCGTCTTAAGATCGACTAAGTAGTATCTGTTATAATACCCGTCCATCTTTTTGACAACAAACCCATGTCCGTAGTCGGTCAGATACTCATATCGTTTAAAAAAGGGCCATTCTTTTGTAAGTCTATATGGCATTTTAGAAAGACTCGGCTTCTACCTCTTCGTCTTCAACTTCTGTTAAATCTTCATTCTGTTTTTTCTTCGCGGCCTTCTCGGCTTCCTTACGGGCCTTGCGTTCTTCAACATGCTTCTTCCAGCTATCGACAGAATCCATTTCCTTATGCTGACAATACTCCCAAAGGAACGGATACTCTTTACGACGAGACGATACGAAATATACGAAGTTCCACCAAACCTCACTTTCCTTGACCCCGGAATTAGCGGCAGCACAGAAATTCAAGATCGCATCAACGAACTCCAAATTCTTGTGAAACGCGGCAAAACTCAAAGTTCCTTTAAACAAGCGAAATTCGATTGTATTTTGTGGGATAAGATTTACCGCCGTATATTTACGATACTGATGATTCTTAAGACAGTTGAAATTTTTCTTCTGTGAGAATTCCGCGTATTGCTTTTCCTCGCGTTGTGCGATTTTTTTGATAAACGGTCTATTGTCCGGGTTATGAATAAAACGAATAACCTTGGCAATTTGCAATTGTGTCAACCCGAACCGGCTAACATGAACGTGCATACCGTTATGCGGAGCCGTATAAGAAATAAAACCCTTCTTATCCAGCATTTTGAATTTCTCCTCATGCCAGAATTCTCGTTGTTCTTGCAGAGTAAACGGACGCGTGACGATTTCCCAACCGGAATCCACGCTACCATCCCATTTAAATACGGCCCCGCCCTTAAAGTGCTTGCCAATCTTACCGGCAATTTCCTCTAACTCCTCTTCCTCTTCATCGTCAAAGTCGCTCCAATCCCCCTCCAAGGTAGGTTTATGAGTAATTTCCAACTCAACACCGAAAAGACGAACATTCTTCGGAACTTTTTTATACTGAGGCTTATAGCCGTAATCGTGGATTTTCATAAAGTTACAAAATTAGCCTATCTTTTTGCGGGGCGAACCAAGGACAAAATAGGGAAAACCAAAATTTCTCTGATCTACTCCGTCTATTGAAAGGGAAATGCCAGCGGAATCATTGGGATTTAAATACATAATAGTCCCAAGTTTACCTACTGAGGCTGTCATTTCAGGCTCCCAACTATTCTGCCACCCTCTCTCTCGGGTTTCAGCGGTGCAGAGAACCTTAAGTTTATCGCCAAGCTTTAACTTATGCTTGGCGATAAACTTTCGAGTTTCTTCTAAGTAGTTTTCCTCCATAAGGAGAAGTTACTTTTAGACGTTGGCGAAGGATTCCACCTGACGAATTTGTTCCTTCGTCAAAACCTTGCTCATAATCTTACGAGCAGCGGCTACGTCGCAAGTGTTGATACACTCCACGACTTGATCGTCGTCCACGCCTTTGAAAGAACGTTCGGACTGCGCCGCTTCAACCGCCGCAATGGTCAAGTCGTAAATCAATGCGACAAGCTCTTTGCTCCGCATACAGGACGCAGACAGGGGACGATACTCGACACCGTAAGCCGTGGGGCGGTGCGCTCCAGCGGATTGAGTGTAAAGACCCTTACGGAACCGGCTATCTTCGCCGTTGTCGAACACGATGGACGGCACACCGACAAACAAGTCCATGTAATTGATAACGCTAATCTTACTCAGCGGGTCAATCAGGAACTCCTCGCCGGAACATTTAGCGTAATCGGCGCGGCCAAGGTGAATATGAAAGCCGGAAGCGCGAACGCCATCTTTGAACTCCGGGGGCATTGCCACTTCCTGACTATGAGACAGGAAGAACGGATTACAGCCGATAACTTGCGCGGCTTCATCCTGCAATTCCGCTTCGGGGAAAACGTGAGACGCCACCGGGACAGCCTCATATTTACCGCCGAGATGTTTTTCGATACGCTCAATAAGCGTAGCGATATTACCAACAAACTCGTCTTTGCTGGTTGCGGGAGGAACGTTACCCTCTACCGATACGTTATCGTAATAGAAGTTAAAGCCGTTCTTCAAATCAATCCGGTTTTCTTTGTCGAATTTCACGACGGGGATAGCGGATACGATCTTACCGGAAGAGCGTTCGCGAAGGAAAAGCTCAGGGTCAGAACCGACAGTCAGTTGGAATTTAGTTTTACTCATAGGTTGTTTTAATGTTAACTTTGGATGTTATATGTTTTTATTAGAAAGTCAAGAAGTTTGTAATAATAATCTATCTTCTTCATTAGACATACGGCGTAAGTCCATGATTATTTTAAAAAGGAGGTATACGTGTTTATCGTTATTGATATATATACCCATGAAATCATTCCAATCCCTATGAGAAGAGAACGGCGGGGCGTGCATCCACGTTGGATTAGAACCAAGCCAAAGATAAAATCTCCGTAAGTCTTGAACGCACTTACAATTATTATAAATCAGCGAAATTAGAAATCGGGCATCTGATGCATCTACCTGAGCTAGATTGAAATTCAAAGGGCTATCCACATATCGAATTGCCAGAAAGGGGATATAAGCCCCTAACTCAGCCGTTATTTTAGAAAGGGTCTTTTCCATCGTCCTCAATTTCTGCTTCGATCTTACCGATAGTGTCAAAGTCTTTAAGAAGACGTTCGATAACGTAGCGGGCCTTGTGATAAGTTTCGTATTCGTGCCAAAATGATTGCAGAGTAGAAGTCTGGAACTCTCCTTCAACCGCCCACTGGCTACTAAGTCCAATCCACCGGTAAAACATATGAAACTCCAAAGAGCTTTTAATGTTACTACGGAGGATATTAGAAACCATCCGTTCGTCGGTTAAATCAACTTGCGTGAATGAAAACGGACGGCTGGTGTGAACAAAATACTTCTGATAAAATAGAATGATAAGCGGTTCCAAGTCCTTTTTGATACCAGATATGGCTCGTTGAACATATGGAGTTACAATATTATTATAAACCATAACGTTTTATTCAAACCTTTCATCCATAATCAAGGCATCTTCAAGAATTTTATACAAAAGGAAACGACCGCGCTTGTTTAAACGATATTGGTCAAGAAACGTATCGACACTATAATTTTGGTTATAGGGAAATACGAAAATGAATTGATCGTTTAAGCCGAGCCACTTATGAAAGGAAGCAATATCATAAAGCGTGGTAAAATTCGTTTTCATCAAACGAACAAGAATATCGAAATCATCTTCTTCGATCTTCAATAGTAAATCCTGATCGTCCTTGTAAGTCTTTTGGAATAGATATTTTTTCAGGAAATAGGGCATTAATGCTCCCAAATCCCTAATCATATCCCGGACAGAATTTGTAACGACTTTTTTAGTCATAACGTAAAATATAAAAAATGAAATTAGAATTAAGAGAATTGAGAGATAACGTAACTTTTTTGAGAAACGTCGCTTTAGTTAATTCCACAAACGAAATTGGCAAACACTTATCTATCGTATTAGATTTCGTAGATGCCAAGATCGTAGAGGAACAATTAAAGGATATTATTGAAACTCCTGCATCGAAAACCGGTCGAACAGATGCCCCAACCAAAGCTTCACCGGCGGATTAGTGCCGGTAACAACGTTAATCGGAGGCAACGGAGCCGATTGACGGTTTTGTCCCTGATAGGGGGTATATTTCTTCTTCTCGTAAGTATATGAAGAATTAGAGAACCAAGATTCTCCCTCCATCCTCCCCGCACTATGGTTGACGATGGTAATTTCCCCGGAACTCTTCAAGAAAGCCAGCTTGTTGCCCTTGCCGATAAAACTACCAAGCAATTCGTTTGCTGCATCCGTAAAAAGCCCCTCCGTATTCTTACCGAAGATCGGTTTAAGAATTTCCTCGTTAAAGTGATAGGTATCACTGAAATCATGGCAAGCCTTAACATTACTGAATACCCCGTTATGACCAAACACAACGTTTTCATTCAGAACGAACGGATGGCAATTTGCTTCGTCAATCATGCCGCCAGTAGCCAACCGGAAATGCACCAGATTAGGACAATCCGGCATTTCAGTATAAGCCTTATAAAACTCTTCAAAATCGAAGAATCCTTTGTTGACTACAATTTTGCCTTCGTGAGCATAGCTGAATCCGGCTCCATCATCATTATTGTGGAAACCGTTATACAGCCAGTTACGATTAGCTACTTTTACGTTAGAGGCGATTAAAAGGCACATAGATTTTACAGTTCGGAAATTCCAGCTTCCAAAGACTTCTCGCAGTCGATTTCAACTAGAATGTCGGTTAGGCGGTCAAAGATCGCATACGGGCCTTGAACGGTATTGAACGCGTTAAGGTAAGTAGTAAGGGTATGCGTCCCCTCAAACTCTTTCTTCTTAAGAAAGTCAGATGGAACAGTGAAGTAGTCACAAACGGTTTTCACGTCGGAGATAACTTCACAATGCTCTTTCAGGATGTTAAAAATCTTTTCCTGAATAGATTTGTAAATGGCATCGTTTTTTTCCTTCCATAAGATTTTCTCCAGTATCTCAAAGATAACCGGAGCCATATCTTTACGAATGTCTTTTAAAACTTCATCAGAAACAATTTTCATATATGTATCTCTCTTATTCACCCTCGTCTTCAAAAGGGTCGTTGCGGAGGTAGTTAGAAGGCTTGGAAGTATACTTATCCATCTTAAGACTTACAGAAAGACTGGATTTATCCACCGGCTTCTTTTTCTCCACGTAGAAGCGGCCAGTAAGAGTAACTTCGCGAGTCTTCAAGTAGCGGAGGACTTCCAGATAGGTAAACTTATCATGCCCTTCACGCTGGCGTCCCTCAAAAGTATGACCGGCGATTTCATCAAAAAAGCAGGTGGTTCCTTCGTCAAGAGTGATAAGAAAGTAATCTTTATCCACTTTGATAAAGAAAGCTTGAACGGTATCAACCTCGCCCTCGTTATCAATCTTGTATTCAAAAATCTCGCCTAAACGCAACTGCGTAGGAGCCTTGGTCGTTTCAACAACGGTATCACTCATATTGTAATATATACTAAATTTTAGTTTTTTGTAAAGACTTTTCTACTAAAAATTAACCCTTGACAAGCAAGGGCAAATTCTTTTCATCACGGAAGTAGTAAGCCCATCCTGTCCCGCCGTGTAACATCTCGTTGAAGCCATTCTTTAGGGCGGTTTCGCCGTTGAGGAACTTCTGTAAAGCAATCTTCGACACCTTAGAGCGGAAGTATTTACAACTATTCAATTTCTGTTTAAAAGTATCCTTCTTGGTAAGAGCCGCACGAATAAATGCGGTCAAAAGCTGACGGCGAAGACTGTTCTTCCTCCACCATGCAGATACGTAAATTCCAATTACATTTTTCTCCGTTGTCTTCTGGAAGCGGAGACGTTGCCCCGGCTTAAGCTTCAACTGATTTTCGAGTTGCGCAAAAAACTTGGCGATTTTATCCGCATCTTCAACGCTTTTCATCATAAAGTAGAAGGATTGTTTCGTGGGGGAGAAGTGATGGCTGAAGGTTTCCCGGCAGCTATGCGTTTCACCAGCGGAAACCTTCGGGCGTTTCTTATCAATATTCCCGGTAAGGAATAAACCGCCTTGTGTAAGGCGTTCGCCGTAGTAGGAAAACGGCTTGCTAATCGACAACGGTTCTTCAACCAAGCGAGGCTTGAGTTGCTTGCTAGACTGACTCTTTTCCATAAAGTAAAGGCAATTTTAGGGGTTTTTATTGAATTGTCAAGGGGATTATCACTAATTTTTACTACTAAATCCGGCGTCTCCAAAACAGGGGCTTCTTTTTTTTTACCGGGGGCTGTTGTTCGGAGTAAGGCTTGAAAATACAAGTCTCCAAAACTTTACGATTATCTATAATTTCTCCCGTTCCAGTAATTTCCCACCACTTATTAATTTTAACGTCAAGAAGACGCGCAAAATGTTCGGCATAAATATAACCGATTTCATGCGCAAGAGATGGGGCCGAATTGACTTCAAGAATCATCCAACGACCAGTTTCTTTTTCAGAGATAATGTCAACCGCCCCATAATCCAGTCCGCAAGCATGGACGGCTTTAATAGACGCATCTAAGATGTCGTAACGTTGCGGGTGATCTAACTTCCCGAAATGTAACTTACTACCAAATTGTTTTGAATGAATGAAGTCCCGGCACTTACTAAAGTCCTTGTTAAACTCAATAACCGCCATGCCTTTGATAACATGGACGCGAAACTCTTTTTCAACGTCAATATACTCCACGAAGAAATCACAACCGCGTTTATTCCAATTCTCCGAGCGAGGCTTAAAACGGGTGATACCGTTTCCCTGAGAGGAGTTGTTCTTACGGCCAAGAAAGAAATTATCGTAATTGGCAGGGTCAGTAATAATTTTCGGGTGAGGAATCTTATGTTGGTCAAAAATACCAAAGCAATAAACCTTATCCTGAACGTCTTCGGAATTATAGTTTATACAACCTTCGGGGAGAAACTTTTTAGCGCAACCATAATTAATATGAATCGGTAGAACCCCGTCGCGGGTCGTCTCTTGGCTCCATCGGTCAGCCGCGTATCTTTGATTGCCATGAGGCATCTTTACGGAGCATCCCAAAAGGAACGCGAGCTTGCCCCCGCTAGGGCCGGTATTTTGGTAGATCATCCGATTAGTTTTCTTGGGTTGCGAACTCTCTTAAACTTTTGTTTAATTGCTTTAACAGCTTCTTTATCAGTAATGGGAACTAAAAAAGTATGGCTTCCAGTGTAGGAATAACAAATATAAGGGAAAAAGATATGATAGAGAAGCCTTTCAAGGCCAGAAGCTTTCGTAGGTTTAATTGAACAAATCTCGTCTTTTCGGTCTATGTATCGGTTGCTCCTAAAATTTAGTTCTCCATCTCCAGTTATAATTACGTCTTTTTTAATTGTAAGAACTCTGGTTAACCTGTCCTTATCAGATTCTTTAAATAAAACTCGATTTTGTCTTAAAATACCGAAAAAAAATCTTAGGTTTGCCACCACAAAGACGGCAACCAATACGAAAATAAGAACAATGGGCCAGATTTTTATAAGGAACTCTAAAAATTCAATCATTTTACTCCGCGACCTTAAAAGTTATTTCTACCGGGGTGACTTTAATCAAGCGGGGATTTACACGACCAGCCGCCAAGTCCTTAACGGCGCGTTCATCGTTCGGAGTATCATACATTTTTGCTGATGTAAGTGATTGAGTCCAAATCGTTTGAGTCTTACCGCCAAGAACCGCAAAATCAAAGAACAAGTTGTTCTCACGATTACGAAACACATATTTTTGACGGGTGACTTGCATAAAATCAATACTACTAAATTTTGGAAAAATGTCAAGACTTTCTTATAAAGTTATAAGAAACTTACTGAACAATTAAATCGGCCATCGCGGGGTCTTTGCCGTGCTTCCTCAAGAGAGTGCTACTGACAAAATTCAATTCAGGGCGGCTGAACAAGTGGATGATATTAATATCCGGTTTAAATCTACGGTAAGCGTCATGTAAATTCTGTTCATAAACGAAATCATAGGTGTTTCGCATCCCGCGAATCACGCAAATTTGGTCAAATTGTGAGTAGGCCCCGTAAACATCGTGATTATGCTCAATTCGATGAATAAACGACGTTAAGAGGTCTTCAGGCTCCAAAGAAACGCATATGAAGCCTTTTGCTTCTAGCACATTTACCGGCAACGGTAGCTGTTTGTCCTTTTTATCTGGATTTTGTGCTTGAACGATGAAGACTCGACTAAAAATTCGTTTAGCTTTTTCGGCAATGTCCAAGTGTCCAACGTGGAACGGATTAAAACTACCCGCATAAATTCCAGCGACTTTCATACTATCTATCCTATCCGTTTCTTTTGATATGATTTATAAGACAACCAAGATTCATGGTAGTAATGGGAATGAAGCTCTCCATCTACAACGTGATTAACTTTAAAAACTCGACCCCTATGCTTATCTTTATTTGGAATACCGAACTCTTCCTCTACGATTTCTCCGCGTATCCCTACAACGGGATTCATAAATGACCCCCATGAAGGGAACTTAAGTCTTTCGTCGTGCGTCTTAGGACGAAAAGCGTAAACTAGCTCTCCTACTTCCATTATCCAACACGTTTAATAGGTTTAAAATTAGCTAGATCAAGATACCAAATATAATGATTCTGGTTTAAATTACCCTTCTCCCATCCGAAACGAGAGAAAATTCTATTCTGGCTATCGTTATCCTTGCGGGAAGTAGCAATAGCGGAGAGAGCGCAAACTTCAAGTGCAAGTTGGCAGCGAAGATTATGTAACTTTACACCATAACCGCGATTGCGATAATTATTCAAAAGCCAAGATTCGCCAAAAAAAAGATTTTGACCACCATCAATTTCTCGAATAGAAAAACTACCAATGGTTTCACCATAAGCTCTACCGTTCGGTCTACTATATCGACAAAACAGGTGAGGATTACCGTTATTGTAATTATATTCATACAATACGTGAATATCTTCTTCTTTTTCGACAAGACCCTTAAAAATCTTGCGGATGCCATTAACGGCAAAATCTTTTTGATCGGCTAAGTTCATAATTATTCGATAGTTATTTCTCCGCGAGTGAGAGTCTTCAGTCCATGCTCCTGAATCTTCGCACGATTCAAGGCAGAGTGATGATAAAGATAAATCCTATCCCTGATATGTTCAGGGATACCTAGAAAGGTGCTGTAATGGCAATGAACCGGCGTATCAATAGCGGCGGCATCATGGAACAAGGTCGCTCCGTTCTTAACCACAGCATTAAACACGTCAGGATTTCTTTCGATAAGATTAATCCCTGTATCGCCAGAAATTACAAGTTTATCCGCAAAATTAACCGCACAAGACGGCATATTTTGAACATGAGAGTTAGTCGTCTGAATCAACTTAATAAATTCAGGACGTTGGCCAACATGCAAAAAGGAATACTCGCGATTTACCGCCATACCCATACGGGCAAAAATCCCTTGCAGGTCTACCGCCGTGCTATAAGTCGTAACGATGGGAGTTATCTGCTTAAGAACATAAAAACGATAGTAAATAAATGCGCTCAGACTGCCAATATGATCGTCGTGACAGTGAGTGACACAAACCATGTCAATCGCATTCGCCATCCCATTGCACATCAAAGCTGGATAGGTATCATATCCGCAATCAACCAAAATACGAAGCTTTTCATGGTAAACGACAAAACTTGAATTCCCTTCACGGACATCGAAGGCTCCCCCGGTTCCTAGCACATTTACTTTCATTGTAACGTAAAGTTATGAGTTTTTAGTAGAAAGTCAAGAACTATTTTTCTACTAAAATAGAAATACCATTCGACGTAAGCCCCGGAATATCAATGGCATATCGGGGGTCGTCTTTTACGGCGCATCCAGAAAGAGCTAAAATTACAACAAGAAAAATTACTACTAGAGTAAACTCCCAATTACGAGTCATTGCTTTAAAAAATGCGATTGTTCTCATGGCTTTTTATAGATATAAAGATTCAAATCAAACGTTTCAATGCCGGTATTTAGTAGAAAACACTGTAGCCCCGGTTCATCCAGAACGGTTTCCTTCCTGTAAGCCTCTAATAAAGAGGGTTTTCCGACATCCTCAAAAATCAAATCAACATATTGAAGTTCAGCCGCCATCAAATGAGGCTGTCCACCAAAACTTTTACGAACGATGGCCGAATACTCTTCTTCGGAAAATCCTAAATTTACGATGATATTAAAAATACCATGTAATCTAGCCCAAAGAAGTTTTTCGTCATAAAACCATAAACCTTCATCATCGCTCATGGTTTTATTCCCTTGACAGCCTTATATTTACCATCGCCAAAAATCCTCTTGGCTTTTTTAAGAGATTCTTCCTCGTCTCTGGCTACAACTACTCCGACAACGGTAGGTTTTCCTTTCTTCTCAATTTTACTGATCTGAAAGGAATCTCTCTTCATAATGCTCGATTAAACAATCGTAGCACTTTTTACAATTTTGTAAAGACTTTTTTGCAGAATTGATTGAATTTAATAATTGACAACCAAACTCTACTACTAAATTTAATCTTGGGATTAAAAGTTAAAACCTCGGATTCGTGAGGAACGACTTTAAGTTTAAAAGGAGGAGATAGTAAATCATATCCTTCGGCAAGTTTCGGCTTTATAATCTTAGTAAAAGTAGTTTTCTTATTACGTCTAACGTAATTAATACTTGACCCAATCTTTAAAGTTGTCGTCTTCTTCATACTTAAGTATTATACAACATCTTAGAAATAATAGCCTTAATATCGGTTTTAGGGGTATTTAAAAATTCACAGTCGTCTATAACGTAATTCGACAGCTTATTTTCATAATCACGGAAAAGTAGAATATCAGAAAAGGCTAATATCTGGCGTTCAGATTCAAACACTTCTGTTTCACCGTATTTAGTCCAATATCCTTCGATACCGGCCATACGAAAAATCAATTCAATTATTTCACTGATAAAGTAGAACTCTTCAGTTGTAATCAAAACGTCTTTAAGAAAGGCATTTAAAAGTAAGTTCTCTTGATTAGCTGCACACCAAATTTCCTTAACAACGTCCTCGACCCAAAGAAAGTGTTTTGTCATATGAATATTACCAACCTTCATTGAAGGGAATTTAGTAATACCTTTATCCAAGAAAGATTTAATTCTCTTTACCTCGCTGATAACCTTGGGAATAATGAACTTTGTAGATTGTAAGTTAGACGTAAAGTTAAAAATTGTTGGCTGAATAGCAAAGATATTATGCTCTTTACGATACTCCCTCACGACCTTGCGAGATTCGCGTTTGGAAATAGCATAAGGGTTATCACCATAAATTTCCTCGGAGCTTCCAGCGTTGATATAGCGGGTCTTAGGAGAATGGAGCTTGATTGCTTCTAACTGCTTTCTAACCGCATTTACGTTGGCATAATAACAAGCATCAATGTTGTTTAGGGATTCTCTAGGATTAGAAAAGGCTGCAAAATTAAAGAAGAAATCAGGCTTATTATCCTTAATAATTTCTTCCATATCACCAATCTCTTTAATATAGAAGAATACTTCATTCTTCTTAAATAAGAAGGTATTAAAAACATCTTCAGGTTTACGAACGGTCGTAATTATCTTACAATCTTTTACCGTATCCTGAAGATACTTAATGAAATACTGAGCGAGTTGACCGGTCGCTCCCGTTACAACAACTGTCATAAAATTACGCTAACTGTTGTTTTTCAATAATAGACTTAATATCGGCAGGACGATAAGAGGGACTCTTAATAAACTTTCCGTCTTCACGGATAAAAATAAACCTATCTTTATAAGGGTGAGCCGTAGCGGTAGGATAATCAAGCTTCCCTTGCACCAACTCTTCTGCCGTCCAAAGTTTTGATTTATTACTATCATCTACCTCTTGAAAGATAGGCTCCATGTCGATACCTGAAGCGGCAGCGGTGCCACAATAGGCAACGTAATGAAGATCGGCTAATCCGTCAGCCAATTCGACCAAATCAACCTCTTTGTTTTTAAAGTAACAAAGATGAATATCATTCTTTAAGTTTCTTTCGGAAATATAAACAGAATCTTCTTCTCCAACTCCTAAATGAATATCAAGCCCTAACCCCTTCGTAATTGTTTCAAAAGCTTCCTCTAAAATTAGATTTGCTCTTAATTTCGCAGTTTCTAAATCTATAGGGGTAGGCTTCTTCTTTACTTCCTGACGGAAGATTTCCATACATTCCTCTACTAAACCTTGTTCTTTTGTCATAAATCGTTCTGTTATTATACTACCTTTTATTAAATATGCAACTCTTTTCCATCAAGAAATCCCGTAACATTTAACGGTTTATCCAACCACTCTAAAATTATACCGGCTTCTTTCATCATTTGATTAGAAATCTCTGTAGATTTTACCCAAGCTTCGGAATGGGTAAGGTTAGGCCACTGTTTATGACAGACAACTTTAACAATACCAGCATTGATTACCCCTTGCATACATTCAGCGCAAGGGATGCCTTGGGTATATAGAATAGCTCCATCAGTCGAATGACCTAACTTAGCAGCATTATAAATCGCATTACGCTCGGCATGAACGATATATTTATACTTCTCCTCTTTATTTTCATACCGACTTCTTAAATCCAATACTTTACGAGGAAAGTTATTATAACCATTACTAATAGGGACATCATTCTTGACAAGAATAGCTCCTATTTTAGTTCTAGGGTCTTTACTTAAATCTGCCCAATCATAAACTTGACGCATGAACTTATCACGCTTATCTTTAGTTGGAATAATATCGGCTGGAATTTCTGTTTCATATCCTGTATATACTCTACGATTACTCCAATCTACCGCCATTACTTCTTCTATTTTGTAATCTCTATATGGTTCTATTTTCATTTCTTCAACGCCTTCTTCAACTTAATCTTAGCTCCTTGAATAATCTTCTTAACTTCTCCATAGCTCTTATCGTATCTTTTGGCCAAATCTCTATACGGAACTTTCTTATCGAATGCTCCACTATTCAATTCTAACATTTCTCTCTCTAATTCAGAGAGAGATTTAAAATAAACCGCATACTTGCTTTCATCCTCCGGCTTGTCCGGGATAAGATTATATAAATTTGTATCAGGACGATTAGAATTATGAGAATCTAAGCTTTGCACGTCAGCAAAAACACAAATGATTCTTTCCATCTTACTAGAACTTAAGCCAAACTTCTTCATCACTTGTTCTCTTGTTGGCATAACTTGATTCTCACGGAAATATTCCTGTTGATATTTTGCAACAGCGCGAGCTTCATTAAGGAGATAGTTAGGAAAACGAATAGACTTACCATTACGCCTTACATACTCCGCAATTTTGTTATACGCCCAATACGTTGCATATGTTGTAAATTTAGTCTCCTTAGTGGGGGAGAAACGTTTAATGGCTTCGTGAAGTCCTATAACGCCTTCTCCTACTAAATCTTCCAAATCTAACTTACAGCCTTGAAAGTTATTAGCGATATTGATAACAAGTTTCATATTGTTACCAACTAATTCGTTCATGCTGTTCTGACATCCATCTTGCGCTAATTTGACTAGACCAGCCTCTTCTTCTCTAGTCTTTACTTTTACTTTACCAATATTTGCTAATTGTTTATAAACCATTACTTTATATCTACTCTTTTAATCAACTCTAAGAAAAGTTGATAGGTTAACAAAACGTCGTAGGTTGCATCGTGAGTCTTTGTCACATCAATATCTACGCCAAAATCTTTACAACTTTGCGTCAAGTTAGATTTCATACCTCTAACCCTATGCTTTAATAACTTATATTGCCAGAAAAGGAAATTGGATTCCATTGGAAAATTCAACTTAACCCCTTTAACCAAGGCGTGAACGTCGATACAACGTTTCAAATAAGAAAAGTCTGTAGGCAGGCCAAGGTTTCTACGCCAAGTCTGATGAATATAAGTATCAAAATTCAAACCATTAAAAAACAGAATACGATATTCCGGGTTATAGATATAACTCTCAAAGTCCTCTAAGACTTCCTTGGGTGATAAACCGATGTCATTAACTAACTGAGGGTCGTATCGCGTAATTCTCGCTGCATCAGCCGACACGTTCAACTTATCCCATTTAAGATAGATATTATTAGTCTCAATGATATTAGGGCCTTCTGCTAAAACATATCCTAACTGGAATGGCTTATTTTCCAATGAACGTAAGTTCAAGTTGCAAGTTTCCAAATCCCAAATAATATACTTTTGGTTTTTGTTATACTTTAAGCTATTTTTTTCTATCAACTCGCTCATTTATTATATTTGTTTAAGAATTCTTTAATGGATAACGCCCGATGAATCGGAACGTCTTCTCCAACCTTTTCCTTACTAAGAACTACCGGCGGTTTCTCTTCCGGTAGCTCATAAGCAATCATCAACTTCTGCTTTTCTAGGAAAGCCTTACCTTTTTCATTTAAGAACCATGCCAAAGTAAATACTTGGAAAGTTACGTTCGCCCAAATCCTCTTATCAGGATATTGCTCCCATAAGATTTTCATTAACTTCATTTCCTTTCCCCATAGATTTACCCCCTCTTGTTTCTTAACAAGCCTATCTACGGTCTTCTGAAAAAATATGTTAATGTTATTAGGGTCACGCTTGATTACCTTCTTTGTCATAACAGTTGTATTATACTAAATATAACTTATATGTCAAGCTTATCCTGCTTTTCCTTGGTAGTTTTAATTTGGTTAACGCGCTTTACTAACTTTACGTCCCAAAGCACCTTACCCCAATCAACAAAGTAAGTAGATTTATCCATCTTCTTTCCGCGACATACTACAATAGCTCCCGGTTCAACCGCTCTTTCGTCACCATCTTGGAAATACTTCATATTGTCCTTAAAAGCCATGATCTTAACCCCTGCCGCATCATCTTCTAATTCAATAGCGATATATGGAGTCTTCTTTTCGCGTGACTTACCTTCTTTAACTGTCTTAACAATACCGATAAAGGTATTCTTAGCGTCTGAAAGATCGGTAATAGCTTCATTAATAGAAACAATCTCAGGATACTCGCGCTTGTAGATGCTCGATAAGTTACAGCTATAAGAATAACCTAACACGCTTCGCTCTTCTAGGAAGGATAAGACCGTTCCATTAGTTTGATTGAAGTCATAGATTTTCTTATAGTTCTCATAATCACGTTTGATAGTTTCCAAACGACTAGTCTTAATAAGTTGATTACCCTTTTCATCGGTATTCGCCTGTAGATACTTCAAGATCGTGAATAGGTTTTCACCGATTCTCTTACTATAGATATTTACCATCGTCTTTTCCCTCTCACTAAGAAGGTTATATGTCTGGAATTCTAGAAGTAATCTAGCGCGGCCAATCCCGTAGTCAGGAAAACAGCCAGCCAGAATAAGAGAAGACACTACGGTTAATCCCAAGCGAGCCTGAAGGCAGTTGTTAAACAATTCAAACTTGTTAGAGAATTGTCTATCAAAGTTAACTAAGCGTTTTTGAGCCGCATCAGCCAACCCTTTAATAGCACTTAAACCATAACGAATGTTATCCTGTTCCACGGTAAAGTCTTCGTAACTATCCTTAATACTAGGGGCTAACAACTTAATACCGAAATGCATTAACTCTTTCTGAATCGTGGAAATCTCTTCCATCGGGTCTGGCTCTTCCTTAGCCATCCTTAGTAAGCAAGTGAAGAAAGCTAAAGGATACTCAGACTTAACAAATGTCGTATAAGCAGAGAGCATACCATAAGCATATGAGTGAGATTGGTTGAACAAATAGTCAGCACTTGCATTACAAGTAGCCCAAAACTTGTCAGTAATCTCTTTAGGAATGCCAAGCTTTTCACCTTGAGCGAAAATAACCGGTTCCCATTTCTCCATTTCTTCACGTTTCTTTTTACCAATAGCATAACGAACCATGTCAGCATCTTTACCTGACATCTGATAGACGTTTTGACAAATCTCGTTGATTTGTTCCTGATAGATAATAATACCTCCCGTCCTTTGTAGATATTTATCAATAGGGTCATATAGTTTAGTATATTCACCCGTTTCTTTATATTTGGCGTAGTCAGGAATGAATTTCATCGCTCCCGGTCTACCGATAGCTACACAAGCAGCATAATCGTGAATAGACTTAGGCTTAACTGTAAGGATGGTGTTTTTACCTAAACCCTTTTCAATTTGGAAAAGTCCGTGGTAATTTTCACTTTTATCTAGGAAGTTATAGATAGACTCTGAATCAACGTCGATGTTTTTGTAATCACCGATACCAACCATTTTGCAAGTTTCATCTAGAACGTCTAAAGTTTTAAGACCAAGAATATCCACCTTAACCAGAATATTCGCTACGTCTTTCATATCGTAAGCGGTAACAAATTCGTGTCCGTCCGAAGAACGAACAATAGGCACTAATTCATTAATCTTATGATAAGAGATGGCAATACCAGAAGGGTGTTGACCGCGATTCTTAATAAGATTTTCTAACCTACGAGCTAAACGATAACACTTTAAGTTATCCTCGGAAGAATTAACCCAAGCTTTAAAAGCGCGATTATCCTCATAGGCATCCTTTAAGTCCGCAACTACCCCGAACACCTTTTCAATCATGTCGGCCAAGTGTTTTGCATCGTCTTCAGAATAGTTAAGATAAATCTTAGAGACTTCCTTAATCAACAATTTACCAGTCAGAGTTGTTGTCGTTCCAATCTTAGCTGTCTTGCCTTTATACTTATGATAAATATATTCGATAACTTTATGACGCTGTTTATAGGAAATGTCCGTATCAACATCGGGCATCGTTGAACCATTAAGATAAACGATACCATCAAGTTCTTTAGATTGTGCGCGAGCTTCCGAAATAAAACGTGAGAAGTATAACCCATATTTCATAGGGTTAATTTGCACAATATCAATTAGATATGCGACCAAGCTACCCGCACTAGAACCTCTAGCAGGGCCAACTGGAATATCGTTATTAATAGCCCAAGATAAAATATCACGGACAAGCAAGATATAGTCAACAAGGTGAAGACGCTCAAAAGTTTCAAGCTCTTCCTTACAACGTTCAATATACTTATCTTTATCAACGGATAACTTAGGGTCATTAAGAATCTTATTTCTAAGCCCCTGTTTCGTTAAAGCTTTAAGCACGTCAAAGTTTGTTGCATTTTCTGGAAGCTTAAGCTCTTTCCTCTCTTCTTCAGAAACGGAAATCTCTGGCAATCTTACGCCATTAGTAAGCTTACCAATATTATACTTAGAGAAGTTCTTACCAAAGTCACAAGAGAAATCATTCTTCACGCTCTTAGCGTAAGACTCAAAACTAAATTGATTACTGCAAAAATGCTCCAACTCTGGTTTTTCAAAGTTAGAACGATTTCCAATACAACGAAAAACCTGTAAGGCTTCTACCTCTGCATCATCATAGTAATAGATGTCATGCGCTCCTCTGGTTTTATATCCATTGTCGGCGCAATACTTCGTCACGATTTCCTCTAAGGAATCATCCCAAGGCATCCCCTGTTTGTTAATAAGGAATACGGGTTCAAAATTAGTAAATTCTGGAATACAGTTGCTTCCCATTTCAAATAAATTCTTCGCAAGGAAGCTAGAATAAAACGGGATAGTTACACCTAAGTTAGGTGTCATTAACGTATTAAGCATCGGCCAAGTAATCTTGGCGTCAGGATGCTCGTAGCCATCATAATTGGCATATTCATTAATCCTAAGAAGGTCTTCATAACCTTCGGTATTACGCATCCAAATCGTAACAATGCTTTCGGAATTTTCATCGTTCTTAACGATAAGGTTTAAACCAAACCCTAAATGAATACCTTCTTTTTCAGATTGAGTATAGGCACCATAAAAACCACCTAAGTTATCTTCAACAATAAAAACCTGTTTCAATCCATGTTTTTTAGCAATGGTAAAGATAGAAATAGGTTCCGGTTCATTAGGGTCAATTTCGCCTGCCCCATCCAAAGTTAAAATAGACTTGGATAGGGAATAGTGAGACGAGAAAACAGGAAGGATATTATTCATAAATTATTAAGATACTCGGCTATAACGTCGCCGTGACACGATTGAGGAGAGCAAAAACAAACAAGGTTCTTCCCTCTAAGGTTAAGAAGAGCGGTTCTAAATTGATTGTCTCGAAGTAAAAAGTTAAACCAAATTCTATATCTAGCTATAACCTCTTCTCTCGTTCCATCCCTTCCAATTTCATAAGGGTTTCCGAAAATAGAACCTCTCCCTATATAAACCCCCTTTTCGGTAGATTTATACTTATTGATAACTTTTGTCATTATACTTTATTTTAAAGATAAAGCAAGTATTATTCGTAAGCTTCAGGAAACCAAGCAGGGCAACCTTTATATTCAAAGACTTCAACCGTTTCCCCTTCCTTAAGAAGGATGCTGGCAACGTCAGTAGTTGAATATTTTACATCACCCTTAGAATCTTTAATATAAAAGATCGTAGAAGGATATTTGCGAGAACAAAGGAATTTAAGAGTGCCATCTTTCTTTAACTCACCTTTGCGAGTAATGCATCCTAATTTATACCATTTGCTTTTATCTTTACGGGCGAAGTTGCTTGAAGCTTTCTCCATTGTAAAGTCAGCAAGGTAACTCGCCACGTATTCTAAATAGGCGATAAGACCTTTAATTCCATGCTCCTCTTGCCAATCAACTTTTTGAATCTTGCCATGTCTTAACATGACGAATTCAACAACGGCAGGTAGCTTTTCAAACTTATGCATGGCATATTGATAAAGTAATGCCTGAATATTAAAGTTCATCTCCTCTTTGGAGAAAGCTTGGCCTTGCGTTTTAAAGTCACGGATAACAATATAACCATTAGGGAATCGCTCGGTAGGAGGATACTTGGCAGCACGGTCAATAAAACCTCGGCAAGTATATTTGTCCGTTTCAATTTTGAATTCCCATTCCGGGGAAAATGATTCAATGCTTCCCTCTTGATAGAAGTCTTGTAACAAACCATTAATTACAACCTTATCTAAGTCAGTAAACCATTCGTCAGGGTTTAATCCTGCTTCTTTTAGCTTTTTAATGCTAAAGCGAGTCAAGGCTGGATACGTTGTAATCGAAGGCTCTGCGAAAGCCAGAATCTCGCTGACTCTAGTTTGATATTTCTTATTACTTAGAATTTCAAAGATTTCGTGAGCAACGCCACCTAGGGCTGTCTTAGGATGCTTAGACTGAGGGAACTTGAGAACGTAATTGGTATTGTATAACCAAGAGCAGTTCTCATATTCCTTAATTGCACTAGCGGATACCTTAACCATTAGTCAAGGTAGATGTTCCAAACCTCTTTCACTTCGTTCCGTCCAATAAGTAGACAGTTTTGTGAAGGGCGATTGAAATATCCAAGAGCTTCTCCATGTCCATCTGATAAAACTGGCGCACCGAAACGGTAAACCGAAAAGGCTCCAAAATCTTCTGTATAGAGAGAGTGATAGTGTCCTAATAGGAGGATACGTTGTGTAGCTCCCGCGACTTCCTTAGCTTTATGTAGTAAGTGATTCTGAACAAAGATTTGCAGCTTATTACCGCCGCGAGGAACAGAAACGCCCTTCATTGTAGAATGCGCTCCGTGACTAGCCAAGCAATAAACATTGTTAATCCATTTACTAAAGACCCAACCTTGTTCGATTGTGATCTTAATATTATCAACGTGCTGTAAAGCTTTTTCAACAGCCATGCCAAGATAAAGGGCTACGTGTCCTTCGTGATTTCCAACGCCAACCGAAATCTCAGTTTCCTTGAACAAGCTAGAAACTTGGATAATGAAATTAAGCATGATGTCTAAACCGTGCTTAAACATTTCCTCATTAACATATTCAGTATGAAGAGCCGTCCCGCGTCTAGTAAGGCTATCAGCAAAGGAGTGAATAATATCACCGTTAAACAAAATAAAGCATTTACTAGGCATCGTCTTGCGATTAGCAAGTTGCGCTTTAATTTGAACTACATAGTTCTGAATGCTTCTACGGATAACTTCCGTATTGTTATCTCGACCAGAAAAGGTTTTATGCCCTTCTGTAAGGGATGCAATATGCCAGTCGTTAGCAGAGACTAACAAAACATCATCGTTCCCTTCGTATCTTGCCACCGGCAAGGGATTGATAATGGGAGCTTCCCATTTTTCTAAAAAGCGTTCAAGAGGAGCAACAATATTATGCTCATACTCTCTCCACTTTAAAGCTTCAGATTGAACGTCCTGCCAAATCTTACGCTCCGTCTTTTGTTGTAAAAGAAACTTCCTATGAGTAGCAATGTCCTCAATAATTTCATCGTCACTCTTAGAGGACAATTCAACAGGAGTTACGGGAAGGGTCTTATGATTTAACTGGAGAATCTTAATTAACTCTTCAACGCAAGGGCGAGGCCAATTCAACATTCGACAAATATCTTCGATTGTAGCAGGAGAATTGAAAAGATCGGAATAGGAAAGATAAATATTCTTAACCGTAGCTTCATCTAAAGCCGCCTGTCTTCCAGCACTCTTTAGATAAAAGACATACTTATTAGTAAGGGGATTGAAATGGTAACTATCAGTTACAATCTCAGGAGCAGACTTCTTTGATTCCTTGATAAGGGAAGAAAGAGAGTTTTTTGCTTCACTCTTTACTTCTACAATCTCTTCAGCAACCGTTTCGGTTACTTTCTTCTGTTCCTTTTTCTTTAAGCCCTTAAGGAAGGGGGCTTTGATTTTAACTTTAGACATAATTAAGAATAATATTCTCCAATATCAGTATATTCTACTATATTTTTATTTTTTGTCAATACGGTATTTATGTTATTTATACTTTTATACCATGACGTTATCTTTAAACGACCGCTCTCTTCGCACAACATTTCATTGAAATCGTTGGAGGTAGGTAGTTTGATTTTGATTTTACTTGGATTGAAATACTTCAAGAGCTTGGACTGAATCAGTTTGGCTCCATTTTCTCCATGATTACCCTTATCATCACCGTCTTTATTTGTGGCGATGATAATTTCGCAGTTCAGAGAGATAAGATATTTTATAACACCAGAAGATATATTTAAACCGAATAAGCAGATGGCGTTGTGGATACCACATTCATATAATGAAAGAACATCTCCAATACTCTCTACCAAGATAATTTGATTCTTCTCTTTAATCGCCGGGGTAGCAACCCTATGGTTATAAACAAAGAAACGCTTAGGCCCTTTAATCAGCCATTTGGGATAGCCGTTTGTAATCGGCTTAGTCCATCTGCCAGTAAAACCAATGATTTTATTGTGAAAATCACGGATAGGAAACACCATACGTCCAGCAAAGCTTTCTCTTGTGCAGAAACCAGCTTCAAAAACCATCTGAGTTTCCTTTGAGATGCCGCGAGATTCAAAATAAGAATAATCCCTCGTCAAACGAGTTAAGCATTCATCGGAATAAACCCTAGGAATGTTAATCGCTTGGGTAAAGGTAACGTGAGGCTTTTTCTCGATGTAATCTAATACGTCTTCGATTTCGCCTTCATCAATTCCCTTGGTAAGAGCGATAAGCTTTTTGATCGAACCGCCCATCTGTTCCCCGTAATCATAAAACTTACCTTGTTCGGGGTAAATAACAACGGACGTAGCATTATTACCATTCCGCCATACAGCGGATGTCCTAATATCTTTCCCATTATTAATTAACTTATATCCTAGGCTTTCTAGGATTTCACGCCAATGAGTAATAGGTTGTGCTATGTCTTTTTTCTCTAACATTATAATAAATCATCATCTACGTTTGCAGCTTGGGGCAAATCGTAATTTTCTCTACGTTTAACTAACTGTTTCAAATCTCCAACTTCATTAACGCGGAAATTTGCGACATTATAATAAATAACGTTCTCCTGATACTTAACTTGACCATCGGGCATTTCAATCTTAACCCAATCGTTGAAGCCGGGAGCCTCTTCGCCTTGGTTACGAGTATAAAGCGGGATAGAACGGTGAGTCGCATCGACGCCAAACATAACCTTAAGTTCTTGCTGTTCTTCAATCGTAAGGCGATTGAATAGATAGATGTTAGAAGCAAATTGTGAAATTTGATCGGATAGTCCAACGGCTTTACCATCATCCACGCGACCAGCGGCACTTTGCTTTGCTTCGTTAGAACGATTGCTTTGTCCAGCCGTAAGGATAGGACATTGTAACTCGGAAGCTAATTTCTTCAGCTTGTCAACTTTGTAACCGACTAGCTGATAATCCTTCATACGATTATAAGCAGGATTATTTAAATCTTCACCTAACTTTATGTAATCATAACAGATTAAAGCTTTTACGTCTCCACCTTCAGGGATATTCTTCTTATACCATCTACGCATGATAGCTACGACCTCTTCAATCGGAGCATTACCTACGTAAATATGCTGGACATTACCAAAGAAGTTACGAATAGCAGGCCAGTTCGCACGAACCGACGTAACCATATCAGGGTTATTTCTCCACTTATTAGTTTTGAAATAATATTCATTAATACCTGTCAATAAAGACATTAGACGCCATCTAATACGGTATGTTTCCAATTCCGTATCAACCATAAGCCCTTTGACTTTTTGATCTAAACTATTACAACAAACGTGAAGTAAGTTCATTAACCATAATGACTTACCAGATTTAGCGCGGGAAACCCAAAAGTATAAGTCGCCGGGATAGAAATCGCCGTAATACTTTTGTAGTAAGGGGTGAGGACAGAAAACGCCATACTGAGGTTGATCGTTTCCCCCTTCTTCAATAAACTCTTCTAAGCCTTCGTAAATGTCGATAGGCTCATTACCTGTGCCACCCTGTTCAAAAACATTAATCTTATCGTGGAACGTGGTATCGGCAAGATTCATAATGTCTGAATAAGACAAATCATTGCCACACTCCTGCATTTTTTCACAAACGTCTAACGCTGCTTCTGCAATAGTCTTTCTGCCGGAGGCTTTCTTTAAATCCGCCGCATAAGACGGAATCATATCTTTAGGAAGATTGGCGATATAAAAAGTAGCCTCTAAGTAATCGGCCACGCCAACCTCTAAACCAAAGTTAATATTTAACTCTTCAACTTTAAGAGCGATTAAACGGTAATCAACTTTGGGGTATTTTTCTAATATCGCTCCAAAAATAGTCCAGACAGTCTGGTGAATCTTTTGGGTGAAGTCTTGCGCCTTGATAATCGTGCATAACTCATAATAGGAGTCAGGATACTTTAAGATACCTGCGATTACGTAACGCTCTAATTCGATATTGGAAAACTTAGACGTATCTAGTTTCAACATACTTATAATTATACGACTTTTAACTTAAAAGTCAAAGGATAATTATAAGTTTTTTATTAGAATTCTTCGGACTCGTCAGAGTCGTTCTCTTGCTGTTCTGCCATCATCTGTAACATATTTTGAATGTTAGCTTGGCGAAACGCTTGAGCAAAATCTTCCGCATACGTAACTAACGTGCGGGCAGCCGACTCATTCTCGAATGAGACAGATGGAACTACATTGCCTTTATCATCAATGACAAAGAGTAAAAACCCGTTTGAACACTCAGCTAAAGTGTCTAATATTTTTTCGGGAAACTGAAATTCCTTGAATCGCAACATGGTGAACATAATTTTTTACACTTTTATTATACTATTCCTTTAATAAAAGTGGTTTATGTAAGTTATTTTTATCAAAATACTTATCATTAAACTGAAGACCCTTCTCTTCATCCCATGAATAAGAGCATAGCCAGCCCCTATCCGTATGGTATTTCACCTTGTCTCTAGAACGAGAATCGTTCAACCAAGTCAAATGTTTAACCCAAGCAACTTGCCTAGGTATTAGTTTAAAAGCGACCGAATTATGACTAATTTCTTCCCCATTAAGATGTCTCTTGTAGGAAAGGTCGTTATCATAGATAAATTTGTGAAGATGCCCCGCATAAACCGTTGTCCGATGGATTCTCGGAGGAGTAAACGGCTCGGAAAGATAAGAAGATTTATCGAAGGCGTAGTTTTTAAAGCTAATTTTAAACCAACTAGACATGGCATCCTTTTCTACAAATTTAAGAATGTTCTCTATATCTTCAAGGGTATAGAATTCATCTAAGTCTACCTGCCAAACAAGATCAACCTTTTGTTTTAAAAGGTATTGTAGACATAAATCGCGAGCTTCCCATTCGTTGATATTCCTAGGTTCGGTAAAAACCTTATCTAAGCTATTACGAGATTCTAGGTCTTTAAGAATAACCCCCGTCTCATCTTCTGAGGTTGCCGCCGGATAATTAGCAAAAGGCACAGACACGGCAGAGAGGACAAATGAATATCCCCCTGTCTGATAAGCTTTGGCTTCAACCCACGGCATTATGCTGTCTACCGCATATTCTGCCATATTATAACCACAAAAAATAACTCCTATTTTCATAGATTATAAAATTTTCTAAAGTCAAATAACTGTTCATCAATATCTTTAATCTGGTAGTCACTAACTAAGCCACGATTACAATAGCCATTTCCATTGAAGAAAATCTTAATGTCATAGCGTTTAAAGTTAGCAGCAAATAGTCTAAGTAGTTCATACTTAGAATAAACATACTGAGAAGCAATTTGAATTAACTTATCACCTTCCCAATTTTCGATAATTGATTCCAACTGTTTAGCTAACTCTAATGTTGTCAAACCATTCCAATAATGATAGGCAAATCCGCCAACTGTCTCGCCTTTTTCGCGAGCTAAAAACCAAGAAAGTAATCCAGATTTATTCTGGTCAATTCCAATAATAGAAGTTCTAACGGTTTTAAAGTTGGGGTTATTAGCCTCTAAGATAGCTGCTTCACCTTGAATCTTACTAAGACCGTAAGGAGTCTCAGAATCTAATGGGGCGTATTTCTCATTATTGGCAACAAGCATACGGGGCAGCGGGAGGTTTCCGCTAAATACGCAATCCGTAGAAACGTGTATAACTTTAGCTTTCTTTATATTTGCCGCTAAAAATTCAGGAAGCTCATAATTAATCGACATGTCCTCTTTCCTTTGGGGAATTGCTCCAGCCGCATTAATGATAACCGTTCCGGGTTGATCGAATTGTAGGACAAAATCCTTATAGATTTGAGAAGGAAACCTAGATTCCTTTTCGTGGGCAAAGAAGGTTACTACCTCATGCTTCTTTAACGAAGCGAAGTAATCTCTTACTGTCGTTCCTAACATTCCATTTCCTAGCACTACAATTCTCATATTTATTTTCCTCTTATATTATACTCTATTACTGAACTTTTCCGTCTACAACCTTACGTTTAATTACCCTTTCGTCCCTTTGGCTTTCATTAGGAAGAAGTTTTCTGAATTGAACCCATCCACGGTAATTGCCCACGAATTTTGATTCTTCAATAGGAAAAGCAACGTGTTCAGCGGGAGAGGCATGTTTAGGATTAGAGTTAAGAAGTTTATCGTAAATCGCGAAATCTTTTTCTACGTTCATTTCACCATCAAAGGTTAAGTAGCTAAGTCTAGCGCAACGAGCGATTGCCACACGAAGTTTATCGAACATAGATAAACCTTCTGGCATTTGATCTTCAAAGGGAACATGCCAATCAACTTTATGATAAATCCCATCTTCAATTATATCATGGTCTCCTTGATACTCAGCTTCCTCATAAAGTTCTTGATTTATTTCATCTAGATTTTTATATTTAGGAATTTTAATCTCAGGAATACTTTTATTATATTCCTCTAACATCACTTCTGCCAATGCTCTAATTTCTGGCTGTGCATCGGCATGGGCGCGGAGAGCAAAGAAGTTTTCCCATTCTGTCCCTGAGACTAATACCGTGATGTTAAACCAAGGCTCAAGGATACGACCAGCAATTTGTTTGTGAAGGCCAAGTTTGATAAGGCTTTCAACAAATCCAATGGCTACATCTCTAGCCTTTAACCAAAGATATTTAGCATATTGACGATTAGAAAGATAATAGAAGAATTTATTACCCGAGCCTTCGCAGTATAAATCCTTATCTTTGATAAACGTATCTCCTTCATATAGGGCTTGGTTTCTATTATCCAATTCTTCATTCGCTTGCATCCCCGCCTGATTCTTCCCCCAAAATACAGGCATAGCAGGGTCGTCTTTAATCGCTTGAATGATCTTAGCGGTAGGAATAGCGCGAGTTGACGCGGAATTCTTCGATAAGACACGGTGAGTCATAAACTCAGCGTGAACGAAACGGGGATAAGTGATAATAAAGGTTGTTAGACGATCATTCGTCTTACTGTTAATACTATCTTTTATTATTTGTGCTTTAATTGGCATATTTTTTAGTTCCAACTGCTATTAATTTGCCGGGACAGTAAGACTCCATAATAAATTCTATTCCCGAAATAACAAATCTTTCTTTAAATTTTTTACTGTATCTTTCTGGAATACTAATATTAGCTTCCAAAATATATAATTGAGGGTATCCATCAAGTAAAAATGCTTGATTACTCTCGTCTTGTTTTACAACCCAAATATCTTCTCCGACTTTATTCTCACACGAGGAATTATAATACGCCCATCTCAATTCTTGAATATTTTTAAAATAAATTGTGGAATTAGGAAGGTAAAGAATTTCTCCATCTTTAAACTGAACGAATTGACCGCCATTAGGTAACTTATTCATTACTTTAATTCCTCTCTAATTTCCATCCATAACTTCCCTAAAATATTCATTCCATCTTTATTCTTACCCCAACCCCAAAAATCATCTCGCCAAGAATCTTCAATCAACTCTCTATTATCACTTTGTAATAGTTTATAACGAATATATTCATGTTGGTTAGCTTTAGTTCTAAGTATTTCACGCATAATATTGACTTTGACATCATCCCAATCGGGCCGACGCTTATCTTTATGAAGCTGCCCTAATTTAAATGCTTCGTGAGCCGAAGCGGCGGTGCGTATAGCTTCTTGAATTTCATTTTCTGGTTCTCCAAAGGTATCAAACTTTTCCCAATGATATGCAGCTTCGGAAGTATCAAATTTCAAGCCCTTCCACCGTAAAGTAAAAGAAGAAAAATTTGACAAAGCATAAAAATTCTGTTCGTAGAAAAATATCTGAGTATCTGTATCTAATTTGTAATTGTTCATTTATTTATTTCAACTAATAGTCTTTTAATATATTTTTCCTTAAATCCTTCCATCGAATTTAACTGAGAAAAGGGGACAGAAAAACATCTATAACCTGAATCCTTCTTAAAGGAACATCCGAAATCTTTAGGAGTAGATTGCATAACATTACTATGCTTTGTCCACCCACAAACAACGACAGAAGAGTTTTCGTTTATTTCTTTATCGGCATCTTGATCTATTAGTAACTGAACGTAAACCTCTGGACTACGACGTAGAGCATAGTCTTCACGAACTAATAAGTTAAGGTTTTCTCTATAAGGACGTATAGAGCATTTAATCTCAATTCCAAATAAATCTTCTTTACCTTTATTACTTCCCAAGTTACTAGCGCGGAAATCTCCTAAGAGATATTGAGCAAAAGCTAACTCTCCGATATTACCTACAAGGGTATCGTTTTTAGAAGCTATAGTTCTATTTACCTTTGTCTTTGGTATAATATCTTTAGCAGATTGAATTAGTTCTTTTGATAATTTAAATTTAACCATTTGGTTTACGAGAAATTACTTCAATAGAGTCCCAAATTTTATCGTCCGAAATAACAAATCCTTCTTTGTCGGCTCCGCTAACAAAAGGTTTGCCGATTTCATCAAGGATATACTTTCCAATATATTCATATCCATCTTTGCACTTTCTAATCTTGCCCCAAAACCAATTAGGATTAGGGTTCTTTACAAAGAGTCTAATCGTATCTCCAATATTAGCTTTTATTTTATCCAACTTAAAATTACTCCTTTACCTAGCTTCTCAACTCTTTTAGCAATACAATTAGCACAAAGCAGCCCATTACCTTCCCCGTCAGGGGAAATGATCTTCCACTGTTGATCGGGGAGAACTAAATCAACCCCAAATTCTTCATAAGGTAAACCACAATCGTAGCACTTAGCCATTACCATTCTATAACTTTGCAATCAGCTTGGTCAAAAGATAAATAAAACTTACGACCCTTTTGATTTTTTACCCAACCGGAGTAAAACGGATTATCTGTATAAAATCCATCATCTTCCGTTTCGACGGTGAATTCAGTCCCGGCAGAGATTCCCCACTCAGGGAGTCCTCGGATTAGTTTAACACGTTTCATTAACCATTTTCTGAGGCTTTTCTATTTTCTAGCTCTTTGCGAATATAACGCATGAACAAAATAGCTTTATCCTCGGCATTAAATTGACCATCTCCCGTATCTTCAATAGGAACAGGAAAAGTAAAAATAGAATCCCATTTATTTGTGTTATTATACTTGTCCGACATATTCGCAACAATGTCTTCCTTCAAAACCTCATACCAAAGCTCTCCCTTTCTATAATATAGAAAACGAACTTTTGTATCTTTAACTAAATCTTTAATATTCATAATTTTATACAATATAACCTACGTTATCTTTAATCGTAACATCTTTACAAAACCCTCTCATAATCAGATTAGGCTGTCTCTTGTTCCACTTCGTCTCGCATGGAACCTTACAAATAACATTATCTACCACCATGCATTGATCGCGAAAATGGATTGACATCTTTTTCTTCGCTTTAAAATAATGATAGAAAAACCTGTAAGTTTTCATATCTACTCTTTATAATAAAGGTCTTCCGAAGTTCCTAAATCTGTTTCAATCTTAGGTGAAATCTTCTTTCTAAAGATAGCGTCGTAGTTATCTCTATAAGTCTTGTTATAGCCGCCTCTAGGCTTGTCGCCTTTACCGGCACCGGTATCTTTTGGTTTATCCATATTATCTTTAATGTCCTTATCTTTTTTACCTTTCGGAAAATGTTTAAGGCAGTTTTTATTGCTGTAATTCTCCATTATCTCCATAATATCTGTGTTCGGCTAATGTTTTATCTAACTCTTCTTTTGTTATACAATACTCCTCACTGGAATAGTTAGTATCTAAGTAAGAACTTCCTACGGAAGAACTACCTAATAGAAAAATGTTGTCTTCACGAAGATAATTGATTCTACGGGACTCAACATTACTGAATAGGATTTCGTGAATCTTTTCGTTTGGGCGAGGCTCGGTAACGTGATACATTAAACCGAAACGCTCATGGTAAATCTCGAATAAATCTTTCACACGGAAAGAGCTAATCTTAGGGATAATCACGGAGTCGCGGTGATCTAAGGATTTATAAATCAAATCAATAGCATCCTCAACAGCGATATTGAACCTAGTCATTTCTTCATCATAAAGATGAAGAATATACTTACGTTTGATCGCGTCCCAAATAACAGGAATAATAGACCCTTTGCTGGCCGTTACATTGCCATATCGGCAAGCGGTAAGATTAGGCTTAACGTCTCTATTGTTGTTAACGAATACGTTCTCGGAAAATAGCTTTAAGGCTCCGTAGGAGGTCTGTGAAGCGGAAGCCTTGTCGGATGAAATCATACATGCCGCTTCAAAGTCGTTGTTGATTGCCGCCAGTTTGGAGTTTAAAGCCCCAATGCCAATAGTAGACAAGCCAGCCGCCGGATTCTCTTCGACCGCTTCAATCTGTTTTAAAGCTGCACAGAAAATACCAATGTTACAATCCTTGGAGGATTGGACTAAGTTATCTACGTCGGCAACGTCGCCCAAGATACATTTAACGTTAGGGAATCTCTTCTTTAAGAAATACTGTTTAGCTTCATCGCGAGAATAAACCACGATTTCATTGTCCGGGTAAAGCTTTTCAACGAGCTTAGAACCCAAATAGCCAGCCCCGCCGGTTATAAAGACTTTCTTATTTTTTACATTCATTTAATACTAATAATCTCCTGTATCTTATCGACATAATAAAAACGATCTTTTGTCTCAATTAGATACTGTTTGCCACGTTTGATAATCTTACCGGTTTTGATTTCATTCATAAAGCAAACAAAAGTTACCTTCTGCCCGACCTTAAAAACCTGAATCGGTTTTTCTTCAACTTCTTTTTTCTTGCGTCCCATGTTATCGCGGCGTTCCATTTATATCGAAAGAGGACATTCCTAATCCAATATGTTCAACAAAATTTTCTCCTAGGCAGGCCGTTCTAATTCCATCCTCATAAGAAGCGTCACACCAGCTACCTTCAATTCCATAACCGTTAAATTTACCATAAAGGTTATGATAGTATTTAAAATTTACTACACTTGGATTTAAGGTAAAACCACAATGAGACACGATTTGTCCGTCGAGAGCTTGACCGCGTTCCCAAAGAGTAAACGGCACTCCGAACTTTGTTTGATAGGTCTTGAACATAGTTCTATCTTTAAGAAGAACTTGTTTAACGAACGAATACTCCTTCATAATAGAAAGAGAGTTTTTAATAAAAGGCCCTTCCTTAACAAATCGCCAATCATCTTCTAAATGAAGACAATGATTATTAGAGATATTGTCAAGAATCCAATTTAACGAAGTTGATAACCCTTTATCTCCCTCCGTCCTGTGCTGAATTTTTGCTACAACTTTAGGAAATAAAGAAGTAACACAGTTTTTCATAATAAGAAACTGCCTATCGTCTGAGTGATCGTCACTCCAAACGATTTCGGAAATCAATTCCTTATCGGAACACTTCTCATAAAGAGAGATAAGTGTCTCAATAAAAAGTGCGGGACGATGCGAAGATGTAAGGGTAAGAGTTACCATTAAAGCAACCCTTCCTCTTCCAAATAGGAAATCTCTTCGTTCCCGCCGTAAGTATAAAAATCCTCTAAAATATCTTCAAACTCTGAACCGTGTTCGATTTCGTCCAAAGTCTTTAAAAGATTTTCCCTATCTTGAAAATCCAAATCATCACGAAGGAGACTCTTCATTTCATTCACCGGGAGTTTGTAAATACTACTCATAATACCTTGTATTATATAACTTTTTTATTTATAGTCAATAAAAATATATAATCGTATTAACAAAACTTATAACCGGCTGGCTCCGAAGCCTTCGATAACCTTACATTCTTTTCTAACAGTAAAGTCTCTATCTTCCCAATTATAAATATCAGTAAGAGTAAGAGGCTCGTCTGTATCTCCTACCTTACCAAGGTCTTTAAGTAAAATATTAGACTTCTCGACCGTCAATTTGTTGAATTCATACTTGGCTTTAAGTCGGCCCTTACGAGTTAAGGCTGAATCAACCTTATCGACATCCATGTTAAAGCTAAGAATGATTTTCAACTTAAAGGCGTCTCCTAAGATACCGTCAGTCAAATTCAGAATGTCGGCTACAGCATTGCTATTTCCGCCTTCACGCGATTGAACGACCCTTTCAGCATCTTCAATAATAATAGTAGCTCCAATTCTTTCTGTTAGAAAAGGGACAAACGCGGGGTCTGCCAACCTATCCGACATACTTGTAGGAATATAAATAACTTCTCGGTCAAGATTCGTCTCAATCGCCCACCTGATTAGGTGACGAATATAAAAAGTCTTACCCGTTCCCGGCGTCCCATGAAGCATGATAAGACCAGATTCATTTTTAGTTTTAATGAATTCCTTAATGATCGTATCAATATCTCCAAAATCATCATTATAATTCTTGGCAATATCCAACTCAGCCTTTTGGATTGAAAAGTTTCGAGTATAGAAACCGTGTGAGCCATGCCCAAGGATTTTAATCTCAGGAGTGCTTGGCGGCGTATAAAGCTCATGGAGTTTTAGAAAATCCACCAACTCTTTTACGTTATCTTTTTCCTCCCGGATATATAAAGTTATATCGCAGTAAGCATATTGATTAGCTTCATCTGAAGCGACCTGATTATATTTCATAACGAAGAGAAGGACTACTTTATTCTTTTCGTCAATAAAGAGTCCATCATCTTTCGTTTGCTTCTTAAAGATACCGGCGCGGTAAGCGTGGCCTTGTAAGAGAGGTTTCAACTCCAACTTATACGTTACATTGAAGAAATTAATCCATTCATCTGTAAACGCATGTTGAAGTTCACCGCCCATCATAGCAACATTAGCAAAACTATACCGGACAACAGGGCCACCAAATTTATCCAAGAACAATCCGAACTTGGAAAATCCTAGGTCTTGATTATTGTCGAAGTAACTAATGAAGTTAGGTTTGAAGTTGCTCATAATTAAAACTTTAAGAATATCTGGCAATCAGGGTTTATAAAACTCTTGATTATAAACGAAGCTGGAACCGCCTTTGGCTCCGAAAGTTTGAAATGAGGCTTATGTCCAGTCTTCGCAGCGAAGTCTTCTGGATTCATATCTGCCTTCATACGATTAACTCTACCAGAAGTAGGAGCTAAGTTTTCCCAAGAATTTCCGCCACCCTTAGACCGTGGCTTAACGTGGTCTAACGTGCAGTCTTTATAAGACAAGTCTTCACCTGTCCAATAGTCTTTGCCGCCATATCTTTCGTAAATGTTACGTTTGGTAGGACGGAAAGTTTTAACCGGAAGCTTATTATACTTTGTGCAAATAATAACCGTAGGAACCCTTAATTGCATAGCTGGAGTTCTAATAGAGTCCGCGTCGAATTCTCTAGGGGTCAACTGAACCCAATTATCCCAATCTAAGGGGATAATCTCAGTTGGCTTGCTGAAATCGTATTGTCCATTTTCATCCTTGGCATACTCAATTTTAAGAGCCTTTTTAGGAGAACGGATACTATTCATGTCTTCAAGAGCTTTTTTGACCGTGCAAGTTCCGATAGGAAGCCACGCCGCATTTAAGCATAAGACTTTACTGTAAACGATGTTTGACATTTTCTTATATTCTAATCTTTTTTATTAGAAAGTCAAACGTTTAAAACAAATATTTAACTCTCTAAGATATAACGGGACAGGATATATTTATCTTTTAAGCTTCCTTTGTTTAAATCGGAAACGTTATGAATTATATCCGCGAGTTTAACGATACGCGCCAACTCATTGTTTTTAGCCTTCAACACGAAGTCTAAATAATTACTAGAACGATGCTTGTTTAGTAGCATGAGAGCCGTAATAAGCTTCTCACGATAACCAGACAATTCGCCCTCAACATCCATAGCCATTACTTTATCTATGATATAAACCTCTTTATTAAGATAAATGGCGACATCTTCAGGAGTGTCGTGAAGGTGCGACAGGATGTTAACCAAAAGCTTCAGGGTTTTCTTTTCCCCTAAACTTCCAATAATCCAATAGCGACCTTCATCAATAATATTGACGGCAATTTTAGCTACCGCTTTAGGATGTTCGATATAAGGCGTAATTCCATTATTACGAAAGACACCCTCATGGGCCTTGGTAGCAAACGCTAATACTTTGTCGAGTAGATCACTCATAAAAATTTAAAACAGTTTGAGAAAAATGAGCCTATTAGGAATTGAACCTAATCTTTCTTCTTAGGAGGAAGACGTGCTATCCGGCACACCCTAAGCTCTAAATTGGCATCCCCGACCGGATTTGAACCGCGCTCCTTCACCTTGAGAGGGTGTCGTGCTAACCGTTAACACTACGGGGACATTAAATACTTTCGACAGAGGCAGGTCTTGCAACTCCGTCTTCTAAAAACATTACATGCTGACTATCCGTGTCTAAAATCCAAAACTCAGCAACTTTATCTGTCTTATTTGGCAGATATATAACCTGTGGATTGTTAAACGTAGTATGACCAACAATTTGATTGAATTGTTTCATCATCCTCATAGAGGATGGACGGAGCCAGAAAGGGCCACCATTACCAAATTCACCCATTCCAGAACCTTGAAACATGAAATGATGATAACCATTATTCTTGGCTGCTTCAAAGAATTTAACGGTTTCCTTTTCGATGGTTTCTAATACGTTCTCTTTAGAGGTATTTACTAAAAAATCATACTTGCATCCCTTATTTAAAAGTTCAGGATGTCTAAATCCATAAACGTTAGGTAGGGTGAACCCCGCATGAGATAGAAGCCAGTTACCTTCTTCAATGTAATGGTATAACTTTAACTGATCGAAATCAGATTCATCAAGAACGGAGCGGACAGCCCTATTCTTTTCTTCATCCCAACCGGGACAAAGCAACGCCTTATTATAACAAAACATGTAAGCGGCATCGTGATTACCAAAAAGATGAATTCTATTAGGTTGTTGTAACGAATGTTTTAACCACCTAGCAGTTTTCTCAGCATCGTATCGACCGTCGTGAAAATAATCAAAGTAGTCACCAAGAAAAATAATAATATATTCCTGACCATATTTCTCGCAAATTCTTTCTGCTAAAGTCGTTCTGTTATGAACGTCTGAAATTACTAAATACTTAGCCATGTTTTATTTGCCCAAAAGTGGTGGAGGTGAGGGGAGTTGAACCCCTGTCTAGAATACCTATAACGTTATCTTTATTTATATGCTTGGTCAATTTATTAATTTAGCTCGCATCTTAAAATGACAAAGATAACGCGAGTTACGTCTATTGAGTTTCGGATTAGATAATAGAATTTCTGACACCTATTCCTTGTGATGCGATTAAGAATACTAGGAATCCTATCTCAATCGGCTTGTCTAATTTATTAGGCCAAGGCTAGTTCTTCGCTGTTAGCGAATCTTGCCAACACTTCATCAGCATTGTCAAGGATGGCTTGAACTTCGTCCATCATAGCGTCGTTTTCGTCTGCTTTTATTTGTTTTACTCGTTTTTATAGCGGCCAACGAGTATCCGCTGCATAAGGTAATCGTCTTCAACTATTCCATCGAAGCCGGGACACCCCCAAAAAATTGTAAAAGTGGGTGTTAGATTTTCTTCGCGACATTGTTCTAACACTTAACGAACACTCGCTTGAGTTGGCGAATATTCCGTCAAAGCTGATATTTAGCATAATATACTTCGCTACAAATCACTAATCAGCAAACTTGCGAAGCAATTCAGGGCGCAAGATTCAACATCTCGCTCGTCCACCACCTAGTTTATAATACAAAACTAGGAAATATTTAAAAGTTAAGCCTCAGAATCCAGCTTTATAATAACAGGTTTATTAGCATTATATCAATCCCGGCGAGGGACTAACTTCTCTAACTTTCCCCTTATATCAGCCGAAGCTGCATACAAGAACTGTTATACCGATGCCTTTTTATACTAGCGGCGTATCTAGTTTCAATAACACTAACTCGGCGTTTCATCTACCGTCAGCTTTTAAGGGCCATATAAGGACGCTAATCCTTTCCGTGCGATTCTTCACCAACAATCTCTCAGCTTGCGGCCTTGAGTTTGACTAAGTTGTCTTTCGACCTTAGTATTAATCGGCTGTTGTGTTACCGTCTCCCGAACTTTGCATTTGGGTTTCTTCCGTAGAGAAATGCTGGCTATGACACCAGCGAACCTAGTCCAAGTCGTGCGGGAGATGTGGTTGAGTCTACATTTCTGTCTACCCTATGCCACACGACTTATATTCTACCTTTGCGAGGTATTGAACGGTCAATCAAGAATTAACTTCCCCGCGAAGGGAAACCTCTTCTCTCAGACTAATGTAAACCACTTGTTTGCGGCTTGCAGCTTACATTTTAGCTTTCTCATTACTTTTAGATTCACCCGTCCGCCACCGATTAGGCTCTTGGACTGGCTTCACGTCTAGTTATCGCATCTCTAGAGATACGAATTACCTATAGTAATATCCTATAAGTAACTGACTGCTCATTTTGTTTAGGTGTCTTGATTGCTCAAGCGCGGGGCCGCTAGGGGCTACCCGCCTTCATTGCACCTTGCGATGCAACTTTCTAAGGACGCTAAACCGCCCTTTTAATCTCCCTTGCGGGAGAAATTTCAAAGATCATTGTTGAACTTTCATTCAACTATAAACCATTATAAGGTTTTTTATTTATTTGTCAATAAAAAGTTTTATTTTTTTAGTTCCAACGAATATCGTAGTTATAATCGAATTCAGCCTCGTCATTACGAGTAATGGTAAAACCATTTGCCCGAACCGTATCAACAACTAATTGAGGAACCTTGACATTAGAGGAAAAACTGACGGCCAGCTTTCCTTTCTTAGAAGCAAAGACAATCGCCTCTTCAATGCGAGCTAACTGAATAAGCCTATCTCTATATTGTCTAATATATTTAGATTCAGCGAACTTCTTTGCATTTTCAACAGCTTGAGTTTTATTAATCATATCGCCATAATTATACTACTTTTTAGCTTTATGTCAATTATAAATTGGTAGCCGTGGAGAATTTTGAAATCCCGCCCCATACAATGTCGATGTATCGCTCTAGCCTCTGAGCTACACGGCTATAAAATTACCCTAACTTTTTCTTAACTTTATGTTGTTGTAAATTTTCTTCGTTGGTATCAACGTAAAGATCAACGGGAATTGAAGGTAAACCTTTTCCTTTGAAAAGATTTGGATACACTTCCTCAGAAACAATCTGACACATAATTTTACGAACTTGATTTATGGCGTTATTCCAATATACATCTCTTTCGTCTGGAGTCAGTTTAGTTAAGTCTGTAAATTCAAACTTCATAATTAAAATGGCGGAAGGAGAGGGAGTTCAACCCTCGGAGGCTATTAAACCTCAACGACTTAGCAGGTCGTCGTAGAAAAGCGACATCTACGTCCCTTCCAAAAATTGTTATTCCATTAGTTCAAAAGCGTAATCATAACCTTCCCAATTATCAACACCCGCGCCTTTAAGGGCATCGAGGAATTTTTGATCTTCAAGTAGTTCTTCGTATTCTTTCTTACTGATTGTTACTGTTTCTTCACTCATGTTTTAAATCTTTAACCAAAAGAGACGCGTTTTACGCTTCCATCATCGGAAAGCCATAAGTTAATCCGATTTAATTTATATTCCAAGGTAATATACATACCGGCTGGAATAATTCTTACGTCTTTACCTTCTAGGCTTTGTTCGGCTTCTTTAGCTGACAGGCCAATTAAAGCTTGATACTTCTCTTTCATTTAAAATGGATTATAACAAATTTTAATTATCTGTCAATATAAATTGGCTGCGAGGCATGGATTTGAACCATGACCAAAACTTTCAGAGAGTCCGATGCTACCGTTACACCACCCCGCAATAAAATTAACCTAACTTCTTCTTATTCTTTTTACGAAACTTTATAGGATAACCGTTTTCATCAAATGGTGAAAGATTATCCATAAGAACGTAATATTGTGATTTGCCTTTAGATTTAGAAACGTAGGGTAAGTTAATTGCCTCGTATCTACTATAGTCCCTGAATGGAGTTATGTTCATAAAATGGCGGAACGAATAGGAATTGAACCTACATGACCTTTTAGGGGCCAACTTGTTTTCCAAACAAGCGCGACAAACCGATATTCGCCTCCGTTCCAAAGTGGTGCGACTGCGGGGATTTGAACCCCGACTAAAACGTTGGCAACGTCTCTTGCTACCATTACAACACAATCGCAAATTTTTATTAGCCTAATCGTTTTTTAATTCTCGCTAATTTCCAAAATTCATTTTCCACATCAATTCTAAAATTAAGATAAGGAAGCTCAGATACTCTATAATAATTTGGGCCAGCCTCATAATTATTATTTCCACATTCTATATATTTAGATATAGTAACTTCCTTGCCTACAAACTCACGTCCAAAAATGTAATGTAAAGGAATAATCTTAGTTCCTATTGGATAGGGATGTTTCATAAAGTGGTATCTCCTGTAGGATTCTAACCTACAACGACTGGTTCGTAGCCAATAATGATATACAATTTCACCAAGGAGACATAAATTCTATTCCTCACTAATATCTTTAAACTTAGAACGACGATAATCGTTTCGTTTATCCTTATGAGGTTTTGAAGGTGGAGCGAGTCTTTTTCGCCCTTTAACCTTCGGGTTTTTTATACTAAAGTTTTTACCTTTCATAAAGTGGCGGATAGTGTAGGATTTCAACCCACGGAGCCTAGATTAGTAGGACTCGCCCGTTTTCAAGACGGGAGCAATAACGCACTCTGCCAACTATCCAAATGGTGCCAAAGGTGAGCATCGAACTCACAGCGGGGTATTCCCGGTCAACGATTTTTGAAATCGCTAGGTCTGCCAATTCCCTTCACTCTGGCTTTTAAATCTTTATTTTCTCGTTCTAACTTATCAATATAACTTATAAGGCGGTTATATTCAGATGCTCCGCAAGAGCAACCTTCGGGATAAGGACAAGAATAAGAATGTAACTTCATAAATTGGTAGATACGGAGAGATTTGAACTCTCACTTGTTAGCTTCTAAGGCTAATGCCTCTGCATTGGGCTACGTATCCATAAAGAAATCTTTGCGGAGTCGAACCGCACTTATAGCAAGTCCTGCTAACGTGCATGTTATAGCGATTGTGCCGCGATAACTTTCCCCATACACCATCAGATTTCAAATTCTTAATTACCCCGTAGCCGCGATTCTGTTTTAACCTATCATTTGACTGGTTTGTGCTATGCCCCAAACCGGGAGTATTAACTTCCCCGCTCTAACCCGCCATCACAGAGAAGCACTACTCTCAGGCTGTTTAGATTGCTGATAACTTGTGGTTTTAACGAGATAGCCGCACCGACAGGCTCTATGCCCAAGGTAGCTTTTCTCTCCCATCGTCTGCTTTTCAGTCGCGAACTTCCTCACGGATATTGTCAGCCGGGAGACTTAATCATATTTCAATCAAGCCTTAAAAGCTAACTCCGCGCGATAGGTCGGATAATTAATCAATAAAATTGTGGGGATGGCTGGCTACTAACCAGCGTTGAAGTTAGCGGCATCCCCATATAATGCTAACAAATTGGCAGGAAGCTAGAGAATCGAACTCTACCAGTCGGATTTGGAGTCCAACTCGCCTAACCTTGGAACATTGCTCCCTATAAAATCTTATTCTTTATCGTTATAATCAAAGTCTTTGTAGCTCTTATAAGCTAGAAACATAGCAACCCACCAAGCCAAAACATTTACTAAAAATGTTATAGCTACTTTACCGGCATCTCCTCCATAAAACTTAATATGAAGGGGGACAGCGATACAGACAGACCAAAGAAATCCAATAAAAAGATAAGCTGCGAAAATATTACTTAAGATTGTAACCATACTCAGCATTATATTACTTTTTAATTATAAGTCAATATAAAATTTGGAGCTAGCATAGGGAATTAAACCCTAACAGTCTTCTTTACGAAAGAAGTGCAATAATCATTCTGCCATACTAGCAAATAAAATGGTGGAGAATCGGGGCTATCATCCCCGCACTCATGGGTGCAAGCCAAGTGTTTTAGCGAATAAACTAATTCCCCATTTTAAAGTTATAGAAAGTGGTGCATCCGCAGAGACTCAAACTCTGGTCTGACTAGTTAAGAGCTAGTTGTAATAGTCGCTATACGACGGATGCATAAAATAAAGAGGAAGTCAGGGAATTAAACCCCGAAGCGTTGCAACGCTTTGCTCCAATCAGCTTCATTTATATCTTTATGCGCAACAGATATAAATTGCAAGCAAGCTTCCATCAAAATTGGCTCGGAAGGTAGGAATCGAACCTACGCACGTTTGACCGTCACACTGTTTCAAAGACAGGGCAAGCTACCAGCAGCCTGAGCTTCCGAATATAAAGTTTTTTTAATAAGTATCTCCGTGATAATCACAATTAGGGTTAGTGCAAACATCATCGGCACGAGCTATTGTTACTGTTACATAACCGCAAAGAGGACAGGTTTTTCTAACCCAATTCCCTCGCTCATCTTTTTCCCAATCGTTAATCAACTCACTCATAAATTGGTAGCCCCCGTAGGATTCTAACCTACACCCAATCCCACATCAAGGGACGACACTAACAGTTATGCTAGAGGGCCATATAAATTGGCGGTGTCGAAGGGACTTGAACCCTCATAATCGTTCCCGTGACAGGGGAGTGCATTTTCCAGCTTGCTACGACACCATAAAGTTTTTGTTATACTGATATAAATTTGGAGCCTCAGAGCGGAATCAAACCGCTATCCCCTGAATACCACACAGGAATAATTATCACTATACTACTGAGGCTTATAAATTATTTTGCCCAAATATAATTGGGGTCTTCTTTGTAAAGTTCAAAAGTAACATTAAAGATTACAAGCTTACCGTCTTCTATAATTTTAGAAGGGACATAACCTATAGATTGTCCTTTATAAGGTATATAATGAATCATATGCTCTAATGCGTCGAGGATATTTTGACCAAGTAAAAGAACGGGGTCTTTATCATTGTTTGCCATATGATACACGGCGATAACTCTATTAATTTTGTCTAACATAAGATGGTGGAAAATCGGAGAGTCGAACTCCGCGCTAACTCTCCCGTTTCAGGCCGAGAGTTGCTACTTCCATGAGGAAAGTAAAGGAATGATTACCTTTTAAACATTGTTATTATGTTTAACTTTCACCGTAATTTCCCAAATATAATAAATTTACCTCCGGGGAATCCCGACATCCCAATATGCCCAAATCTAGGACAGACCTTTCGGCTCCAAGGTATAAGCTTGGCGTTTTTCCTTTAAACTACAGAGGCGGAAATGGAGGGAATGCAGAGAATCGAACTCTGTTCTCAAGTTTACAAAACTCGTGCTTCACCAATTAAGCTTCAAACCCAAATTAAATTTTTGTTACATATTTAGTATTAATCATATATGATAAAGAACCTTTACTGGTTATACCATACTCTTTCATAAGTTCATTGTAGGAAATTTTTAATACTTTATTTTTATAACGAATTTCCTCTAATTGAGCGTCTGAAAATTTTCTCTTAAAAGAGGAGGCGTTAATAGCCGTTCTTAACGTAATTTCTTTCGTCTTATCTCCAGCATTTTCCTTTGCTGTCCCAATGGCAATATTATCTTCATTGTTATTTAATGGATTGCCATCTAAGTGTCTTACTTGAATTTTACTATCAAAAATTACATCTCCATATTTCTGATATGCAACCATTCTTGATACAGCAACCTTTCCAAGAGTGTTAGGTATAGAAAGTATCCTATAACCACGATTACTAATATAACCTTGAAGGATTTTTTTGTTAGGGTTATAAATGATATTATCAATAACTCTATAACCTAAGTTATAAGCCGTAACAATGCCTTGATTTGATTTTGTCATAAATTGGTGCTAACGGCGGGAGTTGAACCCGCAGCGTTTCTAGTGTATCAGGGTTTAAGTCTGATGTGTTTCTCCAATTTCACCACGTTAGCATAAAGAGCTAGATACGTTTTTTGTTTGTTCAATATACAAGTTTTTGGATTGCTGTTCGTATCTAAATTGGCACCCCATGTCGGTTCTGACCCGACTCTCGCGGCTTGAAAGGCCACCGTGCTTACCATTAACACTAATAGGGCATAATTAAAATTCTATTCCTAACTGTGAAAAGTCCTGAGACTTCACAGTGTTACCAAACGCGTTTGTATCTTCATAAGTTGAACCACTACCAATTAGGGTAATGTTCATAACTTTAATGTTAGACTTGTTATCCTTGACTTCAAAAGAAGAACAGGCCGATAACAGCATAAACAACATCAGGTATCTTTTCATAAATTGGGGTGATTGACGGGTTCTGACCCCGCACGGCCAGCTTCACAGGCTAGAATGCTACCACTACATCACAATCACCATAAATTAGTCGGTTAGCCTTATTACCGAAAGGTTCATTCCAGCTAAGTTTAGTGTCTCGGGACAGCATTACTGCCTCTTTGGAATTCGTTGGACAAATGGTGCTTCCGTAGGGTATCCCGCCCTCTTCAACAGATTAAAAGTCTGTCGCTCATGTGCTAAAGCTTCGGAAGCTTAAAATGGTAGCCTTGAAAGGAGTCGAACCTTCAAAATTTACTTTCTTAGAGTAACACGTATGCCAGTTCCGTCACAAGGCCATTAAATAATCCCCAAGGCTCTATCTTATAATAAGAGGAAGATTTTCCTTGGGGCTAAAAGTGGTTGCGGAAAAAGGATTTGAACCTTTGACCTTTTGGTTATGAGCCAAACGAGCTACCAGACTGCTCTATTCCGCGATAAATTGGTAGCAGCCATCCATCGAAGGATATTTTAACCTTATGAGGGTTACGAGTTACTTACTCCAGTGCTGCAAAATAAAAGGGAGGTTCTACACCACTGAACTATTACCAGCTAGGCTAGTAAGTAGGAATCGAACCTACGTTTTCCCCGTTCAAAATCTACTCCATGCCGTAATCGAAACGGCGACCCATGCTTGGAAGGCGCGTGTTTTGCCACTAAACTAATGGAGCGTATAAAGTTACAATATCTTATCGGCTTTCTTGTTATTACAGGAATAACATGCGACGACTAAGTTATCTTCATCATATTCTCCACCGCCTTTTGAGCGAGGGATAACATGATCTAAAGTTGCAACCATCGGGTGAGAATTATCTTCCTCTTTAAGAAGAGGGCCTTTGTTACAATAGTAACAAATTAGTTCGCCTCTTTGTTCTTCCCATCTGGTTAATAACCTCATACGGAAGTCGAGCCATTTAGCCCAACCTTCTTCTTTTTCCGTAAGGTTATACAAGTATCTTTTTAACATAATCATAGCAGCATAGGAAGCCTTATGTGGCTTTTGTAGAAGAACCCTATGTCTATGTTTCATTATTATGTTTATTAAATTGGTCGGGCGAGTGAGACTCGAACTCACGATACCCTGCTCCCAAAGCAGGTGCCATAGCCGCTAGGCGACCGCCCGATATAAAGTTATAAAATTGGCACATAAGGTAGGACTTGAACCTACAACTGTCTCCTTAACAGGGAGATGCTCTACCATTGAGCTACTCATGTATAAAAGTGGTGGGCCATCACGGAATCGAGCCGTGCCAGCTATAAGCATTCGATTTACAGTCGAACCCGCGTCCTTAACGGAATACTGACCCAAAGAACAAGATACGCTTTTCCAGTATGTTTGCTGTATGTATCTTTAAAGTGGCCGGGATAGTTGGTATCGAGCCAAACCTATCAAGTTCTTCAGACTTGCGCTAATCCATCTCAGCTATATCCCGATAAATTGTTTTTATTTCTTACTGATAAACCTTAGAAACAATCTAGAAGTTACAGTATTGAAAGTGTCGCCTAATTCTTCTGGCGCACCCATTAAGATTCTTGGATTTCTCTTAATCTTAATAAAGATAGTCTTTAGTATATTACCAACAGTTGCACCGGAAATGTTACGGTTCATCATACAGTAATTGATTAATGCCATAGTTTCATCTAAAGAAAAACCTGCATCTTCGGCAGAAGTTCCAATTCTTCTTAGCCCATCTGCTAAATCTTTAAATGTAACAGTTATGTTATTTATGTTCATAACCTATATTCTATTACATTTTACTTTTTTGTCAAGTTATCTAATCGAATATAAGCTTTAACCATGAAACTACAAGCGCATTTTGGATTCTCTCCCGTATACTTCTCGTAAATTTCAGGTTTACTTTTAACAAATAGAAAAATATCTTTAAAAACGTTACCAATAACTTCACCGTCAACTTTATACTTAGCATAAAGTTTATCAATCCAGCGAATCATTACAGAAGTTGTAAGTTCTTTAAAGGGCTTACTTTCTTCCAAGCAAATATCTAAAGCCTTCGCTAAATTCTTGTCGTCTATTCTTAATGTCATGTTATAAACCTTTACGAATTATTCTCTATATTGAGAACATTTAAATTGGTAGGCGATAAAGGAATCAAACCTTTGTCTTGACCGTGTAAAAGTCTTATTCTATCATTGAACTAATCACCCGAAAATTGGCACCCCATACGGGACTCTAACCCGTTCTACTAGCTTGACAAGCTGGCGTTGCTAAACCTTACACTAATGGGATGTAAATTGGAGGCCCATGTAGGATTTCAACCTACGTATGTCTCTTTTGCAGAGAGATGCCTTTAGCAAACTTGGCTAATGGGCCGAAATATAAGGTTATATAATATAACCGTGAAAACTGTTAATAAAAGAGGCTCTTATGCTCACGTTAAAAACTTTAGAAATCGAAAGAAACAAAAAGCTATTGACTATAAAGGAGGAAGGTGTCAAATATGTAGTTATAATAAATGTAATCAAGCTTTGGAGTTTCACCATCTTGACCCAACTAAAAAGGATTTTAGCATCTCAGAAAAAATGTCTTGGGGTTTTGATAGAATCAAACCAGAATTAGATAAATGTTTATTGGTTTGTCGTAACTGCCACGCTGAAATTCATGCCGATTTGATTGGTTGTCGTGGAGAATTTTGAAATCTCGACCTCTCGCTTATCAAGCAAATGCTCTCCCTCTGAGCTACACGACAATAAAAGTGGTAGGAGATACGGCGTTTAAATCCGTTAGTTAGCCTTATGAGAGCTACGTTATATCGCATTAACTAATCTCCTATTAAAATGGCGCGACCGTGCAATGTCTTACTCGCTCTAATCTAGAGCAAGTTGTTAGCCAACAGAACACGGAGGCATTTAAATTTGGCACTCAGTTATGGATTCGCACCATACTTAAAACGGTTAACAGCCGTTCGCTTAACACTAAGCCAGCCCACTGAGTATAAAGTGGCACTCCCGAAAGGAATCGAACCTTTCCTAGTCGCTTAGAAGGCGTCTGTCTAAAATCCGTTAGCGGGAGCATTGAAATTGTTGTTAAAGCCGGAAGCTCTACCTAGCTTCGTTCATGTTTGGAAGGAAAACCAAACCACTTTAACCTTTGAAAATATTTAACGAACGGTTTTAAAATTATATCCTAATCTTATCAAGGCTATTTACATCCACTGGATGTTTTTTTACCCTCGTTTCAACGCAGGATTTTAACCCATTTTGCTGAAATAGAAATAACTTATATTTCGTCCGACTATTAAGCGGTAGTCTTGCTCTACTTGCCCCGGCTTTAAAGTTCACCGTCTTTAGCAGATTCGCTTTCGCGAGTGTTTTAGTGATCTGCTTTCACTACTCAAACTGTTTTAAAATCTTAAATCTTATTCTCTAACTTAAACTTATTTTACTACTTTTTATTTCTTTGTCAAAACTTTTATTTGATTTTTTCTGAATCGGGATACAAAAAAACCCGCTTTCTTTTCAGAAGGCGGGTAATAATCTTAGTTATAAAAAATTATTATTAGCCTTCTTTTTCCTCCGTTTGGGTATTGGCTTGTTTAATCCATAAACTACCGAATCCGCGCACGAAAGAACAAACAATGGGTTCATACCCTTGCTTGGCGAGTCTTGTAAATGTATCGTGCGAATTCATTGAAGTTATTAAAAGTGTGTTTGTTATTATATGCTACAGTTGTAAAATCGTATTGAGAACTTTTTATTTTGAAATACTTCGTTCTCGATGTTTAGTATTATACGATACTTTATTTTTTTGTCAACGGATTTTTTAAATTATTTTCAGCTTCGATACTTTCTATAGCTAGAATGTAGGGATACTTTATAGCGTAATCCATTAAAAAGCAAAAAGATACCAAACAAACAACTAGACAAATAAGAGATAAAATTTCATCCTTTACAGATATTATACCAGCAAAACCAAAAGCAAATCCCATTACACATAAAAATACATCATTATCCTATTCTCCTCTTAAAACAAACGGTTTCAACATAGTGTCCATCTTCAAAAGTCTTCTGAAATCCAGCGGGGGAATGAGAGCGTCTTTGGACACCATCGTCAAAAACTTGCCACCAATCCCCGTTTTCGTCGCGAGCTATTACTAATTTACGCTCTTCTCCGGTGTGACGTTCAACCCAATATTTGCCGGGGATAGCCTCCTGTCCCGGCCAACCCCCGTTCTTGGGAGCAAAAAACTTGGCAGTCTTTTTATTTAGACACTCTGTAATTATAAGGCGACCCATTAACCAATCTTTCTCTTCTTCTTTTTAGAAGATGGGAAGTAATCTCCAAGTTCTCTTTGCATCTCAGCCAAACGATTCTTAATCATGCGGCTAACGTATTGGTTAAACTCTTCTCTATTTGCTTCAACCCTTTGATTAAAACGCTCGGCTTGTTGCTCAATCAGTCTAATATTTAACTGTTCAGTTTCAAAATCGAAGACAAATTTCCCATTTTCTTTAAAATAGTCCATTACTCTTGGAACATTTCCCTTACGGTGTTCTCTAGAATCTGACGTAGCTGCGGCGTAATTTTATACCGCTCGGCATTTATTTCAATGCTCTTACGAATATTTCCGTTTCTATTCCGTTCGGTTGCAGCCTTCCAGTCGCAAATAAGTTCCACTAAATCAATTAGCGTCATATCGCGAATACCATCAGGAAAATGCTCGGGGTGATGGCGATTCTTGCTATAGTGATGGTCAATGGCCGGTTGAACCTTCTTTAACAGTTCCTCGTATTCCGGCGAACCATATTCGGTTTTTGCCAATTCGGGCGTATGCTCTCCGAAGATTTCAGCCTCGGGAGACTCCAATTTGGATTGATCGTGATTAACAGAACGGTCAAGTAGTTCTTTTACGAATAGGTTGATATTGTTCTGCACGGTTGTAATGTGCTTGCACGTTTCAACACATCCACGCGCTTCTTTTAATGACTGAGCCATAAAATTTACTTACGATTTCGATTCAAACGCTTCTCTAAAGCAATTTGATTAAAATAATTTACCACGTCGAAATTCATAATCTCGGAAATTGTAGGAAGATTAAATCTACCTAGGAAGATATTGAAAAACGGGCCTAGAAGCTTTTTCGTATTACCATTAACAGCCATAGCTAAAAATGCTACAAATAACATAAATGGGCCAATTATCCCTCCGGCAGTTAAACTGAGAAGAATAATCCACACTTCCAGCTTACGAAAAACAGAAAATTCATCAATGGCTCGTCTGTTCCAATTACTCATTGAAACGCTTTCAAACTGAAAGAATTTAACAGTCAGATAAAGACCGATTGCACCAGAGAAATACCAGAACAGTAGAAATAGAAGTCCCATGAATTACATTCTAGGACATTTTACCTTTTTGTCAAGATTTCTTTTAATCGGTTTACTGTAACGAAATTTATCTTATTACTACTGTTTAACAGGTCTAGATATGATACGTTCTTGATTTCCTCGACCGGCTCAAATGTTTTAATTGCCGTCAAACCAAAATCTTCCTGTATTGTATAGTGTTCATAACCATTCTCCATAAAGTAATGAAGGAGTTTATAACCGTCACCACATGAATCAGCGCGACAATGGCGTTCATCAGGAGGGTAAAGATCGTGAAGGAAAATTAATCCATCTTCTTTAATGAACTTCAAACTATTGTTGAAATCACGAACAACAAATTCCGCTTCGTGATTGGCATCAATAAAGATAATGTCAAATTTATCACCTTTATATTCCTCAAAGAATTTATCAGTTCCCTCGTTGTAGTCAGCTTGACCATTAATATCGACAGAAATCTTATCGCGAGTTCTTACGCTATTAAAGGGCTTTCCCGTTCCAAGTCCTAGCTCTAGATACCGAAATGAATCTAGAGGGTAGGATGCGTTAATTATTTGTTGACAAAGCATATTATCCTATTCTTTTATGTGGCCCATTTTTAAGTATAAGAGTCGGAAAAGCTCTTGGATTTACAACTGCAAAACCTATATCTATTTTGGTGTATATGCCAAATTCTCCAGTTTTGTAAAATGAATCATCTACCCATGATGAAGTAATATGTCCACCATTATCTACTTCAACTGCGGAAAGAGCTTGGGATTTATTTAACCGATTTAATCCAAAAATAAAGCTACTTCCATTATCTTTACCTCTAAAGTGAGAAAATAAGTTTTTACAATGGCGAATCGGAAATTTATGAAGAGAGACACTATTGCGATTGGCTTCACCTAATTGTTCATAAATCTCTGTATAGCTTTCTTCATCACAGAAAAGATCGGTAAGTTCATTTCGAGTAATGAAGCTTTTAATATTTTCAGATATAGAGAAACCACTATGTAGATATGAAGAATTATGAGAAGAAGAGTATAGAAGAGTCGCCCACGCATTAACAGTAAGCTTAAGACGAAGTTCTTCGCAAATTCTTATTAACATCTTCTCTAACCCATATCTGGTAATACCTTTTCTTGTGAAACACGCTGAATCCAAAGTAACGGGTTTAATAGGTAATTCAGAAGTTTTGGGAACAAATCTCTTAGGAATATCTCCAGCCCTTTGAAGTTGAGTAACGGGTAATATTATAGGATTATCCGCATATAAATCTAGAGGTATTCCAACTTCATTATCTTGCTCGAAAATTAACTTTTGATAAATCTCAAAAGGCTGAGAGCGTTCCAATACTAAGCTAAAGATAGGATTCACAAACCCAACTAAAACCTCTCTTGCTTGTGCGGCAACCTTTCGATTTTCGGAATTAACTAATTTAAATAGTTCATCCATCTTTGCATCTTCGTTCAGTTTTATTTTTATTGGTTCCATTATCTTGTAAATTCCTTATAGTTATCGTTAGGGAAAGTGGGAGAACCTACATTGGTTGAACCTTCAGGAATCCCCTTACCGTTAACGCCGTCACCGCTGACATGTTGAGCAATGCTATAATCGCAAATATCAATAAACGCGGAAGCGTGGTTAGAATTTCCCACCGTATTAACGATATTGTCCCACCACCATGAAAGACCTCCAGTAATCATACCGTCATTAATTACCTTTCCATAATCTCCGTTTTCACAAGCTCTGGTAATTAATCTATCTAAATTAGTTAAATCCATTGGTTGCTCTTCAAAATTAGCAAATGAATCAACGATTCTCTTCCAATTAAGTAAGAAAGTGCCGCAAGAATGGCTTGAATATTGACATTGAATCTTACCTAACTCAGTTTCTAAATCAAAGGGCTGGTAAATATTTCCTCGACTTTTAATGTCGCTTCCAAATTGTTCAATCGTAACTTCGGCAAACCATTGTTTAATCCGGTCTTTATTGTTAAATTCAGGATGGCTAAAACCATTAATACCCCAAATCTGAGGAGACGCATTAAAAACCGCGAAACATTCTTCCATAAAGTTCTTACGAAAAACATAATCGCTCTCCATAAAGAATACATACTCAGGATTATACTTCTTAGTAATATACCATCCATCAAGCCATGCCCTAGCATAACCTTGATTTTTTGGCTTAAGAATCAACTCATATCCTTTTTCAGAACAATAAGAGTAAAGCCAATTCTGGATTTCCTTATCGCTTCCATCATCAATAACGACGGTATGATCGGCTTTAATATTTGTGCAACTTTCAAGCGAATCCCAAAATAAGAATTGTGTCTTAGGACGGTTATACGTAAAGATAACGTTTAGTAATTTCATTAGATTTTCTTTCTCTTACAAACCCATGCGGCGGTAATAAACTCTTCCTGCATGAAGTCTTCTAGATCGTGAGCAACACAGGCGTCATTAATATCGCTATCTGAAATTTGGAACCAATCCCAAATTTTATCGCGCATGTTAGCGTTGAAGTAGGCTTCGTTCGGAGCATAATCGTGAGATAGAATAATATCTCCCGGCTTTAAAAATGCGGAGAACAAACGAAACTCAGCAGGCTTATCTCCGTTATCAGAAAATACAATGGTTAAGCCTTTCGATTGAATAGTATCTTTGATCTGATTCGTAATAGACTCTTCAAAGATATTCTCTCTCTTAGTCGTAATCTTGGCGTCGATAGCTAACTGTTCCATATCGCAATCGGGAGCGGGGTCAAAGGTAACAACCTCTGCTTCGGGGAAGGTGTCTTTAATCAAAAAGGCTAACCCTCCGCGATAAGTTCCCAATTCAATAATGTTAACTGGTAAGTTCTTTTCTTCTTTGAGTCTTTCTCTAAGTTGAAGTAATACCCCGTCGATGTTTACGTTTTGGGAAATGTTATATCCCATTTTATAATGTCTTTGTCCGTCCATAATTATTTATCAAGTTTTTCTGTTAAGTAGTTGATTGCAGCGTCAACAAGTAAATTTTTTGCAGTATGAGGGTCTTCTTCTCTTAATGAAATTCCAGTCAATCCAATTACGGGATATGTCGGAAACGGTCTGGTAGGAAATACCTGAAACCAAACATCGTGAATTCTAAAATTTAAGTATTTAGATTTTTCACAAGATACCAAGGCTATAATTGTTAATGCAAGTTTTGTGTTCATACTTTCTGTCCCCAATCAATAGATTTTCTAAATTGTTGAGTTGTTATTCCGGTAAGTTCTACAAACCTACTGTGAGCATCATAATTCTTAATTTCGTTAGGTAATCTTTTACCCGTAAAACTTACCTGATGATATGCGAAGCTATCTCCAGAAATAATGAACCTAAAGTTACCTTTATGAAGCTCAAAAATTTTGTAGTTGAAATAATCATCTGCACAGTAGCCCCCAAGACCAAAGTAATCAAAGGCAAGTCCGCATGAATATCCACCCACAGCTTTCCAATCTTCAGTTTTAAGTATTGCGGGATGATTATAGCCATAAACATCATCTGATTGATATTTCTTTTGATTAGTGTTCGCAATAAACTTTTCATAAGTTTGGAGTTCTAAAACATGTCCTAAGTTATCACAAGTAACCATCGAATTACCGGTATCTTCCGGCTCAACGCATTTTACTGCAACCATACAGGGGTAGAACTTCTCTACCTTAAGTAATAAATCATCTTGCCAGCCGGGATGGATTAGCTGGTCGTCATTAATCGTAACAACGTAAGGGGTCTTAATTAAAGGGGTAAGAAGATCAACCGCAACCGTGCCACGATTTTCTTGTAAAGAAACGAAGTCGATACCGTGAGCCTGTAAGAACGTTACAGATTCATAGTTTGATTCATTAAGAACTACCTTGATTTCAGTTGGAACTGTAAAAGAGTTAAGTAGGGAATTAACACAAACCTTAAGTAGGTTTGGATGTTTCCAATTACATAACACTACAGTAATTAAAGCTTCACTCATAAATTTATCCTAATCTCTTTTTGTAAATAGGTCGTCTAACCATGAAGGATTTATTCTCTCCTAATTCTCCAAAAATCTCTTTCATACTTTGACCAATCCATCCAAAATCAACCTCTATCCATCTATCCTTATCCGTCTTAACGAAAACAAATTGATCGTTCTTTCTGACTGTATCAGTCAGGTCTTCTATATAACTATGTCCTATAATTGGTTTCATACTACATCGGATAATCTTTCAAATAGATTATGTCTAAAAGTTGTCTTTTCTAATTCTTTTACGGTTTCAGGAACATAAACATCAGAACCGTTTTCGATCTTCCATTGTTCTTTCCAAAAACGTTTGTTGCGTAACACACGACTATCAAAATCAATATATCCTAAATGAAGGGTATAAATGTTATTTATAATGCTAGATAAAAATTCTTCAAGATTCGTTGTATTATTCACTATATAAAAACTATTTACCAACTCATTTTGTTCGGTTAGGAGTTCACAAGAATCAGATTTAGTAATGTCGTGAGTTCCATCGCCTCTTTTAGCAAAATCAACAACGCCTCGTTTTAAGCCATCTTTATGCATTCTCCACTTGAAGCCAGCCTTCTTTTCGGCATCCCATCGAATGCTATGCTCGTCTCCCCATAAGTCTATAGAGGGAACCATAAAACAATCTAAGCCATTACTATTCAACAAATGCCAAGCATAATTTTCCCAAAGCGGTTTCTGCCCCAAGGGAATAATTTCATCTAAATCCATCTGGATTAGAACTTTATTACAACATTGCTGAAGAGCAAAATCTTTCACCTTTCCATCGAAAGCGGGGTCATTCCTATCTACGTCACAGGGGAATACAAATACGTTAGATAACTCAGATTCAAAAATCCAATCGCAAAGGATTTCAAAGGTATCATCGCCGGGGATTTCAGGAACGGCTATAATAACCTCACCTTCTTCTCCTACAAAATTAGAGAAGTTCTTTAAACTTAACTGATAGTCAAATTTAAGAGAAGTAATGTTAAAGGCTGAAGTATAAATAGAGAACATGTTATCGTTTGAAACAGTAGAATGAATCTTTTTTCCAAGAATTAGGGATAGACCCATCTTGCCATTTTCCAGAAAGGATTAACTCCCAAGATTCGTCGTCGATGCCCATTGATTCGATTTTTTTGGTAGGCTGTTTAATAATAAACAAGGTCTTTTCATCTGTAGCGTGTTTTGTAATAGAACCGTCAGGATGTTGACGAATAGACCATTTGCCATTATCAGCGAAGAAGAGAGGAGAAACGTGGGCAATCTTCCAATCACCGGCCTTGAATCGAACTTGAATTAACTCCTCGTTATGAGGGCCATCCCCTTGTGTGGGGCCGGGGCCAAAGTTTTTACAACCGCGAACCCATTGTTGGTAATTATCTACCCAAACGAATTGCGCTCTATCAGAATATTTATTTTGTTCCCCGCATTGACAGCCAGCTAAATCAACACATTTATATCCGCTATTTAATAAACCTTTGAAATACTCTATAGTAGTTTCAGTAATTTCCTCTTTGAGGAATTGATCGCTTTGAAGAAGGAAAGCATATTCTGATTGACAAAGATATGCTAAATCTCTCATTGCCCAAGAGCCACCAGTATTAGTTTTTCTAACTACTAACTGGTCGATTAATCCTCCTTCATAGGCATCTGTGTAAACGTCAGAGTTTGTTCCACCATTATCTAAAAGAGTAACCCAATATCTATCTCTAGGAATTTTTACCTTGTCGGCAATAGACAATAAAAGCGTCAAAGTTTCACCGGGACGCATGTAGTCTGATACTAAAAATTGAAAATCAGGAATCATCAAAATATAGTATATTCTACGACTTTTTATTTAAAAGTCAAGAAATTTAATACTTTAACATTACCTGATTATAAATAGACTTTTCGTATTTTTTATCAGTGGTAATTATAACACCCTCTTGATTACCTCCCCAAAAGATACAATCACCTTCAACTCCAATTTGCCAGCCGTAAGGAGATGTCCTATTAAATTCTACCAAAGTTAATAAAATTTCTTCTAAAGGAAACTCAGTAATCCAAATTCCGTCTCCATCTCCTCCTTCGGCTCCTACGGCATCTTGTAGAAAGCTTAAAGCTTGAGTATATATCTTATCCATACTTTACGCTTCGCAGCTTGTGCAGGTCAAAATAGAGCGAGCAAGTTGTTGAGCCGGATTACTAGAGCGTTGGTAGTAAAAAGTCTTTACTCCTAGCTTCCAGCCTTCGATAAGCAATTCACTTACCTCTTTTGGTTTGGCGTCTGGAGGAACCATTAAGTTCAATGAAACTGCTTGGTCAATATACTTTTGACGTTGTGCATTTTGAATAACGATTTCCTTTTGACTGATTTCCCCAAAGGTTTTAAAGACGCTCTTTTCTTCATCGGTAAGGAATGCAAGATGTTGAACAGAACCTCCATGAACAAGAATAGACTTCCATACGTCCTCTTCATTCTTATCATATCTTTTAAGAAGCTCTTTTAAGAAAGGATTCTTATAAGTAAAACTACCTTTTGCCAATTTCTTGACATAATAGCAGGAATTCTCGGGCTCAATACTAGGACTAACTTGACCAAGGATAAAAGAAGAAGAGGTTGTAGGGGCAACCGCGAGAGTTGTAACGTTTCTACGACCATATCCAATAAGTAATTCAGGTTCTCCTAAGAGCTTGGCTAATTCCTGAGTTGCAACGTCGGCTCTACTTCTAATAGTTTTCCAAATCTGAGCATTAAGCATTTTAGCTTCCATAGACTCAAACGGAATCATCTTAGACTGAAGCAAAGAATGCCATCCTAATGCCCCGGCCCCCAAAGCTCTCTGAGATTTAGCAAACTTATGAGGAGCTTCCATAAACTTAATATTTTCAGTCTTACGAACAAACTCTTCATTTACAGCATCTAAAAAGTAAATAAGGGTTTCTACAGCATCGGTTTCAATGATTTCATCCCAATGAAGGAGATTTAGAGACGACAAAACACAGACAAAAGACTCATAAGAATTACTATGTAAAGTAATTTCACTACAAAGATTAGAGGCATGAACCTTTAAATTCTTATCTTTATATACTTGAGGGCTATTGTCGTTAACGTTATCACTAAACAAAATATAAGGATAACCGGATTCAAAACGTTTCTTTATAATTTCTCCCCAAACTTTACGTTTAGATTTATCGCCTTCTAACATAGAATTCATCCAATCGTTAGAAACGGTAATACCGATACTCATATTTTGAATAGCGTGTCCTTCATCGCGAATTCTAAGGAACTCGGAAATGTCGGGGTGATCTACCGGCATATATGCAGCAAAAGACCCACGACGGGCAGAACCTTGGCTAACTACATTTGCAGTAGTATCAAATAGCTCCATGAAGTGAACGGGGCCAGAAGATTCTCCTCCAACACTAATCTTAGAACCACGCGGACGCAAATCTCCAAAATAAGCGGAAGTTCCTCCACCCATTTTAGACATAATCCCTACTTCAGCGGTTTTTTCTAAAATAGCTTCCATCTTATCAGCTACATAAGAACCGAAACAGCTAACGGGAAGACCTCTATCATTTCCAAAATTAGTCCAAACCGGGGTCGCAAGGGAATAAAACCCACGTTTCATATATCCTTCAAATTTATCAGCAAAACCTTTGACGCCAAGAAATCCTTCCGCCGTTTCAGCGATTTGTCTAATACGAACCTCTGGTTCAATTCCATCTTCTAAATATCCACGACTAAGGAACATTCGACTGTCCTTATTCAACCAATAGTAATCTTTATCCTTAAACATACTTATCTAAATTCTGCTTTGTAACTTCTTTTCCAATCAATCTCGCAATTTCTTCTTCTCCATTTTTAATTACCACCGTTGGAATAGCTCGGATTTTATACTTATTGGCTACATCCGGGTTCTCGTCAATATCGACAACTACAACAGAATACTTATCTTCGTAGTCTTGAATTAAAGGCGCAATCATCCTACATGGCCCACACCAAGGGGCTTTAAATTGAATTAGTGTTTTCATAAATTAGAACAAATCTTCTTCCCCGAAGCTTTTGTCATTCTTGGAATATTCAACGGGACGGCTATGAAAGAAATCCGTCATATTATTACCAAGGAGTTGTTCATCAAACCAAGCGGTTTTGGCTAACGTCTCCTGACTAACTTCAAAAATCTTAGGATAGCCAATCTGAATAAGAGAATTATTCATCCTGTCCTTAATATACTCTTTAAGTAAATCAGAACTAAGAGCATCGTGCTGATAACCATTAATAATCCATTCGATAATTTCAAATTCATATTTTACCGCCTGTTCAGCTTCGTATAAAACTTTATCCTCTAACTCCTTATCAAAAAGTTCAGGATGTTCTTTTTTGATTGTATTAATGATCTTAATACCAACCATAGCATGAAGATTTTCCTCGCGAGAGGTATATTCAACCTGTTTATTAGTATCTTTCAAGACGTTTTTGAAACGTCCAAACCAACTAATAGTATAGAACTGAGAGAACAAAGCGATGTTCTCCACAAAAAGCGTGAACAAAATAAGAGAGTAAATAAACTGTTTCTTATTGTCAGAGTGAAACTTATGTAAGTGTTTTTTTAGGTAATTATCACGACCCTTAATAAAGGGTAGTAACAAAATTTCCTCATAAATATCTTCAATCCCTAAAACGCTAAGTAAACGGTCGTATGCATCGCCGTGTATTTCCTCGACGTTGGCCATGACGTAGCCCATTCCTTTAATTGAGGGATGGGGTAGGTTGTCTCCGATTTTAGCCCAAAATTCCTTAACAGATACTTCTAGTTGGCTAATAGTAGCTAAAGCCCTAGTAACCATCTCTCTCTCCTTATCATTTAAGGAGACTTTGAAATCCTGAATATCGCTAGAGAAATTAAACAAGGCATCCGTCCAGAAACCATTATGCATTACCTTTTTAAAGTCCTGAGTCCAAGGATAATGGTCAGGCTTACGTGTAATCTGTTTCTCAAAAATCATATGTGTCTATAATTATACAATTTTTTAAGATAAAAGCCAGCACTTTTATTCCTAAAAGTGATTCTTTAAAGATTATGTGTCTATCCGCCTAAAGAAACGGTAATACCCGCTTTTTGGGCTGCTCTAGCTTCAGATGGATTTTTCTTACCCTTACGTTTTCCTGAGTATTCGTCTTTATACTTTTGTATTAAAGGGTCTTTACCCATGATCTCGGTGCGTCTAGCACTCATTTCTGCGCTAGCATCAAGAATATCGCCTATCGTCCCCTTTTTTCGGCCAGTTTTTTCCACAAAATCCCTAGCAGACTCGGGATTAATCCTAGTATCCACACCAGCGTTAGGAGAATAATACCTACGACTCCAGACTCCAACTTGTGTGCCATCTTCCCCGTTATAAATCTTTTCATCATTCATATGGAAGAACACTTCTTTATATTCTCCCGTTTCGACGTTTTCAAACAAATAGAACGGCATTACTTAGCCTTTCTGTTAGCTTTAATCTCTTCCTTTGTCTGTAAACGCCTGTAGCTTCCATTAGGCGTAATAAGATATGTCCTATCACTATACTTAACTTCTTTTCCAGCGTTCTCTACTAAGTATTGAGAGCGAGCTTCATTCTGATAATATGCTTGGAGTTGTTTTTTGATTCTACGAACCCTAGCTAATTCTTTATTTTTACTTCTACTTGCCATAATTAAATTACTTCTAAGATTTTATCGACGGTTTTCTTCCAAGTGAAATCTTTTTGGATTTTCAATCCATTGGTATTCACGCGGTCTTTCTTCCATTTATTATAAACTACGTCTAACTTATCAGAAAACTCGTCTACATCGTAGTCGAAAATATTTCCAACATTAAACTCTGCATCTGGTTTAAAGAAGATATTATCTACTGCGGTGATCTTATCAACCGGTTCAATAAGAACTGCATTGTCGGTTGTGGCCCATTCCTTAATACCGGTAGTATTATGAAGGATGGCGTGTTTGCCCAAGGCAACCGCGTTGAAGGATGGAATAGACCAAGCTTCTGCGCCGCTCATATCAATCACGATGTCGGACACATTGATTAGATTGTTAACTTCGGCTAAAGTTTCGTAGTAACCATGAAGAGTTACATTAAAAGGCTTTGGCTTTCCCTCAAAAATCTGAGCTAATAGACCTTGATTCTGCTCGGGAGAAAAGAAAGGATTATAAACAGCAAGATTAAGAATATGTTGTGGGTTATTTCCATATTTCTTAACCCAAGCTCTAATCGTCTTTTCGTGACGTTTACGATTCTCAAGTTTTCCGCCGAGATACCATACACAAACTCCTTCAGGAATCTTGTTGCGTTCGTTGTTGACTTTAAAATGTAAGTCGTCAAACCCTAATCCAACTACGGTAATAGGTGTTGTAACTCCATTAGATTCAAAGACATCCTTAGAGTATTGAGTAGATAAGATAATATGATCTTGGTTATTAAGAATATTAACCTCACTCTCAGTTAGTTGATCTAACTCATGGAAAGTAAAAAGCGTTTGCCTCTTTCCTACTGACGACTCACTGTTAACAATATGCCACAACTTGAGTAAAGAGTAATCTCTACTAAACTTAGACAAAAAGTTGTCTCTCTTAAGATTAAACCAATTAAGAAATGTTTCGTCGGCTCTAACTTCGTTAAAAGCTGATAAATTAGGAGTTCCATTGTCTTGAAGTAAAAATTCATTATATTCTCTACGGTATAATTCATTGATAATACCGAACGAGACATTGCCAAATGATAAGTTATTTACAGGTAAGTTGAATATTTTCATGTATTATAAAGCTCCTGTAACATATACGGGACGAATTAGTCCGCTAATTCCAGCAAAGCCAGTATTCGCTTCAAAGAAGTTTCCGTTGTAGATTACTCTAGCAGGGGTAGCGACTTTAGTGTCATAAGTTGTTTTGTATTCCTCGGAGCGAGGAACGAAATTTTCTGAATCCAACGGAATGTCAAAGACCGGGATATTATTCTCTTGATTCTCTACTAAGTTCATTTATATTATTTTTTAAGTAATCTGATACGGCGATAAAACCTTTGGTTTCCACATCTTCTGTGAATCCTCTACAAGTAACTCTAGCAGGATAAACCTCTACGACTTCACTTGCCTCGTTATAAGCAATAACGATAGCCCATCCGAAAAGATGGAGAGTGCGGTTCACAAACCAAAGTAAACCGCTATCTTTAAATTCTTTCCAACTCTTCTCTTCTATCATTACTGAACCTTAATTTTATAAACGCTCAAATCAGCGTCAGCGTTTTTCTTTCTAAAATTCTTTAGGGTTTCAACGCAAGCTTCCCCTAAGATTTCTTCACTGGCCTCAACATCTTTGGTAAGTCGAAGATACTTCTCTTCGTTTTCTTTACCATTAAGTTCAGACTTCTTATTAGAGCAACAACATTTCTTCATACTTATATTATACAACATCGAAAAATTTATAGGTCTAACCATAACTTAACGGTATCCATATATTCAGAAATAGAGTAGGCTCTTTTTTCAAAGTTTAAGAGGTTTCTTTTAAAGGGTGGAAAAATTATCTGAATAGATGTCATATAATCTCTAAACTCCTTACAATCTAACTTCTCAAACTTTCTGCTTCTATAACTATTCTCCGTATTACTAGTGATGTCTATAATCGCGGAATCAACTATAAAATCTCTATCCGATACCTTGGAATATATTCCGAAGTAAACCATAAAAAGAGATTCACTAAAAAACTTATCAAATTCCGGCTTGGCCTTAGTCAATTCAGATATTGTAACTGAATGGGGGTAGATTAAGGTCGCCTCTAAACCTTGGGTGTAATCAGGGTTTTCAACAAATTTATCGAACATCTAACTTACGAACGATGTTAGCGTAAAGTTCCTCGCAGTATTTCTCAGACCTCTCAATTTGATCGTCGCCAAAATAAGGCCATGAAATGACATTATCACTTGCAGCTTCAATCTTAGGAGTGTTCTTAGCTTCAGAAATATGGGCTGGTTTACATCCGCGTTGCTTAACGGTTACTAATAAATTATCAACTTTAAACGGATAGTTAGAAGTTTCATTATAACTCTTGATAAAGTCAATTTCATCCTGTCCTTCATATTCATAGAATCGACAATCAGAAACGATAGCTACATCAATTTCATTATTCTTAAAAGCGTTATCAACTTCAGACTTAACTAACTTCCACCAATAAGTTCCTTTAGAAATATTTCTAGCTGTCTCACCATAGGAAATAAGAATGGGCCGAATCAACGTCTTCTCTTCTGTGTTTTCCGTAAAACTATCAATATTAAACTTACTTAGACATAAATCTCTTAAATCTTGTTTAAGATAGTTAGCAAAAGAGAACTGCCTAGCTCTAATACCTTTAGTTTCTAAGAAACGGATAACATTTCCGGTTAATGTGTCTTTACCTGAGCGGGCATAACCGCTAACTCCAATAAGTAATTTCTTCATAATTATCTAATATCCAAATCAAAAAGTCTCCAGCGATTATCGAGTTCTTTCTTTCCGCTGTCTAAATCATAAATCTCTTGAGTAAATTCTTTCAAAGAACTGAAGATATATTTATGGGGAATCATGCCAAAAATCCATAAAGGACATTTCTCTTTGCCTTGTCGAACGACGACATAAGAGGGGCGTTTTAATCTAACTGCCCATGAAAATTCTTCTACGCTACCAATCGTAGGGATAGTTGTATCTAAGTGCCATACAACAAAATCAGACTTATCCACACAGGCTAAGTCAAAAGCTCGAAACTCTTTGGCGTGTCTAGCAACTCCTTCAAAATCACCACTAGCTCTTAGTTTAAAAAGAATTTCTCTTTGTTCGTCGGACTCGTCAATAGTTTTTACAAACTGTTTATTATAAGGGTCTAATACACAAATAGATAAAGGCTTAAAGGCTTCTTTAAGTTCATTTCTCCATGCCTGTCCATTTCCGTATTCCATTGAACCAATAGTGTAAACCTTGGTTTTATAAAGTAATCCAGTATTATTCATCTTCGTTTAAAATCAGTTTAAGGAGATTCTGAATATCTGTCTCATTAACGATTGCGGGGTTACAATAGTTATCTTCATCTCCTAGCTCTTCGCATTTTTTATTAATAATAGAAGCTATAGTATTTGCAGTAAGTGATGAAATAGCTACGTCTTGGTTATAATGAAACAAAGATTTTATTAAAACCCAATATTCCTCTTCGTCTTCTGTGCGAAAACTTCTTATTAACTTCAATGATTCAAGTTCTTGTAGAGCCAGTCTTGCTATTCCTTTATCAATTTCTTCATTCTCTATTGAGAGGAAGATTTTCTTTACATCGGACATCTTAAAGACATCTTCTCCGAGAAAGTAATCGAACAATACTGCTTGAGCTTCTGTTACTGTCATAAGTTTTATTTCCCTGTATTATACTAAATTTTAGAGGAAAAGCAAGCCTAAAGTTTAAGGATTAAGCTTAATTCTAAGACTTATAAAGTTATGAACCCTGTAAGTTACTCCTTATATGACTGTAATTTTTAGGATATGAAAAGAGCGTATTAAGCCCATAGACCTAACAAAAGGCTATGGAGCTAAATACGCACTAATCAGTAATATAACCGAAATTTTTGAGGCCCTAGTTTTTAATGTGCATAGGGACGGCAATTCATGCGACTACAGGAATTAAAATTATAAAGAATTATAACTTTACGCAACCAATTAGTGAAAATCACTAACACAGACAAATGCTGAAACTGTCCACTCCAAAGAAGAGTGGCGGTTGCCTAGCCAGATAATATATATCTCACGCCGGGACAACTGCACTTACTAGATTTAAAGTAAGCTCGTTTGCAAGACTGTAGTTTCTTGAGTCTAATCCTTCAAACCAATACTATTGGCTGTATTTCTTTTATAAATACTCTCTTCTCATGTGACCAACCATGAACCGCGATGGCGAGCGAAGGAGGAAACTCCCGCTATAAAGTATGATAAATACTTGAATCCGGGGTTAAACTGACAAACAGTTTTCTGAAAATCTTAATTTCCAGCTTTATAATTATCCACTATTTTACAACAGAAAGCAAGAACTTTTTAACTTCTTGACTTAAAAATAAAAAAAAGTATAATGTTTGGAATATGTCATTAAAACATCTTGTTACCGAAATCTCAAAGGCGGATGGTTGGGAATCTCTCAACAAGCAACAGCAATCTTTTTGTATTACCGTATTGGAAGGAAGGAATATTTTTCTAACGGGAAGTGCTGGAGTTGGAAAATCCTTCGCTTTGAATTTTTTGTTTAATTTCCTTACTAAGAATAGTATTAACTACGGAAAAACCGCTACAACTGGTGTAGCAGCTTTGAATTTTGGCGGTAGCACTATTCACTCTTGGGCTGGCATAGGATTAGCTGATACCGATATGCCTGATATTTTCAGGAATGTTTTCAGGAATAAGAAGGCTTGCTTAAGAATTGCTGCCTCTCAAATTCTATTTATTGACGAAATTAGTATGGCCTCTGGTAAACTAATTAATATTATTGATAAGGTATTTAAAGCTGTTCGTAGAGATGGTAGCTCCTTCGGTGGAATTCAAATGGTTTTCTCTGGCGACTTCTTACAGCTTCCTCCGGTCTTTAAAGACCTTGAAGGCGAACAAGCTGACTTTGCTTTTAATTCTGATTCGTGGAAAGCCGCTGGAATCAAAGCCGTCAAACTTACAGAAATTGTTCGCCAAAAGAATGACAAGATTTTTGCCAACCTTTTAGAAGAAGTTCGATTTGGTATTACTAAAAACGTTGATCTTCTCAACGGTCGTATTGGAGCTAAATTGAAAACTCCTCCAAATATCACGCCAATTCGTTTGTTTGGATATAACGCCGTGGTCGATAAATATAATCAAAAAGTTATCTCTAGTATGCCGGGCAAAGCTTATTCCTTTTATTCTAAAGATACGGGGGAAAAACATCACATCGACTTTTTTAATAGAAACTGTCAAGCCGCTCAGAAGATTGACATAAAGGTAGGTGCGCAAGTTATGCTTATCTATAATGTCGATGTAGCCGCCGGTTTGGTGAATGGTTCTGTGGGTAAAGTTATTGGCATTGAAGCTGGCTTGCCTCTTGTGGACTTTGGAAGTGCTGGAAAACTTATTGTCGAACCTGAGATTTGGGAAATTAAAGAACAAATCGTAGTTGAAGGTAAAATTAAGTATAAAGTTATAGCAAGTCGAACACAAATCCCTTTGAAGGTGGCTTTTGCCTGTTCTTACCATAAGGCGCAAGGAACAACCTTGGACTACGCTATAATTGATTTACAGCAAGCTTTTGCCGATGGAATGGCTTACGTTGGCTTATCTCGCGTCAAGAATTTAGACGGATTGAGTATTTCATCATATTTTAATCCCTCCAAGATAAAAGTAAATCCAGAGTGTTTGCGCTTCTACGAACAAATCGAATAAATTTTCCTTGCCAGAAAAATAAAAACTCGTATAATCAGAAGAAGGTAAATTATGTATTATCCTATTTTCACTCAGTTCTTCTCTCTTGAGAAACTCAAAACCCCTCTATTCTTAAAGGATGGGGATACGCTTATGAACCACGCCTTTGAGGACGTTCGCGTTAAAAAGGTTGGAGCAAGAAAGGCGAAATCATGCTTTGTTTTGGATATGGAAGATGAATCTTCTATTTATATTCCAGAAGATAGTAAACTTAAATTTGCTTTTATTAGCAATGATAAATCTAAAAAGCCAGAAATGGTTAGAGTATCGGAAATCTTCGAGAAATCTTTGATTCAAAACGGTAATGTAAATTGCTTAGTTCCGTTTTATCGCAATGAACAGTCCGCTCCCATTGAAGACGAAATTACTTCTATTTTGGAGGATGAAAAGTTCACCATCGTTTCCCCCGGTAACGGTAAAGTAGAAGTTCGTTATAACTATCAAGAGCCAGAAGCTAAAGCTGTTATTGGAGGAAATTATGCAATTAATTTTGACAACGTAGCTGAAGTAGCCGTTCCTATGGGTAGGGCTGCTCGTCGTGCCGGTGGAGCCGCTGTCGTTCGTGCTGTTCCTGTTGCCGCTGCTCGCGCCCCTGAACCTATGCAAATGGTAGAAATGGAAGCGGCAGAACCAATAAGGCGTCGTGGCGATGCTAACTTTGCAGGGGAATTTCGCCCTCCTCGCGAAAAGAAAACTTCTAAACAGTTTGAACTAATGGAACTTTTCAAAAAGCTTGGTTGCGTAATTCGCGAAGTTAGAGATTATAACTGCGATTATAAGTTCCACGTTACGTTTGGTAAGGATTTAAAGGCTGGTAAAATTTTCTCTCGCTTTGAAAACGGAAGAAACCTCACTTCTGGATATTATCCGTCTAAGCCTGTGCTTGCTATCCGTGATTCTGAAAAAGTTGAATGTATTCACATTGAATTAGAAGATAACGACCAATTTTTAGCAACAGCATCGTATAATATTATCTAGTATGGCAGTAAAAAAAGAAGAGAGTTTTCAACTCGATGCGAGCGATGTTTTATCATCGCAGCTAAAAGATAATAAAGACAAACACCTTAACTTTGTTAAGGAACACTACTATCGCGTTTCTACCGGTAGTTTAAAGCTCGATCTAGATATGGGAACCCTCATGCCGGGGGTTCACCGTCTAGTCGGAATTCCTGAATCAGGGAAAACTAGCTTCTCCTTTGAGGTAGCTAGAGAATTCTTAAAGACAGCTAATAGAAGAGTCCTTTACGTTAAGGCGGAAGGTAAGCTATCTAGAGAAATGATGGATAGAACGGGAATCCCCTTTGTTCTAGACCCTTCTAAGTGGAAAGACGGAACCATTTTTGTTCTAGAGTCTAATACTTACGAATTTATTGTTAATACTATCCGCAAGCTAATGCGGAACAATCCAAAGGAAACGGAATTCCTTATCATTATTGATAGCACGGATGGATTGATTACCGAAGCCGATCAAAAGAAAGAATTTGGCGAAAACCGTAAGGTTGCAGGAACCCCTCTTCTTACCAAGCAGTTTCTTCAGGATACAAATTTAGAAATCTGTAAATACGGACATATCGTTTTACTTTTATCTCAACACTCTAGTAATATTCAGATTGACCCTTATGCTCCCGATGATGGGAATAAGACGGTTAGCGGTGGCGGTAGCGGTGGATGGGCAGCTTTACACTTTGCGAATTTCATTTTAGAGTTTAAACCTAGATACCAAAAAGACTGGATTCTCCAGAATAACTCTCAGAAACCTGACAGACAAAAGAATAAAATCATTGGTCATAAAGTTAAGATTGCGGTTAAAAAATCTCCTAATGAGACAACTGGACTTACTTTTGATTATCCTGTCAAATATCACGTTATCGGTAAAAGCTCAGTTTGGAAAGAGAAAGAGATTATCGACATCCTTATTGGATGGCAGACTATTAAACAGCGTGGAGCATGGTTTGATTTAGAACCTTCTATTATGCAAGGTCTAAAAGATAAAGGCTTACCCGTAAAAGAAAAATATCACGGTGAAGCTGAAATCTTTGACTGGCTTACTGAAAATCCTAAAGTAGTAAAACATTTTGGAGAAATCATTGACGGTTATAGGCTTGCTAAAGATAAGAAAGCTGTAGACGAGGCTGCGAAAGCAATCGCAGAAGCAAACGGTGGACAAGATAGCTAACGCTTATGGGAAATTAGTTCCCGTTAAGATCAAAAAATATCAAATAAATTGGGATGGTAAAAGTAAGAGTAAGCTTCAATATAATGTTAAACAGTTCTTTAAACCCTTCTGGAAGACTCATACGGTCTTAGAGGAATATACCATCCCTTCCTCCCGCCTTATGGTAGATTTTATAAATCTATCTAAGAAGATAGCGGTAGAGGTTCACGGAAGACAGCATGACGACTTTGTTGAGCATTTTCACGTTAACCGCTCCGGCTTCTTAAACTCTTGGAGAAGAGATAAAGAAAAAAGAGAGTGGGTTGAAATGGCCGGTCTTACTTTTATAGAAATTTACGAAGCAGATATAAAAGACCTATCTCGTAAATTCTTCTTAGACAAATACGACATTGACATAGTATAATATTAGTATGTTCGACGAACCTGATAGACCTAACTTTGGTAATATCAAAATCTCTCAAAAAGAGATGAACGAACTTAAAGAATATCTTGAAATGAATGACTTTCAAGTCTTTGAAAAAGGCGCGAAGTTACTTTTTGATATTCTACAATCGGAAAAGTTAGGATGGAAGTTTGGCTTTATGAAAGTCAAAGAACCAGAAGAGTATGAAACTGTAGATGATAATGACGTTGTTTTTGACGAAAATTATCATCCTAATGTTATCGTCATGGGCCTTCCCCGCGTAGCTGAGTTAGACATCCGAGTTAACTATAACGCCTTTGAAGAGCTTCGTATTAATAAATCCTCAAATAAAAATTATGATAGAGATTATTTCGATTGGGATGAAGACGAAGACGATTTGGAATAAATAATAGTTGACAGAATTATAAAATTTAGTATAATAGAAACCGATATGAAAATTAATACTCGTAGTAAAACAGGCAAGTCAGTCAATTATAAAGCATTTAATGCTACTCTTATTGAAACCCCACAAGGTTTGAAGGTAGTTGGAGCGTTTGGTGCTAATAATGTTGAGGCTGATTCCGATCAGTGGCAACGTCTTGACTCGCGTAGCTTCGCAAGAGCTTTGAAGGGAAATAAGCTGGTTACTAAGTAATTTAGTAGATATACACGTATAGGTGTTCGCTAACGGTTCTTTCTCTCCTCCTTTCAAGATTAGAACGCCGGATAACGTAACCGGCACCAATTTTTAAACAATAAAGTATAATAAAGTTATGGCATTAAAGAAACCTAATAGTGGTCAGACTCCCGGAAATCTTCTCATTGTAAGAACCGCGACGAGAGACGAAAATAAACATGATATTCCAGCTACGTTTATCGCCCTAGAAAAAGTAGGCGATAAGTGGGTAAAGAAAGATAACTTCTCCCAAATTTCTGGAGATATTAAATCCCTTGAACTAGTTGAGGATAAATATGAAGGTAATGTAAAGTATATTGCTAAATTCCTACTTAGTGACGAGGAAGCTGGGGAAGCCTACTTGTTAGACTTACGATTCAACATTCTTAATCGCTCTCTGTTTAACAAAATTATGGGACTTCAATCTCCTAATAACGTTAGCATTAGCGTTTATAACAACAAAAAAGGTTATGCAGATGCTTCTATTCGTCAAAACGATGAACTTGTTAAATGGAAATTTGATTGGCAAGATGTCCCTAGGTCTGTAGCAATTACACACCCTAAGAACGGAAAAGTAATTCAAAATGACTTCACCGAAGTTGACGATTTTTACTTGGAAAACTTAGAGAAGTGGGCTAGAGAGTTAAATATTTATAAGACGAAGAAAGAAGACGGAGCAACCGGCTCCGCTCCGCAAGAGGAGCGTCCTGAACCTTCTCCCGAACAGGTGGAAGTTCCAGCCTCTCAAGCTGATAGTTCAGATTTGTGGTAATTAGATAGTGTTGTATTATTAGAACATAGGTCAAAGAAATGCGGAGATTAAACCCTCCGCATTTTTTTTAATGTTGTATAATAGTAATAGTATGGAAAGAAAGAAGAGAGTTGGGTTTATCACTAGTAGCCCTATTTTAAGAACCGGTTTCTCAAGAAACGCTAAGGCATTACTTACGTATCTTTATAAGAATAGGCCGGACTATGATTATTATTTTCTTCATCAAGGGATTTTTGACGGAGAACCAAATCTCCAAAAAATGCCTTTCAATAATTGGGGCGCATTAACTCAAGACATTTTAAACGGATTGGCTCAAAAGCCGCCACAGGAACGTGAGAGTTGGGAACGTCTTGCTAGCTATGGTAATTTACGAGTTGAAGATTTTGTTATTAAAAATGAACTCGATGTAGTATTTCATATCGAAGATATTTGGTCTTCTCACGATGATTTTTACTGGAAGAAGGATTGGTATAGCCATGTTAAAGATAATTTCGTTCAATGGACGACATTAGACAGTCTTCCGATTATTAACCAAGCTAAGGTATGGGCAGAAAAAACTCCTAACTTCTGGACTTGGGCTTCTTTCGCTGAAGAAGCGATGAAAGAAGAAGACCCTGAGAAGTTTGCAAATGTTAAGACGGTTCACGGATGCTTAGATACTTCTAACTTCAAGCCCCTCCCGGTTACGGAGCGCGTAGAGTTACGTAAAAGATTTAATATCGACCCGAAAGAAAAGGTTATTCTTTATCTTGGTCGTAACCAACTTAGAAAGCTTTTCTTATCTAACATGGAAGCTTTGGTTAAGTTTAAAAAACAACATCCAGATAAAAAGACTAGGCTTCTATTCCATTGTTCTTGGTCGGAAGGTTGGAACCTTCAGGAAGCTATGAAGGAATTTGGATTAGCTAAAGAAGATGTTCTTACTACCTATAATTGTGGTCAATGTAAGTTTTGGCATGTTATGCCGTTTGAAGGCGAAGGAATTGATTGTCCTCATTGCCAAGCTCAAAAAAGCTTTAGCACTTGCGGCATTCATTCCACCGTTACAGAAAAAGACTTAGCTAAAATCTATGGAATTTCTGACGCGGCTTCTTCTATGTTTACGTCGGGGGGACTTGAATACTTTAACGTAGAATCTCTTCTTTGTGGATTACCCCTATTAACTACTCCATATTCATCAGGGTTAGATTTTGCTAGACAGCCTTTCGTTGAATCAGTTGAAGGTGGATTTTATAGAGAATGTAACACGAACTTCCTAAAGTTTAACCCTAATCCTAATTCTATCTCTAAGTTCTTCTTAAAGATACATGAGATGTCTCCTGAAAAATACAGGCAGATTTCTCAAGACGGTAGAGCTTGGGCGTTAAAGACATTTGATGTTTCGGTTATCTCTAAAAAGGTAGAATCGTTTATTGATTCGTGTAAAATGTTGAATTGGGCAGATTATCTTAACTTCAAAAAGGATTATGATTCCAAAGTTCCCAATGCTGAAGTTAATAATAACATTGCCGATAATAAGGAATGGTTGAAAGAGCTTTACAGTAAAATATTGAAGATGGATGTAAAGGACGATGATAGCGGGTTAATTGGGTGGGTTCAATCTATTGACCGTGGAACGCCTCGCGCTCAGATTGAACATCAGTTTAGAAATATTGCCTTTCAAGAGAATCAAAAGAATAACACCGTTGATTTTAAGACGTTCATTGATATGGACAGGGAAAATAAGCGTGGCATTATTGTAGTAAAAGAGTCTGGTGGAGATATTTTCATCGCGACCTCTCTATTCAAAGATTTCCATACTCGTTATCCTAAACATGATCTTTATGTCATGTGTGACAACAGATACGCTGATATTCTAGCTGGCAATCCTCACGTTCACAAAATTCTACCATATTTTCCCCCCGCTGAAAACGAAATGTATTGTATCGGTAGCGGGACAAAAGAAAAACTATTTGATGTATTCTTTTATCCGGGGGTTTCAGCACAGAAATTCTTGAACTACTTGTCTCATACTAATAATAGAGAGGTTAAGTAATATGACGTTGCGAGATTTGTTAAAGGTAACTGATTTTGTTGAGAGCTTTAAGTTTATCCGGGGATATTTCAACGATGAAAATCCTCCTGAATTTTATGCCGACGCTTTAAAGGAGTTGATAAACCTCCCATACTACGATAAGCCCGTAACTGTATCTATCCATACCTATCTGTATGAGGATATTTTTATGGGTGAGTCTATTATGGTATCGGATTTACTTAATCTATCTTACGAACGAGATTATGACGAAGTGTTAGATGGGCCTTACGCTCAGTTCGTGGAAATTTCCGACAACGAAAGCAAGATTACTAAGCATTTTGCAATGGACTTATGGAGTTGGGATGAATTAATTGATTGTGAAATTATCAATGAGATTCCCGGTATCACTAACGAACAATTACTAGGAGTCATTCTTTTTGAATGCACTTACTACGGATTTACACAGGCTGAAATTAGAATTAAGCTAGAAGAATTTAAGAACCTCGTATAATATATTTTATGGCATCACTTGCTCAATCATTTAGTTTAAACTGCGGCTTAAAGCTCGATAAGCCTTTTATATTTCAAGCTCCTTATGCTCTTCCTTTTGAGAAGTATATTATATTTCATAATTCTTCTGGAAATGATAATAAAAATTATGCCTATTTTCAAGAAGTAATTGACCTTATTATCCCCTTCTTAAAGGAAAACGATATACATATCGTTCAACTTGGTGGTCAAAATGACCCTGCTTTAGAATATTGTTTCCCATTACAAGGAAAGACCTCTATTCATCAAACGGCTTATCTTATCAAAAATGCGCTGTTAACTATTGGAAACGATTCAATGCCGGTTCACATGGCAGGAGCCTTAGAGGCCCCTGTAGTTGGTCTATATGGCCCTACAAGCTCACAAGTTCATGGCCCATACTGGAACGACCCGGATAAGACAGTTTTAATTGACTCTCACCGAAATGGAAACGCACCTTCCTTTCATTTTAACGAGAATCCTAAAACGATCAATTTTATTACCCCTGAAGAAGTTTTAAATGCTATCACTAAATTAGTCGGCCTTAAGCCAATTAATTTAGAGTCTCTTCATTTCGGCTCTAAATATGGACAGAAAGTTATTGAAGTTGTTCCTAATTCTATCGTTCCGCAAGGATTTATTCCTAATGCTCCGTTGAATATTCGATATGATTTTCAGCCAAACGCTAATGTTTTAGCGGCTCAGTTGCAAATCAGAAAAGGGTTAATTATTACTGACGTTCCTATTGACATTAACTTATTGAGAGCTTTCAAGCCAAATATTATTGGCATGGCTTACGAAATTAATGAAAAGCATGACGCCACTTTCATTCACGAAGTTCAGCATTTGGGAATTCCAGTAAAACTGTTCACTAAATGGACAAACGAACAACTTAATCCTATTAAATTGGATTATATGGAGATCGGCATTATTGACCCTGAAAAAACCTTATCTAAGGACGATTTAGAAAAGAAACATAAAATCAATAGCGATACCTTCTTTAAGTCTCGCAAAGTTTTACTAAGTAACGGCAAATTCTATCTTAGTAAGATTCATTATAAATTAGATCGTCCAATGCCGCATTTAAATGCCAACGAATCTAACGTAATTGATCTTCCTGAGTTTTATGAAGAGTCGGATTATTTCTACATTTATAATAAATAAGATTTGACTTATTTATAAAAAATCATATAATTCATATTAGGTAGTAATATGAAAATTAGCAGATTAATCTATAGAAGCGATAGATGGTGCCAAGGCAGCTTGGCTGTCAATAAGTTTGGAAAGAAGCTTTCCAGTCTTAACATTTATCATACTTCAGACGGAAAGGAATACGACCCTAGCAAAGATTGCGTAGCTTACTCCCTCTATGGAGCGGTAGCACATCTTTATGGCCCCGATGGCCAAGGCGATGTATTAGTTAAACTCGGAGATGCCGCTAGGAGATATGTAGGCCGCCAAATTTGGTTAGCTGAATTCAACGATGCGCCAACCACAAAATTTGAGGACATCCAAAAGGTATTAAGGATGGCAAGATTATAATATGGGAAGACCACGTAAAAATATATCGGACGACGAAGCAGAATCCACAGAAAACATGGCTTTAGTCGAATCAGGCAATGTAAAATCTATAACTCCACCCGCCCCTCTATCATTCAATGCTAGGGGGCTACGTAATGGAATTAATTATATTTATGATGAACTAGGTTTCGTTGACTGGAAATTAATGATTGAGCCACAATATGTTGTGCCTAATCGTTTTAACTTTGAAGAAAGACGCGAAGCAATCCCTTCTTCAGCAGAGGGTTTAGACGATAAAGATAAATTAGTTCTTCTTTGGGGATTCAAACGTTTAGCTCAAATCAGAGGTATTAGATCGGTTAAATTTAACCCTCTTACTGTAACTAATGATTTTGTTAGCTTAGAATGCGAGATTTGTTGGAAGGGAAATTTTGAAACCGATTTTCAAGACTTCTGTTTCCCCGGAACAGCAGACGCACATCACGGAAACACCTTTAGTTTTGCTAAAGAGTATCTTACTGCGATTGCTGAAAATCGTTCCTTTATTAGAGCCGTAAGAAATTCCTTGAATATTCCTATTCTTGGTAAAGATGAAATCGGCCCTAATGGTAAGAAGTTCGATGCTCCATCTACGGTTTCAAGTGCTTCAGATTCTTCTTCCGAAGAGAGGGGATTGTCTCCTACTAGTCCTTACTTTCTTTTAATTAAGAATTTAAAAGATAAAGGCAAAACCTTTGAACAATTAAAGGAAAAACTTGTTAAAGACGGTAATACGGCGGCAGCCACTTGGACTAAAGTAACTGATATTCCTCTAGAATTAGCGTTAGATGTTCTAGGTAAGTATTTTTAAGGCATGTTACTACTCGTATATTACCTAATCTTATCATTAGGAATATCGCATTTATGGAGTTTCTCAGATATATTTAGACCTTTGCGAAATTTAGTAGCAAGAGTCCCATATCTGAGGAACCCCTTAATATGTCCCGAGTGTGCATCTTTTTGGACGGGGTTAGCTTTATCATTTTTGGTTAATCCATTAGGAGGTATTTATTTTCCTTTATCTCTTATGTCGAATATTCTTTCGGGTGTAATTAGTTATATATTTTGTAGCTGGATTTACAAAAATAACTATCTTAAAACAAATTAATGAGCATTACATTCGTAGATTTAAATAGAGAAGATTATGGAGATAAGATGATGTCTTGTCGCCATCGTTCTAGAAATAAAATCGAAGGCCAAGTCGCCTCTTGTTGCGGAAATACAAAAAAAGCAACGGAATATAAATGTGAGAAAAGAGACATCTTTCCCCTAAAGAAAGATCATTGTGATTCTTGCACTCAGTATGAGTCTTAGTTAAGACCGGGGCAACCCGCTTCTTTTCTTTCTTTATCTTTATCGTCGTAGTAAAACCTATCTCCGCATCTTTTGCCGATTAGGATACTCCCATAAGCAATACTTGCTATGGCTAGCGGATTATTAACTTTACTAAATAGTGGTATTATTTTTGTTGATAAATCCATACTAACTCCCCCTATCATTTGCCCGTAAGTTCCAACTCCAGAAACGGAAGTAGCATTTACTAAGTTCACAACGATTTTAGGCCAGTAAAGACCTTGATAGAACTTTACATTAGTAAAATCTATAGTTACGCCACCACCGTTTTGATTTAAAATATGAATAGGGCCAGCACTCGCTAGCATTCCTTCGTTAACATTTCCTGTAGAAGAGGTTAAGGTTGGCAAATTATTACCTGTCGTAATTTTCTTTTGCGTCAAACCTCCAATTACGCCATCCATTGTATAAATATCTATAGTTTGGTTTGGCTCTCTTTGTCCTTTTCTCTTTTTTTGAGTAAAGGCGGTTTTGATTTTAGTATATCCAGAAATACGACTATTGAAGCCAAGATCAATCCCTGACAACCCCGTAATTGCTCCTAGAATACTCGTTGCCCCTCCACCGGATAAAAACTGCGCTAGCGGGTCATTCTGAGTCACTACGGACACATCAATTAAATAGTTTCTAACCGTCCAATACAATTTAAACAGATTTGAAAACGTAAAACCTACCGGCCTTTCAGAACCAGAACCATAAAACTGATTTTCTGGAACATTGTCGGGATTTAAAGGGATAGGAGGGCCAAAATAATGAACGTTCATTAGTTGTTTGGTTGTTCTTCAGGAGTTTTATAATAAGGTGCGCCAAAATACGGCATTGGAAAAGTAATGGGAACTCCACTAACCTGATTAATAAACATAAAAATGTCACTACTTGCATATTGTGTTAAGTAGTAACTCTTTGGCTCGGCAGAAGTCCCTCCAGTAATTGTAGAAATTTTATAGGGTTCATTTTCAGGATATTCTTCTGAGAATTTTCCTAAAAGTAAGTAACACTTATCCTGTCTTTTTCCGTCGATAAGTTGAATGACTTGTCCTTGATCGTTTTTAATATCAAATGGTCTAATCTTATATTGGTCGGGGTAATCTACCCACTCGTTATCTTCCGCATCTTTTCCAACTTTCGTAGCTCTAACCTGCGCTCCGCTAACTTGTAAATTAGATAAGATTGTAAAGTCAATATAGAAGCAATAATCTTTTATCTCTTCTCTTGGAATAGAAATAGGTTGGTAAAGATTTTCTACCGGAATAAGAGAATCCCAAGCATAACTAAAGGTAGAGAAACATCTACCACTAGCTACATAAAATTGATCGCCACTTGGAACGATTTCAAATGGTTTTATTTGAACGGTGGTGGGCTGTCCTATAATTCTGTTTACGTATTGAGCCATAAAATTTTATTATACTACTGAGTAAATTCCTGTAATTAAGTAACTTATACCACTGATTCCCATACCACTGATTGTTAATCTTACGATGTCAGAGTTAGACTGTGTATTTAATTGGTCGATAAAAGTTATACCCAAATCAATGTTTTGAGGACTTACCGCATAACCGGGGCCTCCAATAATATTGACGTAGCAGTTTTCTCCGGTTAGCCCCTTATCTAAGAAGTTCATATAGCCAGTATAGAAGTTACCCGTAGACATACCCCAAACACCAGTGAACGACCTTTCACCTTGGAAGGTAGGAATTAAGCCAGTGATAATACCTGTAGCGTCTGTTGCACTATAAAATCCACTGTTATAGAATAATACGGATAAGTTGCCTGTATAAGTTCCAGTTCCATAAACCTTTCTGTATAAATCGGCTCCGCCAGATAAAGTTGTAGAATCGAAATATGGAGTATTAATTCCGGTATTCGTCCCCCTACCTGCGCTAACGGGAATTGTATTTCCGGTAGCTCCCGATAAAAGAGATACGATCTTGATATTTCCATTTTCTACATATCCCGAAGAGAAGAACGTTAATGGATTAGAATTAATGATGTCGAGTAACTGACCAGACGTTGCAAAGTAATCAGGAGCGGAATAGCTGCCAGAATCGGAATTATAACTAATAGTCTTACTGTTAATTGCAATCCAATCGAATTCTTGAGGGTTTCCATAATGTAATGTAGCTTGTGAGTTAGCGTATCCAGTAACGCCTCCAGCAATAAAATCAACTGGAATAGAGTTAAGCTGAACATTTAAAGGAGAGTTTAATTGGAAGTAACCAAGGGCAGCGTATCCTCCGGTGATTCCTGTATAATTATAAATGCCAGTTACATTTGTAACTAAAACATCAGTATTAGCTAATCCAGTAAATTGAATTCCTGTTGTGATGGTCACATTGAAATCTTGTCCAAATCCACCAATAGCTAATTGAGCGTTAATAACCGCTTGATCTACTTGATAGTAGTCTCCAGAGAATTTGTATTGTCCGCTTGCGCCAGTTCCGATGCAAGTTTCAAAAGTTTTTTGGAAAGTAATAGTTTCGTTTACGGGGTCGTAAAACCATCCAACAATACCTGTGCTAAAGCATCCTGTAGCATAGATACAGTCAGTTAAGTAACCAGTTCCGTTATTAACAATAAGTCTTCCGCTTTCATTATTGAATTTAACCCAACTTCCAGATTGTAATCCACTAATAGGAGCCGAAACTTTCGCATTAAAGAAGCAATCAACACCGCTTTGAGAAGGCGGGATATATCCGGTAACTGTTCCAGTTAAAGTTACTAAAACTGGCCCCATTACTTCTAAGGTATAATCTGAACCAATAATGCACTCGTTTTTACCGGTGTGAGGGGTCATAACTCCAGAAGTTCCATAGAATAGATTGATATTCTTAATATAGAAGCTTGGAGATACCATATACATATTGTCATTTTCCGTGCTAAATCCAGTTAATCTAACTCTGTAATGAGAGTAATCGTAATAAGGGAAAGCGGGTAATGTAGTATTCTGAGGATTAATAAGATTCCAACCTGTTCTCAAAAATTCATAATTATAAACGGGAGGCGTTATATTACCACTTGGGTCGCCCGAAGGCTTAGGGGTTGGTGGTTCTGGAAGCTCGGGGTCTTCACCACTATTTTTACAAGCAACGCCAGAGAATCCGCTTGGATAAACAACACTAATTTCTCTAGAGAATAGTTGTGGAGCGCAAGCTGCTCCCGGTTTATTAAAGCCTTCCTGAGTAAACGAGAACAGTTGAATGAATTGACCGGAACCACTATTAAGGGTGGCGTCTAATGAATATTCTTCCTCTTCTGGAATCGGAGGCATGATAACTTCCGTCCCGGTTGTAGGAACTTGTCCAGTAATCGAAATTATTTGTGGCTCAAGACCTGACCAATTTATTCCTAAGTTTTCATTTAGTGTAAACCAATCATTTCCATTATAGCTTCCTTCTAATAGAACGGCAGAAGGTAACATATATCTTAACCCTGTATATTGAGTCCCTTGAGATTCAACCGTATTTCTCGGCATAAAATCAAAATACATATTGTATCCACTAATTAGATTTCTCAAAGAGTGGAATGAAATTATACCCGTCCCTGTTCCAGTTGTAAGCTTTCTGGCCGTCATTAACGCTCCGGTTTGATAAAGTCCAACGCGTCCACTACCTCTAACGCACTCGTAATCATACCAAACGGGATATGAACCACTTTCAAGCCTTCTATTTAAACCACTAACTAATTCGTCGATGTTAGAGAAGTCTCTAGGGTAAGTTAATGAGAATCCAGTAGAAGGGACTAAAGGATTTGTATAGAAAAATTCTGAATAGACTCCGGTATAATCAAAGTTATATAAGTTCCAGTTTAACCTATCTCCGCTAACAAAGTCATTGTAATGAAGCTCTCCGCTCCAGTAACCGAAAGAGTTTTGAAGATTAACGCTGCTAATAAATTCATTACTTTCGTAGCCCTCGTCATAAGGCGTCATTACCTGATTTGCAAATTGTTTAAGTAAATTACTTACGAAAGTTTGATAAGCGGCTCCTGTTGTAACTCCGGTATAACAAATAACTTTATCAGCCATTTCCTTTTCTTTACATTCAATGGCTTTACGATCAATACAATATTGAGTATAACTAGTTCTAACATCTAAACCTGTATAGTTAATGTATGGTAAAATACCAGATTTTTGTCCTGTCGAAAAGTATCCGCTAGGTAAAATGATGTTCTTAACGATTTCTATTGCATAAGAAACGATACCGCTTCCAGAAACAAGATAGTTAGGTAAAGATAAATCATAAGAAGCCCATGCCTCCAAATTACTCTTATAATTATTGTAAATATAATTATCTCCCGTAATTCTATTTACTTCAAAAAGAACTTTACCGGTATAAGAGTATGGGTCACAAGTAATTCCGTAATACTTATCGGTCAAACTGTTAATTGGAGTAATTATAGCCCCGTCCGTCCCCGAAAGAGAAGCAAATTGCGCTATTAATCCAGATTGAACAGAGCTACCCCAATTATTATTATACTGATTTAAAGTATTATTAGGCAAATCGTATTCTGAAAGAATAGGGTCTGGGTGACGGCTCTGAGAAGGAACTGCCGTATAACTTCTACCCCTAACGTCGGCTAGAAATTTGCTCCAAGCATCGCCAGTATTAGTTTTATACTGAACGTCAATAATAAATGGAGTTACATAATCAATATAGGAAGAACAATTAGGGTTTAAAATAAAACTCTCTTTTGTCTCATCTACAGTATCATATATCTCTATTGTGCAATATCCGGGCATTAGTTCCTTGTTCCTTACCCTAAAATTACACTAATTCTAACTATTAAGTCCTTCTAAAAATAATTGAACGTCTGGCCTTCTAACCATTCTATTCTTCAGTAAATACGGTAATCTTCTTAAATCGTAAAAGTCAGCATCAAACATTGGAGAGCTTTTAACATAGTTAAAAATATCTTCCTGAGTATCAAAATCGTCTAAATATGACAGGCCAACTAAGTTTAAAGCTGACTCCTGAGACATCAACGTATTACAAGGCTCTATAATAGTTTTATTCCCTCCAAACTCTCTTAATCCATATTGGTCAAGATATAAATCTAGTTGATAGTATAGAGGTCGTAATAAGTCCGTTAAAGGCATAAACCTATAACAGAAATAGTAAGATTCAATATCGGTGGGATTATTTGCCCAAAAAATATCTAAATGAACGTTATCCATTGTTAAGAAAGCGGCGTAGTCTGGAGCCTTTTCTGCCTGAAGGGATTTTATATTAGGATAGACTGATACGAAATCTTCCAAACTATAAGTTGCTGAAGAAACAATTAAATCTACATCGTTAAAAACAGATTTATCATTATAAGCCGGAATCGTATCGAAAGTATAATCAGGATAAGATGCTCTTATATTTGTTATAAACGCCTCATATTCAGCGACATTTAAAGGGACTGACCCATAGAATAGTTTACCGCCCACCATTTTCTCCGTATAATTCTTCGATCTTCATAGCTATATTAGCAATATCAGCACAATGTTCTGATACTTGCTTATCAATGCCGGGATAAATATCTCTTCCTTCTAAATTTAAAAGGTTAATTTTCGTTAGATAAAACTCTAATTTTTTAACATGCTTCTCTAGTTCAATCAACCCTTCAACTTCGTCGTAAACGCAATCGTTCCAATCTCCTTTTTCAGAGTTTTTGACAAGTTCTCGCTCCATTTTGTCAACAAACGAATCGCGTATTAGTTTCATTAGAACGTAAATATAGCCCATTTATCACCCGTATCTAGAACAGAAAGACCTCTAAAGAGTGCTTTTTGCCCAGCGGGGGAAATAGATTTAATCAGTTCGTTGTAAGCTTGTTCGGTTTTTTCAATATGAAAAACTCTTCCATCCAAACGGACTTCGTTAACTTTACTTACAAACTCTTGTTCAGCTTCAGAAAGTAAGGGAGTAATATCATTACCTTCTTTCGACTCCCATGATGATAACATATTTTTTACAACCACTTGATTATCAACAATAAATCTAACCACCTTACCCCTACAACTACAGTTAGAATTAGCTGTAAAGCTGATTACATCGGCATAAATGCTTCCAGCAATCTTAAGGAAATCTTCTCTAAAGGCTTCATTTGTTTGAATAAGCTTTAAAGCTAATACCACTACATATTTGTCAAGTTTTTCTTGTTCGATCATAATTTTATTATATACTTTTATATTTTTTAGCAATTTCCGCCAACATAAACGCAACCACCAGTAGAACAGTCGGGGGCTTCAAAAAGTCCGCAACAGCATTCTTCGCCACCACACTGACAGCCATCTTCAGCCGCATTACAGCATCCACAAACAGAACATTGAATAGTTGTTCCAACGTTTTCGCAAGTATCATCGTTAATAGGGATAGTTACCACATTCAATTCGCATTGAGGGATACAACCCGCACAACTTCCTAACTCGGCATAACCAAAGTCACCGCAAGAACAGCCCTCTCTATCTTCGATACACTCATAACAAGACATTGAAGTCCCTCTATTAGAACATTCGCAATCGCTAGGAGTAACAGAAACCGGCTCGGCATGGAACCCCATTGGGCAAGTATCATTGCTCTGCTTTCCTTCTCTTTCACAATCGCAGAAGAATCTTTCATCAGGGGGAAATTGCCAACATTCTTTCAATACACATCCCGGTTCAGGAACAGTTACAGTTTTAGGGCCATCTGATAATCCTACCTCACCTTCGCGACCGTTACATTTAACATATCTAGCACTACCATTAGCACTAGCTGTATATGAACCACCGGGGGATAAAACTTTACTAAAAGTTAGAGTAGGGAATGAACCTAAGCCAACTAATAAACCTTGGCAGTTACCCATACAAACATTACCCCACCATATAGGTTGAGGAGACATCGTATAACAGTCACTATTTCCGAATAAGAAAACTTCGGCATAAATATCTATGTTTTGACTTCCAGCCGCAATACATGGAACAACCTCATATTTATCTGAGTCTGTTTCTGTAGAGTAGGGGCCAAGATTAAGTGTTAATGAAATCTCAGGGTCACAACATTTTCTATCATCGACAGGGGGGTCACGCCTTGGGATTTCTCCGCCGCCTCCGCCACCGCCTCCCCCGCCGGGGCCGTCAATAGGCGGTTGGGGAGGAGTGGGAGGGCCGGGAACCGGAGGAGGACTAGGCGGATTAGGGTCTGTAGGAGGGTCAATAATAATACCAGAAGGGGGGACTACTGGATTATTACAAAATGAACCACTCTTTAATTCGTCGTCTAAAATATCAATTCTTGCCGTATTTCTGTAAATTCTATCTTCATAAGGAGAATATAAAAGTAAATCGGCTTGGATTCTCTCCGTAACTTCTAAGTTACCGTCATTCCATAAAGGCAATCTAAAACTAACGTCATTTACTCCCGCTGGAATAAAGAAAGGATAAACGGTATAAATGCCAGAATTAGTGATATAATCTGTTCCAGAAACATTTGGTTTGGAATAAACGTCTGGATATATTTTTACTTGACCTGCAAAAGGGGTGTTAGATTCTCCAGAACGAGATACGGAGAAATATAATTCATCCCAATTTTCACATCCACTAAATACTGGAGCTGTAAAGCCTACCCAACCTAATTGATATTCACTTTTTTTAACTAATTCTGTTACGAGTTTATATTTTCCAGTAAGTAATCCTGTATAGATATAAGCTGAATTAATATAACTATTATCCGCATATTGATTCAATATACTAACATCATTTGCTTGGTCGCCAATACCACTAGCTTGAGCCAACAGTTGACCGGTAGCAGAATATAAACTTAATAAAGGATAGTAATTGTCGTAACCCGGAGTGCTTTTAAACAAGTAAGTCTTCTTACCTGTAAAGCTACCGGTAATATAAAATTCACAAACTCCAGAATCTTGTCCGCTAACTAAATAAGAATTAGCTAAAAACTTTCTAACAGAAGGAAGGGGATAGTTATTCTTTCCAGAAGTATAGTATCCTGTAGGCCATTCTTGCCATCCATGTCTATTTGTAGCATAGTTTTTATCTCCCGTAAAGAAAGGGACTTGAAAAACGTTATCGAACCAACCAGTTCCAGAAGGGGTATTAGTATGTCTGGAAATATCAGTTCTAATAGGATCAACTCCCGTATTCAAGTAGTCTGAATTTTCAAACGGATACTCGCCAGAGTCGGGGGCCAAACTTAAACCAATATGAACGGGTTTAGTTAATCTTCCAGAGGCATCAAAAATCTTATATGGTAATCCAACAGATTCAAAGAATAGCTCTGAAATATCGCAACTATCTAATAACTGTCCAGTGAATCCCTGAACAAAAATAAATCCGGTAGTTAACTGAAGTTTAGAAGTGACTGTAACAGGATTGAATCCCGTAAAGATGTCAGAATAACCGGTCGCTATCGTGCTGTAAGCTTTTGTAAAGGTATATAATCCCGGTTCAAAAGCGAATCCTAAATCACCGAAATAAACTCCAGAAAGTTTTTGTCCAGTAGCATACGCAAGACCTTGAAAAACATAATCTCTGGAATAGAATCCAGTAGCATAATTTGTAGGACTAACAAATGAAATATTCTGATATTGAGAAGGGTCTAGCTGAACGTTGTTGATACCAGTAACTTGACCAGTGTATTTAACATAAAGTTGTCCAATACCACTTTCAATAATGCCTTGATAAAATCCATACAAATCACTATATCCAGTTCCAAATCCCGTTAATCCAGTATAAGTAACAAAATTTCCAACAGGAGAAGCGGGGCCAGAGTATGTAACCGTAGTATAACCTGTGGCAGGAAGATACATATTAAGCATACCGGAGGCTAAACCGGTTAAAGTAGCAGAGTATTCCCCGGATACGTCTCCAGAAGCTACGATATATTTTTCAACATAGCCTGTTCCAGTTCCATATTCAGTAAGCCCATTAATAGGATTAATAGCAGAGATTAATCCAGTTTCTAAAGAAGAAATCTTTCCACTTCCTACTATTACTCCGCTGGCATCACCAGTAGCTAATGCGGTATGTTGAACGTCACGATAAACTCTTCCGGTTAATCCACTAACATATTCTAACTTTGTGTATAAGTAAGCTCCAGTAAAGCTTTTTACAGTTACAATATAATTGTTTGGAATATCCGTAACTATAGAAGGATTATCAGGGCCAAAGAAAAGGTAGAAATTACCGCTGTCGATAGGGATACCAGACGCAGTAAATGTTAAATCAATATTACCGAAATTGGTATATAAAGTAATAGGAATTTCCTGTTGAGTAGGGCTAAAATTCGTAGAGATTAAGTTAAGAATCTTAGAGCCAGTTACGTCTATATTATTAACTCCATCTAATACGAAGTTATTATTATTAACAATTTCTCCAGAGAAAATCTTAAATGGATAGGTTCCAGAATTAGTGATGTTTAACGGAATGATTTGGCCAGAAAAATAACTTTCAAACGGGTCGTAGGAATAGTTCGGAGCGTCACCCCACATCTTTAGAGATAAATCCGTCGTAACATTACTTGAATCTACATAAAAGTTTCTAAAAGCTCCGGTAGGTTTGTTAAGACCAATGGCGTAAGGAGTATTGTTAATCCAAACATCGTAAGAATCAGCATCGACGTTACCCGATACATTTAACACCTGATTAGAACTATAAGAAGATAGGAATAGATTTTGAGGCTTACTTACGAAAAGCTGTCCACTAGAAAGAGAAAATTCCAAAGACGTGTCGCCACTAAAACCAAATTTTGTAATACCGGTTGTATTATCTAACGCAGTAGATACATTAAAGTTCATTAACCCTGCTTGAGGGTATATGTTTCTTGTTTTATAGCCGGTAAATATCATTATAATCCTCTCGGAGTGTTGAAGCTCCTGCTAAATGGATAGTTATTAATTGTAGGATACCTTCTAGTTGCTTGATCTAATATCAATTCCGCTTTAGGTGGTTCTCTTAACTTGTCGCTTAATGAATAGGTCGTAAATACCCCTCCATCGTTAACTTCAACGCTAAGACCATCTAATCCTTGGTTAATTAAAGGAATGTTAGTAGGGGTTCCAATAATTCTGTATTCAAGAATCTTCTCAGGGGAAGAATTAGATATGCTAGTTTGAATACCTTTTGTTTCGTGAATTCTTTGTAATTCTTCTTCGCTAGGCGTGCAGGAATTTGCTCCGAAAATCTTAATATCATCATCGCTAATATTCACAAAGTTAATATCAAAGTTTCCAACGTTAGGTTCATTAGGGATACTTGCCAAAATTGTTTGAATCTTAGGAATACAGACGGGGACATCAAAACTTTGATTAACTCTAATCTTATAACCTGAAAATGTATCTGAAGTGTCGTCAAAAGGATTATTATCCCCTGCTCCGATAAGCTCTACGGCTTGAACAGGCATCATAAAGGAGAATCCATCAAAAGTAACCCACGCACAAGTGCTATCTTTCAGTCCATAAGTTCCAATCAAAGTTTGTCCTTCGTTATCCCCTCTATTAGCGACACAAACAGGAGTATCATTGTTGTTAGCGTATAAGCTTTGCATTTTACTAGGCTCTAAGAAGTTTTTAACTTCACTGATAGTAACAGGCAAGTTTGGTTGATTGATTTCCTGAACAACAAATAAAGAAATATTAGGATTTTCCAACGCCCCCGGATATAAACGTGTTAGAAGGCTTGGTTGCCCCTTAGTTCCGACATCAACTTTATTAAAGATTAAAGTTTGATAATATTCCAAAGTCCCTTGATAAGATGGAAGATTTCCATTGTTAGGAAACCATTTAGCATCACGTTCTAATAAAATAAAGGACTTACTTGTTTCAATGTCTAAGGTAACACCACCTAAATCAGTAGGAGATGTAGTTGCCGCTTCATCTGAATTACTATCCTGAATGAACGAATCAATATTAGAACCCTCTTGATGATTGAAATTAGTGAATGGCGGATAAGCCGTTTGATTTCCTTTAGGAAACCATCCAGCGGAGCCATCAGGAGCTTCAACGTTAATTTGTGAGTATCTAGGATTAGTTCCACAACCAGCACAGGTAACAGGCGTTCCAACTCTAACCCAATATTTACCAAGGAAGCTTTTAGCAACTTCGCTTTCCCAATTAAAAATTTGTGTAGCAACCTCTTCGTTCTGTTCAGCTACAAAGAAATAATAAGATGGATTATCGTCAGGTCTATTTAAATCATTTTTAGAACGTTTATCAAAAGGCTTGATAGCGTCACCAAGAAGTTCCTTACAGGCTTTAAAGTTAGCATCATTATAATCAATAACTTTAAGAATCTTCATGTTACCAAGCTCTCTAAGTAATTTAGTTTGGCTCTGGTTATAATTAATGATTGTATTATTAGATTCTGTCCAAATCTTTTCTTTAGCTTTTGCAGCGTTTTGGATACCGTAGTAATTGAACCAATACATACAATCACGCAAAGCAGAAGAATAGTAAGAAAGTCCAATACCTAATTCTCTCCACCTAATTGACGCATCAAAGTCAGGGTAGTTGGTAGGATTAAGTAAATCTCTTACTCTTAAGCAGTTTAAATTATAATAAGCGTCGTCAGAACAGGAGTAGGTTTTGGAAGCCCCTTCTCTTTCGTAGTAGGAAATAGTCCCCTGTGCAAAAGCGTTTTCGATACTCTCTCCGTTATAAAGCTCTGTAACTTCACAGTCTCCGGGGGTAAAGTCGATAGAGATAGGAACAGTTCTATCTACAAGTTTAACCCCTTCTCTGATTGTGGCAGCGGAATAATCCCAATAGAAATTAAAACCAAAATCTCCACACCATTGATTTAAAACATCTCTAAGTTTACCGCTGTATTCTCTGAAATATGTCGTAGCTTCGGCAACTCTAGAAGGAACAGGAACGCCGATTCTTTGGAGCAATTCAGAAAAGGTATAACCGACACGGAAAATCTTTAAATCATTTTCAGCCGTGCAGCGATATTGATACTTATTGGGAGGACAATTAGGGCAAGGGTCGCAGAAATCAATCTGGTAAGATGCGTCAATGCCATTGATAACTCCATCGTTGTTAATATCGCAAGGATGTAATTCTCTACCAACGATAATTATATTATTGGAGTTATAATCGGGGAAATCTTGATGTCCAATACCTAAAACGGGGCCATAAGAAGCTTTAGCATATGGATTTATACCGTGTCTTTTATGAAGACCAATCCAAGTTTTATTAAGGATAGAACTACAATCTTGGTAGGTTAACTCGAAAGTCTTCTGCGAGGTATTCTTATTCTGCTTCCATTTAACTAGAAACCCTTGGAAATTAAAGTCTCCAATCTTAATCGTTACCTTATTTGTCCACCCATTATTTAAATTAGGTTTCTGATAAACACCATTTTCACTAACCGTTTGTATAGTTAGCGTAGAAGGAGCATCGCTGTAATTTAGCTGTAAACTTAGAGAATACGGTAAACCACCGTAAAAATTCCCCTTGATTTCAGGTATTGTTAAAATCTGCATTAGTTAAAAAATGGGTCGTTGTAATTAAATGTATCAAATATTATATTATCATTGACACTAAAAATACCACTACCACTTAACATCTGCGTCGATTCCGAAGCGATATAGTCGTCGTTCTGTATCATCCTTTGTCCGTTCATAAATAACATTGTGTAATTAGGGTTGAACCCCGTCCTTGTTCCAGTCCACGCGAAGTTACCAGTTTGGCTAGTATAATTCCCGTATAAAGAAATTACACATAAATCACCCGTTACCCCGTAAGTGTAGCCAAATTCTATATCCCCATTAGTTGCTCCGAAGTCAATTCCTGAAATCATTTTTTGACCATTTAGAAATACCATCATATTAGGAGGATAATTGGGAGCGGTAGGTAAAGTGTATGCAATACCATCTTGAGCTACGATATTCTTTTGATAGTAAACGATGCCAGAAATATCTCTATAGTAGAGAGAATCAGTGGTTTCATAGAACTTATTAGATTCTAAGTAAGCTCCAGTTCTGAAATAATCTCTATCTAATACGTAAATAGGGTTATAAATAGACCCTGAATTCGTTCTATTTCCTGAAAAATTAGCAACACCGTTCAACCAAGTAACTAAAGGCTCTTGACGGAAAACTTTAAACTTCTCTTGAATATTATCATAAACTCCATTTTCTTTATATCCCAGCCAACCTACGTTTCCGGTTTCAAGGAAGATTTCGTTTATATCTAGAGGGTCGGTAGCCCTTAAGAAGGTTACATAGTCTTTATAAAAAGATCGTAAGAATCCAGTATTCACATTAATACTCGCCGGAATGGTGAAATATGATGGAGTCTGAATTAATCCAGTTAAAGGGACAACCCCGCTAATAGCATAAGTCCCTGTTAATAATCCACTAAGGTATCCAGTATAGCTAATACCATATTGGTTAGTTAAAAAACCGGTTCCTGTGATACCCCATCCGGTATAACCGGTTGCATAAGTAACACCAGTGGAGAATCCCGTAATTCCAGTAGTGGTGATGTAATTAACCCCTGTAGTTTGAGGAGTAAAGTTAGCAGCCCACCCACTTGCAATCATTTGAATATCATAATCGTAAAGTGGATAGTTAAACCACATAAACTCATCAATTAAATTAACTGCTCCGTTACTAGTCCAAAGATGTTTCGGGAAATAGTTTCCGGTTCTCCAACCTAAAAAGTATCCAGATTGAGGTTCAAATAGAAAGTCGCTATCAATCGTAAATGAATTATTTACATTTTCCTGTTTTAGATAATCATAGTATCCTAACTTTACGTTGTCGTTATCTCTGGAGAAATAAAGGGCGTGATTCTTTCCAACAGAGAAGTCTGCGACATAGGTTTCCGGCCCATTCTGTCCATAGAAATAGAAATAAGGCTTAGATGCATCTGTATAACCTAAAAGGAAACCTTTATAAACATTTTCTCCATTCATTAATCCTGTTTCAAGACAGTTAAATAGAATACTGCTTCTACTATCAAGTTTTTGATTAAGAAAAACCAAACTCATTTGATCGTCCCAAAGACCTGTTCTAGGGGTAATTTCCACAAATGTTGCTGCCCCACCTATTTTAGAAATCTGTCTGTAATCATATAGAAGAGGTAATACCCCTCCGTATGAACCTGTATAAAGTGTAGAAGCCCCTGATCTACTTACCGTAGTTGGATTAGTAGATTTGAAATCAAACCAAATCTTCCAGTATTCTTCATAATTAAAGGAAGCGAAGTTGTTTAAAAAGTAATTTGTTCCTGATTGAGCCATATTATAAAGTGAATTCTGGCCCCATATAGGTTTCAGCGTAGTTAAATTGGTAGCTCTTACCTTGAGCTTCTATTTTCTTGGATATTTGATCTTCTTTAGGGACTCGGCTAATAGCAGGAGTTTCGATGAATTGATTAAGAATGCTCTTAGCAATAACGCTTAACTCACTGGATAAATCATTATTATCTAATGAGAAGGCGTTACCATTAATGGAAATTCTAGCTCTCTTCAAGGCATTTAAATCAAGTAAAGTATAATTACCGCAAATAACAGGGATAGGCAAAAGCTGATTAATAGACGGAGCAATTTCTACCGTATAGTCAAAGTCTTCAAATCCCGGTTGAGGGTATAATCTATTATTATATGTTGCTTGTATGGTAATTTCTCCCTTAAACTTATCTTCTCCAACACTATAACTAGTGGGATAAGATACCAAAGCGTATGGATAACCGTTACCGACATAAAATGTATTTACGATTTGAAAAGCGTTTACGTTGTTTTCGTAGTAATTCAACACTCTATCCCATTTTACCTTTTGAGAATTCCTAGAACGAATAACTCCATTAAGAGAAGCGGTATATAAATCAGTTAGAACGTCATATTCGATACTAATATCATAATCGAATTGAACTGGAGAACGTAAATCTGAATCATAAGAACGAGAAAATGAAATAACCTTTCTCGAAGGATTCTCTTCAACGCTGTCAGATAAAAATTCAGGATGTAAATCGGGGGCCAAAGGATAACATTTCTTATATTCATAATTAGCAATGCTATATAAATCTAGAGATTTGTAAGCGGCTCTGCTTCCAGAAATTGCCTGAGTAGGACAACCTTCGATTTCACCTTTAATATCTACTTCATAAATTCCTTGATTTTCTTCATAACCAATTTCGGTAGAGTATTTTATAATAATTGGAGAAGTTGCTTTACTATTAAACTTATATTGTTCCTCGATAGAATAAAAGTTATTAAAACGATCAATCGTTTCCTGTTGACTTTTAACGCAAGGAACAATCCCGGTTTGATATTGAATGAAATAAGGTAATGAGAAATAGGTAGGATTCCAACCGGTTCTAGTCTGAACCCAAGTCTTAGCGTTATCAAATCCGTTATTAGTAGTATTTTGAGAATTAGTATTGAAACCTCTCGCTGAAATACTTCTAGAAACCGTTACGATACCATCCTCACCTTCTTGGTAGCTTGTTTTATTTTCAGGTTCAGCTACCCCATAAACTCCACTAAATAAATCCGTTTGGTAACAATTTAATGTGATTTCGTAAGGAACGGCTCTAACATATCTATCTTGGCTAAAATTAACCGATTCAATCACAGAATAAGGGGCGGAAAAAATGGTTTGTCCATTTTCAACGATAGTTAATTCTTTACAGTCTTGAGAAAAGTTATTGGTTAACGTTTTTTGATTATTAACCAGCCCGGAGAGGTCATTTCCACAAAGACCGGTTACAACCCCCGCCAACTTAATTTGCGTTCCTAATGCCCACCTATCATGGAATCTAATCGCCGTGTCTTGGAAAGATGTAAAGGGAACCGGCCCTACTCCTGAGAATACGTTTACCCCGTTGTATAAAATTAAAGTCTTCATTACCTTTTGCCACTCTAACTTACACTAATTAAGGTTCGTATATCTTACCCCAAGTTACATTTAAGTTGAATTGATTAGAATATGGATTCCAAGAGTATTTAGCGTCTTGGATAAAGTCAGCCGCATAAGGGGCTGCAATAGCTTTAGCGAAAGTTAAACAATCATTTATCGTTGCTGTTCTTTTAGCGTTAATAACGATGTCTACAGATTTTTGAGCGACTTCAAAGGCTTGGCTAACTTGTTCGATTTCTCCGTAATTAGGGATGTTAAACGATTGGGAAATAGGAATTCTAAACCCTTCATTAACAGTAACTTCTGCGCGAGTAATATTTGGGTCGTTGACTATATTTTGATCGTTATTATAAGACCACTGATAACTTATACTTCCGTTATAATTACGGAAAGTTTCCTGCCTTCTGTTTAAGAAGATATTAGAGTTAAAATCTGAATTGAAAGAAATGAATCTATTAAAAGCGTCTTCAGTTCTTGATTCGATTCCAAGTTTAGCAATAGCATATCCTGCTATGGCGTTGTTGAATTTAGGCGTAGTAATATGTCCAAAGCCAACGATTTCTCCGTTCTCGCTAGATTGAATAAGCCCATTATTACTTAAAGAGGATTCATGTTGATACTCCCAAAAGAATCCAGAATTCACATTTAAGTTATTAGTATAAGTAAGTTCGTAGTCTAAAACCCTTTCAAACCTATTAACAGAAGTCCCTCTTGTGATAGCTTGAGATTCAAGATTATAAGAATCCTCTGAATTGTAAGCTGTATAAACCTCTAGACAGTTATTAAAAGAAGATAAAGTTTCATACTGAAACGCAGCAGAAAGAACATCCATATAAGGCTCTACCAAAGTTATAATTTGACCGGCCTCAGTAACGGTTGTAACTCCATCTGTCCCTCTTTGGTAATTGTAAGTCTTATTGACGCTATAATTCCCTGAAGAATTTACGAAGAAACTTATTTCTTTTCCAAAGGTGCAATTTGCCCCTAATTCATCATACTCTTCAGTATAAATAGCCTTCTTACCGGATAAATTGTAGTATTGACCAAGAACTCCAAATATATTATTAGAGGTAAATAGATTAGCCGCTATCGCTTTACCTATAGCCATTGAACCGCTAAGGTTTGTCGTTAAAACGGTAACGTCAACTTCGTGGTTATAGGTATCTTTTTCAAAGTCACGATTGTAAGTGATTTTTTCTGTAAGATTTTGAATATAACGGAAGTTGTTATAATTTATTCCAGAATACGGAGGATTTAAAGGGAAATTCAGAACGTTTCCAGAATCGTAAACTTCTAGCGAAACGCTATACCTTTTTTCTCTCACGTCTCTGCTATCATCGAAGGTTATACTGGTAATTACGCCAGAACCAAGATTGATACCGTTAACAATAAAGGACTGCCAATCGGTAGCAGAAACCTCTAAAGCCTTCATTCCAGAAATAATACCCGAAACCCCGCTAGTGTTAGTAAGGTTTAAAAGATTTCCTTCGACCGTTAATTCTTTGGTCGTCTTATAACGGATATTGTTCTCACCTAAAAAGTCAGAACGATGGTTATACGAAAGTAAATCAGCGTTATTGAAATTAATAGGCATTAGAATCTCCCAAATAATTGTCCGTTATTTACAGATGGTGGAGTTTGTTTAGCGGGAGGGAATTTTACGTTAGCCGCATCTGCAACAGTCCCTAATCTTCCAAATATTAATTGAATTTGAGCAGATAGTTCGGCAACTTTAGTTGCAAGGTCGGAGCTATCTCCGTTTACGTTAACGGCAACGCTAACGTCTCCTTCGCCTTTACCGGTTTCGTAAAGTCCCTTAACAACAGATGTAAGTGTAGAAATTGTAGAATTCAATACGCCAAGATTGGTATCAATCTTAGTTGTATTATCTTCAATACCTTTTGCAGCTACGTTTAAAGGATTATCCTTGCTCAAATCTAACTTGAATTTCTCAGCGGTTTGAACTTCGGATATATTTCCAGCGTTCCTGAATTGGTCAAGTAATGGCTTGATTAAGTTAACGGCATTATCTCTAATATCTTTGTTGTTACCACTGTAAGAACCAGAACTTAATCTAGATAGGATTTCCTGCGGGTCTTTAGCATTCTTGATTACTCCTAATAATCCGGGGTCAAATTGTCCCAAGCCAGTTCCGGTAGCGATATTCTTAATTGTATCGAAAGAGGTTTTCTTAATATCGGCAGTATTACCCTGTCGAGCAAGTTTTGTGTTAACGGCGGCTCCAGCAACCTTTGGGTCAATACCGGCCTGAATTAACAAGTCATAATCGCTAGCAACTCCTTGAGCGGCAGAAATACTAAGGGCATCCCTTTGTTTGTTGAAAGCTTTTAATCCAAATACGGAACCAAAACCTCTCTTTGTTCTGTCAAAAGAGCCATACTTACTAATGTCAGATAATCCATTACCTAAACCTGCAAAGGTATCTCCTCTTTTACCAACTGCGGAAAATCCTCCAAAGGCACCGATAGCTCTACTAAGCTGTTCTTGCGCCCTAATAGCCTTTTCGGTCAAAGCGTTTTGCTTCTCTAACTGACTTAATTGTCTATTAAGAATATCTTCTCCAGCTTTAAAATTATCTCTAAGTTTTTGAATTTCGTCCGACGTTGTTGAACCTTCGATACCTAGCTTTTTGATTAAAGCGTCAATATTACCATCAATAGTTCCAGAGTTACTTGTCTGTATCGCCTTTAATTCATTAGCTACTTTAGTTAAGAATGGAGTCTTAGTAACTTCCTGAGTTATGCCATTAAGATAAGATGAAAACTCCGAATCTTTTCTATTAAAGATAGAGTTCTTAGATTCGTCAAACCTCAAAGCGTTTTGCTCTAAATCTTTTGTAAGTCCAGTAATGAAAGGACTTCTAGTTTCCAAATTGAGTCCACGAGAAAAGATTCCATTTTCTCTTCTTTGACCAACTCCAAAATTATTAGATTCTCTTTGTAATCCTAATTGGTTAAGCTCGCGCAATACTTTACTCTTTGTAATAGGCTCTGCATTAGCTTTATCTTGAATTTTCTTTCCTTCTTCTAAAGATTTAGTATAAGCTTTTAATTTGTCGTAATAAGCATTGATTAGCGCAACTCTTCCAACGGGGGAAGCTCCAGCGGTTTCTTTTTCAAATTCTGCAAATGTAGAAGGCGTAACCGCTCCTCTAATTACATCTTCTTTAGAACGGCCAAATCTACCTGCATTAAAAGTGTTGGATGTAACTCCACCCTTTAATTTAGTAAAATCTAAAGCGAACTGCCCAAATCTTTCAAGTTGATCTTTATCTTTAGATAAAGCTATTCCAGCAGCATCACTACTATATCTACTAAGATATGAAGGGTCGGGGGCTAATGGGCGAGGGATAGCAAGGCTACCACCATAATTAGTAGCTGAAGAAGCCCCTCTTGCTAACGTTGCAGCGTTATTGTCAGCCCTAACCTTAGTAAAATAACTATCTAGATCATTTCTAGCTAAAGCCCTTCTTTCTCTCTTATCATTTTTTTCCTTCTGTCGGCTAGAGATTTCTGTTAATTTAGAAATTTGCTCATCGCTACTTAAGGTAGGGTCAATGCTATCAATTTGTTTTAAAAGGTCTTTATCTGTGATGCTAGCTCTTAATTTAGCCAACTGTTCAGACTTTGCTGCAATAACGGCAGGGTCGGCACTTCCAGCTAAATCCTTAAGTTCTGCGGTTTGCTGAATGAAATTATCAAAAGTAGAAACCTGTTCTCTGTTTTTAGAAACTTGATCTAACTTTTGTTTTAAACGATTGCTTCTTTCAATATCGGGTTCTTTAGTTGAAGCTACGGCAGCCCCGGTTAAAGCCCCAAGACCCGTTCCAATAAGTAAGCCCGGTAATCCAAAGAAACCACCAATAGATGCACCTACACCACCATAATTTAAAGCAGAGGAAGTAATTCTACCCCCTTTATTATTAGCTCCAGCTTCGACTAGCCCAGCCGCTAAAGGCAAACCAATACCAAGTGCTAAACTTCCAGTAGCACCAGCATTCCTTGATCTAATAGAACCTTGTTCTTTGAAAGCATTAATTCTATCAGCATATTTCTCTTGAACAAACTTTTGATCTTCAGGGCTAAGTTTACCCAACTGCTTATTTAAAGCTCTATTGTAAAGTAATGGCTTCTTTGTATTTAAGAACCCTTCAAAATCTCTGCCTCTTGCATTTCTTTGTTCAATACGATCTGCTTCTAATTTAGCTTCTCTTGCAACGCGTTCAGCTTCCAATCTGTCAACACGCATGATTCCGTCATTAAAAATATCATTTCTATCTTTAATGTCGTTAAGTCTTTGCTCTCTTAGCTTTCTCTTATCAATTTCAATTTGTTGAGTTACAGAAACCTGTTTAGCTTTATACTGATTCTTAATAAGTTTTCTTCTGTCAGCTTCTTGTTTGGCAGCGTCTTTAACTTCTTTCTTAGCTTGAGCAACCTTAATATTCTCTAAAGCAATAAGTAGCTTAGAGCTTGCCTTTCTTTTAGAAAGCATCTCTCTATCTTGTTGAAAAAGTTCTTCTCTAATTTCCTCTTTTCTTACGCCCTCTCTAGCTGGTCTACGATCTACATTAGAAGGGGTGAATCCAAATCTGTTAGCTCCCGCAGTATAAGAAGATTTAAGTTCACCGCCAGAATTAGAAGTAGCCTTCGGAACATATCTTCTTAAAATCTGTCTAGCCTTTGCGGTATTAGCTTTACGAAAGGCATCAAATGGAAAATCGTTTGGAAGCTGCCCGCTTTGTTCTAATTGTCTAAAAATAGCAGCGGCCTGAGCTTTAGTAGTGATATTATCAACATCAGGAGTAAACCCACTTGCAAAACCTAACATTTTTTGCTGACGAGGATTTAAGATACTGTATTTATCGGGGCCATTATAACCTCCTGAAAGAGCCTTAGTTGGAACAATCTTTTCAGCAGAGTTAATTAAAACATTTTGCTTTACTCCCTTAATACTAAAGTCGGTAAGAAGCCTTGGGGTAGCATTTCTATTACCGGCATAATCCTTACTTCCCTTAATAGCGGCGACTTCAGAACGTAACGGAGAATATCCATCGGCTCTACCTTTAGGAATGACAGGAACGCGTTCTCCGGCTCTAACCCCTCTTCCATATAAAGCAGAAGTAAACGGAGAAATAGAAACGGCTTGTTGCGCTCTTAGTAACTGTAAAGTCATTTCTAACTGTTGATTCAAGCTAGCCGCATTAGCAATTCTTCTTCTGTCAGCCTCGCTAGCCATAGACAAAGCGTTATTGATTTGAAGTTGCAACTGTTGTTGTCCCTTTAATTCTTGATTTACTAAAAGGTTGTTGTTAAGAATCTGCGCACCGAAAGAAAGAATACTTCTAGCTAATGGAGCTAATAACTTCGCAAGGAAGATAACGCCAGAACCGCCAAGAACATTTCCTATACCCTTCAAGATACCTTCGGCAATCTTTGTTCCGGTATTTTCGGAGTCAGTCCCGATCTTACCTAAAAAGTCATTGAAACCTTGTAATAGACTATCGTTAGAGGTAAACGCTTGTAAGAAATTCTTTAAGGGATTTTCAAAGGTAAGCGTTCCAATCTGACTAGCTAATTGTGTTAAATTGGTTCTAGTTTGCTCAAATAACGCAGAGGTCGTAGTATTTAACTCGGCAATACGCTTTGCTGCACTACCTTGAGAATCGCCTGCCTTACTAACAGCTTGATCTAAAATAGAATAACTAGAACCTAAATCAGCAATTAATGCTTGGAATTGGTTGATCTGATAAAGACCTGCAAGTTGACTAGAGATTTGTTTTCTCTGAGATTCGTCTAAGTTTTTATAAACACCAGACAATTCCTTTAATACGTCGATAGCATTTCTAGATTCACCTGTTACGGTTTTTGTAGCGATACCTAAGCTGTTTAAAAGCTCAACGTTATCTTCTCTGCCGATACGAGTAAATATGGATTTTAAGGCGTTACCAATAACAGCACCACCACGCGCGGTTCTCTGTTGTAATGCGGTAATAGCACCTAAAGTTTGGTCTAAACTTACATTAGCTTCCTGAGAAGTGTTACCTACACGTTGTAAACCTTCTGCCAAATCTTTGGTAGATACAGCGAAAGAGTTATCAACGGCGGTTAACCTATCAACTAAATCAGTAGAGTCTTTAAGTTGAGTATTAAAAGTATTAAGAGAAGCGGTGATAGCCTCAACAGACTTATCGGCAGCAATGCCAGCGGTCTTAGTTAAGATAAGAGCATCTCTAGTTCTTTTTAATTGCTCTTCAAGGCTTAAACCTTGACGTGCAAATTCCAAAGCCGCCATCGAAGCATTGTCGAAGGATTCAGAAGTCGCTCTAGCAGCTTCAAAAATACCTTTGGAATAGGTTTTAAATTGGTCGGCACTTGCGCCGGAAATAACTTGGATTTCCTTTAAGGTCTTTTCTACCTTAATAGAAGTAGTTACAAGTAAAGAGAAAGCTTTTTGGATAGCATATAAAGAACCTACGGTGGCACCGAACGCTAACGTTCTAGCCGTAGCTGCCTTCATACTTTTTTCAAACTCGTTTGCGTCCTTGGAGATTTGTCCTAAAGGAAGCTGTAATTGACGTTTTAGTCCAGCAAGACCCTTAGTGTCAATTTCGATCTTTAAAGGCTTGTTATTAAGGAACTTTTGGGCAGAGTTATACCCTTGCTGAATCTGTTTTGGGACAGATGTTGCAGCATTAGTATTAACATTTACATTAATTGTAGCACCGGTTTGAGCCATTCCTTATACCTTTGTAATAGAAAATTACACTAAATTACTCAAAGTCCCATCTTAATAGCGTCATAAATGCTAAATTCACCCTTCTCGGCAAGAACTTTAGACATCTTATCTGGTTGGCTATTAAGTCCCAAAGCGGCCAAATCTTCTTCGTTAGCTCCGAAGAATCCAATAGCCCCTCCGTCTTTCTGTCTTTTGTCTTTTTCTTTCTCAATATTCTGAGAGCTAGTAAATAAACCTTCAATCTTATCTGGATTATTACGAAACTCAGGAGGGATATTACTACCCATTTCTCCTAAAATATGTTTGTAGTAGCCAGCGTAGGAGCAAAGGCTTGTTTGGTAGTAGCTAAACTGTGAAATAGGTTTACCAATAAAGTAAAAAGGAGACTCGGCCAAACTGTATAAGTTTTGCACAGTCGGAGATAAGGCGGTTAGCTTGATATTCTCTTCAGTTATATACTCTACCCCTGAATTAAAAGATACGATAATATCGTTAAGTTCATCATCATCTAATTGGTCAAACTCACTTTTCTTAAAAAAGCGTTTAGTAAGTTCCATATCGGAAAATAAGGTAAAATATAGATAGTAGTTAGCAGCTTTCTTTTCTGCATATTTCTCAGCGGTAAGGCCCATTAATTCTGCACGATAACGATTCTTTTCTGCAATTTCTCCCTCATACTTCTTTATATCGTTATCCAACTGTTGAATCTGACTTAGAAATAAAAGATTCTTCCTTGTATTATGCAGGTTATCTAACATATCTTGATACTGCGTTAACTCAAGATCGTCTTCCTCTGTCCAAAGCTTGTCTTTTTGTAGCAGGGCAAATTTCTCTTTCTCGGAAAATAGCCCCTTACTTATAGCTTCGTCATATTTGAATAGCTTATATTCTTCTACTTCATTCTCATAAATAGGAGATACGTGCATAAGGAAAACTTCCTTACCTTCAATAGTAGCTTTAGAATAACCTTTAACTATATCCGTTAAAACTTTATTTACTATGTATTTTGTCCTGTCCATGCAGAGTAATAGTGGTGATTCTTAATCTCTGGAGGAAATTCGCCAGTATAATCGAAAAATTCATTATCGGGGATTGGAATAGAATATTTACCATCTTGTTCGCCATATCCACAGTTATATAAATTATTACCAAACTCTTTCTCTAAAAATCTCATTTTAACGTGGAATAAATCCACGTTTTTTCTCAAATAAGAAAGGTGAAGAAATTTATATTGATCTTCGTTAAGTATAAGGTAATCGTTTACCCCTCGACCAGAATGCGGCCAGTGAACATGGTTTGTATATAAAACCTGCGCATCGGGCGTTAAGCGATAAATACGGGGGTATTCTCCGTGGTAATATCTCTTCAAATCTCCAAAGAAATTAAAAGAACATAACTTTATACCAAAGAAAGAGTTTTCTGTAAAAACCTTGTTAATTACCCCTTTAATTCTTGGGATAGTATCGCAAGGAAATATTTCATCAGCATCTACGCTCCAAAGAAAGTCATGGCCCTTTTCTCTACAGTATTCTAATACTTTTTGACGTTGTTCTGTTTCTGTAGCAGCGTTTAAACGAATAACTTCTACGTTATGATTATGTAAGCATAAATCAATAACGTCTTGAGTTTGTTTGTCAGACCTTGCGTTAGCTCCGCTATCAATCGCGGTTTGCCAAGCTCCTTCAAAGATATAAACATTATCAATGAAGGGAGCCAGACTATCTACCGTCTGTTTTAAAAACTCCCAATCATTATAAACGCAAATACCTACACAGACTTTAGCCTTCTGTAGGCTCATCTTTACCTTCGATTTGAGCGTCGTATTCTCCAACTAAAGAAGCAAATACTTCAGACTTAACATTACCGTTCATATAGAACAATGAAGTTAAGAAGCTGGCACGGTCAATAAGTTCTGAATAAAACTTACCATTAATAGTATCTTCTTCTATCTCTTCTTGGATTTCGTCGTAGATGTTAGCTCTTTCGTCGTGAGTATCAGCCCCAAAGAAAGGTTTAAACTCTCCCTTATCGCTAATATATAACAATTTAAGAAGCCACCAGAATACAGCTTTATTTCTAGTTAAGGTTTCTGCACTGTTATCGAAGATACTTTGTTTAGCATTTTCGTATAAAGAAATGGTTTCCTGAATTTCTCTTTTACGAGCATTTAATTTTTCTAAAGCTTCAACGTCGCCTTCATCAGGGGATTCTTTCTTTTCAAGCTCGCGAATCTTAGCTAATCCAGCTCCCAATTCAATATATAATTCAATATAATCCTCTTTTTCCTTTTCAGTAAAGATGCCATTTTGATTGCCATACATTTTACGCAAAAGAATTTCGGGGAGAATCCCTCCCTTAATATATTCGTTATACTTTAAATTGTAATAGAATTCACCTTCGTCTAGGTCTTGCCTAGAGGGTTTCTTAAGAGCGAATTCGACAGGACTTTGTTCCTTGACCGTCTTAACGATCTTGGAGCCGTCTTCCTGTTGTTCTGTTTTTTCGACTTCTTGAACTTTGTTCAGAGTGAATTTGTATAGTAGTTTCATATTCCTTTTTCCTTTTTAAATTCTAGCAACTCCCGTAATTAGCCCATTCATGCATCGGCACGTCAGGATTAAAATATTGTAAGTTATATACCGTTTGATAACCAAGATTAGGAGTTACCTTGTTAAAGCAAGACTCTAACTTCTCCTTAATGATAGCGGTTTCTTCTTTTGTTAAGTCTCTATCCTTGTCATGTAAATATCCAGATAGCCAACTAATTAGTTCTTCAGGTTTCATATTAGCAAGTAATCTCACCTTTAAATTCAGTCTGAGACGGAAATATAGGATTGTAAGTCGTTTGATATGGACTTTTAGTAGCCTTACTTACTAATTCTAAATGATTTTTTAACTCTTGCACTTGAAGTTTTGTTAAATACTCCGGCTTACCAATCTCCATGAAGCCATGCGCCCAATATGTAAAGTTTTCAGCGTTCATTAGCAATTATTAATGGGAAACCCCTGTTCGTTAAAAGTTCCATCTTCTAGTTGAGAAATCGTTGTTTCTAAAAGCTTCATATACTCTTCATATTCCTTAAGGGTTTCAATACGAGATTTTAAACCAGCAATTTGTCCCTCTAGCTGTTTTACAGTAGTGTAAGGAATTGCTAATGTATATCCGTCTGTATGATAAAAAGACTGACTAGTATTAAATTGAGCGTTTCGATCATCCGGGTGACGGGAGAACTTCCTCGCCTGTTTTAAAATCTTAAGTAATTCCATGAGCTTTATTATACGATTTCTAAATCTTTTTCAAGATTTCTAATAGCTTCTCCACCAGCGTCTAAGGTCTTCTTACGATAATAGGCAAACCTATTTTGGTCGAAGTAGTTAGCCATATCAATTAAAGCTTGATACTCTTCAGGCAAACTCTTATCTAACTTATCAAAGTTTATGTTATGTTCCTTTTGTAACGTCTCTAAAAGACTAAGGAAGTTCTTGAATAAGTAAGTAATATGCTTTCTAGCATAAAAATTTGCTTCGCTTTTGAGGACATAATCGTCCTGTGAATAACCATCACTAATCATAATAATAAAACCTTTTTCCAAAATAGGTTACACACCCCATTATTTATGGGAACAAAAAAGGCGGTATTTCTACCGCCCTTAATGTGTTATGAATAATTAAGCTAGAATCAATATTACGTATCGTATCGACCGCTAATGAATAAGCCGTGAATCTGATCTTGAGGGCCGCTAAGTTGAGCGTTAAACTCAAGGGATACAGATTTGTTAGGCCCGATAGAAGAACTGAAGTTTTGGCTCTGAAGTTTAGCCCCTCTTAGCTGATACTGAATACCGGTAGCACCGATAGCAGGAGCGCAAGCAGGGTTTCTAAGAGTAACGGTTAAGTTATACTCGGAGTCGTTACAAAGAACATCATTCAAGTTGTTTGCAGCCGCATCGCCAACAATAGCTTCCACGGAGAGGGTTGCGTTAATAGGAACCTGAATTTCTTTGGAGTTAGGATACATAGAACCTAACTTGTTAATATCTTCACGCGCTAATTCAACCCCAAGGTTGAAGCTCTGAATCTTTAAGTCAGAAGCACTAACGCCAAGAGTGTTAACGCCAGCTAAGGAGAACTGAATATCGCCGGGGCGAAGAGCAGATACTTGGTTAGCATATCCAGTGGTAGCAACTGGAACTTGGAAAGTCGTAGTTAAAGGAGTTCCGTCAGTAGGATTGATAGCAGGGCTAAATCCAGTCTCGTTGACATAACCTCTAAAGTTAAACGCCTCGACGTTAACGGTAGCGGTTGGAAGTCCACCTACTGCGCCTTCAGCAGAATAAGAAGTAACGAAACCATTACCGAACCCATAAACTGAGCGAGTTCCAGCGTAAGTAGCGTTATCTTGTCCTTGAGGAGCAATAGAGATGAAGAAGTTTCTGTCGTCTTCGGCCTTTGAAAGGAAACCGGAAACGCAGCTAACTCCTCTATTAACAGTTAATCCAAGACCGGATTCGTTGTTAATATTAGTTAAAAGGTAGGTAAAGTCTAGGGAAACGGTTGGCGGGTTGACAATAATAGCGTCAATACGGCCAAGGACGCCATATTCGTTTACATCAACACGATCAATGTTGAAAGAATAGTTCGCGGACTGAACACGGTGAATCTGTTTAAGAAGATTCGCTCCAGAAGTTCCGCTTGAAAACATGAAACCTGTTGCTGGGCTTGGGCCAACAAACAAAGCTTCTTGATTATAAATAACACGGGTAGTAGGCATAATATAAAATTTTATCTAGCTTAGGTTACATTTTTTTTGTTTTAATGAGAACATTTCTTTAGGAAATTCTAGGGAAGCGAGGTAGCTCTAAGGAGAATTCAATGAACCCTACATGGAACTGTGAACCGAGAGACGTTTCGGTAGTGGAATCAAACCTATAAAAGTCCACATCATTAATATACACTAAATTAGTATTATTATAGTTAGCTGCTACATCATTCAGGTAATTATAAGAATTGCCAGAGTAAATATCTCCATATCGGTTTAAAGGAGGGGTATTAAGAAGCATGAAGCTCTTTTCGGAGGCATCCATAAAAATAGAACCGACTCCATCTAAGTCATAGTCGTTATCGGTTAATACGATAGCTCTATACTGAGTTTTAGTATTATCTTGTCCTCCTAAAGCAAATGGTTCATTAAAAGCGGAGTCTCTTTTAAGATAAATCATAGGGCCAAAAACAGCATTAGAAGGAACGCCGGTAACGGGAACCTCATATTTAGGTCTAAATTGGTTTTTGGCAGCAAAGATTAGTTCGGCATCACTTTTGGTTGTAGAGTAAATGTTAAAGTCTTTAGCAGCATAAGACGCTGTTATTGTTCCATTTACGGGGGTATTGAAGATTGCCCTTCCTCCGTTATAATCTAAAATCAACCCATTAGTTCCCTTGGGAGTAAAGACCCCATTAATAAAAACTCCAGAAGGGACGTTTGCACTAGGAATAGAAGAGTCAAAAATAAATTGACCGTAAGGATTAGAGTAAATTCCTAAGTTAGGGAATTTATCATCTTTTACTCTGTAAAGTTGACCAGAAACATTACGAAAAGCTCTACCTTCGGTAGTTAACTCATGGTCAAACCATGATCTAAAACTATCATTTAATGTATGTAAAAATTGTGATTTCATTACTTTTTAAGTGATCCTATAAAAGCTCTATACTTCGCTCCAAAGTAATCTCTTTTTGGTCTGAAGGTTTTGGCGATTTCTCCCTTAACTTGAACACCACCTTCGGAACGACCAAAGCCTTCTTTTCTAATATAGTGAATTACACTACTAATACCCTTTTCAATTCCGGTAATCCATGAACGATTGCCAAAAACTCCATTCGGGAACGGATTTTCATTCTTAATCTGAGCTTCAGAAGGGAATGTAACTTTAAACTTATACTGTCCCTTTATTAATTTAGAGGTTTTATTAATACGAAAAGAATTTCTAATTAAACTAAGCAACTCTCCAATCGGGTCGTCTCCAGATTCAAAACCGATAAAGGAAAATAGATTAGCTCCATGCTTTCTAGTCCCCTGACCTTTAATAAAAGAAGAATAGTTAATAGCATTTTCTGCCATAATTTCCTGTGATACGGGGTCGGCTTCTAAGCTATCCATAAAAGTCTCTAAACTCTCCTCGAATTTCTCTTCCGCGATTCTTCTAGCAATAGGTAATGTTTTAGCTTCGGCAGCTTTATTTACAACCGTCTCAATAACCTTAAAGTCGTAAGTAATCTTTTTATTGGCCATTAGTTTTGGAACTTAAGGTAAAGGGTATAATATTTAGGATTGAAAAGACCGTGAGGGCGTTCTGTTCTATCAATTTTAAACTGATAGCCATCAAACTGAATGTCGATAGAGTCTTTAATGAACGTATCGTAATCATCCTTTTTAAGCTTAACGCGACATAAACCTTCGTCCATAACAATACGGAAGTTTTCATCGCGGCTACCTTGTGGGTTAGCAAAAATCCTTTCAAGAGCTTTATCGTATAAGATACAAGCTTGAAAAGTTCCAGATACGGGGGTATACTCAACTAAATCAGTATCGTTCTGATAATCAGGGCCTTCGTAACTATAATAAAAATTAGTATCGGTAGAAAGAATTGTCTTTGCAGGGGTCTTCCATGCTACTAACGGACGGGAAAATGAATCAAAAACGTTATCTCTAGCTTGTTCTAAAGATGATTTTAAAGAGGCAGAAACTAAGTTTGGCATAATTATGGGCCATCAGGAGTTCTGTTGAATAACCACATATTAGTATTGAAACTAGACTGTGATCTTGGAAGAGCCTTATTCATACGGTAGAACTTAATCATTTCCTTTAAACTGTCTTCACATTGCTTGGCTAAAAGGGCATAAGTCTTGGCAATCTCATTAACAGAAACCTTTCTGATAACGCTATCACCTTCACGCATTTCGCTCCAATCGTAAGCGGCAGCACCTAAGTTATTCTTAACTAAGTTAGCGTAATATCTACAAGTAAAGAGCCATTTGAAAATGTCTTTTTCATCGTTAGATAGGCAAGGGGAAAATTCTAAGTCTTCTCCAATAACAATATTGGAACCTACGGCATTATTAAGTTTTCCAACGTTATCTCTAAGCCATGTGGAGACATAGGAAACGGATAACGAAGAATCAGCATCCAAATCGTTGATAATTTCCTGCGCAACATCGGCAACAGTATTAGGGTAATTGGGGTCGCAAGGCATATTAGTAAATTATATCAGGGGTTACGGCAAAATAACCAACATATTGAGTAGTAACCTCATTTGTCGGAGAAGTTAATTGGACTTGGTAGGGAATTAATCCAGCCGCTAAACCGGAAGTCTGAACAGAGGAAGCGGAAATATTAAAAAGTCCGCTACCTGTATTCAAAATAGAGAATTCTAACACTAAAGCCGTTCCTGTAGAACCAAATCTATAACGAGCAACGGCATCGCCAGAATACCCAAAGAGGTTTACAACGTCTCCATAAGTATCGTAGGCGGTAAAAGTGTGGGAGAAAGAATCTCCAGCGTAGATTGAAAAATTAACTCCAGAAGCCATATTTATTTAGTAGTTACACTAAATAAACTTATAAAACTTTTAACCTTTAACTTTTTATCTATATAGAATAGAACTGCCTTTTGGCAATATCTATCAAACTGCGTTATATCTACCGGAAAATGTCCAGTTTTCCTAGTTCTATTTAGGATATAACCTAATTTACTTAATTTATGGACATCGTTATTCATTTGGTTCATAATCTTGACACTCCTCACAATGAGAAGTCCCAAGAGGAAATATCTCCCTCTTGGGACAATCATAAGCGGTTACGTCTTCAATCCTATTACAACAAAGTTTAATAGGTCTTGTGTAAGTCCCCTTTGAACGGTGACGACAAGTAATTAACTTATCTTCTCCATTCATTATCTTAGTTAGCTCCTTGGCGGGCGGCCTTCAAAGCTTTATCACGACTTTTTGGTTCAATAGTATTAAACTGAGAGGTATTGAAAAAGCCTCTAGCCTTCTTTTTGAATTCTCCAATAAGTCTATTTATCAAAACGTTGCGGTTAGTGACGGGAAGTAAACCGACATCGGTAGCATGTTTTTGCAAGTCTGCGAGCGTTAAACCCTTAATCTTCGCTTCATACTCTTCAACTGTTCCAACGGTATAACCGAGTGGCTTTCTACCGATAAGTTCGTCAATAGAACGAACGTTAGCTTTACCGCCATTAATATTAGCGATTACTTTTACAGTTTCCTTGTCGTCAACTTTACCATCAACGATTTCTTTTGTTTTTGTTTTTCTTGGCATAATAATATCCTTTTTCCTATACTCGGCTTTACACAAAACCGTTTCTAATGAGACTGTTTATTTTTATATTTAGACAACAAAAAAGCGGCCTTTCAGCCGCTTAATTGTTTTAATTGTTACGTTTGATCTATTATTAGATTACGATACCGGTTAAGGCACGATCATCAACAACGATAGCTCCTTCGTGAACCACGCTATAGAAACCGATCTTCTGGCTTCTAGCGGTGAATTGGTCGTCCGGCATTGTGGAAACTTGTCCACCTGTTTCGTCAACTTCAACTGGCTTCAAGCAGGATTCGCGAGTAAGGTCTACACCAAGAGCAAGCTTGCTTGTTCCGGCGGTAAAGGAACCGTTATAGTAGTTATCAAAGATAACGTTGTAAGGGCCTTCAGGAGACAACTCAAGAACTTCGTGAATTGCTACGCCGAATAATTCAGCGGCACCAGCGTTCTGATAGATTTTCTCTCTCATAGAATCTGGAAGAGCAACGGAGGTAGCGTAATTGCTGCCGTTCGTGTTACCAGAACGAGTGTTAAGAGGGTTGTAAACAAATCCACGGATGTTCTCTAAGACTTCAGGAGCGACGAACAAGTCGGTCAATCCTTTAGCACCACCAGCAACCGGAGTTCCACCGTCGATAGTAGCAGCGTTAATCTTACGAGCACGAGTCCAAAGACGGTTTAAATCGTCCAACTGGAAGAATCCGCTTGTCGTAGCCGCAATGACGTGGGACAAGTTGTTAGTAGAAGCCTGCGCAAGCGAAGCTAATACTGGCACGAAACTGTTGGTTTCACGCTTTACAAGGATTTCTTGAGCCATACGGTTTAAAGCACGGCTAAGGTTTTCCAATCCGGCGACGCGAGCGAACTGCTTCAACATAGAAACTGCGGAATCAATTTCGTAGGTTGTGAACTTCAACTCTTGAAGACCTTGGATGTGGTTAGTAGGAAGACCACCAGCGATGGATTGGCTCCATACACGGACGTAATCTACTTGTTTATCAATATACAAGTCAAGAGGGATGCTAGGAGCGTCGTCTTGATTATACTCTAATGTCGTATAGATAGAGTTGGAGATTGCAGCCTTATCAATTACCGTCTGGATAATTGGGCTAACAAAACCTGCAAGGATTTCCATCGCAGCTTCAGAAGTCGCACGATTCTTGGAACCAGCTAACTTGATTAACTCTAATTGTTTTTCGTTATGTTCTAACTTAATTTTCATGTTTTTAAATACTTTCTGTTTCTCTAATTGGTTTAACTATTAAAGTTCAATCTTAAGAAGAGCGTATCCGTCAGCACCAGTGGAGCTAAGGAATTTACCAATCTTTTGACCGGGAACGCTTGCATTAGGAAGAGCTACTACAATGCTTCCGTCGCCAGAGTTAGAAACGAAGGCTCCAGAACCAACACCGGGGTTGCCTTGGAAACCATTGATTTCCACAATACCACGGGTAAGAACAGGAACGGCTTCACCGGACTCGACTACACACATTGCGTCTTTCTTATACTTCTCAATGAAGCGAAGTTGTTGACCGTTTTCATCAACGTCAGTTACGTCGTAAAGAAGCATACCAAGAGCCTTCTGAGAACCAGAGGCGGTAGCTCTAACGCGAGCCTTGACATTGTAACGCTTGCTCCAAGTTCCATCAAAAGCGGCACCGACATTTACGTCGCTCCAGCCTTGGAAATCGGATGGGTTAAAAGTAACGGGTTCAACAAACGTTCCCTTAGATGCGGAAGCACCGTCGAAAGCGTAAAGGTTGATAACCTCGTATTCACTATAATTTCTGAATGGTTTTATATTCATATGTTTAAATTCTTGATTAAGAGTTATTTAACGTTACACAGGTAATGATACTTGAGAACTTATTATTTAACAAATTTTACTCCTTTTTCGACAGAGAAAGCTTCGCGGTAAGCTGCAAGCACGTCTTCTGCAAATGCTACGGATGAAGGAACGGTGTCCTTATTTGCCTTGATAAGCTCTAATGGATCAACAGAAGCCTTGACTTCGTTAAGTTTCTTTTCAAGCTCGGCAGTCTTAGCTTTAACAACTTCCTTATTCTTCTCTTTGGCAAGAACGTCGAAATCGCTTTTCCATGCGGAGAAGCTAACGTCGTCAAGACCTTTGATCTTAGAAGCAATAACCTTACGATCTTCATCGGAAAGCTCAAACTCTTCATCAAGAGCGGTCATACGGGAGTTAAAGTCGCTCTCAGCTTTATCAGCAGCAAGAGCAGTCTTAAGGGTTTCTAATTCAGCAGAAAGGGCTTCAACTCTCTCGTTGGCAGCTCTAGTCTCAGCAGCGGCAGCGTCAGCAGCTTCCTTAGCTAGCTTGGCTTCGTTTTCTTTGGCTTCGACTTCTACTTTATGTTCGTCGGCTTTCTTAGAAAGCTCATCGACGATAAAACGAGTAATTTCGGAAGCAGCAACATCTGAGGACTCAGCGGTTACAGCGGCCTTAATAAACTCGCTATTAATATCGGACACGGATTTAATTTTCATGTTAGCTTGCTTTACATTAATATTTTTTAATTGGGAACTATTTGTATTGACTTTTTCTAAAATAACATTAAGGGAAGCTGTTAAATTATTAACGCTTTCCTGTAATTTCTTATCATTTTCGGCTAAAGAATTAATAGTAGCGGCAGTAGACTTTTCCTTGTTTTTCTCTACGCAATCCTCGCATTCACATTCTTCTTTGTGCTGTTCTGGCTCGTCATTATCATCGTCGTCGTCCTCTTCTTTAATAAATGGAGGCTCACCAGCTACAATTTGAACAATACCCTTAACATCAGCGGCGGGTTTAACTACTAAACCGGCTCCTAATGGTAATAAGTTAGCTCCTGTTACGATTCTATATACAGAACGTCCATCAGGTAAAAGACCTGTGCCACCTTTACATCTAAGAGAAGTTTCCAATTCACCAATTACGGCATCATCAGAAATAAGCTCACCAGCAAAAACGTTTTTATCACCAGCTAAAAGAAGATACTCGTCAAAAGCCATTTCCCAAGAAAGGGAAATAAGACCATGACTTGCATTAGCTTCCTGACTAACCTCTTCGATAACACTATATAATTCAGGGTCAACGTGAGGCCATACAACAAAGGCAATGGAAATATTGAATGGTTTAGTATAAGCTAAAGCCTGTTCATCGGTAAGGATTTCCTTAGTATCAATATCGGTAAGTTTAGACTTAACGATATAACCCACAACTTTGTTACGGTTATGTTCAATATCAATAGGAGTTCCTTCAAACTGTTTATAAACTCTTACAGCATCGGCGGCGGTAATACCATCGTCGTTCTTATTAATTAAGGCTCCAACAGCTAAGTCTCCAGCAAGGTAAGAAAATGCGTCACTACGCTTAATTTCATCGTTACCAATAAGCTTCTTTAAAGTAGAAATAGATGCTTCGGTAACTTCTAACTTACCAAACGTATCAGGCTCTATTTTATGAGCTACGCATTCAAAAAATGCAGATGTCTTCTCGGATAATTTCATGTTATTTTAATAACTACACAGAATTCTAAGTTCAGAGAATGTTATTTAATCTTCTCCAACTCTTCGACTAAGTAAGCACACAACGCAGAACGTTGAATATCACTTTTATCGAATTCTACACAAAAGATACCTTGCTTTTCAGCTTCTTCGGAATCTTTGAAGTGATTGAATAGTTTTACAAACCCACCTTGTTTGTTATAAGGTAAGTCACTCTGAGCAGGGTCGGCACATACAATAAATCTAGAGTATTTACCAATTCTTGTTAAGATCGTCTTCAATTCCCCCATAGTGTAGTTCTGACTTTCATCAATAACTCCCATTTTGGCGGTTAAGCTAGCTCCTCTAAGATAGTTAACTGTTAAAGTAGAAAACCTTTCTTCTCTTTTAAGCCTATCAATATCAGACTTCTCTAATAATTCTTCGATCTTATCGTATAAAACTTGCTCATAAGGAGCAATCTTCATAGAGTAATCTCCGGGCAAGAATCCTAATCTAGCTCCAGAATCAGAACTTTCTACAACCGGACGGCTATAGAAGAAGTCAGAGACTTTCTGTTCATTAAGAAGAGTTAGAGCAGAAAGAACACCAAGGAAGGATTTACTACTCCCGGCTGGCCCTGATAGAAGGATAATTCTTGTATCTTTGTGTTTAGCTAGCTCAATAAAGGCTTTTTGTTTTTCGGTTAATGGGTATTCCCTGAGTTTGACAGGAGTTTTCAGTTTGTCCCTTTGATAAATCTTAGGGCTGTTATCGGGCTTTTTTGGTCTGGCCATATAATATATTATAACTTACAGCCAATAAACGGATTACTCTTAAAAATATGACGATTTTACTTTTATCATTCACTTTTGCATTTTTACTTTATCTTTGGTTGGATACAAATGTGTTCGTGGAATATTACAATACTTTCTTTAGAGATAATGGGTTTCGTATAGATATAGTTGAGAAATATAACAAGTATAATGAAGCCGGTTTTGTCGAAAATTTACTTCCGTATTTAAGAAAGCAATCTCCAGACAGTAAGATTAAGAAATTTATTTTTAAGCTCATTACTTGTAAAGTTTGTCTATCTACTTGGTGTGGAATACTTTCTCTTCCATTCGTAGGGGTTTGGCTGTTTGCCGTTTCCTTTTTAACCCTATTTTTCTATAACATTTTAAGAGTAGCTGACACCAAATAATGTAACTTCCTATGTGAGGAAATCGTTATACAGAAAATCCATTAACTCTAAATACCATAAGTTATATTGGTATTATGTATACCATATAAAAAAACAAGGGGTTAAGGTTTGTCATAGAAACCTTAAGCAATGCTGGGCATCCTTTAAGAATGAAGGTTTATCTATTACTATTGACTCTAAAGTTGCCGGGACATTGCTGGGGATTTTAATCCTTCTTCACGAATACAAACACTACCTTCATTATAAAAATAAGCAGCATCTCTATTTTTACAGGAATGCTAAGTTTAGAGAAAAGGATATACCTTTAATTTGGCGCGTCGAATGGGATTGTTTTCAATTCGTTAGAATTAAGTTAAAAAAAGACTTAGGTTATCTTCCTCGCCATCGTTTTATTGACAAAAAATATGTAAAAAATAACATTTTACCTGCGTGGATTAGAGATTACTGCTAGTTCTCATTGAAAAAAATTTGGTGTAGGCTCTATTACGATTAATAATTATTTTTAATTGTAATATAATAATATTTAAGAAATTATGCCAAATAATCTATATTGTAGCTCATGTGGGTATCCAAACGTTTATACCCTAAGCAAGCCAAAATTTTGCGGCGGTTGTTCCAAGCCTTTAGGAGCCGTTAATTTTGCTAACGTTGCCCCTGCCCCAAAGCCTATTTATCAGCCGGAGCCTGCCGCTCCCGTTCCAACTAACCCTAGAAGCATTGCCGCTATTAGGGCTGCTAGAGATAGAAGGAGATATGAAGAGGAAGAAGAAGCTATTGAAGAAATTCCAGATATTGACGGTCTTAGTTTTGGGATTGAAGAATTTGGAAACAAGGTTGTGACTTTAGAAGATGCGATCTTCAGTAATCCCAAGCCAATGAAAGACGCTGAAAGCGTAAAGTATCGTAGAGTTAAAAAGGGATTCTCTAAAGATACATTAAGCAGCGTTATGTCCAAGGCAAAATCTGGAACGCCTAGAGAAGAAATTGAATAAGAAAAACAAAGCGGCGATTAATCCTATTAACTTAGAGTTACTAGGAAAGCCAAGAGACGGCGTTGCATACTGTTATGAGGAATGCATACCCGTTGTTGACATTGAAATTAAGAAAAGGAAACCTCGTTGGCTACTCAATCGCATTTCTTGGATTGATTACGACGATGTATCTCAAATCATTCGTAGTCATATTTTTGAGAAGTGGTATCAGTGGGAGCAGGATAAACCCCTATTAAATTGGGTTAACGCCATTATCTCTAACCAAACCCGTAACATTATACGTAATATATATACATCTTACGTGAAGCCTTGCGTTCAATGTCCAGCTAACGAGGGTGGAGATTTGTGTCGTATTTATGGCACTCAATGTTCCTCTTGTGAAGTTTATAAAAAATGGGAGAAGACTAAGAAACGCGCTCAGGCCATTAATCTTGCTGAAAGCTTTGAGGATATGGAAGAAACCTTAAAGAGTCAATTAACTTACAAAAACCATTTTCCTAATTATAATCTTGAAAAATTACATGGGAATATCTTACCAAAACTAACTCCAATCCAGCAAAAAGTATATAAGTTATTGTATATAGAGAACTTAGATGAATTAGACGTTGCGAGAGAAATGGGTTATAAGACGAGAGAGAAGTCACGTTCACCGGGATACAAACAAATCGAGAAGTTCAAAAAGATTTTTATTAAAACGGCAAAGCAAGTAATTGAGGAGACGGAGATATTTTAATATGAGCAACGAACAGCCAGAGAAAAAAATAGATAAGCTATTTAAAGCGGTAATAGAAGACCCCGACGAAATTATTACGCTAACAGACGATCAAAAGAGTAAATTAATTACGGCTTGGAAGTCTGCACCACATAATTCTCCCCCTAAGCTTAAAGATTTAGTAGAAACTGCCTTTCCCGGTTCCGGTTTCGATGGCCGTTCCAAACAAGCTAAAGCCATCAAAGACTTTTTAGCTACTTATAATGTTTTCCCTGAGACGAATGTTATTAAGATTGTAGGTAAACATGAGTTAACGGTGGCTGAAAAGGATTTTATCCAAAGTAATTATGATTTAGATCAAGATAATAAAATGGAAATTGCTCAGATGCTATTTCCAGATAAAAAGATCACCCCCCTCTCTAAAGAGTTTAAGGCGATTTATACCTTTATAAAAGAGTTACATTTTTCCGCTCCTAAAGAAGGTCAATCTGTTGATAATGGAGATTTTACACCTCCTAGAACATATACGGAGTGTTTACGCTTAACTAATAAGTATACTCACGATGTTATTAATCCTCAAGATGCCAGCGAAAGAGAGAAGCAAGGTATTAATGTATTGATTAAATATCTTCACTCTCCCCGTTTCGTTCATATGATTAATACTTATCGTAAGACGATGAACAGGGAGTTATTCCTTTCCGAATTTATTCGCGCTACTTATGATAAGCCCGATCTTACAAATGATGAATTAAACCTTTATCTTAACCTTTGTAGTGATTACGTTATGGCCTCTCAGCAAAAATCTGAGATTGAATTACTTAATCAAAGATTGACCGAAATCATTGACGACCCCGATGGTAAGATTACTACCAGCTTGGCTGAAATGATTAGTGCTAAAACCAGAGAATACAACGACTGTTTGAAGCGTCAGGAACAGCTTATTAACAAACTCAACGGTAGCCGTGCGGTTAGATTGAAGCATCAAGCTTCCGCTAATGCTAGTATCCGTTCTCTCGTAGAATATTGGAGAGAAGAGAAGGGTCGTAAGAAGATGATTCACATTGCCAACCTTAAAGAGAAGGCAAAACTTGAAACAGTTAATAATTTCAATTCTATGGAATCTATTAAGGTCGAAATCTTCGGAGCTATGGAGGAAGACTTTCTTTAATGGCTGACTTGAATAAACAGCAAAGAGAAAATCCCCGTTATGATTTATACACCGGGGAAATACTACCTTATCGTTCTAAGGAGTTCTATGAGAATTCTTTATATTCGACTAGGCAAAATCTTATTAGTCATTTTAAAAGAATCGACGTAGAGAAGGTTAAAGAGATAACCAAGGAAATTCTTACCATCCGTAAGAACCAAAAGAATCTTCAATACTCTTTGTCTACCGTTGAGCTACGTTCTCTTGTTGCTCCAGCCGTTATGTTTTTAGATGTTCTCAAGGTAGATTATAGTTCTATCTGTGAGAGTATTGGATTAAAAAATAGATATAAATACTCTGATTTTACCTACGACGATGATAAGCAGATTCGTAAAATTGTTGTAGATAGTAGAGAACAGAACAGCTTAAGCTTTCCTAAACATATTTCGACAACCGTTAAAGGATTAAAAGTAGGAGATTATGCTAAAACCGATAATCTCAAAAATCAAATAGTTATAGAACGTAAGAACTTAAGCGACTTCGTTCAAACTTTATCTTCTGGTTACGAAAGATTTCATAAAGAACTTAATCGAGCCGAAGAACTTAACGTTAAGTTACTTATGGTTGTAGAAGCTAAAATGACTCAAGCCCTTAGCTTTAACTACTTACCTCATTTAAAGTATTCTAAAGCTACCCCTGAATTTATTTTCTCTAGAGCTAGAGAAATCATTCAAAATTACCCCGACTTTCAAATCGTCTTTGTTGACGGTAGATACGAAGCGGCAGCCATGACAATGTTCGCTCTTAAATTTGGGCGCGAACTATTAGATTGGGATGTCCAGTATTTATACGATAACAAACAAATTAAACTAACATAATATGGTTCACTTCCAAAACACGCCACCACAATTAAAAGAACTTTATAGCAATAAAAGGTTTGAAGAGATTAAAGGGGCTTTATCAGAAAGAGAAGCTCGTTTCTCTCTTGTCGAATTTCTTCGTTATAATCTAGGATTTACAGTAGAACTTATGTTCGGTTTAAAGCTTTTCCCTTATCAGGAGTTTATCTTAAAAAACTGGTTTGAAAATAACTTCTGTATGAACGTGTGGAGTCGTGGTGGCTCTAAATCATACCTTGTCGCTATCTTTATTTTACTTTATCAAACCTTCTATCCCGGCACTAGAATTGTATTAGCATCGAACGTTTTCCGTTCTTCTCGTCGTATTTTAGAGCAGGTAGATAAGTTCCTTAATATGAAAGGGGCTGATCTTTTAAGAAACTCCTTCCCGGAAGATATTAAGAGAGCTACCGATTTGTGGCACTTAGACTGTGGATATGGTGGATTTATTAGAGCGTTGCCGCTAAACGAAAAGATTCGTGGTGAACGTGCTGATATTCTTATTGTGGACGAATTCTTACTTGTTCCCGAAGCTACTTATACTAATATTTTGCTCCCCTTCTTGAATGCTCGTAATGATATTCAGGAGCAGCTAAAAATTCAGGAAGACGAAGATAGACTTATTAGTTTGGGTTATCTTAAAGAAACTGAAAAGACAGTTCTAGAATCTAATAAAAAGATCATAGCATTGACTTCGGCATCTTACGATTTTGAATACTGTCATACTGTCTATAAAGATTGGATTGCGAAAGCTACAGGGGCCTCAGACGCCAAGAACAGCAATTACTTCGTATCTCGTCTTTCCTATTTAGCTCTTCCGGTAGAATTAGTAGAAGAAAAGGTTATTGACGAAGCTAAATCTGGCGGTGAAAACTCTCCTTATTTTAGAAGAGAATATATGGCAGTATTCCATAAAGGCTCAGATGGCTTTTTCTCTATGAAACATATGGCGGAATCTACGGTGCCAGATGGAGAAACACCTTGCGTTCAAGCTTTTGGTAATAAAAACGACGAATATATCCTATCAATCGACCCTTCGTTCGCTAGTGGTAAAACCTCCGACTTTTTTGCGATGGGATTATTCCTATTAGATAAAGCTAATAAGAGAGTTACTCTAGTAAATAGCTACGCTATCCCCGGTGGACAGTTAAAAGATCACATTGCCTACCTGTATTATCTATATACTAACTTCAACGTTGTGTTGATTGTGGGAGACTTTTTGGGAGGCGTCGAAGGTAACTTCAACTTTATTGAAGCTGCCAACCAATCAGAACTATTCAGAAACGCTGGTATTAATCTTAAAGCTTTCGATGGAGAGCTTCATCAAGACGGTGAAGATTATATTGAAGCTATGAAAGAAATGAGGAAAACCTATAACTATACAGCAAGAGCTATTTGTTATCGTCAGAAGTATACGCCTCAATGGATTAAAAGAGCTAACGAATACATGCAGTATCAGATTCAGGGAAAAAAGATTTGGTTTGCTAGTAGAATCGTCGTTAACGAAGAAGAATTTGACAGATTAAAAAACAAGAACATCCCCGTTAGAGTTTATGACGACGCCGGTAAAGAGCTTACGATGGCTGAATTCTTAGATGAACAGGATAACCTTATTCAACAAACCAAGAACCAAATTGCTTTAATTGAACCTAAAGTTACGTCGCAAGGAACTATGTCCTTTGATTTACCTACTAGCATTAAAGCCATCAAGGGAGAAAAAAGAGCGAGACGAGATAACTATACAACTACTCTTATGGCTTGTTGGGGAGCAAAAATCTATTTCGATTATTTAGACGAACAAATTGGTAAAAGGTCAACCTTTAAACCATTTTTCTTAAATTAATAGTGTAAAATAAGTGTAACATAAATTTATGGCAAAAGGCAGAACAAGAACAAACAGAAGAAAACCAAACGCTCCTACTCTTAATGTAGATGCGGCTGGTAACGTAACCTCTACCATCTCCCCCCCCGATGGTTCACCCCAATTCTTCGGAGAATCGTTCGCAGCAGAACTTTCTCAACCAGCTAGCACACTCGCTAGTATCGACTTTCCTACTAGGACTCTAAATAAGAATCCTTATCTTAATGCGACTAAGAATGCTCTTTATCAACAGATTAATAAAGGTGTTATGCCTTTCAATCTCGAAGGTAACGCTACTTATATCGACATTCAGACTATCGTAGAGTTATGCCAAAAAGCATATTTCAACGTAGCCGTTTTTAGAAATACGATTGACACCATGACGGAGTTCTCTAACTCTACCGTTTTCTTTAAAGGCGGTAACGAGAAATCTAGAAAGTTCTTTGAGAATTGGTTTTATCAAAAGATTGGCGGTTATAATTTTGCCGATCAATGGTTTAGAGAGTGGTTTCGTTCCGGCAACGTATTTTTATATCGTTTTGACGGGGACGTAACCGTCGATGTTCTTAATAAGATTGGTAATATCTACGGAGCTTCTATTGCAGACACCGGTAAATTAAAACTCCCTGTTCGCTACATTGTCCTAAATCCTGCTTATCTTAGGTCGGAATATGGATTCAATTTTTCTTACAATAATAGTATTTATTATCTTGTTCTTACTTATTATGAGTGCCAGAGACTTCGCGCTCCGATCAATGAAGAAGAAAAAGAATTTAGGAATGCGTTACCCGAATCTGTTAAGAAGCAGATTGACGGTGGCTCTCAAGCCTTGTTTAGGTTAGACCCTGAAAAGACTTATGGTATATTCTGTAAGAAACAGGATTATGAACCATTTGCTATTCCCCTTTTCTTCCCTGTCTTATCTGATATTGATCTTAAACTTACTTATAAAGGCGTTGAAAAGATTTTAGCTAGAACGGTTGAATACGTTATTCTTCTTATTAAAATTGGAACAGAAGACAATCCTAATCCTGCCGCTCTTGCCGCGATGCAAGAACTTATGACTAACGAAACATTAGGTCGTGTGCTTGTTGCGGATGGAACAACTGAGATGGATTTTGTTATTCCTGATATTAAGAAGGCTATTGGCCCTGAAATTTACGAACAGGTTAATAAAGATATTGCAGAAGGTTTAATGAACGTGTTTGCAAGCGATGAAAAGTTCTCTTCTACTAGTATTAAAGTTAAGGTGTTTATGGAAAGGCTCAATGAAGCTCGTAGAGCTTTCTTAGAAAGTTTCTTAAATCCTGAAATTAAAAGAATTTCACAAGAGCTTGGTTTTAAATCATTTCCAAAAGCTCAAATGGCTGAAATTGATCTTAACGATCAATCTCTTGCCGATAAACTTACAGCTCAATTAATTCAATTAGGTGTTCTTACCCCTGAAGAAGGTATTGAAAGTATTAAGACTGGTTATCTTCCTACTCCTGAAGAATCTTTAGAGTCTCAAAAGAAGTTAAAAAGCTATCGCGATGCCGAACTTTATCAGCCTCTTATGGGTGGCGGTAAAGAAGAGGAAGGTAGACCCGCTGGCAGTAAGGGTATTAAACAGAAGACTAAGAAAGTTAGCCCTGTTGGAACATCTAAAGCTAATGAAGAATTTGAAGAAGAGGATAACGATTTTACTAATGCTTTCTCCTTAGAGAAACTGGTTGAAGTTACCAAGGCTACAAACGAGCTTTACAAGGAACTAGAAAAGGAAATTAAGTCTCATTACCAAGTTAAACGTCTTAGCGTTAAGCAAAAGACTATTATTAATGACCTTATGAGTATCATTGTTGCTAACGAAACTCCTGATAAATGGATTGAAACTTGCCATGATTACGTCAAAGCTCCTAAATTCCTTAGTGCGGAGGCTAGCCTTGATTTAGATAATATTATGGTTCGTTACAACGTTTCTACAATGTTAGGCGGTCTTTTAAGACATTGTAAAGTAAATGTGTAATTAATATAATTACATAATATATGCCTAATCTAATTTCCGTAAAACAAATCCGTCAGGACGAACTCCTTGACTTCATTGAAATTCCTATTTCAGAAGCTACGGGAGAACTATATAATTTGTTATCCGGGCAAAGTTATACCGGAACAGCAAATGTAACCAACGTAGTTTATATTACGGGAGATCAAAATGTTAGCGGTATTAAATATTTTTCAGATGGAATAGCGGTAAATGCTTTTATTGATTTACGAGGGGATTCTTATATATTTGATGGAAATTCAGCCCCTTTTACCGCAGCTATTCGTGTTAAAAGCGGACACCTAATGCCGGGGCTTCTTCAAGGGGCATCTTTAAACTGGATTAATAGACAACTTAGTGGAGATTGGAAAACAAATACAAATCCCGCTCTTTCTCAGGATATTATTAATAAGGGATACTTAGATTCACAGAAATTCTATCCCGTTCTTCCTGATTTAAACCACGATATTGACAGCCGTATTTGGGGCCGTTCAGGAACTACGGGTAATATGAATATCTTTTCTACGAAGAATCATACTACGGCTTCCTATATTAGAAATACGGGTTGTTGGGCTTATGGAATTGATTTAAGTCCTATTTGCGTTTGGAATAGCCAAGACGGAGATAACAAAGGAGGTATTCTTATTTCTCCTCGTCACCTGTTAATGGCTGACCATTACCCCATTACAGGAAATTCAGTCCTTAGATTTGTAAGTCAAAATAACGAAGTATTTAGTGGAGTTTTATCTAGTAGTCGTCGTATTGCAGGAACAGATATTCGCGTTGGTGTTTTAACTCAAGATATTAATCCTAAAATTTCTTATGCTAGAGTTTTCCCGTCTGGATTTCCTAGATATACAGCTTTAACTGGAACTCCTGTCTTATTAACTGACGCCGAAGAAAAAGCTATTGTAGCTCAAATTACTAGAGAGGGTTTTTATAATAGTTTTTGGAATATAGACTTTTTACAAAGCCCCGAAGTATATAGATCAGGTTTTTATGAACTTCCTATAGGTGGAGATTCTGGCGACCCGGTTTGTTCCGTTGTTGGAAATCAGTTGGTAGCTTTAACTACCTTAACTGGCCCCGGTCAAGGGCCTTTTGTCACTTCTTATTACGACTCTATCAACTCTGGCATTGTCGCATTAGGTTCGGACGGAGGCTATAGACTAACTCCTTTAGCAAGTAAAGAATATTTCCCTATTAGTTATACCGCCTTAAAAGATGCTCCAAGCTTAACCGGCTTTGATAATCTTTTAAGCTCTAAGACATTAACTGGAGAATGGTTAACTAATACCACGGGTAATAATCCTTATTCATTAATTAATTATGCTAGGTTTACCGGATTCTCTGGTGCTTTATCCGATTTGGTTATTAGAAATAACACAGGAGTTTCCACTATTAATAGCAAATCTGGAATTGTTAATATTCTTGGTTCAGGGGGACTACAAGTATTAAACCCTGTCGGTCAAAATATCTACATTGGTAATCCTCATATTATTTATGCTACCGGTAATTTTCAAGAGATTAATTCTCAAAAGATATTTACGCAACAAGTAGAGTTCCAAGCAGGCATACTTGTTAGTGCAGCAGGAGGACAAATTATTTTTGATGACAACTTCGCTTATATAAACGCGCAAGGGGTAGCTCATTCTAGTAATAATAATTATTCCTTTAGTATTGAAGATAGACAACTTTATAATTCTAATGGAAATGCTACCGTTCATTGGGATTACCGCATTCTTAGTAGCAATAATCTTGATTACTCTTACGCTCTAGATTGGGAAAATGGAATTTTAGCTAGTTATTTAACTCAAAGTTACTCAGTAGATTGGTTACAACGTTATCTCCATGATGATAATGAATCTATTTCAGCTAATTGGAATGAAAGAACCTTAAAGGAAGGCCCCGGTGAAGCTACCTCTTTACATTGGGGAAATAGAATCCTATCGGGTAATTGGATAACTAATACAATCCCTACCCAACCGAATCACATTGTTAACAAAAGTTATTTAGATACGGGAAGATTTGTTAGAACTACCGGATATCAAGTGATAGAAGGGCCTAAAACCTTTATAACTGAATTTATCCTTACTGATAACAATAATGCGGTTGATGCTTTATTTTGGACGCCAGATACAGAGTTTATTCTTAGAGGGTTAGATGGATTTGTCTCTATTGATGTTAATAATCGTGAACTTACAAGCAATGGCGGAGATTTACGAGTTAAATGGAATTCTAGCCAATTATGGGCAGACGCCACTCAAATGTTAGATTGGAGAAATGGAACAACTGTAAGTTATGACACTCAAACTACAAGTATTAATTGGAATTCTAGAAGCCTTTTAGATGAAGTAGAAAATAAATCTATTGATTGGAATATAAGAGCATTTTACAATGACAACGAAATCCAGACCTTAGACTGGAGTAATCGTCTTTTAATTGGAGATTGGTCAACATATAACGCTACCCCTTCTACCTCTGGACATGTTGTTAATAAAGGATATGTAGATTCTTCTGCTCGTCCATTTAACAAAAAGAACATTTCTTTCTTCCTACAATATGGAGATATTACTGGAAACTCCCTTAACGAAGTTTGGGTTGATAGTAACATAACTATTACTGGCATTAAGATTGGTAGCACAACCGTTGGTTCTGGATTGGCCCCTTACTCTGGTCGAATCTACCAGATTACCCCCGGCAACTCTCAAGTCAACTCTATTAGTTTCTCTTACGAAACAGGTTTAACTTATAAAAGTGTTCCTGTAGCTAATATAGTTCTAAGCGGTGAAAACCGTGTCGGTATTTCCGTTCTTAATGGACTTTCAGGGGTAAATGGCTTGAATATTTCAGCTTTCGGTTATTTAAGTTAACTCTAATTTCGTAAAATAGGTGTAAACAGGTATATTATTCTATATTATGCCTGCTATACCTCCTATTCCACCACCATTGTTTTCTGGTTTTAACTGGAACGATTTTAAAGGTGTTTTAACTTACGTTTACGACTCCTCTTCAGGCCCATCCGGGTCTTATAGAGCATTAACCCCTTCTGATTTCGGAGGCGGGGGCGGAAGTGGTGCTACGGCAGCTAACCAAGCTTCTCAAATTACGATTGAAAATGCTATCCTTGGTCGTCTTAATACCGGGGTTATTATTACCGGAGGCAATATAAATGCTTATGTAACCGGTAAGGCACTTCCTGTCACTAATCTTCCTTCTGGAACTAGTGGAAGTAATGTTCCGTTTGTATTTAACCAAGATAATAATGCTTTATTAGTTCAGATTCCAAATTTAGACAGAACGGTTGATTCTGTTACCTATTACCCCTCTGTTGCATCTGCCATTACTGGACAGCAGGGAGCTAGAACAGGTATTGGAACAATTTTCTCAGCTAATGCAAGAAATAGAGCTTTTCTTCAAAACGTAGGAACTACTCCTATTGCAGTCGCTCTTTCTGGCGCAGCCTCTTCTACTAATTTTAGTCTTATCTTAAAAGGTGGAACAATCGCTCTTGATGGAAATGGCGGAACTTGGGAAACCACATCATTTTACGGCTCTGTGTCTGTAAGTGGAAGCGGTATTTCTTATGTAGCTTGGGAAATGTAATTCCTATAGTATAATAATATTATGGGAACTAGTTATACTATTTCAAAAATATACACTAGAAATAAGTTATTTTCTAGTAACAAAACTTTCGCTGACCCTGATGTTTTGGCGTGGGTTCAAGCTGTTATTTCTAATGGAGGAGATTATAATGATTTAGATATAAGGGCTGTTGATTATTTTATTACTGAATGCAAACAAGCTGGGCTTTGGCTTTTGTTAGATCGCGTAAATATCTTTGCAGGAAGAAATTTAACTGCTGCTAGAGTTCCATTAAAAATTGGAAGTGGCGTTAATATTGACGCAAATTTTAACTTTGTAGAAGCTGATTATGTTGCTAATTCTGGGCTTACTGGAACTAATCCAAAATATTTAAATCCGGGTTTAAATAATACTTGGGGAAGTCAAATTAGTAAAACTATTGGAGTTCTTCCTATTACTAATGGTTCTGGACTTATTCATATTTTTAGTGGTAACACTAACAACGGTTCAACGGGTATGTTTAAAACAACTGCTCCTGTTTTTGGATTTCGTATTAACTCTGTCAATACAGTAACTATTGGCGCACCTTCTGCGGGCAACCCTTTTATCGCAACTAGAAATAGTCCTGATTCTGTTTCATATATTTCTGGAACTGGTTCGGGTTCTTTATCGCTTGCCAGCGAAGCCCCTGCAACAGAACCAATTTATGTTTTTAGAAGCACATCAGGAAACTATTTTAATGGAACTTTGAGTGGATATTTATGTGGGTTAGGTATGTCATTATCTCAAATTACTTTACTGTATACTATTTGGAGAAGAACCGCAGCTATCTTAGGGCGCGTATAATATTATGGCTAGAACTTTCATACATCCAGTAGCTAAAGCCTACTTTACAAAAATTGAAAATGCAGGAGGGGTTGTTACTGATAAAAACTCAGTTAATAATTTTGTCGATGCTTTATCTAAAATTATTCATCCTTCTTTGTGGGTTGCTTGGCCTATGCGTTCTCAACATAATATTGGAACAGGTTCTACTTTATATAATTTGGGAAATTTAGATAATAATTTGAATGGAACATTAATTAATGGCCCAACTTGGGGAGCTAACGGTATTACATTTGTTCAAGCGTCTTCACAAAGTATTGATAATATTAATCTTCCGTTAATTAAATTTATTAGTGACGTATCTGTATTATCTTGTTTTTGTCGTGGAACCGCGACTGGAACGACTTCAGTTTTATGGTCTTTTAATCCTATTAATTTTAGTTCTCTAACGTTAGGTGATCCTAATTCACCGCCGGGATTTGGTTTAAGTGGAAATACTAACTTAGGAGCTTTTGGTTCAGGAACAAGCACTATTTCAGGAGGAGCTAGTAATACTATTTTTAATGTTTCTTTAGCTCAAGGTCAATTAGGTAAAAAAGCTCGTTTAAGCGTGTGGAATCAAGTTTCTACTCCGAATTCTGTAGAATCAACATCTAATATGGTAGGAGCTTCATCTTATTCTGGCGGAGGTAATTTTATAATAGGAAATTATTTTGGAAGAAATTATGAGGGAATTCAAGCTTTTCAAATGGTATTTTTTTGTGCCTTAACTCCGACTCAAGAACAAGCGATTTACGATATTTATAAACAAACTTTAGGACAAGGACTAGGATTAACTTAATATGAACGAATTATTTTTAAATCAAAAGATTAACGCAGCATTTCCTTACGAATACTTCTTACCAGAAGGTGTAGAACCTCTTATTGAACAATATGGAGAGGTTTTAAATGATGCTGCTAATCAAGTCAAAACTCTTTATGCTCGTCAAGATACCGAAGACCCCGATTCTCGTCGTGCGGCTGGAACATCCAACGAATCTCCTCAACAACTTACTAATGGTAAGTTATTAGTTGTAAACGTGTATCCTACGATTAAAGTCTACGAAGCCGTTCTTAATGAAGAGCTTGCCAACGTGGATATTATTAGTAATGAAGATTTAGAGAGTTATATAGAAGAATTTAAACTCCCTGATTTAGACTAATAATGTTATATAGCAGTAAATCAATTATACATCCAATCTCTAGAGAATACTTTAATAAGGTAAGCTTTTTAGGAGGTAATGTCTCTGATAAAAAAGCTATAAACGATTTTGTTAATCAAATATCTCAAATTTTATCCCCTAACCTTTGGATTTGTTGGCCTCTACGTTCTACACAAAATATCGGAAACGGAACTACGACGTGTAGTTTAGGAGGATTAGGTAATTATAACGGGACTTTAGTTAATGGCCCAACTTGGGGGGCAAATGGCATTACTTTAACGTCAGCAAGTTCTCAGTATATTACTAACCCAAGAACTATGATTTATAATGGGACAGAATTTGAAACCATTATTATTACTGCTTCAAATAATTGGACTGTAGGTGTTCAATATACTTATTACTCTGAATCTATTCAAGGGAACGTAGGAAATGCCGCCGCTCAGGTTGTAGGTTACTATGGTCAAAATGGAAATATCTCTTCTCCCGGTGGAAGCCTTGGCCCAGCCGAAGTTACCTTAACTAGCACTGACCTTCCAAATGGAAGCATTGGAACTACTATTTTTGTAAGAGGGCGAGGAGACGGAACGGCTAATACAGCTTATACTCTCCCCTCTGTTACTTCTACTCCTATAAATAAAGGTGGAGCAAATGCCCCAGCTATTGAATTAGGAGCAATCGGAGCGGGTAGATCACGTTATTATAATGGAACTATTTCCTTTGTTTTTCTTAGTAAAAAACAGTTTGCCGACGATAATCAAAGAAAACAGGTAAGTAATATTCTTAGAGAAACGATAGGAAAAGGTTTAGGCTTAATCTAAATTTTAGTGTAACTTAAGGCAAAAGTATGAAATACGCAATTTTAAGTGTAGTTTCTCTCTTCTGCCTTTCTGGATGCGCTACGAAATTCCTAGAAAAGCAGTCTGAAACTACGTCCCAAACCGCTTGGGCTATCAAAGATTCTTTAGAAGTAGGTCGTGTTGACCTAGCTGATAAGTATGCAAAGAAGCTTACTACCCTCATTGATGCCCCTAAAGAGAAACTTGTAATCAAAGGTGTCTATGAAAACTAAATTAATTGCCTTGTCCCTTTTATTCGCTAGCAACTTAATCGCTGGCCCCGTTGTTGTTTTGCCTGATTATTATAAAGGTAATAAAGTCGTCGTTGAAAACAGCGAAGAATATCTTGCTTTAATTAAAGACAACAAAACTCTTATCGCTCAATTAGATAAAGAGAAATCTGACTTTAAAACTTTCTCTGATAAGATTGAAAAACAAAGAACCAAAAATCACGAAATTCAAAGTGATTTAGTCAATGCTTATAATAAAGAAATCTTAGCTTCTGCTAAAAAAGATACGACCATCGTGAAGAAAGAGTTAGCTCTTATTGGTCACAGAGTCGTTATTGTTTTGTTAATTGGAGTTATTGCCGCTGGAATCTATTTACGTATGAAAGGGATCTTATAATATGTATGAATCCTATATTTCTTTTCTAAACTCCTCCTGCAAAGGAAAAACCATCTCGAAAATTGAGCTTATTGACGACGGTAAGTGCTGGTCTATCACCTTTACCGACAAAAAAAGTCTTTTAATTGATTCTGGAGGAGCCGGTGGTGTGCCAGTGCTTCAAGTCCGTAACGCGCTAGACGAGCCAGACATTTCGTTTTTAGACCTATTATAATTTATGAAAAAACTACTTGAACACCTTTCCTACTGGAGAGAAAGCTACTTATTCTTCCCCCTATCTTTGCTTATTACCGTTTTACTTGCCTACGGTATTAACCTATGGACAGGTAAACCCCTTGCCGATGGCCCCGACTTTATTTTAGGCTGTGCTTACAACTTGATTAAAGGTATGTTCGTGGTTGTTGCTACAGGATTCACTCAAAACGCCCTATTTGGTTATAGAAGTAAAAAGAGCGAGAAATTATCTGACGATATTTATGACTCTGTTAATACCTTCGGTATCTTACTTCTTTGGGGCTACGCTATTTGGAACTAATGCTTAAAACGATCTTAATTAGCTTGGTAGTTTGTGCCGGTTTCTTCGGCTGTAAGAAAAAGGCCGAGAACGTTGCTATAAAACCTACCCCTACTCCAACCCCCGCTCCGCTATTTGCCGATGCTCCAGACCCCTTCTTACCCAAAGAAGGGCTAGATATGATTATCTATTATGAAAGCGGTGGAGAAGGTTATTATAATAAAGTCTTGAAGTATCCTACCGTTCCACCCGGAGCTTCTGGCGTGACTATCGGCGTTGGCTTCGATTTACAGTTTTACAGCAAGGATAATATTATTAGAGTTTGGGAGCCTTTAGGTAAAAGTAAGACTGAAAGACTTTCCTTGGCTTCTGGCCTTAATCATACCAAATCTAAAGAGTATCTTCCTAAAGTGAAAGATATTCTTGTTACTTGGGGATTAGCTTATGATGTATTTAGTGAAGAATCTGTCCCTACCTACTATAATTTAGCTTTAAGAACCTTCCCCGGTCTAGATAAGCTATGTCCTAATGCTCAAGCTGCCGTAACTTCCATTGTTTTTAATCGTGGAGCTTCTTTAACTGGCCCTACTCGTTCAGAAATGCGAGATTTGAAGACCGCTATTGCTAAGAAAGATTATAAAGCTATGTCTGATGCTACCCTTTCCATGAAAAGACTTTGGGTTGGCAAGGGGATGGATGGCCTTTTAAAACGTAGAGACGCTGAAAGCAAATTGATCTTAACATGCTTAAAAAGCTAACCCTAGCATTACTCGCTACAACATTACTACTAGGATGTGATAAGAAGGTGTCTCAAATAGACGCCGAACTTAAATCCCAACTCCCTTTGATTCATGGGAATTTACAGAACGATTGTTATTTAGTCGCTCAGAATGTTCATTATGCCATTGATTCAAATAAAGTGCTTCAAGGTTGTAAGTTCAAAAGAATTCTATTCATTGAATATAAGAAACCAGCCGATGATAGATTTTACGGACACGTTGTTCTAGTTTTTGTTTACCCCGCTGAAAACTATACGGGTTTCTATATTTTCGACGAAGATGGAACCCGTTCTTATACCGGCAGCCCTTTTATAGCTAAACCTATAACTATTGCCAGAGTATTTTTTCCAAATTATCAAGTAATAAATGCCTTTTACGCAACAAATTAAGTGTAACTTTATTACAATGCCTATTTCAGACCGAGACTTTCGAGAGCTAGAGGAAGCTTTTGAAGAATACATTAAAAAAACCGATAAACTAGAGCTAGTAACTTATGGCATTGACGGCCAGAACGGTTTGCGTAGCAAAGTAAAGGAACTCTTCGATTATAAAGAAGAGATTGAAGGTAAATTAGAGAGAGTATGGGACTTCTTAGAGAAGTGGAATGAATACCAAAAGAATGTTAAAAGACTTTTTTGGGTATTACTTACATCTGTCCTTGTTACCTTAGTGATGAATTACATCAAAACGGAATCTACAATCAAGACTAACGAACGCAGTCAGGAAATTTTGAACAATATCGAAACGACCATTAAAGACAACGTTCAACTACCCGGACAAGAATAACCCGCCATGAAAGAAAAAATAAAAAACATCTACGACTCAATCTCATCACCTAACTTAGACCTCCTTATTTTGGGAATTGGTTGTCTAGTTCTTCTTTTAATCTCTATCTAACTATTCTATCTCTATGGCAAAGAAACGTAAACCCGTAGCTGCTAATAGAGATGAAGCGATAGAAAATTTAGTTTGTGCCGCTGTTCGGGCATCATATCCCGTAATCCAATTAGATTGGGATATAGATAAGTCTCTAGTTGAGACTCGTTTTATTATGGACTTACGTTTGGCGTTAAAAGATTTACAGCGTTTTAATTCTTGACATTCTACTAAAAACTGATAGACTGTTCTTTTACAGTGATTAGTTCTATCAATATTTCCAGCATCAAAGCGGCTCGCAAGCTGGATTTTTTACAACGCCATCGGGTTAATCATGTAATTTCTCTTCTAGACCCTGAAGATTTAGAACCAATGTATAAGTTCTTCTCTTCAATCAAAATTCCTTGGGATTACTTTGTCTTTAAGGATACTGAATTTTCTCACGTTGAGCCTCCCAAACCAGAGTTACGCCACTCACAGAGATTGATTGAGATTTTTAACGGTTTAATTGCCAGTGATAAGAAAATAAACCTCTTGATTCATTGTAGGGCTGGAATTTCCCGCTCTACAGCGGCAGCTTATATCCTTTTATATCTTTTACATAAAGATAAGGATATTGCCTTGGAGAAGCTGTTGGAAATCCGAGACATTGCCAATCCAAACCTTCTCGTTTTGGAATATGCCGATCAAATTCTTGGAACTTACCTGTCCGATCATATTTATAATTGGAGAGTTATAAATAGAGTAGGGAAAATCATAATTCCCCATAATTATAATTGACTTTTAAATAAAATCGAATATAATCCGGGGATGAATAAATACATCAGCCTCGACACTGAGACTGGCGGTATTGGTTCAGACGTTTCTTTACTTACTGCGTATTTCGCAGTATTGGACGAAGGTTTAAATATAACCGACGAGTTATATCTACGTTGCAAGCCTGACGACGGAATTTACCGTGTTACTGGCCGCGCAATGATGATTAACGGAATTGATCTTGCCCAACACGACGCCATTGCCTTTCCATATAAAGAGTGTAAACCTCTCCTTTATGATTTTGTAAAGAGAAATAAGGGTTTAACTCATTTGAAGCCAGTCGGCCAAAACGTTAAGTTCGATATTGCAAAAGTATGCGAAAATATTATCAGTATTGAGTCATGGAATCAATTCGTTTCCTATAGAGCTTTAGATACTGCTACTATCGCTGGCTTTGCTATCGAAGTAGGATTACTTCCTGAGACGGTTAACGCTGGTCTTAAAGCTATGGCAGAATATTTTGGAGTAGGTAAGCAAGAGGAATTTGGACACGACGCCAAAGAAGACACCCTTCTTACCATTGGAGTTTATAAGAAACTTTTAGAGCTATTTAAAACAAATGAAAAAAGACCGCTTCCTTAAACAGTCAGAAGTATTTAAACGATTATGGAAAGAGTATGAGACTCACCGTAGTTTAATTGTTGCCTTAGATTATGACAATACCATTTTCGATTATCACAAAAAGGGTGATACCTACGAGAAGATTATTAAGTTAATCAAGAAATGTAACCTTTTAAAATTTAAGGTAGTTTTATTCTCTGGCTCTGCCAAAGAACGCTATCCTGAGATGTTGGAGTATTGTAAATCTATCGGAATTAAAGTGGATGCCATTAATGACGACGTTGTTAATTGGCACCCGGACAAATCCCTAGATTGGTCTAGGTCGAAGATTTACTACAACATCTTTCTTGATGATAGAGCCGGTTTGAAGTCGGCCTACAAATCCCTAAAACAGGTCGTAAATGAAATTCGCCAATAACATAGTTACCTTTTCATAATGAAAGTTCCAATTCACATTGCTTTAGACTTTGATAAAACCCTAGGATACCGCGAAATTGGCCAACCTCCTAACGGAGGCCCTTTAGGAGAACCTATCTTAAAAATGGTAGAGAAAGCTAAAGGCTGGTTGGCGAAAGGTTATCGGGTTTCTATCTTTACAGCTAGGGCTTCGCGAATCGACAAGATGGGAGAGCGAAAAACCACGTCGGAAATCAATCGACAGAAACGTCTTATTGAACAGTTCCTATTTGAGAACGGTTTACCGAACTTAGATATTACCGCCGAGAAGTATGGTTATTTTACCCACTTCGTTGACGACAAGGCCGTGCCGGTTGAATTGAACACTGGAGAAATACTGTTAGATCAAAGTAATGAACTATGAATAGACAATTAAGAATTATTACAAACGGAAAGTTTTTCCGAGTTGAAGAGAAAGTAATAAAAGGTTGGTTCAAGAAAAGGGAAGTATGGAAGGTATGGGAAAAGTGTTATGGAAATCATCTTGGCCCCGCTTCCCGTCCGATTAATTATTATAGCCGTATCGAAGCTGAAGAAGCTATTAAAGAAGCTTTATCAGATCGTTCTTGGAGGGTAGTTAAATGAGAATTAATCTATTTGGTGGCCCCGGCATTGGTAAATCTACAACTGCCGCTTGGCTATTTAGCCAACTTAAAGAAAGACATATCTCTGTCGAACACGTTGGAGAATACGTTAAGTCTTGGGCCTATCAAAAACGTAAGATACATAAGTTCGATCAAGTTTATATCTTCGGCAAACAACAGCAATATGAATACAGGTATATAAGTAACGGAGTTAAAAATATTGTTACTGATAGCCCTTGCTTTCTATCTGTGATTTACTCCGGGTATTATAAATCAGAGGGGATTAGCCGAGCTATTAGTGCTTTATGTGCTGAATATGATGCCGATCATCCTAGTTTTAATCTTATCTTAGATCGTGGTAATAAGCAATACCATCAGGAAGGTCGCTGGCAGACAGAAAAAGAAGCTAAAGAAATTGACACGTTAATCCATCGTCAAGTCCTAGCTAGTTATCCATACTCTTCTATGAAAATTCCCTATACAAGTAGAGATTTAATTTTAGAAGAAGTTCTTAAACGAATTGAAAAATGATTACGAATGCATGTTTGTTTGACTATGTAGATCAAGCCGTATCAAGAAAATTAGGAAGTCGATTTTCCTCCTTAGATAACGATCTACCGGATTTATCCAATAAAATTAAGTTTAAACTATGGAGGATGCGGAAAAGTATTCGCCCGGAATCTTATAAGAGCTATGTAAATATGAGCGTAAATAACACGTATCAGAATTACTTACGGGATTTATTCGTTAGAGCTAAGAGAGAAAACGCTACTTCATTTCAAACGGTATTTAAGAGTAAAGGTCACGTCGAGATTGTCCCCGACATTGAAGATACGCGAGAACCAGACCTTGACGTAAATTATGAGGTATTTATGCGAACTCTGCTTCCAAGGCACCGGCAGGTTTTTCAACTTCTTCTAGAGGGATGTGAAAAAGAGGAGATTATGGAGAAATTAAAGATGTCTCGCCGGATGTATTATAAGTATCGCGAGCAAGTTAAAACCCTCTTCAAAGAATATCTTAAGACGGTTTAATGAAAAAGGTAACACAATTACATGATACAGGCTGTGGCCTCGCTTGTGTAGCGATGGCAACAAATAAGGGCTACTTACAGATTTATAAGCAAGGTTTAAGTCTAGGTATCTTTGATCGAGAGAATCCTGACGAAGACTTAGGAACAACTTACGCTGATACGCGCCGTCTTTTGGCCGAGAATGGCTTTAAAACCGTTTCTAAACAAAAAGTAAGGTCATGGAAGCAGGTCAAGGGTAAAACGGCGATTGTGGCCGTTAAATTTAGAAAAAAAGATAATGGTTTCCATTGGGTTTATTACAAAGATGGAAATGTCTACGACCCGTCGCCGTTAGCGAAGTATCATCGACCTGATTTAAGATCGTTAAAGATTTCGGGATATATAGAGATAAAATGAAGAAGAAAGAAGTTTATAAATTATACATAACCGAAGAAAAGAACGAATTTACCAAAATTGGCGACAGAGATGTCTCTATAAAAGGTCTTGAAGTCGGTAGATTTTTTGCAGAAGGAAATATCGAAGCTTGTTATTGGAGTAATCTACTTCTTTATCTTGGTTGTAGTGGACTTGGCAATATAGATCATAAACGCCATACTCTTGAAATTAAAGATGGTTACGCTACGATCTATGAAGTCTGTAAAAAGAGACGTTTAGGATAAATATGAGTGAATGTAATCCAATTTTAGCTATTATCGGCACGGCTGGCCGCAAAGATGATGCTCCACTATTAACGCGAGAGCTTTGGCATAAGACCAAAGTAATCGTAGATAAGTTTATTAAAGATTATGGTATCACCAGCGCGATTAGCGGAGGGGCGGCATGGGCTGACCATTTAGCGGTCGAAGCTTTTAATTCTCCTAGGACTCATATTGCAAAATTATACCTAGAGTTACCCTGTCTGTTCAATTTAGAAACTCCAGCCTACTTTGATAACGGGGAAAGAGGCTTCCAAGATAATCCGGGTAATACTTGTAATTATTACCATAAGAAATTTAGCCAAGCCATGAATAGAAATAGCTTGGAGGATTTACGTATAGCTATCTTAAACAAGAATTGCGAAACGAATGTCGGTGGAGGCTTCTTTCATCGTAATGCGGCGGTAGCAGCTAAGGCCGATATGCTTTTGGCCATTACTTTTGGAGACAAAGAATTACTTAAAGACGGGGGAACGGCCCATACGACCGGTTTATTCATAAAGAATAAGGGAAATGATATGGCTTTTCATATAGATTTAAATAGTGTCCAATTATATAAAGGAGCAAGAATATGAATCCAAGATTACAAGAATTGATTGATAGGATAGAAAGAAACGGTGGAGCAAGATCAACGTTTTATTTATCTATTAATGAATTATTAGACCTTACAGAAGAAATTATAGGGAAGACTTCTCTTGAAGATGCCTTAAAATTACTCGTTGAGATTATGGAGACGGTGGGATTTACTTATGTTGAACCAGAAGGCGATCTTTTAGTTTTAAGTTATAAGAAGAAGCGATTGGGATAAAAAAAATTATTGACTTTTAAATAAAAAGAAATATAATTCTGGAATGGATAGCCGAAAGAAGATTGGCGATAAGGCTCGCATTATTTTCACTCCTGAAAAGGGTCATAATGCCCAATCTGGAGATATTGTAAGAGTTGTTGAAGTTTTTGACGACATTTTGGAACCGGATAGGGTCGGGTATCATATTTATAGATGTGTGATAGAAAAGGGAGAAAAAGCGGGGTCGAATTTTACTCTTTATTCTTTACAGGATTATTTTAATGAAGTTAGATACCAGTGGATTTCTTCTAAGAAGAAAATAGGATAGGAAAATCCCTCAAAAACAAAGGTGGGCCTTCCTGCCCTACCTAAATAGATAAGATAGCCCCGGATTTTCCTAAAGTAGCTTTAAGCATCGTAATGATTTATAAAATCGGAGATAAATTCCAACACAAGTATAACGATAACCTAATCATCATGGTTATTAATATGGAAAAAGACCCATTTGGCGATCTTCGATACTTGGTTGAAGACAGTAGCGGAAAAACCCGATTATTACTTTATGATAACGCTATAAGATTTTTTTATGTGCCTATTAAACCCAAGAGGAAATTAATCGGATGAAACGCGTTCTTAACTGTAGATTTAAAAGGAAGAACCAGATTGACGGAGCATTTTATCCCGAACATCTTCTCCCATATGTAATTTTTGATACTAAACCTGAAGACGACCCGGTTTATCATTGTCGCATCCTTACAGAACACGGCAAGGAAGCCGGGGGCTGGTATATAGCCCACAGCGATCTTCTTAATCGTTACAATTTCTTTAAGAAAAGAATCGGATGAATAAAAATATAATTGGCCGAAAATTTATTTGCAAAGATGGAGATGGAAACTCTCGTAGAGTTATTAAAGTTATAAGGGCAGACCTTAAAACTAGCGTTAGACCTCTTTGGGTCTATACTTATAGCTATAGCGGGGGTATTACGTATACCGGAGCTATTTTTCAAGATTCCTTCGAGCGAATTTATAAACCCTTAAGGAAAAAGGTAGGATGAATAAATATCTTGGTTTAAAATTTAAAAGAAAAACAGAAAGTCCTTTACCGGCCTATCTTGTTCCTTTCGACATTCAAGATGAAAAGGGTGAAATTTATATCTGTCGAGCTTTCTCTTCCGATGAACGGTCGGAGGGAAAATATTATATTTTTAAATATCATTTGTTAAACTTGTATGACTTACAGGGAAAATTGAAGAAACGAATTGGTTAATTTATGAGAACCTATCATTATAAAGATAAGAAATCCCGCGTTCATAAGAATGGTTACTTCGCCCGTTACCCTGATAATACTTGGCACTATTTCAATGGAACAAAGTTTACGAAATTGGACGCTGGCGATGTTGAATACCTCAGTGAATTAATCTCGGATGAAACAGTTATTGAATTTCGTCTTAAGAAACGCATCGGATAATTACTTTCTTTATGTATTTTATTTATAAGAATACTCCTAACGCTATTAAGTATCGTCGAAATAACACTAATCATACATGGTTTATCAAAAACCGTGGAGGAGAAATGAGATTAAGTGCTTTAGATGGGGAATATCTTGATGGTTTAGTTATTAAAGGTGAGTTGGTTGAATATACCAAAAATAAGAAGAGAAAAAAGATAGGATAACGTTATGACATTAGCAGAAGCAAAAGAAAGATACATCGGCCTACATGTTAAATTAGGAGGATACCCCGAAAGCGTCTTTGTAATTAAAGATATGGCCACGATGGCTTCCGGTAATATCAATATGGAAGTTTACTGCAAAGAAACTTTTCTTTTTGAGTATCCTTATCTGGATAATAGGTTTAACGGGCCATATTATCAGCACGAATTTATCAAAATAAAGAAAAAGATAGGATGAACGATAAAAAAGTTATAATTGGTGCAACCTACGTCCATCACTCAATTAAAAGCAGAAAGCTTATCCCATTGAGAAAATCCGCTTCCGATGGATATTACGACGTTGAGGTATCCTTTGAATATGGCTCTGTCCAACGCTTTACCAGTATTAACAAAATGGTAATTTTAATTAATTATAAACCTATACGAACAAAAAAGCGTTTGGGATAATAATTATATTGACTTTTAACTAAAATTGGTTATAATTCTCCTATGTGGTGGTTATTTAGAGTAATTAAATTGTTGAAATCAAAAAAAGTTAAACACGAACGAATCCCGGAGCCTGTCCGGCCTCAAGTTTTAACGTTTTTGGAGACTTTAAGTAGCAAGATTATAAGTCGGGCTGAGTCACATCCTTTTGATAAAGCTAGACGAGGAGCTTATGCTTTAGCTAACCATAGTGGAGGAGTTTATTATGATTCGCATAATAATCGCGCTCCTTACCTTCGTTTTTCTCAGGGAACTTATCGCCCGTTCGCCATTATCCGTATCGTTAACGACGCTGATAACTCTATTTATCTAAATAATACGGAGGCGGCATTGGCTGAGAAGTTGATTGTTCGCCCTTATGAGGCGAATGAACATCGCAAAAAGGAAAAAGCAAGGGAAGATGCATTAAATTCTTTGCTGAATTATAAATAATGAATTTACAACTAAAAGATGTCTTTAACAAAAAGTTCCGCCGTAAAAATACGGACGAACACTTAATGGCTCACGACCGCGTAATTCAAATTATTGGCGAACACCGCGACCATAAAGGCGTGGAATTTTGGGACTTCATTATTACAAAGAAGTCTCCCGGTAATCCAATGAGTCGGGGTGGAGTTAGCAAGAGGGAATTACTACGTCGATATATTCCGCTGACTCCCCTCAGAAAGAAAATTGGATGAAAGTTACGATAGGCCAAATTTACCGTGATACTTTTTGGGATACAGAGGCTCGTAAAGACGCCAAAGAGTATGAGGCTTGTGAAATCGACGGGGATAACCATATATTGTTTAGATTTAAAGATTGGTCGGGGAGGATTCGCCACACTTCTATTGCTAATGACTATTTTGAAACTTACTTTGAGTTAGTTGGGCAGAAACGAAAGAGGATTGGATGAACGAAAAAGATTTGATTATTGGAGCGAAGTATAAAAGCTTAACGGATGGTGATGTAGTTTTTACCTATATGGGTAAACCCGCCGAGTTTTTTCATCTCAGTTTTACGCGAGCCGGTCAACAGAGAGTAATACGTTTGGCTGACCGTAATGTTATTAGAAAAGATTTTTATCCGTTTAATCCAAGAAAGAAGGTTGGATAATATGGATAGAACTTATTATTATGATGTTAATGGAGTATGTTACTTCCGATCTTTCGATAGTTGGTTTGTAAAACTGAAAAAGATGGATGTTCCATTAAGCTATCAAGCCAGTGAACATCTCAACGAATGCGTAGAGAACGGCAAGCTTAAAACGAAGAATCCCAAAGCTAAGAAAAAAATCGGATGAAGCCAAAATATACAACGAAGTTTCTTGGTAAAACCTTTATTCATAAAAAGACCGATGGAAACGGAAGTATTATCGTTGATAAGATTGATCTAGATTCGTGGTCTGGCGATTTTTATCTCACTTGCCGTTTTTATAAAGCCGGGATACTTACAATAACCAATTACCAATTATTTGAACACGATCTACTTAAGTATTTTAAACCGGCCAAGAAAAAGATAGGGTAATATGAAAGCGGAAATTGGACAGAAATTTATCAAACGGAATTTACCTAACCCGATGGTGGGCGGATTTGATGAACTTATTATCGAAAAGGAAGGTAGTGCTGAATATTATGATTATGATGATGCTAATTATCGCGCCAATAATCAGAGGAACAATTATTCATTACCTCCAGTCGTTACAAAGTTTGGATATTTCTGTAAAGTTCATATTGAATCTATCGGAGGTTTAAGAACGGGTTATTGGAAAACTATCCACATGGAGACTAAAGCTTTATTCGAGAATTATAAACCGGATAAAAAGAAAATCGGATGATTGGGCAAAAATTTGTAGGAATTAAGGACGGGGAGGTTGTGATTATTCACTCAGAAACCTATCATCACGACAGCCCCGGTTGGGCTTATAAAGTTATAGATCAAGGTGGTGGCCGCGTCTATCTTGGTGGTTGGGCTACTAAAACTGTATTTCATAGATGTTTTCGGCCACTGTTAGACGCTAAAAAGAAAAAGAAGGTGGGATGAAAGAAGAAGATATTGTTATTGGCGGATACTATTTGCATGAAAGTGTTAATAGACACGTTCAAGTGCTGGGTATTGAACAAGTTTTACGCGGGAAACGTGTTAACGTCCGAGTTTTTACCAAAAAATTTAGTTATACGGCGGCACGAAGCCTGCCATACTTCTTAGATAATTATATACCAGCGAAAAAACCGGGATTTATTAGGAAGAAAATTGGATGAACACTATTAAATTAAAGCCGGGGCTAAAATTAGCTAATCCTAACTATCCTAATATTAAGTATGTCTATCTTGTCAACGAGACAGACAAAGGTTGGAATACTGTCACGACAGATATTTATGGTGCCACCTTTAATTATGAGGGAGTAAAAGAAAAGGACTTGTTTTTAGACGGGGGGACTACCCTTTATAAACCCAAGCGAAAGAAACTCGGATAATTTTAAACATAAGCATATTTATGGAAGAAAGTCATATTATAGTCGGTTCGGTGGTCTATCCATCGTATTCCCCGATGAAAGTCGGCGTTATCACGAAGATAGGCGAGCCGGAAGTATGGGGAAAAATTGCTAACCGTAGCTTACGAGGTAAATCAAAGGGGCCAGAACATGCCCCGGTGACAGTTCGACGGGCTAACGGTAAGGAATACGTTATGGAAGCTTACCGATTGAAAGATTTCAACGAATTGATTCAGGAACATAAGCGTAAGGCCGAGAAATTTAACAATATGAGGCTGGCGTTAGTCCGGGCCGTCTTAAAATCCTTTGAAAAATAACTTAAAACTGGCGGTTGGAGTAAAATTGTCAAATCCAACAAGGTATCCCTTAATTGAGTATATGGAAGTTACGGGTAAACTAGGGGATAATTGGAATGTGAAAGTCTTTAATAAGAGTGGAACGGCTTTTTACCTTCAAGATGTTGCGGCGGGTCAAATAATTAACGTAGGTTCTATTTTATACGGAGCTAAAAGAAAGAAAGTGGGCTAATAATTATATGGGAAATCGTGATAAAATTGGGATGTATTTGCAAATGGCTATCGTCCTTGGCATATTCCTCATGGGAATTGGCTGCGGATGTATGGTAAGTAGCTGTAACGTGAGAAACGAAGTGAAGTATGAGCAAAATTATCAACATTCCTCTGGAGAACCGCTACTTCCCGATGATTAATAAAAGTTCGATTTCCCGTCTAATAAAAACTCAGGCATACCGCGAATTCGTAATTCAAACTAGGTCTAGCAGAGTTGGAAGGTTCTTTCGTCATAAATATTCACCTGATGCTCTCTATTTTATCCTAGACGAAGCTAAGGATTACTATCGGGCATATAGCTTTGCTGTGGAAAGAATAATACATATGCAAAAATTTAACTTCGATACGTGGTATTATGAAAGTAAGGAGAAGAATAAGAAAAAACGCGTAGGATAAATAAGATATTAAGCTTATATAGGAAAAAGGTCTGGAAAAAGTAAGTCCCCCCATAAATTGACTTTATAGTTACGATAAAGATACAGTTTCCTTTGATTTATAAACTAGGGGGGTATGTTTAGTCGCTGGTTTGGCGGCTGAGTTACTTTCGTGTGGGGGACTTTGAGAGGCAGCAATGGCGGCCCCCACCCCCTAATCTAATATTAGCATAAGCAACTTTTCATAAACTAACCCCTTAGTATAAGGCGCGCGCCTAAGCTAATAGCTAATAGATGGCTAAGTCATAACTAATACTTAACTAAGCGTTATACATAGACACAAAAAAAGCCTAGCTGATTAGGCTAGGCTTCTAAGGTTAAGTTAAGGTTATGTTATAGGAGAATGACGGGGGGCTTTGGCTGGTCAATCACTTCGCCCCGTTCGCCATCCCACGAACCAACCCAAACCGCAACAGCTTGTTGATTCCATGCCTCGCATATGTCCTTGTCACCATCAAAGAAGTTTGCACCAGCTTTGCGGCACAAGGCCCGCCATGTATTGTAATTAGAGGAGTAACGCATGGGTAGATATAACCATACATCGGCCATACATGGCAATAAAAAAAGGCCGGGGAAATGGTTGTATTCCCCCGGCCCTATAACTTATGCGTAACTGTATATCCTAGGTGAAGGGGTCTCCCCCCTTGTCAGGTGGTATGTTGTCGGATGCGTCCCCCCCTCCTACGTCGTCCCCCTCAGTCTCGCCCCGTTCTAGGCCGTTAATAAGAGACTGTAGACAGGTGACGCGATAGAGTAGCCTATCTTCCTCGCTTGGTAGGGTGGCAGCATGTTCTAGCTGTCCCTTGTCCATGCGATACCGTTGTTTGCCTGTCAATGCCCTGTAAGCGTCCATTAAACGGCTTTCCGCTTCTTCTAGGGTTTCTCCCTCTCTGACTGTAAACGGGGGGATTGGTTTAACAGGCTTAGGGATAGAGGGGGCCATTACGACCCCCCCACATGGCACACCCTGAGACAGACACTCACGATATGCCGCTATGGCATCCTCTATGCTCTTTGCGTTGTAGTTAATACGAATCATTGTGTGATTCCCGGTTGTGTTACTTCAGGGAAGGAAGAACAAACTTTTCAGCCTTTAGAGCTTCCAAGTAGCGCAACCCCTTCGGAGCCGTGACAATGTTTGACCCTTTGAAGCCGATGAAATCCCGGCTTTGCAGATAGGCAATGCTTTTGCTAATCGCGCTGTTTTCCTTGCCAGTCATAAGAGCAAGCGCGGTTGTCCGGTATCCGGCCCCCATGCATTTCTCCAACATGTAAACTTCGTGAGTTTCCAAGCCAGACGGGAAAAGCTGAAGAGCTTGCATCGCCCCTAACGCTTCTTCCCGATTAATCACACGTTGCCTTTTCTTGGACGCGACAAGATACGAATCCAAGAATTTGACGATATGTTCCAAGGGGCGAGCCGTTCCCCGGCCAGTGTGAGCGATAACGGCCACGGTGTTTTCGTTTGCCGTGATGCCCTTCGCATTGAGCATAAGCAAAAGAATTTGCGTGAGTTCATCCGACGTGAGCTTTTCCAACACCATGCGAGCGAAACGCGAACGCATGGCGTCAGCATCCGGCATTTTTTCGGGGAAGTTAGTTGCGGCAACAACGGCAAAGTTTTCTTTGGTAACTTTAACAACCGTGTCTTCATCCCAACGAACAAGCTTTTCCCCGGCCTTGTTCCAATTGTTACCGTCCAAGGCTTTTTTGATGAATTGGTAAACCTTATCAGTTTGCACGGTTTTACGATCTTTGAAATCGCTGATTTCATCTACGCCAAAGAACAAAGGCCGCATGTCCTGAATTGATTTTTCCACCGTGCAAAATTCGTCCCCCATAAGCCGGAATTCATGGGGCGAGGAATAGCGCAAACTTTGCTCGCAATCATCGGCCTTTCCCTTCATGCCGGAACGGATACCATAGGCGAGATTTAGAGCATCCAGAAAGGAGTTCCAAAGCAGAGTTTTACCTAGTCCGGCTTCCCCTTCAAACAAGGGAGACGTAAGCGTTCCCCCGTTGGCATAAGCTTGTGCAGCTTGTGCGAGTTGCAAGACGAGGCGAGATTGACCGATGACACCAGCGAAACAGGATTTAATAGTTTTCATTTTGTAAGAGTAGATTTTTGTTAGGTTGTTTTTTTGTTAGTGACTGGCAAGGCGGTTGATTGCGTTGCCGATGTTTTGCGAAGCCTGAGCAAGGAACGTTTCCAAGTCAAAGTTTGCGCGAAGTTTAGAGTCTGATTTACGATTGCGGTTTTTTTTCACGATTGGTTTTTGTGTTAGTTGTTAGATGTCATATCCCCATGACGAGGAAACGACTAGACGATTGCGATAGATACGGAGATACGGAGAACGCCGGAAGAAATCCCCGGCATTATTGGCGAATTCCCTTTCAACGTCGAAAGACAATAAGCGAAGGAATTCGCAAACGCTTTCCGTGAAATCTTCTAAGAGAATTTCTAGATTTTCGTTAGAGGCTTCTACGGCAGCTTTTGCCGTCAAAGCTTCTTCATCAGTCAGAAGGATATAATAGCGGTTCAAACCGCTTTCCCCTTCATCCTTTGAATTGTGTTTGATTAGTTGCATGATATGCACCTTTCTTTTTGATTGTTTTTGGTAAGAGTTAATAAAACTGTTTTGCTGTAAGCTTCTAAATGTCCAAGCCGTAAGATATACGGGGGACGTTTAGTTTCTCAGCCTCTTTGCAAACCGCTTATGTCATAACCGTTTGCCGTTCCTTTCGTTTGGACCTACGCCAGCCTTTAAGTATCTGGAATCACATCGGCTTTTAGTCTCGTGAGACAGGGAAGCTTTAACCTTGGGAATATATATATACTAAAACTTCATAACGTCAACATAACTTTATGAAAAAATGTAAAAATATATTCCCCGGCTGTAAGCAAATGCCGTGCCAAGTCACAAGTGAATTCAGGAAAGGCAATCCAGACGAAAGCGGATAGAAAGCCAATGAGAAGCCAAAGCTCTTGGCGTAACTCACGCCGGAACTTCGCGTTTATCCGGTTGCGTTTCTTGTAAAACATAACGGCAAACATAAAGTTATGAGCCAGCCCCGTCAAATGAATTAACAGGAATATGTCTAGCCTGATTAATAGTTAACCCCTGTTGATATTCTCCCCGGCCTTACTTCTTACCATATCAATGATTAATCTCTTTAACCTTTAATCCCGTTAACTATAAATTACGTATAACTTTATATTCCGGGGATATGAACTATTCAGGCCGGCAAACTATAAACGCCGGCAGATTATCAATATAAGTAGATAATTAACTCAGGTTAAATATTATCCCTGTTTCTACTTTTCCCGGCCTAGCCCCTCCCCGCGTGTGGCTTCTATCCCGCTTATTTGGACTGAACATTTTAGAACTACTCCTCGCCAGTGTGCTTATTTCGGGCAAAGTCGTTCGTAATTTTTAATTCCGTAACTTATACATAAAATCATAAACGCAAAAAAGCCGGGAGCTTATTACGGCCCCCGGCTTTCGTGTTTAGTGGTTTTACAGGTCGGAGATATTCACCGCCGGGGTTTCCGTGATGGTGTGGCGGATAGGATTTTGAGCCAGACGTTCAGCCAGTTTCTTTTTGCCAGCAATCCAAGCACGAAGAAAGGCGGCGTCACGTTCGCGGAGTTCCCAAGTATCCAGAAACTTTTCCAATTCCGCCACATCGCTGTAATTGCTTACGGTGTGGTTTTCAAAGTGGCCGTTCTCAGGGTTTTTAACCAGAATGACAACAGGCCAGTAATTGCCTTTTTTCGGGGCATTAATCCGGCCAGTTTTAGGGTTGATTGTCTGGAAGCAAACGCGCATCCCTTTTTTGCCGTTGTCTTCAATCCACCACTTCGCGGTGCAACGTAACCGGCCATAGGGATAATCATTCGACACAGCTTCGGTTGTAGCTTCGTCGTAAACATTGGTAAGAGTAGGTTTTTTCATAACGGGTAAAATATGGAATAGTTTTTAATGAGTGTCAATAAAATTTATTCCTTAATCATGTAACGGCCTTCCTCATTGATTAAAAGCTCTTGCCCCGGTTTTACTTCCGGTTTGCCAATAACGATTTCCTTGGCTTCAACTTTCGCCGCGACATCTTCGTGATTAAAGCCTAGATGGTAATAATAAACGACCGCGCAAGCGAAGGTTGAGAAATGACAGGTTCCAGTAGTAGTTTTCATGGGGGAATAAAAACACGTAAAAGGATTAAATGGCAAGAAAATTTGAATAAATTGTTTAGAATCCCTGAAAATTACTCAAAAGTTTTTACCAGTCAGAAAGGTTTTTAGTTTCAGTTTTTGGCTTCGTTTGTAAGTTATCTATAACTTTATAATTATAATTCTGGCGTATATCTCCCGCGTTTCTTTTTCTTCGCCAATGTCCAAGACTAAGCAAATGTTTCTTTATAACTTTTATAACTATGTTACGGGAAAGGAAATGTTTGGCTAAGTGTCGCTTATTATTGATTAGATCAGTGAACCATAAGTCTAAAGCCTGAGCTAATTCTGCATCGTTTAGTTTCATACTTCTATTATACGCTATTGTTATATAAACCCGGACTTAAACCCATCGGTTTTGACATATTCCCGGACTTACGTAACATGATTAATGCTAAGTATTAGTTTTAGAAGCTTAGTTTTAGTTTTTTGGATGGTTATAAGTTATAACTTTTGAATTAGAAAAGCCGTTCACATTCCAATTTACTCTGTAAAATCAAGCCTAGTCTATCATAACAAGGGATTTAGGGAATATAGTTAGTTGTATAGGGTATTAGGTTAATCATTAAGTGTTACTCTGGTAATTAGGTGTTTATATACTAAGGAATAACCCTTTCTTTAGTCTAATACCTATACTTCTCCCACACCGGGGAGACGTTCTACTCTGTAAACGGCAAAAATTGATATAGTTACAAATCCCTTACCCTATATATACAAATCCCCTCTTTTTGTAACCTTCTCATAACTTTACATATCTTATAATATAATCATATCTTTCGTAATAGGCATTTATATATAGCCGTTAGGCGACACGAAAAAGCCGGGGGAAGTTACTCGCCCCGGCTAATTCTTTTCTACTCTTACCTAGAAAATTGTCTATTCGTCCTTATCTTTAGGGGGGAATATGGCAAAGTAAACGACTACAGGCCACAAAACTACATAAAAGAAAAACATAACAAAGCAGTAAAGGGCGAGCCAAACAAAATTTTTAACTCCGTCTTCTGTTACTTGGGAATAAACTGACAAGTAAAGACAAACAAGAGCCATAAACAGAGACAAATTTATATATACTTCAAACATTGTTTTTCTCCTCAGTTAGATTTTAACGGCCAGTAATTTCCCCATACCGGCCATAAATTCGTCGTCTGTCATGGTGCTAGGATCAGCCATGAAATCGCTATAAAACTTAGCAATTTCGTTTCTACTATCGGCCAGTTTCGCCATACGTAGCAATTCACCATTACAAACAGAATTGCCATTGCTTGCCCCCTCCGCGATAAATCCCGCAAGGTCTTCCCATTTCGGGGTCAAGTCGATAACTGTCACCGATTCTTTTTTCTGTTCGGGTTTGATCGTGTTTTTGCTCATGGGAAAAAAATAGAATAGAATTAAAACGGATGCAAGAAAATTTGAATAAAAAGTTTACCCCCAGTAAAAACGAGCGGAAACGGTTTTCAGGCTAGGGAAAGCCGTGTTCTTAATTTCTTCGGCTTCGTATGATTCTGCTTTATAGCGATAGCCTAAGTTTTTAAGTTTGTTAATATGCTGTTCCACCGTATCCCCATGACGAGCGGACACGCGGGAAGTAACATAAATAACTAGGCTTCTTTCGTTACCAATCCAAACGTTTAGATTGATAAAGCTGCCATTGTTCGGATTGTCAGGCAATACGCAAGGGCCGATTTCCTTTTGCAGGTCGAAAAAGATGTCCGTAATTTTGCGCGGAATTGCGTTGTAACGCTCAAAGCTATGCATGACGGCGGAAGCCTCTTCTAGGGTTAACTCAGCGCGGAAATCTAAACAGTTTTTCAACAGAACCGCGACCGCCTGAGCGGAAGGGGTGTTATGCTGATAAAAGTTGATTTCATTGCGGGTGTATCCCAACCGCGTCAAAACTTCCTTTGCTTGTTTGATCTGGCCGGGAGTGAAAACGGCGGGATTGTTCAGGATGGCGATAGCGTTGTTTTTTTCGAGTGATTTGCTCATGGATAAGTTTTATTCTAAAAGTTTAACGGGGTCAATTAAAAACTAAACGAAAAAGCCGGGATTTTTAGGCCCCGGCTTTTCGGATGGTAAAAAATCTATTCCAAACGTTTAATCATGGCTTGTAATGCTTCACTCTCTTTTTCAGACAGAGGGGGCGTGACGGTCAAATGCGAGGGATTGCAGGTTAATTCGTCGCCTTCCGTATCCTTCACAATCACGCTTCCCTCATGGAAAGCGATAACCTCCCCAAGAATTTCTAAATCGGAATCGGTTACATTGTCCCCGATGGCGATTGCCTTTTGCGTATCGGGATACTTTAAGACTTCCCCGGCCTTTGCTGGCTTGTTTGGCTTCGTCCTCCACTTGAACGGGGCAACCTGTTTTCCCTCGACGATTCGCTTGTATGGAAACGTATCTTGAACCGGGACAAAAAACTGATGTCCTGACTTGGTTTTTTTGCGATAGATTCGCCCCGCCGTGATTTGCGCGTTTTCTTCCTGAGACATTGCCAAGGCGACTTTGTGTTCCTCAGTTCCAACGATAAGAGAAAGGACTTCCTCCCCGGCATATAAGCCAGTCAGGGAATTTTGAATGCGCTTTCTCGCGCCTTTAATCTGAGCTTTTGTGTATGGAGTAGACATATAAGTTTTATAGTTAGGGTTGTTTTTCTTCGTGTTCCTGAATCAGTTTAAGCAAAAGTCTAGCGTCACCCTCTCCCATGTTTTCCGCAACGGTGATTTTCACGTTTCCCTCCTCGCGATAAAGGCAAAAGAAATCTTCTGTCCCGTCATGGTTATGAGTTTCCGACCAATTCGCTTGGAATTCGATTTGACGGCAAACGTCAAAGGTTTTTTTTTAGCCATATAATTATATAAGGTTATGTTATGGTTTTAAGGGTTTTTAAGTTCTTCCACGATGTTACACGCGGCCATCCAAAGGATTTTTTTCTTGTTTTCGTCGTTGTCTTCCAATTCTTCGCGTTCCCATCCTCCAGAGTCTAAAAGCTCGCGCCGTATATCTTCATTCACCACATGGGAAAAATCAACCTTGTCTAACCAATAGGCAACGGCTTCGCTCGCATCCTGTCCGGGGCGAGAGCAATCTTCCACGGCCTTTTCAGGAACCTCCAAAGTGAAGCGGTTGAAATAAGCCGGTTGGGTATATATCCGCTTTCCCGTTTTGCCGTCATAGTAGCCAATAACAGCCCCGTTTTGATGTTCGGCTACAACGCGAAACATCCCCGGCTTTCCGCACCATTGAACGCTAGGCATAACATCCACAAGTTGCGCGATTGTCCCCGCCGTATGTTTCGACTTTTGCCAGCCGCTTTCGGTGGTGTTCGTGCTGGCTTCCAAGGTGAATTTTTTGCTCATGGTGAAAAAATAGAATAAAATATAACGGAAGTCAATAGGCAATTTACAAATGAAATAAAAAAAACGGCTGGCAACCTTTTACAGTCACCAGCCGTTAAAACCCGCCAAGGTTTTTAATCCAGAATTGTATTCCTTACTTCGTCGCGAAGAAATTCGATTTTGTTATACAAAGCAGAGGAGGAAGGGGAAAAGAAACTAAAGGTAATTTCCCGGAAATACTTCGCCATGCGTTTGCAGTATGTTTTTGTCAGTGTCTTATTCGCCGGGACGATGATTTCCCGAGTAGTCCGATTAATAATATCAAACGGGAAACGTTCGCCGTAGATCAGGCAACGGATACGATCAAGATACATCTCTTGCCGTTGCTTCTCGCGAGCTTGGCGATATTCCGACATATTTTTATGATAACTCTTAACGCGAGCCGATTCTACCCCCATAACGTGAGTATAAGACGGAGGAGTTCCAAAATACAAGCCGATTAGGGTTTTCGCGTTTGCTTGATTAAAAGCGTTGTCAACGACTTGATAGACAACATCAGGAATTTGTTTGCTCATAAGTTTATATAAGTTAGTTGTTAAGATAGAGAAGGGATATTGTCACGCAAAGCTTTTTCAATTTGCTGACGCTCCAAGGGGTCAAGATGTTTCCCGGTTTTTTGTAGAAGCAAGGTTAACTCTCCATATAGGGCGCATCCCTTAGTATAATTGTTCATTGCGTTTGCTAGGACTGGCATAACAACGCTATCCAGCGCAACCGCTTTGTCGATTCTGGCCCCATCGTTATCACTAGTGCGATAGTCCACGGCGATTTCCATTTCGGGAAGATAAGGACTAAGGAGTTCGGAAATCTTAAGATACCGAGTGTGTTCGGGTGATTTGTCAATTTTCATAAAGATATATAAGTTTAAGTTAGCAATTAAAGTCGGAAACCTTTATAGGCGGGAACCAGCATCAAAGCGATGTCCGAGCCGTGCGGATGCTTCTTAAATTTCTGTATCCACTTTTTGAAATCGGGACGATTGCGGACTTTTTTCGGCAAGGAATTTTTGCTCTTGTAATTCTTATGAGTATAGGCGTCAAACACACGACCCAAACGAGCATCGTTTTCGATTTCGGCAACGTTGCCAGCCATAACGCGCAAACCGTTTTCGCTCACGCCGGGAATCGGAGGCGTGTTAAATTGATTTTGGAAAAGGTAATCCGTTTCAACCTCCAGCCATTGCCCCGCGACCGCTTGCATCATTTTGCGGAATTTATCATTTCCCGCACCTGTCACGACTGGATTCTCTACAATTTTAATTCTCATAACGGTATAAATACGCTGGATATGTTTAAGAGTCAACCTAAAAAATCAAATAGATTTTTCGTCATACTTCCCCGTTTGGTAATTATATGAGCCGTAAACCTTGCGACGGCCACGCTTGGCGATATAGCTGGTAATGGTAAAACGACCATTAGAACCGCCGGATGAATAGGCGGAAAAATCCAAGCCGTCCGCTTTCAATTCTTCCAAGGTTTTTAGGCCGTCCGCGTTTAGTGTGGGAATATTGTCCATGTCGTTACTTTTAGAATAAATTTTAATCCCTGTCAATAAAATCTAAATAAAAAAAGCCGGGGGAGTTTTTAGGCTCGCCCCGGCTTGCGGTGGTGGTGTGGTGGAAAGGCTATTGCTTCGCGATATGTTCCAGCAAAAAATCAATCACGGTATCGTTCAAGACAAGCAACAGCTTGCCGTCACTTTTCTTTTCCAAGGCATCGCGAGACGCATACTCATACAGGAAAATTTTGGCTTTCTTGTAGTCGATTGTATCCGTCCTGAAAATCCACGTTTTTTTACCGTTCTCCGTCAAGACACGTTCAGCTTGCAAAGGCTTCCCGTTCACGGTCAACAGGGGCAACCGGCTTTCGTTCGCGTCGTCGGATGTTACGACGAGGGCGAACACTTTTGGCTTTTGCCTGTCCTCTGTCAGGAGTTGCCACGTATTGCCGTTAAACGTGGAAATCAGTTGACGCTCCCCGGCCTGAGCCGTCCCCATCGCAGCCACAAGGCAAACGATAGCCATCAAGATAAATGTGAGAAGAATGCGAGAGTAATAGGTGTTTGTTTTCATAACGATGTAACTTATACGTAAAAATATAAAGCGTGTCAATAGCTTTTTTATTCGTAAATTTCGAGCAACTTACCATTAAAGCGAATCCCCGCGATGGTGTGAGGAGTCAAAAGAAAATTGCGAAACTTCCCGCTCTTCATCCGTTTGCGATAGGCTGCTTTTGCTAGAGCTTTTTCACTAGGATTGCGAAGAAGTTGCACCCCGCGTTTCACAACCTCTTTACTGATAATGAAGCCGAACAAATCCAGTTCAGCGGATGAGCGGTTGATTCGCACACCCTTTCCAACATGCCAATGCAACCCCTTTTGAGTGTATCGGGAATTATTGCCGATGCCTTTTTCTAGGCTTTCGTTAAGACTTTCGATCAATTCAGCCTTTGCGCGTTTTTGCGCGTTCGTGGTGGCCTTAAACGCTGGCAATAACTCTAAGTCGCGACGATAGGCGTTTTCGATGCTCACGCCTAACGCAATGACATACAAAGCTGTTTCCTCAGTATCCCGCGAACGATAAATAAACGAAGCAAAGCGGCATCCGTTCGCCAACCCCTTTTCGAGTTCTTCCATTAATTTTTTCAGCTTCATACGGGGAAAGTATGCTTTTTGTCTTTTTCTGTCAATCTATAATTATAACGTAACTTTATAAAAAAATAAAGCCGGGAAGTTTTTAGGCTCCCCGGCTTTATGATTTCCCGGCGGTTACTTAATCGCCATGACAGCTTTTTTGCCAAGCCGTTTGAATTCCGCGATTGTCTCTTCAGACATCAGGAAATTGGCAAAACGGTCTTTGTGGTCTGCCGCGCTCGCGTAATTGGCCTTGTAGAGCTTCGCGGCCTTGTTCGCTTTGCTGGCTTTGCCTTCCTTGCCGGTGCCTTCGCCAAACGTCCAATATTCCGTTGCGCCGTTCAACAAGTCATAAAGGCTTTGGCCTTTGTTCCCGGCTCCGTTGGCATACAGCCGAACGATTTCTTGCACGGCATTGACCGAACGGGGGGCGAGTTCTTCCTTGCCCGTTTGCGACACGAAATAACCCGCCGTAATCAACTCCGCATCCTTTTTGCTAAGAGCGATGCTGGCGAGGTATTTCATGGACGTTTTGAATTCCTTGCGCCCCGCAATTAGAGCGTTCAGCAATTCCCCGACGTTGCTCATGGCAAGATCAGCCCCGGCAGAGTGATAGACTTTGAAGCCGACTTCGCCAGCAGCCGAACGGGATGCGCGGAGCGTGTTCATGCACACGATGCGCGTCATACTGTCATAAGCTTCAAACGCCAGCGTTCCGTCATGGCTGGTAATGAAATTGACGGTTGCCAGCATCTTGTCGCCGTTGACAGTGAATTCGTCGTTGTTGCCGAGCTTGGCGGAAAGGAAAAACTTCTTTCCCGCTTCCAATGTTCCCGCCGATGTCACTTTGACATCCAAATCCCGGAGAGCTTTCGTCATGGTGGTGAAAACTTCCAGATTGGAAATCTCGCGATAAGATGCGCGGGGGATATTGAGAGGAACCAAACCGCCTTCATAGTCGGTGCCTTCAAACTCTTCCTTGCGGAAACGGTAATCGGCCACAAGGGCTTTATGCCGTCCCATTTCCACCATTTCGCCCGCCACGCTGACAACGATCTTGCCGGTGAGGATGTCGAAAAGAATCGGAGAAACCGTTTCTTTCGTGATTTTGTCAACGACCGTTGCGAGGCCGTGCCATTCCGTTCCCTCAGTGGAGAACACCATATCGACAGGTAATATAATTCCGTGAGACATTTTTTTAGTTTTTCTTTGGTTGGTTGTTTTTGTTTTCCTCTTTCGAGTGTTCAGAATGTAAAAAATTGAATGAATTTTGTCAATACTCTTTTTGAATAAATTTTTCTTTAGTGGAAAATAGCTCTAAAGATGCCCCGGAAATGCCAGCTAAATTTTCCGTCCAGACATAGGCATTTCAGATGTAAAACAATCTGTGTTTTCATGCTCATGGTATAAATCTCGTATAATTTTTAATCCTGTCAAATAAAAAGTTATACGTAACTTTACCAGAAAACGAAAAAAGGCGAGTGAACTAAATCACTCGCCCTTTCCTGAGACTTTTAAGGCCGTCTAGTTTCCCCGCCGGATGCAATAAACGAGGAAGGCAACAGCCAGCACGATAATTATAATCGGGGACATTACCGCATGAATTGGAACGTGGAAAAATGGATAAAACCGGTGACGGCAAAACCTAGCGCAATGATCGCCAGAATAATCAGAATTTTGGTGGAGCGGGGCATGGGGATTTCTCCCTTGGTTTGTGGTGGTTTCATAAAGCTTTCTTATTAAATGACTTCCGGTTGATAAAGGCAAGTTGTTTTTCGCGTTCTTTTGCCTGATATTTGGCCCAATTTTTGTCGCGTCCAAAGCAATACATTTCAACGCGCCTTTTATAAAAGTTATTTAGAATGACGTAGCCGATATTTAGACGGGTGGATATATAGAACACTTTGGCATCGAAATAATAGGTATGATATTTTATTTCTATTTGGATTGTTCTATCGTCAAAGGCTTCAAAATCCGTATGGACAAATTCCCGCTGCTTTTCGTCAGTATTTAGCAGGGTAAGATTAGGGAGGGTAATCCCCGGTTTTCTTCTCACGCGTTTCATAAATCTTATTTGGATTTTTTATTCGCCTATATTTGTCACGATAGGCCCCACGATTAAAACGATCATAGCCACGACGACAAGCGCAAGAATCATATAACCTTATTTGAAATATTGAGGGAAGCGAAAATGAACGCAATCAGCAAGTTCAATATCCAACTGACAGCCGGGATAACTCAGGAGAATTTCCAAATGAGTTTTTGCGGTTATGGTTTTATATCCCAAACCCTGAATAAAAACAGTATATCTAGTTGCGATCATTTCCGTAACTTTACGATAAATTTTATATTCCGTCAATAAAAATATAAACAAAAAAGCCGGGGATTTTTTAGACCCCCGGCTTTCTGTCAGACTCCCGTTAAGAAGATTTTAGCTGGTAGCGAATTGGACGGACTCGATGAACACGGTTTTCGAGGGTTTGAAGCCAAGAGCCACGCAAGCGCAGGCTTTGACATCTTCGACGCGTTGCCCGAACGACTTGACAAAGATCGGAATTGCCCGTTTGTGTTCGACGCAATCCTTTTCGTGGATTTTGCGCATCGTGTTGACTTTGCTTTCGGCCATCGTCAACACTTCCTTTTTGACGCCGCGCAGAAAACGCATGATCGAAAGAGGGTGAGAGGCTTTCGAGATAAGCATCGCACGATACTGCCGCGCCCCTTGTTCCGTCAGCTTGATAAGGCCGTAACGAACGGGGGCCGGGGATTCCTTTTTAACCGGCTTGGCCGCGACCGTAGCGACAGCTTCAGCAGCCGGGGCCGGAATTTCAACCGGAGTCACCGGAGCTTCGACGGCGGGGATTTCCACGGCGAACGGAGCTTCTTCCACGATGGCCGGGGCCGGGGCGGTGTTCTTATTGCCGCGACCTTTGGCCGGGGTTTTTTTGTTCTTGACGGCGGGAGAAGCTTTCTTTGCCGTAGCCTTAATCTTGGCGACCTTTTTGGGGGCAGCCTTTTGACTCTTGGACACGGTTTTCGATGCTTCCTTTTTGGATTTGGTTGGTGTGGTTTTCACGATGTCCAACCTACACGATAGCACTAAACCGTCAATACTTTTTTCAAATTTTTTTTAAGTTATATTTCGTTACGATATATTTACGCATTTCCTTCGCGGAATCTAAAGCACAACGCCAGCGAATAGAATCATGTAGAACTAAAGCGGGGCGAGCCTCCATGTATAGACTCCACCAGATCGCCAGCTTGAAAATTCCTATTTCAATTTTTCTTACCATCTTCTCTTAATGAGTTGACGACTTCGATTGATAGGTAACGCGAAAGGATTCTAAAACCGCGAGGATGTTGCGCCATCTCCGCTTGTTCATGCCGGGGCATCGCAAGGATACGCTGTTTCTGAGCCTCAAATTGCTGGTGAAATTGTGGTGTATGAAATGGTTTTTTCATGGCGTCTTCTTTTGCTGGCGAATCATAGCCTGAGAGCCAAAGAATTGCGGGAGGGTGAAGCCGGGGACGACAAGCCTTGTAATGCTTGGCCCTCCTAATGGCTCAAATCCTAGCTCGATAGCCTCTCTCACTTTTTGGGCAAGGCTCTGGCTATCTTTATTCGATTCGATTAAAATGTATTCCATCGGGAAAATCTATTTGGATTTTCTTTCCAGCTTGCCGGTTGTCACGACTTCCGGCTCAACCGCTTTCCGGGGAATCATCTTAGATAACTTGATTTTATAGGATTCAAATGTCGCGTGAGCTTTGCCGTAGGCGGTGGCGGCAGCATGGTCAGAGGCTTTCTTGAGCAAATACCCCGGTAGCAAGGGAAGAGTAAATCCCGCGACACATCCCAAAACGGCTACGGTTACAAGGCAGATAAAAGTTTTTCGATTCATAACTTTATATAAGGTTATTTGGTTATTTCTATTTGGTTTTTTAGTATTCTTCGTGGTTGCGAGAATCTTCCATGCGATACGGTAAATTCTTCCAGATATTATTTATTTCATCTTTTAGCATTACCATTGGCGACTCAATATCATCCCAAAACTGGCGAGCCGTCCAGTCAATAGCAATGCCTTCCTTCGGGACGTAAACAAGATAGTGCGAAATATTTTCGGCTCCACCCCAATGAGAAAAACCCATATCGGGGGTTTTCAACAGGTGATCGACAGCCAACAAAATCGCATTGATACCATTGCCTTTAAGCTGATTAAGAAAAGCCAAAGCGTAAACGTCCGTGCCATCCTGAGCTAACGCAGGGTCTAGGCAATTTTCCCGATGAGGGAAATTTTCGATTTGTTTTTTCAGTTCAGGACTCATAGCGACTTCGTTAAGAGGTAGGGATAAATCTTTATCCTTTTCTTTGCGAGAAAGTAATCGACTTAACATAACTATTTATTTGAATTGTTTTGCTCCGGGATTCGTTTCCCGGTCTTAGTATATTTGGTTAAATCCTCGTCACGGAAATACTTCCATTCCCAAATGAGCCGGAACAGGGCAATAAAGGGAGGAATAACCGGGGAAAGAATCATACCGAAAACATAAATAAAAATACACGTAATATGAACGAATATTTCCTTAAGGTGCATCAGGCAAAGATTGAAAGCTTCTACTAAACTTCCATTTATAAAATAATGCCGATAGTAGGAGAATGTCAGCATGAAAAAGATAGTGAAGAAGCGACCGACCGCCGGGGGGTAACAGGTCACGAAGAAACCGGCTAGGGCCAACATGCCAAAAATTATTTCGCCATATTCTCCATAAATACCCTGAGACAAAGAATAACTGCAAAAGGCGAACAGACCCACCGCGAGCCAGAACATCAGCCAATAACCTTTAGTGAATAGATTTTTCATATTTGTATTTGTTTCAGATATATTTATACCGGTCAATTAAAAAAGAAACGTCCGTTGTTCCGCTAGATCGGGGAAAATATACCGTCTGAGCTTTTGAATCGCATTGCGGAAAATCCTCGACTCCTTTTCAAACTCCCGGTCTTCGTTAAGCTGGCGTTGTGCCGCTTGGCGTTCTTCATATTCAGAAGCCAGTTCGTCAGAGTGTGCAGATGTCAGGAAATCGTCCATGATTTATTTCTATTTCATTTGTGCTAAATTGTCAAGATTTTCTTTTAATTGCTATTTTCTGAAAGAAAAAAGGCCGCGCTTTCACGTCACTGACATTACTCACGCGGCTCACTCAACAAGACTCACAGGAGGCAGCAGCCTTTGAAACCGTGTTGAAGTCTTACTACTAAAGTATCCAAAATTTTATTAGAAAGTCAAGTTATTTTTTTATAAGTTTGAGATGGTGAGGATATACATCGACCAAATAACCATTGCTTAATTCAAGTGTATAAATGTATTTGAATCTTTTCTTATCACTTCCTACGCATGAAGAAGCCTTTTGGATAAACTTACCTGTCTGACCTTTCCTTACGATTATATCGTCGTCGCCTTTGTATCCAGAAACTAGAATCCTATAAACCCTATCTTTCATAATATTTACCCGATTTTCTTTTTAATTCTTTTCCAACGTTTGTTCTCACCGGATTTTTTAATTAGAACGGGGTCGTGGCCCTTCTTAAGCTCGACGTGTAGGAATTCCTTACCGACGATAAGAATCTTACCCATCTTGCCATAGTATTTCGATTCCCGGTTGGTGATTTGAATTGTTTGGTTTTTCTTCATCCGATGCGTTTCTTAAAATTTATCTTAATTTTATACCAAGAGTATTGAGAGTGAAAATCGTAATCAGAGCTTGCTCCGTGGTCATTTACAGTTCCGTTCTTATAAACTGCCGCCCACGTTTTAGTCTTAAGGTCTAATCTCATAAGGTAATCGACACCAAAATAAACATCCTTTTTGTAGCTATAATATTCGTATCCCTTCTCAAACTTAAACTCCGCAGCCATTAAAATAGTCTTAGTTCTTGGTTTTCCTGAAAGGTATTTCGCTTACGATGCGATAAGATACCTTTAATTATCTCTAATTTATAACGGTTACGTGAGCTTTCCTGTTGTGTATAAGTATATCCTACCGTATTAAAAGGGACATTCTTCGACAGGATAACTTTATGATGGTAATAGAGCTTATACCCATAAAGATATATATCCCATGTATAACCCTCGCGTTTCATTGCCTTAAAGAAGGCTTTACGCCGCTTACGGAGTTCTTTAAGAAACGGTTTGTTTACAATCGGTTCAAACACACAGTTCTTACCGAATAGAACATACCAAAGAACATTTAGAATCTCTATCATATTAGCCTAGTAGTTTTTTGAAAATGGGACGGCGAAATAATTTCGTGTCAAACGATTTATATAAAGAGTAAATGGGCTGTCCTAGATCGTGATAGCGAGGATTGGTTACGGGAAACCATCGCCCGATGTCATGGTCAAAAGCTTCGTCTCCGACTTGTAAAAGATCATTCCCCTTAAGGTGATCGTATCTTACAGCTTTCTTATTCCGCTTCTTCATCGGTCAACCCTTCACGTTATCGCAGATTTTAGTAGAAAGTCAAGCGTAATTAACACAAGAGACATAACATTGAACACCCATCGCCGCTTTGTATAGATCGGGGCGAGACTGGCCTGAATAAATTATTTGATATTTTTGAGGCAACAGAATTTTATCCCCGTTGTTCAGTTCTCCTGAATCGAATAGAGCGAGAATGAGCTTGGCAGTCAGTGAGCCGTGGATAAATCGTAAGTCGTGGTTCATAAAGTTATGAGTTGGAAAGAAAAAGGCTACGGGGGTTTATTCCGTAGCCTTTTCTATGAACAAAAAATAGAAAAACAAAATGATTAGATTTTAAGGGGCGTCTCTGGCTTTCATTGGGCGATTTGAGCGTTTGTGTTTTGTGGCCGTATCGGGCCTATTCTTATCTATTTCGGGGCGATGATTCAAACCCCTGATGCAACGTCAGTGTTTTATTTAGTTGGTAAACTTCATAATGTCTGTTTTCCGTTGTGTGAGCTTTCAATATAGGTGATTTTAGTAGAAAGTCAACAACTATTTCATCTTTCTAACGTAAAAAGCGGTATGCTCTCCGATTTCTTTAACCTGCACGAACGGGCCATCAGATTCATTACCTCGCCACTCGTAAGGGTCATAAATATATAACTCCGTTTTACCGATAAGACGGTGAGCAGCTTCGCGAGTGATCGTAAAATATTCAAGCTCCTGATTCTCCATCAGTTCAAGACGTAAGATAGCATCGCCTTCTTTCAATTCCTTGAAGGCTTCTTTTAGAATAGAACTTTCGTCCCGGTGAACAGAAAACACCGTGCGACACAATGCAGCCGGTATCTCAATTACTTTTTGAATAGTTTTTTGTCTCTTTCGGCCTGTTGGGTCGTAAGGAACATAGCAGAGTAAAAGTTTCATATCTTTTTAAGTGGTATCCTAACGTTTTGAATAAAAGTTTCGACACGCTCTTTCCCCACATAAGACGTAATGATCGCGAAGCTGGCTCGCAATTCGTTCTTTTGCCGGTGACTGAGAGCTTTATTTTGGAATAGACTTTTCAGCCGTTGGATTATACCTTTCATAACTTTTATACCCTTCCCTTATTAATTGGTTTGTTGTGCCACGGTTTCGGCCAGCTTGGGCGTTCCTTACGTAATTCGACGTATTCAACCGTTTTATTCATTTCTTTCATCTTGAAAGCAAAATCCTCCAGCATCAAGCGTCGAACAGGCCGGGGAGCTTCAAAATTTTCGATTGAAATAATATCATGGACGTTTTCAATGATCGTATCTCGACACATTGCGGAGCGAGCTAAGATCAACGCCGAAAGTATCTGGCCACGAACGGAGCCGGGAGAGCCAATAACAAGAATATGTCTCACGATTTCTTTTCCTTTTCTTGTTTTAATTGTTTGATTGTGTCGAGGAAGCCAATGTTAAGACGAATAGCAGAATGATAGCAATCCGTCATAATCTCCAGATCGCTTTCTAACTTTTCAATTCGTTTTTTAGTTTCCTCGTCCATTACATCCCTTCTTCCCAAATGATACGGCAAAGCCTAACCGTTTGTCCCCGTCGATAATCCCGCATCAAGCCATGTTTACGGAGATAGTTCAGGCAAGCCGTTTTAGTCCCTTCAAACGCCTTTTTATTCGTATCTTTTTGTGTTACATTCCAAATCTTTCCGGCATTAATCAGTTCGGCTCGCGTTTTCTTTTTGCTGGAAACCGGTTTGAAGGTTTTTTCAAATAGATTTTTGGGTATGTTATCGACGGCTCCGTCTTTATCATTAGCCATCTCAAAGAACACTAAACCGTTGTTTTCAAACAGCACTTTGATTTTCTCGCCTCCGTCCCGGTAGGCATACCGTTTTCTTCTCATAAAAATAGCGTCGCATTATATACCAATTATGGCAATCAAATATTTTAGGAAAGTTTTGGACACTCTCTATTTTTATTCGATACTGTTACTTTCTTGGGCTGGCTAGTTGGTCAACACGTTGTTCCTTTGGTAGTGCGAGCGAATTTCTTCTCCTACTTGGGGCGCGTCCATTATCTGTTTGTCAGAAGGCTAGCGGCCACAGACGGCCAGCGACATACCGGGAAAAATTTGAATAAATTGTTTAGGTCAGTTGATTGAAAATCTCTTCAGGAGTTTCCTTGGCTCTATAAACGGGCAATACTTCATCATATCCATCATCGACGGTTGTAATCAAAGTAAGGCCACTTTCCCCTCTAGTTATACCAATAATATGAATAGAATTTAGAAATACCGCTTTTCCATCTACGGTAATAGCTATCCAACCTTCGGGGAGTTTCATAAAGATAGAGGTTACGCTTAGTTTAAATCCAGTGCGACACAAAAATATATAATCAAGATGATCGCGCAGAAAGCCGCCAAACACGCCGCGAAAATCCACGCGATTTGATACGGATAAATCCACATCCAAGCCGGGATATTCAACGAGTTACTTTCATCGTCCCTTTCCAGAGTTTCCCGCAACTTCATCAGGACGTTGCTTTTCTCCAACGCGGAAGCTTCAGCCGGAATATCCCGCAGTTCTTTCAATGATGCCGTAAGGTTATCATAAAGAAATGTAAGATCGTTTTTCGGCAGCTTGAAGATAATCCCCGTATTGCCTCGCGTTAGGCTATTATCTTCCAGATACTTGACTGCCTTACTCAGCGCGATTTCAGCCAAGGGGACGGTATTGGCGGTCGCCGCACGTTTCAGATACCCTCCGCAATCCTTGTTGAAATCATAGGAGGATTTGAAACCCCAAATGCCGGTGATGATAATGACAGCAAGGCAAGCGAGGATGGCGAAGAAGTGAATGATTTGTTTCATAGTTTTTTTAGTGTTATTGAATCTCAATTAAACAGATTCCGCAAAAATGTCCACCATAATCTTCGACCATAAAGTGAAAAGTATTAATTGTTTTAACGGTAAACAATATGGGATATGCGATGCCATTGACGAGCTTGGCCCATCGAGGCGTAATGAATCGACGGCCTATTAATTCATTCGATGGTAAGTCAGGAGTGAGAGGCACCCGCTCAAACGTCAAAAGTTCTAATTGATTTGTTTCTTTATTCCAAACTTCGACGGCACCCTCCCCTTTGAAAGATTTAATATATGGCCCATTAGCCCAATGAGCTATTTCGAGTTCAACAAAAGGGATAGCAGACATAAGTTTATATAAAACTACGTTAAGATTTTTTCTTCTTCTTTTTCTTGGCTTTCCGATACTCAAGTCTAATGAAGTAACAACCGTGCTTATCGAAATAAGCCTGATACTCTTCAAATGGATTTTCCTTATCCGATTTGTAATAGGCCGTAAAGAGTTGTTTGCTGTCCCGGTCTAGCAGAACAACGAAATCGCCAGACAGAAAATGATTCCCCTTTGCCAATGCGATTGCCTTAGCCTCTTTCTCGTCAATTCCTCGTCTATCCGGCAGCAATCCGTTAGTCCTCCATTTCTTTTCGTAGGCATCGAATAAATCATAAGGGGTTTGCCCTTCGTCAGCGGTGAAAGAGAGATACATACCGCCGACAATATCGCCGTGGTATACACCGTTCTCTTTCGTCAAGAGTGTGAAGCTTCCAATCATAATTTTTATTCCGTTTGTTTAATGGACGACCGTGTTCTTCGGGGCCGGGGTAGGAGCCGGGGGTGTCGTATAATTATAAACGATTGGTTTAGTTCTAACAGCCTCTTCCACATCGCCCCACCGATAAATCTTCTTTCCCTCATACTCATAAACGTGAACCGGGATAGTCACGATGCGACCAATGATAAGATATTCCCGCCAATCATTCATGTGCTTGGCAATCGACAGGTGATCGACAAATTCTCCGGTCTTTTCGTTGTAAATCGAAATAGAAACGTGTTTCGGGGGATTCACACCGATGATCTTATATTCCCGGTATTCCGTCCCGATAAACTTAGTATTCTTATCCCGTTCGTAGTCTTTATGAATGAAGTATCCGATAACGGATAACACAATCAACGCAACCGTAATAACAAGGGCCGCACAGCCCATTTCCTCACGCTCTTGAATTTTCTTTTCCTTGGCTTCCCGGCAGCGATAGCAGCCGCAATCATTTGGATGGCTTTTCATAAGTTTATATAAAGTTAGGTTATGTTGTTATTCTTCGTTAAAATCGTCGTCCTCTTCTTCGGATTCGTCGTTCAATTTCAAATCAAATTTGATATTGCCAAGTTGAGGAAGAATTAGGTCGAGTGTTTTGCTTCGGATTTCAACACCAAACTCTTGTTCCAGTTCTTCCAGACGGTCAAGCAGCCCCTTAGAATCGAAAGACGCAAGCATATAATCGTAACGAGCCTTGTCCCACCCATTACCGAAACGAATTTGCGCCATCCAATCACCGTCATTATATCCATCGTGGATATGCTCGCCGGTTGGTTTATAAAAAGCTTGGGTAGTATGCCCAAAGCCGTCTTTGCATGGCGTTTTGATTTCTCCAAAAGGGGAAATCTTATCGTCATAACCCCCCTCTTTAAGATTTATATCTTCGGGTTTGAAAGCGGCGTAACCCAAATCAAACCAATTAAACATGCGGGGATGTTTCGGCTTGATGGACTCCATCGTGATTTCTTCCCAATGGCGGTCTTTTCGTTTCTCGGTTTTGACTTGTCTAAAAAGCTTCTTCGCGTCCATATCCAGAAGATAGATTCCATCACCAGCCCACCGGCTGTAGCCGGGAGAAGATTTCTTTTCTTTTTCATTGCAATGGCAACATTTTTCAATTTCGTCAACCACGCTTTGAGTGATTTCGTCTTGGTTGTCGTAACCCTTGAGACGCATAGCCGCTTCGTCGCGCACCATTTCATCATAAGGGGTCATGCCCTTATCCAAGCTACCGTAATAATCGTAACCGCCAAGGCCACCGAAAATATGAATATTGAATTTGCCGTTTTCTTTGACAACGAGTGTAGAGGAGCCAATCATAATATTATATAAAGTTAAATTAGTTTTTAGAAATAGTCAGGGGAACGCCCATAACAGTTGAAATAAAAGTTGTGGAACGGGGAGCATACGACGCTGCACAAAGCAGCATGTAATATTCATTTAATCCTTCGCATTGTTTATGCTTATTCCACGCGGGGAGGGTTGAAATTTCCATGAATCTGTCCGGGGTCAGTTCAACCAAAAAGAAAATCGGAATAAGTTTTCCCTCTTGGAAAGGGCTGAATCGCAACAAGTGAATGAAGGCGCGGGAATAGCGATTGCCTTGTCCGTCCACAAAACAAGTAAATTGTGTGGCAATGGGAGTTGTAACTTTCATGCGGTAAAAATAGATGATAATTTATATTCGTCAAGAATATTTTTATAAAAGAAATCTTACAATAAAATAATAAGTTTGACGATAATCAATAGGACGGTCGGGATGATCGCGAAAATCTTTATCGTGGGAAAGAACGTCAAGTAATTTTTGATACCGTTGAGGAAGCCGTTTTTGTTTCATAACCTTGGCTTTAGCTCCTCGAAAAGAGAGAAGGTTATATTTAACACCAAGTTGAATTAAACGAATAAGTCTTTTCGCCATGTCTTCCGTCATGGATGATGTCCTGACAGAATCACAGAACCAGAGTTTACAAGAAAGTGATTGAACCGTGCAACCAGTCTTTTTATTCAAATGAGGACATCCTGAGCAACAAAAGCTTTCTTTTTTAGCACTCAGAATGTCTTTATCTTTTTCTTTTTGGGGAGCCGGATAATTTTGAATAAATTTTATACGGTCTTGAGCCTCCAAACATATAGTAAACTTGCCGCAAGAAACAGGATTGCAGGGGTTGAGTTCCACATGAAGCTGGCTAGCCTTCGCGTAGGCATAATCGAAGATGGCCGAACGTTTTGATTGAAAAGAATTCATCCTACCAGACCCCCTGTTTCTTGTAGCCGCCTTCAAGTTCATTCGGGGCGAGTTGTGCCGCCTCTCGTTGCGTCTTCGCTTCAATCGAGCGATACGTCACTGTCTTGTTTTGGGGGTGTAGATACGAGACGAGAAAAAAGGTGGTTTCCATATTTTGCTCATATCGTTATGAGGCAAATTAGTATATCCGTCAACTTTTTATTACAACTATTTTTTCGGCTCGCAATGCAGGTATAAATTCCTCCCGCAGAAGGGGCAATAGGTGACGCCATACGTGGCATTCCGCCCTATCAATAAAAATCTATCTGGAATATCCACTCCGGGGTAATACTTTTGATCGTCCGGGGATACGTAACCGGTATTATGAGCCGGTGAAAACTTCAGGATTTGGTCGGGGCAATCGAATAAATGCTCTTCGCAAAAGAGTTCAAGTTGTTGTTTGGCCGCTTCGCAGCATGTCGTTTCAAATTTCATAAAATATGCTTCCGTATAAAGTTATACTTAAGTTGAATAACACGTTTATGTAGCGAAACGGCAAAGTTATTCAAGCCTAAAATACAAACGAATTGTAGGCGTAGAAAAATCCGTTTCATTTTTAGAGTCCGAAACTGACTTTCCAATATTCTTCTGCCGAGGGATTATCTTTTCGGAAATGATCGACCGCCGCTTTAACGGCTTCCTCTAACGAATCAAAACGCGTAAGGGAAAGAAACCTTTTGGTTCGACTAGATGGCATAGGTTCGTAAATAAATCCAAGGTTTGAACGACCAACGACTTTGGCAAGCACAAGTCCATTATCACGAACAGCCCATTTCGTAGGAACGCCGGTTTTTTCATCGAAATACGTTGCTTCAATAGCCGCCGTCATTCCGGGAATAGAAGGAAACTGCATACGCGACCAAGGCAACGCATAACGAACAGGAGTAAGAATAGTAGCAAAGTTTTGTTCCATGTCCCACTTCTAACAGGTGTTTACTTCCTGTCAATAAAATTTATTACAATTTTATAGTAAGATGTGGATATATCCACTTCTCCGATTCTTCCCATCGTTCCAAAAACACCGGCCTGATTCCGTCACGAAATAGTTTTTCAATCGCGACAGCCGGATTAAGTAAACGAAACTTTGTCAGTTGCCCTATAGTGGGCCAGCGACACCCCTTCGCCTCGTTGCAAACCTTGCAGGCTGGAACGGCATTAATCCACGCGTTAACGCCACCTTTGAGCCGGGGAATGAAGTGATCGCGGGAGTCCCCTACAGCTACATTGCAATAGAAGCAGAGAGCTTCCCGTTTAATGTATAACTGTTTATGTAAAATTAAACTGGATGAAAGTAAATTGATCGGCAGATTCTTTTTCCGATGCCGATTCTTAAGAATGCCCATCGACAACGGGCAAGCCTGTATCTTTTCGATAGTGGTAAATTCCTTACGTATCTCAGGAACCTTGAGAACCGATTCCATGATTTTCTCGGCATTTAATAATGGCTTACGAGGAGGGTTTTTATCCCCTCCCCGGTTCTTGTCGAGCCATTGTAGAACGTCTTCCCTCACTGGAGAAAGTTCTATTTGATTTTTCGGGTCGTTATATTAAACACAACCCTTACGACGAGAGAACTAAACGCGATGGAAAGCAGCAACGCGAGCGAAATCAAAATGTTTTGCTCAGTCGCCGGGGTGATCGTGAGCCAGTCAAACTGTCGAATAAGAAAGACAGCGAGGAAGGCCAGTAAGATCAGAGCCGTAACCAAATAAATGAAGTTACGTTCAACGAAAGTAAAGGCGTTAAGTAGGAGTTCGGATAGTTTATTCATAGGTTTGTAATAAAGTTACTACTAATTCAGTAAAACGTCAACGATTTTTCCAATCTCCCGGTAAAAAATTATCATGCCGACAAGAAAGCCAGCACTCAGGCCAATGCAGAGGTAAGCGATACGCAAACCAATCAAATGAAATTTTGTCATAAAGTAACGAACGAAATTATAACAGATTTTGGTAATCTTTCAATTCATTTTTTGCCCAATCGCTTAGTTCTTCCTTACCCTCCCGGATATTCTTGATCTTTTCGATTAAATCTTTACGGGAGGGGATAACACGATTCTCCACCTGTCGCAGCCAACGGCCTAAAGTCGTCGGGGCAATATTCGCCATCATCCACTCGCGCAGGTCAGCGGGGATGTTTAGCAGGAAATTGGCCGTCTGTTTACCGATATTATTCATAAAAATAAAGGAGAATTAAGAACGTCAATAATAACACTATGATTTGTAAACGTTCTATTTAGAATGATTATGTTACCGGAATACTCTCGGAAATTCAAATCCTTCGCATCCCAACTGTAAGATACGGAGAAGGCGCGTTTAAGGGCTGTATGACTTTCTCCTTGGCGGGTAACAACCATCTGAAAACCATTATTCAGTTTTTCGATAACGACTCCTTCAAGATAGCCACTACCTTTAGTATAAATGCCAAGACGACGCCCCGGCACAATCAAAGCTTCCTTGATGGCTTCGCGATAGGGTAAGAGGTCTTCATAAGCCCCTTTGTCCCATTCAGTTATATCATTGATAGATTTCATATAACTTAACGTAAGTTTTATGAAATGGAATTAGGAGAGTTAGGGAATGCAGGAGTAAACCATTCTTTCCCGTTGAAATGTTTGGTTTCGCTCCATTTTTTTATTTCATTCTTTGACCATTCGTTGCTCGCGTCGATCAAGTCATATTCGACAGCTTTCTTTATGAAGTCTTCAAGACTATCGAATTTTTCCCACGAATATAACTTATTATAAACGTGATAACGGGGAGGGCAACTATCTGTATGTTTTACAGAGTTCCAGTAAAGGGCAAACCGGGAAAGTCCTTCGGGGTTGGCAACGCGCTCCTCTTCTTTCTTGATTTCGTTGATAATCCAATTCAAACGATGTTCGCAGAGGAAGCCGGAATCATGCTCGCAAATGACATCGTAAGTCATAATAGAGCTTGTGGGGTCTGGAATAAGATAAGAAGTAGAGACTTCCAATTTCTCCCGCAGAAGTGTTTCAAATTCAGGTTTCATAAAGTTATAAATAAGTTACTTAGAGTTTACGACTTCCAAAACCCTTTTCGAGTCATAAATGAATTTTCCCTTAATTTTGGGATAGCCGGAATACTGCAAAAGCTCCATATCATCGAAAGCCACTTCCAAGCAAGCCGTTCCTTCAATAGGAACATTATTCTTCCCCCACTTAGTAGTCAAAAGGTCGAAAGAGAATTTATATAGATCGGTTACGAACCCCTCTACTACGAGTGTTTTTTCGTCAAACTTGACGCGAAGGCGAAGGCGGCGATAGCCAACGGCAAACAGACTTTTAATCAGTTCGGCTTTCTTGGGAAATGGTTCAATTTTCATAACGTGAGAATGTAGAAATTATTGCTATTCGTCAAGAATTTATTTCAACCGCTTCAAAAATTCTTTCCACGGCATTTCGATGTTAATCGGTTCTCCAATTACATTTTTGGCTGTCAACTGGAATTTGAAGCGACCGGGAGAGACGAAGTATTTACGAATGACTAAAGCCTCGTGATCGTCAAACATAAACATGGAGTAGTGTTCGGGAAGGTAACGCATAACCCATTTTCCCGCCCATACGGGCAGCACTTCCATAAGTTGCGCTCCATCGTCCGTAGCCGTCCCCATGTTTTTTAAAATGAAATTAACCAGTTCAATCATTTTATCATCCACCCTTATAGGGCAATACATATAAATGTTATTGAATTGACTTATAATGTTAACCGAATCAAACGCATCTTGGTTATAAACATCAATACCGCTATCTTTCCCGAAGAATTTGTTGCAATACTCCACTGATTCCGGTGAGACTTCGATTCCGGCAACCTTTTTTATTCCAAAAACTTCTTTCGCAACGAATAATTTCTCCCCGTTGCAAGAACCAATATCAAGAAAATTTCTAAGGTAGTAACTCCCCACGCCGAAATGCTCTTTCATTTCATTGGTAAACTGGTCTAGATCGTAACGAATAGAAGCGTAATACTCTGGCTTAGAGGGTATGTCATGCTCTCCAACATTGAGAAATACGCTGGAAACAAGGTCTACAATTAAATCCTCCACGAAGGATAGATTAACCAATGTCCTAAGCTCTTTAAAGGTCGGTTTGAACGATTTTACCAAATCGACGGTATCATTCCCCGTATACAGTTCAAGGAACAGAAGTTCGGTAGCAAATTTTTTTAAAGCGGCGAAACGATTCATATTCCCCGACTTTATAGAATTATCACAAACTGTCAACAAAAATTAATTCGTGGCATTCGATAGCTGTAGGAGGCTCCATACGGAGAGCCAACTTTTCAATCGCTTCGTTTGGAATTTGCTTTTGAATAGAACGTTCCGCATTCCGCTTCGTGTTTCTTTTCAACAACTCCGCATGATCGCCGTGGCAAAAAACAATCTTCACCTTACCGCCGTAATCTTCGATTAGATTTATGTATCCTTGGCGAATGTCCCGGCGAAGGTGAGTTGCATTAATGGCAAAATCAGTCTTCTTAGCCAACGCAATCTTCATCTGGCTTTGATATTCTTGTAGAACCTGTCCCTCGTCTTTATACTTTCCGCTCCAGCGGATTTCATCGCGGGAAATAATCAAATTGTTATAGTTCTTTTTCAACCACAAATCCTTGCCGGTCGTTGGCAGGCCGCACATCATCGTTACTTCAAACTTAGCAGAATCAAATAACGCATACTCCGGGTTAATATCCTTACCAAGGAAGTATTGTCGTTTGGTATGAGCGTTAGGAAACTTATAAGGAGTATTCAAACAATTATACATCTCAGCTTCGGCCAGAAAGAGACGACTTGTTTCAATTAAATTTTGTTGAGCCACCCTGTCTTGACAAATACGTCCCCGCATGTCGGACATCGCCAACACCCCTAGGAGCTTATTACTCGTCAACATGGAAGCTTCCAGCACGGTTCTTTCCGGGGCCTCACGCTCAATGAAACGTAGGGGCCACGCATGGAGTCTAATTAATTGGATTAGTTTTTCCCGCTGAATAAAAGGAATAGAACTATTACTCTTCCAAAGAAAATGACGGAGAAATTCAGAACCTCTTACGGCATGTTTGGGGCTACAGTGTTTTCCATTCTCGCAAAGATAAGTAATCGGCTTACCTATATCATGGAAGATACAAGCAAATAAAAGCTCTTGAATTTCGTCGGTAGAACAATCGTATTCATTCATACCTAAGAAAGCCTTGACGACCATTTGCGTATGAGTCCAAACGTCTCCTTCGGCATGATATTCCGGCTCTTGTTGGCATCCCTTTAGATCGTTTAAAAAGGGGTAGCGTTTCAAAAGAATATCCCACCCGACACCATGATAAGTATATGGAATTAAATTATTCATTATTGTCCTTCAAATGATACGGAGCCGGGGTTATCTGCTAATCCATTTGGAATAACTTTTTCCAGCATCCAGAGTTGAGTTGTTTGAACGTGTTTGGCGCGAACATACTTGGCAGCGCATTTCTTCCATTCGCTTGCGGCTAGGCTCCGGGTTACTTGAACTACTACCCCTTCATTTTTCTCCGGGTCTAAAGAGAACGTAAGTTCTCTAACTTTATCTTCATTCCAAATTCCCCGCCATAATACCGGCACCGTTGCCAAGCCTAAAATCTCACAGTATGCCGTGATTTCATCCCATGCGAGGCGACGACCACGTTCCCAAATATTAAATACAAAGAAATAAGTCGGCAAGTTAGGATAATATAACGAATGCTTGGCGTAGCAATTTTCGCCGTTAATTCTCCAGTCTTCGGGAATCTCATGTTTAATACGGCCATGTAGAGCCTTAACCCAATCTCGGCTAGGATGATTCTTTCCGTCCATGCTCCTCGCGTGAATATCGCGGGTATACATAGCTGTATTCTCGCCGTCTAATTTTAATCCTATAATAACTTCTTCACCGATAAGGCCATCAAACGTTTGAAGCATCCGGTCGTCATTTTGCAGCCCCGGCGACCACGGCAAATGCATTGTCTTAGGATACTTCGACCACGGAATAAAATGATTTAAAACTTTTCCCTCGCCCAGAATACGCTGAACATTTTCCTCATAAAAGAGTTCGCCATGAACACGGGTATCTTTATTCAAATAGGGATTACCCCACTTATCATAACGAACAGAGTCGTCTAAGTGATCGGGCAACACGATCTTTCTGATTCCGGCGAATTCACGTAACTCGTCGCAACTAATAATCGTTTGTTCGGCTAAGATATGATGATAGGCACACAGAGTTACGCCATTATCCAGATAATACCCGCCGTCAGGAAATAAACGACGCTCCATAATATGATGCGCGTCTACCCCTTCAGCCTTACAGCAAACGCAGCGATACTTATCGCGTGTGAATACGGCATCTCGAAAAGTATCTCTGGTTAACGCGTTCATTTCTATTCTCCTTTTGCTATCTTTCTTAAAGACTCCTCGTATAACTTATTTTCCCTCATTTTCAAAAGTTCGGTAGCAACCTTGGCTAATGTATCAGGGGGGAAATCCCGACAAAGGCCGTAAGCCACTGACTTTAGTTGCTCTTCCGTTAAAACCTCTTTAGCTAACTCTATATCCTGTCCAATTTGACCAAGAGGAGTAAGAGTTACGCCGTTTTCGAGTGTGATGTTTTTACCAGTCATAAAGTTATACGTTATCTTTTACGTTTTTCTTCGTGAATATGTCCGACGATCACGTCACATTCCACGCCAATCAGCGGGAAAGACCGTTCGTTCTTCTTCCGGTATGTCCCCTTCCATTCCGTGCCGGTAAAAAAGACACGATAGAATTTTCCATCGCCATCACGTAAGACATCGCCATCATAAATCTTATTCCCTTTTTTATCAACGGAACTACTACCAAATTCGATTACGTCACCCTCGCGAACGCCCACTTGACAATCGGTGTAGAGAGCCTTTCGGATAAGCTCCGTCAGAGACTCATAAAATTTGTATGACTGTTTTTCATGGGCAGGATTCTCCCACCCCCAAACGCGACAAGGTAAGTTATTCATAAATTTACTCCGGTGCGCAAACAACTTTCAATCGGCTATCGGAAGAGATTTTAACATATCCCCCGTTAGGCATCGTGATAATGCAAGTATGTCCATCAGGATACTTGAAGAACGAGCCGTTTCCGCTCATATCAATCTTTTCTCCGACTTCAACGTCGTGTTCGGTATGTTTGCTCATAAGTTATAATTAGTTTAGTGAACTTTTACGACGAACATTTCCGCCGGATAGAACTTCTTCCCATTGTCCACGGTAATATTCGTATAGCCACCCTTTAGCTTTTCGATTTGGTAAACGGTATACTCCTCCCCTTCGATCAAGTCCGGGGCATGGATATTCCACCGGCAAATTACCGTTTGTCCGGGGTAAAGATACGTATCTTTTACTTCGGCAATCCAATAGGAAACATGAGCGAAGTCGTAGCACGGCTCTTGTCCGGGGATAAAAAAGCCATCGCCCCGCGCCGAAACTTGAACGACTGTCACGCGGCATTCGACAACAACCAGCCACATAGAGTTAGGCTTAAACGCAAAAGCCGGTAAGTTTTTACTCAAATTATTTATAACTTTGATTCTCTTCCGTTTGATGCCCCGGAAGATCAGCGGCGACTGTATGAACAGAACCATGAGGCACAACAGCCCCGTAAATATCATACTGAACCATAGCGGAGGCAGCGGAAATTTCCAATCTTCCGGTTTACTAACCAGAGAAAGAAAATATGGAATAAAACCAGCGAGTAGAACCGCAACAAAGGGCGACCAGATATAGAAGAATTTTTTCATGGTGTAGTTTTATGATAAAGTTTTTATTCCGTCAAGATAAATTTTATGTAGTTGGATTATAAGCGGGGTAGTCTTCGACAAGAAAATTTTCGCCGGTTAATTCAAACTCGGCATAACGCATAAATTGAGGACAAAAAATATCATTGCGAAACTTTAATCCCTTGGCTCCGCATACCATTTGCCCCGTATAACGATTACCAGAAAAAGCTGGATAGATTACCCATCCATCGCCGGGAGTAACAAGTCCCATCGGGGCATAAACGAATTCTTCTAACCCCCGCCGCTCCATCTTTAAAGCGTTGTTGTATTGCTTTTGTCGATCATACCAAGTTCCATAGCCGCCGTAAAAGCGAGGAACCCAATCCCAAACACGCTCGGCCATTTTTTTATGCCATGCGACAAGATCAGTATTGTGTCCAAATAAAAAATTACACCAGTTATCGGTAAGCGCGAGAAATTGCGTTCCCTCCGTAGCAGGAATTTTATTTGAAATAGGGAAAGAGCCTAGAACAGGAATGCCATTGATTAAAATCATGGGACTATCTTTAGTGATAATCCCTATAACGTCAAGAATTAATTTGCGTTAAAAGCTTTTTGTAATGGAGATAGCTTTGAAGGTAGCAACGCCGCCAGATAGAATTTACCTCCTTCGTAGAGCCTTTAAGTTCCAAATAGTTTTTTCGGCTCTTCCGAATGATATTCATATAGTCCTCCAATAGCTTTAAGGCACGAACACCTTTAGCCAAAAATTCCCCGGCATTCTTTTCGAGTTGTTTTTTAGCTTCATCTACAACTTCCGGTAGAGCTACCAATGTCAGACGTTCAACGTTCACGGCCCCAAACCCATCACTAAAAGAAGCAACCGTATCGGCTCCGATGTGATAAACTTGTTTTACTCGACGGTTAAGATCATTCCCTTGAAAAGCTTGGCCGTTGACTTTCATCGTCCAGTCAACATTGACCAACTTTCCTTCAAATTGATTTTTCAAGTAGGTAAGTAGCGCATCCATGATTATGTTCTATCGTATCTTATTTTTATCTTTATGCAAGCCTTAAAACAAACAAAAAACCCCGCCGGTTTAGGGCGGGGTTTAATGTCAGATTAAGCTCTTCTGTAAATCTCAATGACTAGAGTTATAGCAGCCAGTATAGTAATCAAAACCGGGTCTAGCATGAGGTTTCATGGCAGAGGGTTTTACTTGTTTTGGTTGGGCCTCCAGCGATAAACCGCGATGCGGCGACCGATACCGGCCTGAACGATTTCGATGCTCTCTTTCAGAGCCGTAACCGCGTTGTAGGCGTGTGTCCGGTCAATGTCGAGCTTCTGAGCCTTGATTTCCGCGAAGATGTCATTCATGGTGAATTTCTTCCCCTTGAATCCGCGAATAATGGCCGTGACTTCCTCGACGGCACTCTTGCGAGGGGCGCGAGTAGAGGGACGACCGGCAACAATGGGGCGGGTGTCGAAGTTCGACCGATTGCCCTTATAGATGCCGATGGTTTCCATCAAAGCCGTCCGTTCGTGTTCAACGGCCTGAAGCCGCTGTTGCAAAACAGACAAGACGTTGTTGCCGGTGACTTTGTTGTTTTTGGTGGTGGTAGTGGTTTTCATAACGACGCCACCTTAACCCGTCCCCTACACGCTGTAAATAGGGGGAACTACTTATCGGCGCATAGGGGTGTTTGTAAAAAACAAAATGAATCTTTTACTAAATTACGCCGGTTCGGGGGGTAGCTCTATAGCGAATTCCTCTGAGAACCCTTCAAAATACATGGAATGCAAAGCCGCCCTTACCTCTTCTTCAATCCGGCCTAGCATAAACATGGCGTCAATAAAACCAGCCAAATAGTTTTTTTGACCTTCTACTGCTTTTGGGCCGACATCGTTAGTGTCAAAACCTATTTCAATAATTTTAGTCATAACCTCCTGAGCTTGGACGATGTTCAAGACGGGACAAACGGAGAGTTCTGCAAGGAAGTTGAGCATATAAAGAGGCAAGGTTAATTGGTTGTTGGTTTGGTGGCTTGCCGGGGCGGGGAGAACGCATCGGGGCTGCTACTGAGAGCAATATAGGGGACTTTTTCGATGATCGTGAAGAAAAAAATGTAATGATAATAAAATTCTTAAAAAACTTATAAATTCTCTTGACGAGAACGCAAAAAAGGCCGGGAAGTGACTCCCGGCCTTTTCTTTCTATTTGGATTTTTCGCTTAGGCGGTCGCGGCAGCGGTAGCTGCTCCCCGGATGGCTTTCTTGGCTCCCCGCTTCACGGCCTTGACGGTCTTTTTGACCGACTTGGCCGCTTTGGTCGTGGCCTTCTTCGCAGTCTTGCGGAGTTCCTTGACGAATTCGCGCAGATGGTCAAGACGGGTGCTTTTGCCCTTCTTCACCGATTCCGTTTGCTCCTTCGTAAGGCGGAACCGCTGTTTGCCGGAAAGCTGGCTGAATTCCGTTTCGAGGCGGGATTCTTCGGGCGACTTGTCGCTTTCCTCGCCGTTGACAGCGGAGGAGAAGAGAACGCCTTGACGGGTGAGGAGCTTCTGAATGCTCTTATACTCGTCTTCGGATTTCGGCATGATAACGATTTTGAACAGGTTTTCTTTCATGGTGTTTTGTGGTTTAGATTTTTAAGTTGTTTGGTTATCCTTTTTGTTAGGAATAATTTCAAAGTAGCGGATTTTAAATTATAGTCAACATAATTTCTGAAAAAAAGTTTATGAATACGATTTTACTCTTATTTTTGGGCATAAAAAAAGGCCGATAACACAAAGTTACCGGCCAATTTAAGGGGATATTTAGCGGAATTAATCGACGTTATACGCCTCACATCTCATACATTCTTTAACGTAAAGGGGGCTGTTATGGTTTCTACGTAGAACGTCTTTGCATTTATGCCCGAGGAAAAAACAGATTAATTCTTTTGAGTTGCTACATCCAAAAAGGATATAAAGGAGTTTCATATATTTACGTCGTCAGATACTCCTGAATTTTCCACGCAGAGGGCGGGGAAATCTTGAGCGAGTTCGCCACTTCTTTAAGAGTGTCACCCACGATACAGCAACCGGCCAGAATCCCCGGCATACGCCGTTCGACTACGGCGGGGACATCATCCACCCCAAAATCGAAATTCTTGGGGTAAATTTTAACGGCTTGGGTTAAAACTTCGATGTATTTTGCCCGAAATCGCGTTTGTTTGTCGGTGATGGTGTCCATAGAAAGGGTTCTCTGTAAAAACAGGGTAAATGTCAAGAAAAAATTTGTTTATCGCAGTCGAGGGACGTAATGTTTGTATAAAGTTACGTCGGAGTTAGGCGGTAATACCATAACGCAGAAAATTAAGATTATAACGGCGATTACAGAGTAGGGAAGCCATTTTGAAGAAGCATAATACGCGTAACGGTAGCTGATAACGATCATAAAGAAGGCTACCGGAAACAGTATATCTTTTATTTGCGCGGAATATGCCGTTAAAAACTCGACCATTACAATTCGTTTAGATTTTTGTTGCCGTTCCGCCACTCCATCACTTCTAACAAGAGGCAATCACGGAAATAAAACATGCAGCGCATTCGACCCAAAGGCCAATCCCCCGCGTATTTATCCTTATAGAAATTGATCGCGTCTTGCATTTTCGGGGTCAACTGTTCCACCGGCATGTCGAAAAGAGCCATGATAGCATCGTTTATTTCGGCTTCCGCCTTAACTTCGTCGTATGGGTCAATCATCTTTTGTATTTTCCAGTGTGAATATTTCCTATGATCTTAAGGCGATTCTTTATGATCGTTAAAAAAGTGATTGACAAAAGGTAGTCTCCCTCTAATTCTTCCTCGTTTAAGACGGCAACGGCAAACTGAGAGCAAATATCGTTCCAGAATACTTCGTAAATTCCTCCATTACGGGCCTTAAGAATGTCACCCTCGTAAATTTCCTGTTTGGAGTGATCGGACATACCGATATAATCCTCCAAGTTATCTCTTATATCTAGTGGGCAGTTCCCTTGAACATTGAAGACATCGAAGTAAGAAAACTTATTTGTATAATCGTCCCAAATACGAAATTTACGAATACGATCACTCATAAAATCCGCCAAATAAGTTTATTCCACCATTGCCACGGTGCAGTAATCTTCATTTTGTTAAAAATTGAATCAATATTTGCCTCTTCTATAGTGGAATATCTAATCAATATTAAAATATAGACCGGTGAATATAAAACAGTAAAGATCATCATTACAAAAAACCAAATAGGAATAAATGTAATGTATCGAAGAAGCTTCATGTTTATTTGTTTAAAAATTCGTGCGGTTTGTATCTTAGCCCTCCCGGTTGTTAAGTCCGGTGTTTTATGCCAAGGTGATCGCGCAACCCGCAAAACGATCAAGCCTTTCTATCCCCGTTAGTTTTCGTTATAAGTAAAGCTCCCTAGAAGTGTTTAGTTTTCAGAGTTGCGGTTTTTTCCGTCTTACGTCCTCTAGATACCCACGACATTATGTTAGCCGTAAATATGAAACTACTTAGGGGTGCAACGCCCTAAAAACTTCTAAAGTTTTATTTTATAATTACCTCTTGCTCCGAAGATAGAGAGACTTAATATCCGTGCATCAAAACATACAGGAAGACTTTGGACACCATCCTATTGTATAATGCATAGAAATACAGAAAGTTATGATTTCGACTACTGGCCTCGTCAATGAGTTCGGCACAGAGCCAAGTAAGAAAAAGTCGCCTCATACTTTTTTATTTGCTTCGTCCGCTTTCACTTTCCGGCGAAACATCAGACAGAAATCCCAATGCTTTTCGCGCCGTTCAAAGGCTTGTGTATCCTTCCAAGCGTTCGACCGGGAAACTTTGTAGCCCCATCGTGGAAAATATTTATTTGGCTCCGTCTCCCCCTCGTCGCCATTGACGTAAGTGTTATAGGGAAACAGCGTATTCAGGATGGCGGTTCCGGCGATGCGAATATCTTCCAGAATTGAAGTGAAGAGGTATGCGAAGAAGAACATGGTATTAATGGAGTGTTAAATACTACTTTAGTATATTTTAGCAGAAAGTCAACCAATTTTTTTCTTGAGGTCAGCGAATCTTTTCAAGAGGTTTCCGTTACCCGCGCCTCTTTCAGCCGTAATAATTAAATAGTCATTACTTGAATTACGATCTAAACCCATAAAGGTATAAATCTTTCCCTCGATTATTCCGCTTCCCGAAAGGATGCAGCGTAGCTTAGTCCCCTTTTTAAGCTTCTTCGCCTTATCGAGTGTTAACGATTTGCGATGCATTTCCGCGACCGGCGTTATAGCCTTTTTCATAGCCAGTTTTATCACCCAAGAATCCGCCAATGACGAAAGCTAAAGAAATAAGAAGACCGATTATGATTTTATCCACGATTTTCAGTTTCATAAGTTATATTTATTTATCCAATTTTCTTTTTGGTTATGACGCGTCCGATTTCCATGATATGCGTCTTTTTCAAAACTTCTGCGGCAGTATGTTTAAATTGTTCGCTTCGTCCATATTGGAAGAATCTCCATTTGCCAAGGCGAGCATCATAAGTAACATCCTCGTTAGAAATAAGTTCATCACCAGAAATATTTCTTATTTTATATTTCTTCCGGTAAATTTCGATTACTTTCATAGTAACTTATCGCGATAACGAGATATAATTTATTTTTAACTCTCTTAGTAGTTTGTGATTTTCTTCAACTAAATCGAAAGGTAGATTATTTTTTATTTTGATTATTCGTTGAGTTCTTAAGTGAGCATGTAGTTTTCCGTGATTCTTTCGAGACATCACGATTAAGTTATTTGGCTCATTATTTTTAGTATCTTCGTCAATATGATGAACAACTTCATCTGTTTCTAACTCTCGATCTAAAATTTCCTGAGCAAGTTCTCGATGAATTGTTTTTCCCGGTATTCTGTGAGATTCATAGTTATGATAAACAAAATTGGTGTTATAGCTTTCTTTTGTGCAAGATTGACAAATAGGGCTATTTTTATGATAAGTCGAAAAATCGTTTCCGCAAGCTTTACAAATATGTTTGATCTTAGTATTACCTCCCCGGCTAATATAAGAGGATTTAGCTCTCATAGCAGCGTTTTCCTTTAAATGAGTCGGACAAAAACGTCTTCCCATTTTTCGAGGCTTACCACAAATTTTACAAACTAAAGGAAAGCGATTCTTTCTCATTTATCTCATTTAAAATAATCCGCCTAGAGGGAGTCGAACCCCCAATCCCATACGGGCATTCGATTTTAAGTCGAATCTGTATGCCAATTCCAGCATAGGCGGGGATAAAATCAACCAAACAAAAAGATCATTACAATCAAAATGAGAGTTTCCATATCTTTACTTAAGCCTTATAACACAAATATAATCATCTATATTCGTGTTTAATTTCGATTCAGGGACAGGGAAGAATTCCTTCCGCAACTGAGAGTAAACTAAGTCGCCCTTTTGCAAAGGGCATCCGTATATCTTTTTATGGGTATAGGGAATTCTAATCGTATAGAGCTTCCCCTGAATATTTAAATGCCACGTTGTAGCTTTAACCTCCCCCATAACGATTACTTAGCTCCGCTTCAGAGCGGCACGTTCCTGAGCTTTGCGAACGGAGCGATTCTTAGCCTGACGGCTCAAACGGGCAGCGCGAGTAGCAAGGGCGGGGTTTGCGGCCTTACGGCGGTCAGAACGACGCTTACCAGCGGCGGCGCGACGAGCTTTACGCAAAGTAAGACGCTCCTTATAAGCTTTGTAGTAGTTGGCGTTTTTGGCCCGTTGTCTTCCTTGGGATTTAGTCATAATGTTATTTGTATTAGATTTTAGAAAATTGTCAAGAGTTATTACTAACCGATTCGTTTTTTAACATAGTTCCTTAAGAAGGAAAATTTCTCATTTCGGATAATTTCCTGTTTAGGAGTTAGAACGAAGGAACCCTTATCAACATAACTGTCTAGAATAGCAATGTCTCCGTTCTTGGTAAATACATCATATTCATCCGAACTATTAATACGAAGCCAGCTACCTTTAAATTCTTTTTGGGGATATTTAAGATATAAGATACGACCTTTATCGTAAAGATACCATATAGCTTTCTTAGCTTTCTTAAAAAATTGTAGCTGTAATAAAGAAGGTTTTTTCACACTACCCAACTTTCTTTTTCAAATAGGATTTAATCCACGGTGCAACTTTTTTGGCAAAATATTGGTAGGGAAATTCTTTAAAGGGGTCGCCATTTTCGGGATTATCCCGATGATTGTTCATTTCTTTGGCTAAATTTCCTTCAAAATGATAAACGGTTTGATTTTGGTGGCTAAGTTGCAACCATTCTTCTTCAGAAAGCCAGATATAACTATAACCTTTGGAATAGTAATACCATTTGCCAGAACGTTTAGCACGACGAATCAACGCAGCTTGTTCCGGCGAAAGTCTTTTCATAACTTATAAAGTAACAAAGGTTCTCTCACTCTCGCGCAGTTTCCTCCAAGAAAACTTTGCGTGATATAGTCGTTAGTATAAGATCGCCAGAACACATGTTCCGGCAAAACCCTAGGACTGAAGGAGCCTCCAACCCAAAGCTTTTTGGAATAATCTTATACGTTTAGATTTCTATCAGTTAAAAAGGATGCCTCTTGCTCGCGGAGAGTGAGAGAAACCAAAGTTATGTTATGAAATATACTACTTTTTACTAAATTGTCAAACTTTATTTAGGACTAATTTAGTGGCCGGGGACAACGAACCGGATGCCATCGGCAAGCAATGTGGCATCGCGTTCAATATCGGCAATGACTTGCGCGGCGTGTTCTTCGGCCATCTGCTTAATCTCACGACCGTTGCCAATCGCTTTCGGATAGGTCAAATCGACAATCGCTTGGTCACGGAAAGACCGTTGCAAGCGTTTTTCGTCCGTCTGGAAGATCGCAAAGAAGTTTGCTTTAATCGGAGATTTCGAGCCGTCTTCGTTTTCGATGAAACCGGCTTCCTGTTCGACAATCCAGTCGAGTTCAGTCAGGGTAGGACATCCGTTGTAGTTGTAAATGCCGTTGAAGGCCATTTCAACCTCTTCCTTGCTATCTCCACGGATGCCGACGATGATATTGGCTCCGTAAACTTCTTTCGTTAGTTTCATATTTGGTTGGGTTATGGTGTTAAATAAAGGGGTGACTCGCGTATTTGATTTCGGTTTCTTCGCCTTTTTGGAAAACGACAGGTTCAGTGTAAGTTAGAACTAATTTACCGAACCAATAAACTTTCCAAATAACAATACCGGTAAGAGGTAAGTGAATTCTTTGAGAATCAATTCCGGTCAAGACACGAAGCTTACCAATTTCGTCAAACGGCTCACCCTCGGCTCTAGAAATAGCTTGGCGAGTTTGTTCCTGCATCTCTGCATTGAAAGTAAGGAATAGATCGCGGGTTCTTTCGATGATTTCCTGAGCTTTTAGAGCTTGGGTAAAAACCTCGTCGTTACTTCCTTCAATCTTCATAGGACTAAATTACTACTAAATTACAAAAAGTCAAAAGGTTTTTAAAAGAAAGTTAATGGGGCCTGCCACCATTCATATTAACTTAAATCCACATCTTATACAGATATGACTAGATATACACCCCCAAGGGAATATACTATTTTATTTGTTAATACTAAGGACTCTAACCTCTTGCCACACTACCTAGATTTCTAACTTTCTATTTAAAAATTGGAAAGAGCTACGGGCGGCATAAAGTGGTTGTCCGTTAAAAGCGAACTCCATGCTTCAATTCTATAAATGCCCGTAGCTCTATTCCGGTTTTGTCCGATTATCAGCCTGTATATCGCGCTAACGGCGACATACAGACGTTCACCAGAATCGGGAAGGTGAAGATGTATAAATTTATTATAACTTTACGACTCGGCCAGCCCACCGGATAGCGGTGAACTTCTGAGCGCGAAGGGTGTCCTTCATCTCCTCAAAGGAGCCTTCAATGGGGTTTTCGATACCGATAATCTTGAACCGGACGTTACCGCCAGAAGTCAGGCGGCGAACGTTGGCAACACGAACATACGGCTTGCTGGAACGGGGGTCGTGCCGGTCAGCCTTCGTAACTTCGCGAAGCTTGGAGTGAAAAAGGGTCAAGCCGCGACGGGTTTTCGTCTGGCGTTGAAAAGTAACCGGGATGTTCCAGTTAGTGCGGAGATTGCGCGGCGATGTGGTAGTGCTGCTCATATGGTGTTTTAGTGTTAAAGTAGATACTATCGCTTTTTAGTAGAAAGTCAATGATTATTTAGTGCTAACCAATTCTTTTTTTCAAAACGGCTTCCCGAAGAATGATGCCGGGGTGATCGCTGAATAAAGCTTTTATTTTGTATTTGTCGTATTTGCCAAATTCACTCCAAATCGCATTATCCAAATCCTCTTTTGTGATATTAAATCCATAAGAGTGAATCTTAGGATTAATAACTAGATGGTTAGTCCCCTTGCTATCAAATAAATATTTGTATTTTTTAATTTTCACGAAAATCTAAAATAGAAAAGCCCCCTACCCTTCCACCACGAAGGATAGGGGGACATTTTCTTTCACCACCACCAACCAACCACCAACAAATACTACAGTCGGGAAGCCCCGGTAAGCTGTTCCTCGACCTGCATAGGAAGCGGGACATTCGCGTCCTCTTCACCGGCGTCAAGCTTGACTAGAGCCTTTTCAGGGTTCTTTTTGTTATTGGCGAAGTTGCGATACCAGCCATCACATTTGAAACCCTTCTTCAGGAGCGTGAAACCGTTCAAGAAACGGCGGGTCGCGTCCTTACTCTCGTTGAAATAGTTGTAACTGAAGAGGACTTTTTCCATCGGAATGTCCTTCTTATCCAGAACCGTGCCGTTGTTGCCTTTGTAATAGGCGTAGCAGCGCAGAAGAACCGTAAGAAACTCCTGACGAATCTTGCTCTTCAACCACCAGCTTGTTGCGCCGATGCAGAGAAGTTGCGGGTTATTCGTCGGGCGAACAATGATCGTATTACGAATACCGATCTTACGTTCCACGGCACGAATGAAATGACGGAATTCACTCAAAGAGAGCTTCGGGCCTGCATTCAACAAGAACCAGTTGAGCTTATCCTTCATCTTCGTGCGAAGGGAATAGGTCATAAAGGCTTCGCGGCAAGTATGCGCAGAAGCGGCGACGAACTTGTCTCCGTTAAGAGTGCCGGAAAAATAGGCGTGACGATAGCCGAAGTAACCGGAGGTTTCGGTTCTGTCGGCGGTGACGGTAACGAGCGTTTTCTTCATAGGTTGTTGTAAAGTTATGTAACTTTTGTTTTTTTGGTTGTATTTAGGTGAGAATCGGGATTCCGACGTTATGCCAGAAGGAAATAGGCGTCCAGTTTTTGTTAAACACGACCTTACCCTTTTCGAGATGGGCGAGACGAACGGCAATCGTGTTGAAATCCACAACTTTAAGCTCGTCGATACCTTCCTTGTTAATGCCACCGACATACAAGGCTCCAGTATCCAAACCGCGCCACTCCAAAGCAATATAGAGGTCTTCGATTTTGTATTTAACAGGTGCGCCGTAAATGGTGATTACCGGGGACTGTTGGAAGATTTTCTTCAGTTCGCTTAAATCCATGATTTTATTACTTTAGTAGTTTTTAGTGAAAAGTCAATAGTTTTTTTGAGCTTTTAGTAGAAATTTTGTAATTATTATAACCATGACGTATAATAATAGGAAATATTTCAATCATATGATCGTAAAACCTGCAAATCACTCTCTTATTTTTGTATACGGCACCCTCAAGTCAAACAAAGTTAACCATCGTTATCTCTACGACTCTAAGTTTTTAGGAGATTACGTTACAGTTAAGAAATACGCCTTTTTGGTCAATGGCCTTCCTTTTTTAATCGGGGAGTGTGATAAGGGTTTAAATGTTAAAGGTGAGTTATATGCGGTTAGCCGTAATGTCTTGGACTTCTTAGATCGTTTCGAGGGACATCCTACTCATTATACCAGAACGCCAATCGAATTAGAATCAAGTGAAGATGGCGTAGCTATTTGGGCAGAAACGTATCTTTATACTCATGTCGATCTTGTCGCCAAAGACTATTCAAAATTTTTTATCTCGGAATACTAACCGACTCTTTTCTTAGCCCTTCGTAGCGAATACTCGGAAAAGTAATAACATGTGCCGATACGGTCTAGTTGAACTTTTATTCCTCCGCAGCCACAACCGCAATATTCTTTAACCTCACCGATTGCATTTAAATATTGGGCAAGGGATGTAGTTGTCTTCCAGTTAAGCATTCCAATTTCCGTTTCATTGTCCGCTCGGAATATCTTAACTTTATCTCCCTTATTATACTTATTGGGTGGCTGTTCCACTATATTTAACTTCGTAAATACTCCCGCTATGAGTCTTAAAACGAATTACGTTGTCTTTATGACTAACGATTTCCTTGACAACGCTGGTATTTACTTCCCGCACCCCTTTACCCTTTAGCTTGGGGTCGCGAGGCTCCGCAGCTAAATAAAAGGGGCGACCTACCGTAGGAAGGGCCAAACAAATACCTTCTATAACATCATCCCTTAGCCGATTATGACTATTTTCGATCTTGGAGAAGATAACTTTTCGTTTTAAAAATGCGCTCATAGCAGAAAAAATGAAATGAAGATATAACCGGACAACAAAATCAGAATAGAAATTGCAACTGATTTTTTATTCTTCATTTTTGACGATACCGGCAGTCACCAGAGCCTTTTGAAAGGCGGATTGCATGACTTCGCGGCGATTGAATGTTTCGAGGGGGGAACAAATGCAAGTTCCGGCAAAGATGATCGTAGAACTAGGCGGGGTTAACTCAGCTATAACTTTACCGCCCTTGCTTAAAGAGCTTAGGATTTCCTGCCCTTTGATCTTGAACAGGGGGATAAGCGACATTTGCCATTTCTTACAGGCTTTTTGATTAAGATTACGAAAGTGAGTAATCCTTACACGCCAGCCAAGTTTTCGGAGTTCGTGAGGAGTTACCATAGTTTTAATAGGATATGATTTTTTACTAATTTGTCAAGTTAGTATTAACCGAGTTTCTTTTTTGCTTTTTGTATAACCCAATAGGGAAAAAAGTAGCAGGCATTACGTTCCATCTTTTGTTCTCCCCTCAAATTTAAATAGGGTATACCTACTTCATATACGATATAAATTCCATCATGGGACTGCTCTGAAACATGAAAATTTATTCTTCCTACGATCTTTCTTTCGACTATTGTATCCATTGAATCGGCCCAATGAACATCCCAACCCCTTTCTTCCATTTCATCATCGGAGGGGATATATGTAGCTACTACTCTATCTCCATCCTTGAACTTCGTAAGAAATTCCTTTTGAGCCTTAACATATGCTTTACTAGGCATAAAAAATTAAAGTGGCCTCTCCCACTAGTCGCACCACTTAGCAGGTGTCGCTTTCCTCTATGTCCTAATTGCGGACGTTTGTTTTTTTGGGAATTGTTTGACTACTTCGCAGCAGCCGGGGCGACGAGGAGATTTACGCCCTTGTTAAAGTTATCCGAAAGAAGGTTCACGTTCATATCGGACGGCAAATAACCGGAGATATTCTTGTAAGCTTCGGCCATACTCTTCGCGACTTCGATCTTCACGAAGTTATCCGCACCGGCACCGGTATAAGCCAACATCTTAAGCTTATCGGCTTCGGCCTGAGCTTGACCAACGGCCAAGATACCTTGCGCAGTAAGCTTACCAGACTCGGCTTGACCTTCGGCGGCGAGAACGACTTTCTTCTTCTCAGCTTCGGCTCCAAGGATTTGCTGTTGAGCTTCCTTTTCAGCGAATAGCACACCGACTTGCTTGTCACGTTCGGCATCGACAACGGCGCGTTCATAAGCGGCCTGAGCTTCGGCTTTAGCCTTTGCAGCGGCGGACACCGCAGCCTTGGCTTGTTCCTGATTCTTCAAGTTCTCCTGAACGGCGACCTGTTTGTCTTTAATTTGCTGAACATAACTAGGGTCGAGAGAGTTATGTTGAATTACGAATACGTCAACAATGACGCCGCGTTTACGAAGTTCGCCGGTTTCGGAACGAAGTTTCGCGAGGATACCGTTCTGCAACTTCACAAGGCCATCACCGGAGTAAGCTTCAAGAGCCGACATAACAGTGGCTTCATCCTTGACGATTCGCATAAGTTCGGGTCGAAGAATTTTCTCCTCCACACCGTTCTCAATGAAGCCGACAGTTTTGTGAAGCTCCACGATCTTAGCGGGGTCACGACGCCATTGAACGGCGAGACTCAGACGCATATCCTGTCCTTCGCGGGACTGAACGAGGTAGGAGTCTTTGGCGCGACCATCGGACGCGTCGTTCGGGTCGTCATTCATCACGTAGACTTGCTGGCTGATCTTATAGGGATACAGCGTTTCAGCGAAGCCGGGAATGAGGAAATACGTCTTCGGCCCAAAAGTCTCGTCGAGGACACCGGCCCCCCACGTTTCTTTCACGGCGATTTCGTCACCCTTCACGGTTTTGATTTGCACGGTAAGCAAGGTGACAATGAGAGCCACCAGAGCCAGAGCGAGCGTTAGTAGTAGTGTGATTTTTGTTTTCATCGAGGGTTACTTTATAGCTTTTTTCTTTTTTGTAAAGAACTTTTTACAACTATTTTTTAGCACTACCGGACAGAAGAATAATCACGGTATAAATGAATAGTCCTAGAACGCAGAGAACCGCCACAATCGGGAAGATTTCAGCAAGGACTTTGCTTTTAAAGATCACGGTAGCAAGGAACAGGAATACCCAAACAACCCCCAAGGTTGCTACGATTTTTTTAAAGTTCTTCATAAGTTTTATTCAAACGGTTTATCTTCATTTAAGAAGATGTTTAGTAGATTACGACAGTATTTGATTGTTGGCTCAAATTCATCCCGGCCAAACAGCATTTCGGGATGCCCTTGAATGTTGAGAGACGGGTTATTTTTGAAATAAACAATCTCACACTCTTTATTACCGGGAACGATGCCATTTACAATCTCTTTTTCGTCCCCATTTTCATGGATAGGACTCATTCCCTCCGTCCATGCCAAAACTTTGTAATCGGCTTCAGGCAATCCCCAAGGATACATCGCTTGGTGATGTGTTGAGGAGATAAAAACCTTATCGCCGGAAATGGTTTTAAGAGAATGAATATACGCGGGGTTTTCCTGATGCTGAACCAGCTTACCGCCAGCCATCGCGCAAAGGAATTGAGAACCCCGGCAGATTCCAAGCATCTTTTTGCCTAGCTCCTGAGCATAAGCGAAGACGCGTTTCTCTTGAACATCCCGATACGCATTGCTATATGTATAAGGGTGACGATTAACCTCATTATAAAAACGCGGGTCAACGTCTTCACCGCCAGTAAAGAGAACCAAATCAGCCTCTTCAATTTTATTTGTAATAACGCCTTCACACCAGTTTGCATAATCAAGACCGTGGCCGACTACGAAGATTTTTCGATTCATTTTTTATGTAGTAGCAAATTCAATTTCAGCGGCAGAAACAGCTTCGGAATCAACGCCTTCAACTTCGGTATTGTTGGCCGCTTCCTTCTCCTTCTTCATCAAATCCAGTTGTTCCCTCGGAATAGGATTAATGATACGGAGAGCGCGATAGATTTCCGCATTAGAAGTAAACTTCAGAGCCATAAGCTCCTCCCATTTCTCCTTGACAATTTCCGGCTTGGCGTTCGGAACAGCCGCCTTGTAAGCCGCAAATTTCTGTTTAGTAAGTTCGCTCCAAGTATTTGAAACGAAGCCGTTGTAATCCTTGTTGAAGCCAGAAAGATAAGTCGTATAATCCTTAACGCTATGAATAAGAAACTTGCGATTGCCATTTCCGGTAGGAAAGGCGTGGCCGGTGCAAGCCATCCGTTCGCGAGAGTAGCGGATTGCAACCAACTGTAACAATTTCATAAAGTTATAGTGATTGCGTATCTCTTCGGGGAGAGTAAAGAACCTTGCCCCGATACCGCCGTTAGAACCCTCAAAAAATCCACGATTCAAATCCAAGAGCAAGCGAACGTGCGAACGATTGAGATAGTCCGCTTCGTTTAGAATCATCGTAAAGTAGCCATCGTCTTCGGTGACTTCGTGAATCGGAAAACCGGAATTGGCAAATCCTTGTGTGATTTCCACAAATTGAACCGCGTTCGGAGCATAGGCGATGGCTCCATATCCCTTATCGGAAGGAACTAGCGGTTGACCCTTCTTATCAAACATAATGTGGACTTTATGCTCGCCAAACTTTGACATCTTACGAGAGTAACCATAAGCATAATCGGCATAACAGGCCGCATTACGGTTATTAATAACCTCAGTTCCATCGTGTTTGATTACCTTGTAATTATGACACATTGACATATTTTAAATTCTATTTGTTTTTACTAAAAAGTCAAGAGAGATGTTGAATCGTGACCGGATTATAATATCTATCCCAATTTCCCACCTGTCGCCATTCGTTCGCAGAAAGGTTGTAAAGAGCCACGGAGCCTACCGCTAAGACGGTTTCGATATGTTCCACGAAAGTTTTATTGCGAATAAAGTATTCAGGATGTTTATCGAGCTTAATAATTAATTCGATATTTTCAAACTTCTCTACAAAAACTTCTTTACTCATAACAACCTCTCCGCAAAATTCTGATTTAAATCTTTCCAAGGAATATTTCTTTCCTCCTTTGGGAAGAAGGCAGGTCGCCGTAATGAATTGATCGCCAAGATAGCAATAAACATAACGTAAGTGAGTAAAACTACGATCTTTCAAGACTCCATTAATCCGCAGTCGTAACAATCGGGAAAAAAGCTCTACGGCCTCTACCTTTTCTTCGTAAGAATGCGTTTCAATGTAAACACGATCAAATTTTTTCATCCTATTTTCTTTCGGATATATTTTTTCTTGAAGTCTTTATAACTTAAAATTATAGGTCTACTCGATTGGTCGTAAGGGTCAGAAGTTCCCGATAGTCGATTACTACCTGTTACATAAATATAAGGAAATCCTTTAGCATCAGGAGCTAGGCGAAGATATTCTTGTGTCTCGAAACGGTTTTCTGCTCCGCTTACCTTGGCGAAGTCAGCGGCCGCTTTTAATTTCTCCTCGTCGGAAGAGGCTTTAATAAAGATACCTGCAAATTTAAGATTACGTTCATTCATCCGATTTTCTTTCTGCCAAACTTTCGTTTAAATTGGTCGAAGGTATAAACTTGCGTAGCCCTACGACTACTACCTGCTCCACAAATTTGTTCTCCTTCTACACAATAAAGGTAGGGGAAATTTTTCGCATCAGGATTCTTTAAATAGTAACCGCTGTTAAATGGATTTTTAGCACCACTTACTTTGGCATAAAAGTCAGCCGCCGCAGTTTTCTCTTCATTGGTTTTTACATGAACGTAAATCCCGCGAAACTTATCAGAGAGTGATTGCGGCATAACGTTCGACTTCCACCGCGTTTTTCACCAGATCAAGCGGAGTTTCCACATTACCACCCAAAAGAACCCGGAAGATCGACGGGGAATAGCCGGATACCAGCTTAACACCCCGCTTGTCAAAAGTAACCGGCGAGTCATTACCCGTCGCGTTAACATTCCAGAAAGTCAAAGATGGTAGTTTATAACCGCTACCCTTAAACTTATCTTCAATTACTTGAAAATTCGTCGCCTTGTTATCGGGAGTAGCTTTATCGAATTGCATATCGGAAATAATAATAACCTCCGCTGGCATTTCTTCCGCCGGAACCTTGCGTTCGATAGCGCGATTCAAGATCAAATCAAAGACAGCTTGCAAGTTCGTGTTCTCGCCCCAATTAGAGCGAGCCATGTTTTGAACTTTGGAATAAATATTATCTCCTTCCACTTCCTGAAAATCAGGCTCTTGCGAAAAGGTCAAAAAGAAGTTGGAGAACATGCCCTTGTTCCGTTCCGCCGTATAGATGGAAAGACTGATCGCAGCCGTTACCGGTGCGCCACGCATAGAGCCAGAAGTATCACAAACGCAAAGGATGTTTTGCGAATTACCATCGAAGTAATCCGGGAGTTTTTCCCAAAACATATTCAAATCGTTCTTTGTGGCTTCGTCCAGATTACGAACGTCGCAGAAATACTTATCCCCGACTTTATTCATACCGCCAGTCATTAAACGGCTTACGATGTCATAAGGGTTAAGGACAGCGGCGTTGATTTTAGTCTTGCCACTCATAACGTCCTTTTGCCACTGAAGATAACGAGGGTTATCGTGACGGTGGAAAGCTTTGGAATAAAGCAAACCGGCCTTGGACGGAATAGCGGAATAGTCCACGCCAGCCCAATCACCGGAACACATCAAGCGTTCCAAGACATTGATCTTTTCGCGGAGGGCGGATAACTTTTTCCTATAGTTACGAGGAGACAAGCCGAAAGCCTTGCGAAACTTTTCAGCTAAAAAGCGAGTCTGGCGACTGCTAGTATTGATACTAGGCAACCACTTACCCAAAAGACTGATATTCTTTTCTTTGGAATTCACATCAGCCTCAAATTGTTCCTTGATGAATGCCAAGAAGTAGTTTTCAACCTTCGTTTCAAATAAAACAAAGTAGTCGTCCCATCGGCCATACACGACCAAAGCAGGGAGATTCTTGACGACAATAGCCGGATGATTCTTTGCCAGCCAACTTAGGCAGACGCGGAAGAAACGACGCTCGCCTTGACCACCGCGACAGTCACGGAGATAGAATAGAGTTTTGAGAGCCAACAAACGATCTTCATTGAAGGCTTTGGAGAACAAGGAAACGACTTCCCCGTCAGAACGCTTACGATATGCGCCACCCTTAGCAAACAAATCCACGATGGAGTTACCGGAGTTGAGAAGAGAAGATGCCCCGTTTTTTGTGCGGGGAGATTCGGCTTCATCTTCAAGTTCGTCAAAATCAAAGTCCCAATCAAAATCATTAATATCACTCATAATCACCTTTCTTAAAAAATATACAAGATGCCTTTTGTCTTTGCTTAAAAAGATTTATTTGCTGCAAGCATCTTACTAGATAGAGTCGTTTCCGTGCAAACAAGAGTTCGTGGAGAACTTGCTGTTACTATCTATAATAAAATTTATTTGAATTTGTTTTAGGCTAAACGTTCGGGAACGAGAGCCAACTGTGTTTCGGTTTCCGATTTAGGTTCTTCCGTCTTGGTCGCAGCAGCCGGGGCATTTGCCGCCTTCATATTGTTGTTGCGATAATTACGGAAGTGACGACGCAACCAATCCAGATAGGTTTCACCATCGACAGCACCAGCCGCACTAGGCTGATACTCGGATTGAGTTTCCGCGCCTTCTTTCCACTTGGTAGTTTTGCTACCGTCACTGTGAAATACGGTCGTGGTTTTCGTGCGATAAACTTTATGCGCACCGCCGCTATACCATGCGCCGTTTTTGCTAATATCATAATCCCCAAGATTAGGGTTCATAATAGTAGGTTCACCGTCCGAGTCCAAGAACAGAAGCTTGTTTGAGCCAACCGCTTCGCTAATCAGCCAGCGAATCTCAGAACGACCGACAAGCTTGTGATCGTTTTGAATAAGAGGTTGAATGATTTCCTCATTGAACCGGTTCGTATCGGACTTATCCAGCGTAGGTGTAAACCCGCTAAATACACCGTTATGAGCGAAGCAGAGGTTTTCATTGACTTGGAAGGGGTGACAGTTTTCCTCTGTCCGCTTACCGCCGGTTCCCCAACGGAAATGAACGATGCGAGGAACTTCCATTCCAATCTTTTGATACGCTTCGTAAAAAGCGTTCATCGTCATAAAACCCTTACTCAGAATCAGTTTGCCATCTTCCGCATAAGCGAAACCGGCACCGTGAGAGTTCGTAGCGAAAGCCGCCGCGAAATTCTCTTCCTTCAAATCAAACCCTTTGGGCAAAAAAGCCATCCAGCACATATCTTTATATAAGTTAAGTTTTTGTTAGTGATTATTACCGTCCGGGTTCAAGAATAAGACTAAACTCTTCTCCAGCCTCTTCAATCGTCAGGATTTCAGGGGCGACCGCCGCAACGATCTTGCTTGCCTCCTCTACTTCCGCTTCCACGTCAATTTGCTCTTCAACGAGCTTTGTATTGCAGTAGCTTTCGTAGTTTTCATGCAGAAATGTATCTACGGTATGCACATACCAGAGGAGACAGTTAACGGCGCGTTTCAGCGGCATATGAGTTGTGAAGACGCGAATCTCCATTGTCTCATGCAGGCCGTGACAAAAATTCAGCATGGTATAACGTGACCGGTTAGGGTCGTTATATTCCTTGCGTTTCGTATAGGCTTGGCGAAGCGGGATAAATTCATCCCGGCAATAACGCTTTGCCCAATCGGACTTGTTATAAAAACGCTCCATGAAAATTCGATTAAGTTCTTCCGCTTCCGCAAAAGCTGCCAGCGAATCTTTCAGATATTTGTAAAAATCCGGTTCCATCAAACGGGAGTAGAAGGAGGGATTACGAACGCTCAAATGGAAGTGCAAGCCGCACGTCGCATTAGTCCTATCCGGCCAACACTCAACAAGCTTTTGAGAAGCCTTTTCCACGGAAGAGAACGGTTCGGAAACATATTCTCCCGGCATAAAGTAACTACGAGGATTATTTCCACCGGAAACTTTCTTTTCCGCAACGGCCTTTTTCAAGAGATTCCAAATACGTTTCGGATGGCGTTCATCGAAACGGACAGAGCCATCGTGTTCGATGCGATGGCCACCTGCATGAACCTTATGGCCACGGCAGCCGGGGATATTGTAGTAACCGCCTTCTGCTTCAAACGCCACCTTATCTACGAATTTACTAATCGGCATAAAATGATACTATTAAATTTTGTTTTTTTGTCAAGCGATTTATACTAAAACCGCTTTTTCTTTTTCGAGAGCCGCTTTGTTCTCCTCATGCTCACAGAGAGCCGCCGAGTTGAACGTTTTAATTAAAGCGCAGGCATAACCCCGGAGTAACGGAATGATAGTTGTTTTAATCAACTCCGTGTTGTAGATGCCCTTGTAAACGAAGTTCTTACCGTCCGCAATACCGGGGTCAAACAGACAGGACAAGTTAAGGTGTCTGTCATGGTAGACGTAAGACTCCGAAGAGATAGTAATCTCATGCCCATTAGGATAAAGGCGGTCGATATACTTACGTTTGATAAAACGCGTTACGTTTGTCCAGAAGTTTTTACCGATAATCTTTTTCAAGTAATCGTTTTTTTCTTCTTCAGGAGCCGCGAAATATTTTACCAGATCATCAAAGGGGATACTTTGACCGGCGAGCTTTTCCATTTCCTCCCGCTTGTTCCAAAGATAAAGCGCGAAGTTATTACCGCCCCCTAAAATTTGTGCGATTTCCGGCGACTTGACATAAATGTTAAGGCCGTTTTCACAAATATTCGCTGAAATGACCGTATCAGTCTTAAGCAGAAGTTTTTTCATAGTTATAAAGTTATAATTCTGGTATGTAATTTTACTGCCATTCGTGATCTTGAATCATGTGAGCATAAGGCCCTTGAACCCCATTACCTTGACGATGGCGACCAGCATAAACCGTTTTCGGAAAAGCTTTAAAGTCGTTATTGGAGAACCAAATCCCCTCATGTTCGACACCCATTTGCCGGTTAATGATCGAAATATCACCATCGGAGTTAATGAAGGCCAACTTACTGTTACCGATTGCCTTGCTGATAAGATAGGCGATAGCCGGATTTTGCAAGAAATCTTCTTCATGCTGTTGGAGACGCTTAAGAACGAGTTCGTTAAACGTGCGAGTATCCGACTTACCATCTTTGGTTTTAATCGGGATGGTTCCGTTATGAGCGAAAGCCAAGTCGGGAGTGACGTAGAAGGGGTGAGCGTTATCAATGTTCACAACACCCACATTCGCCCACCGCATATGAACTACCTTATCGCAGTCCTGATAATGACGGAAGGAACGCCAAAAATCTTTGAAGTTCGCGAAACCCTTTCGGACAAGAACTTTACCGTCTTTAGCGACAGCAAAACCGCACAAATGCGGATTTTCACGGAACATATTTCGTAGATATTTCTTGTTAATAAAAATACCCTTTTTGGCGGCGGCGATGCAACACATAATCTTTGGTTTTGTTAATTGTAAACTTGACTATAACTATTTTTAGTAGAAAGTCAAGAGTTTTTTGTAATAATTTCTACGAAATCTTGATTTATTTCTCCACCCCAACCGTCTTCCAACATCAGGGTTGTTTTATTTGAAACGCGGTCAATTCGACCCTCGACCATTTGACCGGCGAAAAATTCAATCGTCTTTTTTTCAGACGAAAACAGATTCTCCATAGGAATCTTACAAGCCGTTTTAATGCGAATTT
>CAZIWB010000010.1:0-128892 GCA_964542655.1 uncultured Cellvibrionaceae bacterium
CTGAATCCGGCTAGTGAGGTTGTTAAGCAACTGGTTTCCTTTATGAAGGAAAAGAACTATACGGAACTGCGCAAGCATGTTGGGGAATTGAACGATCTAGACCCGACGCAGATTTATAGAACCTTCTATGATACCGCGTCTAAGCACATGGATAAGAAATCAATCCCTATGCTGGTTCTGCTTATCGGTAAGTACCAGTACCAACATGCGTTTGTGGCAGATGCAGAAATTAACCTGATTGCGTTCCTAACGGAATGTATGATTGAATGTGATTTCCTCTGATGGCGTCTTTCAATTGGGCTAAGAAGCGCTGTCAATCATGCCGCAAAAAATTTAAGAAAGATACCCCCTTCCATACCCTTCGTTTAGGTACTATGGAAGGGATTCTAGAGCTAGAAATATGCGATTCATGCGCTGATTTTTATGACAAATCCGCTGATGTCATGTTACAGCACAGAAGGAACTTACATAATGGACCTACAGAAGAGGAATGAACAGATAAAGATTGCCTTAGAAGAACACTCTAAGAAGCTTAGAACTGGACCGAATGCCAAGCAAAGGTGTAGGGCATACATCAATAAATGTCACAGTCAGACACCGTTAGGCGGGTTTGATAAATGACAACACCATTCGATTTTATCAAGGCGGTATCAGAAACCAAGAAAGATTTGATAGAAACCGCTGAAGACGAGAAGGACTACGTTCCTTGGATTGTCAACAAGGGACTATCATACTTCCCCGACACTATTCTTTTTTGTAACGAAATGAACAGATTGCCAGACTTAGATAATAAGCTGCAATTTGATTATTATAAATACTCATTGAGTACCAGAAAACGTTACTCTAAGTGGATTAAGAAGCAAGATAATGAAGACCTAAACGCCGTATCTCAATATTATGGATATAGTATGAAGAAGGCTGAAGCAGCATTATCGATTCTAAATCGTGAACAGATAGATGAAATAAAAAGAATACTAAAGGTGATTAATGATTGAAGATATTTTTAACGGCAAGGGAGTAGAAGTTTTACTAAGAGAAGATGATGATTTCCTAAAGGTCAAGGAAACATTAACTAGAATTGGGGTTGCTTCTAAGAACGAACAAACACTATTCCAATCCTGCCACATCCTACATAAACAAGGCAGATATGCCATTGTGCACTTTAAGGAGCTTTTCGAGCTTGATGGCAAGCGTTCTGATTTTTCGGACGAAGATAAGGGGCGCAGAAACCTTATTGCCACTCTTCTAGAAGATTGGGGGCTTGTGCGTATTGTAGGTGAAGATGATCTAGTACCCATGGTGCCTATGAACAAGGTAAAAATTATCTCGTATAAGGATAAGGGTAGCTGGTCACTAGTTCCAAAATATCAGGTTGGTAAGAAAAAGTAACCAATGGATAAATGGATTATGCGCTACTTTAAAGTAGCGAAAGATTGGGCTGATTGGTCTAAAGACCCGTCAACGAAAATCGGTGCGGTAAGTGTGTGTGAGATAGGCGACGATCCTATCTCACATGGCTACAATGGGTTTCCTAGAGGAATTAAGGACACGCCAGAGAGGCTTGAAAACCGCGAAGTGAAATATAAGCTGGTGGTGCATGGGGAACATAATTGCATTCTTAATGCAGGCCGCAAAGGGGTTCCGCTTAAAGGCAGCAAACTTTTTGTGTATGGATTGCCTGTATGTCATCAATGCGCTGGACCTGTGATTCAATCTGGTATAACGGAAGTTTATATGCAATTTGGGGATGTCCCTGATCGCTGGAAAGATTCATATGATCTAGCCATTGAGATGTTTGATGAGGTTGGAATAAAATATCATTTGTATGATTTAAGTGGTCAAAAGATTGAAAAAATTGGTTGACATATGGGATTAACTATTCTATAAGACCTAAAGAATATCGGAGGGTCTATATGTCAACTGAATACAAAATCTTTAACTTTCCAACTAAAAATGACGATATGGTGGTAATTGAGCGCCACTATTGTTCCCTTTTGACTAAATATAGGGAGCAGGAAATTCTTTCCCCGGAAGAAATGGATTGGATGGATACTGCGAACACTTGGTTGCAAGTAGGGAACTAAATGGGATTCTTTAAGAAACGCGAGAAAAATCATTTTGGCTTGTATATAGATACATGGACTTATCTAGGGCACTCTGAATTATCCATTCAATATAACGATGGTGTAATTGAGCGCACAAATTCTCATTGTTTTGTCCATAATGAAAATGGAACCAGAAAGTTCTTTCTAGATGGTTCTGCTGATATAGTAGATTCATTCAAGAGTCATATATTTGTGATGAACCTACTAACCCCTTGGGCTTTGGGTGAGGGTGAGCTTCATAAGTGCGTTCTAACCCCCTCTATGTACCTACACCAAAAGATGAAAGATGATCATAACCTTTATTGGTCATCTATTAAAAAGCAATGGCTATCTTTCGATAGTCTACAGGATAGAGATGAAGAAATGATTCTTGCCACGTATCACTATCCATCTATGTTTTATAAAATGTATTAAGGAAAATAATTTATTATGAAGATGGTGTTTTTTGATATGGATGGTGTTCTCTATAATCTAGAGGGTGGCCTTACTGACATGTATGATCTTGATTTTTCAAAAATTGATCGCACATCCCTTTTTAAGTCATATCTACCAGAATATGTGGAACTTGATGGATTCTATAATCAAGAGCCTTTGCGCGGGGCTGAACAACTAGTACAGGGTGTTCTTTCGTTGCGCGAACAGATACCATTTAATATTGGTATCCTTACCTCTAGTGGGCACTTTGCTACAAATTCTGATGTTATCCAACAAAAGAAAGCAGCACTGGAACGCGACTTTAAGGAACTATATTATTTCCCGTTCACCGCAACCACATCATCAAAACAGAAGGCTTTGTTTGCCCATAAGAACGCTTTTTTGATCGATGATTACAATCTTTCAACATCATCTTTTATCGCTGCTGGTGGCAATGCATTCCAGTACACACCAGAAAAAATCGATGAATGTTTAGAATGTTTGGAAATGTTTCTTGACAATAGATTCGTTTAAGGGTAAATACGCATTTCTCTCTAACTTCTATCCATGTGAGATAGAATTTATGGGGCGGTCCTTTCCTTCTGTAGAACATGCCTATCAGGCTGCTAAATTCACTTGTTTTGGATATCAAGAGAAAATTAGAAATGCTTCTACGGCAGGAGAGGCCAAAAGACTAGGCCAAGTTAAAACTGGTCTACGATCAGATTGGGAATTGGTGAAGTACCATATAATGGAAATTGCTTTGAGAAAGAAATTCAATATTGAAGAGTTAAAGCAAGCCCTGTTGGATACTGACCATTCCCAACTAATCGAAGGTAATACATGGCATGATAACATTTGGGGATCATGCTCTTGTGTAAAATGCCTAGGCGAAGATAAACAAAATCGTCTAGGTGAAATTTTAATGTACATTAGAAATGAATTAAGGAGTTAATAGAATATGAAGAAGATTATGATTGCTGCTGCACTTGCAGCTACTGCACTTGTCGCTACCCCTGCAATGGCAGGTGATTTCACCGGACCCCGTGTAGAACTTTCTGCTGGTGTTGATGACGTAACCAAGGGCATCAATTCCAAGGATGTTACTTACGGTGCTGCTGTTGGTTTTGACGTTGGTATCGCACCCCGTGCCACTGTAGGCCTTGAAGCAAACGTTGATAACGTATTTGACGATGAACGCACTATTGGCGCATCGGCGCGTGTTGGCTACGAAGTGGTTAACGGCGCACTTGTCTATGGCAAGGTAGGTTATACCAATTATCGTGATGTTTTCTCGCGTAAGCTGGATGGCGTTCGTGTTGGTGGTGGGCTTGACGTTATTGTCACTGGTCCTTTCTATGTTGGTGCTGAATACGCTTATACCGATCTTCAGGCTAACGTAGGCCGTCACGAAGGCAAGGTTAAGGTCGGAATTCGCTTCTGATCTTTGATATAAAATAAAAAGAAAGGGCGGGCATAAAAACCCGCCTTTTTTTGTTGACATTAAAATTGGGTTCCTGTAGTAGTGGTTTTAACGAAACGAAAGGAATTCAACATGACCAAGAAAGTAGAAGTTTTCCACGGCAATGAACTGGTTGCAATCGTAACTGTACCAAGAGCATATGAAGCTGCATCGGTCGAACATTCCCTTGAATACGCATATCGCTGGACGAACAACATTGACGGTTCGTGGTCTAAGGGTGAGACGATTGAGCTTAATGGTGCTATCTACGAAAACCCCGATTACAACGTGAACGTTGAAGTTGTAAAACCTCTTAGTGTCGATAAGGATGGTAATGAATGGGGCCATCGCTCTTCTATGATGGGTGATAAGTTTGTGTATGATGGTGTGCCATATGTGTGTGCATCATTTGGTTTTGATATGATTTCGGAGTAATAAGACATGACTGTAGAAACAGAAAATAGAATTAATTTCGTATTTGGGTGTTGACATTTATTCTAGTCATCTGTAGATTGTAATCATAACAACAGACAAGATTGGATATACACATGACTAGAGATGAAGCAATGGCAGATTTGCCTAGTGGTATTGGTCGTTTCACCATTAAGGCTGGATTTATGTTTAGGGGTGATATTAGGTCTGATGCTCTTAGGGCAGGAATTAATTTTTATGAAGAAAGGGGCTTTTTCAATAGCACGTTTGTTTTTCGTGGAGATGGCCTAACACTTCTTTCTTTCAGGAATTTTCTAACCAAGAAATATAAGGATAATATGCGATGAAACAGCTTGTAGAAGTCAAATGGCGGGTTCACCTTATGGAGAGTGAAAGCGGTTGGGGACAAGACTACTGGACCGAAGACTACGACACTGAAGCTGAAGCAAAAGAACGCTTTGATAGCGTAAATGCCAAGAATACATCTCCTACCGCACCTGATTGGTATATGCGCGCCGATAAGATCGAAAAAGTATTCATTGAGGAAAAATAATTATGGAATATAAATTTCCCGAAATTCACAACATTGAACAGGTACTTCCACATGTGGAAGGCGCACCAGAATTTGTTGTGGCAGAAAAGAATGGGTACACTGTCATCAACTATAATGTGATGATGCCTGATACCTTTGCGCCGGGTAATGTTATTCGTCCAGAATGTCGTGGAATCATGTTTGATTCTAACACTGGTGACATTATCCGCCGCCCTTTCCATAAGTTCTTCAATGTGAACGAACGGGAAGAAGTACAGGCACATCGCATCAATCTTGCGCAACCACACCACATTATGTTCAAGGAAGATGGTTCAATGATTGCACCATTCATTGCGCGCAATCAAATCCTTTGGGGTACCAAGATGGGCGAGACGGAAGTTTCCGCACCCGTGGATGCCTTTGTTCGTGATCATCCAGAATACATCACGCTGGCCGCTAGTCTCATCTCGCATGGATTCACACCTATCTTTGAATGGTGTTCGCGCAAGCAACGTATTGTGATTGATCATCCAGAGGATAGATTGGTTCTTACTGCTATTCGTGATATGGTACATGGTGAATATACAGATTATCAATATATGCGTAATCTGGTTCATGGGACTTCTATCCCTGTTGTGGGCGTTATGTCACCCATGGAAGATATGAATGCCATCATCAACACCACCCGTGCCCTAGAAGGCGAAGAAGGCTTTGTAGTGCGTATGGAAAGCGGCCATATGGTCAAGGTCAAGTCTGATTGGTATGTTGCCATTCACAAGGCCAAGGAAAAGATTCTGTGGGATCGCAACATTGTTGAAATGATCCTTGATAACACTTTGGATGATGTGAAGGCGCATTTGTTGGATGAAGATCGTGAACGCCTAGTTGCATTTGAACTTAAGTTCAATGCTGCTTTGAGTGGTGTTATCACTAATATTGTAGATGACATTACGACAATTCTTATGGCTGATATGACTAGGAAGGAATTCGCCCTTGAACACGCTAAGAATTTCGATCCTTACACACGGGCAGTGATTTTCCGCCATTTCGATGATTGTAATGTTTCTGGCGTTTTCGATACGGTTCTTAACACTGTGCGCAAGAATGTTACAAAGAATTCAAATTGGGATGAACTGAACAAAACATGGTTTGGTGGCATCGCGTATAATGGAGCTTATTAGAATGGATACTACCAAAAAGATTTATATGATGGTGGGCTTGCCGGGTTCTGGCAAGTCTACTTATATTCAGAACCTTGATAATTGGAACAATAATGATATGTTGTTTGCTAGGGTTGTGTCTACTGATCATATTATTGAAACTGTAGCAAATCAGGCTGGAATGACTTATGATGAAGGCTTCAAGCTTCTTATTAAGTTTGCTGATGTTGTTTTCAAAAAGAATATCGATGAAATTATTTCTAATAATGAATCCTTTGTGATCGATAGAACCAATCTGACTGTTAAGGGGCGCAAGCAGTTTATTGATTTGGCTAAGGCTAATGGGTATGAAATTCATGCTCTAGTCATGCCTGAAATCGGACATGACGAATGGCAGAGCCGTCTTTCTGGTAGACCGGGTAAGACTATCCCTGATACTATTTTGGAATCAATGGTAGAAAACTACGTGTATCCTACCATTGAAGAAGGATTTACCACCGTAACTTTTGTGGAGACTTGATATGACAAATACGCTAATATTTCTTTGTTTTATTTCTGTCGTTTTTCTATATCTTCTTTTTAAGATCATCCAACTTGATCGGTTTTCCAGCGCAATGCGCAAGGCAAACGATGCTGGATATAAACGGGGACTTGAAGATATTGAAAATGGAACATATGATATGGATAATTCCAAAAGCTATTACCCCAATGTTACCAAATCATATAATAAACTTTGGCTATCGTTTAGGTGGAAAGATTTCTCTAACGTAATCACATATGATTGATATTACATTTGATTCTCATTTTTCTGAAGATACCATTACGCTCTTGGATGAGGCCATTCGGTTTTTCATCCAAGAGCTTTTGCCTGAAGAAATCTATAATAATATGGCAATAGATGTTGACTTTGACGACGAAATAGCGTATGAGGGGGTATGTGAAGTATCCCATGAAGATGATTCAATTCCTGATCCTAGGGAATTTCAGATCACCATATCAGACAAAAGAGATATGGTTGCATTGTGCGCACATGAATGTGTTCACATTAAACAATATGCTACAAATCAGTTATCCAGACATGCGACCGCCGAATTTAAAGATGGTTATATCATCTGTGATTTGGTTGATGTTTGGGAGGGCGAACGCTGGATAGCCAAGGAAGGCGAATCTCATTATTGGGATTCCCCTTGGGAAGAAGAAGCGTACACCCTTGAAAAAACATTACTAGAGAAATGGAAAAATGAAACACATAATCGTAGATTTTAATACAGTAGGACAGAATGCCAGAGATTGCGCAATCGTAGATTGTTCATATCTTACTTTTGATATGAATAGGTTTGATAGCGTCAATCCGTATACATATGATGAACTTTTTAATTCATCTGCTAAAGTAAAGCTTGATATAACATCACAAGCCAAGAATGGCGCTAAAATCAACCAAGTTGATTTGGGTTGGTGGAAAGAGCAATCACCAGAGGTAAAGGTCATGATTAAGCCTACTACCAATGATGTGCAACTTTCTGAACTTACGGAAATTTTAGATTCTGCATCTAGTAATGTTGGTCATTATTGGGTTAGAGGGATTGATTTTGATTCTACCATTCTTGCCCGCGTTCATAGCTTCCCACACTGGCGAATGAGAGACGTTGCCTCTTTTATTGATGGCGCAACATTCTTTCGTGCTAAAAATAATTTTCCCTTGGATGGTGTTTTTATGGATAAAAAATACGACACCCGCCATAACGTGATTGTCGATGTGTTGCGAATGCAGTACATTCGTAGATTTTTAGAAGGAATTGAATGATGAATAATGTCAGTGTTACTTTGACTAATGATCAAGCAGATGATATCACCCTTGAAAATCTGAAGAACGCAATTGAACTGGCACAAGAATTTGGAACGGTTGAAGAAATTGCTGATATGAAGGGCGCGCTGTCATATTTTATGGACACCAAACAGCAAGAAGAATATATTACTGAAAATGATGATATTACTATTGCTAATCTGGTTCTTTCATATTATATGATTGGGGCTATGCCTGAATTGGCAGTTAATGGGGAAGACAGAACAGAAATCAGAAACAGGATTATGTCTAAGCCTAGACATGAACTTGTTGACTTTATCCTAGGAATTAGATAATGAATGCTGATGAAAAAATTAAAGAGAATATCAATAAAATTATTGATTATCTAGAAATTAACTATAAAGCTACTAGATACAAGCGCGATGATGGTAACTACTCATATCTCTTTAAAGTACCTATGGGGAATTTTTGGTTTAAAGACCATGTTAGACTCTATCGTGGTGGTGGTATGCAGATTAACGGGCATTATTGGACGCCTGATGACGAAGCTAGAAATAGGATAAGTGATCTTTATTATACTATTTCATGTGAAGATTTGGATTCTTCATATGAAGATAAAACCAACAAGACGCTACAAATAACAAACAAAATTATTAAGAGGTTGTGACTATGCATAAATTCCCGTCTATCAATCAATTCCGTCAAGTTATCAAGGCGGTACAGAACAAGACATATTGGTCTGGTATTGATGAAAATGGTGACCCCGTTTTCGATAGAACAAAAGAGCTTCCTAAGATCACATATACTGGCACTGTGAAGCTTCACGGGACAAATGCTGGTATCTGCTACGATACCACAACAGAAGACCTTGCTTATTATTCGCGCGAACGGGTTCTGTCCCTGACACAAGATAATGCTGCATTCATGCTTACCATGAGTGCCCATAGCGAATATCTTCGTGGTATTTTTCGTGCACTTAAAGAACATGTATCTGGTGTGCCTAGCTGGACTGATGCCAGCCAAATCATCATTTATGGTGAATGGTGTGGTTCTGGTATCCAGAAGGGCGTTGCTATTTCTGGTGTGCCTAAGATGTTTGTGATCTTTGGTGTTCGTTATGTGATCAACGAAGAAACAAAGTATTGGGCAAACGATATGCTTTCCCATTCTGGTATTTTTGACGATCTACAGGAACCATTTTTCCACATCGATCAATTCCCGAAATACACCGTTGAAGTGGATTTCAACAAGCCAGAGTATGCACAGAACGAATTTGTAAAGCTTACCGAAGAAGTTGAAAACGAATGTCCTGTAGGCAAGGCCTTCGGTATCACCGGAATCGGGGAAGGAATTGTTTGGAAATCGGAATATTTTGGATATACTGGTTCTGATTTCTGGTTTAAAACCAAGGGCGAAAAGCACTCCACATCTAAGGTAAAGACGATCAACCCGATTGACGTTGAAGCCATCGAAAACATCAACAAATTTGTTGATTACGCGGTCACTGAAGCGCGCCTTGAATGGGCGCTGAACAACTTGACTGTGGAAAAGCTTCTGCCTGTGGAGATGTCTTCTATGGGCGATTTCATCCGCATCGTGTATAATGATGTGATGAAAGAAGAAATGGATGTTATCGTAGAGAGCCAGATTGATCCTAAGAAGCTTGGTTCCCCTCTTGCCAACGTATCGCGCAAGTGGTTCATCGGTAAGGTAAATGAAGGGGTTGGTTTGTAATGAAACTTGATAGTTTTCTTTTTATTGCTAATGTAGCTCTAGCAATGTTCAATATTGGTGTTGGTGTTAGTAGCACCCCTATTAATGGTTTGATGGTAGGTGTTGGTGTGTTTAATGCCATTGCTGCTGTTGTTTGTTTCCCTCATAAAAGTAGGTAATGGGTGATGTTTGAAATTTTACTAATTATTTTTAATCTCGTTTTCTCGGTTATGAACCTTTGGTTTGGTTTTAATTCAACCCCTCTTGATTGGTTTTCTATCAATCTTGGCTTTTTAAATATCGTCGCTGCTTATGTGGTGTGGGTCACGGGGGATTTGTAATATGGGGATATTCAAAAGGAAGATAGAGAAAATGGAACTACCTAAAGCTACAGTATATTACTCTTTGGGGGACAAACTAGAGTCTCTATCTAATATTGGATATCCATTCCTTAACTACAGTAAATATTCTAATGGATGGTCTGCATCCATTGATTTACCTAGTCCCGCTGGTGTGTCTATAGATGTCCGTTCAGAGGTATCTAACACACCAGAAGCGGCGGTTGATAGTCTTTTACGTAGATTAAAAGACAATGGGATGTTTGAATATGAATAAAAGAATTAATGATGCTATTACCAACATACAAAAGGAAGTAGAGCTACTTACGAAGAAGGCAGATGAAACTATTCTGAAGCCCAAGAAACTACTTCCATATCCTGATAAACCAGATGTCCTAAGATATAACTTGGATTACATCGGTTTGGGTGGGACATATAATAACGGTAACTATTATCGATGGGCCATCGATCAAGAAAAATCTGTGGATAAACTTAATGATCGTAAGTCCAAAATTAACGCTGCCCTAGACGCATATCTAGAACAGATTAAGCCAACATTTGAAGATAATAAGGCAATCATTGCGCACAACATTTTGGTGGTAGATCGCATTAAATTGTTTATGGGTGAAATTGGTATTCCATCCACATATTCGGAACGTGATCCAAAATCACGTGCAAGAATCCCAAAAACAATTTCTCATTCCGCTGGCTATCTACAGGATATTCGTAGAAATATATCTCTAGCAGATTCTTCTTATAACGCTATTCTTAACCAGATTAAAACTGTCAGAGACAGTGTTGATCGCACCACATCTATTAGGATTTCTAAGATCGTGGAGGAAGAGAAGGTAGCGGCGAAAAGGGCAAAGGAAGAAGAAGACGCTAGAAAATTGGCATATTATCAGGTTAAGTATGGTCTTCCATCTGATGCTGATTATGAAATTGTTTTAGATAAAATTTTATCTCTGGACAAATACCTTCGCTTAGGTCATTACCTTCTCATGAATCGCAACGATTGGAATGATGGCTATAGCTATGCCGAAACTGGTTTGGGGGGTTTTGGTGTTGATAGTGACGAAGACAAATTAATTGTTGACACTCTACAAAAAATCATTAGTGATTATGACGTAGACGGACGATATTTTAGGGATTCTGAATACGGATATGACTATCTGTTTTCTAAGGTTCCTGAAGATTTGTACAAAGACTACAACGAAGTTTTTAACAATGTAGAAATGGATTATTGATATGGATCGTAGTGTTTTTAGTTTGATTGGTGCCGGTGCACTCCTTACAACCATCGCTTTGGGTGGTGTTTTGGGTAGTTGTGCTGCATACAATTCTATGCGGGTGTGGAATGCGGAAACCGCTGGCGAAGCAGAACTTGCACAGGCAACGCAGAACCGCAAGATTACTATTGAAGACGCCAAGGCAAACCTTGAATCAGCAAAGCTTTTGGCTGATGCTGAAGTAGAGCGCGCCAAGGGTGTTGCGGCTGCTAACAAGATTGTTGCTGATGGTCTTGGTGGCCCTGAAGGTTACCTTCGCTATCTCTATATCAACAATCTGGAAAATTCCAAGGGACAGGTTATCTATATCCCTACGGAAGCAGGATTGCCTATTCTGGAAGCTGGTAAGCGCTAATGGCACGTGATCTTATTACCGAATCTGTTAATTCGCTTAACAGACAAACAGACAACAAAGGCATAAAAACCCTAGATCATATTATTATTAAGGAAGAAAGGGATCAAATCGCCCTTGGCTTCCTTAATGTTAGGCTTACTAAGGTAAGTATTCTGGACGAAGATGATGTTAAGGAAGCGTATAGAAACGCCGATACATTCCTGAAAGAAAAATATAAACAGTGAGTTGACATTTAATGCATCATTTGGTATAAGTGCGTTATATGAATAAAGGAATTAATTATGAGTAGAAAAGCACCACCAAATGACGCAGTGAAGATCAAGGTTTATACATCGGTTCAGGTATATAACCACGAAACACCCACAGAACGTTATGGTTCGTGGTTTAAAGATTCTTCGTCGGAAATTGACAAGGTTATCTTGGATGATGGTGAAACTGATTGGAATGCGGAAACATTTGTGATTGCTGCTGGCAGCACTAAAGCCCATGTTGTCTATATGATTTATAACACTGGTGATAGCTTTGGGCGCGCTACTGGTGAGATTGATGTCATGCACGCATTTGGTAGTAGAGAAAAGGCTGAAGAATTAGCCGCACACATTAGGGCTAATGAAAATGAATATTCTATCAACTTCACAGATGATTTTGGTAGAGATATTTCTATTAGCAACAGTGGCGCAGGTTATTTTGAAAGTATTCAGGGCATCTATGTTGAAACATTTGATATTGGTGAATATAGAAAGAAGAGTTTCTAATGGGTACTAGCTTTGTTATTTCTGACAGCCATTTCGGACACGAAAATTCGTGGGCGAAGTTTAAGCTGGATGATGGTTCTCCCCTTCGCCCATTCACTTCCACGGAAGAAATGAACGAAACGATGGTAGAGCGATGGAATGCGGTTGTAACGCCACAGGACACCGTTTACCACCTTGGCGATGTTGTGATCAACAAGCGCTATCTGGACGTTGTAAGGCGCTTAAATGGCAAAAAGCGCCTGATTCGTGGCAATCATGACATCTTCAAGGATGAACAGTATCGTGAAGTAGGTTTCCAGAAAATCTATGGTGTTCGGGTGTTTGTTGATCGCTACATCTTTTCGCATATCCCCCTGCATCCTGATTGTGTGACAGAACGCTTTCGTGTGAACGTACACGGGCATCTTCACGCTAATAATGTTATGTGGAAAACTATAAAGAGCAACAAGGACGGCGTTATCTATTCTTCAGTTGAAGAAGACCCGCGCTATCACTGTGTATGTGTGGAACAGACTGATTTTCGACCAGTAAGCTTTGATGAACTGGACGCACGAATCGAAAAGCAATGGGAACTGGCTAATTACACTCCACCAAAAAATGCTGGTTGGGGTAACGGTAGTGGACCGGGCTAAAAGGAAATAATATGAAAATTGATATTGGAACTAAATTGATTTGTATCTCTGATGGTGGATGGTGCATTGATGATGCTGATAGCATTGTTTCTGGCCCTTCGGATGGAGATATCGTTACTGTTAGACGCATTGGTATAGAATTGATTGATGGTGTATGGATTCCGGCTGTTTGGCTAGAAGAATGGCCCGGTGATACATATGACGATTCATTCGAAATGTGTGATAAATCATTTGCGGTAATTTCACCAGAGTAATGATCAACAACAAAACCATTACAGAAATGTATGAGCGTGTTTGTAAGGATTCTGGATATAAGCTTGATATGCAGAAGGCAGCAACACTAACCGCATCTGTATTGAAGATATCACCGCTAGAGGTATGGATTGGTGTTGGTTCTGTTGATAAAATGATACAGATTGCATCTGGTGATCAAAAAGGAAATAATTATGTATAATGCAAAAGAAATTAAAGTTGGTGACAAGGTTAAATGGGTTGGGTGGGATGGCCCATTCCTAGATGAAGATGGAAACCCCGGAAGGAATATTGAAACTGGCTCTATCTTAACCATCAAAAAGGTTTCTCTTGGATATGCCAGAAATACCCCATTTTCTAATGGATTCATCCCTGTTGTCTGGTTCGAAGAATTCGAAGGTGATGAATGGGATGATGGATTTTATTTTGAAGGTGAGTTCGTTCCGGTGACGGAAGATGGGGATTGAATTTCCACAGGGGTTTGTAGCTCTTAAAAAGTACCCCGGATATTTTTGGAATACAGAAGAAAAGAAGTTGTATTCCATGAAGGTTGATGGTATACTAAAGCCTCTAAGACAGTATGTATATACTGATGTTGCTGCCAGACATATGTTTAGACCACGTATGTTTATTGGTGACAAATATTACACCATTTATCAAAAATCAAAAAGAAAAACTGTCATAGTGCATGAGATTGAAAGATATCTCGATTATGATCATGTAATTCCTATTAGGAGAAATACCACTTGACTTATTATATTTGTAATGGAAATACTTTTCACGTAACCTCTGATGACTCTATTGACATCCGCAAAGAACTTCCTGCTGCGACGTTCCTTGTGAAATTCAATCCTAAGGCACAATCTTTTTACCTAGAAACTACGCAGAATTTCACTCGACTCCCTAAGTATTATGGTGACGCTGAAGCCAAGGCAGCACGTGTTGCTAATACTATTTCCAAGCGTGATCGCTCGCTTGGCGTGATGCTGGCTGGTGAAAAGGGATCGGGCAAGACCATGTTGGCTATGCTTCTTTCTGCTAACGCCAGAGATAGGGGAATTCCCACACTTATTGTCAATACTGGCTATTATAATAACAACGATGGGCCTAACCCTAGCAGCGTTGGTGATGAATTCTGTAAGTTCATTAAAGATATTGATCAGGAATGCGTGATCATCTTTGACGAGTTCGAAAAGACTTACAAGAATGAAGATCAACAAAATTCTATCCTTACTCTTCTAGATGGTATCTTTTCTTCTAAGAAGTTGTTTATTATCACATGTAATGATGCTTCCAAGGTAAGTTCGCACATCCGCAATCGTCCGGGCCGTCTGCATTACTACTTTAGCTATACTGGTTTGTCTGAAGATTTTGTTGTAGAATACTGCAACGATAAGCTTGACAACAAGGATAATATTGGCGGTATTGTCAAGATTGCTAATGTGTTCCATGCGTTCAACTTTGATATGCTTCAGGCACTTGTTCTAGAAATGAACATGTACAATGAAACTGCATCGGTTGCTATGTCACATCTCAATATCAAAATTGAGAATGAATATAGCATGTATGGGGAATCTTCCACTATCGTAGAGCTTCTAGATATCGATGGTATCCCTGTTGATCCTTCGGAATATTCCAATGTTATCTATGGTAACCTGCTTACATCTGGTAACTTCTACGTGACAGTAGAGGATGATGAAGATCGCATTAAGCTTGGTTTCAAGTCTGCTGATGTGATTGAACTTGGTAAGGATGGAACGTTTAAGTTCCAGAACGAAGATGGGTATGTTCTGACTACTAAGGCCAATCGTTATGGGTCTTCGTCCTTCGTGGACCTGTCTAAGCTTCTATGACATCTCATATAGTCATCCATTCTATGGGCACGATTGTTACTTCGTGCCCAACAGAATATTACAAATTTACCAGTAGGGGTAAATTTCAATGGCTTAAAAAGAAGCTATGGGCATTTCTGAATAAAACAGGATGTCTAACCCAAGAGATACAAGATACCACAACGCATATCAAACATTCAATAAATCCAAACAAGCTTATGGATTTGGTTAAGGCTGGAATTATACAGGCCAATCGTGCCTATAGAATTCCATCTGAAATTTTTATTGGTCCTGAAGAGTTCAATAAAATTTTATATGAACAAAATTATGATGGCGGTAGCATTATATCTACGGTTATTGATGAGCGTGGTAAATCGTTAATGGGAATCAAGCTTACGGTTCTGCCTTACATGTCTGGTGTATTGGTCGTTTGACACTGAATTAATTTCATGGTATATGAGACAAAATTAACAAGGAAATATTATGAAATTTACAGTTTATAGCGACCTGCACCTAGAGTTCGATCCGACATTCCGCGCTGTTAATACCGGTGCGGATGTTTTGGTTCTGTCTGGTGATATCATGGTTGTTGATTATCTCCACAAGCTTAGGCGTCCAGATGACGCCATACACAAATCAGAAAGGCCTAAATGGGAACGTGCTGTTGCCTTTAGGGATTTCGTGGAAGATGCTTGTCGCAAATTTAAACATGTTGTTTACGTGGCAGGTAACCATGAACATTACCATGGGCGCATCGAAACCACATCTGATTATATCCGCGAATATTTACCGTATGATAATTTTTATCATTTGGATAATGAGCATATGGATATCGGAGATGTGCGTATCATCGGCACAACCCTGTGGACGGACCTAAACGGGAATGACCCTACCACAGAAATTCAGCTTTCGTATGCCATGAATGATTACAGGTTGATTCAGGTTCAAAAGGAAAACTACCGCAAGTTCCAGCCTAAGGATTCCTATAGGCGGCACCTTAAGGCATTGGAATATATCGATGCCCATAGTGAACATGATAAGGTAGTTGTAGTTGGGCATCATGCGCCAACCTTGAAATCCATCCACGAGCGTTTTAAGAACGATTATTACATCAATGGTGGATATGCTTCTAACCTGTCTGATTTCATCCTAGACAGGCCGCAAATCGCTTTGTGGACACATGGCCACGTGCATAATTGTTTTGATTATCAGGTTGGGCTAACTAGGGTTGTCGCAAATCCAAAAGGATATAATGACGAGAATCCGGCATTCGATCCTAACCATTTAGTAGAGGTATTTAAATGACGAGTTACACTAATTCACTTACGGCAGAACAGCTAATACAGATTATTGCGAATGATTATGTTGAACTGTCACATGACAAGGTGGTGTCACAGCGCGATTATCACATGAAAATTTGTGGTGATTGGCTGGAACACCAATACCAGTTAGAACAGCTAGACCCCGACAAACGCAAGTGGGAATACGATGGGCTTGGTAATAAGATCGTCAAGGGCACTGGTAATAAGCTTTACCCTGAAACTAAGGATGATTTCTGATGACACCAGAGCTAGAAGGGAAGCTACAGGAAACCTATCCAGAATTATTTGAAGGTCTTTACGGAAGCCCTTTACAAACAGCGCTTGCCTTTGGGTTGGAATGTGGTGATGGGTGGTTTGATATCATTGATGGTATTTGCCATGTCATTAAAGAAGAAATTAATAATAGAGAACAATCTATTAAATGGGCAGACGCATGGAACAAGGATATTCTTGATCCAGATAGCGAATACTATGGCAGAGAGCCAAGAGAAGTTCTAGAACCTATTACTGTTACTATCACACAAATTAAAGAAAAATTCGGTACTCTGCGTTTTTATTATAATGGAGGCGACGAATACATTGATGGTGCTGTTAGGATGGCTGAAATTATTTCTGCAAATACATGTGAAGTGTGTGGAAACCGTGGATCACTAAACAAAGGTCCATGGCTTAGAACGCTTTGCGACGAACATAAGGAAGATTAAATGTTTAAAATTAGTTCCGAAAAATGGGCTGGTGTGGCCAAGGTAATTGAAGAAATGGGTGAGCTTGGCTGCGAGCTAGGTAGGCTTATGGCGGTTGACGGCAACGCTGAAACCCATTGGAAGGGTGATATCAGACCAGCTATTCTAGACGAAACTGCTGATGTATTGGCAGCGATTTCTTTTTTCATAGGAAAAAATTTCACTGATGAAGAGTTGGAATATGTAATGAATCGATCAGACGTAAAACTTAACATGTTTGCCCAATGGATGGAAAATTCTGATGGATGAATATGAAACCCGGTGCGAAGAAACCGGGTGGAAAAGGCTTGCCATTGCCTTGTATAAAAATGGCACACTATCTGAAATGGAATATTACGATTTGGTCTACTCTTCTATTGAATCAATAGAAGAAGCCGAAAACATGGGAATATTCACCGGATAAATAAAACTGCTACGCCTAATGGGTGGCAAATAACTTGTAGACTTGCTTAAAAGGAGTATAATAATATGTTTGAACATAATCATAATTTTAAAGATTTTAATAGATTTTTCATTGGCTTTGACAAGATTGTCGATAAGGCTAATAAGTTCGTGGAAGAAACACTTAAGTTCGCTTCCAACTATCCCCCATACAACATCAAGCAGACAGGTGAAAATACCTATGTGGTAGAACTGGCTGTTGCTGGTTTCGGGAAGAACGATCTAGAAGTCACCCTAGAAGGTGATACACTGATCGTTAAGGGCAATAGCGATGCCGATGGGGCAGATAACGCCATTTATCAAGGAATCGCTGGTAGGGCTTTTACACGCAAGTTTAAGCTTGCTGATGAAGTCAAGATTGGTAACGCAGGCCTAGTAAACGGAATCCTTCGTATTGTGTTCAACACTGTCACGCCCGAATACAAGGTAGAGACGATTGAAATTAACGAAGGGGATAAGAAGTGAGTAACACGTCTGTCCTGATGTCGCGCATTGGTGGTGTTGCTATCACCACTCTGGTTTTGATGTTACAATATTACATCGTTCTAACATAAAATAAAGGGGGCGAAAGCCCCCTTTTTCATTCCAGCCCTAGAAGGGTTCTTTCTTCGGCGGTCAACTTGTTCAATGCCACTTGCCGCTTCTTGTCAGATTCGATCTTTTCTAGATCATCCCCAACTTCATATAGGGTTGCTTCTTTGATGTCATACCCATTAGCGGTGGCATAACACCCATACCGGTTTCTTTCCACCCTTTGTGAAGAACCAAAAATTCCTTGTTGTTTCTCTACGTATTTAATGGCTTCTTCACCATCGCTAAAAGCGCAGTGGAACAACATAACCCCTTTGCCTTCGGTAAAGTCTGAATTCCTATACACGATATAAATCTTTCTCATAATCACATCCTTTTGATTTTGTTTTGATAACGAAGGATTGCGCCTTCAGCATCACTTGCTGATTTGTATCCGCCGCGATTGTTAGCAGTGGAATTGAAGCCAGAGAAACCAACCTTGATATACCAGCCACCATTCTTGAATTCAACTGCTTCAGACTCATTCTTTTGTGTGAGATGATTAAAGAACATATCAAATACTCCCATATTGCTTGATTACTTTTTCAGCCAGTGCGTCGGCCTCTTCCATCCAACGTTCCATGGACAAATCATTGAGCTTGTAGACATACACCGAATGATCAGCGAAACGTGGTGTTCCAATGATACCGCCCATGGAGGGCTTGTAATATTCGATCACGAAATATCCTTGATCTTCAACCTTCCAGAAAAGCATTTCAGGGTACTTCTTCTGGATATTTGCGTTTACGGTTTTAATCCACATTTGCTGTCTCCTTAATCTCTTGAAGACATATCTACCCGATTCGAAATTAATTGTCAAATATTATTTTCAAAAAATAAAGGGGGCCGAAGCCCCCTAGTTTAAAGTGTCACTTTTACGATTTCCAAAACAGGAACAGCTTCTTCCGTTTCGTCATCATATACTACGTTTCCATGCCAGTAATAAGAGCGGTCTTTGCCAACCTCATACACTACAACCTTAGCTTCTTTACCTTTGACATCGAAGTAACTACCCCAATCTTGAACTAAAGTTTCGCTGCAAATTTTTACTGCTTCTTCCTTGGTTTCGGCGCGACCATGGCTTGATCCAGCCGAAAAAAACACAATGGCAAGATATTCCATAATATATTCTCCTATTAGTGAGAATTAAAGCTTATACCATTAAATTTTAATTGTCAATCTTATTTCACACCAAGCCATTTTGCGTAAAGCTTAGTTTTAGCGATTCTATCAGCAAGGCCATTGGTTCCACCATTAATTTTTCTGGTAACCTGTGTGATCACGGCATCCGAAATACCCTTATCAGCGATTGCCCAAATTTTATTAGCATCAAAGAACCATTTGGCAGCATCAAACGAATATGTGGTTGCTACTGAATCGGGATCATTAGCCTTACCGAAAGCAGCATAATTGTTTTTACCGGTAAGCTGGATTGCGCCCCTGCCTCTATATTTCCATCCATCCCCGGATGCTTCAGGGCCATTGCCCATTCTACCGCCATATACCTTATTGGCAATCTTCTCTGGCTGTCTGGCATAGGCCTTAGCTAGAGGTAGTGTTGGGAAGTATTTCGGAAATACCCTAAGTAAACCATCTGCACTATAGTTAAGATTTTCAACGTATACAGTGAAGTTACCGCTTTCATGGGAACACTGTGCAAAGAAATGGACAGCTTGAACATTAGTAAGCTTAAAGTATTTGGCTGCTGCTGCTAAAGTCTTCGGACCAAATACGCCATCTGCTGTTACTCCAATCTTAGTTTGTAGGTGTTTTAAACTCATATATTCATCCTTTTTTACTTTACATTACGGCTATTATTTGGTATATAGTCCCCTAGGAGCAATAATGTCTAAATTTTACAAAAACGTTTTCTTACATAAGGGTAAGATTCACCTACGCTCCATTGATAATGGACAGCATAAAAACGAATCATTCTATTATAAACCCTACCTATTTATTTCGGGGGAAGGTGACAACACTCCCTATAGAAATATCCATGGCCAGCCTGTGCACCGTATTGATTTTGGTGGCACCAAAGAGGCTAGGGAATACATTAGCAAGTATAGCGATGTAGCAGGACATACCATCTATGGTATGAACCGCTGGATATACCCGTTCATTTATGATGAATATCCGGGTATGATCGAATATGATCCTAAAAAGATTTCCGTTATGAATCTCGACATCGAAAACCTTATGGGCGAAGAAGATATCGTAACGTCAATCAAGACCACTCCTAATGAAATTACTGCTGTTACCCTATCTGTTAGAGGCAAGATTATTTCGTTTGGATGTCATCCATTTAACAATCCAGACCCCGCCAACATCAAATACTACCAGTGCAGGGATGAAGAACATCTTTTGATGAAGTTGGTAGATGTTTGGTCTAAGCTTCAGCCAGACGTTCTAAGCGGCTGGAACATTTCTGGATATGATATTCCCTACCTTCTAGGCCGCATCATTCGCGTTCTAGGGATGGAGTACGCCAAGCGTCTAAGCCCATGGGGTATCATCACGCCATATGACATTGAAATCAAAGGTGAGACTGTAACCTCTTATCGCATTGAAGGGGTTGCGGCCCTAGATTATCTTCTGCTTTATAAGAAGTTCATTCTAGTCAACCGTGAATCCTACAGATTGGATTTCATCGCAGAGCTAGAACTAGGAGAAAAGAAGCTGGATTATTCAGAGTACGCGAATCTTAATGATTTGTTCTACAAGAATTTCCAGAAATATCTAGAATACAACATCCATGACGTTAGGCTGATTGATATGTTGGATGCTCGCCTAGGTCTTATGGAATTGGCGTTTGCCATGGCATATGACGCTAAGATCAACTACGAAGACGTTCTAGTTTCGTCCAGACAGTGGGATGTGATCATTCATAACCATCTGTTGGATAAAGGTGTAGTGGTTAATCACGTTACTGGTGATGCATCATCGGAAGCATACGCGGGAGGGTTCGTGAAAGACCCTAGCGTTGGTATGCATAAATGGGTTGTTAGTTTCGACTTGAACAGCCTGTATCCATCATTAATCAGGCAGTATAACATTTCCCCTGAAACGTTCATTAAGCGCGTTCCTGTGCCTTCTATTGACCAGTTCCTAGCAGATGCCCCATTTGATCATGGTGGATATTCTATGGCGCTTAATGGGTGTAGGTTCGCTTCTGATCGTCAAGGGTTCTTACCAGAGATTATTGAACGCATGTACAATGATCGTGTTATCGCTAAGTCTGGTATGATTGATGCTGAAAAGTTGTATGAAGAAACCAAAGACGAAAAGTATCTGGTTGAATCTATCAAGCTGGATAAGAAACAGCACTCTAAAAAGATTCAGTTGAATATCTGTTATGGCGTTCTGGCTAACAAGCATTTCCGTTGGTTTGATATCAACTTCGCTGAAGCTATCACCCTATCAGGGCAAGCGGCTATCAGATGGGTTACCAGAGATGTTAACAAGTACATCAATAAGGTAGTGGGAACCGAAGGTGTTGATTATTCTATCATGAATGACACCGATTCCTGTTACTTCACATTGAATGCAATCGTAGAAAAATTCGTACCAGATCACCTTGACAACTTTAAGAAAGCCGAAGCTGTCTATAAGTTCTGTGAAGAAAAGGTTCAAAGGGTTATTAATGATAGCTTTGAACAGTTCGCCAAGACTACGAACGCATTTGAAAACGTTATGGCTATGAAGTCTGAAGCTATCGCAGATACAGCGGTTGTGTGTGCCAAGAAAAAGTACGCCATGAACGTTTATATAAACGAAGGGGTTAGATACGAAAAGCCAAAAACTAAGGTAGTTGGCCTAGAGGTTGTTCGTTCATCTACTCCACAAGTTTGTAGAAAATCTTTGAAAGAATGTATCGACATCATTCTAACCAAGGATGAGAAGCAGCTACAGACTTTTGTTAAGGGATTCAGGGAAGAGTATATGAAACTCGACTTTGAAGACATCGCGTTCCCTAGGGGTATTTCAGACATCTTGAAGTACCGTGAAGGGGACAAGGGCATTCCTATCCATGTGAGGGCAAGCCTAGTCTATAATCGCCACCTGAAGGACAAAAACCTTACGGGGCAGTATGAGACAATTGGTAATGGGGACAAAATTAAATTCTGCTACATGCGGACCCCTAACCCGATTATGTCTAACGTTCTAGCGGTATCTGACAAGCTACCACCAGAATTTAAACTGCATGATTATATTGACTATGTGGAGCAATACGAAAAGTCATTCGTAAAGCCTTTACGGGCAATCACCGATCTAATCGGATGGGATATTGAGAAGAGAAATACGCTGGATTCTCTCTTCTGTTAAAAGAGGAAAATATGGGTAAGAATATTGACCTACCAGATAATGACTTTGGCTTTAGTTCGGTTTCTAGGGAAGACCTAGAACCGGGCCAAAGCAATGACAAAGCATTAGAAATTTATAATTTAATTTTGCCATTATTGAAGAATCTAGCCAAAGATTCAGATAAAAATGACTATATACATTGGCCTAATAGAAAAAAAGTCATTGATGAATTCATGGCTAAACTTCAGAATATTTTGGCATCATAAAAGAGAGGTCGCGCCTTTCGTAAAATAAAACAGCAACCAAATAAAAAGGAAACAAATGAATAACGATCTAATGAAGCGGCTTATTAAAGCTAGCTCTAACAAACATATTTCTGTCCTATCGGATTCCGAATTTTTCCATGATAAGGACAACATTCCTACAGACCTACCAATTCTAAACATTGCCTTTTCTGGTACTATCCATGGCGGGTTGGTATCTGGACTGACAACAATTGCAGGCGAATCCAAATCATTTAAAACCATGTTGGGCCTTCTGTGTATGAAGGCATATCTGAACAAATATCCAGATGCTATTGCCGTTCTGTATGATTCTGAAGGTGGTATCACACCAGAATACCTATCAGCACAGGGTATTGATCCGTCTAGGGTGGTTCACGTTCCTATTGAACATCTTGAAATGCTTAAGTTTGATATGGTGAAGACCCTAAAGGAAATCGAACGTAAAGATAAGGTTTTCATGCTTGTTGATTCCATCGGCAACACTGCATCACTTAAGGAACTAGAAGACGCCGAAAACGAAAAGTCTGTCGCTGAAATGCAGCGCGCCAAGGCTCTTAAGGCACTGTTCCGCATCATTACCCCCTCACTGATCGCTAAGGATGTTCCTTGCGTCTGTATCGCCCATACGTACAAGACCATGGAAATGTATTCCAAGAATATCATTTCTGGTGGTACGGGTATCATGTATTCGTCAAATCAGGCGTTCATTATTTCTAAAGCACAGGAAAAGGATAAAGACGGAACACTTTCCGGTTGGAATTTCACCATTAATATTGAGAAGTCACGTTATGTGCGCGAAAAGGCCAAGTTCTCTTTCCTTGTGGAATACAATAAGGGCATTAGTAAGTGGTCGGGCCTTATGGACCTAGCAGTAGAAGCTAACCTTGTGGAGAAGATTAGAGGCAAGGGCTATAAGTATCATGTTATCGATCAAGAAACAGGTGAAGTATCGCCAGATGGCCTAAAGCTTGAAGAAACCAATAATAAAGAGTTCTGGAATAAGATGTTCGCTATTCCTGCATTTGATGAACATATCAAGAATAAGTATTCGCTTAATACTGGTGCAATGGTTGCAGAAGATCAAACCGACGAAATCTTTGCAGATTTAGATGAGGATGAAGAATAAACCTCTTTACTTAAGTATTCATCTGTGTTATAAGGCAAAAGTAAGAGGTATGAATGAGTATAGAAAAAGTAATATTTAATAATCTAATCAATAATGATGAATACGCCAGAAAAGTAATCCCGTTCCTGAAGCGGGATTACTTTGATAATCCAGTAGATCAGACTATCTACGAGCTAATTGACAATTACGTAATTGAGTACAACGCATTCCCTACCAAGAGCATTCTTACAATTGAGTTGGGAAATGTTAAAGGCATCACAGAAAAGCTTTATAATGACTGTGAAGAGCTAATCCTTTCCATTCCAGACCAATCCAATGATATTTCTAATCAGGATTGGTTGCTAGACCAGACAGAACGTTTTTGTCAGGATAAGGCTATTTTCAATGCCATTAGTGAATCTCTCCTTATCATGGAAAAGGATGATAGCGGGATTTCTAAAGGCAACATTCCACAGTTGCTAACCGATGCCTTAGCGGTATCCTTTGAAACAGCCATTGGTCATGACTTCCTAGTAGATGCAGAGGAACGATATAATTTTTATCACCTGAAGGAAGAACGGATCGAATTCGATCTTGATTTCCTTAACAAGATTACCCGTGGTGGATTGCCTAGAAAGTCTCTTACCTGTCTGCTAGCGGAAACTGGTGGTGGTAAGTCTCTGGCCATGTGTCATATGGCAGCGGCCAATATGAAGATGGGATATAATGTTCTTTATATCACTATGGAAATGGCCGAAGAGAAGATTGCAGAACGTATTGACGCAAATCTATTGGACATACAAATTGATCAGCTACCAGACCTTACAAGGGACAGGTATCTATCCAAGATGCAAACACTTCGTGATAGAACACTAGGCAAGTTGATCATCAAAGAATACCCTACATCATGCGCAGGGGCGAATAACTTCAGACACCTTTTGCGTGAGCTTAAGATTAAAAAGAACTTTGTGCCTGATGTAATCTACATTGACTATATCAATATCTGTTCTTCGTCACGGTATAAGGCTGGCACCAATGCTAACTCTTATACAATTGTGAAATCTATTGCAGAAGAACTTAGAGGTTTAGCAGTAGAACAAAACGTTGCTATGGTAACTGCCACACAGGTTACTAGATCAGGCTTCAATAATTCAGAACTGGACATTACGGACGTTTCGGAATCTATTGGTCTACCAGCAACACTTGATCTATTCTTGGCAATCATCGCTACTGGTGACTTAAAACAAAAGAATAGAATCATGATGAAACAACTTAAAAACAGATATTCGGACCCCGAAAGGTTCAAAAAATTCTTATTAGGAATTGACAAACCGTACATGAGACTGTATGATGTTCCACAATTCGAGCAAGATGAAATCATTGACGAATCAATGCCTAAGCAAGAACAATCCGCCGCTCCCCCAATATATTATGATGACAATGTTGGTGGGGGCATCAACAAAAATATTTTTGACAAATTTAATTAATGGAGTGTGAATTTTGAATTATAGTATCTTGGCTGATAATCAGAGTGGTAAATTTAATGTGTTTGAAACAAAGACTGAAAATGTATTAATTCAAAAGAATGCATACGAAGAAGCCAGAAAGGCTTGTCAGTCTCTAAATTTTGGGTGTGGTTTTGATGGGTTCACACCAGACTTTTTCACCAAGAGACTTATAATTAAATGATAGGTAGAAATCTAGATATTTTGAAGAGGTTTTGTAGATCAGCCATTATAGGCTCTTCTATAGGCATCGCTCTTAGTTATGTTATCCAGAAAATTATCTACCTCTAGAGGGAGATTTAATGGAGTGTAAATATTGTGGTAGCTATGCTACCAAACGTAACGGTACCAGACGGACAAGCTTAGGGTTCGTCCAAGAATATAAGTGTAATGATTGTGGTAGGGCATTTAGAGAAGACTTCTCACCAGAGGTAGACCGATTCACCCCTAGTGTAATCCTTAAGGGACAAAAGTTTGTCATCACCTGTATTCAAAACAATGTACCAACGAACCATGAATTCCTAGGCGCATTGGAACTTTATTGTAATATGCATGGTGCTAAGTTGCTGGTTGTTCCTCTTGAATATCAGCGCAACTTATATTCCCATTTGGATTATGATGTTGATAGATCATACCTCATCGAAACTAAGGTTTCTTTAAATGGTTTGGTCAATGTTCTGTCCAGTGTAAAGCTAGGTGTTACAGCGGAAAATCCGTTAGGTGGTCTTGATTCATTAACAAAGGGCAAATCTTTGATTGTACCACATAATCAAATGCAGATGCGTTCTTTGCCTGTACACCCAAGCAAACCGCCTGTACTTCTGCACACCACAGGAACGATTTCTGCGCCCCAATACACCAACACCAAGGCAGGGGAAAAGGCTCTATTCAACCACTCTAATGCAGCGGTTGTGGTAGAGTTTGACAACGCTGGATCATATCATGTGCGTGTTTTAAATTGTGATGAATCGGATGGGTTCTATGATATCGATGGGTATTATAACGCAGAAGTATTTGTAGAACTGGATGGCGTAGAAGCTATCATTATGGGTGACGAACACGCTTTTGTTAATTCGGAAGAAGTGAGAAACGCAACATATTTTAATGATGATAGTATTGTCAATACGCTTAAGCCGAATGCAATTGTGCGCCATGACGTGTTAGATTGTTTCACGGTTTCTCACCATCACAGACGCGATAAGATGTTGGAATATTCTAAATTCTCAAAGGGGATGAATAAAATTACCGATGAGTTAGAAGAAACTCTACAATATCTAGAGAACACAACACCTGATGGTGTTACCTCTTATATCGTATCATCAAATCACCATGATCATTTAAATCGTTGGTTGAACGAAGCAAAGCCTAAAGAGGAACCTTGGAATGCCAAGTTCTACCACAAGCTTAGCTATCTGATGATGGAGGCAATAGACGAAGCACCTAGCATCCATGTGCCAGACGCATTTGCTCTATATGCCAAGTCTGAAGGGTGTAAATCAATCTTCGTGGGCAGGGACAACCCGCTAACTATTTGCGGCATTGAACTGTCTAACCATGGCGACGTTGGCGCTAATGGATCGAAGGGAAGTATTGGCCAGTTTGGTAAATTTAGTGATAAACTGGTAGTGGGGCATTCTCACTCACCCGGTATCAACAAGGGGGCCTATCAAGTAGGCACATCAACCCCTAAAAAGCTAGAATATACCAAGGGCCATTCTAGTTGGATGAACACACACTGTGTCATCTATCGTAATGGAAAAAGACAGTTAATTTCTATAATTAACGGAAAGTGGAAAGCGTGAACCAAGTAGCTTTGCCTACTACTGTAACTGATATTGTGGAAGAATATAATGAGAAAATTTCTCGTATTGATTCCACAATATCAGATTTCATGGATGCTTATGAATGGCTAAACATGGAATGCACAGTAAAGGGAAATTTTGTTGATAATATTACAAGCCGTCCATTTATTCACAAATCTAATATTGAAAAGAATTTGTTAGTATCTGGATGGAATGCCGTATATCAAAGACTTAATATTGAATCAGTAGCGACCGCAAAGGACAAACAGCTATTTAAAGTGGCACTAAAAAATCCACCAGAATTGACGGTGGAAAATGCAGCGGCTACTTTTGGTGATTATTTAATTCGCCCTAGATACCATGTCTTACGGGGGTTGGCTGAAGTTTTCACTTCACTTGATCCAGCCTACAAATCACATAGCAAGGTTAAGATTGGTGTTGATGGCTTACCCAAAAGAGTAATTTTGCATTGGGGCGAATATAATTCCAGTTATGGGTTTGAAAAGTTTAGGGACATTGTTAATGCCCTAGCCGCATTTCAGGACATCCCGCCCATGGATTGGTATGAAGTGCGAGAGGTTGAAGCATCGCTTAAGTATGGTGATGTTGTTCTAGATGGAAAATCTTTTAAATGGAAAGATAAAGATGAGATAGAACGATCAGTTGACCGGGGCATTACGGTGCGCAAGTTTAAAAACGGCAATGCGCACGTGATATTTTCTAAGTGGACTTTATTTGATATCAATAAAGCTTTGAATGAGTTTTATGGGGATGTTCTTCCTGATGTAGAAGAAGAGAATCCGACAAAGAGACAAAGCACAGACGTTGCCAAGGATTTACAATTCTACTGGACCCCTACAAAGGTTGTAAAGCAAGTGTGCGATTGGGCTGGTATATATGACCCGGCTGATTATGGTTATGGCCGTGAGAGGCCTTCCTATCGGGTTCTAGAACCATCCTGTGGTGATGGGAAGATATTGGATGTTCTACGTGAGCGTGGTTGTGAGACTATTGGTGTAGAGTATCACGAAGGCAGGGCATCTATATGTAAGGCCAATGGCCACACGGTGGTTACTGCTAACTTCCTAGAACTAGAACCTACTGGTGATTTTGATTTTGTTATAATGAATCCACCATTCTATGGCAGGCATTATATCAAGCACGTGAATCATGCCATGAAGTTTCTTAGGGATGGTGGGATTCTGGTATCGATACTACCAGCTACAGCCCATTATGACCATGGGGAGCTTAAGGGATCGTGGCAAGACCTACCTGTAGCTAGCTTCTCTGATGCTGGCACGAATGTTCCTACAGGCATGATGAAGATGATCAAAAGATAAGGGGGCGAAAGCCCCCTTTTTATTAACGGTTGTTAAATGTCAGATATTGATTAGCCTCTTTGATAAGGCCAAGGCGAAGCTTCATGAAAGTGATATCATCAACACTGTCATCTTCCAGCCCCAATCCGCGAATAACACTGCGAACAGAAGCGTTCCAATCACTGCTACCAATACCTTCATCTACTGGCCAGTCAGAGAAGAAGAAGTATGCCGCGCTTTTGAGTTCTTCGTTAACCCGGTCTTCAGTAATTCCTTGGATATCGAACATAATTAAATCTCCTGTGTGCCTCTTTGTTGATTTCTTTTATGATAAAAAAGAAACTATGTCAACATTAAAACACACAGGAGATGCAATTAATTTTGAACTGTCTGAATTTCTTGTGTCAGTTGAGCGATGGTGCCAATCATGAATTGGTTACGGTCGGCATCGAATAGGCTATGAGTGGTTCGGAGCAAACCAACACAGAACATTTGGTATGCTAAATCCCCGCTTGCGTTTCCAGAGAATGACGCAATCACGTTCCCCTCTTCGTCAACTACGGTATGGGTTTCCCCGACAAGCTTACATACAGTGTAGATCATAACATCCTCTCCTTTATCGGTTGCCGGTTGTATGGTAAGCTACCAGAACCTCATACAGCCCGTCCGATTCGCCTACGATCTGTGTCCCGTCAATCATGACATCCCTTCCAAGGGACTTCTCACGAAAGTACACCATGTTGGAGGCGACGTAAAGAGGGGCGTCCAAGCGTTCGCGGGAAAGCGATGCTTTCTGTACAGTCACAGTGTCACGCATCTTCATGATCAACACCCCTCATATGCGGTTGCGTCGTTTGCGCATAGTGCCTTCTTATCCTGCATCATAGCATAGTGAAATGCGCCTGCAAGTGCCAAGATGGCCAACCCAATGAGAACTTTCTTAATCATAATTAAATCCCCTGTCACAATCTATGACATCCTTTTAAATTCATTTTAAATCTATGTCAACATAAAATTTTGATAAATACTAGAGGAATTGTAGACGCAATTCCAACGGTGGAAAGGCCACGGCAAACCCGTTATGTTCAGATAAGTCTAAGGAAAACTCTGATGGAAAGAATTAATAGTACCAAACCCGAAACAACGCAATCTTCTCCCATTCTGTCTTGTTCGGAGAACGCGGGTTTGTCGTGGTACTGATTTAAGTCTCTTGCTATTAGCGGGAGACTTTTGTTTTAAGAGGAAGGCATGGATATTGAAGAAGGATTAGACATTACCCAAAGACGCAAAAGGGGAATGGCTGCTAGAAAAAATAAATCAAAACTAAAACGTGCTAGGGCTATGGCCAAGCGCAGAATGGCCAAGGCCGAAAACATTAAAAAGAGGGCCGGGCGCGAAGCTAGACGTATTGTAAGAAAGAAATTCGCCAGTAAAAAAGGCCAAAATTACCATAAGCTATCCCCGTCTGAAAAGATCGCGGTTGATAAGATTGTGGACAAAAAGAAAGTATTGATCGCAAGATTGGCAAAGAGATTAATTCCAATTACGCGAAAGAAAGAAACAGAAAGACTATCATCCTTTATGAAAGGCACACCAATGACCAACGAAAGTTTAAACGAAAATTTCGGCGCAAGATTCGGGCAGTTTGTAGAAGCTTGTAAAGAAGAAAAGAAAGACAAGATCAAAGCCGATGCAGAAAAAGAAGGCAAGGGCGCATATAAAACAACTATTATCCAGTATAATAAGTTTTCTGAAGAAGCTATCGCTGAAAGTAACATTTACAAATCGATTCTAAAGAAGGCGGAAACCTCTGGCTATTCTATCGCTACTCTAGGTGAAGTCTATGACAGGGGCCTAGAAAGCTGGACAGAAAGCAAGATTGTTTCAAGACAGCAATATGCATTTGCTAGAATTAATTCGTTCATCAATGGTGGAAAGGCACTAACCGAAGATATGGACCTTTATGAAAATGCACAGTCTGATTCGGAAGCAAAGCTACAGGCTCACCTAAAGCGTTCTGGTGCGGTAATGGATAAGTACCGTGGCCAGTTGATGCACGTAACAAAGAAGCAGGAAGGCAGCAATATTTCTAATGGCTATGTGATGGGTCTAGATCATAAGAATGAGAATAATGTTATACTTCGTAACGATCATGGCGACCATTCGGTGCCACACAAGCACATCTCACCCAAATACAAAGATTCATGGGTGAATGAAGAAACCGTAACAGAAGGAAAATCTTATGTTAAGCCTCATTTTGGCGATTCTTCTTCTCCTGATAAACAAACTGGTTGGAAGGCATCTAACAAGCATGGCCGCGTTAAATTCTTTGGAAATGATTTCGAAAATTCCGCTAAGAAACATGCTGGACTAAACGAAGAAGGCAACAGCCAGAACAACCCCAAGAAAAGATTAATCGGCACAGATTCTCTTATTGCCGCATTTAAAAAGGATACACCGGGGCAAGGCGTTTCTGAAGCTGTTAAGTCTGCTGAAAAAGAACCTGTAGTGGTTCCTGCACATGACGATCAGTACGGCAACACCATCCCCGCTAAAACTGTAATGAGAAAAACAGGCAAGATTATTTTAAACAGAAAAGACAATCCGTATGACGGCAAATAAGGAAAAGAAAATGAGAAACTATAGATCAATTTGCGACACAGTAAGAGACGTTCTAGAAGAAAGCAACAAGCCTAAGGACTATGGCTATTCGGTGCCCATGACACCTGTCTATGACATTGAAGACGAAATTGCTGGTGTTCCAGAGAAAACCAAACAACCAGAAAAGTCTAATCGCTGCAAAACTCTTGATGCTATCAAAAAGCATAGAGACGCGCAAGCAAAGACTAAGGTTATAGACAATCCGTAAGAAATAAATAATAAAAATGGGAGATTTTATGTCGATTAAAAAGGGTATGCCGAAAGGCTTTTTAGGTACACATGATGGGTTACCATCTGATGACCTTCTAGAATCAATCAATGCTGTTACTGGTAAACTGGATGAAAAGAATTCCATGAATACCGATGACGACGAAGGTTGCGATAAAGACAAGAAAAAGAAAACACTAGTTGATAAAGCTGCATCTGCACTTAAGACATTTGATAAAGGCTTCAAGGTTGCCAAAGAAGATGTTGATGTAGACGAAACTGTAGACACAGTAGAGGAAGAAACCGATACTTTGGTATCTGAAGAGTTTGGTGAGGGTGTTATTCTTTCTGTCAATGAAGACACTGTAGAAATCATGTTCGAACATGGTATCGAAACAGTTTCTTTCGAACAACTTGATGAACTTTCTAAGGATACTCTGAAAACTTACGTAACAAAAGCCAACGATGACATCACAAATAAGGCTAAGGACTTCCTTAAGAAAGATTCTACCAAGGATTCTAGAAAGGCTGCTACTGATGCTATCAGCAAAAGAAATAAGGGTATCAGACAGGCTAGATCGAAGATGACCGAAGAAGCGGAACAGATTGATGAGCTTTCTAAGGCCACATTGGGTTCTTATGTCAAAAAGGCCACCAAAGATGTTACGAATAAGACAGTAACTGCCCATGAGTTAAAAAATGGATATGATAAAAAATATCAGAATATTTCTAATACGCGCTATTCTATTAATAGTCTTAAAAATAAAGCCGACCAAAGAACTTCCAATATACATAAGGCGGTAGATAAGATAACTGATAAAGGTAAACCTTCTGATAAAAAAGAAGGTGAAAAAATCCGCAAAAATATTTCAAAACTTCATAAAAACGCGGCTAAAACTGGCGCAAACAACGCGGAAAAGGCCTATCATAAATGGGAATATGAGTATAGCATGAATGGTTATGATTTACCACATGCAGCATCCGATAAAGCAAAAGAGCTAAATGCATCATTGAAGAGAAAAATTAGTTCTCATAAATTAGCCAATAATGTTAAAAATGTGAATAAATCTGTAGATAAACTAACCAAAGAAGAAGTGGAAACAATCGCTGAAGACAATTCTTCACTAGGTAAAGTAAGAAAGAAGCTAGAAGACCTACACTATAAGGAAGTTATTGCTGCACAGGAAAATGTAAAGAAGCATCACGCCAAGCTACATGCTAAGTTCCATAAGGAAGCGCCAGCTATTCTTGCTAAGCATGGGTTCAAAAAGGCCAGCGAAGGTGATAATTCTAAGACATTTGTCAAGGGTCATGCTGATGGTCATGTTACAACGGCATCACTATTTAAACACGCTGGTGTTTATGATCCTAGCAGATATCACATGCACAATTCTAAGACAGGCGAAACAGTTTCACATCATATACATGACTACGTGAACACTGCTACTGCCGATTCAGATGCTAAGCGTGAACATCTGTATATGATACCTAATTTTGAGGCAAATGTTATCAAGACATTAAAAAATCATGAAAACGGTACATCACACGATCACGATAGAGCATATTGATAGGAGTATAAGAGTTGTCTCAGTTAATGCAGTGACTTTAACAGTAGAATAATAAATAAAACATAAGGAGAAAATAAATGCCACAATGGGGCGATAAAGATCAAGCAAATAACTCGGTGGTATGGGGGCCTTCTCTCCTAAATACCGTAGCGAATTCAACAACTGTTGCTGCACTATATGGTAACACCACTGCAAACGCATTTATTACTGATGCAAAAGTAGGACAGTTTGGCGTTACTGCTGATGAAGCTGAAGCACTTCGTGAAGGCGGAACTGAAACAGTAGCACACGCTGGTTGGAACCTTCGTACAGAAGGCACAGGCGGACGTGCAGGTCGCGTTACCTATGAAACACTAGTGGCCATGGGATCAATGACAGGCGATGGAGACGGTAATACTGTTTCTAACTACGCAATTGTTGTTACCACAGACCCGGCTAATGCAACTGGTAATTCTGCTGCTAACGAATCCGTAACATATACTGTTGCCGCTAAATCTGTTCCGGCTGGTGCAACACTAACCTACCTATGGCAGTATACAACTTCAGCGGGCAACACAGAAACATTCGCAACTACCGCTGCTGTTTCTGGTTTCAGCGGTCAAACCACTACAACCCTAACTGTTAACTCTGCTGTTATTGCTGATGGCACTCTAGTTAGAGCAGTTGTTTCTTCTGCAAATGGTGCACCTTCGGTTAACTCCGGTACCGCATCGCTTACAGTAACAAGCTAATAAGAGGACAACATGGCTAGACCCCCAAAGAGAATAATTAATTTACCAGTATCTAATACCATCTCTTCGGGGGACTACCTTGTTATAGAAAAGAGTGGTGGCGCTAATAATTATGTCACCACTCGTATTTCATTTGATAATTTTGAAGGAACTGGATTTGCCGGATACACGGGTTCAACAGGATATGTTGGTTCTGCCGGTAATAATGGCTATACTGGTTCTGAAGGGCCTAGAGGCTTTACGGGATCAACTGGTTATTCTGGTTCGCAAGGCGTTCCGGGCATCACTGTTAACGGGTTCACCACAATAACAAAGATCACCCAAGCAGATTATAATAATCTTTCATCATATGATGCAAATACGCTCTATGTGGTGGTATAATGGGTATTTACGTAGGTAATGAATTAAAACAAAACCTATTACTAGGAAACACCGAAGTAAAAAGAATTTATGTCGGTGAATCTTTGGTGATGTATTCTGATTTAATTGAAGATATACAATCCAGAATGATTGCTGCTAACGATGGCACTTCTACTATTTCTTATATCGTGTCTGGTGATAGCACTAGAGATAATAGCTATAATAGCATGATAGACTATTATGAACACCAGCTAGCTAAAGCTAATATTACCCTAATAGATAACGCATCATCTGGCCAATCTGGACAAGATTGGGCAGGGAATATAGATTCCCCAAACGTATCACAGGCTATTGCGGCAACTACTGGCACGGGATCAACAACTATCCTAGAATTTTCTTTTGGTATTAATGACGATAAAAACGGCGCGACAAAAGAACAAGTAAAGGGATGGCTTAGAAATGGAATCAAAACTTACCAGAAAGCAAAACCCGATGCTGTTGTTTTATTAGTTGTCCCTGTGGCAACGTCTAACACCACCAGAAACAACAATCTTAAAACAATATATCAAGAATTATCAATAGAACTAGGGCTTCCGTTAATCGATGGTCTTTATGCTACTTCTACAGTTCATGGTAACACGTCATTTTATAATGATGGCACACACCCAAATAAAAATGGTTCTATCAGGATGGTTAATTACATCCTAAGTGAGATATCACCACCAGAACTATACAGTGTAATTGATTTGGATGACACCTTTATAGGCGCGGGTGATCCACCTTCTAATGCAGAAATGGCCACTACTGTTGAAAGTGGTTATTGGAGTACAAGCGCGGGTACACCAGTTGTCAATGCCGCGTGGAGAAGAATGCAAAGAATATCTGTTGAACCTAACTTCGTGTTGCGGATTCAACACCAAGGAAACAGAAATGACGTGGCATTCTACGATCAAAATGACGTGTATATTTCTACGGTGACCTCTACTGCTATTTCTGGCCAGCCATATAGGGAAGTCGAAATACCTACAGGCGCATGGTATGTTAGATTAAATATATCTAGCAACGCAACCACTTATGACGCGCTAGGGGACATCCCTTCTGTAAAATATGTAATTCCGTCTATTGCCGTTCTAACAATGGCACAGATTAACAATGGTCTAGAAATTAACCTAGTCGATAATAGTATATAAATATAACAATATGATTAATGACGATAATTTTGTATTGTATGCAGCTAAATGTTACGACGCAATACACCATAACAACACAGAAGAATTTTTTGATGATCTTAAAAGGTTCAAGTACATCAAAAGACTATTCAGTAAGTATGATGCTGGTGGCGAGTTAAAAGAAAGACTGATATTAAATCACATAGTAATTCTCTATAATTCGTTTGGTGAACATACAACAAAAATGTTGTTCTTTAAGTTAGATGGGTATCACGAATTTCTAAAGCCCTTTATAGTATTACTTGGTTATATGCCAGAGACTATTAGAGGGATTGGTAGTGATACCGCAATATTATATTCCAGTGATATTCACATGGATGAAAATATTGTTACAAAATTGAGGAATATCTAATGAATATAAAAGAAGATTCCCCTACAAATGCCGTTGGTGGTGGCAACATCGCGGGCATGGGTGTAGGTCCAAATGGGGAGCCGGGTGTTTCACCTAAGGCAATGAATAAGTACAAGAGAAAGAATGCTAAGAATGCGCCATCTCCTGTTATGTCTTCTGTGATGAAACGCAAGACTTTCAAGGAATTTATGAAAGGAAAATAAGATGTTTGCACTACTTAAACTACTTCCTTTTGGTTGGAAAATAGGTATTTTGTTGGGGGCAATTGCGCTGCTTGCTGGTGCATTTGGGGCAGGATATTTAAAGGGCACTAACAAGGCCGCTGTCAAGATTGAAAAATACAAGACAGAACTTGCCACTAAGGAATCCGAATATAACAAGCTAATGGCGTCAAAGACTGTCCAGATAGTCACCGATTACGTTACCAAAACCAACACTATCAAAGTGAAGGAAAAGGAATATGTACAAGTAGCGGCTGAAGTTGTGCCGTCAACTGGTAACCTGTCTACTGGATGGGTGTATACACACGATCAAGCAGCAAACCTAGGCGATATTGATTATGATATGGCCGCTGATGCCACAGAATCTCCATATAAAGATGTTGATGCTCTTGGTGTAGTGACAAAGAACTATTCTAAATATCACGCATTGAAGGCTCAAATAATCGCCCTTCAGAAAATAATTGAAGAACATAATAAAGCAATAGATGAGGCAAACAAGAAATGAAGTATTTACTTTTACCCGCACTTCTGCTATTATGCGCATGTAAGACGATGGTACCAGAACTACAACGAATCAACGTGCCTGAAGAACTTATGAAAACACCAGAAGACCTAGAGACAATAAACAATGGCTGACCCAAAAATAGATACCAAAAAAACATTAGTCCAGTACATTGCAAATAATCTGGTTCGTATGGCAAACAAAAAGGATTCCCAAACCTCTTTGATTCTGCTTATGGCGGCATCTAGTATTTTAAATACGGGGGATGATCCACAAACAATCGCGATGGCAAGACGCCTAGCAACACTAGCAATCAGTAAAAGCAATAAAGGAAAATAATTATGACTGAAAAATTTAAATCATGGATTGACAAGATCATCGCTTTTTTCAAGCGTGTAGCTAATCCGCAATGGGACGAAAACAACAACCCGGCTGTTGATCTAAGCACAGACCCGGTTCTAAACACAATTGAGGTTGCTACGGCACCTATCGTTACCGAAGCGGTAGGCAATACCACAGAAGAAGTGGTAACAGAACCAGTTACCATTCCTGCACCTAGAAAGAAGAAGGCACCTGCTAAGAAGAAGGCAGAACCTAAGGCAGCAAAGGAAGGCGAAAAAAAGTCTGAAACTCCTAAGAAACCCCGTAAAAAGAAGGTTGATTGGGAAGTATCAAAGGACTGATTTTAATAAATAAATATGTGAGTGAGTTTCCTTAGAATGATAACAATAAAAAAGGGGAAACTCATTGACAGAAGAAACACCGAAAAAGTCACCGGTTAAAAAGACTTTAATCAAAAGAATTATGGATCGCATAGAACGTGTTATGGATATCGCGCTATGCTTAATCCGCAAATGGTGGAGGCCGCTTACCTGTGTAGGTATTGCAGGCTCTATGCTTGTTCATGGCATTATTCTACCATTGATGACGAAATCATATCCAGATTTAATGGGGTTAGCTGCTGTTATCACTGCCGCATCAACTGCATTTGCTGTTAGAGAATGGGGGAAAGCTAAGGGTAACTGCGAATGAGCGAAAATAAAATTGGCGAAGAAATAAGCAATATCGGCCATCACGTGTCCCTTCTTCAAATTGATATTGAATATCAGAAGAAAGCACAAGAAAGGTTCGATTCCATGCTAGATAAGCTTACGGTAGTACAACAGGATATTTCTCGCCTTTTATCCGTGCAGGATAGTAAGATCGAGTTTCAAGAAAAGGTAGCAGAAAAAATGCAAGACCTCCTAGAAAAGAGGAAGCAAGAAACTGATACCACCATTAAAGAAATTTATAATCATATTGAAGATGTCGAAGAAAATATTACAAAAGACATGGACGGAAAACATAATAAACTTATTGAGAAATTCGACAAATTAGAGAAAATGATGTATGTTCTTATGGGTGGATCAGTAGTAGCGTTCTTTTTTATTGACAAAATCAACTTGGGTGCCATTTTTGGCTAGACTATTACTTAGGATTAGTGTATACACACCACTAATGTTTGTTGCAATTGGCGTTGTGCCATCTCTTTAGATTTCCCAAGTTGGTTGTGATTACACAAACACAACATGTGTGCTTTATGGCATTTAGATGCACACTTGCACTAGGATTTTGGTAGTTTGGGTTTCTATCACCAATTTTGGATTGTTTTATTTTTTCGTTTCTTTCGGGTGTTATGACTGGTTTTTGACCTTTTTTAATTGACCCCGAATTTACTCTCATAACAGACATGGGATTATTATGTTTCATTCTGTATCTGTTATGAGGAAGTTTAGAAGGATTGGTTTCGCCGTTTGGGAAACCATCAATTCCGTTTTCGTGTATTAGATTAGCCCAATCACGAGACTCTGCAATGTTATGCTCTAAAGAAAACTTTAGAGCAAATTCCGTACAAATTGATTTATCGTCAAACCCCCATACAGATATGGTTTTAACATGCTCTTTACCATGTTTGTGTATATGTCTAGTCCAATATTTACCAGAACCGACATATACAAATGGATTTCTGGTATTAGTTTTACCGAAGTATTTCATACCAGTAATAGCATGTTGTTTGACATAAAGGTAAATAATCATAGAGGTATTTATATAATGACATCATGGGTTGATATTAAATATATTAATCTTCTATCTTATCAGTTAGAAAATTTTAAAAAAGTTGGTTCTAATTATAATTTTAGATGTATTCTTTGTGGCGACTCTAAGCAGAGTAAATCCAAAACAAGAGGATGGTTCCTTACCAAACAGGACAGCGTAAGCTTTTACTGTCACAATTGCGGTGCATCATTGCCTTTCGGCACATTCCTAGAGAAAATTAATTATGGGATGTACAGGGAATATCTGACTGAAAAGTTCGCCAAAACAAAGAGCGAAGAACCCATTGTGGACATGTTTGCGTTTTCAAGCAAACCAAAATTCGAAAAGAATCCCCTAAAAGAACTAACAAAGATATCAGAACTGGCGGATGATCATCCAGCCAAGAAATATATCCTATCCCGCAATATTCCATCATCATACCTAGATGACTTATATTATTGCGCAGAATTTAAAAAATGGACCAACTCTATCGTTCCTAACAAGTTCGAAGATTTTAAATGGGATGAGGCCAGAATCATCATCCCCTTTCTGGATGAGAATAAGCGATTGTTCGGCTTCCAAGGAAGATCACTAAACCCCAAAGCCATTAAATACGTCACCATCATGTTAGATGAAACGAAGAAAATTTATGGACTTGACCGGGTAGATACCAACCAGAGGCGCTATGTGTTCGAAGGGCCTATCGATTCTATGTTCATAGATAATGCCTTGGCTTCCGCTGGATCGAAAATTGAAGCCAACCTAAGCCCACATGATGACTATGTTATCGTTTACGATAACGAGCCTAGGAGCAAAGAAACAATCGCTAAGATGACCAGTGCAATCGATTCTGGCTTCAAAGTCTGTATCTGGCCAGACTATATACGAGAGAAAGACATAAACGATATGGTTCTTTCTGGTAAAACACCAAGCGATATCAAGAAAATTATAGACGATAATTCGTTTAAATCAATTCGTGCTAAGATGGCACTTACGAAATGGAAGAAAGTATGATCAGTTTTTGGTGTAGGTTCTGGTGGCACAAGTGGACACCATGGAACGAACCTAGCAGAGACATTAATAATAACTTAGTTCAATACAGAAAATGCAAGGCATGTAACAAACAACAAGTACATGCCGTGGAAAGGAAATAATATGAATTTAGATGAGTATGAATTTCACTATGGAAGAAAGGTAGATGATCTAAAAAGATACAACGCATTTTTGGCTAGTGCTTCTAGACAAACAGGTAGAACTACCGCAATGATTAAAGCACTCCCCACAAATAAAAATATCATCATTGTTGCACATAGTAATACATTCGCCAACCTATTGCGCGATGAGATTACGCGGTCTAGACCAGATATAGACCAAAGAAAACTAACCATCGTTGCCCATAGAGAACCAAATCTTAATGGAATAATTGGTCACCGCCAACTTATGGGCAAAAGAGGGGGAACTATTTATTGATAATGCTGTCATAGACAGATATCTTTCATGGTATTTGGATAGATTGACTGATCTATTTGCACCAAAGAGAGTTAAACTAACTCTAGATGAAATTGAGGAAAGACTAGGATACCCCGTGGAAATTATTAAAAAATGATGAATTTTAAGGATTTCATTACAGAAGAGGAAGAAGGCACCTATATTTGTGCTGATTTATCTAGGGAAAGTGCAAATAAACTGTTGAAATGGGCTAAAGAAAATGGTATAACAGATACCATCGATGCGGCTGATATGCATACCACAATCACATATTCCAGAAAAAAGGTTGATGAAGCCAAGGAATATATGGATTCAGTGAAATTTCCTATCAGTGCCAAGCCCAAACATTTTAGTATTTTCCCTATGCAGAACGGCAAAAAGTGCCTTGTTCTAGAGGTAGAGTCTAAAGAGCTTAACAAGCATCACAAGACAATCCAAAAGGAATATGGGGCAACATATGATTACCCCACATACAAACCACACATCACCCTGACATATGATTACACAGGGGACGATGTTCCTAAGGACATTCCAGACATTTCCTTGTCATATAATTCTTACAAAATGGAAGGCATAAACGTAGGTAAATTTACATGATTGTATATCAGAATTTGATCAGTCACATTCTAACAAATGGCGTAGAAAAAGGTGACCGCACAGGAACCGGAACCATAAGCGTGTTTGGACCTTCCATGCGATTTGATCTGGAAGAAGGGTTTCCCATGGTCACTACAAAACGGGTACCATTTAAATCTGTCTTGTCTGAATTGCTATGGTTCATTGAAGGCTCTGATGATGAGCGCAGGCTAGCCGAAATCCTTTATGGTAAGGATAGAAAAGAGCTAATCGGCAAAACAACCATCTGGACAGCCAATGCAGATGCACAGGGCAAAGCACTGGGTTATCGTAATGATGATCATTATAAGGGCCTAGGGCCTGTGTATGGTGTCCAGTGGCGCTATTGGACGCATGGGATTGATCAGCTATCTAATCTCATTAGTGGGATTAAAAATGATCCTGATGGGCGCAGACACATCCTAACGGCATGGAATGTAGAAGAACTTGATAAGATGGCGTTGCCCCCATGCCATTGCTTCGCGCAATTTTATGTCGCCAATGGAAAATTGTCCTGCCACCTGTACCAACGCAGTGCAGACGTTGCACTTGGTGTGCCATTCAATATCGCTAGTTATGCCATCTTTACACACATGATTGCGCAAGAGTGTGGCCTAGGTGTTGGTGATCTGGTGCACACAATGGGTGATGCCCATATCTATATGAACCATATTGACCAGTGCAAAGAGATATTGAATAGGGAACCTCTTGAACTCCCTACAATATGGTTAAATCCAGATGTCAAGAGAGTAGTGGATTTCAAGATGGATGATATTAAGGTCATTGGGTATAATCACCACCAAACAATTAAAATGGATATGGCAGTATGATCAGAATTATTGTTGCTATTAATAAAAATTTTACTATTGGTGACAAGGGAGAAATCCCTTGGAACCTCCCTGAAGATTTAAAAACATTTAAATCAAAAACCATGGGACAACACGTCATCATGGGCAGAAAAACATGGGAATCGCTACCCCCTAAGAAGCTACCGGGAAGGCGAGTGATCGTTATCACTTCCGACGAGAACTATGAACACGATGAAATATTTGACGTAGTTTCTTCCCCTGAAGAAGCCCTAAACAAATATTACGATGTTGGTTTTTGGGTTGCTGGTGGGGCATCTATTTACGATTTCTTTCTGCCATATGCGCACCAGCTACATATTACCGAAGTATTGAATAATAATGTCGATGGTGATTCCAAATTTTCAAAAGAATTGTTAAATGATTGGACAATGCACAGTCATGTTAGTGATGCAGATTGGGTAGGTAATACACATGTCAATCATATATTAACGAGGGTATGATGAAGAAATACGAACCAGATATTTTTGATACCAAGCACAAGATTTATGATTTACATCTGAATCACCAAATAGGTGTTTACACTGCTATAGAAGTATTGTATAAGCACGTAGTACATCTTGAGAATATCTTAGAAAAGCAAGATGCAACTATAGAAAAACTCAACAAGAGACTTCGTGATATCGAAGACGGAAATCATTATGACTGAAAAGAAACGGGAACTAATATTTTCCGTTACCGCCAAAGACTGTGAATGGTCATTTACCAGAGGCACAGGGAAAGGTGGGCAGAAAAAAAATAAAACTTCGTCTGCCGTACACTGTATGCATAGGCCATCTGGCGCGCGCGGCTATTCAGAGGCTTCTAGAAGCCAAGCAGACAACAAACGAGAAGCCTTCCTTAAGATGGCGAACACCAAAGAATTTAAGAACTGGCACAAGCTAGAAACGGCAAAGCGCCTTGGCACTCTTAGTGATATCAATGCAGAAGTTGACAGACAGATGGCCAAAGTTAAAGTTGAATTCAAACAAAACGGCAAATGGATAGATGAAAGGGAAGTGAATAATGTATAGTGGAACCGAAATTGAGCTTGTAATTTGTGGATGTGGACAACCAGAACACCAAATTTTACTGTATAAGTACGATGGTGATGATGAAGTTTGGTTTGAAGTTCATCTATCAAAAAAGTCATTTTTTAAGAGATTGGCTTACGGAATTAGATATATACTTGGCTATCAGAGCAAAACCGGCGCATTTTCTGAAGTCGTCCTAGAGAAACCACAACAAGAAAAGATCGTAAGATTTTTAGAGGAAAATCAAAATAGTTAAAAATGTCAATCAATGTTACAAAAAGAGATGGAACAAAGGAACCCCTAGACCTAGAAAAAATCCATAAAGTTGTAGCTTGGGCATGTGAAGATATCACGGGCGTTGCGCCTAGTGAAGTAGAATTAAATTCACACGTCCAATTCTATAACGGAATCCAGACCAAAGAAATTCACGAAGTAATGATCAAGTCTTCTTCTGATTTGATTTCTGAAACATCCCCGAACTATCAGTACGTAGCGGGCAGGCTGGTTAATTACCATCTTCGCAAAGAAGTATATGGCCAATACGAGCCTATCCACATCCACCAACACTATAAGAACATTGTTGATATTGGCTACTATGATGCTGAACTTCTAGAACGGTATTCAACTCCCGAATGGCACATCCTTAACAATTATATCAACCATGATAGGGATAACAACATTACCTATGTTGGTATGGAACAGTTGCGCGGCAAATATCTCGTAAAGAACAGAATTACCAACCAGTTCTACGAAACGCCACAGATGGCATTCATGTTCATTGCCATGACCCTATTTTCTCATTATGAGAAGGATAGAATTTATTGGGTTAAGGAACTCTACGACGCACTTTCTAATTTTGATATCTCATTGCCTACCCCCATCATGGGTGGTGTTAGAACACCAGACAGGCAGTTTTCATCATGTGTTCTTATTGAGAGTGGCGATACTCTAAACTCTATTACAGCTACGTCTACAGCCATTGTGAAGTACGTTTCACAAAGAGCGGGTATTGGTATTGGTGCTGGTGCTATTCGCGGTGAAAAGTCACCTATTCGTGGCGGTAAGGTAAAACACACAGGCGTTATTCCTTTCTATAAGCTTTTCCATGCTTCGGTTAAGTCATGCTCGCAGGGCGCGCTTCGTGGTGGTTCTGCTACCCTTAATTACATGTTCTGGCATTGGGAAATCGAAAATCTCCTAGTCCTTAAGAATAATAAGGGGATCGAAGAAGACCGAATTAGAGGGTTAGATTATTGCGTACATTTTAATAAACTGATGTACGAACGCCTAGTAGAAGACGGCAACATTACCCTGTTTTCACCTTCAGATGTTCCGGGCCTGTATGAAGCGTTCTATCAGGATCAAGACAAGTTTAGGGAACTCTATTTAAAGTACGAACGTTCAACCAAGATCAGAAAGAAAACGATCAAGGCCAGTGAACTATTCTCCATTTTCATGCAGGAACGCAAGGATACTGGTAGAATTTATTACATGAACGTGGATCATGCCAACTCGCATGGCGGATTCAATGCGGCACTTGCACCAGTTAGAATGACAAATCTTTGTGTGGAAATCAATCTCCCCACAAAGCCGCTAGAAGATATCAATGATACCAACGGCGAAATCGCCCTATGTACGCTGGCTTCGGTAAACATGGGTAAGATTAAAACACCTGAAGATTTTGCACGGCCCTGTACCGTTCTGGTAAGAGCGCTAGACGCACTGTTAGACTATCAGGATTACCCGGTAGAGGCTGCTAGAATCTCTACTATGGATCGTAGACCACTAGGGATTGGTATTATTAATCTGGCTTACTGGTTGGCAAAGAATAACACAAATTATTCTAACCCTAACCTAGACATTATCCATGAATACATGGAAGCTTGGTCTTATTATCTCCTAAAGGCTTCTAACGATCTTGCTAAGGAATTTGGTGCGTGTCCTAAGTTCCATGAAACGTTGTATGCACAGGGCAAATTGCCGATTGATACATATAAGGAAGATGTGGATGAATTGGTTGCCCCTGTATATCGTATGGATTGGGAAACTCTACGTGCCGATATCATTGAATATGGCATGAAGAATTCTGTTCTGATGGCACAGGCACCTACAGAAATCAGTGCCAGCGTTTCTAACTCCACAAACGGAATTGAACCACCTAGAAGCCTTGTTTCGATCAAACAATCCAAGGATGGTTCATTGAAACAAGTAGTTCCAGAGTTTCACAGACTTAAGAATAAGTATGAGTTGCTATGGGATCAAAAGTCACCGATTGGGTATCTAAGTATTGCTGCTGTTATGCAGAAGTTCATTGATCAGTCAATTTCTACTAATACTTCATATAATCCAATCTTCTTTGAAGATGAAGAAATACCTATGTCTTTATTACTTAATGATATGCTTTTCTGTTATAAGTACGGGATAAAGACAGGGTATTATATGAATATCGCGGATGGTGCTGGTGAAATCGAAATGAAGCCGGAAGATGAAGATTCATGTGACTCATGTAAAATTTAAAAAGACGATACGTGGATAACATTTAAGGAAATATATATTAATGTCAGTTTTTAATTTAAATAATACCAAATCACACACAGACAGAACTATGTTCTTTGATGAGCCGGTTGACATTGCACGATATGATACTATGAAGTATCCGCAATTCGACAAGCTAACAGAACGTCAATGGGGATATTTCTGGCGTCCACAGGAAGTTGTTCTAACCAGAGACAAAAGAGACTTTGCAGAACTACAACCACACGAACAGCATATTTTCACTTCTAACCTGAAGCGCCAAATCCTTTTGGATTCTGTGCAGGGTAGAGCGCCCGCACTGGCTTTCTTGCCGCTAGCATCGCTACCAGAGGTTGAAAACTTCATTACGGCATGGCAGTTCTTTGAATCGATCCATAGCAAGTCATATACTCACATTTTGCGTAACGTGTATTCTAATCCATCTGTTGTGTTTGATGGCCTATTGGATATTCAAGAAATCGTAGATTGTGCTAAGGATATTAGCGAAGCTTATGACGAACTAATAAAATGCAACTCTGGTATTAATCTTGTTAATGGTTCGGCATCATATGAACACAAAAAAGCGTTCTGGATGTGTCTTAACGCGGTTAATGCTCTAGAAGGCATTCGCTTCTATGTGTCGTTTGCTTGCTCTTGGGCCTTCGCAGAGCTTAAGAAGATGGAAGGCAACGCCAAGATCATTAAATTGATCGCAAGAGACGAAAATCTCCACTTGGCGTTCACGCAACAGCTAATCAGACTTCTACCCAAAGAAGACCCGGATTTTGCCAAGATTGCAAAGGAAATGGCGCTACCAGTTGAACGTATGTTTATTAAGGTTGTGGAGCAAGAAAAGGTATGGGCAACCTATCTGTTCCAGCATGGTTCTATGATTGGGATCAACACTGAAATTGCCCATAGATATATTGAATGGCTGGCATTTAAGAGAATGACTGCTATCAATCTCACCACTCCATACAATGGTGGCACAAACCCGCTGCCATGGACACAAAAATGGATTGCCGGTTCTGATGTGCAAGTAGCACCACAAGAAACCGAAAAATCAGAATATATAGTAGGGGCTATCAAGCAAGACTTGGAACCCGACACATTTAAAGGATTTAAATTATGACAGAAAAGAAATCAATGGAAGAGCTTGCCGGGGCAATTAGAGAACTATCCCAATCCCACATTCACTATGACTCTAGGTGGAAGCATACCAAATCTGGTAATATGTACAAAGTTAGGGGGTTTACGTATAATGAGGCTGATATGAATATCTTGGTCGTATACGAACCATTTAATATATATGACTATATTGGTGATGTTTCTTTTGCTAGGCCAGTGGATGAATTTCTAGAAAAATTTGAAGGGTTGTCAGAATATACCGTTCTTCTAACCCCAAGTGAATTAAAAGAATTAAATAAGATTACAGGGAAAAAATAATACAAATGGATTGGATCGAATGCGAAAGCTGTTCTATGGAATTTAAAGTTCTATCGGACGTATTGGAAACAGTTAGTTTTTGCCCGTTTTGCGGTGATGACGTGAAACAAATTGATGACGATTATGACGAAGAATTCGAAGAGGATGATTACTGATGTGCATGGTTTCTATGATTGGCGACGATTTTACAAGTCGTTTCCCTATACAATATCCCAACATTAACACACAACAGCACCTACCTAAAATCGATTATAAGTTGGTGCCAGCCGAAGAATGGGATGCTTTAAAAGCAGAGGTAGCAGAACTTAAAGAATTGCTTCTAGCTGCCAAAAAATATGATGAAGCAACAGGCCAGAAAGATTGCGAGATGGAAGAGAAAATAGAACTTCTCCGAAAGATTGGGGATGCTCTAGGTATCAGTCTAGAAGAGGTATTTAAAGATGAATGATAAGTCTAAAGATGTAGATATAGCCCTAGCAAGAGCGCACATTAGAAGCCTAATGGTCAAGAGACAAGCGTTAGAATATCTTATTCAGGATGGATTTAACGAGCTTAAGAAGCTATCCCCTGATGACGATCTTCTAAAAGAATGGGGAATCTACAACAAATAAATATTCCACTAAGGAGTATTTACTTGTATTGGACTTATAAAGGGGCAACCCTAACTGATGATATGATTCCTGAAAAAGCTGAAGGGTTTGTATATTTGATGGTTGACAACGAAACCGGAAAAAAGTATATAGGCCGCAAGCTTTTGACGAAGGCTCACACTCGCCAAAAAAACGGGAAAAAGATCAAATCGCGAATCGAATCTGATTGGCGAGATTATTGGTCATCCTCCCCTGATGTAAAACTTTTGGTTGAAGAAAAGGGGAAAGAAAATTTCACCAGAGAAATTTTAGTGTTCGCCGCTACCAAGGGGCAGCTAAATTATCTTGAAGAAAAATTCCTCTATAGTGTGGGCGCACTTGAAAGTGATGAATGGTTAAATTCTAATATACGTTCCAAGATGTATAAGAGAAATATCCTAGGTAAATTCAACGTCAACGATATTGACACACTTATCAACTATTGCAAGGGGAATTCATGAATTGGCACAGACTCACAAGCACCTGATTGTTACAGGCTACACAAATTTTAAGACATCCGAAGACAGCGTAGAAGTTCTAAACGATTGGTTCGTTAGATTGGTGGATAAGGTAGATATGAACATTCTTATCGATCCTAAATCTGTCTATTGCGATACCGAAGGCAACGAAGGATTGACCGGGCTTGTCTGTATCGATACCAGCCATTCTACGATTCATTTTTGGGATGGGTTTTTTAAATTTGATCTTTACTCATGTAAAGAGTTTGATAAGAATGATGTTTTTGAGTTATTGGGCGAATTTGAAACCTTACAGGTGGCATATACAATGATTGACAGAACGGATGATGCACATCCAGTTATTGCCAGTGGCACATATACATATTAATTTTTATAGAAAGGTGATTTAATAATGGGTAAGAAAAGAACACGAGCAACTTATGTTTCCAAGGGACAGCACAGCAATGTTAGTGCCACTAATCGCAAGCTTGCGGCATCTAGCGTTTCCAACGCAACCAAGGAACTTAATTTGATTCGTGCATGGCGTGAGGGTAAGAACCCTTGGGTTACGGTTAAGAACAGCGATAGAGCCTGTACTAACCGCCCCTTCATTCGTGTTCGTGCAAACGATCTTTATGGTAATCCTAAGGATATTGCACAGGGCATTTTTCGCGGAAAGGACTAATAATGAGTGCAGTAATTTATACAAAGCCTAATTGCCCGTCTTGCATTAAGGCTAAGAATCTGCTTCGCCAGAACAATATTCAGTATGGTGAAACAGTAATCGGTGAAGATATTATCAGAGAGGATTTCCTTTCTACATTCCCCGATCAGAAGACGGTTCCTTTGATTATTATCGAAGGTCAAAAGGTTGGTGGTTTTGAAGACCTTGTTGAATGGCTTAACAACCGCCCACAACTCCTGTCAGAGTAAATTATGACTTATTCTGTTGATGGTGTAAAGGACACTCTTCGTAGTTCCTTGTGTGAAGTGAAATTCACTAAGACGAATGGGGAAGAGCGTACTATGCGTTGTACGCTTCACCCTTCCTTTCTCCCAAAATTTGAAATTAAAGAAGAAACGGACGAAGAAAAGAAGCCGCGCAAGGTGAATCCTTCTATGGTTTCTGTGTGGGATATCGAATCCAATGGATGGAAAGGTTTTAAGATTGAAAGCCTTTTGTCCATTTCTATTATCGGTGAAAACTTTTGATTGATAACAGTTATATCTACCAATTGGATGTTGACCAAATCGATGATCAATGGTATTTGCTCCATCCCAACGGCAGGCGTTATGCTGGCCCATTCAAGAATGAAAGTTCTGCGAACGATCAGCTTGATAGTCTGATTAGATGGGCTAAATCCAAAGAAAGAGAAAGTGAAGATTATGGCTATTATAATTAAACCACCACACTCAATTCCAAAGGAACATATCAATAAGCCTAGAGTTTTTCTGGCTGGTTCTATTGATATGGGTAAGGCCGAAAACTGGCAGGTACGTGTAGAAGAAGCCCTTGCGGATTTGGATATCGTTATTCTGAATCCTAGGCGCGATGGTTGGGATTGGTCTACCGAACAATCCATTGACAACCCTATTTTTGCCGAACAAGTCAATTGGGAACAAGATATGATGGAGATGTCTAATTTCCATACATTTTATTTTGATCCTAATGGCAAATCTCCTATTACACTTATGGAATTTGGTATGCATATGGATTGGGATTCCGTTGTGTGTTGCCAGCCGGGATTCTGGCGAAAGGGTAACGTAGATATCATATGTCAGCGAAACGATATTGATTGTTATGACAACGTTGATGGTTTTATCAAAGCGGTGAGGGACCGAGCTATTGGCTTTCTAGAATTATATGGGAGTAATAATGGAAATTAACGGCGGCAAATTAATTCGTAACGAGACTAACCAGAATGCCATGGGTGGCAGTGAGATTATTGCCACCCAAATAGCCAATAGGGTAAATCCAGACCTTCTAGCGGAATGCCAGATTATTAATTCCAGAGTTAGAAATCTGGATGAAAGCAAGATTCGAATTCTCTTGAATCACGATCTGGCTGATGATCCAGAATCGGCTATTCTGGCTAATGGTGGTTGGAAGAAATTCCACAAGATTGTTTTTGTTTCACACTGGCAGATGAACGAATTTATTAATAAGTTCAACATCCCGTGGAGCAAATGCGCAGTGATCAAGAATGCTATTGATCCTGTTGATATCAAACCAAAGAGAACAGATGTAATCCGCCTAGGGTACTGGTCAACACCACACCGTGGATTGAATATTCTTGTTCCTGTGTTCGATAAGCTTTGTGAGAAGTACGACAATATCGAATTGGATGTTTATTCTTCATTCGAAATCTATGGTTGGGGTGACAGGGACATTCATTACAAGGAACTGTTTGATGCGTGTAAGAATCATCCTAAAATTAATTATCATGGTTCTGTGCCTAATGAAGAAATCAGGAAAGCGGTAGCAGAAGATTTGCACATCCTTGCTTATCCTAACATCTGGAAAGAAACATCCTGCATTGTCCTTATGGAAGCAATGTCTGGTGGTTTAATGTGTGTGCATCCTAACTATGCGGCACTACCAGAAACAGCATCAAATCTAACCTGCATGTATCCATGGCACGAAGATTTAAATGCACATGCACAGATTTTCTATAATTCATTGGACCTAGCTATCATGAATTATAGCACCCCTGAAGTTCAAGGTATGTTGTCAATTCAAAAGAAGCTGGCAGACATGAACAATAACTGGGATTTGCGGGTACGTGAATGGGAAGGGCTTATTAGAACTCTTTTACCAGAACCTAGAGAAATTCCAAAGGATTATATCACATATAATACGATTTGAGGGGTTGCAATACCCCTCATTTTTGTATATACTATGTGGATAGGAGTAAACAATAATGGCAGGAAAGGCCACCCCAACAAGAAAAAACGCTAAATCAATTGAAATGCACTACATGGGCGCAGAGCCTATTCTAGATAAAGTTGATTCCCGATCAGATGATAGATTAACCAAAGTCTTTAACTGGTACTCCTACGATGGAGATATCAAGAAAGGCAAAGTTTGGTTGATGGCTTGGATGAAAGCCAATGGTTTTAGTGCATCTGATATTTCAAAAATAAAATCAGTAAAAGATGACTATATCATAGGAACTATATGCTGGTACGCTCGCATGGGCAACAATGGCACCAAATTAGGTGAGCCTGTTGTGGACTACATGCGGACCCGAATCGCAGAAATGATTGCGACAAAGAAGGGCAAAGAAAAGAGCGAAGATGATCCAGAACCGGTAAAGGTAGACATCCAACAAAGAACAGCGGCCAAGAGTGCCTATATCTGTGAATTGGCAGAAGAACAAGTTGTGGATGCCTTCATGCAAGGCAAGAAAGTTTCAATGTATGATTTTCTCATTGCGGAAGAAGTTTCTGCATCTGCTGCTGCATACCTGAAAGAATTCTATCTCCCTTCATACAACGAAATCAATTCTGGCGACGAACAAGTCAAAGAAGGGTACGCAAAGGACTTCAGGCGTTATAGAACGTTCTGGACAGGCCTTATAGACGATCTGGACCGCTATCTAAACAACAAGAAAGCAACCAGAGTACGGAAGCCTAGGGCAAAGAAAGAAAAGCCCTTAGGGAAGCTTGTAGAGAAGATTCAATACCAGAAAGAAGATACCCAACTTAAAATCGTTTCTGTGCCACCACAGGGCATCATTGGCTGTTCCGAACTATGGACATATAACACGAAATACAAGAAACTTGCCGTGTTCTATGCACAGGGGCCTAGCGGGCTATCAGTTAAGGGCACAACCCTAACTGGATTTGACCCTGAAAAATCCGTAGAAAAGATCGCCAGAAAGCCAGATGAGGTAATCAAGTCTGTCCTAAGCGCAGGCAAGGTTGCCATCAAAAAAATCATGCCATCGCTAAAAACAACAGCGAATGTTCCTACTGGCAGACTAAATAATAACACAATCCTACTGAAAGTAACTAAATGACAGATAATGTAATTGTATTCCCAAAGCCCAAGCGTAACAGCCCGCCTAACACGCTGGACGAAATTATCCACAACTCACAAGAGAATCGTAAAGAACACATTGAATTTATCATTCAAGAAACTCTGCCATACATCTTTGGTAAGCTTTATGATGAAGGCTATGACTTGTGTAAAGAAGATAATATTGAAGTCACTGGCTACATGATTGAAACCTTCAGGGCTGCACTCTATGCGGCGGCTGGTATCGATCACGAACTACACGAAGTAGCAGACGAATATATTGGTGATAACATTGACCAATTTATTATTGATGAATCCGCATTTGCACCAGAGGGCGAAGGCGAAGAGTAAGGAGAAATCCCATTTACATTTTAGATTTTAATCAGATTGTTATTTCAAATCTGATGGTGATGTTGCAATCTGCCCCCAAGGGCGAACCGATAGTAATTGACGATGATCTATTACGCCACTTCGTTCTAAATTCCATTAGAAAATATCGTGTCAAATTTAATGACAAGTATGGTGAAATGATCATCGCTTGTGATGACAAGAATTATTGGCGCAAAGACCTATTTCCTTATTACAAGGCCAATAGACAGGAAGACCAAAAGGCATCTGCCATTAACTGGAACGCACTGTTCCAATCTCTAAACAAAATCAGAGATGAGCTAAAGGTATTCTTCCCTTATCGCGTTATTCAAGTTGATAAGGTGGAGGCGGACGATATCATTGCGGTACTGTGTCACAAATTCGGCAACACCGCTGAAAAGGTTCTCATTATCAGTGCGGACAAGGATTTTAAGCAGCTACACCGTTATATCAATGTTGAACAGTATGACCCGGTGAGGGATAAATATCTAGTCGAACACGATCCAGATAGATTCCTGAAGGAACAAATCATTCGTGGTGATCGTGGCGACGGCATCCCAAATTTCTTATCAGAAGATAATTGTTTGGTGATGAAAATCAGACAGAAGCCAGTATCTACAAAGAAGCTGGACGTTTGGCTTGATCAAGAATTGGATGAATTTTGTGATGAAGATATGCTTCGCCGCTTCAAGCGCAATGAACAGCTTATCGATTTACGTTTGATTCCAGCTTCGTTTACCCAAGCCATTCTAGAAGAATATGAGAATCAGGCAGGTAAGAACCGTAAGCAGTTAATGAACTATTTTATTGAGAATAGACTGAAGCTGTTGATGGAAGATATCACCTTTTTCTAAGGGGAAATTATGACTACAAAATCTATTGGGTGGATTCTTAAATTCACCGCTGAACTACCTAGCAAAGAAGAAAAGATCAAGTGCCTTAGGGCCAATGATAACCATGCAATCAAGACAGTGTTGAAACATTGTTTCGATCCTAATATCAAATGGGATTTGCCAGAGGGTGCACCGCCTTATGAACCGCTTGACGAACCACACCAAGAGGGCAGACTTTATAGCGAAGTTCGCACGTTCTATGTGTTTGTGGAAGGTGGGCCTAACGTGCCTAAGCTTCGCAAGGAAACCATGTTTGTTGAACTACTGGAATCTATCGCACCTGAAGATGCAGAGCTTATGATTGGCGTCAAAGATAAAAAGTTACCTTTCAAGGGCTTAACGCGCAAAATCGTGAAAGAGGCCTTCCCCGGCCTCATAGAAGACTAAATAATAACGATGCCACTGTACACATTCAGAGACAAAACTACGGGCGATGAGTGGGAAGCAATGTATTCGTTCGCCGGTAAAGATGAATTTTTGTCACAAAATCCAAACATCGAAATTGTAATCTTTGCGCCTGCCATTGTTAGCGGAGTAAATACTGCTAACAAAATTCCAGACGGGTTTAAAGATGTATTAAAGAAAGTGAAATCAAACCACAGACGTTCAAGCATCGATACGCTATAGTATCACGTTAAGGAGTAAAATGAATCAAGATCGTTTATCAAAGAGACAGAAAAGATTAAGCGAAAAAGCGAAAAAGAAAATTCCAGCGATTCAGAAACAACACTTTGATATTAAATACATTGAACCAATTACTGATAATCAGGAAAAAGCTTTTCAAGACTATTATAATGATAAACATCTAATGCTCTTAGGGTGCCCCGGCACTGGCAAAACCTTCATTTCCATGTATCTAGCATTGCGCGAAATCATGGATGGATTTTCAGAATGCACGAAGGTAGTAATCATTAGATCAGCACAACCAGTTAAGAATCAGGGATTCTTGCCGGGTGATCTAAAGGAAAAATCAGAAGTATATGAGCTTCCTTACAAGGGTCTATCTGTTGACCTGTTTGGGCGTGGTGATGTATACGAAATTTTAAAACAAAAAGAAATTGTTAATTTCACAACAACCTCTTTCCTAAGAGGCGAGAACATTGATAGAGCTATCGTTATCGTAGACGAAGTACAAAATATGAGCTATCAAGAAATTAAAACTGTCTGCACTCGTCTAGGCGAACATAGCAGATTGATTATCTGTGGTGACACAAAGCAAGATGACCTTACATCTAAGCGCTACAACGAAGAATCAGGGATTAACACCTTGATTGATGTGGCTAATGAGATGGGTGAATTTGCTATTACTAATTTCGGACCAGAAGATATCGTTCGTTCTGGTTTCGTTAAGGCCTTCATTGAAGCCGAATATAAATTAGGATTAATTTAAAAATCCACTTGACATTATCCCTTGGGTTGTGTAATCTATGCACTAATAGACGAAACAGCCTAAGGGATTTTTATTATGGCTAATGTGGGAATCGATAGAGATGAGCGGGAGTATATGCGCTATCTTAGGGATGTCCATTTTAAAAATCAGAACGGTAAATGCTATTGGTGCGGCGCACATATGGATAATGATGTTAGCACAAATTCAAGAAAACCAAACGCATGTACCATAGAACACATCACAGAATTGAGTGATGGTGGGGCTACTAACGTATTAAACACGGCGGCGGTTTGTAGCAAGTGCAATTATGATCGTTCCAAAAAATACAAAAAAATAAAGCTTGCCAACATCTATACGTATGGTTATACTGTAGGCAAAGAAGACACTCTAGTTTTATATAATACTAGAGAGACAAAACGGAACAACGTGCTGTTTGATATCAGTCTTTTTGAGCGTGGTAATGTGAACATCCTTTTTAGTAAAAAGATTAAATAAGGGAATTTTATTATGGGCATTGATACAAAAACACTTCTTCCGCATTATGTGCGTATTAGTGATGTGGCAAGCGTGATTGGCGTTGCCGCTGGTTGTGACGCAGAATTTTCACGTTTTAGTGATGGTGTTGGTGGATACGCTAAGGTATCTGATACCAAATTTAAGACACATGACTGGTGTCCATCAATGGTCAATATTGTTCTGAAAAAAGATGTTCCCCATGAAAGCAGGATGTGTTACTTCCACTATGAAACTAGCGTGAAGGATCGTGTTCTGATTTCGGCTAGGCCAACAGAATTCTGGATTGCCGTTTCAAAACGTCTGGTGGATTTCTTTGGCGGTGAAGCAGATTTTAACGACTGTGATGATATTGACGCTGATTACACAAAGAGTTGTAAGCCATATGATATTATCTGCCCCGAATCTGGTGAACCTTGGATGAAACACCAGAAGGCCATTCTGGCGGTTAAGCGCATCCACATTTCTGAAATGCCTTCTCTGGTTGAAAAGAATGGTACTTACACAGACGGTAATTACAACTACCGCTTTGATGAAAATGGGCTTATGGTCCGGTAATGGATACAACTAGCTTCACATATAAGCTGCATATGCTAGGGGATATTCTGATGAGTATACCCCTAGTACATGTTGTACTTAATTTTCTTTTTGTTATAGGAATAATTCTGTTCCTTGTTGCTTTATTTGGTGGAAAATATGACTAAGAACATTCATATATTTGGCGGTGGCACCTTTAGCCATGTTCGTTCGCATCTGGCGCTGGCTGCACCTGCATTTGGTACAACAGCACGAAGCATTTGGCTTAAGCTGCATGAAAATACTGATTACCAAGTTTATTTGGAACTTACCAAGATGGCTAGCATTAGTTCAGACATGGTTACCAATGATGACGTGGAAAGGCGGGTTGATGAACTGATCGCGAATCCTGACACAAAGATCATTTTCTTTAACGTGGCCTTGTGTGACTATGATGGCGCTATTATTGAAGCGAATCTTACAAATCCATCTGCCGATTTTCTACAGGCTACAGAATCGGGTAAGTATGCAGAACGTCTAAAGACTTCTGATGGAAACCGGTTTATGCAGATTTCACCAGCAAATAAGATCATTGGGAAAATCCGTAGGGAACGTAAAGATATTTTTGTGGTTGGTTTCAAAACTACCGCGAACGCTACTCATGATGAACAGTATGCGGCTGGTCTTAACCTCCTGAAGAGCAATTCAATTAATCTGGTTCTGGCTAATGATATCGTCACACGACGCAATATTATTATCACTCCTGAAGAATCCTATTATGGGCCTTCGGAAGATAGGGACTTCATTTTAAATAGTTTGATACGTATGGCGTTAGAACGATCTGAAAATACCTTTACCCGTTCTACGGTAGTAGATGGTCATTTGCATGATTTTCAGAAGTCAATCTATGTGCCTGATAATATCCGCGATGTGGTCAATTACGTGACAGAACGTGGTGCATACAAGCCCTTTAATGGCGCTACGGTTGGTCACTTTGCCGTCAAGGTTGATGATAATGTAATCCTTACATCTCGCCGCAAAACCAATTATACCGAACCTCATGGCCTTGATCTGGTGGAAATCCACTATGAAGGGCTTGACAAGGTTATTGCCTTTGGTGCTAAGCCTTCGGTTGGTGGGCAGTCACAACGAATCATTTTTGACGAACATAAGGGCGCAGAATGCATTGTGCATTTCCATTGTCCATTGAAGGATGATGCCCCAATGCGTGATAAAATTGGTGCTGCATCGCAATGGCTTAATGAGTGTGGTTCGCACCAGTGCGGTAAGAACACATCTGACAATCTGAAATCCATCGCGCCCGACATTAAAGCGGTTATGCTTGAAAACCATGGACCTAACATTGTGTTCAATCGATACACAGACCACAAAAAGATCATCCAGTTTATCGAAGAAAACTTTGATTTGGAACAAAAAACTGGTGGCCTAATCCATGCCTGAATATATCAAGGCCGGTGATGATTTGATTCACTGGTCCGAGATAACCCGCGCCAACATAGAAAACATTGAGAATGGTTCGATTGAAATTCAAACCATTTACAATGAAGTGTTGACGTGTCATGGATTTGATGCCATAGAGGCGGTCATGATCCTGAAGCCTTCTGCACTAGAGGGCCGAAGGATGTTTTGGAAAAGAAATGCATGGGCATTTCATAATATGGTGGGGCATCCTGTAACACAGATTCTAGCATGGCTAGGCTTCAAGAAAGAGGCTGTTAGATTCCATGATTGGACGACACCTACCCCTAGGGATTTTAAGAAATGAAACACAATAAACACCTATTGACAGCCGGGGTAATGGTATTACTGATTATATTTGTAATCGGGGGAACCTTCTTAATGACTTGGTTAGGGAGTAACCATCCGACAATTCTGGCTGGCTTGTTTATAGTAGCTGGTATTTTTGTTTTTTACAAAATGCTTTATTGGTTTATGTGGGGAGAACTCTAACATGGAAATTCTAAAAAATCATTTGTGGACTATTGGGTTAATGCTATCAATAGTAACCTTGGGCGGCGCGCTTATAGGTATTGTCGTACTATTAATCAGTATACCTAAAATAATGGGTATTACTATATTGTGTGTCGTTTCATATGCAGTAATGTACTACCTTACTAAATCAATAAGAGAGGATTTTGGTTGGTAATGACTATTGAAGACATAGCTAAGAAGCTAGACGGATCACAATACCCGGTTCGTATTGAACGTGCATTTAAGGAAGAACTTAAGGCAAACGGTATCGTTGTTGTATATGGTCATTCTGATGATTGCGTATTGTTTGGAGGCGCAATCAATGACGAATCGTATGTAGGAACCAAACAATACATATATCGAAATGGGTTTATCCCTGTCTGCGAAAACGAAGATTGTCCACACCAATCAAAAATGGATATGTCGGAATACATCTGGATCAAAGGCAACTTTGGGGATTCCATGGAATTCAAAACAAATCTATCCGAATATGAGTATGAAACATTTACTGTATATGACGATGATTATGTGTATTGTGTTGGTATGGTATTTAAGGTAGATTCTCTATGATTATACAAGATTATATTTTTTATACTAAAATGAATAATTTCTACCCATATGGCCTTCATGATGAAATTGAAACTATTTGGAAAGATAACCTAGGTAGTGTTTTATTCGAATTAGGTAATAGCGATCTTTTCGAATGGGAACATTGCCCACATTCAGAATATATATTTGATAAAGATATAGACGAGTGTTTCTCTAAATACCCATGGTAAAAGATAAATTAATCCTACCAGCACTAGAACGCCTTGACAGCCCACATGGGAGGCGATACCGAACGCCAGAGGGAAACCTATATCCTTCGGTTACTACCATCCTGTCTGCCACTCTAGACCATTCTGGTTTGGATCGATGGAAGGCGCGGGTAGGGGAGGAAGAAGCGGCTAGGGTTGCTGGTGTTGCCGCTACCCGTGGAACTGATATCCACAACCTTTGCGAATCCTATGTGTTAGGTGAAGAGATTGATCTTAAATCTCTCATGCCTATAAACAAGATGATGTACCTTCAGCTTAAGGGGATCATTGACACAAGGATTTCTGATGTTATCGCGGTGGAAGGACAACTTTATTCCGACAAACTGAAGGTTGCCGGTTCTGTTGACGTTATATCAAAATTTGATGGAATTAATTCCATCGTGGATTATAAGACATCCAGACGGAACAAGGATAAAGATTGGATCACGGGATATTTTTTGCAGACAGCGTTATATTCCTATTGCCTTTATGAACGAACTGGTATAATATGCAATCAATTGGTGGTTCTGATTTCCGTAGAGGAAGAGAACGAACCACAAATTTTCATCGAAAAAGCAACTGACTGGCTTCTCTTGGCAAAAGAGATGTGCGAGAAATATCATGCAAGCAAACTCTGATAGATCAGAATGGACATATTACGATTACCGCGACCAGCTAGACAAGCTGGAATATTTGCGCCCTGATATGAACGAAGACACCTTTAATATTATCAAGCTTCTCATTACAAATGAAATGGAAGCAAAATTCGGAAAGGAACCTTGAATGATTCCTAGGATTATTTTTGCAATTGGTGTATCTCTAATGTGCGTCTTTAGTGTGATGACGGCGATGATGATCATAAGCGGCGAATTGGAATTTACATTTATGAGCGGCTGCATCTTGTTTCTTCTCATTTTTATGACTGCATTCAATGCCAAAATTTGTTACCATGGGGGATTTTATGAAACTAACCATTGAAGACAGGCAGGAAATCCAACGCCTGAAGAAAGAACACAGTAAGTATGCCAAGATGGTAGTTGAAGATGATAAGATACAACGAACCATCGAAAAAATAAAAGAAAGGGACGAAGATATAGCAATGATTTTAGAATATCTCGTGAAACAAAATTCACATGCTGTCTATTGATCAGATACCCCAAGAATGGAAAGATAGACTAGCAGAAGTACAGATAGAAAATCCTACCGCAATTATTGCTGGTGGATGCCTTCGTGATCTTTGGATGGGTAAAGATAAAAATTCTGTAAAGGATATTGATTTCTTTATCATTTGCGATACCACAAACGAAGAGACGGTTTATAATCCCTCTTTCGGATATCTTGATTGGGGCGATACGATGATCGCTGTTTGTGATAACTCATATAAAGATTTTACAACACCAGAGGTTGGCGCTATCCATCGAATCGAACACGATTATACCATGGAATTTATCACTGTAGACGTGGTAGATAAGATGTCTGCAATCAAGCGTTTTGATTTTGGGTTTTGTCAAATTTATTTTGATGGAAAAGAATTGGTGTACACCGACGAATTCCTAAACGATATGAACAACAAAACAATCACCCTTGTTAGGTCAGATACGAAGGAACAGTTTGATCGTTCCATGCGTAGGGCAGAACGCTTTCAGGAAAAATTTCCTGATTACAAATTAGAAATAGGTGCATATGAACACTTCCGCTGATTTAATTGAAGACGGAATTGGTTCATTGTACCAAGGCCTATTCCTCTTACAACGTGACAAGAATTATGATGAAGCGTTGTCAGTGATAGAAACCCTTCAATCCATGCTGGATGAAGACAAATCTTTAATCTTAAACTTGAAAGGAAAAATTTAATATGAGTAATGCAACTGATGATCGCCTTCGCCTTCTTATTGAGCGTGTAGAACGCCTTGAAGAAGAAAAGAAGGGCATTTCAGATGACATCCGCGACGTGTATGCAGAAGCCAAGGCAGTTGGTTATGACACCAAGATTATGCGTCAAATCGTGAAGCTTCGTAAGATGACCCCGGACGATCTGGCTACACAGGATGCCGTTCTGGATACCTATCGCGCAGCTATTGGCCTAGGCTAATAATTAATATTGACTTCCCCGTTAAAAATGACTATATAGTGCGTCTTATCAATTTAACGGGGAAGCACCATGAAAAACAGAAATCCAATTGCCCGGTTTGCATGGAAAGCTAACCGAGCCTCAAAATTTAAACCAAAGAAAGGTAAAGGAAGTTATGACAGAAGTAAGTGGAAACGAAGCAGGGAATCTTGAAGCGGAAGATTTCACCTTTGATGCAGAAGCGTTGAAGGAATTTGAAACATCCGAACTGATTGGAACCTATGCGTTTCTTACTTCAACCCTTGAAAACATCGCTGAAGATAGCGAACTGTTTATTGAAGTAAACAAGGGAATTGATCGCCTAGTAGAAGAACTTGATACCCGTGGCGTAGAAGACATCCTTGAAACAGTTTTTGGTATTATTGACGAACTGTGATAAATACGATGGGGGAAAGATAGACTTTCCCCCAAATACAACGCAAAGGAGTTTTGCAAAAATGAAAAAGTATGACGTAGCTGTCCTTATTGGACGTTTCCAGCCTGTGCATAACGTTCACGTTGAACTTATGAAAGAGGCTAAGCGCAGAGCCAAGAAAATTGTTATTATAGTAGGTTCTGCCGATCAACCCCGCACATTTAAAAATCCATTCACGTTCGAAGAACGTAGTGCTATGATTTCTGCTGCACTAGAAGATGCTGGTTTTTCGCCGGGTGATATTTTCGATACCGTTATTCGTTCCAATATCGATACGCGATATGATGATGACGCATGGGTTATCCGCGTACAGAACATCGTCAATGACGTAGCGAACGAAGGCGATTCTGTTGCCATCATCGGTTCTGAAAAGGATATCAAGACGAAAGAGTATCTTGATATGTTCCCACAATGGGATAAGATCGATATTCCACACCAAGAAATTATGAACGCAACGGATATCCGCAACATTTATTTCAATGAAAATCTTCAGCTTGGATACCTTGGTTCGGTTGTTCCAGAACCAGTGTACGAGATGTTGGATAAGTTTTCTTTTACGGAAACTTATGATAATATTGTTGCTGAAAAGAATTTCATCGATGCTTACCGTAAGCGTAAGGAAGTGTATGAATATCCAATTATCGCAGTAACTGTGGATAATGTGATTACACAAGCTGGACATATTCTTCTGATTAAGCGTCGTTCTATTCCGGGTAAGGGCCTGTGGGCTTTGCCGGGTGGATATTTTGATGCCGAAAAGGATAACTCTCCTATTGATGGCATCATGCGCGAACTGAAGGAAGAAACAAAAATTGATCTTCCTATTAAGGTTCTTAAGGGATCGCTAAAGGAAATTCGTCCATTCTCCGCACCTGATCGTTCGTTGCTTGGGCGTAGCATCACCTTTGCGGGATATTTCCCCCTTGCTGGTGGTGAATGGGGCCTACCTGCTGTAAAGGGCGCGGATGACGCTGAAAAGGCTAAATGGGTTCCTTTATCGGAGCTTCGTAGAGATGTTCTTTTTGACGATCACGCGGACATTATACAGTCGTTCATTCCTTCTGTTACATTTAAGCGTTGACAATTTGATATTAATCCCTATAGAGCTTACATGTTTTATATGGATTAATATAAGGAATAATTTATTATGACAAAAATGTTAGCAGCTATTAGTATTGGTGGTGAGGTTCTATGTTCCTTTGCTTCACAGGATGAAGCAGACATATTCATGGAAGACCAACTAAACAAGCTGATGTTTGAAATTAGGGAAATTGAAGTGAATGATGGGCCTCCCTCTGGCGACGTAGAGGAAGCCAAACAAGAGCTTTTGGATTACTGCCATGCCAAAGGAATCCAACATATGCATTTGTCTAGGGGGCCTGAATTTTATGCCATGGATGAGTATGAGCGGTACAAATATATCCTAGAAATTTTTCGGGAAACCGAAAATGCTACTCCTGTTACCTCCATTGATGGTCATCTGAAGAAAACTCGTTTTGACGATAGTTTTGATTTTGATGAAGAGTTTGAAGAAAATTAGGAAAGAGAAGAAAGCAAAAGATGCTTAAACACGCAAAAGGTAACCTGATTGATATGGCCGAGAACGGTGATTTTGATGTCATCGTTCAAGGTTGTAACTGCCAGAACACAATGGGTTCTGGTCTGGCTAAAGAAATCAGGGCCAGATATCCAGCGGCATATACTGCTGATGCCATGATGCATAAACTGATGGGTGCTAAGGATCATCCTATTAGGCTCTTGGGTAACTATAGTGTGGCGGCATATCAGGGCAAATTTGGTTCGACCCATAATTTTGATATCATCAATGCCTATACACAGGTTGGATACCTCCCAAGGGGTATTGATCATTTCGAATATAAGAGCTTTGGATTAATCCTTAGGAAGCTTGAATATTTCTATCCTTCTGCTAAATTTGGTTTCCCTTATATCGGTATGGGCCTTGCTGGTGGCGATGAGCAGAAGATCAAATCCCTAATTGGGAACTTTGCTTATGATATTAACAAGCATGGTGGTTCCGTAACACTGGTAGAGTTGCCACTTAAAGATTGACATTATATTAGGAATTGAATATGAGTAATATTATTAGTGATCTTGAAGAAAAGATCAAAGCAGCAATGAAGAGTGGCGACAAGAATCGTCTTAAGTCTCTTCGTTCGCTGATGAGTAAGGTTAAGATGCTTGCCAAAAATGACAAGAATCGTGAACCTACTGATGAAGATGTTGTTAATGCGGCCATTAAGATGGTCAAAGAAAACAACGAAACGAAATCGTTCCTTGTGGAACGTGATCGCGACACTTCAGAACAGGACAACGAAATTGCAGTTGTTTCTGAATTTCTTCCTAAGCAATTATCTTATGAAGAATTGACTTCTGAAATCAATAAGGTTATTATTGCGAATGATGGCCGACTAGATTCTAAGTCTGGTAAGGGCGTTATCATGAAGCATCTTAACCAACATTTTCGTGGGCAGTTTGATAACAAGGTTGCCCAAGAAATCATCGCCAAAGAGCTTTGAAACCTATCAATAAATAAACCGTGAACGATAGACGTTCACATAATAAAAACGCAAAGGAGTTTTGCAAATGGATCATAATATCATTCTTATGGCTGATAGTTATAAGTACAGCCAATTTAATCAATACCCCGAAGGAACCGAATACGTCTATTCGTACATTGAATCGCGCGGCGGTAAATGGGAAAAGACTGTGTTCTTCGGGCTTCAGGCATTTATCCAGAAGTACCTTACAACCCCAATCACCAAAGAAAATATCGATGAGGCAGAAGAATTGATTACTGCCCATGGGGAGCCTTTCTACCGTGAAGGTTGGGAACACATTCTTAACGAACATGACGGGTTCCTTCCTGTTAAGATTCGTGCTGTTCCTGAAGGTTCGGTTGTCCCTGTAAGTAACGTTCTGGTTGATATCATCAACACGGACCCCAAAGCTTATTGGCTGACTTCGTTCCTTGAAACTATTCTTCTTCAAGCGGTATGGTATCCAACTACGGTTGCCACTAACAGCTATGAAAGCAAGAAAATTATCATGAAGGGCCTGATCGATACTGGCACACCAGAGCTTATTGATTTTAAGCTTCATGATTTCGGTTTTCGTGGTGTTAGCAGTGTTGAATCGGCTGGTATTGGCGCGGCGGCGCACTTGATTAATTTCATGGGCACGGACACCATTCCGGGTATCCAACACCTTCGCAAATACTATGGTGCGGATATGGCTGGTTTTTCGATTCCTGCTATGGAGCATAGCACGGTAACCAGTTGGGGGCGACAAGGCGAAGTAGACAGCTACCGCAACATGATTAAGAAGAATGCTAAACCGGGTGGTTTGGTGGCCTGTGTTAGCGATAGCTATGACATCTTCAAAGCATGTGAACTTTGGGGCACTGAACTAAAACAAGACGTTCTGGACAGTGGCGCTACTCTGGTGGTACGTCCAGATTCGGGTGATCCGGCAGATGTTGTAACAAAATGTCTTCGTATTCTTGATAAGCACTTTGGGCACACTGTGAACGAAAAGGGCTACAAGGTGCTGAATAACGTTCGTGTTATTCAGGGAGACGGCATCAATCATGCAAGCATTCGCGCAATTATCTATAGTATTACCCTTGCTGGATATAGTGTAGATAACGTGAACTTTGGGCAGGGCGGCGCACTCCTTCAAGCAGTTGATCGTGATACGATGAAATGGGCTATGAAGTGTTCGGCAATTTGTGTTAAGGGTAGTGGATGGCGCGATGTCCAGAAAGACCCTATCACGGACCCCGGAAAGCGTTCGAAGAAGGGCCTACTTGATCTTGTCATGACTGATGATGGATACAAGACTGTTCCATACGCTGCAATTAATAATAGCGCGATGGATGTGGTTTTTGAAAATGGTGAAATTACCCGCTATCAAAAACTTCATGATATCCGCAATCGGGCTAATGTGGAATTTGTATAATGCTTGATTTGATTAAGGGTGATCTAGTCAGACTGAAGGGCGGTGAACTTGCGGTAGTGTCGCAATATCACAAGTCGAATATGTTTGAATTGTCGGTAGTATCTCTTAATGGGTTTGGTGATTTTCTGTGGTGGGGTGAAGATTTCATTGTAAACGCGGATACTGGTAAACTTCATATGTATCCACACAAACATGATATCGTAGCTAAAGCCAAAATCAAAAAAACCTTCTTTTCTTATAAGGTCATTGAAACACCATTGACTTATTACTAATTGCCTATTGACACTTCCATAGTGGTTTGATATATTACAGTCTCTATGGAAGTGTCGCCTTCCAAAACCCCAAAACACGAATCTGTAGCTCAGATGGTAGAGCGGTAGCCTCTAAAACTAACGGTCGCGGGTTCGAACCCCGCCAGATTCACCATTTTTACTAAGGAAATATAATATATGAGTTTTGCTGTTTTTGCTGGACAGATTACAAAGAGAAACATCGAAGATGCATTTAAGCGCAAGCCGTTTGGGTTCAACATCGGTGGCATTGAAGGCCTAGCGCTTCTAATGGAAGATGATGGATATGTGTTTAATTTCAAAAAGAAAACCATCGGTAAGGGATCATCATTTTCACAGACGGTAAAATTCTATATCGATGAAGATTACGAAAAGCTTGTTGGCCTTGCGCAACAATTGATCGCTAAAGCTGAATCAGCAAGCAAAGCACATAATGATAATTTGCAGGATGAAATTGATAAATTTGTCCTAGCACACACTGGTTAAGAGGATAAATAGATATGAGAAGCGTAATTGCACTCGCGTTGATTGGTCTGCTGGCTGCTTGCAATTGCAAGCCTACCGAAACCCATTTGACGGAAGAACAGAAGAATATGCACGCTGATGAACTTTGGGCAGAACTTGAAGCCCAAAAGAACGGCGACTAAGGAGATTTAAATATGTCATCTTGTAAAACACGTGATATTCCCAACGAAGGCGTTGGTGGGATTGGCGACGGCGGCACTGCCTTTATTGAAGGCCTAGGCGGAATTGGTGATGGTGGTACTGAATTCATCGAAGGGTGGGGCGGTGGCCGAGAAGGAAAGTCTGCAATTTAATGAAAAAAGAAGGATGGGGCGGTACACGTGAACCTTGGCTTACAGGGTTCCTACCAAGGCCGCGATAAGGAATGATAATGTTTCCGACTAAAGACGATTAGAAAAATCCAGTAATATTCTTCCATTAGGCTCGCGGGCCACCTTTTCGTGTTGTAATTTAATTTCAAACTTACAACAATTTTATAACGAAAAGGAAAATACAATGAAGAATTTTAAAGATAGCTGGAAAGCAAAAGCAAACGCCAAATCGATCACTTCTACTAACATGGTAGAGTATGCCTTATTGAAGGTAATCAAGATTGGTGATAGACTTCCATTGGAAGAAAAGGTAAGGATAACGGTAATCCTACTTGAAAAGGCATTTACGCCGGGTAGAATTGGGCCTAGAAAGTATCCTTATAGCGCACTGAAAGAAGCGCTTCGTGTGGCGAAGTTGTATACAACACACGTATATTATCACGATAATTCTTTCATCATATCTCACCTAGAAACTGAAGAAGAGACTTCAGATTGTGAAGCCATTATGAATGGCGTATCTACTATATTTAATGAAAGAGGTTGGGCATAATGGGTGCCAAATACTACACATACATTTTTACTAGACAGGACATCTCACCAGAACAACAGCTAGTGCAATCCGCACATGCTGCATATGCTCTTGGGAGAAAGGCACAGGATATTTGTGAAGACACCAACAAGGTTCTGATTTGCCCCCATGAAACATATTTCACTGTTATTGGGGTGCGTAACCAAGAGGCACTTTTTGCGGTCCAAGAAATCCTTAGTAAGTTTTCTTTTGAATACGTCAACTTCATCGAACCGGATATGGAAGATGAATTGACCTCTATTGCTGTCTATAACGTAGCAGAAGGTGATCGCGGACCTCTACTGGCATTTGATCTTCTGAAGATCAACGGCAAGGGTTAGAGCGCAGAGCAAATCTATAAACGATTGGAAAAGTATTTAGAATGAATAACGAATATTTTAATTTGGGAGTACATGGAAAGGAGCTATGGGAAAGCGATAAGTCTTTCTTTGGCAAAAATATGTACTCCCGTACATATCAAGAGATGTGTAACACACATATCAATCTTTATATCAAAACCCCTAGAAAATTCCTATGGAAGAAAAGCCATAAGGTAGGGTTCATCAAATTTGATCACTACACATGCAACGCAAATCTGTGCATTTACGATGGATATAAGAGGTTGAAAGATCAGATTATGGCACTGGTAGAAAACATCAAAACCGATTCTAAGACCAACACAGATTGTGAAGAATCTAAGCAAGACGCCAAAGATAGGAAGATCATCGCCAAGCGCGAAAAGATCGTTGATGCATATCTTGCGCAAGGAAATTAATTTTTCTGAATTTAATGCTTGACTATCAAATTTAATCCCCTTATAAATGTGGGCATGGAAGCAAGGTGCTTTCGGAAACATTGAAAAGGAATTAGTTATGGTTGAAGTTGGCAAGCAGTATTTCTACAAGACCACTAAAAGCCGTGGTCGTCCGTTTGTTGGTGAAGTTACCCGCAAGATGGGTGCACTCACTGAACTGGTTAACCGCAAGGGTGAAACTGTCCGTATCCAGTCGAAGTACATCCTGCGCCCTTATGCTTTCAAGCCTTACAACAAGGCCGCATAAGATAAGGGCTAACCACCCTTATAGGGAGGGCTAACCACCCTCCCTTTTTAATGATTGGAAAATATATAAATGTCGCATTTTTCTTGTGTTGTGATTACAGAATTTAAGCCTACAGATGATGACCTTCATCGAATCCTTCTCCCATATCACGAATATGAGTGTACCGGCTATAAAGAGTACACAGAAGCAATCGATATCACCGATGAAGCCAAAACCGATTACGAAAAGTATAAGGGAGACTATAATAACTTCCTTAATTTTTGTGAGGAATGGTATTGTTATGATGTGATCGATGAAAGTGAAGCGATTAATCATATTGGCAGTATGATCGTTGTTGGTAGCAATGTTGAAGTAGTTAAGGTTATCAGATTCACAAACCCCAACGCAAAATGGGATTGGTGGCAGATTGGTGGGCGCTGGTCTGGCTTCTTTGAACCACTCTATGATCCAGAAGAAGACCCCGCAAACTTTGAAGTGTGTTTCATCTGCGAAGGTACTGGTATGCGCAACGATGAAATTGGGATGGCCCAACGCCAAGTTCACCCCGAATACAAATGTAATGGGTGTAATGGCGATGGCATTTCCCTTAAGTGGCCTACTCAATGGAAACAGAACATTGGTAATCAAGTCATGGTTCGTGACTATATCATCAATGACGCTATTAATTTCGAGGCTGAAAGGTTCGGTAAGAAATATGACGAAGTTCATGCTGTTGTTGCTGGGCGCGAAATTCTCGTATGGGATGAAGTCAGGAATGGCCGAGACATCGAAGAAGCACGGGACATTTACAACAACAATCAGGTAAACATTGATCTTCGTCAAACAATTGACTTCTTCACACGGGCAGATGAATTTAATTGTTCGCGGGAAGAATATATCAACCGAAACAAAGCCCGTGCAGTAGCTCCATTTGCTATGATCGATAATGACGGGAAGTGGTTTGAACGTGGCGAAATGGGTTGGTTTGGTGCACACTCTGAAGATGTTGATCATGACGTGTGGGCACAAGAATATGTTAAGTTGATTAACAGTCTCCCTAGTCACTATTGGTTGACCATGGTTGATTGTCACATTTAAAAAGGAAATAATATGTCTTTGAAATTTAAAGTTGGTGATCGCGTCAAGCTTCCAGAAAATTTTGATGGTTGTGATGGTAGCGAAATGGGAACCAAAAAGGGTGATTTGGGTACTGTCGCAGCAATAAACGCAGAATCCGATTGTAATTTTCCATATTGTGTCATCATGGATGGATATTGGCATAACAAACCACTACCTGAAGGGGAAGTTTCTTGGAGTACAGTATTTGATTGTGGTGGTTTCCCTATGGGAGAAAATGAAATCGTTGGGGAATTTGAATGAGCCGGGTTAGTTATGATGAAGCGTTCGAATATCTAGAACAACTAGAGGAAGAAGCTGAATATGGCGACGATGAAATTATTGAATTCATCCGCGATTGTCTGTTTCGCCTAGAAGGCTTGGAAAAGTGACGCATTATTATGCGGGTATCGGTTCAAGAGAAACACCAAAAGAGCTAGAAGAAGATTGTAAGGCCATTGCAGTAGCTTTGGGCGAAGCTGGCCTTACTCTTCGGTCTGGTGGCGCTATTGGGGCTGATACCTACTTTGAAGACGGTGCAGAAGGGTTTCCAATGGAAATATATCTGCACAAGGGGGATGGTGAATTTTCTCTAGACAATATGGACGATGATATTGTTAAGGAAGCCGAAGCAATCGCTAGACGTTTCCATAAGAGACACCACACATGGTCTACGAACACCAAAAAACTAATGACCCGGAACACATTCCAAGTTCTAGGTAAGGATTTAAAAACTCCCTCTAAATTTATTGTATGTTGGACAGAAGATGGCAAAGCCTCTGGTGGAACCGGGCAGGCAATGCGCATTGCAAAACATTACAATATACCGATATTCAATCTCAAAAATGAAACCGATGTGTTGAATTTGCGAGATTTAATCAAGAATTTAAAAGAAAAAGATTCTTGTTAATCCTACGTTAATGTTTCTAACGTATTTTTATGATCGCGGGAAGGTTCCGCTTATTTTTGCGAAAGGTAATATATTATGAATAAATCTCTTATTTTGGCGCTGTTCGCGTCTAGTGCACTGGTGGCATCACCAGCCCTTGCTACAAAGGGTAATAACGGTGGTGGCAACGGTGGTTGTGGTGTTGGCCAGCAAACTAATGGTTGTGGTACTCCTACCCCAACTCCTACCCCAACTCCTACCCCAACTCCTACCCCAACTCCAACTCCTACCCCTACCCCTACTGATGGTTCACCAATCTATAATGGTGGGAATGGTGGCAGCGGCGGTGCCGGTGGTTCTGGCTACGGTGGTGATGGCGGCGATTCTTATAGCAAGAATAGCAATTACAGTGCTGGTGGTTCTTCTGATGTTGACAACAACGTCAAGAATACCAATACCAACGTAAACGCTGGTGGCGCTGCATACTCTGGTGGGAACAAGCTTTCGAACGGCAACGAAATTGAAGTTGGTGGAAGTAATTCCTACTCTGGTGGGAACAAGCTTTCCAATGGAAACGAATTTGGCAATATCGGCGGAAACAAGCAAACTGTTTCCAATGGTTCGAAGTCGAATAGTTCCGTTGGTGACACTTCTTCCTTCTCTGGTGGGAACAAGACCAATTCGAACGCAAATTCGAATTCATCGGCAAATAACTCTGGTGGTAATTCGCGGGTGAATGTTGATGCTTCGGATCGTAGTAGTTCTTCTTATACTGACAAGTCGCGCTACAACTTCATTCCGCCTATCGTACCGCCTACCCCGCCTTCGTATGTCGCGGTTGGTAATATTATCAAGGAAACCCTGTCTTGTGGTCTGTTGCAGCGGGTAGTTCGTACTCCTATTTGGGGCACTTCTCGCGGCATCTTCTCCAAGTCGAAGGTTGATCAGGGTTATACCTATGACCTTGAACCTTACATTGATGACAGCGGAAACTTCGTTGATTATCGCCGTATTGTACAGCCGGATGGTTCCGTAAAGCTTTACGGTCACCAAGTTGTCATCTTCTCTACTGTTGTGGGGCTGGCATCTGGTGGAAACCTGTCTATCGGCGGTGGTTCCGGTGGTGGTTCGTGGGGCCAAGTTGGCGGTGGTAACACTTCCAATAACTCGCGTCTGGTGACCAATATTCAGGTTGTCCAGTGTGAAGTTGGTACGCTTGAACCGCGTAATGTTGTGATCGAATACCAACATCCCGTTAAGATCAAGGAATGATCGCAGAGGTTTTCTTGGGGTTGGCACTTATTTGCTTTAACGGGGAGTGCCACCCCATCCTCTACGGTGATACCACACCAACGGGACAATATGACCTTGTATTAAGAATTACACAACAACCCGGCTATGGCGGTGATGTTCTCCAATTTAAACAGGAAGAAGATTCATCGATATACGCTATCCACAGGGTTTACACCTTGGATAGAAAGAGGGACAGATTTGCTATCATTAGAACACCTAACGCAAATAAAAAGGTAACTAATGGTTGCATTAACATTGAAACCAGTGTATACGACAAACTCAAAAAATGTTGTAACAAAGTTATAATCAGAAAATAAGGAATTTAATAATGCGTGAAGTGCTTGATTTTTTTAACGTAATGGTGACTGAAGGCGATACGGGTATGATCAATACTTCGTTGCTGGAAACTTATGGGTTGGTGTTGGACTTCATTCCTACGAACGAACAGACTGCCATCCTTATGAGCAAGTTTGCACCACTAGACGTTAGAACTCTCTTTACGCCTGAAGAACGTAAGAATTCTACTGTGAAAAGCCTTGTTACCAAGCAACTTTTCCATTACTTGGAAGTGTATGGACTTGGTAAGCCGGGTATGTTTGACCTTGTTACCGAAAACGGTACGATCATGAAGGCCAATTACGTCAAGGGCGTTTCCCGTGATGAATTGGAAGTTATGGTACAGAAGCTTCTTTATATGTCTGCGCCTATCAAGGATACGGACGCACTGGCTAAGATTATCAAGGAATATGACATTTCATATGATCTTAACGCCATCGCTAACAATGAGCTTCGTGTCATCCTTTATGATGGTACCGTTCCTTTTTCTAATGGTGATGATGCAGTGCGTTACATTTGCTTCAAAGCAACTGGCGATGCTATGTTGATCAAGTCCAAGGAAGTTCTTGGACAGATTAAGAATAATAATTCGTTGTCTTCTAAGTTTTTTAACATGAACGCTTATGCTCTTTCACAGGTTTATAATCGCCACAAGGATATCATTCTTTCTGCTAAGAAATATGATACGAAAACTGTAATCAACAAAATTGGACGTATGTCCAAAAAGAATCACGTGCCTGTAAAGGAAAGTCTGGCTAAGTCTTTCGTGGCATTTGCTGATGCTAATCGTGATGCTGATTTGCATGGAATTGCGGAAAAGTTCTCTACCCGCGATTTGTTCAAGATCATGAATCATTCCATGTACAAGATGATTCGTAATCAGGTTGATGTGTTCACTGTCCGTAATGGTAAGCAGCACGTCAAACAACACGCAAAGCAGTTCAATTCAAGGGTTCTTCTTGAAGTGTCATCTTTGGCGGCTGGTATTGTTGTGGATCGTCTTGATCACCTTAAGGGCAAGACTATCCTTATGGACCGAAACGTGCGTTATTCACTTCCTGTTTCTCGTAAACAGACAATCGGCAACCTTCCTTTTGGTACCAGAATTGACGTAGACGCTAAGGCTATCAGCGCTGGTATCTATTGGGAAAATGATTGGGGCGCATCCGACCTTGATCTTTCCACCATCGACACAAGCGGGAATCGTGTTGGTTGGGGTGCGTATGGTGCGTATGGTGCCAATGAAATCATCTATTCTGGTGACGTAACTTGGGCGGACCCGTCTGCTATGGAGTTTATGACTTCTCCCACAATCCTTGAAAAAACCTATGGCTTGTTTGTCAACATCTACTCTGGTGAAATTGGTTCACAGGCTGAAGTTGTAGTAGGTACTGAAGGCAAAAACCAGTGGATGGATAAGGTTCTGTTCCGTGAAAAGATTCAGCTTAAGTCACGTGAAAATGTGATTGGCTTTATTCAGGATGGTTCTTACGTGGCATTCAATGGCCGTCTTAGCAATAATCGGGCATCCTTCAATGGTTCTCCTGCAATCATCGCTAAGGCTCTTGTAGAAACGCCTAGGGTACAAGAAATCCTTGAAATGGTGGATGGTGTTACTATCCACACCGAACGTCAACCGGGCGTGAAATATGATTACGATCTTTCGTATGAGAATTTCACCTATGACAAGCTTGAAGAGCTTTTTAAACTGAACTAAATATATAGAATGCTAACGGTGTTCCTTATTACTACAAAGCGCCCCCAAAAGGGGCATCCGATCTAACACACCCCGCATTCCAATAATTAAAATTCAAACTTGACTCCCCATTTAAGGGGAGTCCTTTTCTACTAAATACCTTCATGGTAAAGAAATTTTCAGACTTCATTAAGCCAAAAACAAAAAAATGGCCGCACACAAAAGACCCGCATGATGTCTATGATGATCATGTGGACCAGATAATGCATCATCTTAACCAGATTAAAGAGCTAACATCTAAGGAAAGCCTCTTACACAAAGCTGGTGATAAGATTGGGCAGGATACCTACAAGTATCACGCCATCCATGGGCATGTGAAACATATCATCAAAAAACATAACGATGATACATTAGAAGCACATGACCCTGAAAAACATGCTTGACAGTCTGAAAAAATAATATAAATAGATTACATAATTGTTCGGGGATCGTCTAATTGGTAGGACATGTGGTTTTGGTCCATAGAATCGGGGTTCGAGTCCCTGTCTCCGATCCATTAAATACGGATAGTTGGCCGAGCGGTCTAAGGCACCATCTTGGAAAGGTGGCGTGCCCCTAAAGGGCACCTAGGGTTCGAATCCCTAACTATCCGCCATTCTCCTTTAAAGGAATTTGTTATGACCTATAATCTTTTTCTTGACGATGAACGCCAGCCGCGTGACGTGTCTTGGATTTCTGGCCCAAACTATCAAACTGGCATTTGGCATACTGTAGCTAACTACGATCAATTCGTATATTCCATAGAAAATTACGGTACGCCTAATTTTGTTTCGTTCGATCATGATTTGGCCGATGAACACTATCAGGCCATGCTTAAGGAACTTGAACAGCCATCATATACCTATGACGATGGCGATATGGTCAAGACCATATCCTACGGTCCCGAAAAAACCGGGTTTGATTGTGCGAAATGGTTGGTAGATTATTGCCATGATAATGATGTTCCGTTCCCTAAATATGTTGTTCATTCCATGAATCCAGTAGGGAAAGAACGTATTGAAAACTATATCAAGCAAGCGCTGGACAAGGGGTTTGTAAAGCTAAAGGAATAAAAATGTGGAAAAGTTAATTGCAGATGCAATCGAATTAATCAAAGAATCTTCTAAAGAATCATCAATCTATGTTGGTTGCGATTCTATCCGTTCAAAGTCAAAAAATGGCGTATGGAGGGCTAGATATTCAACTGTGGTTGTGATACACATGGATTCTAAGCACGGTTGTAAAATTCTGCACCACACCGAAACTGTTGATGATTACGGAAATCTGAAACAGCGTCTACTAAATGAAGTTGCATATGTTACTTCTGTTGCTACCTCTCTGGTAGATCACCTAGACGGTAGACATATGGAGGTTCACCTTGATATTAATCCTGACCCTAAGCACAAATCTTCTGTTGCCGTTAAAGAGGCTCTAGGATGGTGTATGGGCCTAGGTTTGGACGCCAAGGTTAAGCCGCACAGTTGGGCTGCTACGCATGGTTCTGATCATGTTGTAAGGCATATGCAATAACGAGATAGGGGTAGGGTTGCTGTTCTAGCAGAAGCAACAGCAAATCTTGGCCAAGAGGGTTGAAATCTAAGGCCTTAGACGGTAAACTTTATAGAGTGAAGGAACGTGCTGGTTCGATTCCAGTGCCTCTAATTGAACCTACCCCTAATTTTTAAAGGTATATTATGGAAATTTTTGAAATCTCTAGCGGAAAAATTCGTGTCACTGATCCTTGTTATGTGAAAGATACATGGTGTGCTGGCGTTCTGGACAACTGCCTTAATGGCGAGTGGGAAGGCTACATTAATGTAGTTGATAACACCGATAGTTGGGGTAAGGACAGGCTGGTTACTGAAATCATGATTGTCCACAAAGATTATACTATTATTTCAGAGGAATGGACCAAATCTGATATCCATGTTGGTGTTGATTCTGGACAGGCTGGTTTCTTTGATGATGAGAAATACCCGGAAGACCCTAGAGACGATGAAGTTGAAGAAAATTTCTATTATGAAATATTCAGACAAGAAAAGGGTCCAGAAAAGGTAGAAATCTATTATCGTGACCCTGAAGAAATTGACAGATTTATTAATATCGTGAAGGAGGTATCTAAAACCCCTATTTCCCCTGAAGAAGAAGCAGAAATGCGAAAAATGCAGGCAGAGGAAGCGCTACACCGATATTATTATGAATATGACCAGATCGCTAATGTAGGATTTGGCGTATGCTCTATCTCTGGTTATGGTGATGGCGGATATAACTGTTACTATCAAGAAAATTCAGATGGCAAGAAAATTGCAGCGAAAATTGTTTTTGTAGGATATTTTGAAGATGAATGAATACAACAAATCTCTTGGTGGTATGATTTCCGCCATCGAAGAAAGGCTTTTCAAGGCAGCAAAGATTCATAAAGCGGAATCAATTCTTTCGCAGACTGATTTCGATGATATGGACGCCCTTTATGAAATCTATTCTAGTGAAATGGACCAATATGATTACAGTAAAGCGTGTAATATTATTAACAACATGACAGCTAGAGTTATAAACAAATTGGATGGTCTGGATGTCTGAAACGAATGTGTATAATGAATCTCTTCGTGTGCTTATCGAGGGGTTGGAAAAGAACATCAAAGATACCGTAAGGGACTTCCCAACTACTGTTATAACAGACAGGGAATATACCGATATAGAAACCCTATATGATATCTACGCAACTAACATGAATATAGAGTCATATATCGAAGCATCTAAAATAGCTTCTGGTATCGTAGATAGAGTCATAGAAAGACTGCATAAAATTTTTACGGGTGAAAATTATGAATGAATATCAAAAAAAGCTGGGATATATCATCGAATCAACAGAAGTTGGAATGTTCGATAGACTTAAGAAACTAAATATAGGCCATATCATATCAGAAGAAGACTATGCGGCACTAGATGAGGTATATAAGATATACGAACAACCAGAGTTAAATGAAGTAAAATTTGTGGAAGCGTGTTTTATAGCAACAGAAATTACAAATAGACTAATTGAAAAGATTAATGCATTACCCCGTTGACATTTATACAAAAATGTCATATAAACAAAACTCACTTCAAATCTAAGTGAACAATTAATTTTAATTTAAGGAAATAAAACAAAGTTATGACTACTCTTAATAATGGTATTTGGAAAGAAATCGACAATAAGGCAAAGAACGGTAGCAAGGTTTTCGTTCGCCGTGGAACAGAATTCGCATGGGCGCGCTATTCACATGGTCAATGGCTTTATTTCACGCGGGGAATTGATGATCGCCTTGATTTCACCCCGACTGAATACCGGGTTTCGTAATATTTAATGGGGCTTCGTGCCCCATTACTTTTAAGTGGAATTATAATGGACAACAACAAATTAGCAGATAAAATTGAAGAACTTGGGGCTAAAGCGACCAAAGGGCCTTGGGAAGTTTTTTACTATGATGCTGGTGATAAATCCGCATGGGATGATTGCCCAAGCATACAGGCACCAGAAAGCGAAGATTGCGCGGTTATTCATTGGGATGGTTTCAAACAAGAATACTGGAAATCCGCAAATGGGGATCAAAGGCAGATTGATGCAAATGCAGAATTGATTGTTCTTTTGCGTAACAACCTACCAAGAATCATTGCGGCACTAGAATCTACACAGGGTAGACCAGAAACAATTGATGGTTTCGAAACAGGAAACACAGTACCCTAATTTTCTCCTTTACATTTCATTTTAATGTGGTAAAAAGAATTTATGGAGAATTGATATGTTGAAAAATCTTTTGATCTTGGGTATGGCTGCATTTATCTACTTTACCTATAGTGGAACCTCTACGGATGTTGCGCCACAACATATCAATGTCCATAACAACTCCCCTGAATATAAGTTCAATGCGAAGAATTTTACGCGGGATGAACTTGTGATCAAAATCAAAAAGGTTTCTTCCTACGAAGAAATCCAGCGGCTTGCAGCACCTTACTTTCAGGATTCATCTGACCTTGCGGCCTTCACACTGACAAGCGAAAATCCAGATGAAAATTATTGCGAAGTGTATATTGTTGATCCTGAAATTCGTAAGGACGAAGATACACTTGGACACGAAATTATGCACTGCATGTACGGCGGCTGGCACAAAGACTAAGGAAAGTTTATAATGATTAATATTGATGCTGTTCTTAACGAACTGGCAAGAAACAACTCGCGCATTTTCAAGGAAACTCTTCTAGAAAAGCACAAAGACGAAGAACTCCTAGAGCAAGTGGTTTTCTTGGCTCTGGATTCTTTCACGCAATTTTATATCCGCAAAATTCCCACATATAAGTCAGAAGATAACCCTAAGATTGATCTTCAGGAAGCGTTGGATAGGTTGGAATTGCTGTCTAGCCGCAAGCTTACTGGACATGCTGGTATTGATTGGTTGCGCGAAACTCTTGAATCGCTTGATCCTGCTGATGCACTGGTTATCGAACGGATTATCAAGAAAGATTTGAAGTGTGGTGTTAGCTCTTCAACGGCCAATAAGATTTGGCCGGGTTTGGTTCGTGTATACCCTGTCATGCTTTCTTCTGCCTATGACGAAAAGCTTATCAAAAAAGTTGTTTGGTCTGATGGCGTATACATCCAGACTAAAGAGGATGGGATGCGCGCTAATGCCATCGTGAAGGATGGTGCGGTATCATTCAAATCTCGCAATGGTAAGGATATTGACATTCTAGGTAATCTTGAAAGTGATTTCATTTCTCTTTCCATGGAATGCCTGAATTTCGTATTTGATGGTGAAATGCTGGTGGTGGATGAGAATGAAAACCCCTTGCCGCGCAAGGAAGGTAACGGCATTCTCAATAAGGCTATCAAGGGGACCATTAGCGCCAAGGAAGCGGCCATGATCCGTTTCAAAGTATGGGATATGATTCCCTACAATGACTTCCTAGAGGAAAAACACACTGTCCCCTACTCATCCCGCTTCCTTGGTCTGTCTGCCATTGTAAACAGCGCCAAGACAGATAAAATCAAGCTGGTGGACAATGATGTTGTGTACAGTCTTGACGAAGCAATCCACATCTTCAAGCGATATCTTGCACAGGGCAAGGAAGGCGTGATTATCAAAACTCCTGATTCAATTTGGGAGAACAAGCGTTCCAAAAAGAATATCAAGATGAAGAATGAGCTTGAATGTGATCTTCTGTGTACTGGGTGGGAACCGGGTGAACCGGGAACCAAATACGAAAACTTGCTAGGCTCTTTGGTTATGCAAACCAGCGATGGTGTTATCAAGGTGAATGTTGGTACTGGTCTTAAGGATGAAGACCGCACCAATCCAGAACGTTACGTTGGAAAGATTCACACAATCAAATACAACGAACGTATCACCAAAAAAGATGGTGGCGACCAATCTTTGTTCCTGCCTGTGTATGTAGAGGTACGGGAAGACAAGGATACCGCTGACACAGAAAAGGATGTAAAGTGATGAAGAAAGAAATTAAAAACAAGTGGACCGCCGCCCTTCGTTCTGGCGAATACGAACAGACTACAGGTTACTTGTGTGATGTTAAGAATGGTTGGTGCTGCCTTGGCGTTCTTATGGACGTAGTAGAGGAAGAAAGCTTTGTGGATTCTCCTGAATACGAAGGATTTAAAGCGATAAAATCAACCAAAATTGATTTGTGGGAAAGAACCGAAGAAGATTATTATGATGTAAATGAGCTATCAAATGAAGTCATTAAAAAATATGGTCTTGATGGGTATGATGATGAGTTGATGGAGATGAATGATAATCTAGGGAAAACTTTTCCCGAAATTGCAGACTGGATTGAAGAAAACATTCCGTCTGAATAATTTTTTGTTGACAAGATAATTCCTTTCCGTTAAACCTCATATCAAGAGACAACGGAAAGGAATTAATCATGGAAGAACTTCTTGCCCTCATCGCTGAAAACAACGCTAAGACTCTGGCATGGATTGCCGCTGGTCCTGATCGTTGGGCATCGCTTGAATCAACTGATGCACAGGATTGGATTGATCGTGGCATCACTACTGTTGAACAGTACAAGCGCAATGAGCTTGAAACCTTCATTTATGAAGGCCACAAGGATGCATTTGGTTGCAAGGGCCGTCACTATGATTTCGCCTCTATGACGATGGAAGAACTCGAAACTGAAGCCGAGTATATCGGTAATGCTATTCAGGCCGAAATCGACCGCACTAAGGCTGACCATGATAATAACATCGCTGCATTTGAAGCACGTATCTATGAAACGATGGAGATTCTTAACACTAATGACCGCAAGCACATCATTGAAGTTATCGCTGATGCTGAAGGCGTTACGAAGGAAGACCTTTCTTTCTATGGTTGGGAAACTCTGGAATATAATCTTAACATTCCTTATGGGTATATCAAGAAATCACTTCAGGAGGCATGATGGGATTTTTCAAAAAAGTATTTGATTGGCTAGCTTCAGGGGAAATACCTAACTGTCCATCTTGTGACGGTAGAGGCACTTCCCCTGATTACGGTTATGAAGACCTAGTTTGGTGGAAGGGCAAGCAAGAGTATGTTTGCGGCCACTGTAAAGGCACAGGTAAAATATGAAGACATGGATGATTTTAAAAGAGAAGAACGTTATATAGTTGTAAAGCGGAAGCGACTTAGCCCTGAACAGGAAGTTGCCCACACGAAAGGTAACATTATGTATTGTATCGATCCACATCCCGATTGCCCTAGGTGCAAGGGACAAGGTTTTTATCTTCGCCGCGAAGGGCGCGGATTTTATAGTGATGGTAGTTTTGGCCATAACGATTGGCAGGATTGCACATGTGATGTTCACCAAAAAATTGATAGTTTGCCAAAAGAGGTAAACCCATATAGGGATTGATAATGGAGCACGAAGAATTATACAGGCTGTTGCAGAAAATTGTAGATGGCACTTTATACAATAATATAATAGAAGCCGCACAACTAGCAACATCACTAAAGGATCACCTTGAATCGGAAGATATTCAGGTAGTTTTAGATTCTAATTCGGTTGGTTCTGGCGTTTGTCCTAATTACTGGCCTATGGGCCGCGATTCGGTTGTTATGGCTACTGTCCCTGTAGGTGATGCTGTTTATATTAGGATGAATGCAATTCCTGATGGTGTTGATCCAGATGAAGCGGTAAAAGATTTCGAAGCCCTAAATGGACCTTCAGTGACATTTGGTTGGCCTGATCGCGAAAAGTTCTCTGAATTTGTGGAATATTTAATTGACATAAATTCTAATTTGATTGATATCTTTTCAGAAAGATATCATGAAAGGAATCCTAGCACACGCTAAGATCATTACAGAAAGAGAAATCAATGAACCATAAGAAGCTTCTTAAAGCGCTAGAAAACGTTCCAGACGAAGATATCAGGTATATTACTAGCTCCACAGACGTAGCACAGTGCAGACATGCTATTGCGCGGTGCCTGTCTGATTATAACGATGATGTGGTATTTGACATTGTTAAATGGCTACGAGAACCAACACCACGAATCATATATGACATTATCGGCCATACTGATTTGGTGGATGCCGTTACCAACACCCACGAAGGCACAGTTAAGGAATTTAGAATGTTCCTTAACATGATTGCAGATGCAATTGATGACGGTTGTTATATTGTCAGAGATGAAGACAGCCTATCTAACAGGCTTAGAATGGCTAGGCCTACCCGTGGCAGGGAAGCCGACAAGGCTCTAAGGAACGAAGCCGCCGATAGAATCGAAGAGCTAGAATCCGCCCTAGCGGCTATGAATCGGGTATTCCATTTTAAGAATGACGAATAAGGGGGCCGAAGCCCCCTGTCATTAGAAACCTACGTAAAGGCCGGTTTCTTCTTCAAACGTGGAAATCAGCATATCGCAGTAGATGTCATTGACTTCTTTGATGGTGGTCAATTCCAGCTTACGAGCATTCCACTTATAGAACACAACATCATAAAGATCGTTTCCGTTAAGAGTGATGCGAACCTTCGTGCACTTGTTCTTTGTGGAACCGCGCGGAAGATCAAACTGAAGGAAATCTTCACCACCAACAAGGTTCTTTGCACCAGTGAAAACGCGAAAGCTACGGCCACCGATTTGTTCAAGAATGGTTTGTGCTACTACTGACATATCTAATCTCCTGTCTTGTTGAGACTGTTCTAAATTAATTACCCTACGATGTCAACACAAATTTTTTATGAAAAGGAAAAAATTTATGACGATGTATAAAGTACCCTCCTTCACCCTTGAAGACCACAAAATGTTCTTCCCGGAATGGGCATTCCCCGTGAAACCGGAAGAAGACACAGAAGCCAGATATACCGAAAGCGATATGCTCTTTCTTATGATGAGTATGACTATGGGTGCTGGCATTGTGTTTGATGAAGATTATTATGAATTTGATATCGAAGACAATGATCTGTATCTAGAAAGCGTGATCACTTCACCAGCATTCGAACATGGCGCGGCAACTGTTGTAATTGTAGCAGGGCCTATGGTAGAAGAAGCGAAGAAAAATCCAGAAAAATTCTTGACTGATGATATCTAATACTGTATAAATACGTTTATCAATCCGTGATGGATGACAATAAAGGCTTAGAGGACGCGGGGGCAGTACCCGCCGCCTCCACCAGATACAAAGCGACAGACAATGGCGTTGCGGCTGCAAGATATGAAGGGACAGATATCATCCCTGACTTGTGTAAGCGGACAAGTAGAAGCTAGGGCTATAGACCGAATTTTGAAAGTTGAGTTTCTTTGTATCTGATGGGGGCGAACTAGGATCGACTTGAGCGGAATAGGAATTCTTAGATTGATTGCTTGGCAAAGTGCCACAAAACAATAAATGCTAACGATAACGTTGCATCTGAAATTCGCCTAGCGGCCTGATTTCAACGGGTTTGGTAGAGTGTACCTTGGAACAGAAACACTCTACACTTCACAAATATAATATGGAGAACTAAATGAGCATACTATTAGCAGCGGCACTTTCGCTTACACCAGCGCAGGCAACCAATACCAATAATACAGTAATAGTTGCTGGTGATTACGACCAGATTTCTAGACAGGAAATTGAACAGCGCATGATTATCTGTGCTGATTACAAAACCGGCAAGATCAAGCCTACCGCAATCATCAACGTGTTCAATCTGGATACACAAAGAAAGCGCAGAGACTTTGAATTTCAATGCATGATTATGGATTACGCATTGCGCGCAGGGTATAACATGGCAGTAAAGGATTTCCGTAAGGGGGCAATTTAATGACAAACAACCCGATTGACAAATTCAAAAAGATCAATGCAGAGCAATCCCAACATATTATGAATGTTCTGGTATCCGAATTTAATACGTTTGCGTCTAATGTCTTAAGCCGCCTTTCGGTTGACAACTACGCAAAGTTTATGGATGAAGTGGAGTTTGCTGATGCCAAACCCCATGAAGAAGTTACCAAACTTCGTGAATTAATTATACAACAGAAGAATAATCCCCTTGACGAAAGGGGTAATGTTGTGGTAAAAGCTACATCTATCGATGAGAATATTTCCTATTGGGAATTTAAGGGTATCTAACAACCCTCATTGATAAATAATATACGGAATGTTATTCCGCTCTTACAAAGCTTCAAGTCAAGATGGCTAGAAAGCGAAATGTCTTTATGGCATTTCACCGACGAAACAACTATGATTTGCATTCCTTTGTAAGAGGGGAATGAACATAACGGGATTTTCATAAAGCCCTAACGTTTTCTGTGTGCACTTCTGGTGTTGAGATACACCACGAAAAGAACTGCATATACGATCAAATCATAAAAATTAGGGTATTTATGAGTAGACTACTAACTATTATAGTTGGTGTAATTAGCAGCATGTTCTTATCTGCAAACGCATATGCTAAATCACCAGAGACACAAATCAATTGTATTGCAGAAAACATTTATCATGAAGCAAAAGGCGAACCTCATAGCGGGCAAGTAGCGGTTGCAAATGTAGTGATGAATAGAGTGAATGATAAGCGCTTCCCTTCTACACCATGCGCTGTTGTCAACCAAAAGACAAAAGGCACATGCCAATTCTCATGGGTATGTAGTGGTAAGCGGGCTATCAGAAACATCAAGATATTCGCAGAAGCGAAACGAATTGCAGAAGATGTTTATTACGGTAGACAATCTGATGTAACAAATGGATCAAAGTTTTTCCATTCAACATCCGTAAGTCCGCGATGGAAACGTTCGCGAACGTTGAAGATTGGCAGACATATATTTTATAGGTAACATAATGACATTAGAGGAAATTCTTTCTAAGAAGACCGTAGATTTTGAAAAGGAAGTAAGAGAATGGGTTAATGCTGGATTGTCCTACATGGATTCAGTAATTCATTTCTCCGAAAAATACAACATAGATATTGAGACTGTAGCGGCCTACGTATCTAAGAATCAGCTATTCCTAGCCAAGATTCAGGATGAGGCAGAAGAATTACATTTCCTTCCTAAGACCAACAAGTTACCATTTGATGTATGACGAATTTAAAGCGTACAAACTTTACATTGCGTTAAAGCTACACTTTAAAGAAAAAGATTATGATGCAGTTAAATTCAGGGGAGTGACCCGCGCAAGCCAATCCTCCCTTGAATTTCGCAATGATCGCCACTTCTTCTATAAGCTGGCCAAACACCCCGATCCACCCAATCTATTGATCGCTAATTTTATTTCAGGTGATAAATGGATTGGTGACATAGTTTCTGACAGGGGCTTAGAGATATACAAGGAATGGCTGGATAGGAATAAAAGCCTTTCGTTGACATTCAAAGAAGATATTCAGAAACTACATCCAGATTTCAAGAGTAACCTAACAGTTACCAACGGACAATACCCGCACCTATTAAAAGAATACAAGCGCGGCAATATTAGTCCAGAGACTATCACATTACTTAACAAATACTTGAACTTTACTGATAAGTGGGATCAACAAATCAGTGATACATTTATTTGGCCTAAGGATAAGATGCTAATTGAGAAGTATTCGCCATTCGTTAACTTAGAAAAAAGTTACTTTTACTCAATTTTATCCTTGACTTTTAGATAAAAAAAGACTAAATACAGCATCAGAAGATTTATATTATGTTTGTGTGGATAAGAGAAAAATTATGATTACATGTGAACAAGAAAGGTAAAAATAGATAACATAAATGTCATTTGCAAATTTAAAGAAAACATCAAGCGCTAATTTCGAAAAGCTTAATAAGAAGCTTACAGAACTAAATTCAAACAACAGTGGTGGCGACAATAGATATTGGAAGCCTACTGTAGATAGCGCGGGTAATGGTTTTGCCATTATCAGATTCCTACCAGAACCAGACGGCGAAGATTTCCCGTTCGTTAAGGTTTACTCTCACTTCTTCAAGAGCGAAAGCGGCCTCCACTATGTGGAAAAGAGCCTTACAACTCTTGGCAAGGATGACCCGGTAAGCGAATACAACAGCAAGCTTTGGAATTCTGTAGACAGCGACGATGCGCCGGAACGTAAGCAGGCTAGAAAGCAAAAGCGTAAGCTTTCCTACCACAGCAACATTCAGGTTATCCATGATCCTGCAAATCCAGAAAATGACGGGAAGTGCTTCCTGTATGAGTATGGTTCCAGAATCTTTGGTAAGATCAATGAAGCTATGAATCCTCCTTTCCCTGATAAGAAGCCGTTTAACCCATTCGATTTTTGGGGTGGCGCTAACTTCAAGGTTAAGATCATTAAGAAGGACGGTTACCAGAATTATGACCTTTCAGAGTTTGATTCCGTATCCCCGCTTAGCGATGATGATGCAGAACTAGAGAGAATCTATGGTAATCTCTATTCTCTGAAGGAAATCATTGCACCAGACCAGTTCAAGAGCTATGATGAGCTTAAGGCACGTCTTGATCAGGTTCTAGGTCTAACCTCCACAGGTGCTACTAAGCAGTCTGTACGGGATAGCATTCCGGCTGAAGAACCAAAGCAGCAAAGAGAAGCGGCACCAGCTTCTACGAATGACGAAACACCGCCATTCAAGTTGGATGATGACGACGACGAAGATTTCTTCAAAAATCTAGTCAACGACTAAACTATGCAGGGGGAGTAGAAATGCTCCCCCTCTTTTTGAAAGATTATTATGCAAATTATCTATAATACAGACCCCAACAAAACAACAGATATCGCTACCCCTATCTTTCCAGACTTCAGTCAAGACTCTGCTATGTCTAAAAAGATGATTCGGGCAAAGCAGGTAAACGACGATAACTATTGGACAGTCATGAGAGAAGTTCTTAATCATGATTGCGATACGTTACCTATGGATAGGTTTAAAGTTTGGTATTCTGTGTGGAGTGTCCCGCTTATGTCTAGCACCAAACATTCCCAATATATCAAGGTGGCGTTACAGGCTGCATATGACGATCCTGTATATTACAACGCACTTCAGGAACCCATTATAGGAATGACTGAAGAGGATTTCCAACGCTATTTCGCCATGTTCTCTGATTATCCTACCACGATGAATCGCATTCAATGCATATCACATCTTCTAGTAAATGGATTTGATTATAATAAAATCAGAAAGATGAAGCGTATCGTGGAGATTGGTGCGGGCGTTGGTGATCTAGCAGACATTGCTTGTAAGCTTGGTTTCGAAGGCGAATATATCATTTATGATTTCGAAGAAACAGGACGCATACAGAAATGGTATCACGACGCACTAGGTCACAAGAATATCGTTCATACGAACGATCTGGATGACCTTACAACAGCGGATTTGGTTATTGGTACATTCTCCCTAACGGAAATGCCTTTCGATCTTAGAAACGATGTGGTGGATAGATTGAAGGATTCTAATGAATGGCTTATTGCCTATTCCAATCTTATTTTTGGTTATGACAACAGAACATGGGTACAGGAAAAGCTTGTACCTTTGGGTGGAAATGGAAAGACTGTACAATTCACTGATATCTCATTTATGCCATGGGATGGCGGTTCTGCATATTTCGTTCTGAAAAATTCTTGACAATGATATCCGGTTAGATTAAACTCTGCCGGATATTTTTGTAATGAGAGGTTATATTATGAAACATTTGGTTAAGTTAACCATATCATCGTATCGTGGAATTTCGATAGATGCAGAGCATTATTACGGAAGATTCCATGTCACACAAAAATGCTCCATTAATGAAAATGGAGGTTGGTATTGGACATCTTCTGAAAAACAGAAGCATCCTCTTGAATTTAAAGAGGTTGAATATCGTATTTCTGCTAAACAGGCAGCGGAACTCAATAAGAAAGATTCTAGTTGGGGGTATGATCATGTTAAAGGAGAACTGTCTGGACGTTTTTCGACAAGGGAAGAAGTGATAGCCAAAGCTATTGTGATGTTTCAAGCTGAAGCGGAAAGTGGTGATATTTTGGTCATGGAGAATTTGTCAGATGGTTTGTATGTGGCATACACTGGTCCATCTGATATCGTGAACCAGATTAATTCGCCAGAAAATCGTGATTACGATAAAATCCAGAATATTCTTATCAATGAGGGATATTTGACGATATGACATATAACACAGGCTATCTCATTGTGGTGGTATGCATGATGTACATTGCTGGTTCCTGTTGTTATCTTGACAAAAAGGAATCCACTTTAGAAAATATGGCTAGATCAGCCATTTGGCCTGTCGTCTTAATCAAGACGTGCCTAGTGTGGTTGTCCCATTACACATGGGTAGGGTTGAAATATTTTTATATAATTATAATTTCTCTACTTTACTTTGGGTGGAGAATGGTATATCAACTGTGTTCTGTTCTCTTTATGGAAGATTGGAAAAAGAAATGATTGACCCTTTGATTATCATTGGTTTTTCGGTGTCATATGTAATAATATCTTTACTTGTGATGTCTGTGATTTATGAAAAATATGAGGCATCATATGAAATACTAACTAGGGCATTCCTTTGGCCTCTGCTTTTGGTTAAATACCTCATCACCACTACCATTATTATCATGATAATAATTTATGATGTTATGTGGGCAATGATAAAGCAGGCCTTCAAGATTCTGTTTAAGGAATCTTGGACCTCATATTAAATCAAAATACTTTAGGTATTGTTTAATAGAAGCGGCATCATCGGTGATGGAGGGAGTCTTAACGGATGCCCCTCCTTCAGCTATATTTGGCCTATCAATAACCATAAGCGTTTCTGTATTTCTGTTTACCTTAGCCTTATGTGTTTTGACACTATCAGCCGCTACAGGTTCAAGCTTATTGAACGATTTATATGTGGTATCGAAAATACCATATTTTAAATAATCGTCTTTCATCTTTCCCATAAGCATCTTAAGCTTTTCAGCGTAATCATTAACAGGGGCTTCCATGGCCTTCACTGTTTCGGTTGCCTTTTCAGTGATAGCGCCCATGGGGGTTGATCCAGCAACCACAGAAGCACCGGTAAGGTATGGTGTAGGGTCTACCGCCTTGCCGTTCTTTCTCATTTCAAAGTGAAGGTGGGGACCAGTAGAACCACCAGTAGAACCAACAGAACCTATCCTTTGTCCCTTCCTTACCGTATCACCAACACGAACACCCATATCATTTAAATGGGCGTATTGTGATTGTGTGCCGTCACTATGTTGAACGACAATCTGGTTACCATAACCACCAGAATCTTTACCATCGGCGCGAATGATTCTACCATCTGCAACCGACTTAACAGCCGTACCTTTAGCAGCGGCCATGTCTTGTCCTTTATGCATGATCATTCTTTTCTTGATTGGGTGCATACGCATACCATAACCGCGCTTACTAAGAACCATATTATCTATGGGCTTGGCATAACCACCAGTAGATGGCGTAACAGGTTGTGTATCTACTCTAGATGGATTACCACCACCAGAAACATTAGATGACCCCTTAGAAGGCGATACAATGCCTTGTGAGGGGTTTTCGTGCATCTGCCTAGGCACCGACCCCGTTGTATTCTCTTCTGCCTCTCTAGGCGTTCCAGATGGCACCATAGAGGGATTATCAGATGTACCAGATTCTTGTTTCTCTTTCACTGGATCGCCACCAGTTACATCTAGGAACCCAATCAGCGCAGAATTAACGGTTGACATAACAGAACCGAAGGCATGAATAACACCTTTAATTCCATCATACGTTTTCGTTACTAGATCGCTGATAGGTTCAAACGAAGCGAACACCGCGCCCATTAAACCGGCTACAAGCATAGGACTAACAGAAGAACTATCTGCAATTTCCCCGCCTAATTTTTCATCATTAGAACCAAAACGAGATTTCAATCTTTCAATAAGATTTTCTCGTCTACCTATTCTAGTTCCGTCCGCGATGATCTTGGCGTTCTTTAGCTTTTGATTTAAATAATCATTGATAGCGAACATATGAGTAATCATCGTACCCAACATGCTATTCATCGATCCAATCGCTGTTGTATTTGATAATACAGGCTGAAGGCTACCAGCGCCATCCTTAGTCTTTTCTGGCTGCTTTTTAACTCGATCATTAATAGCAGCACCAGACATACCAAACTGCTTTGATACGTTTGGATTAGACAGGTTGCTAATAGCGCTTTGCTTCAATGCCGCGTTTAATTTTTTCTGGATAGAATGAGGTACAGGAATCTTTGTTTTCTTGTCAACCCAACCATCATTGATATCGAAAACATATGTCATCTTACCAATTGTGATAGGATCAACAGACTTATCGATCTTACTTCTAATTCTACGGAATGGTTCTGATATCTCGTTAGATGCAGATTCTAATAACTGAACAAGGGCCTCATCGGCTGGTTCTCTGGTGTTACGATCTACCCAACCAACTCTATCATCTTTAATAAATGTCTTGTGCCCTACGGTTACAGCTTCTCTCATGCTACACCAAACCCTGATAGATATCTAACAATGATTTCATCTTTGGACATTTTATAGTTTGGATTAACAACGTCAAGGTTGCCACCAGATGCGGCGCGAATATCCTTTTCATAAGGTGAAACAGACACAACATTAGTAGACGTGGCAGTTTTATTCTTACCGTTAATTTCTCTGGCTTCTGCCTCTCTGGATTTCTTTTCTACTTCTAGAAGTTTGTTATTGAAAGATTTGTACTGTGTACCAAAGATATCAAGTTGATATTTGTTTTCCTTGATATTTTGTAACATGGTTTGTAATCTTTCATGATAATTAATTTCCATGACAGCCGATGCAGCACTAGAAGCGCCATCCACCACACTATTAGCCATGTCACCTATAGCACCAGCGGCACCAGCCAGTGCACCGCCACCAGTAGCGGAACCATGCATCTTCTTAGCGAAACCTACACGCTTGCCCCATGATTTATCCATTTCAGCTTGTGATGGAACCTCAAACTTTCTCATCACAATATCGGTTGCTTGGGTTACGTCATTGGTCTTTTTAAGTGCGCTTAGAACGTGCCCATGGGTACCATTTAATTCTTTCTTAAGGAACGCTAACTGTGTGTCTAGATCAGCAACACCTTTACCTCTGGACTTAGCGAACGCTTCCAAATCTCGTCTTCTAGAACCTAGCCATTGGGCAATGCCAATAGCCCTTCCCTTTGACGTATTAGGGCCTTCTCTCGCTGGATCATATGTATCATTTTCAGCGTGTAAGTTACCCATAAATCCAGCCGCTTGTTCTTTGGTTAAACCAACGCTGTTCATTAAATAATTCATGATATAATCGGCACGTGCATTGCCACTAGAAGAATTTCCCCCGCCTTGGCCATTATAATCAACTGTTGTGTTCATGTTTGGCATACCAGATACAGCGGCATTACCCCAACCCATACCAGCCATTGACATACCCATGTTCACCATGGCCATAGGATTAGCAGCATTGGCGATAGCATCTTGTGGAACTGGAACTGATTCTACAGTGGTATCTTCTCCATAGTATTCATATGCAGCATCCCAAAGGAACGAAACAACATCATACGTTGCCCATGCCAATAGACCTAGAGAAATAATATTCATCATCAAAGAGAAACCACCAGTAGCAGGGGCAGCTAGAACAGAAGCACCAGCAACACCACCAGCACGGGCAGCAAACTGTGCAAGCTTCTTAACAATAAATTTAGGTGCGCCTTTTTTGGCTAAATGTTTAATAAATCCACCAATAGTTCTAGGCTTTAATAACTTCTCTGCACCGGGTCTTACGAAGCCCTTAGCGGCTGCTTCCGCATTAGAAACGAACATTGGCATATGAGTATTTGTGGTTACCCAACGTCCAGCCTTAGCGTTCCATGCTAGTTCTGGTGCTGCTTTAGGTCCAAACCCAAACATAGCTTTAATACCACTAAACATACCACCAGCTTTACCAGCGGCTGCACCACCAGCGGCGGCACCTGCGGCCCCCGCTAAACTTCTACCAGCAAATACCTTTGTTGCCTGTGTTACCCCATACATAGTTGCGGCCACAGATATTAATTGGGCTAGAACGCCTAGCCGATTAAATGCTTCTGTAACACGTGTAGAGAAATCAGCGGCGGTAGTGGCGAACTCTGACATATCCAAATCAGCTAGGCTTGATACTGCCAGTGCAGCGGCACCAGCGGCACCAGCAATCGCAATACCCTTCACCAGTGCACCAGAATTTTTCTTTGTCTTCTCCCTGATCGCTTTAAGCATACCAGAACCAGAACCAGACAATCCACTACCACCAGTAGATTCGATCATATTTTCGCGTTCTTCGGCACGTTGTCTTGTATTGAGAAACTTGTCAAATACGAGTTGGTTACGAAGAGTGTTTTCAATGGAAGAGAGATATTTTATTGCTACGCCTAGCAATTTATCCGTTGGCATCTTCTTATTAAAAGTTGGTGCGTTCGGTTTGGTAGGGGAGTTAATAATGGGCGTGGATGTTGTCTTTTCTTGTGCGGCACTACCAACAATACCAATATTATTAACAACGACATCGGCAGGAGTAAATGCGCCCTGAAGCGCACCACCAACGGCAGCACCGATGCCTTGGGCAGTACCAGCAATAGCCCTACCGACACCTTCGGCGGCACCACCTGCGAAAGCACCGGCCCCATGTGCAGCGCCACCCATAGCAGAACCGATGCCTTGTAGTGTACCAGATATGGCTTGGCCACCAGCATATAAACCAACACCAGCACCAATTTTACCTAACCTACCCATTTATTATATTCTCTCTGCCTCTACCTGTTTCTCGTTTAAGTGTTGTAATAACATATCCAAGTAAATATCACGTTCAAATGGTAATAAATTTTCTATATCACTTATTGAATACTTATGATGTTGAGCGAAACTAAAAATAGTATGGTAGTAATTCTCTAAATTAGTATGGCTCAACCCCAAAGAAAAAAATCGCGTAAATTATTAAATTCAATAACCCTCTCGGTTCCTTTGTTGTTTGTGTATTCGATCTTATGATAAAGCTTTGGCATTGTTTCAAAGAACTCTTTGATCTTTTCAAACGTCGCAACGTTTAGAGAATCTAGGAACTCTTTTAATTCTTCTTCTGAATAATCAGACGCCATATAAACACCTTCTTCGTCATAAATCTGGTCAATGGTATTGATGATGAAGAATTCCATAAGTTCAACTTCATTTTCAAATTCAGTTACCTTATCAGAGATGGCCGCTGAAGGATATTTCATGATGATACCGATTGTATCGGTAATCTTGATATTCTTGTTATTCTTCTCATTAAATGTGATTTTAATTTCGTCTAGATCGATTTCAAACTCACGTATTTCATTGTCTTCAGGATCATGATAAGAAACCTTGGCGATATTGTTAACCGATTTCGCCCTAAGCTTAAGGAATAGATATTCCAAGTCAAACGTAGCTAGCGTATCAATATTAATATTGTCCTGCACACATGATGTAAGTACCTGTTTAATTGATCTGATAATATCAGTGCTGTTGCCTTGTTGGGCTACAAGTAAAATCTTTTCTTCTTTAACTACGAATGGTCTAAATTCGATTTTCTGATTTGTAGAAGGAATTGTTTCTTCAAAAAGTGGTTGTGTAACAACTGGTAGTTTCATTTAAAATTATTCTCCATTAAAATATTTTACCTAATAGGTCATCTGTTATATAGGTCGCCAGTAAAGAAGGAATTGAATCTACCATTGCGTCAAAATCATAGTAATCAATCTTTTTAATATTGATGTCTGTATAACCAAACGTAACACTAAGCCTCAATAGCGAATCTGTTTCTGCCCAATTTAAAGGTGTGTCCATAATCATTCTAGGGAACACATCATATATTTCATACTCAATAGCTGTCTTAAGCTTCTCGTCATAAACAACAACTGACATTTTATAATTAGCGTAATCGTCTTTATAGCCAACTTCATATGGGGAATATGATCCAGAACCAATTTTGGTTTCTGTCTGCATATCCATCCCGCCTTTGGAATTAAAATTCACGATTGTAGAAACCCAATCATGGAAGAAGCGATTAACAAGGCCTCTCTTATCCACAATCCAGTTTAACGTAATATCATTGAAGGTAACACCGTGGGCAACATGCTCTACTGGACCATACCCATAGCGACGGATGTTCGATTCTGTCATGATGTTCACGCCGGGTAGGTTGGCAGTGTCGCAACGCATCACCAAAGTATCCTTGAAGTCTCTTACGAAGTTAGAGAGAGGATTGGACACACCAGACGCAATAGAGAAGGGAGAAAAAGACACTAAATAACGGTTAGGAGAGGCAACCCCTCCATTCCATATTTCAGACCTGAAGTTACGTATATTGAAGTAACTATTGGAATCTCTATTTCTAAAACCCGGTACTTCAATTGTATTTTTGTCTTCGTTATGGAATTCATCTGCCATTTTATTTAAATTTTCCTCTATTTCCTTCACTTTTTACTTGACAGATTTTAAAAATCTGGTATAATAAACATATAATGTTTTTCTTTAAGTGATTCGTAAAGGAATACTAAAAGATTTATTAATAGGAACATGGCGTTAGCCATGTGACTAATCCGGCAAGCCGGATTGATTTAATAGCATTAAGTAATACTTAAGTCAATATTTAAACCATCTCATAGAACTTTAATCCTCTGTATTTAAGCACGAATCTGTCTTGTGAAGACAGCATTTTAATACTTAAAAGATACCAAAGGTTGCCGTTCCGGCAAGGAAGCCGCGCTTTAGGCGCGTTTCCGTATCTATATTTATACTTAAAATTTACGTTCTGACTTAGCGTATACGTGATTAGCAGTTCTTTTCTTGAATCTTGCTAGTGGTAAGAACGCCACGATTTCCCATTCCGATGGATAAACATACATGAACTTAGATTTAACATGAGAGAATAGATATTGCTTAATACAAGGTTTAAACATCTCAATACCAGTTGTCCCCTTAAGGATTTTATAGGACAACCTAAGCTTCATTGATCTATCATACTTGTTATTCGTAGCCAGTTCATAAAGACCATCCATTAACTTACCTCTTAATGTAGGGTGTAGATAATGGATGTTGATACCCCAAAACCTATCTTTTTCTACATGGAACGGAAAGATAAGCGGATACTCATCCCAATAAGGAAGCACGTCTTTATACTTAGCATCATACTTGAAAAAGTACATGTTACCGGGCGCTAACGTCTTTGAAAGATTATTACGATCATCCGTTAAAAGCTGCTGCCTGTTAACGTAACGGACACCCTTAGCGGCCTTACGGTACCATTCCCGCGCCTCTTGCGTCTTAGAAGGGAATGTAGCTTTATCCCTGATGCCTTTAGCAATGATCGTGCTTAATACTTTTGATGACATTATCTTTTAATCCCTAATTCTTTTTCGGTCATTATTTCAAATAGATAGCCTTTCTTTTTACAAAAGGCTTCGGCTGCATCCCATTTAGCGCTGTTGATCGCCCATTTATTCACTTCGGTAAGATACTTTTTATTTGGTTTCTTGTTATTTTGTACCACAGGCGGCACAGTTTCTTTCGCTGGCTTAACCTCAATAATCACTTCTACAATCTTTCCGTCCGAATGATTTTTCTTCTTAACGTAGAAATCAGGGAAATACCTTCTAGTCTTATTAGGGTTGAATGGATCACGATAAGGGATAATAATTTCCTCACTGGACCATTGTAGTACGCTTGTGTTTCTGTCCAATTCAACCATAAGTTTAAGTTCCCAACCAGAACGATAAATAATCTTCGTGGGATCACCTTTATACTTATTTGGATTTTTAGGCTTAAACACGCCTTGAATTAGTCTTCCCATATCGTTATTTATTACATAAATAAAATAAAAGGTATTTACATGGGATTACTAGACAAATTCACAAAGATTAGCGCGCAAGACCCGCTTAAGAGATTGGTTGAACAAGCCACTAAAGGCATTCAAGATCAGATTGAAAATTCTGTTCAAGATTTGTTTTCGGCTTCTTTAAAGAAGATAGGCTTCTCGTCTGGTGTAGCCAATGAGTTATCTTCTCGTTTCGGTGATTCGTACCGTAATGGTTCGGCGGATAGATATTTCCGCAACTCATCTTCAGGGATCGAACGCCTATCTGTTACTGAAATTTGTAATAATCTATTCCCAAAATATGCTAAAATGTCATCTACTGTGGATGAGAGAAGCAGATATGATAAAAATATTGATGCGCTTAAAGGGGTTGACGGTGCAACATTACAATTTCCCCCACAATTAGGGAAATATTATGTCTCCCTTAAGTTCAAAAAATATACCAGAACCGCGCCACAGGCACCAGCTACCCTAGAATTTTTAAATGCTATTGCGCTTCCTATTCCTAAGGATTTAGGGGAAACACACGCAAATGATATTTCTAATGGTACTGCTACCGGCTTAACTGGATATCTCACTGATATGCTTATGGCTGGCGAAGCTGCTATGCGTGGTGGCGAAGCTGCCAAGAATGATTTCTTAAGTAAAGATACCCTTAACAATCAAGGTGCGGCTGCTGCTTATGTGTTTGCCATGGGTGGTTTGAATAAAGTTGGGGCATCTGAAATAACGGGTATTGTTGGACAGGTTGCAGGCGCAATTCCTAACCCTCACCTTTCTGTTTTCTATCAGGGTCCGAAGCTTAGAAATTTCTCGTTTGAATGGACGTTCGCACCAAGAAATAGAAGAGAAAGCGAAAGACTACAAGATATCTGTAATCAGCTTAGAATTAATTCACTGGCTACATTTTCTCCTACCGGACAGGCAGCACTAACCTATCCTGATTTGTGTTTCATTGATCTACACCCATGGGCATCTGATAGTGATCCGCTTATTAAATTTAAGCCAACACTTATCACAAACGTAGATATTAATTATGCTCCTAATGGTATCCCGTCATTTTTTGCTGGCACGAACCAACCAACGTTTATCAAATTAAAACTTGATTTTCAGGAAGTAGAATATTTCACTGGTGAAGATTTTGGTGGAGAGAGAAGACAGGAAAATCTAACAAAGGCCAGAGACTTATTGTTAGATGCTTTTGGTGTGGATATTTCCAGCCCTACAGGCTCACCACCAGCACCAGAAACGCCAGTTACAAACGACAATCCAGAAATCACTAAGGATACCACACCACCAGTTACCACAGGGTCCAAACAAGTGTCCATAGCTAAGCAACAAGCCGAAGCAATGAAGGCCGATCAGGTTGTTAGAATATCTACGGTAACGACAGGGGAAGTAACCAAAAAGGTTTATCTTGGTAAGGCTGGACCAACCCTAAATTCTGTTAGGTCTGATGATATAGGAGTTGCTGATTTAAAGGTAGCACAAGGCAACTACTATATATATGAGGTAAACCAGATAGGTAGAAGTCCGGTAGGACAATACTCTAGTTTAAATGATGCAATGAAAAAGCTTAGTGAAATGGGGGCAATTAAATGAAGTATTTTGACAGGTTTCCAATTATTGATTATGATGGAAACATTGCGCGAAACATTCTTACAAAGGTTGATTTCAGCGTAAATTCTAAAACACAATTGAAATCACGTTTTGATTTCATCATGGATGAAAATTCTAACCGCGCAGATATCGTATCTTTCGCGGCCTATGGATCATCCTATTACGATTGGCTTGTGTACCTTTCCAACTCCATTGTTGATCCGTATCATGATTACCACAAATCAGAAGAAGATATGGATTCTTATATGAAGATGAAATATTCTGGACAGGAAAACGCACGTAGAAATATTGTGTTTTATAGAAACAACTGGCCATCTGATACGAAGATGATTGAAGAGTGGTTCTATAGAAATCTAGACGATAAACATAAGAAATATTATTCCCCTGTCTTGAATGATGGTAATCAGGTTATTGGCTACAAGCGTATTGAAGAAGATTGGACAGTTTCTACAAATCGTATTATTTTGTTGCGCGTTGCTAGTGCGGAATGGGTACCAGAATCTGGACCCGTGACACAGGGAAATGCCAAGGGAAATATTGTTGCGGTGGATGTTGAGAATAACACTGTTACCCTAAATCACATCCAAGGCAATTTCATTGATGGTCCTTTCATGGATACCACAATCAATAGCATAGAAATTCTAGTTAACAATATCCCTGAAGATGAAATGGTGTATTGGGAACCAGTATCAGCATATGATATGGAATATGAAGAAAACGAATTAAAAAGATATATCTCTCTCGTTAAGTCTTCGTATCTACAGGATATTGATGCACTATTTGAACAAAAGATTAAAGAGAACTAATGTCTACTGTAAACAACAATGCCGGTAAATTTAAATTGCTTTGCCTCAATATGACTACTGCTAGTGATCCTATTGACTTGTCAAAATATACCGTGCGTATGGATATTTACGAAAGTATTCTATCCCCCGGCATTATTGCTGAATTGGTCATTGTTGATGGTACTGGTATTTTCTCATCTTTCAACAACGAAACCATCTGTGTGTCATTTACGACATATGAGAATGCGCCACCAGTTCACTACAAATTAAAAATCATCGCTACGTCTGATGGTGTATCACCGCCAAACGAAAAATCGGTTGTGTACACGGTGACGGCAGTGTCAGAGGAAGTTTATAAATCAGCCAACATCAAAAACCTGCCACTGGTTCGCGCGAAAGATATCCTAGCAGGCGAAGCGGTAGAGATGATGTTGAATGCCTTAGAAACAGAAAAGCCATTGGCCATAGAAAAAACAACTGGTCTACAGGCTGTCTCATCCGCTGGTATTCGTCCGTTTGATTTCATTGATCAGATGAAGGACATTGCTGTTTCTGAAAAGCATAAGGCATCCGCTTACGTATTTTTCGAAAACAAAAATGGGTATAATTTTAAATCACTGGAATACATGGTAGAGGAAGGCCTAAAGAGTATTGGGGATAAGGTTTATATCTTCCACAATGTGGCCAACATTGATGTTACATCATCACAATGGCGCACAATCCTTGCTGCCAAACAAATTCAGGTAGGTAACGAAAGCATCGCTGGCCTTATTGGTGGTAATAAAAATAGCTCTGCTAATTTTGACGTGCTTACTGGTGACTTAGAACATTATGATAAGGATGTTTCGTCGTCTTTTGAAACCGTATCGATGAATGAAAATTCTTCTCATATTGATACATCCAGACTAAGCAAGCATGACAATGATGGGCCGCAATCTGTGGTGATCTATGATTCATCATCTGACAAACACCAAGTTGCAGAGAAGAGCAACTACCTACCATATTATATTGCTAAGTTCCTAACTGTTATTCAGCATATCCTTGTGTATGGGGATTCTACGGTGACCCTAGGGGATATCATCACCCTACGTTTCCCTGAAAGAACAGGCCTTACTACTGGCAACGAGAATCCAACATTAGAGTTAGATAAGAACCTGTCTGGTAACTATATGGTATGTAAGATGCGTCATATTCTCATCTTCGCGGCTGATAACCCTACCTACTATCAAGCGTTCGAAATTGTAAAAGATGGCCTTGGTGGCGATTCTCCTAAAATTAATGCTTGACGTACTTTTTAAAATCATATAAAAAAGGTTTCAACAAGACAGGAGATACGGTTATGCAAGTACGTTTGGTTCGCGATTTCGAAGGCCAGTTCATTGTTCTCAACCTGAACAAGAATGGTGATGCTGATATCGTTTCGATCATGGCTATTTACGGTTATGAACATACTCACAACCTTGATAACCCCCGCGTTCGTGCAGAACTTCAGGGACAGCCTGTGTTTAGCGGACTCATCGGCCCTATGTGGGATGGTGACGCTATCCGCTACGAAACGCAGGAAGTGTACAACCGTCTTTCTAACTAATTTAAAGGAATTTGATATGACACAGAAGATTACTATCGCTGATATTGAAAATGCAAATGCTGTTGCGGCACGGATTCATGCCGTAGCAGGCAAGAAGGTTGCTGAAGATGAACATGCGCCTTTCCTTGATCACTTCTATGTTGATGAAGATGGTGACATTACCGTGATGCTTTGCGACGAACAGAACAATTTTCTTCAGATTTTCGTCACACTTGACGAACTTAATGCAGAAGGCGAATAATCATGAGCATGTATGAGCGTTTCGCTAATGATTTGTCAGAAGATTTGTTTAATTCTGTTTATACAGATTTGTATAATATGGCGATGAAATCTAATCGGGCTGCATATGAAGCTGCTAAGAAATCTAAAATTAAATATAGTCCTTCCGAAACCCAAGGCATATTGAATGGTTTCTGTAAGGGGATGATCAGTCTAGGCGATGCTATGGATTACATAAAACTGTATAAATAGCAGATGGCAGATAAAGCAGGATCAGACGGACAATTTTATTGGTTTTATGGAATAGTAGAGGACATTGACGATCCTCTACAGGTTGGACGTGTGCGTATAAGACACATCACTAACCACAATCCAGCGGCCAAGGAATACGTAGAAACTGATGATCTACCTTGGGTGTTACCACTTACCCCTGCTAGCTCTGCATCCCGCTTTGGTGTAGGGTTCTCCCCTGTGGGGATTGATGTTGGTTCTTTCGCGGTAGGGTTCTATCTGGATGGCGTAAAGCAAACCAAGGCAATGATTCTTGGCACGTGGGCAGTATACAATGAAGACCCTAACAAGCATTCTGTATCGCGCCATGCGAGAGGGCTAGGGCCTGTAGAAAAAGACTACCTTGTCTATGAGCCGCAATCACAATATGCGGCTGAATATCCGTTCAACAAGACTATGACAACTAAGCGTGGCCACGTCATTGAGGTTGACGATACGCCAGATGGCGAGCGTATTCACATATTCCATCGCGGCGGATCATATATTGAAATGAATCCAGATGGTAGCGTTGTGACAAAGGCTGCTGATAAGTCATTTGACATTTCTGTTAAAGATAAAAATATCATCGTGAATACTGGTGATGTTACTATTATTGCGGTTGATGGCGTGATTAATATCACTTCATCTAGTGATATTAATGTCATTTCAGAATCCGGTGTTGTGAACGTCAAGGCACCGATGGTAGGGCTTAATGCTTGAAGTTGAAGAAGTATATCTACCAAAAATTTATCCACCGCTAATAAATGGGAAGGTGACGGGAAAGAGCATTTCTAATTGTATGCGCTCTATTAAATCCCTGTCTGCCCAATTGTCTTTACAGGCTGGTAAATTTCCCGATGAACATAGAGCGGAAATTGACGCCGCGATAGATCAGATAAATGCCATTTCTGATAATATATCTTCGTTCGCTACGAGTGTGTTTGACACAATTAAAAACCCGGAACACGAAGGCGTGTATCAGGCTAGGGAGTTTGTCAAAGATGCTGAAATATTCTTTCAAAAGAAAATTGTTGAAGCTGTTACGACGATCACCGGTTTAATTGGTGGTGGTCTAGAAAGTATGCTTAAAATTCCCTTGCCTGTGGTTGGTGAGTTTTCCCCTTTGGATATCTTCACGAAAGAAGGCAAGGAAAACATTAAAAAGAAATTAAAAGAGTTGGAAACTTTGCTTTCCACTGACAAGGTGACTGATACATTATTTCAAGGAAAATGGAATTTATACATTCCAGAATATTCCGCTGAAGAGTGCTACCATAAGGTGATGGATTTTGGTGTCCAGATGTTAAACGATTTCGTTATTGCTGGCACCAATGCGCTTGTAAGCTTTCTAGAATCCATTCCCGTCATTGGTTCCGTGATTTCCTCTCTAGGCGCGATCAAAGACCCCACAAAGGCCATCCAAGAATCCGTAGAGCAAGGCATTTTAAATATACAAAAGCAATATGAAGAGATGCGAGACAAGTTCATGTCTGGTGAGCTAGCAGAGAATACCGCTAATGATCTTTTAAATGGCGCAACTGATATGTTAGAAAATCTATCGTTGCCATTCCTAGGTAGTGTTGGTGGTTTCGTTGATCTTTCTGATGAAAAGAAAAAAGTCTTGATGAAAGAGTTTGATCTTGCTAGACTGAAGGATTCGTTTGATCACCTGATACAAAAAATCCGCCGTATCATTGCGGGCGGATGGAATAAGATGATTTATGATATTCTGCTGTCTGCCCCTGATTGGGTGTTAAAGCAATTCCCTATCCTAAAGGACATCATAAAGGCTCTAGAAACCATTGTAGATGTGTGTGAAGGTAAGATACCTATGGAGGTAGCTTTAAATGCTGTCTGTGCCCCTATGTTCGATATATCGATAGATATTATTATGGGTTGTTTTAATTCTTCCGTGGCGACCAAAGAAACTGAATACGGGATAGAACCGGGTGGAGTGATCACCGAATTATTACCATTTACAGGAATGGAAGAAGTAGGCGACGATGAAGCGGCTGGTTCTGTTATCGCGACGAATCAACCAGCACCAGCCAACGGAACAACCGAAATGGACGATGACGAATTGGTATCATATGATGATCAGTATATTTCAATTACTGATGTTGAATATGACGATGGCACCATGACGACATATAGAGAGTTGGATAAGGCTACCCAAACTCTCTATCAAGTTGCTCTGACCTATGGAACCTATAAAGGTGAACCATCTGTGGTAGAAGTCATTAAGACTGTTATACCTTAAATGTTTTCATCAATCCAGTCTGCGATTCCACTAAATGATTTCCTTGTTGCATCGTTCATAAGCATCAAGGCCTTTGTGTGTTGTTCTGGTATACCATACTTTTTGTTATAGGTTAGTGGTAATACAGCACAAGAATCCGTGTTTTCCTTTAATACCATTGTATTAGGTGGAAATTGCATATCTTCAGATAATACTAGATCACCATTGATATGCGCTAGTACACCAAGACAACAATATCTGTTGTCCCTACACAAATATCCAGCACGCTGCTTATATTCACCAGAACGAAGGGCTTCTACCCATTTGGCTTTCATTTCAGGAGTCATTTTGGTTGTCCCTTTTGTTAAGTGCCTTCCTGAATGCGGCGTAGCGCGCGACAATACAACTGATAGTAACCACACCAAACCCAACAATAGCCGCTGGTCCAGAAAATTTGATGTCCATTGTGTATTCGAAAACATCACAATAATCAAAAGTAATTGCAGCAATTACAAACCCAAAGAACCAGATAACATCCTCTGCCACCTTTCCTTGGAACTCGTCTTCTAGTTCCCACTTTTCCCATTCAGTCATAATATATTATCTCCAATGTGAAGGAATTTCACCCTCACGTGTATACACATATTTTACGATTTCGCAAAGCTTTTTGATATCTGTAGAATAAACTGTTTTTTCAGAATCAAATTCACATGAAGCAAAGGGGTTTTTAACAACTGCGCACCATGCGTCGCCACCGGCATTTTTCTGGCGATGACGCCAAGAAATATCAGCAACCTTAACACCTTCGTCCTTATCAATCACAATATATGTGTGATAATTTTTAGGGAGTTTTTTATAATCTTCCGAAGTTGTGTTGCGAAGATATAGAGTTGTCATTTCCATTCCCCTCAAAAAAGACTTGGTTCTTCATATTCACGAAGGGCCTTTACCGCTTCTTCTTCCTCTTGGCGATCCAGTTCAATAGCAATCTGTACCGCTTCGTGGAGGGCATCAATCTCATCCATAGCCTTATCAAAAGCCATGATGGAAGCATAGTAGCGTTCTTTCGTGCCTTTGGTCTTGCGCTTTTTCCAAGACGCATGAGCGGCACGATATTCAGCGGCGATGGGATCAAATGCATCCTGTGCCGCATTGAGTGCTTCATATGCTTTATCGGTATGAGACATAATCAATTCCTTCGTTCCAATATGAATCTTTTATATCAAAACAAAATACAATGCAAGGATTAAATATCACTTAATGTAGAAATAATTATGAACGGGCACAGGAAAAATAACCAAAGACCTGTCAAAAACCTAGCTTCTATTACCCATTCCCAAGGCCATGACCATGCTTGATCTACCAACGCAGTAAAGCACATTGCCATTGCCACCGGGAATAAAGAAAACAATATAACAAAAACTGATGAAGTAATAAATTTCGTCAAATTAAATATCCTTTACTTGGTCTGCTACCCACCAACGCAGATATCCATTTTTGGAAGTAAGTAGCACATGTGGGCGCGAATCAAAAGATACCCGCTTTGGTATATTTTCACCAAACCAGATATCGCCATGTTCTTTAATTCTGTTTTTGTCCTTTTGGGTGACCGAAGTCACCCGACATTTATTTTCCATACTCACTTCACCTTTACCAAAACGCGCATGTGGGCGCATTGAATGTTGTATCCACCAGCGTAGATCGTCTGGATGTAGACCACCTTGCGGCCCTTGTTCGTTTCGACAACGAAAGTACCGTTGAAACCATCGCTGGTGCGGGTAAATTCAGTGCCAGTTACTTCGCTAACTTCGGCCTTGATCAGCTTCTTAGAGATGCTTGCATTGCGGCTTTCGGCAACCCGTGCACAGTGCTTAACAACCATTTCTTCAATCATCGCTGCATTGCGACCGTTGAAAACGTTGTACCAGCCCTTACCACCAGCGATACGGTACAGTTCATCGTAATACGCCCACTGGTCTTTGCGAGCAAGCTTGTCTTTTTCCGGGTTGCTCTTGAACTCTTTGATAGCGGCAACGCGACCCTTTGCCCACACTTGGGTATCTTCAAGAACCTTTTCGTCCATTGGGACGAAGATTTCGTTAAGCTGGTTCATGATGGTTTCGATTGCGTTGGTCATCTTAAATTCCCTTCGTTCCGTCTTGATGTAACATTTTTATCAAAACAAAACGAAGGTGTCAACACATTTAAAATTATTTTTTAAATTTATTTACGTGTTCAACAATAAAATTCCTTTTAAAATGCTAATTATTCAAACCAGTCATGTTCACGAGAAAAATCATCTTGACCCTTTTCATAACCTATACGAAAGGAATCATATAACCACGACATCCAAGCTTCAGGGATAGAAGAATATGGATTATATTTCTGAAACTTAGCTGTCATAATCTTTTCAAATTGTTCTTTAGTCGGGCGAGCCATGTTAAATTCCTTCTCAAAAAATTTTGTGTGGTATAACCGCCCCATCACCATCTGTCAATCTATATTTTCATATAAATAGAAGATGGCAGATTCCAAACGTATAGACAAGATCACTGGTGCGATGAAAAAGAAAGACGCTCTTTATAGCGATTTCTACGTAAATTTCAACAAGCATCCAGACACGGGCAACCTTACAAAATATACAGATGCTGCTTCAGTGTCAAGGGCAATTCGTAATTTAATTTTTACGAATAAGGGCGAACGTCTGTTTGATCCTAGCATTGGCTGCGATGTCAGAAAAATTCTATTCGAAAACTTTTCAGAACAAACTACGGATGCGCTTAAGACGTATATCGAAGAGACTATAAATAATCACGAATCCAGAGTTAACTTGCTTGAAGTTGTGGTAACGCCAAAGGAAGATAGAAATCTTTACGTAGTTTCCATTGTATTCGAGATATACAACAGCGAAACTCCCCTATCCATTACACTTCAGCTTAATAGAGTGAGATAATATGTCAGCAAATTCTAGCGTATCACTAACACAATTAGATTTTGATTCTAATAAAGAAAGCCTAAAACAGTTCCTCAAAGCGTATCCTGAATTTAAGGACTATGACTTTGAAGGAAGCAATATGAATGTGCTGTTAGACTTGCTTTCTTACAACACCTATAAAAATGCCTTTTTCCTTAATATGGTTGGTAACGAAATGTTCCTAGACTCTGCCATGCTTAGGGATTCTGTTGTGTCTCACTCTAAGGAATTAAATTACGTTCCTAGATCGTTCACGTCTGCTGTTGCTAAGGTTGACATTATTGTTCGTTCAACTGATAGCACGCTGAAGTCTATTGTTATCCCTAGGGGTACAAACTTCGTTTCCAGAATTGATACAACAAACTATAGTTTCACCACAGATGATGTTATTACCGTATCGTCTGCCAATGGTACATTTGTTGCTGAAAACGTTTCTATTTACGAAGGAATTTTCCTAAGTGATACCTACGCAATCAATTATGATAACCCGCTTAGATTTAAAATCTCTAACAAGCGTGTGGATATCTCGTCTGTTGCTGTTACGGTGATCGAAGATAACGGTGCAAATACCATTTCTTATAATAGAGCTACGTCACTATTTGAACATGATTCTGAATCCAAAATTTTCTTCGTCCAGCCTTCGGTTGGTGATACGTATGAAGTTCTTTTTGGTGATGGTGTTATTGGTAGAAAGCCAAAGAACAATTCTATTGTGGTTATTGAATATCGCGTATCATCTGGCGAACTTCCTAACGGCGCACAGAAATTTATTTTCACAAATAAGATTAATGGACAGTCTGATGTTACCGTTAGAACGCTCATTCCTGCTAATGGCGGTGCGGTTGCTGAAACACTAGAGTCGATCAAATACAACGCACCTAGAGCCTTCACAACACAGGAACGTGCTGTTACCGCTGAAGACTACGAAAACCTTCTGAAAACGTATTATCCAGAAATTAATGCGGTTTCTGCTTATGGTGGTGAAGACCTTGTTCCGCCGCAATACGGTAAGGTTGTGGTCTGTGTGGACCTTAAGGATATCGATGGTCTACCTACAATTAAAAAGAAAGAATACGAAAGATTCTTGCGTTCCCGTGCGTCTGTATCGATGGAGCCTGTTTTCGTATCACCAGAATACACATACCTAATGGTATCGTCTAATATCAAATACAACATCAACGTTACGAATAAAAACCCTGAAGATATCAGAACACATGTACTTTCGTCAATCCTAAACTACTCTGGTAAAAAGCTGAATAATTTTAATCGCGCCCTTAGATATTCCAAGTTTGTGAATGAAATTGACGGTGCAGATATCAGCATCATTTCTAACGAAACGGATATTCATATGATTAAATATCTAACACCAAAGGTGAATGTTTCGCAGAACCTAGATATCTATTTCCGCGCCCCTCTTATGGACACCATTCCTGTTAAGGATGATGTTTATAATTCATCAAACGTAAGGGCTGTCTACTCATCTAAATTTAATTATGTTGGAATCCTAAACTGCCACATCGAAGATGATGGCGAAGGGAATCTTATGATTGTAAATTCCAACGGGACGGAATCAAAAAAGATCATTGACATCGGTACGGTTGATTATGAGGCAGGCAGTCTCCATATCAAGGAATTTAATATCAATTCCTTCGTAGGTACGTCGCTGAAGTTCTATGCTCTGCCTAAGAGTAAAGATATCATTTCATCTGAAAATGTGATCCTAAATATCCTAGAACCAGATGTGTCAATCACCGTAGAACAGATCAGAGAATAATGAAAAAAACAGAAAAGAATATTTCGTACCTAATTAAATCACAGTTCCCATCTTTCTATCAGGAAGAAGGGCCTATGTTCATACGCTTCGTAGAGGCGTATTACGAGTGGTTAGAAGAATTTGGCCTACCGGGTGAAGATGCAACAAACCATGTGTATCAGGCAAGATCGCTTACCGAATATAAAGATATCGATACGACAATGGACGAATTTCTTGTTCATTTCAAAGAAAAGTATCTGAAGAATATCCAGTTTGATACGGCAACCAACAAGCCGCTACTGGTTAAAAACTCTCTTGATCTTTATCGTTCCAAAGGCACAGAACGTTCCATCGATCTATTCTTTAAATTGATCTTTGGTACCGATGCTAAGGTTAGCTACCCCGCTGAAAGGTTACTTAAGCCTTCGTCTGGCGTGTGGGAAGTTCCTTACTATATCGAAATCTCGCCAAACAAATACAATGTGAATTATGTTGGTAAGCAGATCATCGGGGATACCTCTGGTGCAAAGGCGTTTGTTGAAAGATATATTAAAAGAAAAACAAAGAGAGGATATGTTGACGTTCTCTACGTGTCTAACGTAGATGGAGATTTCGTTAAGGATGAAATCTTGGGGTATAACGTAAACAACGTTCCTTCTTTTGATAAAGAAAAGAACTCTAAGATTACTGGTTCGCTGAACAAGATCACGGTTCAATCTAAAGCCGCTGGCTACAAGATTGGTGACATCGTAGACGTATATTCTGGTAACAGGGGCGTTGGTGGCGTTGGTCGCGTGGCGAACACATCTAGCCAATCAGGGGTTGTGAATTTTACACTAGAAGATGGCGGGTTTGGGTATACGCTTTCTGCGAATGCTATCATTTCAGAAAAGGTAATCAATCTATCCAACGTAGAATCTTCGGGTGGTGTATATTTCCATCTCCTATCTGAAGTATATCAGCCAATTGTGCAAATAGAATACAGCAACTCTTCTGTAAATATTGATAGAGGGGCGATATTTAATTATTATAGTGGAGGTAATGTTGCGTCTTCTTTCCAAGTTATATCTAATGATCAATCAGGCAGCACTGGTACAATTTATGCTTCTCCTATCATTGGTCATATCAATAATAACGTAAATTATAGCATTTCTGGTAATACATCTTCTATTAAGATTGATGACATACAAGATGTGACCATTACTGCGAAGGTAATGGGCCTTCCTAATACTGCTATAGTTTCCACTAGTAATGAGGTAGGTTCATTTAGTATTGGTGATTATGTGTACCAAGGAAAGCCTACAAACAAGACGTTTGAAGGATATGTTATTGCGTCTACCTCTAGTTCTGTAACTCTGGCCAATTTTAATGGAACACTAAAGAACACAATTAATGCTCTGGATTCTTCCTATACGATTGGTGCTGGTACGATCACTACTGTTAACAATTCATTGACTGTTAACGGAAATGGCACATCGTTCAATCAAGAAATGGTTGGCGACATTCTCTATGCAACTAGCGGTAATGTGGTGATTGGTATTGTTAATGCTGTTGCCAATACAACTAGATTGACACTGGAACAGCGCGCATCTATATCCACCACAACTGCCGGGTATGCCTCTGCATATCAATATCTTCTTATGGGTAATAACTCTACTGCAAGAGTAGAATCGGTTGGTTTTGATATTGGTGTGTATGATATCAGAGAGGGATATAGAAAACTTAACTTCTCCGAAGCATCATCAACAGATATTCTAAACAGCGATATTATATATCAGACAAACTACAATAATGATATTGTGGCGTCTGGTAAGATTGTTACTGCATCCATATCTGCCAACTCTGGATATGTTACATATGTTCCGACATATGGATATTTTGGTTCTGGTTCTAATATCAGGACTTCAGGTAACACCTTTGTAGCAACTGTTAATTCCCTTGAGGCAAACGCTTCTGGTGGTGATTTCCTGAATAACTCTAACACCTATATTCTTTCGTCATCAACAAAGGGATATATCAGTAGAATTTCGTTTGGCTTTGGTGCTGATTTTGATGTTGGTTCCTTAACTGAAATTGAAACTATTATGGTTGGCGCGGATTCTCTTAGTGCGAACAACGTAGATTCTATTGATTATAATAGATATGCATTCGTAGTGTCAAACTCTTCTCCATTTTCTGTTGGTGATTATGTGGTACAAGGTACTGACAAGACTTCATTTAATCCAATTTCCATAAATGCTAACACTGGCTTCATCGCAATGGCTAACGCAAACCAGTATTTTGAAGCTGGTGATCCTATTAGATATACCGTAGACTCTGGCAACACTGTTGTTAATGGACTTTTAAATGAAGACTTCTATCAGGTTGTTAGCTCAAATTCAACAGGATTGATTATTTCTTATGGTTATGAGGGGACAAAACCAATTAACAGTAACACGGTTTCCACATTTGCCGATAACGTAGTCTCTGAAACTGGCCATTACATCTATAAAATGAACTCTGGTGTAATAAGCGACATAGCCGCTAATACTATTTGGGTAAATCAGACATGGGGTGAATTTGGGGCTTCTGGCGTGTCTAATGGAAATCTTTCATTGTTTCCAGACAATATAGTGAACACCGCAATCGTTTCTGTGTCTAGTCTTCCTTCTGTTGTGGTTTCAAACACAGAATTTATGTCTGTGCCTCTTTCTGGATTGTATGGTTTCCCTAAACTAGCTACCGCAAACGTAGAAAGTACGATATTTAATTGCTTAAGTTTTGATCAGGTTGACATTGGTGTTATTGCTACTTTGGCAAAGGTTAATCCGGGTTCTGATTATAACGTGTCGCCTTTCGTTCTGGTATACGATGAACTAACCGCATCTGGTAGAGATGACTATATTATCAACATTCAAAATAAGACGAAAGATTATATCAAGGGTGAGATTGTTTATCAACAGTCTCCAACTCTAACTAGATATCGTCTAAGTGTTGATGGGCATATAAGCAATTCATCTTTCCACGAACATAACATAGATTTCAATTCGAAGTTTGATGTTGATAACAACAAGATTTTAATTCCGTATACAACAGTAACATTTAATCCTAACACAAGTATTTCTGCGGATTTCGTTTCTATTGGTGGGTTTGAATCTGGTGACCTAGTTAGGTATTATACGGAATCTGGAAACACTGTCATTGATGGACTAGCTAATAATGATTTCTATTTTGTGGTTGACGCAAATACGTCTGGATTTTCTCTTTCCTCTTCAGAAGGCGGTTCTGCTATTGCACTTGACGACCTAGGAAACGAAAATGGTCACCACCTAGTTAAATATAAAAACAATTACAGATTAAATGAAATGGTTGTTTATGAAGGTGGTAGTGATACTATTGGTGGACTAACCGCTAACACATTATATTATGTGGTTAATCCAGATAGCCATGGTATTTCTTTAAGTTCTGTTGAAGGTGGTTCTGAAATTACTCTTACACCATCTGCAAACTCTTCAATTAACAACATATACAACGTTCCGGGGTTTGTCCTAGGTGACAAGGTTTACCAAACCATTACTAAAACATTCAATGCGAATACGGATGTTTCTGCTGATAGCATAGCATTGACGCCACAATCATTTAGAGATGGTACTGAAGTGAGATACTACACGTCATCTGGAAATACTGCTCTAAGCGGCATGGCTAACAATTCCACTTGGTATGTGGTTGGTTCTAACAGCACGTATATTAAACTGGCCAATACTATTGGTGGTACTCCTATCACTCTAACCAAGGGTGCTACTGAAAGCGGCCATAATTTTGTAGCTATAGCTAACGGTACTGTGTATTCTACCTCTAATGGGACAATTTCTGTTTCAGAACCAGAAAACAACTTCACTACTGGTTACAATATATACAGCTATACTAATCCATATGCTATCTCTAACGTAACTAATGTTGAACTTCTTTCTGTAGAGGCCAGCATTAGGGGTATTGTGAAAGAAGATAACGCAAATTCAATTAAAGTTAAGAGAATTTCCTATGAAACTTCCTTCTCCGCTGGTGGAACACTGGTTGGTCAAATCTCTGGTTCTGAATCTAATATTGTTTCAGTGATCGAAGATAGGGATCAATATCCAATTGGCCTTAACGCCATTGTTGGAACAGATGCTTCCATAGCAGATGGGCAGATTTCAGAAATTCAAGTTACCGACTCTGGATTTGGTTATGTTAATGGTGAAACCGTGACCATTGGTGATGACGATTCTCTTGCTACTGGTTTAGTGGTGGTTGGTGGTCTAGGCACTGGTAGAGGCGCATATAAGAGCAAGAAAGGCTTCCTGTCTGCCGACTCTCATCTGCATGATGGATATTACTATCAGGAATATTCTTACGAAGTGTTTACTGCTATCCCTGTGGATCGTTATGCGGACATGTTCAAGCGTGTTATGCATACCGCTGGCACAAAGTTCTATGGTTCCGTTCTCATCGAAGATATGGACAGCTTGCCGGTGTCGGTTGAAAGCGTTGGGCTGTCAGAGAAATTTGATTTCGATCCAGTAAGCGATATTTCTGGTAATAAAATTACAACTGGTATTGAAGGAATTCATAGACAGATTAATCCATCAAATATCAATTCTGGATATATCCCCGTGCCGCTAAACAAGTTTTCGGTTGGTGATTATGTATCTTATTACACTGCGCTAGGTAACACTACAATTACGGGCCTAGCTAATAACAGCAATTATTATGTTGTGGAAAGCGGCAACACTGGAATTAAACTTTCGGCAACCTCTAATGGTGTGCCTATTTCGGTGACATCTGGTGGCAATGAGAATGGACATTATATTTCACAATGGATCAATCCTATTGCTAACAATGATGTTGTTATCTACAACACTACGCCGGGTCCGTCGCCAGATGTTTCGTTGGATTTGACATCTACTAATCCAATGATATCTCTGAATAGAGGATCGCCCGCTACTGTAGTTACCAGCAATGGTAGCTTGGTTCAAGTTGGTATTAACGTTCCTAGATTTGAATATGACCGTGTTACTTTAAAGCCGCTTGGCCTGTTAGTTGAGCCTTATAGTTCAAACCAATTAAAGGGTTCTGAAAATACAGCAAATACTTCAAATTGGGGTAGCATGACTGGCCTAACAGCGACTCCGGTTGCTGGTTGGAATATTGGTGGGGTAGCCCATAAGTACACCAATGACGGTACGGGGACATCGCGCCAAAGAACACAGACAGTAACTACTATTAATATGGCAGAATATGCCTTGTCCATTGTGTTAGAAAATGTTGATTCGGAATCAACAAGGCTATCATTCTACAACGTTACGGGTTCGTCTCATATACTGCTTGTTAATTATAATTGGGTAACAAAGACGCTAACCACCATAAACGGTACTCCTATTATGTCTAGGGTTATTCCTCTAGGCATTGGGCCAAATGGCGGTGAAATGGTACGCCTAGAAATGTCCGCCAGTGCTGGATTTGTGACATCTGCTAGATTTATTTTGTATCCTACTGGTTCTGAAGTGAATACACATTCAATGATCGTTCATTATGCGCAATTTGAAAATAGCACATACCCAACATCATATATCAAAACGTCTGAAACAGCTATTCAGGGTAGAAATCTTGATGATATCACTATCAATAACATTTCTTGGTTGGATGAGAATAAGGGTACGTTTGTTGTAGAAGGTGATAGCAAAGCATCATTAACATACCCAACTAATATTATGTCATTAGATGACGGAACAACAGCGACATACCAACGCTTGATTATAAACAACAGTATTGGCGGGAATATAGGATTGGTATTCAGGGACAATTCTGTAAATACTGGTATAATAAACAAGCCATCGTTTGTTTCTACACAGCCATTTAAAATAGCTTATACATGGGGTGCTAACAATATGGCGATGGCTATTAATGGTGGTTCCGTTGGTGCTAATACCTATTCTGCAACGCCATCGCCAGTATCGAGAGTGGTTATTGGTGGGCCTGTTAATAATCTAGGTGGCCATATTAAATCCATCAAATATTGGAATAATGTAACCCCTAATGGTAAGCTTAAGGATATGTCTGGTAATGGTGGTTCTGTTGTGAACGGCCTAGTAGACGGTAAATCTTATTATGCAGCAAATGCTACGCCGCTATCTACGTCACTGGCGAACGAACCTAACGGTGTTGTTATAAATATAACAAGCACAGATTCAGAGCTATCACATAGCTTAACTAAAGTATCCGAGGAAGATTAATGGGTATCGCAAAAACTTTAATTACAACTACATTTAATGTAGAGGCTGCAAATACATTTGTACGTTCTATAAATGCCACAAACTATTATATGTTTGTTGGTAGACATATTCCGTATGATGCCACGGACTCTGAAATTCCAGAACCAGACAATGCAGTTAAAACAATTTCACAAGTCTATAATGACATGGTTTTTGCAAAGCGTGTAGAGCCTGCAAACGTAACACAAATGGTGCGTAAGGTCATGTGGACTGAAAATACCGTTTATGACGTATACGATTATAACGACCCTGAATTAAATAGTAGGGATTTCTTTGTTGTTGTGAATGATAATTCAGAATACAACGTCTATAAATGCCTTGATAACAATGGTGGTTCTCCTTCAACCGCTGTTCCTACACGGGTAGGTAATGACGCGGACCTTTCGCCATTTATTACATCTGATGGCTATATGTGGAAATACATGTACACCATCGACAAAGAAACATATGATGAATTTTCGACAAAGGCTCTAGTGCCACTGATCGCTAACACATCTGTTGTATCTAATGCCGTTCCGGGTACTGTTGATACATTTAATATCATTGATGGCGGTCAAGGGTATGACAATTATATCGCGGCTGGTGTGTTTAGATCATCTGATATTCGTATGGGTGGTTCTGAAACGATTTACGGTGCACCTGCAACCGCATCTGGTATTAATGATTTCTATCGTGGTTGTGTGATCAAGATAACCTCTGGTACGGGTGCTAACCAGTATCGCAAGATCATCTCTTATGATGGCGCATCTGCCACGAAGCGTTTTATTCTGGATGCCCCATTCTCTATAATCCCGTCTCCTAATGATACCTATGTTGTATATCCTTACCTATATGTTTGGGGCGATGGTTCCGAAACCATCCCCGCCGAAGGTATGGCGGTTATTGATGGCGCGGCGAATTCTATTACCAGTATAGAAGTTCTTAGTTCTGGTTCCGGGTACCGTTCTGCTTATGTTGTTCCGGGTGCCGTTCCTGTGAATCAGACAAGCCAGATACAAATGTCAGAAATAATCACGCTTGATATCGGTTTCTCTGCTGCTAATGTTATGCCTGTCCTATCTCCTTCATACGGCCATGGCGGTAACCCATGGGAGGAATTGGGCGCTTCGTATGCATGTGTCTCTATTAAATTCGAAGGCGATGAAAATGGTCTGTTCTCAAATCTAAATGAGTATAGACAAGTTGGCCTGATTAAAGACCCAAAATATTCTAACGTGACATTAAATATTGACACTGCTGAAACCTTTGGAGCATTTTCTGTTGGCGAAGAATTATATCAGGCAAAATCTATTAAATTGTTTGGTACGGCATCGGCTAACAACAATTCTGATATCATTTCAAAAAAAGATATCGGCAAGATTTCAAATACAGTAGCGATTATTAACGCTGGTTCTGGGTATGATTCTACGTCAAATAATATGTTGGTGTTCAATAATACAGGAACAACCGGTGCTGGCGCGGCGGGCACATTTGCTAATAATGAGTCTGGACATATCACTTCTGTAACTATCACAGATCAAGGCGCTGGATACGACATTCCACCTACAGCAACGATCAATCCTTCCGCTGGCGGTTCTGGTGGGCACCTTCTCATTACAATGGCTAACCCTGAAGAAACAGAATATAATTACGCTCTTTCTGTGGGTGATATTGTTTCTATTGAGGGACCATCTGCTAGACATATTACTACCGTTAAAAGTGTTATTAGTCCATATCAATTCACTATTTCATCTAACACTACGGTAGGATTTGAAAGCGCAACTGTGTCACTTATTTCTGTTGAATCTGTAGGCAAGGTTGTGTCTGTAAACCAATCACAAATAGTCATTAAAGATGTTGATGGTAGGTTCGTGGAAGGTGCGAAGATTATTGGTAAAGATTCTGGTGCGTCTGCAATTATCGCACAATCTAATACATCTTTTAATGCAATCACGATAAATAACAGGAACGCATTTGGTTTCAAACAAGCAAATCAGTTGTATTCCTTAGTTGGTGATTTCTCGCCTAGTTCTTCTCTATTTGTTGAAGATGAGAAAATTGAGCAAGAATTACTGGTGAAGTATGGGAGAGGTACAGGGTATCTACATCACGTAGAAATTAATTCAGGTTCGAATGATGATATCCTGTACATTAGTAATAAACAAGGCGAATTCTACCTTGATGCATCCAACGATAAGCCAGTTAGAGGCGAATCATCTGGTGCCATCCTCTCTAACTTGTCGAATAAATACAATGGTGAACTTGTAATGGATTCTGGTAAAATCGTTTACTACGAAAATATCGGACCAATCACAAGATCGTCTAACAAGTCTGAAAATATAAAAATAGTGCTAAGCTTTTAATGGAGTTAAATTTTAAATGGCCAATACCATCGATCTTAATGTAAGTCCTTATTTTGATGATTACGATCCTAAGAAGGATTACGTTAAAATTCTGTTTAAGGCTGATTCTGGTGCAGTTCAAACACGTGAACTTATCCAGCTTCAAACTATGCTACAGACACAGATCGAAAGATTTGGTGACAATATTTTCCAGCAAGGCACAATTATTGATGGATGTAACGTATCTCTCCATTCGGAATTTCCGTATGTAAAGGTGCTTGACGTTGAAACAGACGGCACACCAGTTAACGTTTCATCATACGAAGGCTTACACGTAAAGAATAGCAATGGTCTGGTAGGGTATGTTTCAAAGACTGCTGCCGGGTACGAAGCAACTAGCCCTGATTTAAATACTCTTTTTGTTAAATATATCAACTCTGGTAACGATGGAAACACATTCACATTTTCGTCCGAAGAAGTTCTAACCATTTATGATATCAACGACAAGATTTTTAAATACAAGGTTAATAATGGTTCGTCAAACTTCTCTAACAATGACGTTGTTGTTGTTACCTCTGCTATTACTCTTGCTAACTCATCTGGTGGTTCTGCTTTCGCGCCGGGTAAATTCAATGTAAATGACGTTATCAATAATGGTGTTGCTAACGCTATTATTATTGAAGCCAACACAACTGCTAACACGGACTACATGGTTCTGAAGATCAAGCCTAAGGCTGCTGATCTTATCAGCGCTAACACTCTCCTATGGAAGTTCTCTAGCGGTGAAACAATTGTCAACTTGAATACCAGCGAAACCGCTTCTATCAATGGTATTATTGGTTCTGGTGCACAGGCATCATTAACCACAGATAACCTTGGTAAGATCGTCAACATAAACGTAATTAATTCTGGTTCTGGTTACTATGTGCCACCACACACATCTGTTGCGGTAACGTCTGTAGGCTCTGCTGTTGCAAATAATGATATTAACCAGCTAAGCATTGACGCACAGAACTTCCTAACCAACGTATCGGTTGCCAACACAAGCCATAATCCAATTGGTTCTGGATATGCTGCATCTATCTCTGAAGGTGTTATCTATCAGAAGGGATATTTCGCACGTGTCAACCCGCACACACTTATTATCAACAAGTATGCTAACACAGGATTTAATAAGTCCGTGGGCTTCTACACTGCTGAAGAAATTATTAACAGCAATCAAGACCCCTCACTGCTTGATAACGCTACTGGTGCGCCTAACTACACTGCGCCGGGTGCAGACAGACTTAAGCTAACCCCTTCACTAATCGTTCTGGCGCGCGATGAAGCTGGCGCGAACTCTGAATTCCTACCTATCCTAGAATTTGCTGATGGTCTACCTTACAAGAATGTTAAGAAGACCATGTACAATGTCATTGGTGATGAAATCGCTAAACAGCGTTTCGAAGAATCTGGCAACTATGTTCTAGACGAATTTAATGTAACGACAAGAGACAACCAGACATTCACGTCAACTAAGGATGTGTTTGATGTTGTGGTTGATCCGGGCCAAGCTTACATCAACGGTTTTAAGATCGAAACAGACACAAATTATAGTGTTGCTGTTCCTAAGGGCACAACTGTAATTAATAACGAAGATGCAACAATCAGAGTTGGCTATGGTAACTACATCAATGTCAACGAACTTGCTGGTATTTTCAAATTTAATTATGGTGACGTTGTAGAATTCTATGACACTGCAAGAGGATTTGTTACAGCTTCTAACTTCTCGTCTATCTCTACAACAGGTAATAAGATTGGTACCGCTAGAATTAGATCACTTCTTCTAGATTCTGGTGAACCGGGCGCTGCCTCTGCTGTCTATAGAATGTACCTATTCGATATTTCTATGTCATCTGGTAAGAACTTTGCGGACATTAAGAGCGTGTTCTATGATGGCACAAACAAGGGTATTGCTGATATCGTGCTTGAAGCAGGTAGAGCAAATCTTAAAGACGTGTCTGAAACAGCACTTTTATTTAAATCTGCAACTGCTGTTAAGAATGCTGATAGCGTATCCTACACATACAGAACACAGAACGAAAACCTAACCTCAAATACATCTGGTTATATCACAATTGCGCCACCGGGTGGCAGTGAATATTTCCCTTATGGGACAGGCCAGCTTGGTACGATTGCAGAACGTGATTTCGTGATTACTTCTCTAGGTAACTACAGATCAAACACTGCTGCAACTGGTAACGTTACGTCTAACACTGGCTCTAATGTTATAACTGGTTCTGGCACAAACTTTGTTTCATACTTCCGAGCCGGTGATTTCATCAACATTGCTAATGGTGAAGTGAGACAGATTGCAAGCATTGCGAACAACACACAATTAACGCTTACATCCAATGCGGCTTATTCTAACACTGGTTCTGCTTACATCCATTTCCCTTATGGTACTGCTGTTTCTGTAACATCCAGAGATGATAGAACGATCACTATGCAATCCAATGGCCAGATTACAATTAATCTGAATACTGGCGTTGCTAACGGTACGTCTGGTGCGGCAATGTCTGGTACGTTCGCAGTTGCATATAACGTAACAGCTAATAATGTTACACCATCTGCAAAATCAATTAAAAGAAATGTATTTACAAGAATCGCTGTTGCAAACAACGCTGGTGGTATTGCTGGCCCATGGGCGCTAGGCGTTTCTGATGCCTTCAGACTTAGAAAGGTCTACAAGAAAGTAAACGGACTTTCTAACACAAGCGTAACATTTAATTCTAACACAAGCATTGCTGGTGGATTCATTTCCATTGCGAACAACCCATATGGTAATGGTGATAAAGTTAAATATGTGGCAAATACAAACGCTATTAGTGGTCTAACTGCTAACACTGAATATTATGTTGTTAGCTCTAATACAAGCGGCTTCAAGGTATCTGCAACTAATGGTGGTTCGCCAATTTCTGTTGCACCAGATTCCTATTCACAGGTACACACCTTCACAGGCCCAACATTATTCTTTGGTCCTAACTATGGTGGCGTGTACAACGTGACATCTGATTTCTATATTGATACCAACCAGAGAGAAGATTATTACGATATTTCATATCTATATCTAACTCCTAGAGTTGATCAGTTAAACGCTAATGACGTTCTATTGATTGAATATGACGCATTCGATACAACTACAGCGGGCGTAAGAACAGTTAAGTCATATTCTATTGATGACAGCCTAACACTAGCAGAACTATCTAACACATACATCAACACGGCAGAAATTCCAGAAATGTATGGCCTAAATGGTTACTACTATGATATTAGGGATCAATTCGACTTTAGACCAGTTTCAGCTAACACAATTGCGCATACTGGTGACTATTTTGCGAATACAATTATCAATCCGGGCGAACCTTCAGATGCAACAAGATTTGGTGCATACGATCAAAAGTTCCCTGTACCTGACACAAACTTAACTGCTAACGTTTCCTATTATGTTGGTAGAACTGATAGGCTTGTTCTAGACCCTACACAGACGTTTACCATTGTATCGGGTACCGCTGGTACTGAAGAAGCACCTGTAGAGCCTTACGATAGCATTACGCTACAAATCCTTAAGGTTCCTGCATATCCTTCATACCCAATGGTCCTATCTCCTAGAACGATTGAAATTCTGGATACAGGCGTTGCTAGCGAACAATATGGTAAGAGAATTAGCACATACTCTATCTCACCAGTTGAAGATAACGACATTACCAATAGGCAGATTATGCGCTACACAATGCGTGATATCGCGTCTCTTGATAAGAGAATTTCTGATCTAGAATATTATGTGTCGTTCACTCTGGCTGAAACAATCGCTAAGATGCGTTACATTCCTAGCGCGCTTGATCCGACTTCAGATAGATTTAAATTCGGCTTCTTTGTTGATCCGTTCGATCAATATTCGTTCTCTGATATTAATCACCCTGAATTCTACGCGACAATTAAAGATGGTTTCCTAATGCCTAAGCAGAAGAACCTAATCATTGAATTTGAACCGCTAGAAGGCTCTGGTATTATCACAATTCCTTATGTGGAAGAACCTGTAGTGGAACAGGAAGACAGCACTGCGCCTGTGGCAAATACTGGTGGAGAAACTGAAGTTGTTCAGCAAGTTATGAACATCTCAATTCATAACCGTAAGAACCGTAGTGGTAGAGCATCAACACCATATGTTTACGATGATTTCTTCTATAGATTCAGCGAGCAATCATCTATTGCCACTCTATATAACGTGTTTGATTCTTCTATCACTAAGGAAGGTGTTACTGCGATTGAAATTTCACAGGGTAACACAGAATCAGGCCCATGGAAAACAATTAAAACAGGTCCAGCGGGCGAAGCTATCACCGAATCTGATATTAAATGGTTGATTGACAATAAGCTTTACACAAATAGAGCATCTATGAATTTAACAGCCAAGACAGGTCCAGATGGTAACCTCCCGGCTGGTGGTTGGATGAACGGTGCATACAAGATCAATTTTAACCATGATCCAAGTGCAGGTAGATACTACCGCGTAAGAGTTTATTATAAGAACAGCGGAACAAGCGGTAAGAACTCCACTATGGGTAAGATTTGGTCTGTTCTTCACTATCCGGGTGAACAGATTGTTAAGTCTGCACCAGTAACCACTACACCAGCACCAGTTGTTGCGTCGTATAATTACAAGGGCACACTAACAACCCAAGCAGAACTTAAGGTTTATGGTAAGACTTCTTACACTCTTAAGAAGTCCAGCGGTGCTAAGATTTACACAAGTGATCTTATCTATACTGTAGGAAGCCAGAAACTTCTTATTACTGCAACAGGTCTGAAGCCAAATACATATCACCAATTCTATTTCCCTTCATCTGATCCAGATAAGTATAAGGTTGAAATCATTACTGGTTCGGGTCCAGATGTTGTTGGTGGTATTAAGACAGATGCTAGCGGTAATGCTAAGTTCTACTTCTACTTTGCTCTGCCTTCAAACACAATTTCTAAATTGTCGATTGAAGGACACCTAAGAGATACATCTTGGCAGTATGGCGATATTACATTCAAAATGTATTCGGCTGGTTCCGAAGCAACAGGCACTATTAACATCAACCGCATCATTACTTACTAATAAATACACTAAAAGGAAAGATATGCTAATCAAATTTAAATATTCATCTTTTGGTGCTTTTGACAGAATCCAAACCTTTTCTGTAGGTAAGGACGCGGTTGCTGGTGCAGCAAAGGTCATGTTGACATCTGTTGATCTATATTTCAGGAGAAAACCACACAGGGGATTTAAAACAGTCCTAGGTGTGGTTGATCCGGGTGTTCGTGTCGCTATTTGTGAAATCAAAGATGATATTCCAGATATTAATTCTGTTATCACGAAGTCAATTAAAAACGTTCCTTATGGTCTGGTTAACACTGGTGGTGTTGCTACCAACGTGGCATTTGATGAACCGCTTTTGATTGATACTGATAAGGATTATGGTATTCTGGTTGATACAGATGGCCTATATGATGAAACAGATGATCTTGGTGTATTCATCCAAAGCCTATTCCATGGCCACTACAAGCTAGAAGAGAATAGAAAGGGTGAATACCTAATCAAGAATGGTGTTGTGTCTAACGTCGCTTCTAATGGCCCTAAATCGGCATTTAGAGGTAGGTTGTTCGGTTGGCACACTGATAGATTCTGCAAGCCATTCCATGGGCGTTCATTGAAGTTTTCTGTTTATATTGCGAAATATAATTCTGGTTCTGATGGCGATACGTCTGGTTCCGGTAACGATGGCAGCGGCGGTAACAATGGTACTGATGGTGGTAACTCATCCTCTAACACTGCACCACCAGCGGGAACACAGGTAACAGCATCTTTCAACCTAGTTAATAAGCCATATGAGTTTCTTTCTGTAACTGAAAGAACAGGCTCTTTCACTGGTGGTGAATGGGTGTATGTCAATAAGGCAGACGAACCGGGCACAATCACCCTAGAGCAAGGAAGCGATCTTGTCATTGGTACAGGTACCAATTTCACTAATAACCACCTAGGAATGTATCTGGTGGCGAATTATGGTAGCGAAACTAAGGTATTCAAGATTACGTCTGTTGCTAACACAACTGCAATGACAATTGAATATGGTGCCCCGTTACAGGGATTAAACCTAACATACAAAATTCCACCTATCGGCACAGTGTATTACCAGAACGCACTTGAAAATGTATTGATTCTGGATGATTCGAATGCTGCTAATAACACATTTAAATTCTCTGCTAACGATGTGATCATTGGCCATCTATCTAAGGCATCAACGAGAATTGCCAGTGTTAATAGATATCCGCTTGACGCATTTAATACCAATTTTGCTATTGGTACACCTGCTACATCAAATATCAGAGTTAAATATGCGCTAACTGGTAACGATAATACAATTCAACCGCTTAATGATCTTTCGGCAAACACTAAGGTTCAACTCCCATATGAGGGCTTTGTTCTTTCCCGTTCGCTTGAAGTTCTGGAAAGTGGTCTGTACAGCACAAGCAAGAAATCCGCATATGCTAACGTGACATTTAATATCATTTCTGGTGGTGCTAACACATACCTTGTTCCGTTCATCGATACGAGCGTTCTTAATTTCGAAATGGAACAAAATGATATCAACAATACCACACTTGCAACAAGAAATGGTATTACCGATTATGATACTGAAGTTGATAAGAACGGCATTGGTAGATCGAAATATATTTCTGAAAAGATTTCTTTCAACGAAGATAAATTCGCTGAAGACGTTCTAGCTTACGTGACTGCATTTAGACCAGCGGGAACAGAAATCAAGGTATACGCCAAGATTCATAATTCAGCCGATAGAGAAGCATTTGACGATAAGGGCTGGACGCCGCTTGTTATGCGTTCGAATAGCGACAAATACAGCGGCGAAGACAGTAAGAATCTAGTAGAATACTCCTTTGGGCTACCTCCATTTCCAGAGGTAGACAAAAAGCTTTCTGGTGCGTTCTTCAGCGTCAATGCCAGTGATACGATTTCCACAACTGTAGATCAACAAACACAGATTGAGGCGGGTGATCTTATCAAACTTACGTCTCCACTATTCGAAAAGAATAATGAGGTGTTTGTTGTAAAGGCTGTTTCTGGTGCAACTATCACTCTTACACGTCCAGTATCAAACGCAAATATTGTTGGTGAGGTTAGAGTAGAGAAGCTTAAGTACAAAAAAACAGCATGGAACAATGCAGGTAACTACGGCATCTCTCGCTACGTAAACGAAGCTGGTGTTGAATTTGATTATTACAACACACTTCAGATTAAGGTTGTTCTTCTAGCTGAAAAGTCTTGGATTATCCCAAGAGTGGAACAGCTACAGGTAATAGGGGCATCTGTATGAGTCAAGACAATAGCTATATTAGAAGTGATAACGGCGCTTTGATCAATTTGGATATGGCTAAATATTACGAAATAGTGAAAAAAAGAACCGATGCAGAGAATGAAAAGAAGTCTCTTCAGCGTATCCAAACACTAGAACAAGAAATAGAAAAATTAAAGGGGTTACTACTAAAGGTGATTAATGACTAAACCTATATCTAACCTAGATATTTTATCAGATAAGTGGTTTAATCTAATCAATAAGGTTAACCAGATTAGCTATATTATCTCTACAGAAGCCATTACTGCTAATACGTCTGGTGCCGATACTGGATCATCTGTTAATCCTGTACATGCTAGGGTTTTCGGAAGCTTCACCACAAATACTGTTTACACAAATAGCCTTGGTGGTGGCAGCGCTAACCTAGCATCTAATTTAAACATCACTACCAATGCGGTTTTCGCGGCCAACTCGTCTGTATATCTATTCTCGCCATCAAATAACGCCATTACCTATAGCGGTAACGCGATCACTATTGTTTATGGTACTGATACTACAGTATATCGTGGAAGTGGTATTACATCTTCAAACACATTTACAGTAAATGCTTCTGCTGTTGTTAGAGATTTGACGGTATCAAATACATTTTCTATAAATGGAAATACATCTGCATTAGGTAATACATACAACACTATCGTATCATCGAATACAAACCTTGGCTCTAACTCTGCTGCCAAAATGATTTATTCGTTTGATAAGGCAACATATAGTGCCGGTAAGCTTCTAGTAAAAGCTAATGTTGGTGCTAATACACAGATTTCTGAAATCTTACTTACACATAATACCACAGATGTACAGATTACCGTTTATGGTTCTGTGGCATCTCCACCGGGCGCTAACAACGAGCAAAATCCATTGGGTAATTATACTGCCAATGTGAACAACGCTAACGTGGAAGTCTATTTAAATCAAACAATTTCAAATACTGCCGTTAAGGTAGTTGCTAATTTAATTAAGGGATAACAATGGCAGCACAAACTTTTAAAATTGATAATGGGGCAACCATTAAAGGTGGTGCTGAAATCTTTGGCCCGGTTAATCTAGCAGATGATGCTACTCTTAAAGGAAGCCTAGAGGTATTTGGTGATATTACTTTACATGGTAATATGTATGGCGCGGTTGGCTACACTGGTTCACGTGGTAACTTAGGCTACACTGGTTCTATTGGTTACACCGGTTCGGCAGGTGAGTATGGCGCTATTGGCTTTACTGGCTCTAGGGGTGCTAATGGCTTTACTGGTTCCTTAGGTCCAACTGGCTTTACTGGTTCTGCCTCTACTGCGCCGGGTTATACCGGTTCCTTAGGCCCAATCGGTTACACTGGTTCAACTGGTGCTGGCTTTACTGGTTCTAGAGGTTATGTTGGTTCACAAGGTGATATAGGCTACACCGGGTCCGCTGGTACAAATGGTTTCACTGGTTCAACTGGTGCTGGTTATACTGGTTCTAGAGGTTATGTGGGATCACAAGGCGATTCTGGTTACACTGGTTCTATTGGCTTCACTGGTTCTGCCTCTACTATAATTGGCTACACCGGGTCCGCTGGTACACAAGGTGGTATTGGTTATACTGGTTCTAAAGGCGATCAAGGCAATCTAGGCTACACAGGCTCTATTGGCTTCACTGGTTCTAAGGGTGACCAAGGAAACATTGGTTATACTGGCTCTGGTGCCTCTGGTTCCCCACAGTTTACCGCTTTGGGTGTTGGTATTTCTGCTGGTACATCTGGTACTATTCGTGCTACAGGTAACATTACTGCATATCAATCATCTGATAAAAATCTAAAAGAAAATATCAAACCAATTACTGGTGCACTTGAAAAGATCAGACAAATTACGGGTGTTAATTTTGATTGGACAGATGAATACATTGCGCTTGAAGGTGGTGAGGATGGCTACTTTGTGCGTAAACAAGATGTTGGTGTTATTGCACAAGAAATACAAGGAATTCTGCCTGAAGTAGTGGCAGAAAGGCCGGATGGATATCTTGCGGTTAAATACGACAGAATCATTCCATTACTAATTCAAGCAATAAAAGAACTAGAGGGGAGAATAGATGGCGATTCCAAGTAGTGGTGCAGTATCACTTTTAGATATAGCAAACGAATTTGGTGGTACCGCGCCGCACTCCATAAACGAATATTATGGTAAGGCATCTGGTATTCCGTCCAGCGGAACGATAAGCTTTTCTGATTTCAGAGGAAAAAGCTCTGGACCTTCATTGACAGCCGGTTTTTGGAATTCTGGTACTCCTAACTTTTATAGTTATTATGGATATAAAATTCCAAGCGGATTGGCACCACAGGGTAGCATGTCTAGCACCACATTTACCCCACTAAGCGCCACTATTACTATGTTCGTGTCGTGGTTCTATACGTATAATACCGGCGTCACGCCTTCTGCCCAATTAAATTTATCAGGAACATATTCAAATTCTGGATGGACTAGTATTACAGTTAAACGAGCTAATGGTACATCTTTTGTATTATTACGAACAGCCGCCACTCACTCGCAGGCAAGCGGAGAAACAAGATGGATTTGGAGTAACAATGCAGAATCTTTGGCGAACGCTAACAACGAAGTCATATCACTATCATATGCTTGATTGGAGTTAAATAAATGGCAATTAAAGCAAATCTTATTATTGATCAAGGGACAGATGCCACAACAACTGTTACGGTAACAGATGATTACGATAATCCAGTTGATCTATCAAATTTCACTGGATATGCACAAATCAGAAAGCATTTCAGTTCTATGAAGTTTTATTCTTTTGTTGTAACCCTAGATGAACATGGGAACGTCAATTTGCATCTGCCCGCCAATGTGTCTAACACAATGGAGCCGGGTAGATATGTTTACGACTGTAAGCTTGTTCATAATGATGACGAAAAGCAATCAAGAGTTGTAGAAGGGCTTGTAACGATCAACCCACAGGTAACGAGATGGCCAACGACATAATCAAAGCCAAAATCAAAGATTCTTCTGATTATAAAATCAAGGTAAAAACTGATGGTGTTACCGTTCAGTCACAAACCCCTGTATCTATTAGAGGCACAACCTACGAGATTAAGAATCTTGCCGATTTGGCAGATGTCAATGAAGTCGATCTAGGCGATGGCGCAATCATTGTTTATGATGCAGACACAAAAACATTTAATATCACCACAGACTTTACAGTTCCGGGGACAATTAAAGAGCTAGTAGCTGGTGCTGGTTTAACTGGGGGTGGTATTGGTGCCAGTGTACAAATTGATATCGGTGAAGGTAATGGTATTGTCGTATCTAATAATGCTATTGCTGTTAAGGCTGGATCATCTATTATTGCTAATAGCTCTGGTATCTTCGTAAAGGATGACCTAGAATTAAACACGCTTTCTCTTAATGAAGCGTTAGATACTATTTCTGGTGGTACTGGGTTTACTTCCTACAACACGGGTGATTTGCTTGTAGGACAGGGAAACACTCTATCAATTTTATCAATAGGCGATGGTATCCTACAAGCAAACGGTACGCAATTATATTACAGTGAAATCATTGATGAAGGCGAGTTTTAATTAACTCCGAAATTTCTCTTTTAGCAAAGAAACAATCCCCATCAAAAGCATTTTTAGAGAAGTCCTCTACTACCAGATCGAAACCGATTAGGTATAGGTAGTCTGCGATATCAGTAAGCTTGCTTCCTCCTATATTGTAGTCAACTTTTTGTGCTTCAAGAATAATATAATTACAAGATTTTAAGGTTTTTGTTGCGCCCCTAAGAACGTCAAGCTCTGCCCCCTGTACATCGATCTTGATTAGCTCTGGTACAGGTAGATTGAACCTGTCAACCAGTGTGTCAAGCGTAACTGTCTCTCTTGGCTTTCCAACCGGGAATAATTCATTTGCCTTTTCACTAAATTCTGTGTTCTCTTTGTAATAAGAATTTCCGCCCGGATGTGTGGTATTTTCATACCAATTCACTTCTCGCCCGTCTTCGTCTGAAAGAATACATCCAGAAAGACCAATCAAGCCATTCTTAGCGTGTTCTTCCTTATACATGGGTAGAACGTCTTCCATTCCTTCAAATGCCACATATTGCGCCCTAGGCCAAAATAGCTTGGCTTTGTTAGTCCAGTGCAGAACACATGCACCGATATCATAGATTGTTTTAAAATCTAATCCACAGTCCCTTGCCAATCTCTCTAGAAAGTCTGTGTGTGTTTGTGGTAGCAGATCAGTATCTCGCAATTCCTCTAGGCGAGATTTTTGGGGTACTACCGGTTCAATATTAAATGTGCTGGAACCAATATGCCCACACATGATAGAAGAGTCCAGATAAATTGGATAATTCTTCTCTCTGGCTTTACGGCAGAAATCAGAATCTTCAGAAATAGTATGTGCATGATCAAGTGCAACGTGATATTCAAACTGTGGATATCCAACGTCAACAAAAACTTGCTTGTCTACCAGAACACAACCGAATCCACAACCACCAATAGATACCAAATCGATGCCATAATTGGATTGTTGATTAACTTCTTCTAATGGCATTCTTGTGCCATCGTGACGGAAAATCTCTAGGGATTGCTCTGGTAGTCTCTGCCTATACATACCCGTAACAATAGGCTGGCCATGGCTTAGAAGCTTCACTAGAGTATTAGCCGGGAATGTGATATCATGATCCACAGCAAAGAGATAATCGTAGTGCTTCACTGTCCAATCAGCAATTAGGTTGCGCACTTGGTCAACCCGATATCCATAGAAATACTGGAAATCGGCTTCACATCCTTCAGGAATAATTAAATCATAAATCGATTTAAATGTATCTGGTTCAATGTACCTTGCGGTGGGGATTGCAATAAGGATTTTCTTTTTTGTCATTGGTTCTTTCTTACTTGTGATTTTTTCTGCGTTTCTGGTTTGCTCTTCCCCATTGACTTTATAGTCATTTAAGGGATTAACGTCATTATACAAATACAAGATATCAGAAACACATTTAATTTTATTAGCTCTTTCGATAGTTCCGTAGAATAATGCATTGTCGCCCCCTGCCCTATACCAGTTTCCGTTTTCATCCATGAAATCTTCAACAGGGATATCATGGGCAAGGGATGCCCTAAACGTGCGTAGATGTGTGTATGGCATACCCCATGAGAATTTATAATCTCTGAAAGATTTATTCTCAATTACCTCTGGTGGATATGGTTGTGAGATAAGGGGTATACCATCTACCATAGACCAACAAGAGCCATAGGTAAAGTCATATCCTTCGTTGTGCCATGAATTAATCTTATTAAAAATATTGGGATCATTCACAAGGAAATCGTCACCATCAATGATTACAACAATGTCATCTGGATTGGTATATGTGTTTATTAAATCCACCTGATTTTTAATAGCGCCAACATTATCTGTATTCTCTATTGTATAGATATGGTCTGGATATTTGCATTTCGCCCTTTCTATCTCTTTCTGTGTGTTATCCGTAGATGCATCATTCACCACATATAACATATAATTGTTATAATCTTGCGTACAGATAGAATCGATACAGCGACCAATCCATTCTTGTGCATTGTAACAGGTGGTGACTACAACAATTCTTTTTTCGTTTTCTTTGTAATAAATGTTCTCTTCTTTGTTAGAGAAACGCCTACCAAAGACTTCGCGCACTTTCTGGTTGATCTTGGAAACCTTTCGGTATTCGTCAACTGGTAGATATTCACCTAACATTGTGGTGATATGCTGTTTCCATTGTAGGGCAACAGCATCCCATGTGCATACGTCCAGAACATCATTACATGCGTACATTTTTTGTTGGTGAAGGTATGTGTTGTTATAGGCATTCACTGTTTCATCAACGAAATATTGAACCTGTTGATCTTCGTCCAGCCAAGGCAGCGACCAATTTTTTTCAACTGGATATGAAATTTTATAACAAGCTTTGTCGATTGCTGTTTCTTCAAGTGCGCCAAAGTCACACGTGATCAGGGGCACATTATGTGCCAGTGCTTCAAGTGTGGAGATACCAAACGTTTCGGGGAATGCACATGGGTAGATCATAAAGGATGCTTCAGCCAAGATGTCTGAAATTTCCTTTTGGGAAATAATTCCTGTGAATTCGATATCAGGGTTATTGGCCACCAGATCGTGCCATTTAAATTCTTGTTCGTCTGGCTTGTTATCCTTGAAACGATAGAATCCGCCGATGATTTTTAGCTTGGCATCTGGAATCCTAGCCTTAACCTCTGGCCAAACTTTATTGACAAGCGGGATCATCCCCTTGGTTACAGAAGCGTTATAAACAAAAAGGTTTCTGTCTTTTTTCTTGACATCAACAAAATCCTTATAGCGAACGATTCCGTTTCTCGTCTGGAAAATATGTTTTTTAATAATGTCAAAGTTTCTACGTCTGCCGTGATCACAATTGGTAATATAGGCAGTGTGCCAATCGGTAAGTGTGAATACCTCATCGATAGAACCTTTAAGTAAAAGGTCTTCAATTAAATCGTCGCCATCAATGAATGTATCATGTAACCACAGAACTTTGTAGGGCGTAGACTTAATGATGTTTTCGAATAGTGGATAATGGCCGCTGGATGATTTAAAATTGTAGGACATGTTGTGATCAACGAAAGGCGCAACTGTCCTAGACACAATCACAGTATCGAAATTATGTTCTACTGAATTTATTGTTCTGACAGGAATATATGTCACCCCATCATAAATACCGGGTGCGCAATCGTCGGATTCGCAATCGTTAAAGACTGTTACGTCAAATCCTATTTTTGATAATTCTTTTGCCATTAAAATCATGGCGGATTCAGAGCCTCCTAGGCCCTTTTTAGATAGGGTATCGCCATCAAATGGCAACCCTAGAACGTCAATAAATGCTAGTTTCATTTAGGTAATATACATCCTTTTGTATCCGATGTCAATAACGGATCGATAAATAGTAATTGTATAACAAAAACGGGAATATAAATGTCAAAAAAGATAATTCACAGAAGAACTAACACATCTGGTAAGAAACCATCTGCAAATACATCTTCACCAGACTATATATTGCCGGGTCAAATCGCCATCAATTTACCAGATCATAAGGTATTTGGCAATGATGGCAATGAGATATTTGAAGTTGGTTCTAACTTAGAAAATTTAAATGTAGCGAATACTATTACGGTAAATGGCATTTCTGCAAATGGTTCCGTTGGCCTTGAATTTCAGGTTCTAACTTCAAATGGTTCTTCTTCTTATTGGTCCAATCTCGTTGGTTTCGTTGGTTCAAGAGGCTACACAGGCTCCCAAGGTTTCACGGGTTCACAGGGATTTACAGGTTCCGTTGGTGCGCTTGGATATACTGGTTCCGTTGGTCCACAAGGTGGAACTGGATATACCGGTTCTAAGGGCGATCAAGGTAACTTAGGTTATACTGGTTCCGTTGGTATTCAGGGTAATATTGGCTATACTGGTTCTATCGGTATCCAAGGCCCAATTGGCTTCACTGGTTCTATTGGTAATATTGGCTATACTGGTTCTATCGGTATCCAAGGCCCAATTGGCTTCACTG
>CAZIWB010000010.1:128992-201532 GCA_964542655.1 uncultured Cellvibrionaceae bacterium
GTTCTATTGGTAATATTGGCTATACTGGTTCTATTGGTATTCAAGGTAATATTGGGTTTACCGGGTCACAAGGTGGTTCTGGTTTTACTGGATCACAGGGCATCCAAGGTACTACTGGTTTCGCGGGTTCTAGAGGCTACACAGGTTCTAAGGGTGATATTGGCTTCACTGGTTCTAAGGGAACTGATGGCACTTCTGTAAGAATTATTGGTACTGTTAATGATCCGATTGATTTGCCGGGTTATCCAGATTCATACACTGGTTCTGTTGGTGATGGTTATATTATTGACGGTAACTTGTTTGTGTGGAGCGGCACCGCGTGGAATGACGTTGGTCCTATTATTGGTCCTACTGGTTACACTGGTTCGTTAGGCCCAATTGGTTTCACAGGTTCTATTGGCTACACAGGCTCTAGAGGTTTCACAGGCTCACAAGGCCCAATTGGCTATTCTGGTTCACAAGGTAATCTAGGCTATACAGGTTCTAAGGGCGATCAAGGTAATATTGGTTATACCGGATCACAGGGTGTTCAAGGTAATTTAGGTTACACTGGTTCTATTGGTAATATTGGATACACTGGTTCACAAGGTATCCAAGGTCCAATTGGTTATTCTGGTTCACAAGGTATCCAAGGTCCAATTGGTTATTCTGGTTCACAAGGTATCCAAGGTAATATTGGTTTCACTGGTTCGCAGGGCGTACAAGGTCCATCTGGTTATACAGGCTCACGGGGATTGGGTGATACTGGTTACACTGGTTCTAAGGGCGATCAAGGTAATATTGGTTATACCGGATCACAGGGTGTTCAAGGTATCCAAGGTATTATTGGTTTCTCTGGTTCCAAAGGTGATAAGGGCGATCAAGGTGACTTAGGTTACACGGGTTCTATTGGTTTCTCTGGTTCACAAGGCCCACAAGGCGATACTGGTTTCGTAGGCTCTAGGGGTGACTTAGGATACACAGGTTCGTTAGGATACACAGGTTCTAGGGGTGATCAAGGTGTAACAGGGTTTGTAGGTTCTAAGGGTGATCAAGGCATCCAAGGTTTAATTGGTTACACGGGGTCACAAGGCGCTAAGGGTGACCAAGGTAATATTGGATTTACGGGTTCACAGGGCGCTACTGGTTTCTCTGGTTCGTTTGGTTACACGGGTTCTAAGGGTGATACTGGATCACAGGGTTTTACTGGTTCACAGGGTATACAGGGGACAACTGGTTTCACTGGTTCAACTGGCGCTGGATTTACTGGTTCACAAGGTTTTACTGGTTCACAAGGCACAACCGGTTTCGTAGGCTCTAAGGGTGACCTAGGCTATACTGGATCACAAGGCGTAATTGGTTTCACTGGTTCACAGGGTGTTATAGGTTTCACTGGTTCTAAGGGCGAACAAGGTAGCTTTGGTGGCGCAACATTTGATTACACATTCAGCACAACCACAACTTCGGCTAAGCCGGGTGCTGGTCTTCTAAGACTAAATAACGCAACTCTTGCTTCTGCAACTGCGATGTATATTGATGATTCCGATGATGCATCAAATGACATTAGCAACTTCCTAGCAAGCATTGATAGCTCCACATCGGCAATTAAAGGGCATTTTAGACTTTCATCTAAGTCAAATCCTAACAATTATGCGTTCTTTGCTATTTCTGAAATCACAGATAATACAGGCTGGTTCACTGTAGATTGTGCCTACACATCTGGTGTTGGTACATTTGCAAACAATGCTGATATTATTATTACATTTGCTAGAACTGGCGATAGAGGCGATATTGGATATACTGGTTCTCGTGGTTTCTCTGGTTCGGTAGGCTATACAGGTTCACAAGGGTATAGTGGATCATTAGGATATCATGGGTCTACGGGTTTTACTGGATCACAAGGTAACTTGGGTTATACTGGTTCGGCTGGTACCAATGGCACAACTGGTTTCACTGGTTCGGCTGGTATTAATGGATTTACAGGCTCTAAGGGCGATCAAGGCAACCTAGGTTATACAGGCTCTAAGGGCGATCAAGGCAGCATTGGTTTCACTGGTTCGGTTGGTGTTGGCTACGCTGGTTCGCAGGGTGTGCAAGGCATTATCGGTTTCACTGGTTCCCAAGGTGTACAAGGTAATATCGGTTTCACTGGTTCCTCTGGCTTTACTGGTTCACAAGGTGTACAAGGTAATATCGGTTATACTGGTTCCATAGGTATTCAGGGTAATATCGGCTATACTGGTTCTCGTGGTTTCACTGGTTCTGTAGGATTCATAGGTTCTCGTGGCTACACTGGTTCCAAAGGTGATCAAGGCAATGTTGGTTATACCGGTTCCAAAGGTATAGATGCAGGTTTAGTCTGGAATTATTCAAACAACACCGATACATCAACTGCTGCTAGTGGTACATTTAGATTCAATGATACAAATTTCGATATTGATAATATCTTCGTTCCTTCACAAATTGCCTTTTCGAAATCGTCTGGAATGGCAACTTATATAAACCAAATATCCGATCAATCATATTTTACAGTAAGACAAGGAAATATTTCCCTAGTTTATATGACACTCGGGGTATCATCTGAAGATAGCAATGCTATTACATTGGGTATCAATCAACAAAACTCTTCTACTGGTTCATTCACTAATGGCCAGCCTGCTTATTTTGAATTTAGTAAATCTGGAACTAACGGATTAAATGGTTTAAATGGAACACCTAGCGGTATAGGAATATACGGAGACATCACAGACGACGATACTTCTACTGCGGCACTACCCGGACAATTCAAATTTAATTCTCTTGATTGGTCCACTACAATGCCCACAGAAATGTGCATTTCCAATTATGACATGGACAGTTTTAGTGACATCAACAGCTTCTTGGCAACTTTCAATAAAGGTCTAATATCAATAACACAGCCTGCCGGTTTCACCGCTTTAATTGAGGTAACTGGAATCATTTCATCGGATTCTAATGGAACTAGGTTCTCTATACAGGTCGTAAATGAACCTAGTTCCCCATTAGAAGCTGATAGAGGTAGATTTGTATTCAGTAGGAACGGCTATACTGGTTCTGCCGGTGTAGGTTACGTTGGTTCTCGTGGTTTCACTGGTTCGGCTGGTGCTAATGGATCAACCGGATTTACTGGATCACAGGGTAATATAGGTTATACTGGTTCCATAGGTATTCAGGGTAATATCGGTTATACTGGTTCTCGTGGTTTCACTGGATTAATCGGTTTCACTGGTTCGCAAGGAACATCTGGTTACACAGGCTCTAAAGGATCACTGAATCAATGGCAAGTTAAAACATCTGCATACACTGCCGTAGATGGGGATAGAATTATCGCTAAAACATCTGGCGGGGCATTCACCATCACACTTCCCCCTTCACCGGCAACAGGAACATTTATTCAAATTTCCGATGGCGCAAACTTTGCAACAAACAACGTCACTGTAGCTAGAAATGGTTCAACCATCGAAGGCATTACAGATGATATTCTTCTAGATATTGCAGCAACTACATTTGAATTCATTTACGATGGTACTACTTGGCAAGTTACCGCTAATGCTGGTGCGCAAGGTAATATTGGTTATTCTGGTTCACGTGGTTATACTGGATCACAGGGTGCTACTGGTTATACAGGCTCTAGGGGCCAAGTAAGAAGCACTAACTCTGCAACTTCAGGCACAATAACCCCTGATATTAGCACAACAGATCAACTAAATTTCATTGGTCTAACTGGTGCAGTAACTATAGCAGCGCCTACCGGCTCCCCTAATAATGGAGACAGAATCCTTATGAGATTCACCGATAACGGAACTGCTAGAGCTATAACTTGGACTACTGGTTCATCTGGCGCATTCAGAGCAATTGGAACAACACTGCCAACTACAACCGTGATAGGGAAGACAATTTATGTTGGTTGTGTTTGGAACTCAACTGATTCCAGATGGGATGTAATTGGTGTAGGAACTGAAGCGTGATTTTAATTAAGCAAGACAAAATATTAATGAGAAACAAGAATTGGTTCAACTCTCAAACAAGGGAGTTGGATCAATTCGGAAATAAAGACCACACGTTCTTTAGAATTCGTGCTAGACTGAATGATGGGCATATTAAGTGGACAGGCATCTTTTATGACCGTGATGATTTTGATGATTTTCTAGATGGAATCGCAAGAGATACTTTGAAATATGATAGGTATCTATGGAATCTTCCTCTGGTTCCGTGGTCACCAGACATTGGCGATTATGTCACATACGAATTTGCTTCGGTTAATATTTTCACTTCTTCTCCCGGTTCCACACAGACAGTAGGAAGACCGGTTGATTGGAATGACGAAGACAACTCAATTGAGTGCATCGGCGGTGGAGCATCTGGTGGATTAACCAAAGACTCTAGAGCTGCTGCATCTGGTGGTGGTGGTGGGGCATACGCTAAAATAGTAAATTATACTGCCTTGGCTACTAACTACTATTCAATAGGCAATTTTGGTGCATCGCAGTCTTCAAGCACCGGTACTGATTATTCTGGTCTTGCTGGAACTGCTACGTGGTTTGGGCCAAGTGGTTCACCGGTTGTAAGTGCTGATTTCGGCAAAGCTGGAATCGGAGGCGGAAACAATCTTGGTGGTGTTTCGGGCGGTACATTGGCCAATTCCATTGGAACTACTCTATATAAGGGAGGTAACTCTGGAAGTGCCAACGCAGCTTCACCCGGCGCTAAAGCAGCAAGCGGAGGGGGTGGTGCTGGCCAACCAACTGCCGCTGGTGGAGATTCTGCTGCGGTATCAACCAGTGGAACTTCGGCGTCGGATGGAGGGTCTTCCGGTGGGATTGGTGGTGCTTTTAGTGCAGGCGCTGTTTTAACAAGCGCAGAAAATGGTGGCGCTGGAACAGAATGGGTGACAGTCGGAAGCGGAGGCGGGGGTGGAGGACTTGCGACCACGGCTGGCACTGGTACGTCTAGTTCTGGCGCAGGCGGTAATTATGGAGGGGGTGGAGGCGGCACATGTGCCCTTAACTCATGGATAGGAGTAACTGGCGAGGGTGGGCAGGGACTTCTAGTAGTCACATATAGCCCAAAAATGTCTGGCATGTTAATGATGTTCAACTAAGGATAAATAAAAGATGGCAACAAGCGTTCAAACCATTATTAATACATCTATCAAGGGCTATACTGGTTCTACTGGTGGTATAGGTTATTCTGGATCACAGGGGCCTATTGGTTATACCGGTTCCACTCCTACAGGCAAATTAGATGCGTCTGGTGGCACTGCCACTAACTTGACTGTTACCAATTATACAGAAACTACAGCGTCTTCCTCTAGTTCATCCTACACAGTTGATTTGACTACTGGTACGCTTCACGCGGTAACAACTACCGGAAACATCACAATAACACTGCCTTCTACCACTACAGGAAAATCATTTACTTTGGTAGTTGTTTATGGCGGCGCACACACCATCACGTGGGCGGGTGGTGCTAGAAAATGGGTAGACGGCAATGCGCCTACTCCGACATCTGTAAACGGAAAGATCGATGTGTTTACATTTATTTGTGTAGACGGGTCTAATTGGCTTAGCTTTGTAAGTGGACAGAACTTATAATGTTTGGGCAGACAAAACTTCTTACATGTGGCAAAAAAGGTCCGATTACTTTTATTAATAGCTCTTCAACTCTAGTCACTGCTTCGGCTAGAACGATATCCGTGAATGTGCCTTCCGGTTCAAACCCCGGTGATTTAATGATTATAATTTTGCAGATGCGAGATTATGGAGAATCCACAGATAGATTAACTCCCGATGACCCTTATTGGGTGCAGTATCAGGGGGTGGTAGCTGGCACGGCGGAAAGACAGTTAAGAATATTTACTAGAAAATTAGGTGTTGGGGAAACAAGCTTTTCTGCGCAAATTTTAAACGAAGGCGGCGGGGCGGGCGCTAACGCTACACGAATGGTAGCTACGATTTTGACATATAGAAACGCACTTCCACATCTAACAGGGCATGGGTTGTTTGTTGGTAGAACTGGCAATGGCGCTATGGATTTCCCTTCTATGGACCCTACTAAACCCGGAATTTTTATATGTGTAGGTCATACAAACGATGGTTCTACCGCTACACTTTCAACACCATCTGGTATGACATTGCTTATGTCTAATTCACCTTCTACAACTAATATCGGAACCAGTGTTTTTGTGGAAACTATGGCGGCTGCTGGCGCTACTGGAACCAGAACAACCACTATGGCGTCTAACTTCATAGGATATGCCTTAGGTGTTCCCATGTTCTTAATAAATGGATAATATATGAAATTAATAAAAATAGATACACAAGAAATATTCACCAGAAGCGAATTGATTTCTTTCTTCGAAGCAAGCGGAATAGACATTTCAATTCCGTCCGATCTTTCCAGCGTTGATCTTTCGGAGTTTGGTTTTGCGTTTATTAATCCAGCATCGCCGCCTGAAGTGCCCCTAGACCAAGTGGCATTCTTGACAGACGGCGCGATATTTGCTGCCGGGAAATATTATGAGATGTGGGATTCTAGGCAAAAAACGCCAGAGGAATTTCAGAAAGACAAAGACGGGTTCTCAAGCAAAGTGGAAGCCGATCTAGCATCTGCTTTTTCTGGTGGCTTCACTGTTCCGTTTGGAACATTACAAGGCCAAGTGTTGCAGACAAGAGGGCTAGAAGATAGAACCAATTGGCTTACATCACAAGCGGCATATTCCGCTGCAATGATGGGCGGTCATGGTGCAGTGTTAGGTGCCTCCTTTAGAACTGCATCCAACGAAACCTTTACAGTCACATATCAGGAAGGATTTAATGTTCTCCTAGCAATGGCTGATTGGGGTAAAACTATCATGAGTATCAGTTGGAACCTAAAAGATCAAATTAAAAATGCATCCACATATGAAGAATTGCTGGCAATCGATCTAGATGGACCGTGGCAATGATAGGATATTTCGTATTAATTTATACGATTTTTTCTATTCTTTGTGCGTTTAGACTTCGATCAAATATTCCGTTCGCGCAGCGCATAACAGACTTTAATTGGCAAGTTCTGGTACTAATTGATATTATAGCCGCATTCGTCATTTTTGCTCCATTCTACGTAATAGGGATGGTGGATCATCACCCCGGAAATGGCCAAACAATATCATCGTTCTCATATAGAAATCATATGCAAGGGAAGCCATGGGCATCTGTTCTGGTAACATTAATTGATAGGTTATTCCACATCACTACAAGCCAAGAAAGACATTGTGAGAAGGCCTATAATAGCTGGATAGAGCCTCTTTCGATAAATAATAAAAAGGATAATACAAATGGCTAACCCTAGAACAAAAGCTGAATTTGCAGAATATTGCCTTCGTAAACTAGGCAAGCCTGTAATCGAAATTAACGTTTCAGAAGAACAAGTAGACGATAGAATTGACGAAGCACTAAAGTATTTCGCAGACTATCACTTTGATGGTGTGGAAAGAATTTATTATAAGCACATTGTTTCCGATGCAGATAGACCGGGCTACATCAATAAGATTGAAGTCATTGCTAATGGCGAAGATTATGATCCTTCAGACACAATCACTTTGGTTAATGGTGGCCAAGAGGTTGTCCTATCTATGGATGTGGATTCTTTTGGCGGTATTACAGGCGTTACAGTAGTAGAGAATGGTCCCGGTAACACAGATGCCACTACCGTACAGGTTAACACTTCCACAGGAAGCGGCGCGCAATTTAAAGTGGTTCCGGGTGATGGTGCTATCTGGATGCCAGAAAACGTTCTAGGCGCGGTGCAGGTGTTCCCTATTGGGTATCACACTGGATCATCACTAGACATGTTTAATATCCAGTATCAAATTGCCTTAAACGATCTACACACCCTAACATCTCATAGCATGGTTCCGTATTATATGATGATGGAACACCTATCGCTTATTCAAGAATTATTAGTTGGTAGACAACCGATTAGATATAATCGTATTAAAAATAAGCTGTTCATTGACATGAACTGGAAGAAGGTTCGTAATGGCCAATATCTTTTAATTGAGGCATTCGAAGTTGTTGATCCTGAAGAATACGCTGCTGTTTGGGGCGATAGATGGCTACAGAACTATGCAACCGCCAAGATCAAGTATCAATGGGCATCGAATTTAAGTAAATTTACCGACATGACGCTTCCGGGTGGTATGAAATTTAACGCTGATAGAATGCTAACAGACGCACAAGCAGAAATCGAAAAGATGGAAGACGCAATGCAATTGAATTACATGCTCCCATCTATCGATATTGTTGGCTAAAATACTATCTCGTATACTTTTTGGCCACAATCATAATATTTTCTATATCCTCTTTCGGTCATTACTTGGGTTTCATTCTTCATTTGGGACTGATATCTAGTGACGACATCTTTACCCCCACGAACCCAAACATAATTTGGCGGGGTGTCTCTTGTATGAGACATCCCGATATTTTCGTAAGATTTTCCGCTATAAAGTCTTTTCTGTGCATATGAAATAACTGATTTCGGGGTGTACTCTTTGGCAAAATATGAAAACAATTTCGACATACCTCCCACAACTGTTTTACCAATAGAGTTGCAATATCTGTATAGTTCATATTCATGGTTTTGGTTAAATCTTGACTTCCCCAATCCCATGACAGCTACCAAATGTCCATTAAACTCCAATCCAAGTTTAATGGATGCATTAATAGAACCCTGAATGTGATTATTTTCACAAAACTCTTTATATTGGTTTGAATTTAATTCTACAACAGAACATTTTCTGGCATAGATTCTATCACTAATACCGAGAGATGACTTTATAATAGAAATAACAATATCTTCCTTTTCCTCTACTTCCTTGTCAGTAAATTGTAATAACCGTCCATCAAATTTTTCTAATTTATCTAAATGATATTTTTTGTCTTTCTGTGAGTGCCAGTATAAACCGTTGATTTCTACACCAACATGTTTTTCTGGAAAATACAAATCAATTTCCAATGGAGGTATTACACTTCTATCATTTACTGTGTGTTGAATGTGTTCAAAGTGTCTTCGAACCAATATTTCATGAGATGAAGTAGAATTATTCCATGTGATGTCATCCCTATTGTTTCTTATAAAAGTGGCCACATAATTAGGCGAACAGCCAGCCATTTCTGATAACATCTTACATGTATATCCACTATCCACCATATTCACAATATGGGGAGACATTAAAAAATCGTTTACTGTGCTGAACTTGTTATCATTATTGTTTCTTAATAAATCAGCCTTTCTATTAGATATGTATTCGCTACCCAATACGCCCATGATCTTTCGAACTTGATATAATGAAAACCCTGTATCTTTCGCACATTCTTTTTGGGTTTTGAGTGGATTTTCCGAAATATATTTCAGAACTATGCTTTCGCATTTCTTTGACGCTTCTGCATTTCGTTCTGCATTTTTTTCGTTTAAGGTAGAATTTGTAATTTTGTTTCTTTCGCCCATGTGTACACTATAACAAGTCTTAGAGCAAAACTTTCTGTATCCATTTTTTACAGAAATAAACTTAGTAGTTTCGTCACATACGGCACAGCGCGGCGGAACTTCACCTGTAGCTAGTTGGTAGCACTTTTCTAAGTCTACGCTATGGCCAGATAGTTTCCTACCGCCAATCTTGGTTTTGTTTTTGATGCAATTCACTACGTAATGTTCTATTTCAGTCATATTTACTATATATCACATGGAATGGATAAATAAAAGATAAATATTCAATATGACAAACGTATTTTTTAATAACTTCCAAAGCTCTATGGAGCAAGATTTGATAGAAGACCTAACCATAGAATCCATAGGAATCTTTGGTCACTCTATCTATTATTGCCCTAGAACTGTTGTGGCTAAGGATGATGTCTTTGGCGAAGATGCACGATCAGAATATAATTCTGCATATCAGTTTGACCTATACATTAGAAGTTATGATCAATACGAAGGCGATGGCACATTCCTATCTAAATTCAATCTAGAAATCAGGGATCAAGTTAAATTCTCTATCGCTAGAAGAACCTTCCATAATGAGGTTGGTTCTGTGGAGAAGATCGAACGCCCAAGAGAAGGCGATTTAATTTATTCTCCTATGATGAAAAGAATGTTTATCATCGCCTATGCAAATCAGACACCAGTATTCTACCAGTTAGGTGCACTTCAAACATGGGATGTTACCTGTGAGGTATTTGAATATTCTTCTGAAAAGATTAACACTGGTATATACGAAATAGACGAAATTGAAAACAGATATTCCATGGATGAAAATGCATTTACATTTGAAACCGATGGCGATAACCCGCTAACGGATGACGAAGGATATCCTATCTCTACTGGACAATTTGATTTCGAAGAACAGAACCAAGACACTTTCGCTGACAACCAAGAGTTTCAGGAAGAAAGCACGGGAATAATCGATTGGTCACAGATTAACCCATTTAATGAGGCATAAGCATGTTCGGTAATATCTGGAACCATGACACAATTAGAAAATACATCATTTATTTTGGCACACTCTTTAGTGATGTGATGCTTTCGCGCGGCGATGGTGACATACCAGATCAGCTAATGAAGGTTCCCATTCAATATGGCCCTAGAGAGAAGTTCTTATCACGATCAGAAGGAAATCCAGACCTAGAACGCCCGATTGCTATTCAACTGCCTAGAATGGCCTTTGAAATGACAAATATGGTCTATGATCCAGAGAGGAAGCTTATCAGCGCTAAGAAGCTTAGATCGATTGGTAGTGATCCAGATCAAATGAATTATCAACACACCCCAACACCATACAACTTCACCTTTGAATTAAATATCATGGTGAAGAATGCTATTGATGGTGTGCGTATCGTTGAACAGATTTTGCCGTTCTTCAGTCCTGATTTCATGGGCACGCTAAACATCAATGATCTAGGCGGCGGTTGGGATGTCCCTCTAACACTCAACAGTGTGGTTAGGACCGATACCTATGAAGGCTCTTACGAGCAAAGAAGAACACATATCTGGACACTCACATTCACCATGAAAGGTTGGTTCTTTGGACCTACGAAGTCTGGTGAGGTAATTAAACAGGTAGAGGTTTATTTCCGCATCCCTAAACCGGGCCACACGATGTACGAAGCGGTAGGGAATACCCCTAGTGTTCTGGATATCATTATCACGCCGGGGTTAACGCCAGACGGCAAACCTACCTCAAATCCTGCTGAATCCATCGATAAAGCGTTTATCGTGGCAACAGATGATTATGGATTTATTGAGGAATTTACGGAACACATTTAATGTCAGATGAAATTAGGAAGAAACTGGATTTAGCACCATTCGTGCCAGACAAGCCAGAATCGTATAACATACAGACCGAAGATGATTTTGAATTTGCCAGAAAGGCTATGTACGAAATTATTGCCAAGTCACAACAAGCCCTAGAAGACATGTTCGATATCGCCAAGTCGCTACAGTCACCACATGCTTATGAGGTTTTAAATTCACTTCTGAAGAACGCTGCATCATATCCAAAGGATTTAATCGACATCCAGAAAAAGCGTATTGACATTGCTAAACTGTCTAACAAGGATGCTGATAAGGCAGACACTACAACCACTAACAACAATCTGTTTGTTGGATCAAACGAAGATTTAAATAAACTTCTCAATTCCATGGGTATCACCAATGATACCATTGCGCTTGAAGGCGAATTTGAAGAAGTGGAAGACGAAAAAGATAACGATAATGAGTCTAGAGAATAATACAGGATATAATGGAAATCCCCTTCTTAGAAAGGCGGGGATTAAAATTGAGTGGACGCACGAACAAGTATTAGAATACGCACGTTGCAAACAAGACCCTATTTATTTTGCTGAAAAGTATATTAAGATCGTTGACGTTGATAGAGGCTTTGTCAATATCAAATTGTACGATTTCCAAAAAGATATTATCACGAAATTTAATAATAACAGAAAGACGATTGTTAATAGCTCTAGGCAGATTGGTAAGACCACAACCGCTACCGTGATCATCCTTCACTATATCCTGTTTAATGACTCTAAACAGGTAGCTTTGCTTGCCAACAAGGGCGCGGCAGCTAGAGAAATCCTAGATCGTATCCAGAGTGCCTATGAGGCCCTTCCTTTATGGATTCAACAGGGGATTAAGGAATGGAACAAAGGTTCTGTTACCCTTGAAAATAAGAGCAAGATTATTGCTTCTGCTACAACTGGTTCTGCTTGTCGTGGTAAATCGTTTGCGCTTCTGTATATTGACGAAACCGCGTTCGTTGAAGGTTGGGATGAATTTGCTGGCGCTGTTCTTCCTACGATTACGTCTGGTAAGAAAACCAAAATTCTCTATACGTCAACACCAAATGGATTAAACCACTTCCACTCGATCATGACCAAGGCCAAAGACGGTAGAAATGGTTTTGCGTGGGCTGAAGTGCCGTGGTGGGAAGTTCCGGGTAGAGATGAAGCTTGGAAGAACGAAACCCTTGCATCGATCAACTTTGATATGGAAAAGTTCAATCAGGAATTTTGTTGTTCGTTTATTGGTTCGTCTAACACGCTGATATCATCTGCTGCCCTAAAGGCTCTTGTTGATCAAATTCCGATTGTAGAGAAATATAATATCAAGCAATACAAGGCCCCAATTGATAAGCATCAATATGTTATTGTTGCGGACGTTTCCAGAGGAAAGGGACTTGACTATTCTGCTGCATCTGTGGTAGATATTAGCAGAATGCCTTATGAACAGGTATGTGTGTTCAGGGATAACTACGTTACGCCCGCTGATTACGCATCTGAATTATTTAAATTATCGAAAATTTATAATGATGCAACAATTCTCGTTGAAATTAATGACAACGGGGAACAGGTATCTTATACCCTGTATAACGAATTTGAATGTGAAACCCTGATATTCACCGAATCTAACGGCAGATCGGGCAAACGCATTTCATCTGGTTTTGGTAAAACTGGTATTGATATGGGAATCAGGACAACCAAGACAGTAAAGAACATAGGATGCTCACTGCTCAAATTACTTGTTGAACAACAACAATTGGTAATTAATGACGACAACACTATCTATGAGTTGTCCCGATTCTCGCGCAAGGGCGCATCATATGAAGCCGAATCCGGGGCTACGGATGATATCGTAATGGGGCTTGTTCTATTCGCTTGGATGACGGATCAAAGCTACTTCAAGGAACTAACTGATATTAACACTCTTCAGAGGTTAAGAGATAGAACTGAAGAAGAAATTGAGAACAGCCTAATGCCATTTGGGATACATGATGATGGCAGTGATTATCATAATGATAATTCTGTGATTGACTTAACGACCACACCGCATCACCCGGATTTCGGCAACATATTCTTTTAAACTATTTCAATACTAGCAGTACAGAATGATTCGTATTCGTATAACATTCTGCCAGATATATATTCGAATGCTTTACCATCTGCCAATGCTTTCTTGGCGTTTTCGGTATCATCACCATACCAATAGCTAAGGCCATTGTCATAGGTTTGGTTGATACGCTCATTCAAGATGAATCTGGCGATGTCTTCTTTTGTTTCACCGCCAACAATTCTATCATCCCATTTTTCTTTAAACATTAGATAAATCATTTTGCGGTCCCTCTTTTATACTTAAATCCTGATAATTAAGCCAGCTATATTCGTTGTACTTAACTATAAATTCCATCTTGTCTAAGACTTCTACATCACAATTTAGGAAAGAGCAATACAAAATATCACCTATTTTCACATTTTTGAACTCATTTAGGTTCATCTATAGTTCCAAAATACCTAAGCACATGATAATGGCGGTTATTTTCTCTTTCCTGATTACAAGGCGAACAAACAAATTCTGAATTATGCCTTAGGGTTGATCCATACCGCCATGGAATGATGTGGTCGCGGGTAGCGGTTGGGTACCTTCCTTTTTCGTCTGGCTTGAAAATGAAGTCACAATCGATGCACTTAAAATCTTGCCCCTTAAGGAATTGTTCTTTCCTCTTTTTATCGGTTGTACCACTAGGGCGATTAGCTCCCCTAGATGCTCTAGCGGGGTGTGATACTCCTTCTAGATACCTTTGAAGGGCAAGATAATTTAAGTGGTGATTGTCTTCAAGGTAAAAAATTTCCACCAAGAATACTTTCAATATCAGGGGTAACAAATGAATTACCCTTTAGCAACTTACCATCTTCACGGTAAATTGGATTTCCATCATCACCAAGCTTCGTTAGGTTTGATGCCTGTACTTCTGCGCCAATCAGATCACCCGGAATGCCAAAGGTGATATCAGCGCCCATAAGAACGTATCTAAGATCAGCGCTGGCGTCTGCAATCTCCACTACATCAATCTTATCGCGAAAGCCCTTAACGTACTCTGGTTTAACGATAGGGGATGAATCCTTGACCACATAAGAAGAACCGCGTTCATTGTAATCAACTTCTTCACGATCAAAAAATTCAAGGCGATAATCAACACCAAAGGCGTCAAGATACTCTTTGAATTCTTCTGCGATAAGATTGATTCGCAATGCGATTTCTTCGTCTGAAACGTCTGACAGTTTCGGCAATGCCACTGTGCGGATTGATAGGTTGTATAGTTCATGGAACCCTAAAACCTGATAATAAAGGTTCGTGTCTGGTTCCAGTGTTTTAAGAAGCTGTTCCTTGTCCGTTCTGGTTTCTAAAACAGCTTCAGCGTTTACTCTTGCTTTAGTTTTCTTCTCTTGCATATATATCCGTATACTCATATTTAAGCTCGATTCCCATTTCGCGGGAATCTGCGTAGCCCTCAATAAATTCAGGGCTATATTCGATATCAATAACACCCCTAGCCTGTAGTTGTGCTATGTGTTCTGCGTGTTCTTCTAGAGTGTCATAATCATAGAAACTGGCACGAAATTCTTCCATGAATTTATCATCGAATTTTTCGTCATCCAGCGTGACAAGATATTGTTGGGTAACATCGACCCGAAATGTTTTCTTCATCTGTCAAGTTCTTTCTTGATAATCTCTAGGCACTTTTCTAGGCCTGCTTCGTTGCCATCAATCATATAAAAAGGAATGGTATATTCCTTAAGAATGCCTAGGATTTCTTGTTGCTTCTCATCGCTTTCATTTTCTGTCTGAAACCGTCCAGCGGGGTTGTATGGCTTAACCCGGTTCACCAGAAAATTAATGTTGCGGTATTGATCGAAAGACCACTTCACCGTTTCCTTAAAGCATTCTGGATAGTCTTGCGCGTAGGCAAGGTTAAGTAGAATAGGCGAATCTGCAATGATTACATCTACCTTTCCCTTCAGGGACCAAACCCGGTGATGTTGCTTACCGAACACATAGAACTGGTCTTTTACCGTTTCTGTGCGGTTAGACCAAGCTAGAACCTTAGCATATTCACCGGGTATTTCGCAATTAATATTTTCACATTTCAGCTTGTAAAATAATCCAGAGGCCATCGTACTTTTACCGGAACCGGGCGCTGCAAATAGATTGACCACTAGTGTTTCTTTATTCTTCATTTATCATCCTGTTATATCCACGTTCAATTTCTTTCAAAAGATCATCATGGAATTTTTGGCCTAGGCCATGCGGAACATTAATAGAGATGCCGCCAACCGATATCACATCATCGATAGACGTTGAAGGCATGTCGTAATGTTCCCATTTTAGGTATCCAAATACATAACTATACATTTCTCTAGCATACCTTTCGTTATCATCATCGGCATAATAACGATGTGTACTATAATAGGATTTGTAATTATGTATTAACTGTGGATCGAATTTGTCAGGTGAGAAGTTTTGCTTCATCTGTGTCGCCATCTCATAATCACGATCAACAAAGTAATACCTGCCACCTTTAGGCGAGACGCCCGACCCTTTACGCAAAATGATAGGTGATTTATTCAGGTTTACAGTTACTACTTTTTGCTTTTCTCTATTGAGTTTTCGCGTCAAAGAAATAGTGATGAAATCCCCATACCGGGTTAGATCATAGGAGAATGTCTTTTTATATTCTTCAAACTCTTCTTCCATCTGTTTGAGAATTTTATCATAATTCTCTTGCCTGTACGTAGCGGCCAACTTGTCAGTGATAGCTTTGGCTTCCTCATGTGTAAGGTTAGCTGGATTCTTTGCCGGTGCCTCAACTTTAGGGGTAGATTGTGGGGTAGGTTTCTTTTTGAAGAACATAATAGATCATCCTATAAAAATGGCGGATAGCTAGGGAGTCGAACCCTACACACCCTTTCGGGTGTTATGCATTAGCAGTGCACTGACTTAGCCGCTTGTCTCGCTATCCGTTTCAATCCTTTTAATAAGTATATTTAGGCTTGTCAACATTGAAAGCTTGGAATATTTTCCGCTTTCAAATACATATCCCCAAATTTCACCGGAATTATCACATTCAACAGATGCCCAAATAACAACCCCGTTTAACTGGTTAGACAACGCAAATTCTTGAAACCATTCTTCCCATAGGAAATCTTGGTGTTCCCTTGCATCACCATCAAAACAGATATTACCATCTTTCTCAAAATCAATTTCATGATAATTTTCAGATGCTAATTCTTCTAATTCCGTTTGTAAATGACTTGGGATTTGCAAATCATTTAGCATCAATCCGATAGACCAACTCATTAAAAATTGTACTTTCTTGTAGTAGGAATCGTTTCAGAAGACCCTTCTTCCTTTTTCACCACAGGTTCAACCACCACTGCCTCAATAGAGTCAATGGTAATATACGCCATTTTAGCCATGCCTTCAACATTATTCCATGACATATTTCTTCCATCTTCGTCTTTTTTAAACCCACAAAGAGGAATAGTGATGGTATTACCTGATTTAAGATAGAATGTTGCGATTTCAACATCATCAACAGGGTACGTTTTTTCCATTGATATCTTCCTGTTTAACCGCACCAGACGTGAATTGAATATATGAAACACCATCAACACACGTCTTTGCGTATCCTGTCCATTTTGCGGTGGTCCGATCAAGACCACCACAACCGGATAGAGCTAGGGCACAAGCCAGAGCTACTACAGCGCGCATATTAATTAATCGCGCTCGGTGGAATATTAGCGGTGATACCACTAAGGTTTTCATTCAGTACCCGTTCGGTGATCGAAACAAACATTTCCATGGGATCAAGGCCACGATCAACACCAATCTTCAAGAGAGACTGTGAGAACGACATAGCACATGCGTTAAGAATGGCATCCGAATTCAGGTAGTCAGTAAACTTTGACATGGCCAGCGAAAGGGCGATATTCTGGAAACCCATGTTGTCAGATATGTTGCGCGATTCTGACATACCGCTTGCCATTGCTGCACAGATGGCATCCGCACCCTTGGCAATAATGGCCGCTTCTTCACGTGTGAGGCCAGCACCAGCAACAATATCAAACAGGCCATCAATTTCTTCTTGGCTGGTCTTAAACATATTCTTATACTCAATATCCATAATTCAATTCCTTTCAAATATTAAACAAATAGTGCAACAGCAATAATAATGTAGGTCACATAATGAAGATACTGATCAACCCCTAAGAGCACCCAATATTCTTCATGTGTGGTTGGTCCCCAACCCCTTGATTTGTTATAAGACATTTTGAACCAATCGACATGGTAATGAATTATGAACTCTAAAAGAGAAAGGCCTAGCGCCATAGGAAATGACGTGAATCCCAAGAGGATAGCAAAGGTAACTAGAGCATGTAGACCAGAATGGAGAATTCCTCCTAGATGTCCGTATGTCCCTTTGTTCTGCCACATATACGGTGGTTGGTAAGCAAAGTCAACAATAAAATGCTTAGTCACCATGATAAAAAAGAAAATGATTTCCATCATACGTTTACTTTCAGTTCATCCAAATTGAAGTGTGGTAGATCAGATTCTTTGTTGCGAACCTTCAACATGGAGTCAAAAATATCATCATCGATATTCTGGCCGTTCCAAAGATCGAATTTAGTATCACCATTCAAAACAGTGATCGTCACCACACCATAACGGCAAGGCATAGATTCATAGAAACAGCCATACTTTGTCTTATGTCCGTCATTCCAAATGACGTAATAATATTTCATATCTTCATGTGAAGCGTATGGCTTGTCCATTTTCTCTTGGTAGAGGAAGAAAGGCCCCTTTCGTTTGAGACGTTTCTTCCAAGCCAAGATTTGATCGTCTAGCGCCATTTAATCTTCCTTGTTAATAAGGTCTTCAACAAAATCACGTGCAACGTGCATAGAATTATCGAAAATACCCAAATACTTGTTACCGTCTGTATGTGTGTCCATACAGATCATCGTGAAGTGTGTTGTTTCATACACCCATTTAGGCAGAAACCTTTGGGTATAAATGGATGCTTCGTAGTACCCTTCGTTCGCGAAATCTTCTTCGGAATCCGCATATAGAACGGATTGGTCATCTGCCGTCCAGTAATAATATCTAAAATCTTCTAGAGGGATTGAAACCCAATCTTCCACATAACCAAATGCATCATGGACTTCTTTCTTGGTTTTAAAATAATCGTCAATCTTTTCTTTCATCGGATTCTTTCATACTTGTTGTCTTCGTCAACCAGAACATAAAGGAAAAGCTCTTCGTTAGAAAGCATCTCATTAATTGTCGTGGAATTAAAACGATCATACAACATTTGACCATTTGGCTTTACGGCAGTAAGAGAAATCTTCTTACCGATTGTGCCAAGGCGATATTCGTTGCGCGGACCCGCGAACGTCTGGTGAAACACACGAAGGTTATCCGTGCCATATTCACCCATGATTTCCCGAATGTCATATTTCTTCATAATTAAAAATCCCCAATTCTATGATAAGGAAAAGATGCGGTCACCACATTAATGAGGAAGTTTTTATCCTCTTGTGGGATGTCTTCTATGTCATTACTATATAAAAGTTTAGAAAGCCAGTTTGCGACGTGATAACCAATCTCTTCTTTATCAAGATTTTTGGTGCACTCTAGGCACGGAACATCCTCTACAGGAATCCTTTCACATGTGCAACCATAAATTACAACTGGTTCGATAAAAAAGTTGTTTTCGATGATTTCTTTAATACCAGTCATCTTCTGTCATTTCCATAAACCTAATCGGGTAGTCTTGTGGGATAGGTGCCCACAAAGAACCCCGGATAAAAAGGGTTGATAGATCATATCCATCTTCGGCATCTAGAATCTGGCCATCAATATAATGGGCGATAGCAGAGGAACATCCATCATCACACAGAACTACAATTTTGGTTCCGTTTTCTGGCTGTTCCTTTGCCCATTCTTTCCATTCAAACATGTATTAATTCCATACCTGAAGCTTAATTCCCGTATCACTGATATAGGCCATAGCTTCACCGTCAAAAAACTCATTATTGATCATGGTTTCCTGATCAACATGGAATCTTACGACATTGCGCGTTTTTGGGTTATACAGCTTCATTTCAGGCGGAAATTGAACCATGTCCAGCGTATCCAGATAAGTTACGCCATTGCCGTTAGCCCACACTACAAGATTTGCATCGATCATATCAATCACCCTATGTTTCGTTTTGATGATTTCTTTTATCAAAAGAAAATTAGGGTGTCAATAATAATCGTCGGGAAGCTTTGTTCCATGTTCTGTATAAAAGGCGGCGCGATAATAAATTTCGTCAATGGATAATTTTGAGTCTTTCAGATATTTTACCCATTGGTTGAAACGAGCCTTTTCCTTTTTGGTAGGCTGTCTCGTATTCCGCATTTGCTCGCCCCAATCAATCATGGGAACCACCAGACCGCCTTAGCATCTTTTGATGTCTTCTCTAGCGTTGCTCTCTCTTCGTAGAAATCAATCCAGTGGTAATACTCATCTGTTGCTGATTTCTTAGCATTTTCTAATGAATTATATTCACCAACATAAGTCCAGCTTCTAAAGTATAAAGACCAATGCAAGGCCCTTTCCACCACAAAATTTCCCGTAGTAGTTTCGACTACACGAACACGAACGCCGTGTGGATATTTCTTTTTAAAGGGCCACATTACCAACACTCGTTTGCTTTAATCTCTTCCTTAACGTCTTCCAACGTATAGACATGAATTCCGTAAATCATACCATCAACCTCAAAAGAAGAACCACCTTCACCAGATGCATACATATCTGGAATTGCTTCCTCTAGAAGCTTGATACATTCTTGTGATTCATAAAAAGAAACACCAGTGCTGCCATCGCCGTTATCATGGGTTGTATAAAAAATTCTTTCCATAGTTTTCACTCCTTCTTTCCATTTCATCATGGCACTTCAAGCACCACGTAGAAACGTCTTTGCGCCCTTCTTCAAACCTAAGAATCCATCCACAATAAACACATTCCCAAGTTTCGAATTTCATTATTCTGTCACTTTAAATGTTTCGGTCACATCTTTGATGATTTCTGGTACGTAGAAGACTTCTACCTTCTCGCAGACCCGCCAATACCCATATTCAGATGTACCGATAACAACATATTGTAAATCCCAAAAATCAGCACCTTCATAAAAATCTTCGTCATAGAAATTATGTTTCAATGCTAATTGGTGCCCCAAATAATTCAACTCGTTGATGGATTCAGTTGTAGATTCTGCATTACCAAACTTACCCGGATTTTTGTGATCATTTACAGATTTGAATAGATTACAAAAATCAACATAGAACCTTACTTGTTCTACGGTCAACCCATCAAGAGATACCGTGTTATGATTATCCCAATCATTTTCCCAAGAATGGACTTTGATTAGGAAACCTGATTTAATATCAGTCATTATTTTCACTCATCTTCAAAAAGTTCCTTGCGAATATTAGACGCCAACAAAGCCATCACACCAAAAAGGGTTATGTCTTCTGTTGTTATCTGTCTTCCCCATAGAGAGGGGATAAACACCCAAAAACCAATAATAATAGCTAGAAATAAAAGCACACCAATACTTTTTAACAAGATAATTTCCTTTAGGTGAGAGTAGGTAGTTTGCCTAGATCATCATTGACATTATCAACCGAAATAGGGCCGATACCTAGACATACAGTAGTAGGTTCTTTGAACACAGTTCTTCCAGCATCGGTTACCAGAGAGGTACCGCAAACGTACTTATAGGCTTCCTGAAGCTCTTTAAGCTCTTCTACGGTATCGACTACCACAGTGATTTTCATGGCTATTCCGCTGTCTTTATATGCTAATGCCTGTGCCTTTTTCTTTTCATGAATTTCATCAAATTCACAATCCTGAAACGCATAAGGTTCCATAGCATCCCAATAGGCATGAAGGTAGGCATGGCCAGCCATAGAAGCCATCTTACCACGAATCCCGTTGATCTTAGCAAGGGATTCTCTGGCGAATACACAATACATTTTATGCGTCATAACAATTACTCCGGGTAATCTAGTGGTCTAAATAGAGGCCTTGAAAAGTCCCGTTCCATTTCCACTGTGGTTAGGTCATTTGCAATTATCATCCCTTGGATGTATCCAAGCCATCGGTTAAGCTTGCAAAGGGGCAATCTATCATCACACCCATTGATAAAATCGCTCATGAATTTATTGAAGGTTATCAATTCGTCTAATGGCATTCCGGTGTATGTTTCACCCCAATACCGCGTATCATCGATAATGGGAGCGATCATCTTTTTATATCGCTCCCCCATTATCTTCAATGCATCATAATATGCATCTTCATCCATTACTTGATTTCCACGCCGTCATCAACACCAGTTTCAAAAGCATTACCAGCGTGACCAGAAATTACAATCTTTTCATACTTTTCGAAGAAACCAGACGTAGGATATCCAGCCAGACGATAGAAGAATGAAGTAGGCATGGTGCCAAGTGCAGTCTTGTACGAACGCACACGATCAATCTTATCCTTCTGCGCAAGGGCAAAGTCGTTCCGGCCTGCTTCAATCAGGGTAAGAATCTTAGCATAGGTGGATTGATCCAGATTAGGATTCTGTTCCATGATCCACTGAATAGAGGCCTGTGAACCTTCTTCGCCATAGCGGCTTTCGTTAGCCTTGGTAATCACTTCTTCAACCGCACTAGCCTGAAGCTTGGTTACGCCAAGGGCTTCCTTCAGCTTTGGTGCATACTGGCCAAGCACGTTACGCGATTGATCATGGGCCGCAATGATGCTTTGTTCATATGCGTTCGCAGTGTTGTTCGCAGACATATACGAACCGATACCCATGATGATTGCCAGAACGAAAGCACCAACAATACCAAGACCAATAATAGAAGTTTTACTCATTATATAATTCCTTTAATTTCTAACAACAACGATACCGATGCCAATTGAAGCGATCAACCCAAGAATAATTGAGGTAATAATTGCCCATTGCGGTACGTCAATTTCGTTTTCAAGATATTTAAATTCTTCCATGGGTCTACGGATGTAGTGTTCCCTGATGTTTCTATATACAATATTCAATGTGGTTTGTCTATCTAAAACTTTAGATGCCAGCAATTCATTTCGCATGGCCACATTCACAATATCATTTTTAGACCACGAAAACACCTTAACCCATTTGATTTCTGGATAATTTTCTGTACCAATTACTACGGTAACATCATTCTTTTTACCACCAATCCATGCCGCTTGTAGGGCATCACCATAGGATTCTTTTTGGTTGGTAATCACAGTAACAATGTTTACCTGTTTCTTAGCACCAAGCGTTCTAAGCTGGTTAGAGACACTTTCATTCCATAGAGCCAGATCAGGAATCTTTACCCCTACAGGGATAACCCTATCGATCCGGTGATAATCATATGGTGCTGGATAGTTTGGGATTTTACCCTTGTACGCATTAGCCAGCGCAAGATGGAACAAGCTATCTGGTGCCGCTTTAACATAATTCGTGTAGTTACGCTCAAACGCCACAGGCTCATACATCTTAACCTGTGCCCAACGTTCCGGCATTTCAGACCCGCGCCTATCTACACGGGAAATATAGAAAGGCCCTACCGTAGTGTCAACTCGCCAATCCCAATCATTGGTATGTTCGTAGCAAGTATGACAAGTTCTATGTCCGTTTTTGTCTGTTGAACACATGCAATCATATGAGTGTTCACAGGAAGTTCTTTCCTGTTCCTTGGCGTTTATGTATCCATTCACGATATTCGTGTCACCCATCGCGCCCATGGTAGATGAGAAGTACACAATACATGACAGAATCATAGGAACCACTGCCTGCACCGCCATTTCTGGAATTGTAATTTTGTGATGAAAATAATATTTCATGACCAGCATGACAAGAATCGCTGGCAAAAAGATTAAAAATAAAGTCATTCACGTCCCCTATTAAATATGAATGACCGTATACTTCAAATCATTTCATATGTCAAATAGAATCCAAGTTGGTGTGTCTAACAGTCACGGTTTTTTCGCCGCGCAACCTAGCACCTAATATTTCATGATGTCCATCGGAAACGTAGTGTTTGCCTTTATGGGTGATCACATGGGCGTTTTTAAATCCGCCATTGATTTTGTTGTGGAGTTTTTCGCCATCGCTAACCTTAACAAAGGGCTGTGTGGCGTGTAAGTCTTTTATGTGGAAGGTGGTTTTCTTGTCTTCTATCTTGTGCCCATGTGTTTCGTATTTTTGCACGGCAGAACCGATAGAGGAAGGATGACCACGTTTTGAGAGGGGAATGTAAGTGTGTTTATCTGCCTTTAGGCCAGAACCACGATAAGACTTGTTACCGTGTATTCTGGCCATCCTTAAGGCTGCTTCCTGTCCCGTCTTTTCTGCTAGAAACTCTTTGAAACTTATCATCTACTATTTATTGAAAAACGTAGAGCAAGCTTTCTATGAAGGTAATAGCATTAGCACGTGCCTTACGCGGAAACGTAGCAGTTTCAACTTCTGCTACGTCATGCTGAACAACAATGCTGTCTGGTGATGTGATAAGCCTAGCAGTATATTGGCTGGTAGGCGTACTGAAAAATAAGACTTCCTCCCCCACAATAGTTCTTTTTTCTATAACTAAAAAAGGAAAGGCATCCTCATTCAACTCATTGCGGTATACTTGTAGTTGCAACCCTGTTACCCCCATGAAATGGGCAGGGGTATTTTTGGTTACCCCTGCCCTATTGATCAAGCCTCCTTAGGCTTGCGTGGACCATATGCGCGCTTGGCTTTGTCTTGCGCCATACGGATGACATCGGAAGGCTTGATCTTCTCTGCCGTATTGAGGTTGGGGCGAAACACCGAAATCTTTCGGGGAGACTTCCCTACGACAATACCGATAGAGGGGCGACCACGCCGACCTTCAACCATATATTCGATTTCACTACCAATCGTGATATTCTTAAGGCTCTTAGCCATCTCTATTCTCCATCAAAAATATAACACTATATTTACATCATAACAAAAACTAAGACTATTCAAAACCTTAGTGACCAGTTCAGACTTACCTTCCTTGGTTGTTTCTAAGATATGATTCCTCTTGACTTTTGTCAAGGCGCAAAAAGCGCGCGCTTTCAACGCTTTATAAGATTTCATGGAAAAATGTTAAACGGAAAACGAATCAAAGAGGCTGATTCGTGATACCTAAATTGGCATCCCTCGTAGGAGTCGAACCCACGCTTGCTGGGTTGGAGCCAGCCGTGCTACCGTAACACTTGAGGGATGCATATGATTAAACCCTGTTTTTGCCTATATGGAACCCATCACAGAACACGCACTTGTATGGACGGAACTTACCCCCATGCTTCCTTTGCATACTCTCACAGGCCTTTGTAGCGGATTTTAGAGAACCATAAGCTACCTTATGGTTTCCCGATCCTTGGCTGATATGCGAGTTGCGATGGAACATGCCCCATGCGTTTCTGGTGACTATGAAGTTAACAAACATCCTCTTTAGGGGTATCTGAAACTTCAAGGCCAGATAGAGATTTTTAATTTTCATAAGTTTAAAATCTGGTACCCGGTGACGGGATTGAACCGCCGACCTTATCCGTGTAGGGGATTTGCTCTACCGCTGAGCTAACCGGGCACTATGTGGTATTTAGTAAATTTTGGAGTGGCGTAGGGGAATTGAACCCCTTGACGTATGCTTTGCAGGCAATGTCCTACACCATTACACGCCACCCTCTTGCAACTGGTTGATGGATTGCATCAGCCGAGTTAGACGTTTGTCTTGCTCTTTTGGCCATCCATGAAATGTAAGCTCATTGTATATATGCGCTGCCATCTCGTCAACCCCATATTTATCATTTTCTATGACTTCCATGTTTTTTAGTTGCGACCATGGGATGAAATCTAAGGCCCATCGCCGCCCATCCTGATCAAGCCCATCCACCCAAGCCATAGAATCTGAATCTGAATACGCTTCTACCGTGATCGATAGTGCATCTGGATCACCTGTAGCGGTTATGAATGACATGGCAAGCACAAACTTTTCAAAGGTTTGCACGTTTGCCCACTTGTCATCCCCATAGGATTCTATATAAGCCTCTATCACCTTTTCAGGGGAGGCTTTGGTTATGTAGTCAATCAGTTTCATAATAATCCTGTAGTGGAGCGTGGAGCGGGTAACGGGATTCGAACCCGTACCATCAGCTTGGAAGGCTGCAATGCTAGCCATTGAACACCATACCCGCTCAAAAATTAAATACTAATCACTCGTGTCATACCGCCTATGTTGCGGTAAACGAATAACATTTTCTTGCTATTCTTAGAATACCTGATTGATATAGACTTGTTATGCCAGAATTTCAAGACAAATCCAACATTATTTGGATCATCAAAACGATACACATTAAACCCGTATCGTACTTCCTCTAATTCTCGCCTAAACCTTATCATCTACTTTTCCGTAGGATTCCCGTGCTGCAATGATTTCATCTCTTTCAGGCGGAATAGACTTCCAACCCCAATAGATTACCGCTGCAAAAATCCCGTACCAAACAAATTCCATATTGTAAACCTTTTATTAATGGTGGAGCATAAGGGAATCGAACCCTTAACTGAAGCTTGCAAAGCTACCGTGTTCCCGTTAGCACCAATGCCCCACGTGCATCTTATTTATACAAATTTTCAAGAATCTTGAAAATTAATTTCTTCTTCAAGCAAAAACCGTATCTTTTCTGAACCTAAATCGAAGGTATCAGAAAAATTTTCGATTGAAAGTTCTTCATCGGTGATCGATACGCAATAGGGAAATGGAAGGCCTTCATTTATGTAAACAACCTTACCCGGCCCAACATAATCATATGGACTAGGGGTATCTTTATCTTGGTCAAAAAACGCGACGTTAACCACATCACCAACTTTATATTTCATAATCTTTTCCTTGAATGATATCCAACAAAACCCTAGGCCTTACGATCAAACATTTTGATTCAATCTCTTGCAATCGCCTTACAGGTATGTCATAGTGAGGCTTTTTGCCCCCATGGAACCAGCACCGGTTAAGCCCTAGTTCCTTTGCCATGGCATGAAGGTTTTCTATGGAATAGGGCACGCAAATTAAATGCCTTGCCCCATCTGTCACATATTTAATTGATGGTTGGTTCTTTACCATCAAAATAATCATCTAAATCTTTGCGTACCTTTTCGGGCAAATCATCAAAATCTACCGGTTTGGAATTTTCAAAGAAAGAACCATCGGCAATCATACCTTTAATGCTGTTGATCAAATCATCCAGTTCCTCTTGGGTGATGTCAATATTTTCAAACGCACCGGGGGCAAAGGAAATTGTGAATTCCTTATCGTCGTCTTTTTCATCACTCATTGTTTCAAATTTCCCTTATCCATCATCTCTTGCAGATGTTCGGTTATATTAAAATCAACCCCATCCAACACCATCTTAAATGCGTTAGGGTCTTCCAGCGAACGATAGAACCGCATAACGGAACCATCAGCCCTGTTTATCTCTACATGTGGGGTTTCTTCGTACATGACAAACCTCATAATAAATCTGGCTCCCCGAACAGGATTCGAACCTGTAACCGTCCGGTTAACAGCCGGAAGCTCTGCCAGTTGAGCTATCGGGGAATATATGTGTATTTATACAGAATAGATTAGAGGTTGTCAATAACAAAAATGGTTATACTGGAATTAAATGATATTTCACGTGTGCCAAGCCCACGTTCCTTCATCAAGAAAAAATCCCTTGTCGGTAAGCTTTTTGCCCATTTCCGAATCTTCAGGATAATCCTCTTCCGTCACACCGATAAAAATTAAATCGTGTTCGCTCTGAAGGTAGAAATTTTCATGATGACGAACCAAAAGAAGTCCTTCAATGAAGGGATCATAAATGGTTGTCTTTTCTTTGGTTTTGATGTTCATTTCTTTTCCTTTTCGATTTCGACAGGAACCCCACATACAATAATAGACGTTTTCTTGTCAAGCACTTCTTCAAGTTGCTTTTTATATTTTGCAGGTACGTTCTTCGTATCAATTACGTATTTCATTTGCCACCATGTTAATATGAGCTAGCACAAATTCTGTTACCGTATTGTTGTCATCTGTTAATACGGTACCAACCATTTGCAGACGCCAATCAATAGATTCCGCTATATGCGAAAGCGGTAGATTTGGGAATAAATCAATTTCTCCGATGATGTTTTTATCATCAATTTTTGCAGAGATAATCTTACCGACTACCCTACCCAAATCAAGAATCTTACTATCAAACACAACCAAAACCTTCCCGGTTGATAGATGTTCAATGATTCCTTCTAGGATATCTTGCGGGAAAATCACATCATATCTACTGTGATCAAAAATAGTTACGTTCATTCGAAATCCTCACTATGCCCACACTTAGGGCATTTCAGGACATCAACCAACTTAACTTGGTTTCCTTTAAGGTAGATCGATCCGCCGAAGCCAGTGCAGACATTGCCGCGATCATCATAATCAATGGCTTTGCCTAGGTCCAATTCTACATCGCATTTAGGGCATTTCATTTAATAATTCCAATACTTCTTCGTCTGTCATCTCATCCAAATCCTTAGGGGATTGAAATCCTTTACCAACGGTACGTACAAGCTTAGCGCCTGCATCATCTGCATCGCCAACGGCAACAACATTAAATTGCTGCCTCATGACTTTAAACCAGCTTTTAAAGCGCTTTGGGGATGATGTCAGGACCGCTACGGCATTAAACCCTAGACGATGCAGGACAGCCGCTTTGAATACACCCTCAACTACGTAAAGGTCTTTCTTGGAATAATCCAAAAGCTCTAGCCCAAAACACCCATCAACACCGGATGGCAGATACGTGAAGTACCTAGCTGATTTGGGGTTATTCTGTTTCTTGGCTGTCTTTAATGGCTTATACTGCTGATACCCCACGAGTTGCCCCGATAGATTCCAAAGATAGAATGTTACAACGTTTCCCGAATATGATTTCGAATAGTTGTAAAGATCAGGATTCATCCCGCGATCTTTTAAATGCTTAACCAGTTTCATTTTTAAATCCTTCTCTTAGATAGATGGCACGGTATTTTCAATTGCACCACTTCTCTTTCGCTATAGATCATAGCAATTCACTACACTTCTAAGAGAAGAAAATTAAATTACTTTTTGTTGAAAATATAGATGATACACGCTGCCCATGCGACGATAAGAAATCCTGTTAGGATACCAAAGGTGAAATAATCAGATGTCATAGGTTTTCCTCAATATAAACAGCAATGGTATCAAATTGATTACCACCAATATCATTCATTTTAATAAGGATTTCAGCTTCGCTTGGTACCAACCCATACTTACGAAGTAAAGTTAGTGGCAAATATCCTTCATAGAAATATACAGTATTTCCAAATACACCGCAACGGCCATCACTTGTTTCTAGATCACCATTGATATGCGCTAGTACACCAAGGCAGCAATATTTACCATCCCTACAAAGATACCCAATTCCTTGTTCATAGTCGCCAGAACGAAGGGCTTCTACCCATTTTGTTTTGATTTCTTTATCCATGGGAGTTAATCAATTCCTTCTGTTCTTCAAAGGCAGCAAGAATAGCTGCATCCATGATAGGCTCTACAATAGCGAATACCTTATTAATTTCTTCCTCTTGGAAAGAAACGGCATACCGGCGCATGTGCCAGAAAACATCACTACCAAAGTAGCTAATGACAGCCTTACGGATTCCAACGTCACCAGAAACACCATCATTGAACATGCGATAATACGTGTTGTTCATCTTACGAAGGCGTTCCAGCTTGGCATTCTCAACACCCCTTATGCGGCCATCATGTTTAGCGATTTCAGCATACAGGAGAGGAAGCTTGTCTTCATGATTTCCGTTATTGTTCCAATAAGCGTTGGTCATATCAAATTCCTTTAATCTGTCTATGACTATCTTATCTCACATAATAGAATTGGCGTCAATTATTATTTTAGACAAAATGAAATAGGTCACTACAGAAATAGTAATTCCTATAGCCATACCCCATTTCATCCCGCGATGAAACCCATCTAAATATCTTTCTTTCATTTAATCATACCACCAAAAGGAAGAATGAAAGAAATAGTTAGTCCAAACACGAAAATATAGAACGTGGAAAATCTTTGTTCCAGTTCCATCGTGTCGCCAATCTTCAGACCACCCAATAAACTTACGGGGTGGTAGTTCATATCCAGCGGATGCTTCTTTTGGTGTTAGGCTCATGCGATGTGACCTTTCGGGCATACCCGGAAATATTCAAAATCGGATTCAGTTGCTGGCTTCAGGTTATCACTAGGCATGATGATCACATATCCATTTTCCCAATCATATCCACCGTGTTGCGGCTTACCAGCCAGAACGCCAAAATACTCTGGCTGTTCATCAATCACATAACCAAGCGTGTGACCATCCATGACATAATATTTCGTCATATCAATTTCCCTTAAGTTTGTTTTTCCAAAAGTCGCGTTCACCGCGTAACATCTGGCCTACATCAGAAGATGCCGAAAATTGTTTGATTGTGGAATTAAGGTTGGCAATTTCTTCATGTGCAAACTGCATACCATTCTTTTTGAATGATTCGCGACCTTCCTTAATTCCCATCAAATATGCATCTGTGTACTGGTTAGTCATTATATACTAATCCGAATAGGAGATGCGAAGATATTTTTATGCCCAATAGCTTTTAGCTTCTTCACTAGGCGCAATGCGCTCTTACGTGTACGAAGCCTTTGCGTGTAGTTGATTGGCTTACTGTGCTCGTTTCCGTTGAAATAACGAATCTCATATCTAACTACCGTTTTCATAATCAATTCCCTTCCGTCTTGATGGTTGACGTATAATTGATTCGTGAATTTAAGTCAAATTAATTCTACTCGCCAATACCCGCGCCGCTTACTAGCTTTGAATGCGCTTTCATCTTTATTCTTAATGGCATCATTAACGCGACGAATATCTGCAATATCACGACCAAAGCTAACATCTTGCCATTTGCTCTGCGCGAAACATTTATTAACAATAACATGAAAAATTGCCTGTTCAGCAGTTTCATATACTTGATGGCGGCTAAGAGGCTTTACATTGATGTGCATGTTTAATTCCCTTCGTGTCTTGTTGATCTACGTATAAGAGATTTAAATTATCATGTCAAGAATTAATTTTGCCTTTAATTCCCTTAGCGGTAGTAAGCCGCACCATAGGCCGAAACCTGCGAAGCGCCATTAGCGATGTTGCCACGAACGCCCTTAGCAGGGGTTGCCCAACTAGCAGACTTCAGGATGTTGCCCGTTGCGTTTTCAACGAAGCAAAAAACCGAGCGATAGTTACCTGCATGGTTTTCTACGATGCGGGTATACTTGCGGCCCTTCATGACCGAGATAACAAGGTTACGGCCAGCTTGATCAACCTTGGCCTGTACTTCGTTTACAAAGTTCTGAATGTCGGTCATGATTTAATTCCTTGTTTGTGTCTCTCTATGATTTGGTTATATGGTAATACCAAATCCAAGTCAACATTTATTTTTCAAAAAAGAAAAAATATCCATTAAAAAGACTGTCCCTTAAGAACGCGCTTTTTGTGTGCCATAATGCGCTTGCCCAAATCAAGAGCAATGAAAGTGCGCGGCTGGCCCATCTCACGAACTTCTACCAGAAGAGTACCATCAACAGCGCTAGGAAAGAACCCCTTGCAATCGTTACCGTAAAAATCAGAAATCAGCTTGCGAAGACCAGTCATATTTAATTCCCTTCGTGTCTTGTTGATCTACGTATAATAGATTCATTTGATTCGGTCAAGAATTATTTTCAAATATTTTTCGCGCCCATGTAAACCATAGCAACACTAGCGACAAGAAAAGCTACACCAACCATATTAATTCCCCTTGAAATATTATGTCAAATTAACATTCGACATTAATGTCAAGGCGGAAAAAGAAAGTGCCAAGGTTCTTAGAGAAATCATGCTTGGCGCGGTCCATAGAACCAGCGTAATACTTCAGAAGACGAAGCGTAGCAATTTCACTGCCATAGGCATAAACACAGCCACTAAGATGTTCGATGGTAAGTTCTTCACCGGCTTCCTTGGACCATGCTTGACCGAGAAGCTTCAGTTGGTTTGCGGTGATTTCCATATTTAATTCCCTTCGTGTCTTGTTGATCTACGTATAAGGGAATTAAATCATCCTGTCAAATATTATTTTCATTTTTTTCTTAGATATCGTGCCTTGCGAGTGCACCGCCTAAAAGCACTTTCCAAAAGAGAAAGAACAGGGCGATAGTTACCAACCCGCTCTAACCCCATCATCTCATACCAATAATGATTAGCCGCAGCCTGCCATTCTTTTGCTGTCCATGATGTCTCTGGACCTTTAGGATATGGGAAGGGATGTGACATATTAATATCCTTCAGGCTGGATTGTGACACCCGGAACAGTCCAACCATTCCAGAAAATGCTAAGCGGCATTTTATTACCAGTATCAGAATAAACACCAAAGCGAATCCCAAAGCGATAATCAAACATAGGCTTAATGGTTTCCATAGTGGCACCACCCTTAATTGCTTCCAGAACGGCAGGAACGATATCTTGACAACGCTGGATCATCTGTGCCTTTTCAGTGATTACTTTGGTGTTAGAGGCAGACTTGCGGCCATATACAGCCTTACCAGCACAATCGCGACCATAATAAACCACACCACCAGCTTCATCTTCAAGAGCTACAGTGCACTTCAGGTTCTTCTTACCGCAGCAATCGCAATTGGTGATTTCATCAGTGATACCAAGAATCTTGAACATATTTAATTCCCTTCGTGTCTTGTTGATCTACGTATAAGGGATTTAAATGATTCGGTCAAGAATTATTTTTCAAAAATAAAAATTAATTACCGAAATCATATGAGGGAGTGTTTTCAAAAATAGGCAACGAACCGTTAGATGTTGCTGCCTGAAATTGTCCCCACGAAACAGACGTATTGGTATCTACCCATACGCGCCCGTTTAAGTGGAGGAAACAAATCCCATGAAAGAAAATCAACATGATCAAGCCGCCTTGACAATGCGATTCAACTCGCGCGGATCGAAGTATGAAGTCTTATCAAACTTCACGCAAAATTCGGTATCCTTGAGGCGTACAAGATGTCCAATCGCGGCATCTTCAGAAAGGCCACCATCAACCAGAATGGCCATTGCTTTGTGGGGAGCGAAAAACATTGTGTCGGTCATATTTAATTCCCTTCTGTCTTGTTGATCTACGTATAAGGGATTTAAATCATCCTGTCAAATATTATTTTTAAATTTATATCCATGAATCCACCTTCCAGAATAGGATAGGGAAGCAATAGGCCTGAAATCGCTATCAGTGCTGGATTCAATGATGCTCTTGTTCATGTTATCAAGAATATAAAACTTACCATCGATCTTAACAGCCAATACAGCGTGATACTGGTTCATCGATAGAACCTTACCAACCACGATATAAAGATCATTCCTAGAGAAGCCTAGGCGGGTTAGAATGTGGTATTTCAGGATAGCATAATCTTCACAATCACCTGTAGCAAGTCTTAGGGTTGTGCTAGGTGTTTGCCATGTATCTACAGGTCCATCCAGCTTATATGTGACATAGGTATTAACCCAATCATTTACCAGCTTTATCTTTTCCTGTTTGGATAGGTTAGAATGTTTCTTGAAATTAGAAAATTGTTCAGGGGAATTTTTAGTGCCTTCCCATCTAGCATCGTAGTTTGTCTTTTTGATTTCTATAGGTACAGAATTGTATATAGCCGGGGTGGCATATACTGGTGTACTGATAAGGGCTAGTGCTATTAGAAACCTTTTCATAATCCTATTTATAAAAAATGGGGTATGAGACATAAGCCCCATACCCCTTAGTTAATTCAATGAAATATAAGATAAATGTTATTCAACATTAAACTTAGAGTTAGTGTTGTGTGATAGGACTTTACTACTTTCCTACCTTCAGCGAGGGTTTCCATCGCCAATCGCATCACAACATACGACGCCCTTATAGGTCTTTACTATTGTCACACACCCAATAGATAGTGTCCATATATCCTTTTAAGCCCCTATATGGAAGGCTAGTAAACTTGTTGGTTGCGGGAGCGGGATTTGAACCCGCGACCTTCTGCTTATGAGACAGACGAGCTACCGGACTGCTACTACCCCGCAACAAAATGATATTAAAAGAGAATAGACAATACTTATGGTGATCTAGGAGGATCGATGAAGTATACAAGAAAATGTTGGAATTTTATGTCTATTCTCATTTAATACCACTTTCGTAGTATTATTCTTTTATTATCCATTCATCTGGAAATACATTAATATGAATGGCATATCTAAGGTAATTGGATACATTAAGCGATGTATCCTTAGCTTCGTATATTACGAGTGCCATAGGTTCAAACGTATTTTGATTTACGTATCTCTCCATGATAAGCGGACTACTAATATCACCCTTAATGATATTCTTTATGTTTTCAATTTCTTCAACCGAAGAAATTAATCTGTATGTGTTTTCAATTGTAATGTTATTCATTATGTTATTCCTATTGTATTTATAAGCGTGAGATTACCGCTTTCTATAGGTGCCTTTGAACCGTACCGATTGCCTTGCGAGCATCGTTAATCCTTTATCCACTAATCCCTAAGCCTCTTTGGAAGGCTATCATTGGTAACTAGTATAACCTAGTGCTGCCGTTTTTGAAGTCTGGCGTTTGACTTGTCATATACTGCTACTCATCCGTCAATCCTACGTCCACTTTTTAGGGCGATTAAGATTCCGCTAAGAATCACCGTTATCTTTTCGAATAATCCCTTCAGCCTTGCGAGCATCCGAGAACCACGTTACCTTGCGGCCATGGTATTAAGCACCTTTAACAGTATACCGGAACAGACTTTGCGTTTTGATGTGTAAATTGTTTTTAGATAACAATCGCGTCTACCGTTCCGCCACTCCCCCATAAATTTTTAATGGTGGGGGAGGCAGGATTTGAACCTGCAAATCTGTGTAACCTACCTAGAAGTGCTGTTCCTGTTGCTCCCTTCTCTTTCGAAAAAGGAATACCACACTCCTACTGTCTTTCGTCTTGCGAACTACTAAACCATTCTTCACGACTTAGGGCACTTAGTGCACCCCTTACCATTTGAATTGCTATCTTGCCTTTTTGCGCGAACAATCAGACTCAATAACTACCTATTAACTGTCAGCAATCGTAATATTGGCTTGCGATGACGAAAGCGCCAACTCTCTTAGATACTCACCGATCTAGCTCTGTACCCTATCCTTTCGGATCATCACTATTACTTACTACCTATCTCCATTCTACAGAAGACCCTTTCGGGTAGTCTTAGGCTTTTATAGACGGATTGTTATGAGCGAACCCATAACAACAGGGTATTGTAGGAATATCCCTTTTTCAATGTATTACTACATTTTATCCTAGATTTCGGTAGCAAGCTACCTAGTCAGGGGACTATACTCCCCTATTTAACTCTTTTGTTGCTGTCATTATATAGTCTTTTATATCCTATGTCAACAACTATTTTTCAATATTCTGCAATTTATTTTGGTAGACGTGGGAGGAATTGAACCCTCAACCTTGCGATTAAGAATCGCCTGCTCTAACCTATTGAGCTACACGTCCAAATAATTCTGGTGAACCATCTTGGATTCGAACCAAGGATCGCGGATTAAAAGCCCGCTGCTTTAGGCCTACTAAGCTAATGGTCCAGTTTCAATCTATATAAACGAAGTGAAATCTAATGTCAACCAAAAGTTTCTTCTTCGTATATTATTTTCAGTCTATTCCGTTACCAAAGTATTTCATATTGGTATAGCTTATGCCAGTATCGATATTTCATAATACATTGCGGGTCACTTCTCTTGTGTGCTTTCCGCTTCCATTTCCTGTAGCGGTGATACATATAAGCGTTTCTCATCATGAAACCTTTCAACTAACAAATCAATTCCACTGAAACATTCTTCAAATGGCTTTACTTGTTTTCCTAACTTGCTGTCTGGATATCTTAAAATATTATCCATCAATAATTCCTTTAATAAAAATGGAGCCGGATATCGGATTCGAACCGATGACCTACCGCTTACAAGGCGGTTGCTCTAGCCACTGAGCTAATCCGGCATTTCTATTAATCTAACACATCGCCATGTTTACTGTCAAGCAATGTATCTTCAATCTTCCAACGAATTACATTATATCCGTTTTCAGTAAGGGTATTTATCGTCTCCGAAAGATCGCCTTTGAAATCTTCTAGGGCGGTCCCTCTAGCAGAACAGAACCACTTACCATGATAATTATCTACCTGATCTTCGTCAAACTTTGAGCAACGATAGGAAGACGGAACAGTTTCAATGAAATGTTGCCAATCATCACCAGCATCTACCGTGATATGTGCTTCATAATAAAGCCTTGCGTCACTCATAATATATTACTCTTTAACTGGATATACAATTTCAGCTTCGGTGAAGTCATAGCACCCACAACCATCTTCTTCTGGATCAAATCTATCCAAAGATGAACATGAAAGTATCACTGTGTTTTCTGGCTTGTTATAGATGATAATCCCATAACCATCATCAAAATCAGTGCCACCACAGAAAGAATCATATGCGACATGAACATATGTATCTTTTGAAAGAGTGCTTAACACATCAATTAAATTACCTACTGTCAACATAATTTTATCCTATCTTCTTAAGTCCCGGTTCAATGAAAAGCAATTCTGTATTTTTCTTTTCCACAGAATTATCCCATATGATCCATGAATATGATGTGGTTCCACCACCCTTAACAGGGCTACCGGCTGGATACATAGAAAGTCTTTCAGAAAACACATACACCTTACTAGGTGGATTTTCTGCATAGAACCTATGATATCTCTTTTGTGATTCTAGAAAGGCTGTTCTAACCAGAATTGCTACCTTATGAGTAGCAAGGGAAAGTGCATGTTCTAGAATATCTTCTGCAATATTGTAAGGTGGATTTGTGATGATATTATTGAAATTTTCTTTCACATCAAAAAAATCTTTGACTTCACCATATCCACGATCATATAGATCAGAAGAAAATACTTCACAACCAGTTTGTTTCAAAACCTCTGACATCGATCCATCACCGCAACAAGGCTCTAGGATGGTTCCTGAAAAGGTTTCATACTTAATTAGGGCTTTGGTGCCCCATGCTGGCGTTGGATAGAAATCCGCCCCCTCATTATTTACTAAACGTCTATTACTTACCATTGTATCCCTTGTAAGTAGGCATTTCGCGATGACACCGCAACGCTTTCCTTCTATCAGTGCTATAGTAACAGAAGGCGAATGATTTGTTCACAACAGCGCCTACAACTGCCCATTGTCATTCCCAATTTAATGTGGCGACCGTGAAGGGACTCGAACCCTCCTAAACCTGTTAGACAGACAGGCGTCTTCACCCGATGACTACACGGCCATTTAAACTTTAATATCCTTAACCTTCGTATGGGATTCGAACCCATGTCTTTCCCTGCACGAGAACATCCTATCCGTTAGAAGAACGAAGCAAAGCATATATTGTACTGGTTAATTACTCCTAACAATAATACACCTTGAGGATATGCTATGGGTTAATTACGTCCACAACAAAAAAATATTAATCATAAAACTTATAATCTTCTATGGGCCAATTATAGCCATTCTTTTCTAGATATGCAACAGTTGCTCTTCTCTTCGCCTCTAGGAATTTGATTTCCCGTTCGTAAGATAGCAACTCTGCATACTTCTTAGAAAGATCATTTTGTGATAATTTCATAATAACATCCTATAAAAACTGGCCCACATTTTATACAGGGTGGGAACTGTACTTTCAGGGCTTCTCACACCCAAGAGTAAGGTTGGCAAGCAGCAGAGCCTTTTAATAAGTGGCGTCGTGGTAGGGCCTTGAACCCTATTATCTAGTACCTAGTTGTAGTAGGACTTGTGTGATCTACAACATTCACACGCGAATAGCTCCCGAATAATAGCTCCCGAATAATAGCTCCACGACATAAATTCAGCGGTCTTACTGGTTCGTCACCATGCCGTGTTAAGTTTAGTAATACAGAAACATTGAATGTATGTCAACATTTATTTGCACTTTAATAGTATAAAATGGTCCTAGGTGTAGGAATCGAACCTACCCGGCCTTTTACAGCGATCCGTTATGAGCGGACGGACTCCCCAATCGTCTTACCTAGGATAAAGTTGCGGGATGTGTTTCGGCTTCCTTTGCAATGAATTAATAAGGAACACCCTTAGCAACTATATTTCAATATTTCTGGTAGGGATGGCGGGACTCGAACCCGCACGTCACAAAGGACAGGGGATTTTAAGTCCCCGGCGTCTGCCATTCCGCCACATCCCCACTTATTCACTCTCACAATCTAAACAAATCCATTCATCTGTTTCTATAGACATTTCGGAAATTTCGTACCACCAACCACAACAAGTACACTGGAACGCAAGCGAATCTATTTCTGAACAGAAACTAATATCATTTTCTGCGTGTCCCATATCATGGTCTTCAAGCACTTCATAAAGTGACTTACAGGAACCCATCAATTCATATGCAATAAATTCAGCGGTTTGATTATATGTCATTTCTTCCAAATCCAAGCAGAGGTTGTGTTTAAAGCAACCATGGGAGTGAAGTTGTAAATAGTAGGATGTGTTACTTCTAATGAGTCATCCTTATTTTCTAGCTTCACAAACTCACTACCAGTATCGGCTATTAGTACTGCATGGCCACCATCAATATTCTTGCCAATAGTGACGTAGAGAGATTCAGCGGGAAATCCAGAGGAAACTAACATTTGGTACTTTACTACCACATATTCCTCACAGTCTCCATTACCACGCACAAGCGCAGTATCCGCCGTATCCCACTTATCACCTTTAATGTCGGTACGAAACCTAATGTTTTTATTAACCCATGCGTTGATAAGTAGAAGCTTATCACGGCTATCCATCGATTTTGCCGATGATATTACATCATCCCATTTACCGCGTTCGGTAATCGGCTTTGATATAACCTCATACCATTTTTTACCCCAATAAAGAGACGGGTCTTTGAATGTTTCTATAGCTTTCTTACCATATATGTTAGGTGTTCTGGATTCCTGTGCAAAGGCATTACCTGCCAGCACCATCGAAATTGCCCCAATTGCTACTGTAATTTTTTTAAACATTGCGCGTCTCCTTTCTTGATATATAGATATCATCATTAAAAAGAGAAGTCAACATTTATTTTATGAAAAAGTTGCGGGATGTGTTTCTATTTTCCAAAATGAGCGAATAAGGAACACCCTTAGCAACTATATCAAAATTCCCAATCTTTTCGATAACCATATGAAGTCTTCTTTGACTTACCAGTATCGTCAAGTTTCAAATCCTTAGTTTTATATGAAAATGTGTCATCAGAAACGCGCTGGCCATCAATATAGTAACGATGGCGATAAAGATTTCCCCATAGGGAACTTGTCATTGTCAGTTTCATAGTATACTCCTAAAAAGGATGGTGCCGTTGGCAGGGATCGAACCCGCATCTCCGAGGCTTCAACTCGGCGCTAAGACCACATCAGCTACAACGGCATTTAAATTTTGGTACGGATAATGATGGTAGCCACGGCGAGATTCGAACTCGCACTGTCTAGTACCTAAAACTAGTGTCTCCTGCCAATTGGACTACGTGGCCATTATTACTTATTTAGTCTTGTCATCCCGCGCCAAAATCCATCTGGCGCTGGTTCATCTTTAGGTATTTTCTTGTTAACTATACCGTTAGTATAACATACTAAGTTTGATATAGCAACACTAATGTTTTTCTTATGGTCTTCTTTTTTGGGCTTACCAATGTTTCCTTTACCACCCTTGGCGGCAACATTAGAAGCCCTAGAATTCATCTTTCTAGCACCTTCTAAACCATACTTGTTAACCATTTTATCCCATATGGATATCTGGCTACCAACACTTGCAGCATCGGCATAATTTTCTTTAGGCGTCCCCCAATATAAATGTTTTGTGTTTGAACACAACTCATTATGACATGCATGACAAACATGTATTTTCTTGCCGGATGGTATTGTTGTTTTTAAATGATGTGCCAAAAGACCTTTTAGGTACATGGATTGGCCACCTATATTAATACAATCTTCAGATAAATCCAAATGAGACTGTCTGTTTTCTTTATCTAATTTTATATAATCTTCTATATCTATGAACATAGAAGTATTTAGTAAACTCGTATTTTAGAAAACCAGCGTGTCTGCCATTCCACCACACCCGCACTATACTTGTATTTAGTCATTGATGCATCAGGATTCTAACCTGCTTTTGGAAGCCCATTTGTTTTATGTTGGATTCGAACCAACCACCTAGACCGTATACAGTCTTGCCACATGCACATCAACATTTCTTATCTGTGGAGAGTATTTTAAAGCATATAATAAGGAACTCTCTTAACAGATTTAATCAAATTGTGTTTCGTCAATCCATGCTATTGCTAAAGAGATTTCTTCAAAATTCTCCGCAATCGGATCATATTCACCATGTTCAAACACATCGTAACGATCATCACTTTGAAGGATGATAACATATCCGCGATGATATTTTTGTTTGGTCCGTGCCATGATTAAATCTCCTGTCTCGTTGAATTAACTTGTACAGAAGTAATAAAATCATGTCAACTACTATTTTAATTCTCGCGACGGCGGGGATCGAACCCGCGATTGCGGCACCACAAGCCGCCGTGTTACCTCTACACTACGCCGTCATAATAACTGGTGCTTCATGTAGGTACCGCCCCTACCGCCTTTCGCTTATCAGGCGAATGCTCTACTTCTGAGCTAATGAAGCATTTTAATGGTTTAGCCAGCGGGATTTGAACCCGCGCCTTCCTCTCAACGAGGCTGTCCTATCTAATATATTATCCTTAACGTCATTCTGTGTGGCCACACAGAATTAATCTTAGTAATATATTCCACCTTAATCGGGGCGCGAATCCTTCATGAAGATGACAGGAGACATCCGTTAGACGATGGCTAAAGATTGGCCGATAGAGAAGGATTTGAACCCCCGAATATCATAGTGCCCCTTTGTAATCCGTTTGCGCAATTAAATTACATACTCACACTACTATCCACCACAGCCCTTCGGTACTTCTTCGGATTTCCCTACTTTTCTGCATTACGTGGAATCTATCGTAACTTTATATCTTAATAATATTGGCTTTATGTATTTCTGGTGCCAGAGAAAGGGATTGAACCTTAGATTTTATATCTGCCTTTGATCTAGAATAGAACAAGATACTTTATCTGCCGGGGTGGTTAGTAGTGCCCGTTTATTACAGTCTGACATAATAAGAAGTTATGGCCTCGCAGGAGGGATTCGAACCCCCATCGATCCAATTACGGTGCTACGGTTTAGAAGACCGTTCCGATACTGCGAGAACATAACCACTCATAAAAATTGTGCGACCCTTGGGCTTCTTACCCCATCATACACTAGGCGGCTCGCAGCGACTCCTAGGCTTAGTTTCTCCTATGACACTGTGCTATGCAACGAGGGTTTCCATCGCTACACATAGGATTTAAATTGGCTGGCCAAGTAGGATTCGAACCTACCATAAGAAGATTAACAGTCTTCCGCGTCCACCTAGTTCGCCTTTGGCCAATATAACTCAAAAAGGTGTGGAATGGATTTGAACCATTCTATTCCGCTACGACAGGGGGGAGGTAGTACAAAGCGGTCAACACAACCGGCCAGTAGCGCCTAGCCCTTGCATCACACAGTTCCGTACTCTACAACATCGCCTAACCCCTGTCAAGCACTAAATTGGTGGGCCTAGATGGATTCGAACCAACTCACCGGTTAAGGAACAGATTTACAGTCTGCCGCGTCTCTCCTACTTCGCCGTAAGCCCTCTATCTTTCATAACTTTAACTCGGTTCTTATACACGAAGATTATCTTATGTGCAAGATAAAATCTGCGCATTCCTACCTTAAAATCAGAAAGATTTATGTCATCAAAATTCTTTAATCTGCCACTAGAATTCAAGTTATGACTTCTAAGAACGATCTTCATAACTCACCACATATCCTTAGACATTCCGTATAATAATTAGCATAACTTTCTGGAATGTATTCTTTAACATCCAGAGGCTTGTTGATTATTCTTCGGAATGTTGACCCGTCTTTCCATGTTTCCTCTGGACCATAATCATATGACCATCTCCAAGGCCCTATCCACATATTTAAGTCTACATTGAAAACCAATGCTTTGTAAAGCAATTTATCCTCAACTGGATTAAAATATCTTGTGTAATAGTACCCTGTTTTATGTGGCACATTTTCTGGATACGGTATCATCATAATCTCCAAAAATGGTCAGGGTGGCCGGGATCGAACCGACTGTCTCTTGGTCCCAAACCAAGCGGATCACCAATTTTCCTTCACCCTGATAATCAAAATGGCACCCCGGATAGGATTCGAACCTACATTATCCTTGCGGACATTTCCAGTTACCTTACTCAACGTTCGTAGCGCTGGTGGATACCGGGGCATTATATGTGTATTTATACAATTAAATCTGGTCCCCCGAACGGGAATCGAACCCGCTTGCTTATTAAAAGCCCGACTTGAAAGGACGGTCACCTGCCATTAGTGGTCCGGGGGATATGTGAAATTGGCGGAAGCGGTGGGATTCGAACCCACGGACAGGTTTCCCCGTCGCTGGTTTTCAAGACCAGTTCCTTAAACCACTCGGACACGCTTCCACTATTCAACAATACTTAGAAAAGCTTACCCGTACCGTGCACTCGCACGATTTCTATAAGGGGAGTCATCCCTAAAGCGAACGTTTTGTAAGGTGACTAGCCTCATTTGTCGTTCCATTGGAGGATAAGCTTATCTAAATATTGACAAGCCACGTGTTTCAAGATACCGGGCGAACTAAAGCCTAACACTTAGTTCCTTTCGCTGACAATGCTTATACTTTATTGTATAAAGCCTGTCAAGACCTAATTTATTCTAACCTACGATGTCAAAGAGCATCTTATTTATCTTTTTATATCACTATAAATTGAGAAAAACAAGATTTATTTGCGGGAATCTGAGAATAATTTATTCCTTTTCGCCGCGTTGTTGAAGCACTTATAGGCGCATCGTCCAACCCTGTCAACATATAAATACACATAATATGAAAAAATTCAGAGATTTTCTAGAGAACCCAAACCCTCCGGTTATTATCTATGCGTTGCCTACGCATGGGGCGCATTCTGTTGCGCCTACATCTAACCCATTAGATGAAGCTAAGTTTAGCAGCAAAGAAGAATACCATAGAGAAAACGATAATTCTCACATTGGCAGCCATGATGAAGTTGACAACCATGTTAGCGAAGGTGCTGATAAACATATCGGCAAACTTAAATATGAACAAAAAACTGCCGTCAATGCATATTCTACATCATCTTATCATCTTAACCACCATCTCATATCTAAACACACAGGAAAGGAAGATACTGCTAATAAATACTTCGGCAAGGAACACCATGAGAGATTAGAGGGAATCGACCATCATCTATCTAATGCCATAAAGTCATCCAAACTTAAAAAGGACATGCACTTATATCATGGCACCACGGGTTTCAATCCGGGTAAAGAGGCCGCTAAACACCCTGAAGGCCATATCAAGCTACCTGCATATACATCCACTACACATGACAAAGTTATAGCTACAGATTTCAGCAATCCAACAAAAGTGAAAAGTATGGATAGAGAATCACACATCATAAAAATACATGCGAAGAAAGGCACACACGCATTACACGTTGCCCATCATTCTCGCTTTGAACATGAGAAAGAAACCATTATACATAAAAATGCTGTTCTGAAAATTCACAAGAAACCAGATGTCATTGAACATACAATGAAAGAAAGGGATTCTTTGGACAATCTAACTGGCAAAACCTTTAAAAGAAGAACCTATGTTTGGCACGCACATGTTGTAGATGACGGTACCACTGACAACAAGAAAGAGAAAAAGAAATGATCAAAAAATTCAGAGATTTTATTAAACCAGTTCCACCGATTGTCATCACCGCTGTTCCTGTGCATGGTTCACACGCACAAGAGATTGTTAAGCCACCTGTCAAGCCTACGGTGATCACTGCCGATCCTACACATGGTAAGCATTCAGAACCTAAAGATGTCAATGAAGAAAAATTTGTTAAAGACAAATATATGCTTCATCACGAAAATGGGCATATTGGTGATGAAGAAACTACACACAAACACGTAGAAGACGAGGCAGATAAGCATATTAATGCGCTTACACAAAAACAGAAAGATGCCGTTAAATCTTATACTGGACATTCTAGAGATTTAAATCATAATCTTATTGAGAAAGCAAAGGGTAACCATCACTATCTTGATGACGAAACCAATTTCACAAAGCACGGCGCAGCTAGAATTAGAGAGACAGAAAAACATCTTGCTAAAGCCATGAAGAAATCCAGAATCAAAAAGGATATTGTTCTATATCACGGCACCAAGGGGTACAATCCGGGTAAGGAAGCAGCAAAACACCCAGAAGGGCATATCAGACTTCCTTCTTATACGTCTACATCACATCATAAGAAAAATGCATTTAATTTTGCCGATCCAAGGGCTAGCAAGAAACAATCAAGAGAAACACACATATTAAGGATTCATGCTAAAGCTGGTACACATGCCATCCACGTTTCGCAACACTCGGAATTTCCCGAAGAAAGAGAAACAATATTACACAAAAATACTGTTTTAAAAATTCACAAGAAACCAGATGTCATTGAACACGAACACGAAGTATATAAACCCGGACAATGGGATAAGGAAAAGATCAAGAGAAGAACCTACGTTTGGCACGCACATGTGGTAAGCCAGCACCACGATGATGACGATAAATCTGACAAGTAATTTATAAGGGGGCTTTCGCCCCCTTATTTTTAATATCGCTTATGTGCTTTCCGGTTAATATCTCGGCGCTGAATACTCATGCCCGCGCCCCAAATATCCAAGTAGAAATCATGCAATTCATCATCGCGAACCGTATCCTTGAAATTCGAATACGTAAGGTCTTCTGCGATATAATCCACCATGAATGCCGCGAATTCAGCGCGGGTAATCAGGATACGAAAGCGGTAGTCATGATTTTCCCATTCAAGGATATCTCGACCCGGAAAAGTATCCTCTAGCCATTCACGCTTGCGCGAACGGACCATAAACATGTTCGTATCTTCCTTGCTCTGCACAACAGACACGAAACCAGTGTTAAAACAAATCCACATAATATAATTCCTTTCAAAAGTTTAGAGGGGCAATCTTATATCACCCCTCTTGATTTGTCAATCTTTTTTATCTTCATATGAAGCGATTAGCTTCTTTTTTCTTTCATGAAAATTCTTGTGTAGCTCTTCCCAATTCTTCAATCCAGAGTGCTTAAAGAGATGATGGATATGTTTGTCATCAATCTTCTTAACGGCTTCTAGACCATGATGTTCTGCCTCTGGATGCTCTTTGAAGGCCTTATTAAAGAGATGAGAAGACTTATAGCCATGTTCACCCCTTAGGCTCTTCTTTTCGTCTATGTCGTGCCCGTAATCCTTATGGCCACCCTGTGCACGGAAATGGAATGCGCCGCCATGATCGATAGAATGAAGATCACCAGTTTTCTTATGGTGCATCACATTGCCTAGATCGTGTGGCCCTAGGATATCCCAATTCTTCGTTAGGATACCAGCATGATACATCTTTCCAAGCTGCTTGGCGTGCTTCTTAGAAATCTTATCAGTATGCTTACTGTTCACGCTTTCAAGGTGTTCATTCCACTTTGATTTAATATGCGTGCCACCATGCATTTCTGGCTTAACTGTTTTTATTCCCATGTGATGGTAAATCTTACCGGTTAGGGCTTCAGTCTTGGCTTGTTCTGGATTGTGGTACTTCTTCACATAGAATTTATGGCCCTTAGAGTTGGTGTGGATACCACCATCATTAGAGCCATATTGAGTACCTTCAACTGGTGTTAGCTTTTCTTCTGCTATGAAGTCTTTAAATTTTTTCATAACAGTATTTAGCTTTTCATTCACACGAATCGAGAATCATCCGCTTGTTAGGGCGATTCTTACGATTACGATACTTCATGCGGTTCCTACCAGCATAGCCATGGCCACGGGTGTTTTCTACTACAAAGTAACCCTGTGGTTTTACACCAATAACACCTACAGGTACATCACCATAATAGTATTTACCGTGCCGATCCTTACATATAATAGGGACATCGCGCCAGATGGTGAAGCCATTATCTTCCATAACCAATTCCTTAATAAGCTTGTGTGTATGGTTCCCGCAAGGTTCCATCACTGTTGATTTTGTGTACATGGGCAATGACAGATGTAACCCCATCAATATCAGTTAGGGTTGATTTCGAACCAACACTACCTGTTACCGCCGCATGAGCGATTTCATGAAGTGCATCTTGTTTGGTCTTTGCTTCAAGCACAAGCCAGCGCTGACCAAATTCTTCAATGATTTCGTTTTCCATATCTTCGCTCCATCAAAATGATGAAACTCTTTTATGATAAAAATAAAACCATGTCAACAAAAAGAGGGGGATTTCTCCCCCTCTCATTTCATCACTTTTTCTTAGTAAGTGAATTTACGATGGCTTGGCCTTGTTCCGTTTGGGTAAAGGCTTCTACCATACCGGCTAGCTGCGTCCCGCCACTAGGGCTAAAGATCGAACCAATACCGCTTACACCTTCTGCAACAGTTCCGCCGTTGGCAATAACCTTAACATCTGCTTCCGCAATAGCCTTGGCCATTTCCTTACCAACTTCACCATTCGTCTTGATTTCTTCAAGCTTGACGAGATAGGTCTGGTAACCTTCATTCTCACCAATTTCCTTAGCAAGTGTAATCTGTGCATTAACAGGAGCGAGAAGGATAAGCTTTTCTGATTCAGCGTTAGCCTTACCGATTGCCTCAATACCTTCAGCATCCTTCTTAACCGCTTCAAGCTTACCTTCTGCTACCGTGATGGTAGTTTTCTTGTCAGTATCAGCGGCAATCACATTAACTGCCTGTTCCTGCTTAGCCTTAACTTCAGCAACTTCCTTAGCGATTTCTGCCTGCTTGGTTTCCTGAACACGACGAACCGCCATGTCCTTTTCTGTGGTAATGGCATTCTGGATAAGAACTTCCTGATCAGAACGTTCCTTGGCAATACCAACTTCCTTGTCCTTTTCAGCGTTGCGAATGCCTACCTGCTGTTCTGCCTGTGTGCGGCTAAGTGCAACATCTCGGCTTGCCTCAATTTCCTTCATTTCAGCAACACGGTTGTTTTCCGCAACCTTTTCGCGGCTTTCCTTATCAATACGTGACTGTTCCTTAGCCATGATATTGCGGATAACACGGGAATCATTACTATCGTTAAGGTTCATGAATTCAATCGTCTTGGCAGTCTTAACACCCCATTCCGAAAGCTGTTCATCAACTTCGTTGGTAAATTCTTCACCAAGCTTAGCACGATCCTGCATAATGTTTTCAAGTTCGTTGGTGCCAAGGATACGACGAACCGCGCCTTGAAGAACGTTTGAAAGCTGTTCCTGAAGTTCTGTGAAATTGCTTACCCGTTCCGCTGCCTGATTGGGATCATGGATACGGAAGAATGCCGCGATATCTACCACAAAAGGAAGACGGCCCTTATCGTATGCCTCATAGTTTTTCAGATTGATATCAAAGATGCTAAGCGGATATGAAACATGTTCGATGCCAAACTTAGGAACCCAAGACGGGATTGCGTAATAAACGTTGCCATTAGTCGCACCAGAACCATAAGAAACTTTCTTATTAGCATACTGGACGATGTGTACCTGATTGGTAGGAACAACCCTACGCCAGACAAAGGCCAGTAGAAGAGGGAGAATAGCAAAACAAAATACGGCCAGTGCCGCAAATCCAATAATCATCATATTCATATTATAATATTACTCCTTTAGGTTTTTAATCATATAGTGGGCAGCACGACACGAATCCGTTCGCATAATTCTCATGTAACCCTCCATAAATTCATCATATTCATGTGGCAGCATGGCGCAAGACGTACCATTCTGTTCTTCCCATTCGGCAATGTATTTTACTAAATTTTGAATATGATAATAAGCTTCTACGATTTCTCTTGCATTTTCTAGTGATTTTTTGTATGCTGGAAGTTTTTCCAAAGCATCACTGATATCGTCTACAATACGATTTCTATCAAGCCTGTGTAACGTCATGGCGCTATAACCTGTGATCCATCTGGAATCGCTTTAAGGGCATAACCATACCACCTAGACCGTTCCCCGTTAATGAGATATTCGGCATAATAAGCAAATTCTATATGGTTACCAATCCGGTTTTCATATCGAAAAATTCGCCTATCAAGACCGGGCGTTTCTTGTTCAAGATAATACATGAAATGGTGGAGGGGATTTCTCCCCTCCCTGTCCCTTAGGAAGCCATTTCCAAGGCCACTTCAAGGGCATTCTGGTTAGTGCGGCTACCAGCACCGTACCAGTTAGAGGCAAGGCGGGTATCCGCGCTACGGCCCACAACATGGTTAGTCATGAACGTTACAGTGTTGTAAAGCTGCCAGAACGTTCCTTCGCCCATTTCTGCCCCCGGCTGGATATCCATCAGGCTCTTAGCGATTTCTGCATTCCGCGATGCTTCCTTTTCACGAACGTTAGAGGTAAGGGGGAAGATGCGGTTGAAATATTCAACAATATCTTCATCCTTGTAACGCCTTTGCGTAAGAAATTCAGCTTGATCCTTATAGGTGGCCAGCTTGAACTTTGCAATGCCAAGGGCTTCCTTCACCATATCAGGATCAAAATCGCGGCGATGGTTCACCTTCACGAAGTTCTTAGACTTCTGATTAAGTGCCATCGTGATAGTGTTGTTGCAGACAACCCGGATAGGAGTCATACGAACGTCAATGGACTGTCCATAACGATGCGGGTTGGTGAAGTTAAGGAACATATCAACCTTATCCTTACCACCGCAAACTTCAAACGATTCGTTAACCCGTGCCAGTGCCCAAACAATCTGGCCACCACGAAGCGAACCGGCAACTTCCATGTTCATATCGCCGCTGGCAACAAAATCATTGAAGAAATCAAATGCGTCTGCATTCTGGTAGGGCTTCCAATCGCTGGAAATGATGTCAAGCACCTTGTTATCAGTGGAGCGGATGAGGGCCGAACGATCAACTTCCACCAGCTTTCCGCCGATTTCAGCGAAGCAAGGGGTTGCGTTGACTTCCCAATCAAGACCCGCTGCCTTGAGAATTTGTGCGGGTGCAAGATCGTGAGGTACTTCAGTACCAAGACCATGCCAAGGCTTTTCACCAGCCCATGCGATAGAGGCCTTACCTTCAACCATTTCGATCATGTGACATTCGTTCATAACAATTACTCCGTTTGCTTGTTGATGAGGTACTTCTAAACGATTTCAAAATTGGTGTCAACACATTTTTACGAAAAAATTTTCTTTCCTGCAAAATGTTCTGCCAAGAGGTATTCGCCTGTGCGATTGACGCGGAAAATATGGCCGCTCTGGATTTTATTATGCTTCTGTGCGGTAGTCTGGATCGTCACACCGCTAGGGGTTGTGTACAAATAGCGATGGATGGTGCGCTTACGTGCACGGGTAAGCTTATAGGTGTGGCAGCGTTCACCAGAACCACCAAGCATACGTGTAGCAGCCTTCCAATTCTTGTTGTGACCCTTAATGCCATACTTAATAGTCTTGAAGCCAACCAGATGCGCAACTTCATGGGGAATGGTGTCTTTAATCATATCTTCAGTATATTTTTCTACTGCTTCAGGATTAAAAGAAAGACCATACACCCCATTTTGATAATACGCATATGCCGAAGCCTGACCCTTCGCAGTGAAATCAATTACAACATCACCCATATCAATGCCAAATTTTTCCGCTGCAAGTTCAAGGCACTTGTAAACAGCGGTCATAAAATCAACTTTCTGGTCATGGGTCAGTGTCATAATTCAATCTCCATTCGTTATGCCACCCTTATAGATGTTCATATTTAATCCGTCAACATCAAATTTGAAAAAATTTCAAAAAATATGAAAGGAGCGAAACGCTAAATATTAGTAATAAAATGTCAAAACATATCAATATAAGGGAGAATAATTTATGGCAATCCAAGTAAGTCCCGGTATTGTGGCGAATGAGGTTGATCTAACAACCACAATCCCTGCAATGTCCACAACAGAAGGTGCTATTGCTGGTGTATTTAATTGGGGACCAATTGGAAAATATACCCTAGTAGATTCTGAAATCAGCCTAGCAAAAGCTTATGGTACCCCAAATGATGGGAACTATGAGACATTTTTCGCTGGCGCAAACTTCCTAGGGTACGGTAATGCGTTATACGTGTCAAGAGCGGCAGTGACTACAGGCAAATCCGTTACATTTTCTACAACTCTATCAGGAAACACTACTTTAACCACAAGCAACACGGCAACTACGGTTGTTCCGGGTATGGCTGTTTATGGTAATGGTATTGAGCCTAACACCACAGTAACCAATGTTACTGCAAATAGCTCTGTAAGCACAATTATTCTTTCAAATGCTGCTTCTGCTACTGGTACAGAAAATATCAACTTCTTTGAGGCTGATTATTCCTTCAACGCTATTGCTAACAGCACAAACGTTGTGGATAGAGCAAAAAACATCATCCGCAATGCAGACGAAATTGAAGATTTCGATGGTTCGCCGGGTGTTGAATTTGTTGCTAAGTATCCGGGTGAATTTGGTAACTCACTAAGAGTTTCTGTGTGTGGTTCTGATCAACAGTTTGCTTCTTTTGTAAATCCATATGCACTGGTTGTCAACTCTTCAGTTCAAACAAACACATCAGTAATCCCTAGCAAAGCTGGTATCTCAATTGAAGTTAATGCTACTACAGCTAACGTTTTTATTGCTAACTCTGCTACGCTTCCTTTCTCTGACACATATATCGTGGCAGGCGAAATTAAATCTAGCATCTCTACGGGTGACTATATCGTAGTTGGTAACAACACCATTGGCCGTCAATCTCTGAAGGTTAAGAGTGTGTCTGCGCTTGCTAACACCAACCCGCTATCTCCTACAGGTGAAATATATTTCAATATTGAATTTGATCAGCCTTACAAGCTTTCTACTGCATTCTCTTCTAATCTAATCAATAGAACATGGGAATTCAATAACGTTCTAGCAACGGCACCGGGCACTTCAGATGAAGTTATTAATGCAGGCAGCAATGTGTGTGACCAGATCAGTGTTGTTGTGGTTGACGAAAAGGGCGCATTTAGCGGTACACCGGGCACAATTCTAGAAGCATATTCTAATCTATCCAGAGTACCAAACGCTAAGACACCAGATGGTGAATCTAACTACTTCAAGAGCGTGATTAATAACAGATCACCTTACATTTGGGCAGTTAATGACCTACCTGATATGCCTAGCGCAAATGCTTCCACAGTTGCAAATGTAACTACAGATGCACCATACTCTAAATCTTTCGTTGGTGGTACTACCGGTTCTACTGAATCGTCAATTTCCATGGGCGAACTAGCTGCTGCATACGATCTATTTAAAGATGATACTTCAGTTGACGTTTCCCTAATTATTACTGGTAAGGCTATCGGTTTCGATGGTGCACAGTCGGTAAATTACCTTGTGGATAACGTTTCCGAAATCAGAAAAGATTGTGTTGTATTCGCATCACCGCCAAGAAATGCAGTTGTTAATAACAAGGGCAACGAGGCACAGGACATTAAAATTTGGAGAGGAAACCTACGTGCTTCTTCTTATCTGTTCCTAGATTCTGGTTATAAATACCAGTATGACAAGTACAATGATGTTTATCGTTGGGTACCTCTAAATGGCGATATCGCTGGTCTAACAGCTAGAACAGACGATACAAACGATCCATGGTTTTCACCGGCTGGTTTTAATAGAGGCCAGATCAAGAATATCATTAAGCTATCTTGGAATCCAAATCAGGCAGATAGAGACATTCTGTATAAGGATGACATCAATCCAGTTGTTACGTTCCCCGGTTCTGGCACTGTTCTATACGGTGATAAAACCGCACTTGGTAAAGCAAGCGCATTTAGCAGAATTGGTGTTAGAAGACTATTCATCATTCTTAGAAAGACAATTTCTAGGGCTGGTAGAAATATGTTGTTCGAATTCAACGATGATTTCACCAGATCACAGTTCAAGAATCTCGTAGAGCCTTATCTAAGAGATGTAATGGGCAGAAGGGGTATCACCGATTTCCTAGTTGTGTGCGACGAAACAAACAACACACAGGAAGTTATCGATAGCAACAGATTTATTGGTGACATTTATGTTCGTCCAAATAGATCAATCAACTTCATTACATTGAACTTCGTAAGCGTAAGAAGCGGTCAAGAGTTCACCGAAGTAGTAGGCCAATTCTAATAGGAGTTTATAGAAATGACTTTTAACGTAAATAATATCAAGAGCCAAATTACAGGTGAACTAGCTAGGCAGAATCTATTTCAGGTTCGCCTAGCGAACCCTGCGAACGCTTCGGCGGACCTTAAGGCTCCATTCCAAATTCAAGCGGCATCTCTACCTGCATCCAATATAGGGACCATCCAAGTCCCTTACATGGGTAGATTCATTAAACTTGCTGGTAACAGAACCTTTGATTCTTGGGCTGTTACCATCATGAATGACGAAGACTTTGCTGTTAAGAACGCCATTGAAGAATGGTCTAACAAGATCAACAAGCTTGAACAGAATACAAGAGAACTTTCACAATACAAATCTGATGCTGAAGTTGTACAGCTAAGTAAGACAGGAAAGGTTCTAAGAACTTACAAATTTGTAGGTCTATGGCCTAGCAGTGTTTCATCTATTGAACTTGGATGGGACCAAAATGATACTTACGAAGTCTTCCAAGTTGAATTCCAATATGATTACTGGATTGTTTCTGGTGGTACTACTGGAAACGCTGGCGGATTCTAATATTATTTAATTTTGGAGAATTATTTTGGCACAACTTTTTGGTTTTGAATTTGGTAAGAGTAAGGAAGAAGAGAAGGCTAAAATTGCGTCGTTTGTCCCTAAAGAGGATGATGACGGCGCAGTTTTAGTACAAGGTTCTGGTGTATATGGCACCTACGTAGACTTTGATGGTTCAATTAGGTCTGAAGCAGAACTAGTATCTAAGTACAGGGAAGTTTCTAATCACCCTGAAGTTGATATGGCGATTGATGACATCGTTAACGAGATGATCACACAGGAACCAGAAGATTCCCCTGTAGAAATTATTCTTGATAAAGTAGAACAGTCAGACAAGGTTAAAAAGCTTATCATTGAAGAATTTGACAACGTTCAAAGACTTTTGGAGTTCCACACACTTTCTTATGAAATCGTAAGAAGGTGGTATGTGGATGGTAGGCTTTATTACCATGCGGTGACGGACGAAGCTAACCCTAAGCGTGGAATTATAGAACTTCGTTATATCGATCCTAGAAAAATTAGAAAAATCAAGGAAATTAAGAAAGAAAAGCTTGCTGGCGCAATTGATATTAATGTGCCCGTGTCTGAATATTTCATTTACAACGAAAGAGGATTTGCAAAAACATCTGGTACTGCTGCAACCCCAACAAACAATAATGTTGGTGGTATTAAAATTGCGAAAGATTCCATCGTACATTGTACGTCTGGTCTGGTTTCGGATAACGGTGATCTTGTAAAGGGCTATCTACACAAAGCCATGAAGCCGCTTAATCAGTTGCGTTCCATGGAAGATTCTCTTGTGATTTACAGAATTTCTAGAGCGCCGGAAAGACGTATTTTCTACATTGACGTTGGTAACCTACCGAAATCAAAAGCAGAACAATATGTGCGCGACCTACAGATAAGATTTAAAAACAAGCTGGTCTACGATTCAGCCAGTGGTGAAATCCGCGATGATCGTAAATTTATGACCATGCTTGAAGATTTCTGGCTTCCCCGTTCTGGTGGTGGTCGTGGTACTGAAATCACTACTCTACCGGGTGGACAAAACCTATCAGAATTAGATGACGTGGTTTATTTCCAAAGGAAGCTATATAAATCTCTTAACGTTCCTATCACTCGCCTAGAGCCTGAAACAACATATTCCCTAGGTAGAGCAACAGAAATCACAAGAGACGAAGTTAAATTTGCCAAGTTCATCAACAGACTAAGAAATAAATTTTCAGCACTGTTCCTTTCTATCCTAGAAAAGCAATTGGTGTTGAAAAATATTATGTCTCTTGAAGATTGGGAAGAAATTAAACACAACGTTCGTTTCCAATATGCCGAAGACAACTATTACGCAGAACTTAAGGAAACAGAAATCCTTAGAGATAGAGTTTCTATGCTTCGTGATATGGATGATTATATCGGCAAATACTGGTCGCACGAAAATGTTAGAAGAAACATTCTTAAGCAGAGTGACGAAGACATAGAGGAAAACGATAAGCAGATTGCGGAAGAAAAGGATGATCCACAGTTCAACCCGCCACTTGATCCTAATATGGATGGTGGTCCGGGTGGTATGGATCAAAATGATGACGGTCAAGCAGATTTTAACCCAAATCCACAACCGCTAGATAGCAATCCTCCACAACCTAAATAAAATAAATATAATATAAAAGGAAAACAACAATGTCAACACCAAAAACTCTATTAGAATCGGTTATTGCAAAAGACCCTATCGCTTTCAACGAGGCTTTCCAATCGATCATTAGTGAAAAGATTGTAGATGCTCTTGAAGAAAGAAAGATTGAAATCGCACGTGCCCTATATTCGAATGAAGAAGCTGATGTAGTTTCTGAAGACGTAGAAGATTTGGGTGAAGAGATTGATACTGAAATCGATCTAGACGAACTAGACGAAGCGGTTGATCCAGTTGCGGCAAGAGAATTTCTTGAAAAGCATGGTCTTAGAAACAAGAATTTCTTCTCTCTTAACACCGATCAGGTAGGTAAGATTGTCGATCATGGCAAGCAATCCAAGTACAGAAAATCATCTAGCGCTCCGGGTTCTTATGGCAGAATGTATCACGGCCATTTAAATCGTCTAGCCGACAAGGCAGACAGAATGAAGGCCGAAACTGCTAAGAAATACGGTATCAAAGAAGAATTAGAGAAAGAAACTATTAAGCACCCCGTTGGGCAAAGACCAAAGGGCGCTGGTTGGGTATTAAAACAGGCAGGAGAACAGACAGGAAAAGATCATTCTGTTTGGGAAAGAAAAGTCAAAAGAATCGGCAAACCGGAAACAGAATAAGGTAGGGCAACATGGATAACATCGTCAAGTCTATTATTGAAGTTTATCGTCCTAAGGTGGAAGGCGAAGTTAAATTCGCTGATAAACATATTGTGGTTAAGCATAAGGATAGAAACGGCAATGGAGATGATGTTTTCAATGCCTCTAAAATTAAGCCTGTAAAGCGTGCACCAGATCATGGTTACAACCAAGAGAAGGACACACAAGTATACGAAAATTATGAAAAGAGCCATTTTGTTGATCTTAATCAAAAAACTGGCGACGTGCATGTATATGGTCCGGGGAAGACAGGCGAAAGAAAGTTAGTAAAGACTTTCCATAGGGCTGCACATGGTGACAACACACTTTACAAGGCACAAGATTTCGCTTGGGCACAGAACGAAAAGAATGGTGTTTCTTTAGGAAAGGGCGACAAGAAAATTGGTATGAGAAAGATTACAGAAAAGCTTTCTAAGGATGACGTAATTTCCTCATTCATCAACAAGTATGTTGCGGAAGAAAAGACACTAGAAGAAAAGGTTCTTACCGAAATTAAAGATATGTCTGACACACATATCGTCGCCATCATGGGTCTTTTCGAAAGCCTAGATGAAGAAAACCAAAGACTTCTGTATTTTACTCTTAGAGAAGAAAATGGTGCCAAGGAAGTTCTAGACTTCATTATAGGAGGTACAGAATAATGGCCCTTAATATCCTAGGTAATAGAAAGAATACTTCGGTAGTATTGCACGTATCTGGTGGTAATGAAACCATCACGATTGCTGGTAATACAAGCACATCTACCATAGCTACTAGTGATGAGATAATTACTGGCGCTTATATTGCACAAGTTATTTGGGGCAATGGTACTGATGGGGTTATTACTCTAACACGTGGTGGTACTTTGGTTGCTACCTATGATACCACTGGTCATATTGATTATGCTGGTGTTGGTATGCCGCTTACGCTTAAATCTACTGATAACTTAACAGTAAATCTTTCTGGCAACTCATATATCATCATTGAACTACAGAAGCAAGGTACGTTCACAAGTGAATATCTGGTTAATTAAGAGGGCAAAATGAAACTTATAACAGAAATCACAGAAGATATTGAGTACATCACAGAAGCCAAGGAAGACGGTAAAAAGAACCTTTATATTGAAGGAATCTTTCTACAGTCTGCTATCAAGAATAGAAACGGAAGAATCTATCCTGAAGGCGTGATGGATAAAGAAGTGGCGCGCTACATGAAAGAATCTGTTGATAGAAAGACAGCGGTTGGTGAATTAAATCACCCGCCGTCACCATCGATCAATCTAGATAGAGTTTCCCATAGAATTGTTTCACTTAAGAAAGAAGGAACAAACTATATTGGTAAGGCTCTTATTACTTCTACTCCCATGGGCAATATTGTTAAGGGTCTTATGGAATCCGGTGTACAGCTTGGCGTTTCATCTAGAGGTATGGGCACACTAAAACCAAACAAACAAGGAATTAACGAAGTTCAAGAGGATTTTCGTCTAGTTACCGCTGCCGATGTGGTTAGCGATCCTAGCGCACCTTCTGCTTGGGTTAATGGCATCATGGAAAACGTAGACTGGATTTATGACGATAAAATGGGATGGAAGTCCGTTGATATTGTTGAAGCCATTGTTTCAGAAACAAAGGGCAAAATCGAATTAGCTATCAGAGAAAAGATGCTACAAGAAAGAAAAATTCAGCTTTTTGAGAATTTTATGGCTAAAATTTCAAAGCGCGCAATTTAATAAATATTAGAACAAATTAAAGACATATGTCCAAGGGAGTAATTTAAAATGGCAGTTGATTTTAATAAAATGTCAGATGAAGAAATTCTAGAATACGTAGAAAATCTTTCTGATGAAGAATTCGAAAATCTTGACGAAGGCGCGAAGGCGTTCCTAGACAAGTACCTAGAAGAAGCATTTGACGAAGACGAAGGCGAAGAAGAAATTTCTGAAGACGCTGAAGAAGTCACTGAAAGTGAAGAACTAGAAGAAGGCGAAGAACTAGAAGAAGGTACTGAAGCTGCCAATACTCTTAAGCCAAAGGGTGGTTCATCCGCTGGCGATTCCAGAGCGGAACAGCTTGCAACTTTCACTTCTCTTATGTCTCAACTAGGCAAGGAAGACCTTTCCAAGTTCCTTAATCAAGCACTGGAACAGATCGGCAAGGAAGCTGACAAGACACCGGGTACACCTGAAGGCAATAGAGCTACTATTACAGCTAAGCCATCTGCGGCTAAGGGTTCTGGTAAGGCAACACCATCCGAACCAATGAAGAAGCTAACCAAAGAAGATATCGATGAAATCTTTGCTGGTGACGAAGTTATTTCTGAAGAAACCAAAGAAAAGGCTACCGTAATTTTTGAAGCTGCACTTCATACAAGATCAATTCTTGAAGAAGCTAAGCTACAGGAAGCTTTTGACGCTAAGATTGCAGAACTAGAAGAAAGCTACGACGAAAAGCTTGAAACAGAAATCGAATCTATCACTGAAACGCTAATTGAGAAGATCGATAGCTACATGGATTACACTGTCCAAAACTGGCTAGATGAAAACGAAGTACAGATTACCAACTCACTTAGAGCGGAAATTGCTGAAGACTTCATTGCTGGCCTTAGAAACCTATTCGTAGAAAGCTACGTAGAAGTTCCTGAAACTAAGCTTGATATTGTTGAAGAACTACAGGCACAGGTTGCTAGCCTTTCTGAAGAGCTATCCGCCGCTGTTGATCAGAACATTGAACTATCAAACATTGTTGCAGAATCATCCAGAGAAAACATCATTAATTCTATCTCCGAAGGCCTAACGGTATCCGAAACTGAAAAGCTTCGTACCCTAGCTGAAAGCGTTGAATTTTCTGATTCCGATACATTCACCAAGAAAGTAGGCATGATCAAAGAAAATTATTTCTCTGAAAAGAAAACACCTACAACCGGTCTGATTGTTGAAGAAATCGATGGTACAGATGCAGAAGTTAAGAACACAAATCCAACAATGGACAAGTATATTAACGCAATCTCTAAAAACATAAAATAATAAATAAAGTATAGAAATAAACTTTTAAGGGAGAAGAATAAAAATGAATATTATTTCTGAAGACATCCAAAGAAAGTGGGAACCTGTTCTAGAACACTCCGCACTTCCTGAAATTAAGGATGCACACCGTAGAATGGTTACTGCAACCATCCTAGAAAATACTGAAAAGGCACTCAACGAAGGTCGTCAAGCAATGTCTGGCCAGAGCCTTCTAGGTGAAGCTGCACCAACTAACGCAACTGGTTCCAGCATCGATAATTTCGATCCGGTTCTAATTTCGCTAGTTCGTCGTGCGATGCCAAACCTTATTGCGTATGACCTTTGCGGCGTTCAGCCAATGACTGGTCCTACAGGCCTTATCTTCGCTATGCGTGCACGTTACGACAACCAGACAGGTACAGAAACCTTCTATAACGAAGTTGATACTGGTCACTCTGCACGTGGTGGTGCAAACGCATCCGCAACTGCTGCTGGTTACTCTGCTGCTAACGTAGTTGGTGGTCAGGATTCCAACATCGGTACAGCACCGGGCGCTGCTAACAACGTTGGTGGTAACACATACAACTTTGCTGGTGGTATTGCTACTGCACTTGCTGAAGGCCTAGGTTCTAACACAACTGCTATCTTCCCTGAAATGGCATTCTCAATTGAGAAAGTTATTGTGGAAGCTAAGTCTCGTGCGCTAAAAGCTGAATACAGCCTCGAACTAGCACAAGACCTTAAAGCAATTCACGGTCTGGATGCTGAAACAGAACTATCCAACATTCTTTCTGGTGAAATCCTTGCTGATATCAACCGTGAAGTTGTACGTTCTATCATCACCATTGCTAAGCCGGGTGCACAGGAAGGCACAGTAACTCCGGGCGTATTCAACCTAGACACCGATTCTAACGGTCGTTGGTCTGTTGAAAAGTTCAAGGGTCTTCTGTTCCAGATTGAACGCGAAGCTAACGCTATTGCTAAGGGTACCAGACGTGGTAAGGGTAATATCATCCTTTGCTCTTCGGATGTTGCTTCCGCTCTAGTTATGGCTGGTGTTCTAGACTACACCCCTGCACTTAATGGCAACAACGGTATCAATCCAGACGACACAGGCAATACCTTCATTGGTGTTCTTAATGGCCGTTTCAAGGTTTATATCGATCCGTATGCAGGCGCTAACTACCTAGTAGTTGGTTATAAGGGTTCTAGCGCATTTGATGCTGGTTTCTTCTATTGCCCATACGTTCCGCTACAGATGGTTCGCGCAGTTGATCCTGCTACCTTCCAGCCTAAGATTGGTTTCAAGACACGTTATGGCGTTGTTAACTCTCCTTACGCAGAAGGCGCTACAGAAGGCCTAGGCCGTCTAGTACAGGATTCCAACGTGTACTACCGTAGAGTTATCGTACAGAACCTTCTCTGATTGGTTCTTACCTACAAAATTAAAGGGGGCTTCGGCCCCCTTTTTATTGCAATACAAATGTGGCGGTTCCGCTATTCCATATTTTAGGAATATCAAGAATGCCCATTACATCATTCTCTGATAGTGTATTATCAAAATCCTTGAATTTATTTTTCATGAATTGTGTCCTAGAAACTCTTTTCTCGCCGTTCACAACATACCAATATGACGGGCGATTTTCTGCTATTTTAATAAACCCATTCTTAACATATACATCACCGTAAGAATAGCACTTATCCGCGTAAGTGACAATACTGCCTTCATTTAATTTCCTGAAATACTTTAGTATCTTACTAAATGACCCAATGACAGATGTATTTAATTTGTTAGCAAATCTGATTAGTTCCCATTCGTAGTTTTTATTAAACCTAGGCTTACCAAAAGTCATAACAGAAACCAACTCACCAGAATGATATACACCTATAGATATACTAGATGTCGTATCTCCTTGTATATGGTTGTCATTAAGGAATTGCTTAGCGGTGGTTCTATCTATAATTTGAACTATACACTTTCTAGCATATATCCGCCTATCAGTAACACCCAAATTATGGGAAATAATAGATTTAATTACCTCTGGTTTGGTTTTCCAATCATCACTCCATAGATGAAATAATTTAATTCCCTTCTCTTGACATAGAGAAGTTTTATCATAGTGTGACGTTTTTGGTTTAAATTTATCCGTATGGAAATATACCCCATTATATTCTATAGCATATCCCAATTCAGGAACATAGATATCAATCTCTTTACCTATTATTGATCTATTATTAGTCAATACTTCTTTATTGGTAATTGACCGCACAAAATCAAGAATTTCTAATTCCTCTTTCGATACGAAAGATTTTTCTCTTTCATATGAATTGGCTGGCCGCATTTCGATGCCGTGCTTTCTCATGAAAATGGATAGAGTTGATTTAGAAGTTCCTAATTGTCTCGCAATCAATTCAAGAGTATCACCACTATCATATAGTGTCTGAAGATCATTCTTATTTTCAAGAATTTTCATAACCTTATATGATGACTGATTGTATTTAACACTAGGAATCCTATGCTTTTCAATCCATTTATTAACAGGGGTGACGGATACCCCTAATTCACCCGCAATGACATCTTTAGACTTGCCTAAATTAATTCTCTGATCATAAAGCCAATCTCTATTACTAAGCTTTTCTAACACCCCTTGTGGTAGTTTATTCTTACCAGTTTGGTTTCTTTTATTGGCGATAGAAGAAGTTTCCTTGTGACTTCTTCTCTCTATTCCGTGTTCATTTAACCAGTTCCTAACAGTAGGATTAGACGTGTTAAATTCTCGCGCCAAAGCACTTATAGAATAGCACTGGTCGATATACAAAGATAACAACACATCCCTGCTAGGAACTTTAATTTTATTAGCCATGATAATACTTAGGCGTTGTGTTCCATCATATCTACTAGATCAAAGTGTCTCACTGGTAGGAACATCACCGTATTAAAATCTTGTTCCATTCCCACAAACTTATAGGATGATTTTGATCCACCAACATTAACTCTTTCTACTTCTAGAAGATCACCAACTTCAAAAAGACTAAGCGCATATTCCAGTTCAGAATCATACCCGTTCCTACCAAGGAATTTAACCTTGTCGCCACGAACACACATGTTATCTAACACCCATTCCAAAGTGATACCGGGCACCACCAATGACTCATCTTCATGGTGTTTAAAACCGATGTATTCAGAAACTACGCCATGGGCTTCTAGGCGATCAAACTCTTTATCGTAAATAAATTTTTTATCCATAAATACCATATACACTAAATGAGGTAACTATGCAATCACTAAACTTCCTATCACCTATAAATTTTAACTTTGCATTATCAAATGTCCCTACAGTGGAATTTTTGGTGCAAAAAGCATACCTACCCGGAATTAATCTAGGTTCCGCCTTTGTTCCTACGCCATTCGTTAGATTGCCTACACCGGGTAACATTTCCTATACTGATTTACAGATTACACTAAAATTAGATGAGAATATGCAGGCGTATAATGAAATTCTAGATTGGATGGAAGCACTAGGCCATCCTGATAACCTAGAATCCCAATATGAGAATATCAGGGGAGACGCCAGAATTACCGTACTAAATAGTAGTAACAGACCAATACAGGATTTCACATACACAGATGCATATCCTACGATGCTAAGCCCATTACAATTTGATGCTACGTTAACAGACGTTCCTTACTTCTCTTGTGATGTGTCTTTCGCTTTTGGTAGAATTATTAGACATAAAGTGACTAGGAGTTAAGATGATTTTAGAATTAGTGAAGCGTAATGATCCTATCTTGAAAAAGGTAGCAGAGAAATTTGATTTCAATAATCCACCAGTAGACCCGCTAGACTTGGCAACTGATCTAGCAGAAACCCTATTAGAAACAGATGCAGTAGCAATTGCCGCTAATCAGGTTGGATTGCCCCATAGAGTATTTGTTATCAAAGCTGATGAGCTTATCGTTTGTTTTAATCCAGTGATCGTAGATCAATCCGAAGAAACCATTAAGCTAGATGAAGCCTGCCTTACATTTAAAGGCGTATCAGCCAAAATCAAGAGGCCTAGAGTTATCAAGGTTCGTTACACAGAACCAAATGGAAAAACAGTAACAAAAGTTTTTCAGGATATGACAGCAAGAATATTCCAACATGAAATAGACCATTTAAATGGCCTAACCATGGTAGATCGTTGCTCCTATATAGAGAAGGATAAGCTGTTAAAGAAACTTAAGTAATAAAGGAGTTGTTATGAAAATTGATGATATCATGGATATGTGGGATGCGGACAGTGTAATTGATAGTACAAATCTATCTTTAGAATCACTCAATATTCCTAAGTTACATGCCAAGTATTACCGAATCTATATTAACGAAAAGTTGGTGCATAAGAAATATGATGCCCAATATAAAGAGTTAAAGATGGAAAAATATGAGTTTTATACTCAAGGTCCAACTAAAGAACAACTAGATATGGGATGGAGATTACCACCTATTGGTAAGATATTAAAACAGGAAGTTCCACAGTATCTAGAATCCGATAAGGATTTAATCAATCTGTCATTAAAGATTGGTCTACAGAATGAAAAGATAAAGTTTCTAGAGTCTATCATTCAATCATTAACGGGAAGAAGTTTCAATATCAAGAATGCTATTGAGTTTGAAAAGTTTAAGATGGGAGTTGGATAAATTTTGGGCATACTATGCCTTAAATCCAAAGACTAAATACTCTATGAAACACTTAGAGAATCAAAAGGCGTTAGCCTTTTGAAACCGCGTAGCGGTTTCAAAAGGCTTACTAGATACCTTTAATGACTCTAGGGTAAACCGCTGCGCGGTTAAAGGATTGCTGCGCAATCCTGTACCATAGGTTTTTATAAGTCATTAATAACCTTTTAAGTCCTTCTATAAAACATCTAATGTTTAGTATACCAAAATCTCAAAAGTTGTCAAGTAAAAAATGCATATAAGGTGAAGAAAAATGTCGAATGTTTTTATTGAAAGAGTAGATAACGTGTATATTAGAGTACATGCAGAACCTCATGTAATAATGGAGCTATCCGATTACTTAACTTTCAAGGCACCCGGATATAAATTTTCACCGAAATACAAAGCCAAACAGTGGAATGGTGATATTCACTTGTTGAATAGGCTTACTTGTATGGTTTACGGCGGTCTAATCAAGAGAATTAAAAAGCTTTGTGATGATAGAGGATATCCGATTTCTTGGGATGAAAGTCTATTCTATGACGATATTTCTAGAGAGGAAGTCATAGAGTTTATTGATGCTCTTGGCATTCCTGTAGAAATTGAGGCCAGAGACTACCAGATAGATTCTATCAGGACATGTGTTTCTTCTCGTAGACGTACCCTTATATCTCCTACATCTAGCGGTAAAAGCTTTATGATCTACGCCATTACACAATGGTTTAAGAAAGAAAAGGCTCTTATCATCGTTCCTACTGTCAATCTGGTAAATCAGATGGAATCAGACTTTAGGGAATATGGATATAAGGGAGAAATCCATACGTCTGTTGGTGGCCTATCCAAATCAAATGATATTGATGCAGATATCGTTATTACTACATGGCAGTCTGTGGACAATGGGAAAACCAAACAAACAGATCAGTGGTACAAGCAATTTGGTCTGGTGTTCGGTGATGAAGCCCATGGATGTAAGGCAGCATCTCTAATTCGCATTTTAAAGGGTCTATCAAACGCGAAATATCGCTTCGGTACTACTGGTACCCTAGATGATGAACCTCTTAACGTAGCGACTATTGAGGGTCTTTTTGGGCCGCAATACAGGTCTATTTCCACCAAGGAAATGATTGATCAGGGATATGCCACCAAGATCATAATTAAATGTCTTGTTCTTCGGTATCCAGAGGAAGAACGTAAGGCGTTTGCTAAGGCTAAAAATAGCTATGCGGATGAATTACAGTATATCACAAATCACACAAAACGTAATAATTTTGTGCGCAACCTTACCACATCTCTAAAGGGTAATAAGCTGGTATTCTTCAGGCTTAAGGATCACGGAAAGAGATTGTTTGATTTAATTTCAGAAAGAACAAGTGGTAACGTTTTCTATATTGATGGCAGCGTTAAGGGTGAACTTAGAGAACAAATTCGTAAGGCTATTGAAGACGAAGAAAATGCAACTCTGGTTGGTTCTTTGGGGACTACTTCTACTGGTGTGAATATTAAAAAGCTTCACCACATGATTGCTGGTTCGCCATCAAAGAGCAAAACGAAGGTTCTACAGTCAATCGGGCGTTTGTTAAGACAGCATTCATCTAAAGATGTTGTGTACATGTATGATGTGGTTGATGACCTAACTTGGAAGAAGAACATCAACTTTGTTATGAACCACTTCCTAGAAAGAACGAAGATATACGACAAAGAACAGTTTGAATACCAAATATTTCAAATTGATTTGTAAATAACGCTTTACTTTTACTATATAATAGTCTATATGATCACTAAGGAAACAATATGACACAACGTAAAAAACCAAATCATTACGTAGATAATGAAAAGTTATACTTAGCGATGAAAGATTTTATTGAGAAGTATAATAAGGCTGTTGCTGAAGGCACACAACTACCCCAACCATCAAACTATATCGGCAAGAGCGTAACTGATATTGCCGAAGGTTGGGCTAGAAGTCCAAAGTTCAATAGATACACTTTCAAGCAAGAAATGATTGAAGATGGTATTGAGAATGTTTTCAAGTATATTCACAATTTTGATCCAGTGAAATACAGCAATCCACATGCTTACTTCAGCCAGATTATCTACTTCGCATTTTTAAGAAGAATTAAACTTGAACAAAAAGACCAGTATATCAAGGCAAAACTACTGATCGATTCCAGTATTTTCAATGGGTTTAGTGAACTATCACACGATGATATGGTGCACATTAATGATGTATACCCAATGATCAATGATCCAGACTTCATTGAACGGTATCAGAAGCTTAAGAATATTTTTGAGCCTGATGACGACAAAGCCAAGGAAGATAAACCCAAAAAGAAAAAGGGAATTGAGGCTTTCCTAGAGGATAAGGAAGAAGAACTAGAGGGAGATTTAGATGAATAAAAATTCACTTCCCGCTGCCGTTAGACAAATAATTGATTCGTTATTTGACCCTACTACAATGCAACATGTTAGGTTTAATAACGAAATCATCCTAGAAAACATTAGGGATTGTTCGGACGAAGCACTTAAGCGGTATAGATCAAAAAAGAAGAAATAATGAAGATAGCTTTTATTACTGATACACACTTTGGGGCGCGCAACAGTTCCAGAGTGTTTGCACGATATTTCGACAAGTTCTATTATGAATTTTTCTTCCCATATCTAGAAGAACATGGAATCAATAGAATTATCCATCTAGGGGATTTGGTTGACAATCGTAAACAGATTAATTTCCTAGCCGCAAGAGATTTGCGCAAATTTGTTCGTACATGCACAGACAAAGATATTGAGTTTGGTGTTATTGTTGGCAACCATGATGCATACCACAAAAACTCTAATGAGGTAAATTCTCTTAAAGAAATTTTTTCTGATAGCAATCTGAAATGGACTGCATACGAGAATCCAGAGACAATTAATATCGATGGGTTGGATATCGCTGTTTTACCATGGATCAATTCGGGTAACTATGCCGAATCGTTCAAATTTATTGAAGAGACACCAGCGGAAATCTTGTTAGGGCATCTTGACATAGCTGGTTTTGAGATGTATAAGGGGTCCGTTCAGAATCACGGTATCGACCGATCAGCGTTCCGCAAGTTCGATACCGTGATGACAGGGCACTTCCATCATAAATCTACTGATGGCCAGATATTCTATCTAGGCGCACCATATCAAATCACGTGGTCTGATTGGAACGACGATAGAGGGTTTCATATCTTTGATACTGACACCAGACGCCTAACGTACATCAAAAATCCTTTCGAAATCTTCCATAAGATCATCTATGATGACACACCAGAGGAAGAGTTAGACGGCATGGATTATTCTAGCTGTTACATCAAAGTGATAGTGAAGAACAAGACCAGCCAGCTTGATTTTGATAAGTTTCTATCAAGGATAGAACAACAAAATCCAGAGGACTTACAGGTATTTGAAGATGCGGTTGGTATCGAGTTTGATGGAACTGAAATAGAAGCAGGGCAAGATACCCTATCCATAATCAAAACCGAAATACAAAATTCTGAAACTAAAGTTGATAAAGATAGACTCACTGGTTTCATTAGTGATTTGTATTTCGAGGCAGAGCGCATAGAATGATAATTTTCAAGGAAGTAAGATATAAAAATTTTTTATCAACGGGTAATGACTTTACCACTATCAATTTAAACAAGGCAAAGTCTACTCTTATTGTAGGTGGCAACGGTGATGGAAAATCAACCATCATTGATGCCATCTGCTTTGCCCTATACGGAAAACCTTATAGGAAGGTTACCAAACCACAGTTAGTAAACTCTATTACCGGTAAGGGTCTTCTGGTTGAATTGGAATTTTCTATTGGCACCAACTCGTACATGTTACGTAGAGGGATCAAGCCAAACGTGTTTGAAATCTATCAGAACAACAATCTGATAGACCAATCATCTGATGTTAAGGACTATCAGGCCATTTTGGACAAGATTATTAAAATCGACTTCAAAAGCTTTTGCCAGATTGTTATCCTAGGTTCTGCCAACTACATTCCATTCATGGAACTGACAACAGCGGATAGAAGAGCGGTTATTGAGAACACGTTAAGCCTTCAGATATTCACGTTGATGAACTCCATTCTTAAGCCTAAGATTGTCCAATTCAAGGAAGATTATAAGGCTCTTGAAGATGAAATCAGGCTAACAGAAAATACACTCTCGTTGCTAGAGAGAAATGAAGAATCGTTGAAACAAAATAACGATGAAATCATTGCGGACAAAGAAGATCAGATAGCCGCCATTAAGACTGAATTAAAGGACAAGGCGAAACAGGTAGAAGAGCTTAAGGAACAACGAGAGGCCATCCTTAGCACCATTACAATAGATGCTGATGAAGTAAGCAAATCGCGGTTTGATATAGGCGAAAAGATATCTGAATATAAAAAGACGATTGCTGATTGTGATAAGCATCTATCCTTTTATAATGACAACAATATCTGCCCTACGTGTGATCAGTCGCTAGAAGCCGATCACAAGCACTTTAATATCTCTGGCCTAGAGAAGTCTAAGACAGAAGCATATAACGCTAAGGTAGCTCTAGAGGCGGAATTGGATGTTATTGTTGCCACTATCCTAGAGGTAGATAGTAAGCAAAAGGCTGCATCTGAAATCACTACTAAGATTAAGGAAATTGTTTCTGAATCCAAGTATAAAATCACCACTATGGATTCTATCACCAACGAAATCACCGCTCTTAAGGCTAAGACACAAGAAAACAGCAATGTTGATGAAATAAACAAGACTAAGAGCATCCTTAACGCTTTATACGACACAAAAGACAGGATGCACGAAGAAAAGGATTTACTTGAAGCCTCTCTTGTGTTATTAAAGGACGGTGGACTTAAGACAAAGCTTGTCAAAGAGTACATACCTAAGATCAATTCTATCCTTAATGGATATCTGTCCGATCTTGATTTCTTCGTACATTTTGAGTTGGATGAAAATTTCAACGAAACTATTAAATCAAGACATAGAGATAAATTCTCTTATTCTTCCTTCTCTGAAGGCGAAAAGCAGAGAATTGACCTAGCATTGATGTTGACATGGAGGGATATTACGAAGATTCGTAATGCAGCATCAACGAACCTCCTATTCATGGATGAAATCTTAGATAATTCTATGGATTCTATTGGCGTAGACAATCTATGCCAAATACTGAATAAGAAAGACAAAGACACCAACATTTTTGTTATTTCTCACTCTGAAAAGATGGTTGATAAGTTTCATGCATCTATTAAGTTTAAGAAGATCAAGAATTTTAGCAGGATGATATAATTATGAAGTTGTATAGTTTTTATTGGAATTGTGGTCGTGTGGGCGACGTAGAGGGCGTATTTGTTTCCGATGACGAAACACTAGAAAAGTATTATGGCTCCGAAGTTTATTTCGGAGAAATTCTAGGTAAGCACTCTGAAATTTGTGGCACTCTGGATAGAGATGATATTGAAGTTCTATCTGATGATGAAGAAAAGATAGAATGGCTGGTATCGGTAACTGGTGGCGATTATACTATCTCTGGTTACAATCCACTATCATATTTGAGTGAAAGAGAATGAGATGCATTGGGTTATTAATACTTCTCTCAAAAGAGAATTGGGATATGACGCACTAATCTATAACTTAGAAAGGCAAAGGGTTGAATATACCCTTTGCCGCAAACCCCCATTCGTGGATTATTTAATTTCAATGGAGGATGATCTAGATGAGAATGGATGTCACAAAGAAATACACTTAGATATTGACGGTCATGTGTTTGTATCAGGAACAACGTCCATGAAGGGAGTATCTGATAAACACGGTTGGAAACCCGGCTATATAGATTCACCATCTATCATAGAGGGGATAGAACATTGGGGTGACAACTGCCTGCAATATGGGTGTATGATTGGAACCATTAAAGACATAGTTCCACCAGAGGGGAAGGATTTTTTCATTAAACCAAATGAAGATTCTAAGTCGTTTAGTGGCACATTGATGGATAGTGATAAGTTTGAATCTTTTAGAGATAACTTGTTGAAGATTGATTCTTACACAACAATTCCACCAGAGACAGAAGTGATCATATCGCCCATTAAGAAGATATGGGCAGAATACAGAACTATCATTGTAGGCGGTCGTTATGTCACTGGTTCTAGATATAAGACAGGCTCTAGGGTTGAATATTCACCAGACGTAGGTGGGCGAATAATCGATTTCGCCAACGAAATGATAGACATCTGGAATCCACGAGTGGCGGTGACATTAGATATTGCGGACACACCAGAGGGATTGAAAATTATTGAGACAAATTCGATTTCATCATCTGGTTTTTATGCAATTGATATGAGTAAATTTGTAGGAGAAATTAGTTCACTATGAGAAATATTGAAAGGAACGTTATGAAATCAGTACGTATTGAAAAGGATAGATTGTTATCCACTATTAGGGAAAACCTAGTGGCACACGTTGAGCAATACACCGAAAGTGTGGAAGATTATGTTAATCTTGTTAAGACTATTGCCAAGCACAACTATAAGATCGCCAACACTGGTGATATTGAAAAGTTTGGGAAACTTAAGTCATTCCCTAAGCCGCCAACGTCATATGAAGATTCGTATACTAAGGCAATCCGTATGCTGGAATTTGAAGTTGAGTCTGTTATTGAAATTGACGAAACAACATTTAACCAGTTGGTACTAGATGAATGGGGATGGAAAAGTAGTTTCGTGTCTGCATCCACTTTTTATAAGAGCGAGAGCGCACTATGACAGAAAAAAATATTGATTATCGCTATAGTGAAGACAGAATCCTAGAAGAAATTGCTAAATACATCGATGCCACCTATAACGAACATTATTCGCAAGGTGAAATTCAGGCTACAGAAGTGATTATTGATCGTGGCCGAGGCATCGGATTTACCCTTGGGAATATTGATAAGTATTCACAAAGATACGGAAACAAGGGTGAAGTTAAGGATTGGCGTAAAGATTTGATGAAAGTCATTCACTACGCAATAATTGCACTACATGTGCATGATTTAGAACATGGGGATAAAAAATGAAGATTGTTTATTATAAAAGTATTACTGAAGATGGCTGTTCGACTAAGGAAGGGCAAGCCGAATTTAAAGACGCTACCACTAAAGATATGAAAGAATCTGGATTTCTAGGACTTGAAGATTCTGTTTTGTTCGTATTCTCCGACCGCTTCGTTTCTGAAGTGTGTGTTCTTCCATCGTAATTAGGAGACATAATGGAAATTAAAATTGACATTGACTATCTAAGGTCAAGAAAACTAATGATCGGCACACCTATGTATGGTGGCCAGTGTTTCGGGGTTTATTCCAAGTCTGTAGCAGAACTACAGGGAATTTGTACTCAATATGGCATCCCCCTAGCAAATTATAACCTGTACAACGAATCACTTATCACCCGTGCCAGAGCATATGTAAGCGATGAGTTTATGCGTTCTGATTGTACTAATCTGTTGTTCATCGATTCTGATATTGGCTTCAACCCTATTGACGTGCTGGCCATGCTATCACTTCAGACAGATGATAGCCCTTATGACATCCTTTGCGCCCCATATCCAAAGAAGAATATTTCTTGGGAAAAGGTGAAAACTGCTGTTGACAAGGGTATGGGTGATGAAAACCCAAACAACCTACAAAATTATATGGGTGATTTCGTGTTCAACCCTGTAGGGGGAATTTTAAATCTTACGGAACCTTCAGAAGTTCTAGAGTCTGGCACTGGCTTTATGATGATTCGTAGAGCAACATTCGAAAAGTATGAAGAAGCCTATCCAGAACTGAAATATAAGCCTGATCACGTTAGAACAGAACATTTTGATGGTTCGCGCGAAATCATGATGTATTTTGATACTCCTATTGACGGTAAGCGTAATAATATTGTTGAAGAGCTTGGGTTATTCCTTGCTGATAAGCCTAGGGCAACCCATGATGAAATCCTTGCATTCGTCAAGGATACCAAGAATGGTTACAAGAAATATACGGATAGATACCTATCTGAAGATTATTCCTTCTGCCAGCGTTCGCGCAAGGCCGGAATGTCTGTTTACCTATGCCCATGGATCAATCTGGTTCACTTTGGCAACATGGCGTTTGGTGGTTCGATTGCTGCTTTAGCATCGATTGAAGAGCATCTAACGGCAGACCCTAACAAGGTCAAAAAGGGGGGTTGACATACTAACCCCCTTATATTATAAGTGAATATGGAGTACATTAATAATGAATTTTGACAGTAATACAATTAAAATCCTTTCTAACTTTTCGAAGATTAACCAATCAATCCTATTCAAGCCGGGTAAAACCATTAGCACTATGGCTGCTAGTAGGTCTATCTTTGCTAAGGCTGATGTAGATATTGAGTTTGATAAGAAGTTTGCCATTTATGAACTTAACAAGTTCCTAAGTGCACTCTCTCTTTTCGAAAGTCCAGAAATCAAAGTGCATGATAAGCACGTGGAAATCAGACAGGGTAGCAAGGTCATTAAGTACCTTCTAACCGAACCTGAATTTATCGTTTCCCCTCCTACCGATAGCATTGATCTACAGGATATCGCTATCACATTTACCATCACAGAACAACAATATAACGAAGTGATTAAGGCTATGTCTATCTTGGCGCTGCCTGAAATCTCTATTGTGTGTGATGGCGAAAGCATCCTTCTAAAATCTATCAACACCAAGAATCCAACTTCAGATGAATATAGCATCTGGCTAGGTGATACGGATAAGGTTTTCTCTAAGACTTTCAAGGTAGAGAATATCAAGAACATTCCTTGTGACTATGAGGTAACCGTAACCGAAGGTGGGGTTTCTCATTGGAAATCTGGTATCGTAGAATACTACATCATGGCGAACGCATAATGGGTGTTGATACGAGATTTTACGCCGTGTATGGCGTCTGTATGACAGAATGGGATGATGCTTTCTATGATGAATATGATGAAAAGTATGACCTAACAGAAGGAAAATGCCCTATCGTTTTTGATGGGATGTCTGGTGAATATTTCGTTATGGGCCACCAGTTTATGGAAACGGAATCTATGCGATATGAAATGCCATATGGTTTCACGTCCATTGATCCAATGGACCTAGAAGAATATAAGCAAGAATACATATCCAACTTTCATGACGTATTTCCAAACTGGACACATCTTTTAGATGGCCCATGGGAGATACATGTTTTTGTCCACTATAGCTAATAGGGAATTATATTATGGAAGAAATTTTTTGGGTGGAGAAATATCGCCCTAGAACAATCAATGACACAATTCTACCAAAAGAGTTGAAAGAAACTTTCAAGAATTTTGTGGCGACAAGAGAATTTCCCAACCTCATTCTATCTGGTCGCGCTGGCATTGGTAAGACTACTATTGCCAAGGCCATGTTAGATGAATTGGGGTGTGATTATATTGTCATTAACGCATCGCTTAATGGTAATATCGATACGCTTAGGAACGAAATTCAACAGTTTGTGTCTACAATGTCTTTTGCTGGTGGGCGCAAGTATGTTATCCTAGATGAGTTTGATAGTATTTCGTCAAACTCATTCCAGCCAGCGCTAAGGGCGTTCATTGAAGAATTTTCTAGGAATGCAGGGTTTATTATGACCTGTAATTTCCCTAATAAGATTCTAGAACCAATCCGTTCTCGTTGTTCGATCATTGATTTCAAGATGCCTAAGGATGAAGTTCCTACGCTTGTCAAGGAATTTTATGATCGTATCGTGTACATCCTTAATACCGAAGGGGTGGAATACGATAAGAAGGTTCTACAAACCGTTATCAAGAATAATTATCCAGATTGGCGCAAGATTATTAACGATCTACAGCGCTATTCACATTCTGGTAAGATTGATAGCGGTATCCTTCTGAATCCGGCTAGTGAGGTTGTTAAGCAACTGGTTTCCTTTATGAAGGAAAAGA
>CAZIWB010000011.1:0-16429 GCA_964542655.1 uncultured Cellvibrionaceae bacterium
ATAACACTTTCCTCGATAGGGATTAGAAAGTGTCAACTTTATTTAGGACGGGGCAACATCAACAAAAACAGGCTGGAACGCGCAAAAGGATACATCGGGGAATTCCTGTAAACGGGGCGCCAAGGCGCAAAAAAGATTGGCGCGAATTTTATCGCAAATGAGAATTTCTATCAATGGCGGGTAATTCTACATTGGGTTAAATTGTGTAATGGACTGCGGATGGTGGTGTAGTCGATTGTGCTATCTTGTGTACATCCGCATACAGGAGGAATTATCTATGTCTACCACTATGACTATCCGTCTGGACGATGATCTCAAACAACGTTTGGACAAGCTGGCAGATGCCACCCACAGGTCTAAATCCTTCCTTGCGACCGAAGCCATCCGCGATTTTGTTGAGCTTGAGGAAGAGCGCCGCCGCCTCACTCTTGCAGCGCTCGCCGATGTGGAAAAGGGGCAAGTGGTTGATCATCACGCTGTACAGGCGTGGGCTGATAGTCTCGATACCGACCAACCTAAACCGGTACCGAATTGATGCAATTATGCCGAACTACCACACCATAATCTCCTCCCCCGTCGGCCAATTAACCCTGATTGCCAGTGACCGGGGTTTGATGGCAGTCCTGTGGGAAAACGAAGATCCAAAACGTGTGGGTATTGATCAAGGTGAGCAGCGCGATGATTTCCCGCTGCTGCAACAAACCGCACAACAGCTGCGTGAATATTTTAGTGGTGAGCGGAAAATCTTTTCACTGCCGTTGCATTTCATTGGCACCGAATTCCAACAGCAAGTCTGGCGCGCCCTGCTCACTATTCCCTACGGCGAAACGCGCAGCTATTTGCAAATCGCACAACAAATTGGCAATGAAAAATCTGTGCGCGCTGTGGGTGCAGCGAATGGTAAAAATCCCATCTCGATAATCGCACCCTGCCACAGGGTTATTGGTGCATCCGGAAAACTCACCGGTTTTGCGGGCGGGCTAGAGGCCAAAGCGTTTTTATTGCAGCTGGAATCACCCGCGATTCAAACCAGTCTTTGGTAAAAAATTACAAAATATTATCAAATAAAAACCTCGCCACACCATCATTGTGATTCGGCAATGCGCGCATGGCATGGGGAAATAATTGTTTAAGTGCGGCGCTGCAATTTTCCATCAATACCGGATGGGCAACAGTGTGGAATAATTCCACATCATTAAAACCATCGCCAAATGCCATAGTTGTGTTGAGCGGCAGCGATAATTTTTCCAACAACACTTTTAACGAATAGCCTTTGGAAATATTGTTTTGCATCACTTCCAGATAATAGTCGTCAGAAAACGTCAGGTTAATCGCCAGCGAATAATCGCGCAGTATTTGCGCCTTTAATGCTTTCAGCTCTGCATTCTGGCCGTAAAAAAGTATTTTCAATGCCGGTGTGTGAAGCATTTCCTGTAGTTCAATCTGGCGATAGAAAAATTGTGCGTTCTCGTGCGCTTCCAACAGTCCTTCACAGGGCGCCGTCACCAGCCATTCAGTGTCTGTGTACATATTGATATGTACATCAAAAGTCGCACCCAGCGGAATCAGGGCCTCATTGACCGACAGAGGCAAACCTTCGCGATAAATCAGCTCGCCATTAGCATCATGGATATTCGCACCATTGCAGGTAATTGCGGCAATGCCACCGCCAAGTTGTTTCAGATAGCCGCGGATATCATTGAAATGCCGCCCGGTCGCAATCACCAGGTTAAAGCCGCGCTCGCGCAATTCACCCAGTGCGCGCAGGGTCAAGGCAGAAAGTTCATGCTCATCATTGAGCAGGGTTCCATCCATATCGAATACAAACGTGTTGATGCCTTGATGGCGTAACTGGTCGTACATCCGAAGCTCGCAAGTTAAGTGGGGTTGGTTGGTGTATTGGTCAGGCTGATTGTCTCATGGATGCACTTTTATGCGCATATAAGTGTTGAAATTTACATTTTTATGCGCATAATAATGTTAAATATTGCATTTATATGCGCATATAAGTGTGTTTTACCCTCTTTCCAGGCATTCCACAGGATTATTCCCTATGAAAAGGTTGCTGCTTGAAACGCTGATTACCTGGAAAGCTCAGGCGGAACGAAAGCCGTTGTTGATCGATGGCGCCCGGCAGACAGGCAAGACCTATCTGTTACGAACCTTGTTCGGGCAGGAATTCGCCAATGTTTTGCATATAGATTTCCTGGAGCGCCCACAGCTTATTGATGCTTTTGCCGGGGCTTTGGCACCAAGTGAAGTATTATCCAACATAGAATTGCTGACTGGGCAAATCTTCAACCCCGCCACGGATTTACTTATCCTGGATGAAATCGGTGAATGCCCAAGGGCAGTGACTGCATTGAAATATTTTGCCGAAAAAGCACCCACATGGTTTGTCGCAGCGAGCGGCTCCAATATCGGGCTACTCAATTCATTCCCGGTTGGCAAAGTAGAGCAATACAATTTGCGGCCACTGACATTCAGGGAATTTTTATGGGCTGCCAATGAGCCCGCACTGTTAAAAGCCTATGAGACGCAAACCAATTCCGCAGCCGCCCATGGAAAACTATTCGAAAAATTAACAGATTATTATTTCACCGGCGGCATGCCTGAGGCCGTGGCTAGCTGGTTTAACAATGCTGAAAAAAGTATTGTTGAGCGTATCAGCGACGTACAAAAAATCCATGCAGATCTGGTTTCTGGTTACAAGCGCGATTTTGGTAAATATGCTGGTAAGGTCGACACCCAATTAATTGAAGCAGTATTCAGTAATATCCCTGCACAACTATCAGCAACCATGGATGAATCGGTCAAACGTTTTAAATTCAAAGGGATTGCCGAGCGTAAATCGCGCTATGCAGAATTTGAAAGCCCAATCACCTGGCTTCACCAATGCCGCCTGGTCCTGAAAAATTATCCGATAGAAGGCCAACCGAAATCTCCGCTAGCGGCTTATCAGAAAGAAAACATGGTGAAACTGTTTTTATTTGATGTGGGGCTGCTCAACCACATGCTGAATACCGGTTATAAAGAAATTAAACAGCAGGGTTATGAATACAAAGGGTACATAGCAGAAAATTTTGTGCAGCAAGAGTTTGCCGCTATGGGCATTGAGCCGAGTTTTTCATGGGTTGATGCTCGCGCCGAAATTGAATTTATTGTTACGAATAAAGAAGGCTTGCCTGTGCCGGTAGAAGTAAAAAGCGGGAAGCGTACGCGTGCCAAATCCTTACAATCCTACATCGCCAAATGCGCACCTCATAAAACAATCAAGTTGACAGGCACTCAAGGTTCTCCTTCGGAAGAGCAGGTCAATATTGTGTTGCCGCTGTATTATGCAGAATATATTTTTAATAAATATTGAAAATACTTTCACATAAAGACAATACCACTCATCACATTGCGCGATGAGCGGCATCAGTTTTATTTACGCAGAAAATTAAAACAGCGGCCCGCAGGGGATATAACCTTTGCGGATGGCGTGGTTGCTGGTTTCCGAATCATCGGCCCAGAAGAATGATTTGATTCCGGATACACATTCAGCAGCCGGTGCAATCGCAATGCCTTCGTTGTTAATGTTGGACATGCTGGATGGACGTGAATAACCTTTGCGCAGGATAAATTTGCCGTAGGTAGATGAACCAACGGTGGTATCTATACCCAGCAAATGTGAGCGGTTGCTGCAATTGTTATCGCAATAAGCCCAGAGCGCGCCGCTATCCCAATCAAACGATAAATCCATAATTTGTGCATGGCCACTATTGATAGTTGCAACACGCACAAACGTTGAATCTGAATTCAGTGCATAGGCATAGATTTGCCCGTTATTTTCCAAGCCGACAAAAAACAAACCGGTACCGTGCAGCGGATAATTTGCCGGATTATAGGTTGCGGCAAAATGTTCATCGATAAAACCGTTTGCCTGCAAATAACTATCCGGCACCCAGGTAATGGCTTCCAGGCCCAGGTTGGTTGAACTTACGCTGGGTAAATCCGAAGTTAAATTCCACTCGTGCGTAGCATTGATTGTGGTAGCAGTACCGGTGGTGTCGTAACGCAACACACTGAAACGGTTTGAGCCGCTGCCATCGCGTTCAGTGGCAACATAAATATCCGTTGCCGATAATTCTGCCTTGGTAACACCTTCTGCATCGGGCGCACCTGAACCATTGGGGTAGCGCAGGGTTTTACCATTGGTCCAACCATTAGTAGTGGTTTTCACAAACGTATTGCTGCTGCTATTCCACACCAGGTTATAAAGTTTGGATGGTGAATTCTGCACCGCCCATAAAACTGCCGTTTGTGAACCCGCCGCAGGTTGATAAAACAAACCGCTCAAATTGCCACCGAATTGACTGGAACCATCCGCAGTCACTACCGCAGTCGAATTCGGCCAGGCATTATAAGTAATTGCAGAAACACTCGCGCTCATAACAACAGCCGCACACAATCCAAACAATTTTACGATCGAAGCATTAACGTTTTTATTCAGCATCTTTTTGAAATCCATAACAGGATTAACGAAAGTGGCGGCGCACCACATCCCGGTGTACACCAACCATGTGCGGGACACCTCCGTGTTGTTCGCGCAACGGATTCTAGGTGGGGTTTATGTCTGATTCTTTTCAGATATGTGACAAAATGAAGAGAAGGAAAATTGCGACGTCATTTTTTTTGCTGGTACATTCAAAGTCAGTAACCCGTATCAAAGTCAGTAGCCCGTATGGAACCTAGCGAAATACGGGAGCTTTTGATGTTGTGATCTTATTTTTTTAATTCTTTCCTCGAAAAAAAGACCAAACCCGCATTTCGCTAGGCTCCAGGCGGGCTACGTTTTTGGAATCCAATCAATTGGTAGAATTCCTTTGCGCACATACCGATGGAAGCTGGAGTGTGGCCAGTCGGCTACGCACTCGACAAGATCATGTTTAACCGGATTGTAATGGATGTAATTGATATGATTATTCATATCGGCATCATCACGAATAGTGTGTTCCCAAAACCGGCGTTGCCACAGGTTATATTCACCGCACCCATTGACAGCAAAGGGCAAACCTTTTTTCAAAAGTTTTTGCGTATAGATGGATTTAATCAGCCGCCAACGCGATGAATAATTATCATCGCCTGCAGGCAAGGTAAAAATCGCATGGATATGTTCAGGCAATACAACAATCGCATCCACTTGAAATGGCATGCGAGCTTTGGCCTCCCGAAACGCATCGCGCAATTCTGCGATGTGCTCCACTAATAAACGTGAGCTTCTATCTTGTAGTGTGACCGTAAAAAAATAACACCCACCCTTAACCCGATTCCGTCGATAAAGCACCATAACAAATCCTTGTGTAGTGTGTAGCCCGTATGGAGCCTAGCGAAATACGGGAGCTTTTGATGTTGATCTTGTTTTTTTAATTCTTTCCTCGAAAAAGACCCAACCCCGCATTTCGCTAGGCTCCATGCGGGCTACGTTTCATGAATCTCCTCTTTTAGCCACTATGAGCACATTACCCATAATAAACAAGCCCTTGCCTTAGCTCGCCAGCCAGCCAAAGGCGACCTAAATCCCAGCAAAGAAATCCGCCATTAAATTAAATGTGGCTTGCTGCGTAAAAAGATCGTTATGACCAACATTTTTTATGAAGGATATTTTCTTGAAGCCTGGAAGATTGGCGTAGGTTTCCCGTGAATGGGTATTGTTAATAACGGTATCTTTCTCTGCACATATCACCAATGTCTTGGCTTTGATACTTTTTGCATGCTCAGACAAATTAAATTTGTTTTTAATAATGGCAGCAGGAATAAGCGCACTAAAATTTTCCTTTGCGATCCTTTCAATACTGTACAGCGGCGCTAATAAAACCAACATTGAAGCATCCGTCCTGGATGCCAGATAACCCGCTACACCTGATCCCAGACTATAACCAATAATCACAATCCTGCTATTTGGGTTTTCCTTTTTAATTGCGTCGAATATATGCGCGGCGTCCTGGTAGAGTGCAGTCTCACTCGGAGCACCAGTACTTAATCCATATCCGCGATAGTTAAACGTATAAACGATGGATACGGGAATTTTCTTAAGGCTGGGAATCGTTGCTGCAACATCTTCTCCATTTCCGCCAAAATAAACAGCCACAAGATCAGAGCCCTGTTTTGCACCTGGAACTTTCCAGCCCTGCAAATTACCGCTATCCAGATCCGCAGAAAAATCCCTGACTTTATCGTAAAGCAAACGATTTTTAGGCGGTGCAGGAAAAACCAGGCTTCCCTGCATGAAAAACAGGAGTAATAAAAATGCTGCGTAAAGCAGCACAGCTATGACGGTGATATTGGTGAGAGTTTTTGTTATGGACATGAATTATTAGCAATATTCACTGGTGGGTTAGGAGGCATTAGCTAGAGGCTACATTTGGCTCAGAAATGACGTAAACCTGTTTATTCCTGATCAAACTCAAACAAACTTTTCGCCGACACCTGCAAAGCCAGGATAATTTTTTCCAAGTTATCAAAGCTCGGGCCGTGGATTCCACGCTCCATATTACTGATGGACTCCACTGTTAACTCCACCCGGGCAGCCAACTCTTCCTGTGTTACACCTTTTGCGACGCGCAGCTGCTGCAAGCGGCGCCCAAATTGCTTTTTCAATGGTTCTTTCTGCTCACCCACGGGATGCACCTCAAATGCTAGAGGTTTTGCATCCTATTGAAGTTGAACTTCGGGTGTAACGAAGCTAAACTTCGGGTTAGCTTAAGAAGCGAGCGGCAATCTAAATATAAGGAGTAGCGTTCATGAAAGGACAAGCCAAAGGCGACCTGAATCTAGACTTCCTCAATAACTATCAAATAGAGGATGACATCTACCTCCAGCTCGACAAGTTACAAGCACTGATCTCACTACAAACTCTGCTCAATACCGCCGAATCCGCACCTACGCGCGCGCAGCATTTGTATTACGCCATGACGCTGGAAGAACAAATGGAAAAATTGCGGGGAATGGTGGATGAGTTATTTAAATAAGGAAGTTTTGGTTCACCAGAGATTTATCATGGTCGCAGGGTTGGCCAGCGGAGAGTGTTATGAGTGGCAATACTAAATTACCACTAACCGAAGAAGAGGCTCGCTTGCGAGCAAAGGCGCGCCGTGAAAAAGATGCTGAAGAAGTGCGCCGCAGGGTAAACCAAAATGTTGATGATGAGCCTTGTGGAAAATTAACAAATCCGTCTGAAATAGATCTGCATAGGGATAGAAAAATGAAGACTAATGCCGTGCTGGCACCACGCCGATGCCGGTCATATATTCGGAACCATCAAGATTCATAGGTGAATCCTGCGTCATAGATGCTTTATGGTGAATTAACCAAACAGATAGCATGCCTGAAACTTTTCCTGTTATTGACATGAAATACTCGATATATCCAGGTTATGGGTTTTATCTCACCTCTACAGCTTCAAAAACAAGCCCTTTAAAATTGTGGGTATCGTAAATGTTTTTGAAGTGTTCAGTGCAAAAGCTATGCAGCAGTTTATCGGTGTTTGATTTAAATACGCCTATTTTTTCTGTATCGAGAAATGCTTCATCAAATATCACATTGGTCTGGCCAAAATGCACACCGGTATCAATGACATCAACGGCTTTACTTTTATCAATTGCAGTTTCCGGAATAATGTAAAGCGTGTTGAATAAATAATAGGTTTCACCGTAAACGGATATAGGTAAAAACTCGCCAGACTTGGCTAAATAATCCTGAAATACAGAATAAGCTCTGGAATTTAGTACGAGTACGCCGGTAGACCAGACTGTGACATCGGGCAGTTCCTCTGTCATTTCCCCGGCGCTTTCCCCATAAAAAAATGATGCTTTTGGCATAACCCATTCTTGCCCCCGAGGTTTGGCAAAAAACCTGGGCCTAAAGGTTGGCATTTTTGTCGCTAGCTCACCATTATCGATGAGTAGTGAACAAGTATTTACATAATCTTCAAGAAGTTTATAGATCATAATGAATGACTCTTCTTTAACCAGCTCATATATTCAATTTCATCAATTTCATCAATTTCTTGTTGTAGTTGCATTTCCGGTTTTATATTGCCCTGCAATAACTGAGTTCTAACTGTATTTAAAAATGCCCTTACCTGTCCTTGTGTTGCCATCAGTGCAATCGAATTGTGTATCCACAAATAATACAGTTTCCGATGAATTCTATTGTGCCCAATTGCATTGGGGTAGATTGTAGGCCGGGCATCAGCTTTTGTTTTAGGCATCCAGCAACCATTATCCGGGTCATCTATCCGAATCTGGATATCTTCGTCTGCCAGAATAGCTCGCGCGGACATAGCCAAAGGACTTGAGCCAGATTTTCAAATTCAGCATAAAGCTTTGAAGTAATCGCAAATGCTTGGGTGTGTGGTGCAGTGTGGTTGATTGATGCTCACCGCCCATATTTTATAGCTTTAGCGGATCTCGCAATTTAGACAAATTCTTCCCAAACGCCTCCGCCCGCTCTTTCACTTGCCCCGCATAAATCTGCAATCCATTAACACTCCACTTATCCATCACCAACCCCGACATCGCCAATGCCGTCACGGCATCGCACAGGAATGTGCATTGGCTTTGGAATTCGGTGAAGTCGTCGTAGAGGAGTAATAGCTCATTGGTGGAGTTTTGGGATGGTGGTGATGGCATAAAAGATCCCTCTATGTTTAAAGGCGGTGAGCCGGTTTTTGTTGGTTGGGGTTACGGCGGTGAGAGCTTAAAAGTTCAACTAATGAGCTATTATGGCTCACTTAAATGATAAAGCAAGCTATTTTGTTTATAATGTTAGCTATTTCGTGCTGTTAATGAGCCTTTATGGCCACAATCAGGAATTGCTAACTGTGATTACTTCCGGTCAAATCCGCATGGCAAGAGCCTTTCTTCGCTGGTCTATTGAAGACCTAGCAAATAAATCTGGAGTGGGTGCTTCTACGATAAAAAGGATGGAGACTTTTGATGGAGTGCCGAGTGCACGGGTTGAAAATCTTCAGGCGATTAAGGATACTTTTATTGCTACCAAGAAAATTAAATTTGAAAGTGAAAATAGTATTTCTGTAAAAGAATAATGAAATCTAGCATGATAAGTTCCATTTTATGTGGTCGTCATCTCTAGATGCCAATAAGGTTTCAGTTAAGAGTATTAAGCTCGTAGGTTGGGCATAACTGCCCAACCTACGAGCTTATCACATTAGAATTACGATCCATGCTTCTTTTGTTTTTGCTGTGCTAACTGCTGTCCTTTCATAGGTATATCTAAAAGATCTGATAGCTTTTGTTTTTCTTTATAATCAACAGGAAACATATAAACATGTTGAACAACGAGTTCTTTTAAGATCCTCGTGCAGACAGGATTATCTTTAAAGGTTTCAACACAATTTGAAATGCTATTCATGTCGATTTTTTTATTGAAGTGTAATTCTATCGATTGCTTAATTAATAACGTCGCAGGCGTCGGAGTTTCTTTTTCTAGCAATCGATAGATCTCAATACCTTCTTTTGAGCCAACAGCAGTGGATATTTTTCTGATGACTGCATTTATAACACCATATGTTAAATGTAAGTATGCATGCTCTGCATGTTTTTCTATTTCTTTATCGCTGCGATCAGGTCTTTCTGATAAATGATTGGATATTAATCTAATTATTTCATTTTTTGCAGCGTCCGAAATTTCAATAAAATATTTGAGGAATCGTAATCCGGAAAATACTCCACTCTTAGCCAAATTTAATAACGGGTCCAGTTTTAGCGAGGCATGTCTATTTCTTATAATTTGGCCTGCGATTTCCATTCCTTTAAAAGTCTTGTTTATTTGAGCTAGAATATCAACCGGCTGTAATTCATCTACATCTTCAGATTTTCGCTCTTCGATGTCTAATTTTTCATTTTGATCATCACGAACACTCTGGATTTCTCTTTGTTCTATAACAAGCTGCGGGATATTTTTCATGAATTCATTCATGAACAAAAGCTGTGAAATTTCCAAAGTTGCTGGATTTTGATCCGAAAAAAGATCAGAAAGAACATTATTAATTTTCGCTAAAACCCATGAATCTCTTGTGTGATGTGTAATAAAGATCAGAATGTTTGCAAAATCTTCTCTGTGTAAATTTTCAAGGAGATTATCGACTTGATTTTCTGATTCTTGCGACTCCGAATATGAATCGGCAATTTTTTTTCCTACAAAAAAATAGAGGATATATGGATACTTAAAGCCAAATTTATAATCTCGTTCAACTAAAATAGAATGGTTTATTAAATTTTCAATAATTTGATATTTATCTACTGGTAAAAAATCCTTGCAATACTCAGCAAAAAAAATATCAAGCTGTGGCATGGTTGGATTCTTTTGGTTTATGTGGATCCACCAAGAAAGTTCAGTAAGTACATTTAGATACTTATCGAATTCTCTATCACTTATCTTTGCATTTTCAAATGCTTTGTATATTAACTGTTGGTAGCAGTGTCCATATGAAGTTAGTTCTAGATTCAATTTCGAATTTGCTTCAAATGACTGCAGCAACATCAAAATGTAGATTGGTTTTGCAGGAACTATATTTTTCTTTATTATATTATTGAGTTGATCCTTAAGCTCATCACATTGCGTGTACATCTCATTCTCATTTATTGTTTCCTTGTTGCCTAGACATATCCATTTTTGAATCATTTCCTCCCGTTTTTTATTTCCAAAAAAAAGAATTTCCGCTTTATTATAATCCTCTAATACTGAAATTTCGTTCAATACGTATGTAAATGAGCTATGGCAGGTAAAAATTGATGCTTCAAAGTTTTCTTTAATAGATGCAAGAAGTTTATCTCTGTATGTTGGACGCAACTTTATATCATCAATATTGTCAATCAATAAAACTTTTTTAGTTTGCCGTAGGTAGTCATCAATATTAAGGTTGGCGTACTGGCTTTCAACGAAGGGCTTTAGTGCGTCAGAAATTTTTGACTCATTTATTTTTAAACCGTCCACGTATAATGGTAAAAAACCTTTTTTAAGAAATTCCATGTAATATTTCTTCAGTAGTGAAGTTTTTCCGTGCTGCTCTTCACCGGATAAAATATATTTAGTTGTGGAAGATATTATTGAATCTGCACTTTTGAAGTTGCGCACTCCCGAATTATTTGTAGATTCAATTTCTATATCGGGAACCACATAAATATCTGAGAGTTTTATTTTATCTACTTTTCTATGCGTCAGTACTATTTCTGTGTCTTCAAGCCACGATTGCGTTTCTTCTGAAATGTGTACTGAATTTAGTGGATTTTCATTCTGAATTACAGATAATTTTGACTTAAAGGCTTCAATATGCTTTTTGATTCCTTTTATCGCATCCAGCCATGCCGAATCTTTGTTTTCCCATTTGGTAATAGGTAAGGCATCCTTTGGAACAACTTGAAATCGAGCGAATTGACAATCGCTCCAATCGCAGTCCCTAACAATAATCGAGATGATTTGAGCAGTTCCCTCTGTGTGCCTTTGTATAGCTCTTTTCACTTCGACATCATAACAATAGTCGGAAGCAAGAAAGCTTGAGCTAACTAAGAAAACTATGATATTCGCTGATTCCAAGTTTTTATCAATTTTATCTTTCCAATCTTCACCCGGAATTATCTTTCTGTCGCTCCAGCTATCAATTATTCCATTTCTTCTCATCATGGTTAGATGTTCCTCAAAGTCTTCTCTATGAGATTCATCTTTGTGGGAATAACTAATAAATACTTTTTTTGACATATATTTCCTTGATTTTTTTGGTTCGTCAACGAATTTAACTAGTAAGATAGAATATCCGCTTTGAGCACATTGTCGATCTCAAAATATTTAAGTGCCGCGAATATTGTGCGGCAATACTGCATGCTATAAATTAAAAATATCTTTTAATCCTTTAATTTTTTCTAAAAGCTCATCAAAAGTAACTATATCTACGTTTTTCTGATTACCACGGATCAACTCAAAACACCCTGCTTGGCTGCTGTTGAGGCTGTTTTTTAATCCTGTTACTAGTATTATTTTAGGATCTAGTATTTTGTAAGCCTGGCCCATTTGAGTTAGAAAAGTGTTTTTTTGATCTAAACACTGACTAATAGCACCGGACAAATCCTTATGAGCTGCATATGTATCTGGTTCGCGATAGGGCGTGCTTTCCAATAACTTTTTATTATGCGTTTTAATTTCAAGTAATGCATAATTGTCTTTAAATCCATTCTGAAACAGAAAGTCAACAACACGACCTTCTTTGTTCTCAATTGTTTTTCCGCCAACATATGCCTCTCTATCTCGCAAAATCACCTGAAAAGGAAATAGACCTGCCAATATCCATCCATGTTTTTCAAAGAATTTCTGCCAATCTTTTTCGTTATCATTTTTCGCTGAAATAAGAACATTAAATTTATCAATGACGTCGTCCAAATATGCAACATTAATTTTGTCTTTGGTTTGAATAAAATTTTCAGTAATAGAAATATTTGACTTCGGCGCGAAAGTCAAAATTGAAAGGATTGCATCCATATCTTCATTGGACAAATTAAAATCAGTAGAATAAAAGCTAAAATAATTTGCAATCGCCCCCTTGGGGAGAGAAGTTTTCCTTGAGGATATCTGAGGCGTTAGTTCCGACAGCGAATTTGTTATTCCAGTTTTCCGACGAACCTCATACAGCTTTGTTTCCCTTGAGATTACTCTCACAGCTTTTTCAAAGTCTTGATAGCAAAAAGTTATTGTTTTTTTTGAAAATCTGCTTTTACCATTTTTTTCAATTACTAGTTTTTCAACTTCTGGAAATTGTTTGTAGAGAAAAGACATAAGATGTTTAGTTGGCGCTACTGTAATTCGAATGTTTTCCCCTGATTTTAATGTATTTGGAATATCTTTTAGGCTATCCCAACCTCGCAGCTCAATAACCTCAATTTTTTTCTTGCTCAGTCCCCTCTCTCTACTGTACCCATATGGATATACAACAATTAGAGGTTTATCTTTGTGAACAACTTTACATGTATGTATTGGATTACAGTTCTCATCATAGTACTTCCACTCGGTTTTTTTATCAGTGTCGCTATAAATAAATTCTTTATTTGATCTTATTTCTTCGTCTGCCATGGTTATTCCTTATTAGAAATGCTAATAGTTCTATGTGTATTAAGTGGTTTTAGTATCTTTGTTTAATGGCTTTTAATACATAGGATTTCACAGTTAACAATCCATCAATCATTCATCCTAAAAGGATATAGGTTTCCCATAATTCTTCTAACCATGCAATTTATATTTTTCTTCTTTTATCTACCTTGGACACAAAATAGAAGACCTAGCATCAGGTCTAATTTGAACCTTAATTCAGCATCGCTTCCCGATGATCTTTTAATGCATTTACATCCGGAAAAAATCTATACGGCATTTCCAAAACTTTTCCTTCATAATTCAAAAAATACTCTTGAACCATCGCATCCTCCGTTTTTGTTTTTATCTTCGGAGACAACACCAACCTAAAATCCTCATCAAACGAAATTAAATGCCGATCAAATGCTTTGTCATAAAGCCCATTCAACGCAATCCCATTCGTAGGATCTGCCCTGCGCGACTCATCTACCGACCAAGGAATAATGTGGCTAGCGACTAACAACTCAGGAATTGCTAAACCGGAAATTGCGCAGCGATTGTTGTAACTTTCCAAAACTGTTTGACGGAAGAAGCGCTGAACTCGGCGAACTTTAACTTCGCGAATGGTTTCGGTTGCACCGGTAGGGAAGATAACGGGGACATCTGTATCGGGGAGGTTGGGAGAATTATTTTCTACCTGCGTTTCATAAAGCGCTTCGGCTTTTTCTGCAATGTCTGTGGAGTTTTCCATAAACGCATTCCACAGGGCGCGGTCAGCTTTGCTTGCACCGTCCAGCCCTTTTTGGCTGAGGGCAGGATCGAGGCTCGCGAAATTGCAGGCCTTCATCGCAACTGCCGAAGGTGATCGGCCGATGATATTGGCGAGTTGGATTATGTCGGGATTATGCCGGTGCAATTTGCCGAACGATGTTCGGCAATAGAGGTGCAAGGTCAACAGCAATTCATCTTCTTTCCAGTGATTAGCCATTAACAACCCTTCTGTAGGTTGTGGCTAATTCCCAATCGTTATTCATATGTATTTCCTATCCCAATCCCAAGGCAATAGTTTCTACTATAGCCAAGGATTTTGAGAAATACATCCCATTACAGTGGGGGAGTTTGTAAGCCATAAGCCACTATTAATCAGCTGTAGAGAGGCAAAGCTGCTTTAAACTTTAGGTTCGGTACGATCAAACCGCATAAATTTACCAAGTGTTTTTACCTGTGGAATTATGCCTACTTATCCTTTGCCTAAGGTCTTGAAGCGTTAGGCTGTACAGCGTACAGGTTATTGAGTAACACTACCGCCATCTGGTCTCTATGGTTGATCAATAAATGTTCAAAAATCAAGCTGCCTTTATTGCGCCTCCCGCTGCTGTTGTCTGGCTACCCAAAGCACATATAACTTCGCCCATGGCATCGGGGTCATGACAGCTAATCAGGGAAGGTTTTAACGTATGGCTAAAAAACTAACAATAATGGTTTCTTCTACCGTATATGGCGTAGAAGAGTTGTTGGATAGGGTTTATGCATTGCTCACAGCCTTTGGCTATGAAGTGTGGATGTCTCACAAAGGTACGGTGCCTGTCTTTTCAACCGAATCTGCATTTAAGAGTTGTTTAGCAGCCGTAGAAAAATGCGATTTGTTCTTGGGAATCATCACCGCTCAATATGGAAGCGGTAAAGAAAAGGATGCCGATGCGCTTTCAATTACTCATCAGGAAATCAGAAAGGCTATTGAGCTGGACAAGCCCAGATGGTTTTTAGCGCATGATCAGGTTGTATTTGGCCGCCGATTACTGAGTGATTTAGGGTATAAAAACCGTGAAGAGCGCAAGCAGCTTCAATTAAAAAGAGGCGCAAGATCGATTGAAGATTTGCGCGTTTTTGATATGTATGAAGATGCTATTCGAACCCCGGAGATGGATGGGCTTCTCATTGAAGACCGTGTTGGTAATTGGGTGCAAAAATTTGATCGCGATGATGATGCAAATCTTTTTGTACTCTCTCAATTTTCTCGCTATCAGGATGTAGAACAACACTTGAAAGAAAACCTTCCACACATTACGAAAAAGTTGAGCGGAGGTAACGATGAGTAAATCTCCAGTTGAAATACAACAACTCCTATCGCTAGGTGAAAACCAAACTCTGGAGCTTAAATCCAGGGCGGAAGCTAAAATTTGTGGCCCAGACATCTGTGCTTTTTTAAATGCCGAAGGCGGTTATTTAATTTGTGGTATTGACGATAAAGGTAACGTCCTGGGCATTAACAACGCAGAAAAGGTTGCTGCACAACTCGAAACTAAATTAAAAAGCCAAATTCAGCCTCCCGTGCTTTTTTCAATTGATGTGGTGGAACTTGAAGAAAAATCTGTACTGGTTATAGAAACCCCTAAGGGTAAAGACATTCCCTATTCTTTCGATAATGACATTTACACTCGTGAGCATGAGCAAACACGAAAAGCAGATATTGATACTATTCGGGATATGATTCTACGTAAGCAAGTAGAACCTGAACGCTGGGAGCGTCGTTTTTCTGCTGAATTGGACGAGGAAGATCTATCGCCGAATGCCTGTAAGAAATTATTAAATGCTGCACGCTTGCCGTTAGAAGTAAAGCAATCGGATAAAGGGCTATTACACCAGCTACAACTTCTGTCCCTGGCTAAATACGGACGTTTAACTAATGCGGCAGATGTACTTTTGGCTCAAGATCCATCGCGCCGCCATCCTCAAGCCCGCGTGAGGGCTGTTTGCTATGCCAATAGTAAAACTGACAGTAGCTATAGAGACTTAAAGCATTTTGAAGGGCCGATAGTTGATGTTATCGAGCAATTAATAAACTTTATCCAGCGCAATACACCGGTGCGCGCACGCTTTGCTAATAACTCCAGCCAACGTGAAGATATTCCTCTTTATCCAACAACCGCTGTGCGTGAGGCTTTAGTTAATGCTTTTGCGCATCGCGATTACAGTAACTTTTCCGGTGGAATTAAGGTTGAAGTGGGGCCTAATCAAGTTGAGATCTGGAATTCTGGTGGCCTGCCCAAGGGGATAGATGTGGCCAAGCTGGAACAGGGGCACATATCAGTATTGCGCAACCCCGACATTGCCCATGGGTTATATCTACAAGGCTATATGGAAAAGCTGGGGCGTGGCAGTGTGGTGATCCAGCAGGCGTGTAAAGAGGCTGGTCTTTTAGCTCCAAAATGGCACTCGGATCCAGCTTTCGGGGTTACTCTTACGCTGTCTACCCAGGAAGTCACCCAGGAAGTCACCCAGGAAGTCACCCAGGAAGTCACCCAGG
>CAZIWB010000011.1:16529-30510 GCA_964542655.1 uncultured Cellvibrionaceae bacterium
ACCCAGGAAGTCACCCAGGAAGTCACCCAGGAAGTCACCCAGGAAGTCACCCAGGGAGTCACCCAGGAAGTCACCCAGGAAGTCACCCAGGAAGTCATCCCCGAAATTACCCTGGAAGTGGGGAGACTGATTGATTCACTAACGGGAGAATTGAGTCGGGCTGAGTTGCAAAACCTGCTGCAATTGAAGGATCCGGAACACATTCGCAGCAGGTATATCAACGAGGCTTTAGGGGCTGGGCTTATTGAGCAGACACAACCGGATAAGCCTAACAGCAGCAAACAAAAATACCGCCTGAGTCCAATGGGGCTGAGCGTAAAAAGAGCCAGGAATATTTCTCTGGCGCAAGCTTTTTCCCTTGAGCTGAATATGGATGTTACGGCTGCTAAGGCAGATGAGCTTTATCAGGCGGGAAGGATAAAATCCAAATTTGCATTTAAGTGCCCGGAACCAACCTGCAATGCCCAAGCGACTTGTATAAATCTTGATAAGCCAAAAGCAGAGCGGAGACAGGAGCCCTACTTCAGGTTTGTCTCGGAACACAGTAGCAACTGCCCGCTTAAGGGTGATTAAGCAGGGTTTGCACGGAGAATAATTACCTGTTCCCAGCTTAATTGCCTACGCGGACGCCGAAGTACGCCGCGCCAGCTGCTCAAGCCAACCCGATTTTCACTCCACCTAAAACCCCGACCCCGGCTCCTTCAAAAACTCAATCTCCTCAGGCGTAGATTCCCGCCCAAGAATCTGATTGCGATGCGGATAGCGACCAAAGCGGGTGATGATGGTTTGGTGTTGGAGTTCAAAGTCCCGGTTGTCTTCCAGGCCGGGGGAGCTATATAGCATCACCGCTACTTTATGGATTTCGGCTGATTCGCTGTGCATAAACGGTAGGTAGAGAAAGCTGCGCTCGGTGGGGGACAGGGCTTTGTCGGCGTCTACTGCCAATGCTTCCTGCGCGAGCGCTAATGCTAATGGGTCTTGGGTGAAGGCCTGGGGCGTGTCGCGGAAAATATTGCGCGAGAATTGGTCGAGGATGATGATTTCTGCCAGGCGCCCTTTCGCGGCCATGCGCCAATCAAATAATTCACAGCGCGTTGCTTTGGCGTGGATGGCGGAGAAACGGCTTTTGATTTCCGCATCCAGCTTGTCATCTTTCGCCCACCACTGCGCCGGGGTGAGTTCGGTAAACCAGAAGTTGAGGATGTCTTCGTACATGGTTATGTCCCTCTGGAAAAAATGACAGCTTAGCCTGCGTTTCGGTGGCGGTCAGTGAGCTGGTGCCGGATAAACCAATCCGCTTCACAATGGCTTTAATTCTCCCTATGCAGTATTTATTTATCGATAATCGATAAATAAATATTGTATTTTGGTGTTTTGTGGGTATTATTTAGTCTCCACCTATAAATACCAAGGAGTTTTAGATGAATGTCCAACAGCACGGGCGGATTGCCCGCATTAAACAATTCAGCCGTTATTTGTACCTGAGCCTGAGCGCGGCACGTTATGTGTTCTGGGTGACCTGGATACTGGGGCTGGGGATAATTTTTACCGCCGAGAAAGGGAATTTCACGATTGGATCGGCCTCGTTTGCCGAGGTGGAACTTACGTATTTACAGCGCATTTTGTTTGCGCTGTTCGTTTCGGCCGGTTTTTTCCTGCTGTTGAAGATAACCCATCACTTTCGCGCGTTAATCAACTCGTTTGCGGCGGGTGATATTTTTAATAAGGTGGCGATCGACCATGCCCGTAAAGCATTGCTACATGGAATGGTGTTTTATGGATTGTGTGTGAGTGTTTCTTTGGTTAGCTGGATTTATGGAGCGGTAAATAGTTCGCCGGCATCGGTGTCGGTTAACGGCGATTTTATTTTCTGGCTGATGTTGTTTGGTTTGATGTATGTGTTGCTCTGGGCGCTGGAAATCGGGTGCGACCTTAACGAAGAATCCGAACTGACTATTTAAGGTTCGCTGCCTGAGGAGTTTGTATGCCCATTATTGTTAATCTCGATGTGGTACTCGCGCAGCGCAAGATGCGTTTGAATACGCTGGCGGAGCTGGTGGATATCACCCCGCAAAATTTGTCGGTGCTTAAAACCGGTAAAGCCAAGGCGATACGCTTTGATACCCTGGAAAAAATCTGCGAAGTGCTGGAGTGCCAGCCGGGGGATATCCTGGCTTTTTCCAAAGAGCCGGTGAGCGCCCAGGAAGAGCTTGTTAATTCTTAATCTATTATCGCGTTCCCCTCCTCTATAAAAAGTGGGACATTCCGCCGCGTGCTGGTGGAATGTCCTTTCCCATTTTAAAACCAAAAGTGGTTTGGCGATTTAATCATTCTTAATTTTTCTATTGTGCCTTTCTGTTTTAGGATCTGTTCGTGTTTTTTAAAAACACAGTAAATTTTCGTTTTATATTGCGTTATTTTTTTTGCTGTTTTTCTTTGCAGAATTTAACTTTACTTAACAGGAAGTAAATATGAAAAAAAGAATTTTATTAAAATGCCTGAGTGCGCGAGTGCTTTTTATGTCGTTGTTGATGGGCGTTTCCTTCACTACAGCCAATACATTTGCGGCTGATACGGCTTATAAAAATGGCGATACTATTACCCTCGGCAGCGTTCCCTATCCAATAACCATAGCCAGGATTGAAAATGGCAAGCTGAAAGTGGACGGCAATGATGTCGTGTTCACCGCTAATAAAGGCACCGATTTTTTTAATGACATGATTAGCGGGAATAATAATGACAATGCGCCAAGGCTGATTTTCCAGCCGATCGGCGATTTTATTTTCTCCGCAAAATTCAGCGGGAAGTTTGCCGGTAGCTATGATGGCGGCGCCTTGATTCTGTATAACGATATAATGTCGTCGGCCAAGTTAACCTTTGAAAAATCCCGCGGCACCCAGGCCTTGTGGTCCACTGTCACCAAAGGTCCTGCGGATGATGTGCACCATCGCTCGTTTGCAGAACAGACGATGTATTTGAAAGTCGCGCGCAAAAAAACCATGTATTTCTTTTACAGCTCAAACGACGGAAAAACCTGGGATATATTGCGCACCTTTGTGCTGGATAAAAATGACAACACCAAAGTTGGTTTGCTAGTGCAAGCGCCGGAAGCAAATGAATTTACCATGCGCATTAGCGATATACGTTTTGTCGCGAAAGGGTTTGATGAGTATTGGCAAGGGGAATAGTGGCAGGGGGAATAACGGCAGAAACAAGTATCCTGAACTTTACTGATTCCTGAATGGCAATAAATAAAACCGGATCATGGCCGTGTGGCAATGTTCCGTTTTTTTAATTATCAATCATCAATTCTTCCGGGGCGCCATAAAAGGCAAATGGATTTAGAAATTGTCGCCGCCACATAAGGCGTCGATCTATTTCAGGTAGTTCTGCCTCATCGCATATCGCGTCAAATCGCTGTTGGATAATGTGGATTTGGTGGGCGATGATCGCTTTGGCTGTATCCGGGTTGAGCAAAAAAGCAGGTGCGGCATTGAGGCAGGTGATGATTTGGCTCATGCGATTATTGCCATGAATAAGCATGGCCTGTGAGGCTTCATTGCCGCTGCGCGCTTGTGGGCAAATGTCGTAAGCGCGGGTGAGTGACAATGCCTTTCCATCCCAAAAGGCCGCGTGGTTGCGGGCATGGTCATCGGTATTGCCACAGAGGACATTGAAAACCATCCTGCGGAATAATTCCTCCAGTGTCAGGAGTGGATTGGTGAACCTGTGGCGAATAATTTCAGCGAGGATTTCATAGCTCGCATAAGCCGCCATCATTTCATCCAATTCAAAAATGGTCAGCGCTGATACCAGGGCTTTGCGTTGCCAACTGCCGTCCACTTTCGTGCGATCAAAACGTTCTACCAGCAATACATCCTTGCCCAGGGCGCGGGTGAGCTTTACCGGAGCGACATTTAAACCGGCTTCAGCGGCCAAACGCATCGCAATAAATTCTGCTTTTACGACATTGTATAAATCGTTAGTGGCAGAAAATTTGGCGATATATTTTTGCTCGTTTGCATCGATTAATACTTTCGGGCGTGCGCCTCCCAGCGATGTGCCGTGCTGGAGTGCCTGGTCCAGTTCAGGGTTTAGCGGTATGCCCCGCTCAATTTTTTCTGCCGATTGTGCCAGCTCCTCCAGGGATGCATTGCGCCCCTGGCGAGGAACATAGTGGGTCGGGGATAGCTGGAAATCCAGCGCACCAATCCGGTCAGAACCTGATTCAAGTAAATAGTCGAGCTCATCCAGTTCGATCCCTGTGGCTATATCACCCTTTACACCCAACTTGCGGTTGATAAGGACGCGCCTGCCCCATGAGTCCGGCGACGCATCGCGGATACAACCCGGCATATCCAACCCCGGCAGCAGCGGCAATACACCTTGCTGTAATGGCAATTCAGGGGTGTATACGGGGATAGCATCTGGCCGTTGCAAGTAGCTGCGGCCGTAATTGAATAGAAGTTGGTTGCCGGATTTGCTGAGCAGCCCGGCAACTACCGGTGTGGTTTTTGCTGGTAACCAGATCCAGACATAGGCTTCGGTATAGGCGCTTTTAGAAGTCATCCTTCACTCCCTTTCCTGATGGCCTGACAGCTTTGGGTAACAGGGCTTGTTTTTCATTGCTATGGCTCAGGCGCAATGCAAGGGTTTTGGCATCGGCATCAAACAATGGGATGCCGAGGATGGTGGCCACCTCAAACACAGCGCCAATCGTGCAACCCGGGTCGCCCTTTTCAATACGCTGGAGCAGGGATCGGGAAACACCGGCACGTTCGGCCAGGGCTTCGGCGGTGAGGTTGGCGGCTATACGCCCGGCGCGAATCTGGTTGCCCATCAATGCCAAGGCGTTCAGGGTATAGCGGGAATGAGCGCGAGCTATTGGTTTTGGCATGATATTGACTCATTAATGATTCAAATGGATTTATACGTATCATTAATGAGTCAATATTAGCTGTCGATAGCTGATCAAGCAATAAAAAAGCTAGCGTTGGATTAACTTGCCAGCCGCTCCATATATTCCTGCTCCAAGCGCGTATGGGTTCTCCAGAAACCTTCCGGTATTTTGCCGGAAAGAACATCGCGCAAAATATTGAGGTGGGCGTGCCAACCGGCAGAGACGCTCAGGCGCGCGGCCGGGTCGGTGAGGCGGCGATGGGTGACGGTGAGTTTTACCTGGTCCTTTTGCTGCGAGAGTTCAAAACTCACTTCCGATTCTCCCTCCGAACCTGCATTCCATAAATAACTGAGCAAATGCGTTGGCTCCCAGGCGGTGACTTTGCCAAGCATGGGTACATCGCCACCGCAATTTGTGTATTTGGGCGGGGGCAGGTCGTGTTCGGGTGAGAGTTCAGAATTGCGGAATGTGTGTTCCACTGTGCCGCCGACCCGCGGTTCGATATTGCCCGCCGCCAGCCAGGTGGCGCGTTTGTCGGAATCGGTCAGGTATTGCCAGACGCGCTCAATCGGGCCGGGTAATAAGCGCTCGATACGCAGGGTATCCGGGGCGGTAAGTACACCATAGTCATTCATCTCAAACTCCTTTGGCCTGCGGGCCTGTTGTGGGAAAAACGGGAAGCTGTTACAGGAAAATGAGAGTCTGGCTCGATGAATGTGATTCAGTGAGTGCGACCCGATTATTCCTTGCTGTCGTGCATTTGGTCATCGGCGATAAGGGCAGCGGCTAATGCATCCAGCCGTTGGTTCCAGAACTGCTCGTAGTGACGCAGCCATTCGATGCCGCCGTGCATGGGGCGGGCATCCAACTGGCAGGTGTGGTTGCGCCCCTGGATATTGCGCACCACCAGCCCGGCACCCTCCAGTACCTTGATATGCTTCGATACAGCGGCGAGCGTCATATCAAAGGGTTCCGCCAGCTCGCTGATCCCGCAGGGCGCCTGCGCCAGCCGCGCCACCATCGCCCGCCGTGTAGGGTCGGCCAGGGCGTGGAATACGGCATCAAGTGGTTCGCTTTGATTGTTTACCATGTGGTTAAGTATTCTCCTGCATTCGTTTATTGTCAACCATTTGGTTAAATATAATCGTTTTGAGCCCCTTTGGTCGATAGGCCGATTAGCGCTAAAGAGTGGATAAGGTCAGAGAGAACCGATAAAGCGATTGTCGGGTATTTCACACTCCCGTATTTCAGTGGCGCTGCCGTCAGATTTTTCAGTTTTTGTTCAGCCCCGCCGCCCTAGCCTGCAAAAAACAGCAAGGGGGCACATCATGAAAAAAACCGTGTTAATTGGAACTCTGGCGCTGCTGGGTGCAGTAACCATCGCCTTGCCGGTCACCACCCGGGCGGAAGGCTATTGGGTCGAGCAAGAGCGGCGCGCGCTTCAGTACGAGCGGGAGGATTTGAACCGCGAGCGCGAGGAGCGGCATCGCGAGTTTGATGCAATGATGCGCGAGCTGGATGAAGAAAACCGCGCAATTGACCGCTGGCAAAGTGCGCAGCGATACGACCACCAGGAAGTCGCACGCGCGGCCAACCACAAGCGCGATGCCCTGAACCGCGAACGCGACCGGATCAACCGCGAGCGTGACCGCATGAATCATTTTTACGATGAACAAAACCGCGAACTGGATAGGCGCAACCAGCGCCTGGACCAACGGCAGCATCATCGGCATGGCTGAGCCATACATAAATCGCATCCAGAAAATTATTATCGGTGAATTTTAAATACTGACTCTTATCACTTTCCCCCGGGGTTAGCTGCATCTATGCTGGAACGAGTTGATAACGACTCCCCTAATAATGATTCCATTGCAGAGAGGTAATATGCGCAACTCGATTCGTTTGTTGTCTGCCGTTTTGATTGTCGTCTGTTCTGTGTTTGCCAACGCCGCTGAAGTAAAAGTCCACAAGGCAATCCAATTTGCCGCGCCGGATAATTTTCCCCTTACGCTTGATATCTATGTTCCGCAAACCGGGAAAAAATCCTACCCGGTGTTGGTGATTTATCACGGTGGCGGCTGGCTTATTAATAACAATTCGATCATGAATGATATGGCCAGCACTATCGCGCGCGATGGTGAATTTGTGGTTGCCAATATGAATTACCGCTTGTTGGTAGATCAAAACAACACCGTAAAAATAAACCAGATTATTGAAGATGTCTTCGGTGGTTTGCTGTGGGTGAAAGACCACATTGACGAATACCAGGGCGACCCCAAGCGCGTTGCGATTACCGGCGATAGCGCAGGTGGCCATCTCACCACCATGATCCTTACGCGCGGCCGTCAACTGGAAAGCGATGGATTTTCCGGGCCGAGCCTCGGTTTTAATCCGAGTTATTTGCCCGCCGGAAAAACTGCTGAACAAGTAGCAAAGGAAGATGGTTTAAAAGTGCAAGCGGCAATCGTGAGCTATGGAGCATTTGATTTATATGCCCGTGCCAAAGGCGATTTTGAAACACCAAACAACCAGCTCTGGAAACGCGCCAATGCAGAAGCGCGCGGTTTGTTTGGTAACGATATTAATGTGAATGACAATGCGGATTACTACAAAGCCGTCTCGCCCATTTTCTTTATACCCAAGGCGAGCGACTATAAATTGCCACCACAATTTGTGCATGTCGGCAGCCTGGATAAAGCCACCCCCCCTTCATCGGCGCAACACTATGTAGATTTGTTAAGGGCTGGCAAGCAACCCGTGGAATACAAAGTCTATCCCGGAAAAAACCACGCCTACCTGGATAATGGCTGCAACTGGGCGGGCAGCTGTTTTGAAAAAGATGCGCGTTTGCCCATCGATGATATAATCATCTTTCTCAATAAAACGTTTTTGCGATAAATTTTTTCATAGCGAAAACGTGATAAAAATCGGAATAAAAAACGGCTCGCTCGGGAGCCGTTTTTTATGACCGCTGCAAATAAATTCTATTGATCTAAAAAACATATCTATTTTCAATCCGAAAACTTTTTCTGCCAAAGCGCCAATACAGCATTAACAAAGAACTGCATAACAGCAGCAGGGGGGATGGTTCGGGCACGCGCACATGAATCTCAAAATCGTTGATCTCACCTGACCAGAGACCATCGTAGGCAATTCCATCTATCACGCCGCTTTCAGAGAATTGCATGTAACCAAGATAGTTGTAACCAGGCTCAGGATAATTGTGGAGTGAAAAAGTTTGATCCAGTTTAAGTCCGTCCAGAAATGGATAGGGTTGCCAGTAGGGATTAAGCGATAAATAGCCTGAACGTTCGCCGGAGAATGGATTGTAATCAACGTACTCTAGTGAAAATATCCCCCATTGTTCAGAGAAAGATTCACGGTTTTGGGTAACGATTACCTGTTCTCTTGGTGTTGCACTATAGGTTGGCCCCGCTCCGCTTGAAGTCATCTCAATATTTTGGCCATGTACCCTCAGGGTGGTGTGTAACCAATTATGTGTGCCGTTGTAGGTGGCAGATACGCCATACCCAAAGTCATCAATAATTGCCGCTCCTGCCAAATCTGTGTCGTACCAAAAGCTTCCCGTAAACTCACCACCCCACCCGGTGCCATTTGCTGCCCAGAATTTTGCATCGGGCGTCACGTCCATATTATTGCTCAATATGTCCCAGGAGTAGCCGGAAAAAGTGCCTTCGATAATGACTGCCGACGCGAGCGGCGAAAAGAGTAAGGTCATCAATAGCGCGATAAATGTGGGTATGCGAATCATCATCAAATCCTTGTTGTGAATAGAGGTGAGAAAAATTATAGGCAGCGGAAATGAAAAAATATCGATCATCAACAATCGAATTTTCATGCTGGTGGATATTTTTATTCCAGATGACGGTCGTGATAAATGCGCGCTGAAATTTCGTCGGCGCCTGAATTGGCGGTAATTATCTGAGCGGGGAGATTGCAGAACGGGCTTCCTTGCCCGGTGTGGTGTTATCCAGTTCGCCACCGAATAGCTACCCAATGCCGGGCACCGGCTTCTGAATCAAAATTGTCCTGGAAAATAATGGCGGCGTTGGCACCAGCCCTTCATCCAACAAACGGTTTCTCTGCTAACTCTGACAATAAATTGATGAATATATACATCATTTTGATTGATTAAGGCTATTTTGATGTATATATTCATCAAATTGACCACAATTAAACCTTCAGCTATGAGCTTTGCACTTGATTATCTTGGTTCGCAAATCAAAACCCTGCGTAAGCAGCATGGTTGGAGCCAGTCACAACTTGCCGAAATGGCAGGTTTGGATCGCACTACCCTGGGTATGCTGGAGCGCAACGATTACACCGACATTGGCATTCGCAAGGTGGAGCGGGTATTGGAGTTATTGGGCAAAAAGCTGACGTTGGCGAATGCCGGGTTGCCCACGCTGGATGAACTGGTAGCGGCGCAAGCCGGGGAGTCCCAGGGTGAGTAATAAACTTGATGTCTGGATAACCCGCGAGCAGGCCGGTCGCCTGGCGCGCGTGCAACAGCGCCATAGTTTTACCTACAGCCTCGATGCGACCGAGGCGCTCTCGCTCACCATGCCGCTGCGGCTGGAAAGCTATAACTACGACCAGGGTTTGCATCCGCTCTTCCAAATGAATTTGCCCGAAGGTTATTTGCGTCAGGCGATTGAACGTTTTGCCGCAAAAAATTTCGGCAGCGATGATTTGAGTTATCTTACACTGCTGGGCAATCATCAGATTGGTCGCCTGCGCTATAGCCTCGCGGATAAACTCTTGCCTGCCGATAATCCATCAACACTTTCGCTCAATGAGTTATTGGGCAGTGACGATGCAGAATTATTCCACCAGTTATTTGAACGCTATGCGCTGCACTCGGGTGTTGCGGGCGTGCAGCCAAAAGTATTAATGGATGTGGGCGATGACAGCGCACCTATGCTTGCTGATAATGTGCTTACCGATAAAGCGACTTTGCCGTTAAAAAAATACATCGTGAAAAGTTGGGGTGCAGAATTTCCGGAATTGGCTTGCAACGAATTTTTATGTTTAACATTGGCGCGTAATGCCGGGTTAACAACACCGAATTTTTATCTCAGCAGCAATGGCAAGCTATTGGTGTGTGAACGCTTTGATATCGATGAAAACGACCAGCCGCTGGGCTTTGAAGATTTCTGTGTACTGCAAGGAAAAACCACCCAGCAAAAATACGAATCGAGTATCGAGGCTTGTGCTGGCACGGTGATTCAATTTGTATCGCCCGAACATGTGCAGAAAAATCTGGAAGATTTATTCAAATTAACCTTGCTGAATATAACCATCCGCAACGGCGATGCGCACCTGAAAAACCTCGGTGTTATTTATTCCGATTTGCACAATTATCACAGCGGGCAACATCCCGAGGTGACACGCAAGCTGGCTCCCATATTTGATCTGGTCAGTACCACGCCTTATATCCCGCGCGATTCAATGGCGCTCACCTTGACAGGAAGCAAGCGCTGGCCGAAATGGAAAGTATTGGAAAAGTTCGCCAAAATTCATTGCCGCCTGGGCAGTAAAGCCATCGAAAAAATTGTGAGTGACGTGGAAGAATCGTGCAAGAACAGCTATCCGTTATTGGAACAATTAATGAGTACTCATGCAGGATTCCAACCGATTGGCGAAGAAATAGGAAAATTATTGCAGCAAAGGATTATGTAGCCCTATGAAAACTCCCCTCGCTATTTTAAATACCATATTCGGCTACCACGATTTTCGCGGACCACAAGCCAATATTATCGATGCAGTGATTGCTGGCGATGATGTACTGGTACTGATGCCGACCGGCGGCGGAAAATCCCTGTGCTACCAGATTCCCGCGTTGGTACGTGAAGGTGTGGGTATTGTGATATCGCCCCTGATTGCATTGATGCAAGACCAGGTGAGTGCGCTGCGCGAATTGGGGGTGCGCGCCGGGTTTTTAAATTCGTCGCTCAGTGCGCAGGAAATGTGGCAGACCGAGTTGGCGCTGGAACGTGGTGAGCTGGATTTGCTTTATGTCGCTCCCGAGCGGTTGATCCAACCGCGCACATTGGAATTATTCCATCAGACAAAAATTGCACTCTTCGCAATTGATGAAGCGCATTGCGTATCCCAATGGGGGCATGATTTCCGCTCCGATTATTTAAAACTGGAATTGCTACATCGCGAATTTCCGCAGGTGCCGCGCATTGCATTGACCGCAACAGCCGATGTGCGTACGCGCGATGAAATTATCGCGCGTCTGCAATTGGGCAATGCGCAGCAATTTATCAACGGTTTTGATCGCCCTAATATCCAGTACCGCATTGCGCAAAAAAATAATCCCAAAATCCAGCTGATGCGGTTTTTGCGCGAAGAACAGGCGGGCAACTCCGGGATTGTATATTGCCTGTCGCGCAATAAAGTGGAGCAGATTGCCGAGTGGTTGAGTACGGAAGGTTTCACTGCACTGCCATATCACGCGGGTCTCGCGGCCAATATCCGCCAGAAAAACCAGGAGCGGTTTTTGCGCGAAGACAACATCATTATGGTGGCGACTATCGCGTTTGGTATGGGCATCGATAAACCCGATGTGCGTTTTGTCGCGCACCTGGATTTGCCCAAAAGTATTGAAGCCTATTACCAGGAAACCGGTCGCGCGGGGCGCGATGGTGAAGCCGCAACAACCCTGTTGTTATACGGTTTGGAGGATGTGGTAAAACTGCGGCAGATGATGGCGCAGAGTGAAGGCAGTGAAGAATTCAAACGCAATGAACAGCAGCGTTTAAATGCAATGCTTGGCTTGTGTGAAATTACCAGCTGCCGTCGCCAGAGTTTATTGCGCTATTTTGGCGATACCCTCGCGCAAGCCTGCGGCAATTGTGATTGCTGCATCACTCCGCCGCAAACCTGGGATGCAACCGAAGCAGTGCAAATGGCGCTCTCCTGTGTCTATCGCACCGGCCAGCGTTTTGGCGCAGGTCATGTGATCGATGTATTGCGTGGCAGCAACAACGAAAAAATACTCTCGTTTGACCATCACAAATTAACCACCTATGGCATAGGGAAAAATATCAGTGCGGATGAATGGAAATCGATTTTCCGCCAATTGGTCGCGCGCGGGCTGCTCGATGTGAATACTGATGGATTTGGTGGGTTGCTATTAAATGAATCCTGCCGCCCTTATTTACGCGGCGAGCAAAAAATCAATTTGCGCCGTGAACTAAAAGTCACAACCAGTGCGCCGCGTCGCGCTAACCTCAGCCAACATATTGAAACGGAAGACCAGGGATTGTGGAACGCATTGCGCTCCTGCCGCAAGCGCCTGGCAGAAGAACAAGGTGTGCCCCCCTATGTTATTTTCCACGATGCAACACTGCGTGAAATGCTGGAATTCCGCCCGCTTACGCCGGAACAGCTACGCAGCATCACCGGCGTGGGTGAGAGCAAGTTAAAACGTTTTGGCGATGAATTTTTAGCAGTGATCCGCGCGGCGGAATACGCAGAATAAAATTCCCGTTCCTTCCCAACTGTAAATATAAAAATAAATCCTGATGGAATCCCGATTGCGGGATTCCACTTTCGTTTTTTCGTCCCGGTATTGGGAAAACAAAAATAATAAAAATAAAATTTCGATAAAAATCAACGCATTAAAATATGGCATGGAAGCTGCTTTGATAGAACCATTGCTACTGGAACAATGGAATATCGATGGACATCCCTATTGCGCGAAAAAAAAAGCGGCTACTGAAACGTGACTTACTATTGGTATCGGCAGCGCTGGTTGCTATGGTTGCGGCCTACTATCTTTGGTATCTCGGCCAGGCGGATTTAAGTATCGATGCCAATACCCTGGTGCTCGATGAAGTTAAGCGCGGCAAATTTACTGTGTCTGTTCAAGGCGCGGGTGTGTTGGTGCCGGATAATATCGAGTGGTTGTCTGCCAATGTGGAAGGCACTTTGGTAAAACGCGCGGTCAAACCTGGCCATGCAGTAAAAAAAGGCGACCTGATTGTTGAATTGGACAATCCGCGCCTGCAGCAACAACTGGCTGAAGCACAGTGGGAATTGGCGGCGCTGGAGGCGGAACTTGCTGCTGCCAATGTCACGCGTGAATCCACCCTGCAACAGCAAAAATCCACCTTGTTAAACGCGCAACTGGATTATGAAAATAGTGTGTTGGAATTTAATGCCCGCGCTGAATTGATAAAAAAAGGCGCCGTATCCAGATTGGATTATGCGCGCACGCGTCTGGTGGTGGACCAGTGTCAGCAGCGGTTGCAATCGCATCGGGACCAGCTTAAAAAAATGGAGGAAGCCCTGGTTGCACAAGATAAAGCGCAGGACGCGCGTTTGAACCAAACTAAAAAGCGGGTGGAGATGATCCAGCAGCAAGTTGATGATTTGCGCATCGAAGCCACTATGGACAGTGTGGTGTTGGAGTTGCCCCTCGCATCCGGTCAGCGGGTGATGATGGGCGATAAAATTGCGCGGCTGGCACAGCAGGATTCGCTGATTGCCGAACTGCAAATTCCCGAATTAAATATCCGTGATGTGGCATTGGGGCAGCGTGTGGTTATCGATACACGCAATAATAAAATTGAAGGTCGGGTCGCGCGCATAGATCCCGCGGTGATTACCGGCAGGGTGCAAGTGGATGTGGCCCTGAGTGATAAATTGCCTGACGACGCCCGCCCCGATTTAAGTGTGGAGGGCGAAATAAAAATTACCGAAATTGCCGATACCCTTTATGTTAACCGTCCGCTCTTTGTGCAAAGCCAAAGCGATACGGTGTTATTCAAATTAAGTGCCGATGGACATTTTTTTGAGCGGGTTGCGGTGCGTCTGGGGCAGGCCTCGGCCAACCATATTGAAATTATCAACGGCCTCGCAGCGGGCGATAACATTATTATTTCTGATCCAACCCGTTTTAGCAGTTATGAAAAATTGCGGATTAATTAGGGAGCTGCTGAAAAGTTTTACGGATGCCGCATTGGCTTATCCGTCACTCGATCTGGCTTATCCGTCACTCCTGCGAACGCAGGAGTCCAGATGGTTTAATGGATACCCGCGTTCGCG
>CAZIWB010000011.1:30610-186815 GCA_964542655.1 uncultured Cellvibrionaceae bacterium
ATGACGATTTTGTTGTATCGAGTTGGCCTATTCGTCACTCCTGCGAACGCAGGAGTCCAGATGGTTTAATGGATACCCGCGTTCGCGGGTATGACGATTTTGTTGTATCGAGTTGGCCTATTCGTCACTCCTGCGAACGCAGGAGCCCAAATGGTTTGATGGATACCCGCGTTCGCAGGTATGACGATTTTGTTGTGTCGAGTTGGCCTATTTGTCACTCCTGCGAACGCAGGGGCCCAAATGGTTTGATGGATACCCGTGTTCGCGGGTATGACGATTTTGTTGTGTCGAGTTGCTTATTTGTCACTCCTGCGAACGCAGGAGTCCAAATGGTTTGATGGATACCTGCTTTCGCAGGTATGACAAAAGAAAATATTGATGATTAATTTAAAGGACGTTAAATATATGAACAACGATAATCCCGATCACCAACCAGAGCCGCAACGCTCCCGCTTGCCCGCGCTGACCGGCATACGGTTTTTTGCGATCCTGCATATTTTTTGTTTCCATCTCTGGGCGATGCACGATATGGCAAAACAGCCGGGTATGGAAAACCTGTTGCGCGATATGAAGGATTTACCTGCGCCGCTATTCACTGCCATCACCAATGGCTGGATGTCGACCAGTTTTTTCTTTTTGTTGTCCGGTTTTATTTTGGCATATCTCTATTGGGGAAAAGATGGCCAGCTCAGCGTACCTAAAAAAACGTTTTGGCTGGCGCGTGCGATCCGCATTTATCCGATCCATTTTATTTTGATGGTCATTACCCTGGCGATGACTACGGCCTATCAATTATCGCTCGGCACCAGTCCCGGTTTATTAATTGCCAGCGGCATTGCAACAATCACGCTAACGCAAGCATGGTTTCCGGATTTTGTACCCATCTGGTCATGGCCTACCTGGACTATTTCAGCCTTGGTATTTCTGTATGCAGTGATGCCCTTTTTATTGCCATTGCTGGCGAAATTATCGCGCCGTGCCGCGTTCCGGCTTTTGTGTGTGTTGCCGGTGATCTCACTGATACCCACTGCAATTTATGCGTTGTATTTTCCCGCGGGTACAGAAGCGCCACAATTCTGGAAAATTTTTATCGGTTCCACGCCCCTGTTTTGGCTCGCACATTTTGTTGCCGGGATGTTATTGACCAGGGTCTTTACTATCGCCCGCGCACAGCCGATGCAACAATCAAACAAGAGCTGGGTTGCCTGGGGCGATCTGGCATTGCTCGCGGTAGTGTTACTCGCCTGTACGCAGCAGATTGAAGAGCCCTTTAAATTTTTCCTGCGTCATGGGCTGATGATGCCGTTGTATATGGTGATCATTATTGACCTTGCGCGCGGTAAAGGCATTGCTGCGCGTCTATTTTCCCTGCCAGGCACCGGCTTTCTCGGCGAAACCGGCTTTTCAATTTTTATCTGGCAAAATTTTGTCATGATGATGTGCGGCGCCTACATCATGTTTAATCCGGAACAGGGGCAGCATCAATTTTTATGGGCGCTGGTGTGCACCATCCTGCTGGGTATTGCCAGTACTTACCTGATTGAAAAACCCATTGCGCGAAAATTGCGTCGCAAATGGCTGGGTGATCCCCGCCATAAAAAACTATCGTCCATGTCATCGTCACCGGCGGGTATAAGCTATGAATAATGCATTGATCAAATTGGAAAACCTGCAAAAAATATTTTTCACCGAAGAAGTGGAAACCCATGCTCTGAGCGAAATTTCATTGACGATTAACAAAGGCGAGTATGTTTCCATTGCAGGGCCATCCGGTTGTGGAAAATCGACACTGCTGTCGCTGCTGGGATTACTGGACACCGCCAGTGCAGGAAAATACATGCTCGGCAACAAGGATGTATCGCGCATTGCCAAACATGAGCGAGCGCGCATCCGCAACCGGGAAATTGGTTTTATCTTCCAGTCATTCAATTTGATCAGCGATCTGGATGTGGAAGAAAATGTGGAGCTCCCACTCACCTATCGCACTGACCTCGACAAAAGCCAGCGCAAACAAATGGTGCGCGATGCACTCGCCAAAGTGGATATGGTGCACCGCAGCAAACATTATCCCGCGCAATTATCCGGCGGCCAGCAACAGCGCGTAGCAGTAGCGCGTGCAATCGCCGGTAAGCCTGCAATCCTGTTAGCCGACGAACCTACCGGCAACCTGGATACCAAAAATGCCGAAGCGGTTATGGATTTGCTGGATAAATTACACGCGGAGGGTGCAACCATTTGTATGGTCACCCATGATCCGCGTTCCGCACTGCGCAGTCAGCGCAAAATTGAAGTGCTGGATGGGCGGGTCATTTCCGATAAAACTGTAAAACGCGAGCAGGATTAATCATGGAGTTTACTAAGGATATTCAATACGCGCTGCGGTTATTGGCCAAAAAACCTGGCTTCACACTTTTAACTACGCTGGTGATGGCGGTGGGCGTGGGGTTGAGTGTGTTTTTATTTTCCATGTTCAATACCATGATCTTTAAAGACCTGCCCTTTAACGACAGCGAGCGGCTGGTGCGCCTCCATATGACCCAGGATGGTGTGGAAACTGACAGTGGTATTGACTTGCATGATTACGCCGAGATCAAAACTGCTATAGAGGGCGTAGAGTTATTTGGTGCCTATAAAGAATTAAATGTAAATGCCTCGGGGCGCGATGGTGCGCAGCGCTATCGCGCCGTTAAAACTGAACCTGGTATTTTTCAATTATCGCGCACTGCTCCACTGCTTGGGCGCGAATTCAGCGCGCAGGATAATTTTTCCGGTAGTGAAGATGTGGTGGTAATTGGTTATGAGCTCTGGCAAGCGCAATTTGGCGGCGATGAAAAAATTATTGACCAGACCCTGCGTATCGACGGTAAGCCCCACCGAGTGATTGGCGTAATGCCGCAAGGCTACTGGTTTCCTGACAACACGGATCTATGGCTGCCATTGCGTCAGGATTCCACCGCAATTGAGCGTGGCAAGGGCGATAAACTGGTGGGTGTTGCACTGCTGGAAAAAAATTATTCGCAAGCAGCGATCAATCGCCAGTTAGAGGTGATTATGCAGCGAATTGCGGCGCGCTATCCCGAGACGAATAAAGGCTTGGGTGTCTATGTAAATTCGTTTCAACGCGGCGCCGAGCGCGATGGTATTGAAGTGGTTTACTCCATGCAAATTGCCGCACTATTAATCTTATTGTTGGCATCAATTAACGTTGGTAACCTGCTGTATTCCCGTGCGATAGAGCGCGGTAAGGAAACGGCGATTCGCGTCGCACTGGGCGCGCCGCGTGCGCGGCTGATCAGCCAAATGTTGTGGGAGAGTGCGATCATTTGCAGTCTCGGTGGATTGATCGGCTTGCTGGTGCTCGCCTGGGGCTTGGAAGTCGCCGCGGTAACTGTGGCCACTTTTTTTACCGACAAGCCGGCGTTTTGGTGGAATTTTGGTATAGATGCCTACACTATAAAAATATTTTTTGTATTTGTAACGGGTACTATCCTTGCGACCGGATTATTGCCCGCCTGGAAAAATTCCGGTGCGGATTTTAATGCAGTACTGCGCGATGGTACACGCGGTGCACTCGGGAAAAAATCCGGTCGGCTCAACCGGATGTTGGTAATAAGCGAAATATTTTTATCAATGACCGTATTGATTGCAGCAGCGACTATGGTACTGGGTGCTTACAAGGCAACCTTTGCTGACTTTGGAGTGAGGAATGACAATATACTCACCGCGCGCATGCTGCTACGGGATGCGCATTACCAGACTCCGGAACAAAAAATCCAGTTTGTAAATTCACTGGTGGCACAGCTGGAAAATAATCCCGGCATTGGCAAAGTGATGATCGCCTCTGTATTGCCCGCCGATTGGGGTTGGACTCCGCGCATCGCCCTTGAAGGAAAAGAATATCTATCAACGGCTAATGCTTATCCCAAAGCCAATTACATAATGCTCACACCCGATACATTGTTCAGGTTAGGTGTCGAATTAAAATCCGGGCGTTATTTGGACAGCGGCGATGAGGGCCTGGAGAAAACCACGGTGATTGTCACCGACAGTTTTGCCGCGCTACATTTCCCAGGTGAATCGGCCCATTTTTCCAATGAATCGGCAATCGGAAAACGCGTGCGCGTAGTTGATGCAATTGGCCACGCAGACCAGTGGCTGACGATTGTGGGTGTGGTGAAACACACGCTCTACGGCGATGCCAATAATGCATCGGGAAAATTGCCCACGGTATTCCGGCCATTTAGCCAAACGCCGAAAAGTGATTTCACCATCGCGGTAGAAATGAAAACAGATCGCGCCAATGCCATACGCACACTGCGCAGCAGCGTCGCAGCGCTCGACCCGGAATTGCCTTTGTTCCAGATTGAAGACTATGCGAACAAAATGAAACGCAATGCAGCGCCTATACGCTTTATCAGCACGATTTTTATGATTTTTGGCCTGGCGGCCGTGGTGCTGGCGGGCACGGGCATTTATGGTGTTATGTCCAATACCATTAGTCAACGCACACAGGAAATTGGTGTGAAGCGCGCACTGGGTGCACAGGATGGGCAAATCATCCGGCAATTTTTATTGACCGGTATCAAACAATTATTGTGGGGCGGTATACCCGGTGCGGTGGCGGGTTGTGCTATGGCTTTTGTAATGGCCCATGTGATTGGTATAGCCGCCGCGGATTTGATCCTTGTGACCGCATTTATGGTTGGCATTATCGCCGCCGTGGTGATACTGGCCACTTATCTACCCACCAAACGCGCATTGCAATTGGAACCCAGTGATGCGCTGCGCTACGAATAACACAAGGAATAAATTGGGCATGATGAATTTGAAAACGATGGATGTAGGCATGAAGAATATAGGAATAAAATGTGTAAAAGCGAAAAGCCAAACTAAGTTGCACACATTTTTTATTGCAACATGGATGCTACTCTCCAGTGCATTGGGTTTGCCTTATGCGCTGGCAGATGAAAGTCTTGCCCAAGCTCAAGATAATAAAGGTGTGGTTGCTTTTGAACAGGGGAATTATCAAGTTGCAGAAACCTATTTTTTACAACAACTGAAAAATCCGGCCAACAAAAATGAATCGCTGATTTACCTTAGCAGAATTGCTATTGAAACGGGCAAGGCATTGGCGGCGGTAGGCTATATCGAGGAAGCATTAAAACTTGCACCAACCGATGCCGATGAACTCGTGTTGTCGGGTGATGTTTATTGCAACCAGGCCCAACAATCGTCCATGTTTGCAGCGCTCGGTTTGGCAAAAAAGTGCATAGCACAATATGAGGCAGCGGTGCAGCTTGCACCGGAACATGCGAATGCGTTACTCGCGGCAATCCGGTTTTATCTTGAAGCTCCCGGCATTGCGGGTGGATCAAATAAAAAAGGCGAAGACCTGTTGGCTCGCTTACAGGTGGTATCGCCCGAGGATGCCAACACCTATCAGGTTTTTTTACTGGACAACAAAGGCGAAGCTGACGCGGCACTGAAGCTGGCGGATGAATTGAGTAAAAAGGGATTTACATCTGCGCGTAACCAATACGAGCTGGCACATTTCTATCGCGATAAAAAACGTTATACGCAGGCGGGGCCATTATTTGAATCGCTTCTTTCCCAACCGATAACTCCGCAAAACAAATGGTATATCAACGATAGCCTGTTACAGTTAGGGGAAATTTTGTTGGCTGAAAACAAGGATATCAGCAGAAGCATTGCTTTAATGGAGCAATACAAACAAAACAATAATAATCCGCATGATAAACATTATTTATGGTCGAGCTGGAGCCTGGCGCAAGCCTATAAACTCGATGGTAATAAAGAGAAATACGCGTTATTAGTCCAGCAAATCCAGGCTGAAGACTATAAGAAAAATGCAGACTTTGCTAAACGCTTTGAAGCGGGTATAAAGGCGAATTAACAAGTAATTTGAGTTTTCTGGTATGGGGACTGAATGAAAAAAACAATCCTTGTGGTCGATGACGACGACGGCATCCTTTCCGCATTAACCATGTTATTGCGTGCGGAAGGTTTTGCGCCTGTGGCGGTAACTGAACCCGTACAGGCGCTGGAGGTACTCAGCCGCGACGAGGTGAGTTGTATCTTGATGGACTTGAATTATTCTGCGGATACCACGTCCGGTGAGGAGGGACTAAAACTTATCAGCGCAATTCGTGCATTGGATGACGCTGTGCCGATTGTGGTGATGACCGGTTGGGGTACTATCGATGTAGCTGTTAGCACCATTAAAAAAGGTGCTAACGATTTTATCCAGAAACCCTGGGAAAACGATCGGCTGCTGACCATTATCAACAACCAAACCAAATTGGCCGATGCCGAAAAGCAAGCGCAAAAATTGTTGCAGCAAAATCAATTGTTGCGCGAAGAGGCCAATGTACAGGCTGAAATAGTGGTCAGCTCTGCACTTATTACCAAGGTACTCAATACCATCCAGCATGTGGCTGCCAGTGATGCCAGTGTGATGTTCACCGGCGAAAACGGTACGGGGAAAAGTTTGTTTGCGCGTTACCTGCATAGCTTGTCGGGGCGCAGTGATGCGGCACTTATTTCGGTGAATATGGGCGCGGTAACTGAAACCTTGTTTGAAAGTGAAATGTTTGGCCATGTAAAAGGTTCATTTACCGATGCCAAGACAACGCGCATTGGCCGTTTTGAATTGGCCGATGAAGGAACCTTATTTCTCGACGAAATTGCTAACACGCCTTATTCGCAACAGGGAAAATTATTGCGGGTGTTGGAAGAAAAACAATTTGAAAAAGTAGGTTCCAGTAAAACACAAAATACCAACTTCCGGTTGATCACTGCGACCAATAGCGATTTGAACCTTGCAGTCAACGAAGGAAAGTTTCGCAAGGATTTGCTCTATCGCATCAATACCGTGGAAATCGAGATACCCCCGCTGCGCCAGCGAGTGGAGGATATTATTCCGCTGGCACAAGCCTTCCTTGAAAAAGCAGCAAGAAAATATTCGCGCCCGGTGTTGGTAATTTCAGCGGGAGCCGAAGCCGCACTTAAAACCTATCCCTGGCCGGGCAATGTGCGGGAGCTGGGGCATGTTATGGAGCGTGCGCAGATTTTGTGTAAAGGCGATAGTATCCATGCCCATGACCTGGGATTAAATAATGGCAATCCAATCCAGCCTACTTTATTGGATGGCAATCATGATTTGCGGCTAATGGATGAAATAGAAATAGATGTTATCTCACGGCGCCTGGCATATTTTAATGGCGATGCAGTTAAAGCGGCCGATTCGCTCGGGTTTAGCCGCAGTGCGTTTTATCGTCGCCTGGAAAAATTAAAAACCTGAGTGGAGTTGACGAAAAAGAAAATTAAAAATGATGCAGAAAAAGCGCTCGTTTGAAACTCACCTGCTCTACCTAGTGCTGCTGGCGTCCCTGCCATTGTTGCTGTTATTGCTGTGGATTATGGTTTACGCCGGCATTTCCATCTGGCTGGTATTGTTGGCGGGTTTGATGGGTGGCCTGGTGATTCTTTACAGCAGTTATTCCATCTACCAAAAACTCACGTACCAATTTCGCAACATCAGCAATTTATTGGAAGCCCTGGTCCAGGGTGATTACACCTTGCGCGCCCGCACTGGCCATAGCAATGGCGCAGTGGATGAGCTGGTCCATGCGATTAATGGACTGGCCACACGCCTGAGCCACCAGCGCTGGGAATCGGTTGAAAATCAATTGCTGTTGCGTACGATCATTGATCATATTGATGTTGCCATCATCGCGCTCACGCAAGAGAACCAGATCAGTTTTGTAAATCCCGCAGCCAAGCGCCTATTACAACTCGACGATGAAATTATTCACCATGAGTTGCTACAACAGCTGGCGTTTGTGCAGGAATACACCAGTGGCCGTCAACAGGTGGTGGAGTTGTCGCTCGGCAACCAGCAGGGGCGGTTTACAATTTATGTAGAAGAATTTCGCGAGTCAGGCAAGCAACATAAATTATTATTTATAACGGATATACGGACACTGCTGCGCGCTGAGGAGCGCAAAGCCTGGCAAAATCTGGTGCGGGTTATCAGCCACGAAATCAACAACTCACTCTCGCCCATTGCGTCGATTAGCCAAACCTTAAAGCGTATTATCGAACGCGATGCAACCAGTGCGAATGCCGTAGAAAATTTGCGCGAGGGGTTGGGAATTATTAGCGAACGCGCCCTGGGCTTAAGTCAGTTTGTTGACAGTTACAAACAACTTGCCAAACTTCCCGAGCCGCAATTTGAACAGATATCTATTCGTCAATTGGTAGAAAAAATTGTCGCCTTGTTTAAAGATGCCCGGATTACTATAGAAACAGAAGCAGATTTTTTATTGCTGCTGGACTCTGTCCAGTTTGAACAGGTGCTAATAAACCTGCTCAAGAATGCCATTGAAGCCATGGCACAAACCAATCCCGATGGCGCCATTAGTATTCACTGGTATGTTACCCGCTCAATGTTTGCATTACAGGTTTGCGATCGCGGCGTCGGTATTAGTAATCCGGACAATTTATTTGTGCCTTTTTACAGCACCAAAAAACAGGGTTCGGGAATCGGCCTGGTGTTGTGCCGACAAATAGTTGAAGCCCATAATGGCCGCCTCACCCTGACCAACCGGGATGAGGGTGGCTGTTGTGCCAGCATTGAGTTACCGCTGGTAATTGCGGAAAATGAAAACCAAACCAGACATTAGTGATACAACACCTGCTTAATCCTGGATGGAAGCCAAATTTTTTTGCTGTATTTTAAGAATCCATCCACCCCAGCACAATGCGCCAATAATTAATAGTGTTCCAATAGCAAAGCTGCAATTCGCAACCGAGTGGGTGCTGTCCAGCGCATCCATCATAGTCAATAAATTTCCCCAGTCATGGGATTCTTCTCCACCGCCACCTACTAATGGTAATAAACGATATTGCGCATCGGCGATATAGGGGGAGACATCAATAAAATTTTGTCCGCACCACCAGAGCATAATGCTGCCGGCAAAAGTATCGCGCTGTTTGAAGACAAATACGCACAGCAAGATAAGTGGCAATAACACCTGGAATAAACTGCCACCGAGGATCATCATAAAATTGCCGAGTGGCATAAATAAAAGGTGGCCGAATTCGTGGAATGGCAAATTGACATTGTGCAAAAACGAGCTGCCGATTTTTTCCCAGTTGACGCCGGCAGTAATAAAATAACCGCCCCATAACGCAAACGCAGCCAGCATAGCGGTGCGCGCATAGAATGCTTCCCGGGTGACCCGTTCGGGCACATATAAGAATGCGGCACTTAATTGCTGCTTTAGCGTCGGCACTATTTCGTAATCAAATGTGGTTTCATCCTTGGGTTCCGGTTTATCAGTGGATGCGGATTTATCGGTTGGTGGATTCTGTTTTGCAATAAATTTGCTATAGACAATGCCGCAGTTTGGGCACACATCCGCATGGATATTGTGATCAATTGATTGTCGTTGGTAGCGGCATTTGGGGCAGGTATTTGTGGTCATGGTTGTGTGTCCACATAGTCATTCATCACGGAGCTCACCCAATCCATAAATACCTGCACGCGGCGCGACAGGTTGCGGCGGTTGGGATAAATCAGCGAAACCGGCATGGCTTGCGCGCGAAAATCTGTTAACACGTCGACCATTTTTCCTTCCGCTAAATATTCCTGAGCACCTATGCGGGGAATTTGTGCGATGCCAAACCCGGCGAGGCAAGCAGCACTATAGGCATCGGAATTATTCACGGTGATATTGCCAGCCATAGGCAAAAATTTCGTTTCACCTTTTTCAGTGTATTCAAAACCGGCAGATTTACTACCGAGTGTAGTCACATAGTGAACCAGTTGGTGATGAATTAAATCGTCGAGGGTTTTGGGTATACCAAAACGCGCAAGATAGCCGGGGCTGGCGCAATTGAGTAGTTCGAGTGAACCGAGTGGTCGTGCGATTAATGATGAATCGCTCAGCTTGCCCACGCGGATCACACAGTCAAAACCTTCGCGGATAAGATCGACGCGGCGATCAGTGCTGCTGATTTCCACTTGCAGGTGCGAGTGTTGCGCAAGCAATTCCGGCAAGCGCGGAATGATGCAATTTTTCGCCATACCGCTCGGCATATCCACGCGCAAGCGCCCGCTTAAATTGCTCGCACCCTGCTGGAACAATCCTTCCAATTCATCCATATCGGCCAGCAAATCCTTGCAGCGCTCGTAAAACACCTGGCCGTCCTGGGTCATTTGCACTTTGCGTGTAGTGCGATGTAGTAAGCGCGTCGCAAGCAGGCTTTCAAGCTGCTGGACGGCGGTGGAAATACTCGCCTTGGGCAGGCCGAGGCTATCGGCCGCTTTGGTGAAGCTGGCAAGTTCGGCCACCCGCACGAAGATCTGCATGGCATCCAATCGGTTCATATACAGGGCTCATTGTTCGGATTATCCAAACAGTCTAATCATTATTTGCTGATTTATCGAAATTTATACTACCAATACACTGGCCTCGTTAATTTGATTTTCCTTCTGAACAACCCCTTTAAAACAATCTCCTAACAGGACAAGAGGCATATATGAGCAAGATTGCATTGGTAACCGGCGGCAGCCGTGGCCTGGGTAAAAATACGGTATTGGCGTTGGCAAAACAGGGTACAGATGTAGTGTTCACCTACCACAGCAGACAGGCTGAGGCAGACGCGCTAGTGGCCGAATTGCAGGGGTTGGGTGTAACAGCCGCAGCGCTGCAACTGGATGTTGGCAACAGTAAAAATTTCCCGGCATTTGCAGAACAATTAGCGGCGCTACTTAGGTCGAAATGGCAGCGCAGTAATTTTGATTTTTTAGTTAACAATGCAGGTATTGGCATACACGCGGGTTTTGCCGAAACAACGGAAGAACAATTTGACCTGCTCGTGAATATCCATTTGAAAGGTACTTTCTTTCTCACCCAAACACTCTTGCCGCTCATTAACGACGGCGGCCGCATTGTGAATATCTCCACCGGTCTCGCGCGTTTTTGTTTCCCCGGTTATGCCGCTTACGCTGCGATGAAAGGCGGCATCGAAGTGTTAAGTCGCTACATGGCAAAAGAATTGGGCGCGCGCGGCATTGCTGTGAATGTGGTTGCGCCTGGCGCGATTGAAACGGATTTTGGTGGCGGCCGCGTGCGCGACAATGATCAACTCAACCAACTGATTGCCGGTCAAACAGCATTGGGACGAGTGGGTGTTGCGGATGATATAGGCCCGATGATTGCGTCGCTGTTATCGGAGAATAATCGCTGGATCAACGCGCAGCGTATTGAGGTATCGGGTGGGATGATGTTGTAAATTGGCTTCAAAGGCTATACATGGTTAAACCATGTATAGCGCGTTTGCAGTGCTATTTTTCCAGTGGTTTTTCTGCAGCAAAATCTTGCAAGAGTTGAATTGCCTTTTCGCAGGAAATGTTATCCAGTACCAGCGTCAATTTATTGTTATTTTCGATGGCCAGTATTTCACTGGTGCCGCATTTTTTGTTTACCTCTTGCATCACTTCCTGCACGGCGGTGTTGGCAACATCAATGGATATGGTTTTATCCATGGCTTTATCGGGTGCCGCATTAACGCAAATGGCGAGGGCCAGACCGGTAAGCAATACCGCGCTACTCGCGACTAGATTATTTTTAGTGGCTGTCATTTTTTCATGCGGATTAAACAGTCGGGTAATGCGCTTCAACAATAATTTTCTTCCGGTAATATTCATCGCGATTTTTTGATTGATGTTCATTTCAGCAAGCTCCTTCAGGGTGTTAGCAAATAACAGTGGGTTTTGGTTGATCGCTACAGCAATATCATCACAGGCATGTTCGCGTTCCTTATCCATTTGCGCAGAAATCCAGTGTAAGAACGGGTTAAAAAAGAACAGCGCTTTAATCAATGTTTGCATTATTCCCAGCAGGTAATCCTGCCGCCGTATATGCGCAAGTTCATGCAAGAGAATTGCTTCGATTTGCTGCTGGTCCATCGCCAGTAATAATTTCATCGGTAGCAGCACGACGGGTTTTATATGGCCAATAACACAGGGAATTGTTGCGATTAATGAAATACGCAATTCAACTTTGCCTGCGATGCCAATTTTCGCAGCGATCTGTGCAAATATGCCAAGCCAGTTTTCAGGTGTAGCTGTTATGGCTTTGTTTTTTAATCGCTGGCAGGATTGGTAGGCCAGCAGTATTTTTAAACCGTAGACAAATATTCCCAACAACCAAACCAATGTAATGCTACCTGTGTGGGCATTTATGGTAGTGACAATATTCAATACATCAGGGTTATCACGGAGGGGTTGCAGTCGGCCTGCTTGCAGTGGCTGTATGATAATTTCAGCGCTGGCCTGCTGGTATTTATAGAAAGTGATCGCACTGATAACAGTAGCCAGTGCCACGCCCCCTAATGCAGTCAAATAGCGCGAGTTTGCACTTCCTGATCGGTTGAAAAACAATAGCAATGCGCAGCATAAGGCGATAAGCGCGTGCTGCCAGAGTGAATGAACCAGTGTCCAGCCAAGGGAATTAATCCAGTCCTGATGCAGTAAATTCCCTAATGCCAGCATGATTATTTCTCCAGGCTATCGAGGAATTTTTTAATTTCATTTAATTCCTTTTTGGATACTTTTTTATTGCCAAGCAACTGCATAACCAGTTGCGATTTTGAGCCGCCAAATGCGCTTTGCAATAATTTTTCCAACATGGAGCCCTGTGTATCTGCTTGTGCAATCTGCGGGAAGTAGATATGGCTCTTGCCATCTTTCTTACGCCCCAGCAAGCCCTTTTGCTCCATGATCTGCATGGTTTTCAACGTGGTGGTGTAACCAACGGGTTTAATTTCACTGAGCGTGTCATTCACCGCCTGGACTTTGGCTTCGCCGAGCTGCCAAAGCACGTGCAATATTTCCAGTTCGGCGGGTGTTGGTGTGCTCATTTCGCTATTCCAGATTGATATTTATTTAAACTACGTAGGGTTTCGTAAAACAATATACGAAGATTTACGTAGTTTCAAGTTTTATTATGGAAAGGAAAAGGCCCCACGCATCAAAACTGCGCAATTATGGAATTAAAACACTGGTTTTGCCGATGAAGTTGCTTGTGTTTTATTGTTGTGCGATTTCGAACGGGGGCGGTTAAAAAACCTGTAGAGGCGTGAGTAGTAGGTAGCTACCCACGCCTTTTTTATTACAGCAATTTTTTACAGTGTTGATTTACTTTGCACACTTAACCCGAGCGTTTGCCGGATTTTACCGGGATCACTTTTAGCGGCGCTGCGAGTGGTGCCAGGCGTGTCCTGGCGGCAGTGGGTTGGATGGTGAGCGATTGTATATTGGCAGGGGTATTCAGCAGATATTGGCGCAAATCCTCCTGGCGCGCGGGCAAAAACACATTGGTCAGCGCGGGCGATAAGGGAAACGCACCATTGAAAGCGAATTCACTGATATGGGTAAACCCAAGTGTGTCTGGCCAGCGCTGGTTGGGGCCTACAGCCCCGGTGATAGTCAAACCAAAACTGCCAGGATTATGACAGCCTGCACAAGTCATAGCCGTTGCGCGGGCAATTACCTGGTTGGTGTTCAGTTCGCTTCCTGCTGCGGCCAATTTATTATTGACTTCTTGTCGGAAGCGATCGCTGCCACTGCCAAAAAAGGGATTGGAAAACATATTTTCCGTGAACAGGAATCCACTTGCATGGCTCTGTCCATTGTTATGGCTGTTATTCGCGACCGTTAAGCTGAAGGTATTAAAATCTCCCAGCAGGCTGTTCATGTTGTTGACAAAATCTACCTGGAAACCTGGCACACGAAAATCGGCATTTTGTGCATCGAACAGGAAATCTGCCGGATTACTTTTAACACTCACTGCATCAATGGTGCTCAGGCCGTCCTGGTTGATGATGATTTTAAATTCTTTTAGCAGCCAAACACTTTCCATAAACTGGTTGGTGCGGATTTGCCCGGTCTCTTCGGTATAGTTCCTGAAATTAACAACCGGGATGACATTTTCTGCTGGTAATCCCTCGTAATAAAAATTGCGCAGTTGCACTGCCCTTTGCTGCGCATTATTTTCATCACTTAAGCCTTGCCAGAATCGCGCAACGGGCAAACAGCCTGCGGCCTGGCCCGGCCTTGGGTTCGGGAGTTGCGCTTCAAAAATAATAAAGTTGCGCTGGCCTGTGCCCATCAGGGCATAAATAATCCGGTATTCACCGCAATCGGAAAAACTAACCTGATCGCGTAAATCAAAACGGTTAATCAAACCAATCGGCCGATAGTTGTCGATAAAAAAAGCAGGATTGCGCGCTTGTCCGCCTTCAACGGGGCGGCAGGTAATTGGAAATCCATTTAATTGCCCGGTACATTTTTGTCCGCCAGCGATAACACCTGGTGCGGGATTTTGTGTGTCCCATAAACGGGCAAATAAGTCTTCAACACTGGTGGGTTGGCCGGGATTTACATTGTTGAGTTGTGCCACCAGTTGGGTGAGGGTACTGCGCAGGGTGAAATCCGCATTTTGGAAAGTCGCTTCATCGTGCACGAATAGCGAGCGGTCGGAAATAGTATCGCCCAGGCTGCTGCTGTTTTCGCTGCTTGCACTACTGTTGCTATCGCTGCTGTTACTGCTTACATCACTGCTTTCGTCTCTGCTGCTTTCACTGCTACTGGCTTCACTGGATGAAGGGAGCGCAACAATTTCAACCCAATTTAAATTCCAGCCTTCGGTTTTCGCAAATGTGCGCAGGGTAAATGTGCCCGCATTTAACCTGACAGTTTTTGTTACTGTTATCCATTGCTGCCAACCTTCGGTTGCCGGTATGGATAATTCGCCTAATGGAATTGCGCCCGCATTTAAATCCACTTCCGCCACGGCGCCGGATAAACTCGCTACGCGCAAGCGGAGTTCATAATTTCCTGTAGTCGGGACAATAAAGGGTTGAAAGGCTAACCATTCATTTGCATCTATCCAGCCGACATTAAAACCACCGCCCTCATCGGCAGTGAATTCGATATCGACATCATCAGCGCGCAGTGCGCCTCCTTCATTGCCCGCTGAAGTATCAAAAAAAGAGGAGTAATGTTCGGCTTCAAAATGGATGGATTGCTGGAGTGCGAGGGAATTGTCGAGTTCAGGTTGGCTGCTGGCGCTGCTTGAACTCTGTGTTGTGAGCGGAATGACTTCAATAAAATTGATATTCCAGCCACCGCTAACCGCAAATATTCCCAGGTCATAAGTGCCTTGGTTAATTTCCACGGTGCGCGATACGGTTGTCCAGTTTTGCCAATCACCGGTTGCAGGGATGGTAAATTGGCCCAGTGGTAATGTGCCTGAATTTAAATCTACCGCTACCGATGCGCCATCAATACTGGCCACACGCAAATTGATTTGGTAGACACCTGTTGTGGGGATTATTAATTGATGAAACAGCAACCATTCGTTGCCATCTATCCAGCCGACATTAAAACCGCCACCGCTATCCTGCGTGGCTTCAATATCAACGTCATCCTGACGCAAGGCACCACCGGCATTGCCGGGGGATAAATCAAAAAAGGAATCATAATGTTCCGCTTCAAAAACAACAGCGTTGCTGGCAAGTGGAAAAATCCATAATGACAATATAAACGTCCACAGGAAAATCGGGCGGGGGTTGTACGTTTTCATGATCAAATCTCCAAAAATAAATGGTGTAAATGAACAGGCTTGTTAATGGCCATATTCGTTTGATAAACATTAAAAACATTTCCCTTCTTTTCTCCTGGTGGAAAGTTTCGGGAAAAATAATATTTATTCTTACTATTTATTTTTGAGGTCTTGATTGTGAAAAATCTGCAGGCTTATAAAACGACAAGCCAGGCAATCTTCACCAGGGGTTATATTCGTTTTGAATTTATGTGATGCTTCCTCGCTTCTGGTTGCTGCTCATAAAAATTGGTTTCCCATAGAAAAACGGTTTTATGATTTATATGTTTCATATTTTTATCAAAATAATGAATTTATAAAATCAACAGGCGCGGATAAGGAAATAGCAAAATGCAGGCCATTGGGAAAAAGTATTTTTATGGCCTTGATTGTCGTTGAAAATTTTTAATTGGCTTGTAAAGCCGGTTTGATAATTTTTTGTGTGCACCATTTTTATTTTTTAACTGCGGAGAAAATAAAAAATGCACAAATATGATCACTTTTTTAAATTCGATACGACGGCTTTATTGTTGGCGACGAATGGCATCGCTGTCATATTGCGGGAGAAGCAGAGGGAGCGGTTACAAGCAGAAGTGTGCGGGTTGATGGGGTTTTGTATCAGGGACTAAATGCTATTGGAGCGGTGCCAGCGAAAGTGTTCGTGGCGCTTCATATTGACAAGGGATATACCCAAGGCTAGGGTTTGGCGGTATCACGCTGCGGGAAGCCAGTGCGCTGGTTGCTGCTTGGGTATTCCAACGATCAACATCCACAAGGACACATCACTTATGACTCTGCTGTTGAAGGAAATTCGCCACAACCCCCTGCTCTGGCTACTGATCTTTGTGCCCATCGTATTTGTGACGGTGAAGCTCAAACCCGAATCCCACACATTACTTTTCGTATTATCCGTGTTGGCCATAGTGCCCCTGGCCGCATTGCTGAGCCATGCCACTGAATCGGTGGCGGCCAAGACCGGCGATGCGGCCGGTGGTTTGCTTAACGCGACCCTGGGCAACCTGACCGAACTGGTGATTGCACTCACGGCGCTGGTGGCGGGCCAGTACATGCTGGTAAAGGCATCTATCGCGGGTGCCATAGTGACCAACGCGTTATTTATGCTGGGTGCATCCTTTCTCCTGGGGGGACTTAAATATCACCAGCAAGAGTTCAACCGGGTGAGTGCGCGCATGCAAGCGGGCCTGTTGTTCCTCGCGGCGATTGCGCTCTTGATTCCCTCGGCGATATCCCAGGCGGATTCGGTCCAGGGATCGTCCCTTATCCAGTCACTGAGCCTGAGTCTGGCGGTATTACTTATCATCGCCTATGTCCTGAGCTTGGTGTTTTCGCTGAAAACCCATCGAGAATTGTTTGCCAGCGCCATGCATAGCGAAGATGAGGGGCATGAACCCTGGCCCATAGGCTTGGCATTGGTCACCTTGGCCGCCGTAACCGTGTTGGTCGCATTGGTGAGCCATGTATTTGTGGAGTCGGTACAGCATGCGGCCGAGAGCTTTGGTATGAGCCCCGCATTTGTCGGTTTCATTGTGGTGGCGATGGTGGGCGGTGCGGCGGAGATGGCTTCGGCTTTCTCGGGCGCGCGTAAAAACCGCCTCGATTTGAGCGTGGGGATTGCGTTGGGCAGTTCTGCGCAGATAGCGCTGTTTGTCGCGCCGGTACTGGTACTGGTCAGCTATTTTATTGGCCCCATGCCCATGGATCTACAGCTTTGGCCGGGTGCGGTAGTGATGGTGTTAATCGCCGCGCTTACCGCCTCACTGGTGACTAACAGCGGTCGTTCCAACTGGTTTCTCGGGGTGCTGGTACTGATGGTGTACCTGGTGTTTGCAATTACCCTTTACCTATTGCCGCCCGGGCAGTAGCCCCGCAAACAATTTTTGGTGATTAATCCTATTTTTTATGGGTTTTCCTTCGTATTGCCTTCGCTGGCGTCGGCCTTCTCTAAAGGAGAATTGGTGATAATATGCGCCACGCAATGGTGCATAGACACATCAATTTAATAGTGAAATGGAATCCAAAAATGAAAATAAACATTCAACAGTGCTTGGTTATCGCGAGTTTGATCGGCATAACTGCCTGTGGCGGTGGCGGTGGCGGTGGCGGTGGCGGTGGCGGTGGTAATTCAATTTCCAGTGCTCCTGCCTCCTCGTCAATTCAGTCTGTGGCATCCAGCTCGGCCCAGTCTTCATTAGTCAATCTAAACCCGGAAGTCAGAATTCAATTTCCGCGCAAGGATGCACTTACCTTACTTGGTTATAACTACATGACTGTGTCAGGGATTGCTTATGATGATAAAGGCATTCGCAGTGTAAGCGTGAATGGTGTGGCTGCAACTTTGAATACTCCATCGATTGCACAAAGTGGTGATTTGCCTGCAACACATACCTACAGTACGAATTGGAGTGTCACGTTGGCTTTTCCCTTGGGCGATAATCCAATATCTGTTGATGTTACGGATAGTGATGGGGCAGAAGTAAAAAATGCGGCCCAACCTTTAAGTGTCCGCACTCGTTATACCCCAATGGGAACGGTTTTGGATCCACTTAATGATCGAATGATAGGATTCATTAATTACGGTCAAAATTTTTCAGTAGATTTGAATACCTTGAATTCAGTTCCTTTATCGTCAGCCACTTTTGGATCTGGTATAGCTCTTAATAAAGAGTCGACTGAAATTTTTTCAACCAAAGTAGTGGATGGGTTTTTAAAATTATATGCCAATAAGCTTGGGACAAGTATCGACAGGATCATCGCTAATTATGACCTCGGTTTTGATCCCGAAAAGCACCAATGGGTTGAGTCCAGTGCAGGTGTAATGTCGCCTGATCAAAAATTTTACTTTGCGGCAGTGCGATATGTTTTTGTTGAGGGAAGCGAAAATAATCAGATAACAAAAATTTTAAAAATTGATATCGGTAGTGGTGTTGTATCTATACTGAATGAGGTTGATCTTGGTGAAGGCTATAGCTATGCATCAAATATTTTTTATGTCAATAATTCTTTGGTAATAGTGCATCCTAACTATGATGGCTCCAATACGAGTGATTTGAAAACAATTGATCCGCAAACGGGTGAACAAACAAATGCTATGACTGTTCCACAGTTTGATTTGTTTGCGATAAACCAAGATAACACTACTGTGTATGCTCTGACCCGGGATAGGTTTGCCATTATCAATCCGATAGATAAAACCGTAGTTCAAAAAATATTTCCAAAGCAGGGGGCAGAAGTGGAATTTACACAGCTGGCTCAGTTGCTTGTGGATCAAAAGCGTAACCGATTGCTGGTATCGAGCTTTGGCATAAGAGACATTATTGCCATTGATCTTGCCTCGGCTGAACGCAGCATTGTCCTCAACAATGGCATAGGCGATGGTGCTGGGCTTGCATGGCCTTTGTACATTGAAACTACCGCTGACGATAAATTTGCGTACGTATTGGATGATCGTCTACATGCAATAGATACATTGTTCAAAATTGATTTGAAGACTGGCAATCGAACAATAGTGTCGGACCTAAGTCCATACGATAATACCGGGATCTTCGGATTAGCGTTGGACGAGGCAAATAATCGAATCTTTTTTGCAATGGGTTTGACGATTGGTGTTATCGACCTTGCTTCAGGTGAGCAATCGGTTATTGCAAGCCCGGATGTCGGTCTTGGTATTGCTATGGAAAGTTTTCTCTCTATTGGCGATTTGGTATATGACCACCAGAATAATCGCTTATTAGTGTCATCCGGTTGGCAAAATGGATTCGTTGCTGCAATTGATCCTGTTACTTTAAACAGGACTATTCTGCTCGATTCTACAATGGGCAATGGACCTGTATTGACATCAATTTCAGGAATGGTTCTGGATAGTGAGAATAAAAAACTCTATGTCTCCAACACTGATGCGGAGAATAAGGCTTCTATTTTGGCTATTAATATTGAAACAGGGGAGCGGATATTTTTATTTGATCAATGCAAGAATAATGGCGGTAGCCTCTCTCAGCTAGCAGATTCGTATAGCACAGAAATTATCCTGGATAAGAAAAACCAGCAGTTGTATGCGACAAGCAATAACGAAATTCTGGTTAAAGATCTTGCAAATGATAAATGCAAGGTTATCAATTCTCCCGCGGATGACTTGGCACTATTGTCTGATTCAACGTTGCTGGGGTTATCTTTAGGGCTGTCACAAATCAATCCGTACAACGGAGAGCGAGCCGTCATATCCAAGTAATTTGTTGTCGTGCCCATTGCAATCAGCAGTGGGCACTTCTTCATGCTTTAGAACTCACCCTCGCGCGCCATGCGCTCGCGCTCTTTGCGGTCTTCTTCCTCTTCCTTGGCGTGTTCGATAATACGCATCATGGTGGCGATATCCGCTTCGATATTGCTCTGCGCAAATTCACCGGTGAGTTTTACATTCGGGTGCAGGTTGCCGTGTTCAAACAAATCCCAAATTTCTTCGGCGTAGTGGGTGACCAATAAATCGGGCGCGTATTGGCCGAAGTAAGCGGTCATATTGTTGACATCGCGTGCCAGCATCATCTGCGCGTTGTTGTTGCCAGCGGCGTTGACCGCTTGCGGCAGGTCGATAACCACCGGGCCGTCCCCATCGACCAGCACATTAAATTCCGACAGGTCGCCGTGGACGAGGCCAGCGCAGAGCATGCGCACAATTTCCATCATCATGCGGCCGTGGTATTCGCGCGCGGTTTCCGCGTCAAAGGCGACATCGTCCAGGCGCGGTGCCGGGTCGCCATCTTCATCGACTACCAGCTCCATTACCAGCACACCTTCCAGAAACCAGTGGGGTTTGGGCACGCGTACACCGGCTTCAGCGAGGCGGTAGAGGGCATCTACTTCGGCGTTGAGCCAGGCTTCTTCGGCTTCTTTTTGGCCATAGCGGGTGCCCTTGGCCATGGCGCGGGCGCGGCGCGAGTTGCGCACGGTACGCCCCTCCTGGTATTGCACGGCCTGTTTGAAACTGCGTTTATTGGCCTCTTTGTAGACTTTGGCACAGCGGATTTCATCGTTGGCGCGCACCACAAAGACCTGCGCCTCTTTGCCGCTCATCAATTGGAACAGGACTTCATCGATAAGGCCATCATCCACTAATGGCTGTAGGCGTTTGGGTATTTTCATCGGCGCTCGCGGTCAGGTATTAATTTGCGCGCATGATAGCACTCTGCCCCGCTTACCGGAAAACCCGGCTACATAAGAGGTGCATGAGGTGCCAAACAGAGGGGGATATTATGGCAGGATAAAAAAACGCACCGTTTTAAGGGTGCGTTATTTGGTTAAGGGTGTGTTATCTGGTTATTGCAAATGCTGGTTAACGAATTGTATGGTTGCTTCCAGGGCTTGGTTGCGAGTTGCTCCTTCCAGTAGATGGTGATTGTCGCCCTCCAGTTCAATTAGTTCGGCCGGTTTCTTTTGTTTTTTCAGGGCTTTCAGCATCTGTTCTGATTGTCTTATCGGAACCCGTTTGTCATTGACGGAATGGATGAGCAATACGGGGGCCGAAAAATTACTGGCATACATTTGCGGGGACATTTTCTCCAATTCTTTTTTATCTACCTTGCCATTGGCAAATTGCATTGCCATGTAATCTGCTACTTCGCTCTTGTTACCATTCTGGCTCTTATCCCAGGCGAGCATATCGTTGAGATCGCCAATACCATTAATAGACACAACACATTTATACAAGTCGGGTGTAAAGGCGCCACCGGCTAATGCGGCATAACCACCATAACTTGCGCCAATAATACAAATGCGCTTGGGGTCAACATAACCTTTGCCGGTAAAAAACTTTACCGCATCAGTAAGGTCATCTTGCATTTTTTTACCCCACTCGCCATGCCCGGCTGTGTAGTGTGCAGAACCAAAACCCTCTGAACCACGAAATTGTGGCTGGATCACTATATAACCCTGGGCGGCCAATGCCTGTGCCTGATAATCAAAGCCAATGGTGTCATAAGATGCGGGGCCACCATGGGGATAAATAATGGCGGGCAAATTTTTGATTGCATCTATTTTGCTGCGTGGAACGGTGATCAGTGTTGGAATTTTTAAACCATCACGGGCCGTATAGGTAACTTTGCCAATCGGATGTATATCTTCCGGTTTGAATTGAGGGCGGCCGGTTGTTAAATACTCGTACTCATTTTTTTCATCAAATAAAAAATAGTCGTCGGGAAACTCGGAACCCTCTACATTCACTACGAGATTTTTCCAGTCAGGTGTCCAATCAACCAACCATACCGCCTGGTTAGCGAATCGCGCGATAATATCGCTCATTTTTTTATCGGTTACCGGATCAAAAAATTTATAACTTGGCGTAAAACCCGAGTAGCGAACACCATAGACTACGCGTTGCAGGTCGGTGATTACACTTTCAATGTCCGCATCATCGCGCCCTAATAGAGGGCCGGTAATAGCACCATCAGCCAGGCTCATGGTGTAATAGTTGGTGCGACCGGTGTCTTTGTTTCCGGTTAATATAACCAATGATTTAAAATCCGGTGTTAATCCCACAAAGGATTTGTTCCTGATTGCCGTGGTTTCTTTGAATATTTCTACCCATTTCCCGTCATGCAATGCAATAACTCTGTGCTCGTTATTTCTTTCATCGTATTCTTCTTGTGCAATTGCCTTGCCTTCGCGATCAACAAAAAAATCTTCGGTGTTGTAATCCCCACCCTCTATGGATCTTACATTGTTGTGGCTGAGGCTCACCTTATAGAGGGAGTAAACCGGTTTGGGAAAGTGATTATCAACAGGTGAAAACGCAGGCATGAGTGCATATTGTCCATCAGCGGTAACACCAACTACCCTGCCAAGCCCGGTTTGCCCAGCCAAAATTTTGTCTCCCGGGGTAAGTAATTGCCTTATCTTTTTATCCTTTATATTTAATACAAACGCCGTGCTCAAATCGAACTTGCCAATAAATCCTGCTACGCGTGTGAATTTGGACGCTTGCAAAAATACTTGTTCATTATTAAAAAAATAAATGCCCTGTGGTTGTATTGAGGAAACATCAAGGGCAAATACCAATTTTTTATCCTTGATTGAAACAACATACACAGCATCTTGCTCACCGGTGACTTTGCGAAACGCAATTAAATTGCCATCGGGTGAAATGGCGACCATGCCGACGCTAGGCAATGAACCATAGTCGGTTAGTGACAAGTTGGCATGTGCCTGGCCTGCCAGGAGGCAGAGTAAAAAAAGAAAGGGATTAATAAAACTACGCAGCGTAAGATTCATTCAACGTTCCATCCAAAGTTGTAATTAATTTCCACGTTTATTTATACGTAGCGCACCTTGGGTGCCTACTTTATAAATCAAACAATCAGAGCCTTTTGCCCCGGTGCGTTATTGTCAGGTCTATATTCTTAATATTGAGAAACACGAGGTTGCAGCTGAAAACAGGGCGCGCGAGCATTCAAAACAGCGACCGATACCCATTTTGCAGTATGTACAATAGTAATTTCGGCGTCAATCTGGCTACCGGTTTGGGATGAGTGAAGGCAGCTTGTTTGGCCTACGAACTGATTGCGAAGGATTTTCCAGCGGCTTGTAATCCGCCTTGCCTGCCCCCAAATCCGCCACTTCCCTGACCTTTTCCACAGAAGAATCCCTATGCGCGGTATGCACTCCTCCGGCTTGTCTGTCCATCCCAACCAGGAAACGCGCTCTACTGATGCCAAAGTGAATTTGCGCCAGAGCATGGCCTATTTGCTGCCTTATTTATGGGACTTTAAAGGTCGGGTGATACTGGCGATAGTGGCGCTGCTCGCCGCCAAGGGGGCGACCCTGGTGATGCCCTGGGCGCTCAAACATATTATCGATGGTGTGGACCGCAGCCTTGCGCCGGAGCTGGTACTGCCTGCATTTTTTATTTTGTTCTACGGCGCGCTACGTTTTGGCAGTGTGTTTTTTGGCGAAGTGCGCGATGCCTTGTTCAGTCGCGTTACCGAACATGCAATGCGCAAAATCGGTTTGCGCGTGTTCCAGCATTTGCATTCGCTGGAGCTGGCGTTCCATCTCGACCGTGCTACTGGCGGCATTAGCCGCGATATAGAGCGCGGCACCAATGGCATCAGTTTTTTGATGCGTTTTTTGATGTTCAATATTGTCCCGACGCTGTTTGAAATTTTAATGGTGGCGATTATTTTTGCCGCCGCGTTTTCTATTTGGTATGCCGTCATCACCCTGGTTGCAGTGGCAAATTATGTGGTCTTCACGATTTACACCACCGAGTGGCGCAACAAATTTGTGCGCGAGGCCAACCAGGCTGATTCATCCACCAGCACCCGCGCGATTGATTCGCTGCTCAATTATGAAACGGTAAAATATTTTAATAACGAACATTACGAAGCGGAAACCTACGATAAATTCCTCGCCAATTGGGAAATGGCCAAATTAAAAAATCGCATGTCGCTGCTTGCACTCAACTCCGGGCAGGCTTTGATTATTGCGCTGGCGATGACGGCGATGATGTGGATGGCGGCGCAGAGTGTGATCGATAAGGAAATGACCCTGGGTGATCTGGCGATGATCAATGCCTACATGATCCAATTATTTATCCCGCTTAATTTCCTCGGGTTTGTCTATCGTGAAATCCGCCGCTCGCTCACCGACCTCGAAAATATGCTGGCGCTGTTAAAGCGCAATCCGGCGATTAGCGATGCGGCAGAGGCACAACCCTTGCGGGTGCAGAAAGGGGAAATTCATTGGCAACAGGTAGATTTTGGCTATCACCCTAAACGCCCGATCCTCAAGCATTTTAATTTGCATATTCCCGCGGGCACCAAGGTGGCGATTGTCGGTTCTTCAGGTGCAGGCAAGAGCACCCTCTCACGTTTGCTCTACCGCTTTTACGATATCAATTCCGGCAGTATCCAGATTGATGGGCAGGATATCCGCAAGGTCACGCTCGACAGTTTGCGCCGCGTCATTGCCATAGTGCCGCAGGATACGGTGCTGTTTAATACCAGCATCCGCGAGAATATCGCCTACGGCAATCCGCACGCGAGCGATGAGCAAATCGACCGCGCGATAAAAATGGCGCATCTGGAACACTTTATTAACAGCTTGCCACAGGGCGATAAAACCTTGGTGGGCGAGCGCGGTTTAAAAGTATCTGGCGGCGAAAAACAGCGCATTGCGATTGCGCGGGTATTGTTGAAAGGCTCGCCGATTTTAATTTTTGACGAAGCGACCAGTGCATTGGATTCCAATTCGGAAGCGGCAATTCTTGCAGCAATGCAGGAAGTTGCCAGCGGCCATACTACGTTGGTGATTGCCCATCGTTTATCGACCGTGGTGGATGCGGACCAAATTGTGGTGCTGGATGCTGGTGCGGTAATTGAGCAGGGCACACACACGCAGTTGCTTGCGCTTCAGGGAAAATACGCGCAAATGTGGGCGATGCAATTGCAGGAAGAAAGTTGATGCCGTCAGATTGGCATATCGCTATTGGCCGTTTGCCGATACTGGCTGGGTGAAAGTGCAAACCAGCTTTTAAACGCGCGGGTAAAATTCGCCTGGTTATTAAAGCCAAGTAAATAGGCAATTTCATTGAGCGATAATTGGGTCGAGCGAATATAGGTCTGCGCAAGGGTTTTGCGCACATCGGTTAATAGCAAATGATAATTGGTCTGCTCGTCATTCAACTTACGCTGCAAACTGCGGCTGCTCATATGCAATTTATCGGCAACCATGGTTTCGGATAAATCGCCATTGGGTAATTCCTGGTGGATAATCTGGCGCACCTGGTTGGTCAGGGTGTTATCGATTTGATTCAACCTGCTCATCGCCAATTGATCTGATAGCAGTGCAAATTCCGGATCGGCCGTTGGCAATTGTTGTTCGCAGCTATGCAAGTCGATGGCGATATGGTTGAGCGCCTGCTGGTAGACCAGCGGACAGCGCACATAATTTTCCAGGGCGCCCGTATCATCGAAACAATCGCCGCTCAATAATACTTCCACCGGTGTAAAAGATTCGCCATAGAGCAGGCGCGCCATTTTAATAATCGCCGTAAGCCAGGCATCGCGCGCACAGGGATGGATTAGCGCCGGATCTTCGGCAGTATCAAATTTAAAATAATAATTATTTTCCGAGCGATAGAATTGTGTCACCAGTGCGTTATTCACCAATTTACTGTAGCGCTGTAAACGATAAAAACCCTCCTTTAGTGAACCGCTTGCAAGCCATGCAAAACCCAGCGCATTAAAACTGGTGCTGCTCCACTCCTTGCCCACATGGAACCCCAACGCGTTATCGCTGGTGGCAGCTTGCGCGGCACACCAGAGCCGGTACATCCCAGCGACCGGGTAGCGGGCATTGTGATCGCCCAGGAGCGCGGGGTTGAGCCCGGCTTTCCGGAAAATAGCGGCGGCATCGATTTGTTCCTGTTGCAATAATTTCCAGATCAGCAAGGCCCAACTGGTCAAGGTTTTTGAACTCATAGCGAAATCCCGTTGCATGTTATTTTCACGCGGTGATTGTCTTGTGTCGCGGCGTTTTTACATCGTTCTTTTTGCTGTTCTGGCGCGCTTAATGGTGTTGTCGGCGCAGGACAAGCGATAGGCGCAAAAGGACAAATTCCCTACCACTCCTTGTCGGCGGGCGACAAATTTCCCCGCACCCGCAAACCTACTCTGGATAGGTGGAACAACTTACACCATCGAGAGGATATCCCATGAACAATGCCAACGAATCCTGTTACATGCAGCATACCCTGGCTAAACCATTCAGTTGTTTGGGTATGGGTCTGCACAGTGGTTATGTAACGACAATGATTGTCACCCCCGCTGCGCCGGACACCGGCTATACCTTTATCCGCCGCGATGAAGATGCTCGCCACAATGTGGTCAAGGCGCATTGGCACAATGTGTACGATGCAAAACTGGGCACCAACTTGCGCAATGGTAAAGGCGTAAAAGTGATGTCGGTTGAGCATTTGCTTGCCGCCTTATCGGCCCATGGTATCGATAATGCGCGCATCCTGATTGATGGCCCGGAAGTACCCTCACTGGATGGCAGTGCACGTCCTTTTTCCGATTTAATCCTCAGTGTAGGCAAGGTGCAACAGAATGCGCTGCGCAAAGTAATGCTGGTGAAAAAAATTGTCCAGGCGTGTGAAGGCGACCGTTTCCTTGATGTGCAGCCTTCACCTATGTTGTGGATGGATCTGGAAACTACTGTGCCCCATCCGGCACTGGGCAGTAAACGTGTTTCAACCGCAGTGACTGAATTGTCGTTTATGCAGCAATTGAGTGGTGCGCGCAACCTGGTTAGCCAGGAGCATATGGAGGCCTATCGCGAGCTGGGTTATTTCCAGGGCGCAAACCATAACAACCTGCTGATTTACCAGCGCGATGAAATACTCAATAAAGGCAAGCAGCGTTACAAAGATGAAAGTGCGCGGCACCGCGTGATTGATTTGATGGGTGACCTGACGTTGGCGGATGCACCTATCATCGGCCACTTTATTGGCCGCGGTGCCGACCATTCACTGCACCATCTATTGATGCTGGAGGTGATGTGCGATCCGGATAATTACCTGATTACCACATTGAAAGACCTGGATGAGGATTGGTTAAAACTGGAGGCAAATGCATCACCGAGCCGCAATGTTATTTATTGAGTCCAGCGTTATTGATTGAGGAGAACAATGCTATTTATGATGAGAGCAATGTTTGGTAAGTAAGTGTTTGGCAAGTAAGTTATGAATGAACCGATTACCAGGCCAACGCAACTGGCCTGGCAATCGTGTTTTATAGATGTATCTTTCGTCATACCCGCGAACGCGGGTATCCATAAAAAAGACCTTTGGTAATCTGGAACCAAATAAGTGCAATGTCCGAATACAGCGCACCTTTTTATTTTTGTTGCTCCTATCCCGATTGAAAGTTGCGCATAAAAAAAGTGCAGCGCACAAATTTCTATAAAAAATCCGGATTAATTTGCACCAACAATTAACATTCGCTGCAAATATTAACTTGGCACAGCTTTCGCTAATGTCCTCTCACCGAGCCAACAGAGTGCTCGACGGATATATCCAGCGGAGCAGTCCAGGGCAGAAGCGGAGCGCCCGATAGTTGCACAGGCAACTGTAATCACAGGTTATTTTACGGGCGAATAATTATGGCGGGCAATTTTGACCCCACTGACGGGCAACATATCAATCCACAAAAAAAATCCGGTATCGATTTCAGTAATAAATCAAGTTATAAAAAATACCGCAGAATTATTATTTCAGTCCTATTGTTTTTATTGCTTGATGCTTCGGTATTGCTATTCAACTTTTATGTCTCCTTTGAAATTGCCGATGATGCGGTGGGGGTAAACCTCGCCGGACGCCAGCGTATGTTGTCCCAGCGAATGGCAAAAACCTTATTGGTATTGGATGCCTCGCGCGAGGATCCGCAGGCCTTTAAAATCGCATTTGATGAATTGCAATTGAGCAAGGGTTTATTTGATGAAACCCTGAATGCTTTTATCAAGGGTGGATTGGTGCGCGGTGCAGGCAAAGATGTGGTCACATTGGAGGCGGTCAGCAATCAAGCGGGCAAGGATTCATTGCGCAACACCCTGGCGCTGTGGCAGCCGTATAAAAATGCAATCGATACATTGACAGCGGATGTAGGACAAGGCGCAGCAATTGAAACTTCCCTCGCGGCAGCTGTCGCTATGGCACGGTTGCACAACCTGGCAATACTCACTTCGATGAATGATTTGACCATTAGCCTTGAACAGGTCGCAGCGTCCAAGGCGACGCGCTTGCGGATGATCCAAACCGTCGGTATCAGCCTCGCGCTGATTAACTTCCTGTTTATTATGTTTCACTTTTTGCGGCAATTGCGCGATAGCGACCGGGTGATCGAAAAAGCGCGGCGTGAAACGGCAGAAATATTGGAAACCGTTAATGAAGGCCTGTTCCTGATTGATAAAAACCTGGTACTGGGTGAACAGCACTCTGCCAAGCTTGCTGAAGTGTTGGGGCCGCAAGAATTTGCGGGAAAATCATTCCAGTCGCTGGTGGAAAATATTATCAGCGAAAAAGACGCTGAGACGGCGCGCGGGTTTATTGAATTGTTATTCGATCCCAAAGTAAAAGAAAAACTGATTGGTGATTTAAATCCGCTCAGCCTGGTTGAAGTCAATATTGCGCAGAGCAGTGGTGGCTTCCTCACCAAACACTTGCAGTTCAATTTTGCCCGCGCCTACCAAAAAAACGATGCAGGTGCGCAAGAAATTTCCCATGTACTGGTGACCCTGCTGGATATTACCGGGCAGGTGAAATTACAACGCGCTTTGAATGAAAGCCGCAAACACAATGAATCGCAACTGGAAATGATCACCGGGTTATTGCATACCCATCCGGGTTTGCTGCGCGAATTTATCGCCAACAGCTTCAACTGTTTTAATCGCGTCAATAATATTTTACGCCAGCCCGCCAAAACCATGCAGGCCGTGCGTGATAAAGCCACCAGCATTTTCCGTGAAATCCACAACTTCAAAGGTGAAGCTGCTTCGCTGAAACTGGAATTTTTTGAGCATGCCGCGCACAAAATGGAAGATACCCTGGCGCTGCTGTGTGAAAAGCGCGATTTAAGCGGCAATGATTACCTTGGCCTGACGGTGCAGCTCGAAAGTTTGATCAGTTATACCCAACAGGTGGAGCATCTCGCCGAAAAACTTGGCCAGTTTGCGGTTGTCAGCAGCAATAGCCCGCGTGTGTCGGGTAATAAAAATACTGGCGGTCGCCAGCGCAATAATAGCTGGGATCACCTGCATGACCTTGTCCAAAACATAGCGCTGCGCAATGGCAAAATGGTCAAGTTGGTTGCCAGCGGTTTAAGTGAAATTGAGCTGGATGCCGATTGCCAGCACAAGCTCAAGGAAATTTGCATCCAATTATTGCGCAACGCGGTAGTGCACGGTATTGAAACGCCGCGCGACCGGGAGCTGAGTGAAAAATCCATGGTTGGCCGCATCGATTTGCGCCTTGCCAAGGTATCTGAAAGCGAAATGGAATTGACGGTGATGGATGACGGACAGGGATTGGATTATGAAGCGATACGCACCAAAGCCTTGAATTCGGGTAGATGGCCGGAAGATGAAATTGAATCCTGGACTAATAAACATTTACTCGGTTTGATTTTCCATGAAGGTTTTAGCACGGCTGTTGAAATTACTAACGATGCCGGTCGTGGCATTGGTATGGAAGCGGTGATGAACCATGTGTTGACGCAGCGCGGAAAAATCAGTGTGTCCAGCCGCGCCGGCCGCCACTGCCGTTTTGTTATCACCCTACCGATTGTGCACACGCGCACGCGCGAAGAAATTGCCGCCTGAGTGGATAAGGAAAATAACATGCTATCACTGATGATTGTGGATGACTCCAATATCATTCGCCGCAAAATCGAACGCTGCAATGATGACTCGGAAAAATTCCGTGTTGTGGCGGCAGCGGCCAACGGCGTTGAAGCACTTGAATTATTCAAGCAGACGCGTCCGCAAGTAGTCACTATGGATTTGACTATGCCGGAAATGGATGGCATCGCCTGCATCCAGCAACTGATGGCGCTGGATTCCGGCCTGCGTATTTTAGTTATTTCTGCATTATCGGATAAAGCCACAGGAATCGATGCACTGAAAAAAGGTGCGCGCGGCTTTTTATGCAAACCCTTTACGGATGATCAATTGCTGGAAGCGCTTACCGAGCTAACCGAAGATTAAGGCCTATCCAATGTCACAAGAAACCCTGCAAGTATTTATCGATGGCGTAGTGCGCTATTTTCATCACACCAATGACAAGGATGTAAAAGTAGGTACGCCCTATTTGGTCGAGAACAACAATCCCGCCGCTTACGATGTCACTGGGATTATCGGAATTTCCGGCCCCTATCGCGGCTGTGTTTATTTCACCGCGCCGCGTATTTTGCTCAAACATTTGTTATTAAGTATTGGTGAGCTGGATACCAGCAATGAACATATTTTTGATTTGGTCGGCGAAGTGGCCAATACAATTTCCGGTAATGCGCGCAGCCGTTTTGGCCATGAGTTTATGATCTCGGTGCCGGTGATGATTGAAGGCGCACCCAACCAGATACATCTGCCGTCGCAAATGCGCTCCTATGTTATTCCTGTCTACTGGAAAGCCTATCATGCAGCAGTGGTAATTTGTCTGGAGCAATAACGCCGGGTTCAGGATTGGGTAAAGCGCGTGCGCAAATACAGCTGCTCCACCTTTTCGCGTGCCCAAGGGGTTCTGCGCAAAAATTTCAAACTGGATTTGACACTGGGGTCTACCTGGAAGCAGCGAATATTAATTAACTCGCCCAATTCATCCCAGCCATAGTGATCGGCGAGGCGCGTCACTATGGTTTCCAGGGTGAGGCCATGTAGCGGATTATTTTTTTGTTCAGTCATGGGATGATCCTGCAGAAAATGAATCCGCCATTCTACGCTATTTTATCCGGGCAATTTTTTGTTGTTGCAGGCAAACCAAATCTGGCAGGCGATTACTCCCACCACACCGGAAAGCATCAACAGCGAAAAAGGCATGGCAGTTCCTGTATAAAAATAGGCGAGCAGTGGCCCGGCAAATGCACCACTGCCAAATCTCAATGTGCCGGTTACGGCCGTAGCTGTGCCCGAGTTGTGAGGGAATTTCATTAATATCAAGGCATCGGTATTGGTGGATATCAAGGTCAGGCCTGCCATTAGCGGGGCGATGCTGAATACGCTGAACCAGATACCTAAACCGAAATAATTAAATGTGCAGAGCAGCAGTGCACTGAGCAGTGCAAGTGCGAGACCTGCGCGCAACATGCGCAATGAGCCCAGGCGCGTCACCAACCGGCTATTGATAAAATTGGCAATTATCAAACAGATAACATTCACACCAAACAACACGCTGAATAGCTGTTCACTCACACCAAAATAATTAATGTAGATAAACGACACTGCGGTGATAAAACAAAAGAAGGAAAATGAACCGAACATCATGCTCACAATTAACGGGCGTGCGAGCGGATTCGAAAACACAATTTTGTAGCCGCTAAAAAAATTTCCTGCGAGCGTTGGTTTGCTGTTAATTGGATTTCCGTTAACAGGCTTGCTAATTTCCGGCAGCCATTTCCACACCAGCGCAAAGATCAGCGCACCATAGAGCGCGAGCACCACAAAAATACTGCGCCATTCACTCACCCACAAAATGGCACTGCCAATGCTTGGTGCGAGCAGCGGGGCCAACATCATGATCATGGATAAATAGGACATGCCTTTGGCGGTGTGTTCCTGATACAGATGGCGCACTATGCCGGGAACAACAACAGTTGCCGCCGCGCCACAAAATGCTTGCAACGCACGCACGATTAACAAGTGGTGGATGCTATCGACAAACGCGAGCGCAATACTGCACAGGGTAAAACCAGTCAGGCCAAAAATCGCCAGGGGCCTGCGCCCGAGTGAATCGGCAAGTGGGCCGAACAACAGCATGCCTGCACCATAAGCCGCGAGGAAAATACTGAGTGATTGTTGCACGCTGCCGATATGGCTATGCAGGTCGCGCGCAATATCGGGCATTGCAGGTAAATACATATCGACCGCCAGTGGTGTAGTTGCAATCACTGCGGCGAGCAGCACAATTAAAAACGGGTGGGATTCTTTAGTCATATCTAGGTCGCATTGCAAGATGATGTTAATGCTACGCGACCGGGCGTTATTAAACGATGGGATCAGCCAAATACAATTGCACTAAAAATTCGATCATTGCGCCTGCGCAGGTTGATCGCAATTATTTTGCAGTTTGGTTATAGCATCACCGTATATCGGTTTTAAAAGTTCTAATTGTTCTGTGCCCAAATATTTCTGCGCAAATTCCCAGGGCGGCACACCGTTATTCCAATCACAATTCACCACTGCAATTGTGGCGAGGTTTTGTGCCACGGATGTTTTTAAATAGGGGCGATAATTTTTTTCTTGCGCAAAGGCAGCGAACTTGTCCAATTCAGCGGTATAAAATTCTGCGCTTTTAGTAAAGCTGACGCTGTGCACACCCGCCTGCTCCATAATGGCTTTTACATACATTGGCTTAAGCGCGCTTTGCGTTTGTGGCCAATCTTCCAGATTAAAATTGCCGGTTTGCGCCACGCTATTGATAGAAAATAAGGACAAGAACAGGGACAGGATTAACAGGGGTTGGCGCATGAATAACATTGATGATTCCGGGTGGGGCAAGAGGGGCGATGATTATACCCGCGAGCCCCGAGGGTTTAGCAAACCCAATTGATTGACATTGACCTAAAGGCGTGTAAACTGAGCCGCAGCTTGAAAGTACGTCTAATATTTATGCACCACATTTCGAAGTTCCAATATAGTATTTCGTCCTGTTTACATAAGTAATTCCCACATTTCCAGCACAAACGCCCCTCGGGGTACTCTTACTTTTGTATTAAATAGGTAATACTATGTCTAAAACTACTACTGGCACTGTTAAATGGTTCAACGAAGCTAAAGGTTTCGGTTTCATCGAACAAGAATCTGGTCCAGATGTATTTGCTCACTTCAGCGCCATTGTTGGTTCAGGTTTCAAAACCCTGGCTGAAGGCCAAAAAGTTAGCTTCACCGTGACCCAAGGCCAAAAAGGCCCACAAGCTGAAAACATCCAGGCTATCTAATTAGACGTTATCTAATTATTTGATAGTTTATTAGCGACCAAGGTCGCTGATGTAACAGCTAAAAAGGCGAAATCTGCAGATTTCGCCTTTTTTATTGCCTGTAGTTTGCTATGAGTTTGCTGTTTGGTTTGTGCCCCTGTGGCTGACAAAGGTCATCACCCGCTGGATTACCCTTGTATTTAGAGCCCGCTCCCCTATTGTTCCCTGAGCTTATCAACCCTGCGGGAACTACCATGTCCTTATCTCCTTCACCCTCGGCGAGCGAATCTTTGTCGCGCCGCCAGATTTTGCTCGACCTGTTACGCCCCTATCGCCTGCGAATCCTGCTCGCACTGGTTGCCCTGGTGATTGCCGCCGCCTGTGTGCTATTGATCGGCCAGGGATTGAAACAGGTGATTGATAAGGGTTTTGTGGCCGGCAGCCCCGAGTTGCTTAACTATGCGTTGCTGGGATTGTTGGGGGTGATCCTGGTGATGTCGGTGGCGACCTACAGCCGGTTTTACCTGGTGTCTTGGCTGGGCGAGCGTATTACGGCGGATCTGCGCCGCCGGGTGTTCTCCCATTTGTTAACCCTCTCGCCGATATTCTTCGAGCAAAACCGCACTGGCGATGTGCTCTCCCGCCTCACCAACGATACCACCCAGCTAGAAACCGTGATTGGCTCCAGCGTTTCCATGGCGCTGCGCAATGCGCTGTTATTGCTAGGTGGTTTGGTGATGCTGGCGGTGACCAGTTTGAAGCTGATGGCGCTGGTATTGGTGGCGATTCCTTTTGTCCTGGTGCCGATCATTGTGTTTGGCCGCCGTCTGCGCAAACTCGCGCGCGCCAGCCAGGACAGCGTGGCCGAGGTGGGAGCTTATACCGACGAGGTCATCCATGAAATTCGTACCGTGCAGGCCTATGGCCATGAGGCCGCATCCGCAGGTGCCTTTAACCAGCGGGTAGAGTCCAGCTTTGGTACGGGTATCAAACGTATCCGCCAGCGCGCTTTGCTGGTGGCGGCGGTGATCACCCTGGTATTCAGTGCGGTGGCGATGATTTTATGGGTGGGTGGCCACGATGTGTTGGCGGGCAATATCAGCGGCGGGGAATTATCGGCCTTTATCTTTTATGCGGTGATAGTTGCCAGCGCCATGGGGACTATTTCGGAAGTGATTGGCGAGTTGCAGCGCGCCGCGGGTGCGACTGATCGCCTGGTGGAATTACTCGCGACACCGTCGGAGTTGCCCCTGTGTGCACATCCGCAAACTTTGCCTGAACCTGCGTTGGGTTCAGTGGAAATGCGCGGGCTGTACTTTGCCTATCCCACCCGCAGGGATACGCCAGTATTTGATGGTTTTGATTTGCGTGTACAACCGGGTGAAAAGATTGCACTGGTGGGGCCGTCAGGCGCGGGCAAAACCACCGTATTCCAATTGTTGCAGCGGTTTTATGATCCGCTTGCCGGCGCGGTTTACCTGGATGGTGTCGATTTAAAAAATGCGGATATCCAGCAGGTGCGCAAACGCATTGCACTGGTGCCCCAAGACCCGGTTATTTTTGCCGCGAGTGTGCGCGACAATGTTCGTTACGCGCGCCCGGATGCTAGTGATGAAGAGGTGATTTCGGCCTGTAAGGCGGCATTTGCGCTGGAGTTTATTGAGCAATTACCGGAAGGGTTGGATGCCTATCTCGGCGAGCGCGGTGTGCGTTTATCGGGCGGACAAAAACAGCGCATCGCCATTGCGCGCGCGATCCTTGCAGACCGGCCGATTTTATTACTGGATGAAGCCACCAGTGCACTCGATTCCAATAGCGAGCAAGTTGTGCAACAGGCGTTGGAAGTGCTGATGAAAAATCGCACCACTATCATGATTGCCCATCGTCTATCGACAGTGGTTAATGCCGACCGCATCCTGGTGTTGCAGCAGGGGAAAATTGTCGCCAGTGGCACCCATACGGAATTGCTGGCGCACAGTGACTTGTATCAGCAGCTCGCGCGTTTGCAATTCCAGCTGGATGCGTGAAATTATGTTGAACAATAATACTTAGCCAAAATACCCAACACCTTTTGCCATCATCGCCGCGCAGAGAATGATGGCGACAACTGCCGCAAGTTCGATATGGATTATGCGGCGGATGGCCGCCAGTGTCGCAGCGCTAACCTGCGGCACCTGATTCTGTTTTAATGCTTTGCGCCAGGAAATAAATTTCAAGGTGGGGTACATGGATAAAATCCCCACCAATCCAAACAGCGATATTTTGATAAGGAACGGCAGGCTGTGGAAATAATAATCCTCACCTTTTTCAAAATGAAATACCCGCCCAAAACCTATGATCAGGATGAGCATTGCAAATACACCATAGCGCTGGTCGGTATTCAGCAGTGACTGTGCGGTTTGCTGGTTGAAGGGTTTGCGTATCAACATAAATTCATAAACCAGACACGCAAATAAACCAAATGCAGCCAGGTGATGGAAAAACGCCATTAGCCAATTGGTAATAATTCCGTTCATGCTAGTTCCTCAAATTCGTTTTTCAAATTGGTTCTGTTGAATTTTATGGATACCCGCGTTCGCGGGTATGACGAACTGTATATGTTTCAACGCTTCCTTGGTTCTGAACGTTAGTTCTTAAAATTAGCTTTTCAAATTAGTTCCTAAAAATAGTCCCTAAAAATAGTCCCTCAGACGATTGCCAGATTAATTGCTTTTAACACAGCCTGGGTGCGGTCGCGGCAGTCCAGTTTGGCGAGCAGGTTGGAGACGTGGTTGCGCACTGTGCCTTCAGCGAGAAAAATGGCACGGGCAATTTCTTTGTTGGAAAATCCGCCCGCCAATAAGCGCAGGATTTGCAACTCGCGCTCTGACAAATCAATTTTTTGTTCGGTTTTTTTCAACTGCTGCAATTCTTGCAGCATATTTCCCTCGGCGAGAAAACCCGCACCCTGCGCCAGGGCTTCAAGGCTGCTGACCAGTTTTTCCAGGGATACATCTTTTAATAAAAACCCGTTGGCGCCCGCCTTCAGGCTTTGCACAAATAATTCGCTGTCATCAAACGTAGTCAGCATTAATACCGGAGTGAGATTGTGTTCTGCGCGCAACTTTTTTACCAAGGCAATACCATCCATTACCGGCATGCGGATATCGGCGAGGATGACATCAACGGGATGATTGGCAAGTGCATCCAATGCTGCCGCGCCATTATGCGCTTCCCAGGAAATAGTGGTTTTACCGGAGAGTCCCAGCAAACCGGCGATACCTTTGCGCACTAATTCCTGGTCATCCACCAAACCGATATTAAGCATGCAGCTGCTCCAGTGAAATATGTAAACAGGCGCCCTGTAGCAGCGGCTGCAAATTGACGGCGCCATTAAATTGTTGGAGCCGCTCGTTGATACCGAGTAAGCCGCTGCCGGGATTTATGGTTTCGCTACAACCGCGGCCATTATCTTCGAGCAAAATTGTGATTTTTTTATCCTGCTGTTGCAGCACCAGTTTTATCTGGGTGGCGCGACCATGGCGCAATGCATTGCTGATTCCCTCCTGGATACACAACAGCAATTGTTCGGCGAGTTCGGTGGATTCGAGTTGCAATTCACCTTCGATGATTAATTGCAATTGCGGCAAACGCAGTGCCAGGGCTTGCACTGCCTGGCGGATATCGACGGTCAAGGGCGCTCGCTGGTTGCGTACTACCGCGCGTATGCTATCGAGCAATTGTTTGGCGAGATTTTTAGTATCGGCTACGGATTCTTGCAAATCATTTGTAACCTTGTGCTGCAAAATTTCCAATTGCAAATTGAGCGCAGTGAGTTGGTGGCCGAGGATATCGTGCAGGTCGCGCGCAATGCGCAAACGTTCATCCTGTTTACTCGATTGCGCGAGGATAATGCGTGTGGTCAGCAGTTGCTGGTTAACCTGCTCAAGTTGTTCGCGCGCGTGTTTTTCGTTGACGCGGGCAAATGCAGTGGAGAGTGCGAAGAGTTGGAAGCCAAGATAAATCAGCGCAGTGACAACGGCACTCTCATACTTCCAGAGGGCGATAAGGATGTAATAAAACATCAGGTTGCTGGCCAGTACCTGGATCACCGCGCTGCGGCGGGAGAAATAATCCGGCAATTGCGCGGCCCAGACTACCAGTAATACCGGTGATATCTGGCTGTGATGCACCAGCATTAACAGCAGTGCGATAGTGAGTTGCGCGTATAAAATAATCCGGGTTTTAGGCAGCGGGATCTTATCGGCATAACCGCAGCCGACCAGTAAAAACAACAGCAAAAAAATACTGTAACCCACCACACTAGGCCACAAAAAAGGCGAATCGGCGAGCCGTCCGAATTCCACATAGGCTACGGCGCCCCAGGTAATAAATCCGGCGAAGGTGAGGAGGTATTTATCGTTGTTCATCGGCGTTGTTCATCGGCGTTTTTTACATCCCGGTGGATGGGGCTGCGAGCTGCTCCAGACGTGCCATCTTAAGCGGTAATGGCGGGCGGCTGAATAGGACATACGTCATGCACAGCGCGGTAGACATTTGTCATCACCAAATGATGAGTTTTGTCAGTGTCTAAAGGTGAGGAATGGCACCTGAGGCCCGCGCGGGTATTGCTTATGCTGGAACCTCCTGCGGGATCGTCCCGACCTGCTTATTATCAAGGAGATTTGTATGCGTATGAGTACAAAAATAGTCGGAATCACAGCGCTATTCCTGGCGCTGCCAACCTTTGCCCATGACCTGACATTGACCGTCGCCAACATCAAATCCAGCCAGGGGGATTTATTGGTCGCCGTCTATGACAAGGCGGAGAATTACGATGCCAATAGCAATTGGGTCGCGGTCAGGAAAGTCAAAATGGACGGGAATGTTATGTCGCTGGATTTCACCGGTCTGCCTGCGGGCAATTACGCGATAAAACTGTTCCAGGACGAAAATGGCAATGGCCAGATCGATAAGAATTCCATGGGCATCCCCACCGAGCCCTATGGTTTTTCTAACAATGGCGGCAGCTTTGGGCCATCTTCATTTGATGAGGCAAAAGTGGTGGTCGATAAGGCTACGCAAGTCGAGATACAACTGCGTTAACAAATCAACGATACACAATAAAAAAACGGCAATCCCTGCGGATTGCCGTTTTTTTTCGTCATCCCTGATGCCCGCGTAATTAGTTGCAGGCACGCACCAGCGACCAGGCATTGGTCCAGGCCCAGCCGGTACCCGGCGCGTAGGGGCCACCCACTGTGCACCAGCCCGCTACGGTGCAGCGGTATTCGCTACCTGCGTTTTGTACCAGCGCACCAGCGGCATAAGTAGAACCATTTACATAGGCTGGTGAGGTGCAGTTGCTGCCAGAAACCGACGATGGAGTACTGGAGCTGGTGACCACACTCGATTTGCTGGATGAAGCTGGCGCTACACTGGATGGCGTGGAAGAGGCGCTGCCGGAAGTACAGGCACCCAGGTCAAGCCAGTAGTTGTATTGACCATTGTTAGTCGCCGGATCATTGCCCTGGGTCCAGTAGTTGGCCTGGTAGCGTCTGCCGTTGTGTTGTACCTGGGTAGGGCTTTGATAGGCGATAGTCGCGTTCCAGATGCCCAGGCCAGCACAGGTATTGGATGAAATGCTGGAACCAACAGACGAAGCTACAGAACCAACGGAAGAGCTGGATTTGGAAGAGGCTGGTACCGAGGAAGAATTGCCGCCGCGACCATAGTCAACATCGATACATTGGTAGAAACCTTCAGCCGAGTCCCGCTCCCAATCGCGCTGCCAGATGCTGTACACGATATGGCGACCGGTACGCGGTGGCAGCTGGACGGTGTGGTAAGAAGTAGTTTCCTGGTCCGCTTTGCCTGAATCGTGGATCAATTCCAGGTCAGACCAGCGCAGTGGTTGCGCATGGTTGTAGCCTTCGCGGGTGATGTAGTAACGGAAGTACATGGTTTTGTGGGCCGCAGTGTTGGTCCACACGAATTGCAATGGACCCGCCGTCACGTTGGTGGCTGGCCAATCGGTGCGCGCCAGATCCATACCAAACAGGTTGGAGCGGTTGGCACTGCACAAGTGGCCATCGGGAATGAAGTATTCATGGTTGTCGCGCACGCCACCGACCGCCACTTCTTGCGGGGTGTAGAGGCCGCCATTGCCCGCTGCCTTGGCTGCAATACAGGCTGGATGGGTCGGGTTTTCGACACCATTTTCCTTACATTGGATCACGCGGCTTTTGGGCGATGACACATAGCCGTGCGCGCTTGCTTCAGTGACGGCAAACAGTGAACTGAGGCCGATAACCAATGCAGTAATACCGCATTTTGCACCCAGGCTTGAGTGCAGTTTATTGATATTTTTCACTCTCGGATCTCCAGAAAAAATGTAATTTTTGACAAGGACCAGTGCGACAGTGAATGCGTCGCAATTGTGGATTGGAATACAGGCGAATCGCTTGTGGCGATTCACGTTTGCATCGAGGGAGAGTCTAAAATGACAACGTTGTATTGGCGAGTCCGACTTTCAGTCTGGCGGGTAATAGTTTGGGATGCAGGTTTGATTTTTGGAAATTTATCCAAGGGAAATGCAGTAAAACGTTCGAGTATTTTGCTGCGCGCAAAATAATGTGATTTTTAGTGCAAATCACATTAAAGGGCTGAATTAATGAGGCAGGGGAAACACACAGATAAACATACTGCCTTTGCCCACTTCGCTGGTGATCTTTAATTCCGCATCGTGGCGCATCAATACGTGTTTCACAATCGCCAGCCCCAGCCCGGTACCACCGGTGCCACTGTTGCGACTGGCATCAACGCGATAGAAGCGTTCGGTCAAACGCGGAATATGCTGGGCATCAATGCCCGGGCCGTTATCGCTCACCGATACATAGACGTGTTTTTGGTCCTGCCAGAGCAGCACATTCACCTTGCCTTCATTCGGTGTGTACTTGATCGCGTTGGTGACCAGGTTGGAAAAGGCGCTGTGCAGTTCTTTTTCGTTGCCCGACAGCAACAGGGGTTTGGTGGTGTTGTTGCAGATCAACGTCAGTTGCTGTTCCTTATCCTTGCTCAGTACATCCGCTTCGCTTTTCACGATGGTGAGCAACTGTTCAAGGTTGATCGGTTTGTGGTTGTGCCCCGCCTCAGTGGTTTCAAGCTTGGAGAGCACTAACAAATCATTAATCAGCAGCGACATACGTTTCGACTGTTGTTGCATTTGTTGCAGGGGTTTATCCCAACTGGGGGTCTGGTTGTTGTCGGCCAGGGTCTCCACATAGCCGTTGATTACCGTTAGCGGGGTGCGCAATTCGTGGGATACGTTGGCGATAAAATCCTGGCGCATTTTTTCCAGGTTGTGCAGTTGGGTCACATCGCGCACCACAATCAACCGCTCCTGTTTGCCAAAGGGGGTGATCTGGAATTGCAGGTATTTGGACGGGAAGCGCGGTGAGGGCAGCTCCAGCGGCTCTTCGAAGTTGCCTTCCTCAAAGTAACTGACAAACCGGGGATGGCGGATAAAGTTAATCACCGATTGCCCCTGGTCCTTGGTATGGAGCGCGAGCATACGGTGGGCGGCGGGGTTCCAGAAATCCAGGAGGCCGCGTGCATCGAGGATGACCAGGCCATCCTTGAGCGCGGAGCTGATTTCCTGGATACGGTTGATCACCGCTTGCAGGTTTTCCCGCTCGGTGCGCTGGTTGCGTTGCAATTGGTAGATGTTGTCGAAAATCTGCCCCCAGATACCGCTTGCCTCGGGTGGGTGCTCCGATTCCTGGCGCAGCAGCCACTGGTTCAGGCGGCGCATCTGCCAGAGCATCATGAGGATATAGATCGCGCAGCCAATGAGGATCCAGAGGCCGTAATTATCGCTGAAGAAGCCGATCAGGCTGCAAATGGCGAGAATGATCAGAATGCGCTGGAGTTCAGCGCTAAAACCTTTTAACAACGGGCGAGCCTCTCGGTTTTGAATCCGTCGCCGCACCCGGTTGGTACTGCGAGACGCGCCGTAAATACGTCCTTGTAGGCTCGACTGCAGCAGTCGGGTTTGTTCCATACAAACTCCGACACTTCCCACATCCATGTGGGGCGTCCATGCTGCAGATGGTCTCGCAGTACCAACCGGGTGCGGCGACTCATTAAATCATGTGATCAGGCTTCAATTCGGGTGGAAAAACGGTAGCCCGTACCGCGCACTGTCTGGATCAAATCCTCGTGGCCATCAAGGGTCAGCGCTTTGCGCAGGCGGCGGATATGGACGTCCACAGTGCGCTCTTCCACATACACGTTGCCACCCCAGACGTGATCCAGCAATTGGCTGCGAGTATAAGCCCTTTCCTGATGGGTCAGGAAAAACTCCAGCAGGCGGTATTCGGTCGGTCCCATATCCACGGACTGGTCATTAATAGTGACGCGGTGGCTGGCCGGGTCGAGGCACAGGCCCTGCACCGTAATCGGTGCGGAATTGACTTGCGGATCGGCGCGGCGCAAAACCGCTTTCAGGCGCGCGACCAATTCGCGGGGGGAAAAGGGTTTGGTGATGTAATCGTCGGCGCCCACTTCCAGCCCCTGGATCTTGTTGTCCTCCTCACCCTTGGCGGTGAGCATGATGATGGGGGTGCTGGCAGTGACTTCGTCGCGCTTCAGGCGGCGCGCCAACTCGATGCCGCTGGTACCGGGCATCATCCAGTCGAGCAGGATCAGGTCGGGTTTTTCATCGATAATCAGGCCATGCGCATCCTGTGCGTTGCTGGCCTCCATCACCTGGTATTCAGCCATTTCCAGCGCTACCCGCAGCATATCGCGGATTGCCGATTCATCGTCAACGATAAGGATTTTGCGTCCAGTCATAAGTGCTCTGCCTGAAAAAACCACGGGGCGCCCCACAGGTTTTGTGAAGCTATTGTTGCAGCTTATTAAATAAGTTCAGTGTTACATATTTATGACAGGGTAAAAATTTTGCGCTCAGCGAAAACTATAGTCCATAACAATCCCGGCAAAGACTGCCACTCCCACCCAGTTGTTGTTCAGGAAGGCTTTGAAGCAAGCTTCGCGGGCGCGGAAGCGGATCAACCATTGCTGGTAGACGAATAAACCTGCCGCTACTGCCAGGCCAGCGTAATAAAAATGACCCAGTTCAAAACGATGGCCCACCAGGATCAGGGCATACAACGCCATGGCTTGTAATACTCCGGTCATCACCCGGTCTTGCTCGCCGAACAGAATGGCGGTGGATTTGACGCCAATTTTGAGGTCGTCATCGCGATCCACCATGGCATAGAAAGTGTCGTAAGCGACTGTCCAGAGCACCACCGCCAGATAGATCAGCCACATCCCCTGATGTAACTCACCCGCTTCGGCCGCATAGGCCATGGGGATACCCCAGGCGAAAGCGGCGCCCAGCACCACTTGTGGCAAATGGGTGTGGCGTTTCATAAAGGGATAACAAAATGCGAGCACCAAGCCACCCACCGAGAGTTTGATGGTAAGCGGGTCGGTAAACAGCACCAGCGCAAAAGCGGTCAGGCACAGGGCGATAAACAGGCCAATGGCCTCGCGGCTGGAAACCGCGCCGGTTGCGAGCGGGCGATCCCGGGTGCGCAAGACCTTGCCATCGATCTTGCGGTCGGCAAAGTCATTGATCACGCAACCGGCGGCGCGCATCACAATCACACCCAGCACAAAAATCACCAGGTTTTTGCTGCTGGGCACACCTTTGGCGGCAATCCACAAACTCCAGAGCGTGGGCCAGAGCAGCAGGAGCGTACCTATAGGGCGATCCATACGGGTGAGGCGCCAGTAAACGGCTGCCTTTTGCCGAAGTTGGGCGACAAAGCCGGTATGTTTAGGGCCATGGGTGGCACGTTCAAGGATTTTTGCCGCATGGAGGCTGGCCCATTCGGTTGCCAGATCCGGCTCGGCATCAGGCTCTTCGATGATGGATTCCGATGCCGGAGGCGCCGGGCTATCGATAAGGGGCTCGGCCACAGGTTCGATAATCGCAGCGGTAGCCTTGGGCGTGGCTGGCTTGTCCATTGCAGGTTTGGATGAACCGGTTTTGGGCGCCGCTGGTTTTGCAGTCGCCGTTTTAGTTGCGGCCGGTTTGGCACTTGCCTTGGGCTGGTCAGATTTAGCCTGCTCAGTTTTGGCAGTGGTCTTGGCCGCTGCGGGTTTGGCCTTGGCTGGGGCTCCGGTTTTGGGGGTGGTTTTTGTCGTTGCTTTTGCAGGTTTTGCCGCAGGTGCAGTTGTTTTCGGTGCTGTTTCGACCGCTTGTACCGGGTTGACGGTGGCTGAATCAACAGCAGCCTGGGCGGATTTTGGGGTGGCAGGTTTGCTGGTCGCCGCCGTTTTGGGTTTGGGACTTGCCCCAGTCGCAGTAGTAGTCGATGCCGGCTTTTTTGCCGCCGTTTTTTTTGGGGCTGGCAGGGGAGTTGAATCGCCGGGTGTTATGTCTTCGGATGTTGTCATGACCAAAGCGCCGTCTTGATGGAAGTTATCGGGCAAATTTAGTGATCGAGCTGGTCGGCAAAAGCGGGTAAAAACACTTCGCTCACCAGCAGCGGTTTTTGCTGTAAATAAAATACCGAGCGTCGCCCCCAGAGCTGCTGGTCGCCCACCAGGTTTTCGGGCAGGTAGCCATGATCGCGGCTAATGCGCGCCACCGCAATGGTGCTGCGTGCCAAGTGTGGCTGGCTGAACAAAAATGCACCCAGCGGGCGCGTGCCCTGTTTGCGCAAGTGGCGCAGGTTGCCGGTCAGGCTGGCGAGCGGCAGAAGGCTGCGCGCAAATACCCAGGGCTGCCCCCGGCCACACAGGATCACCTCGCGGATCAACGCCAGTGCCGGGCGTTTCATCCCCAGTGCCTGGCGCTCATCCAGGCTGGGTATACCTATCACCTGCCGCACCACTTCGACCTTGAAATCCCCCTCGCTTTTGGCGATCAGGCGCGCGGTCAGCGAACCCCTGTCGATGAGCCAGTCCTGCAATGGCTTGCACGGGCGCCTGGTATAACGCGGCAGTGGCTGCCATGAGTGTAGCGGTGATCGGTAGCGCGCAGCCTGGGGCAAAACCTGACTCCTATTATGGACACGGCAGAATAAATTCGGGCGATGGTATCGGGATGATTGGGACGGCAGTTTATCAGCTTGCGCCCGTGCGGGGATGGCATTGGGGATGGAAAAAGCCCGCGCAAGTCTGCCGCAATGACGTTATTGCAGGTAAACTCCATGGCTTATTGATCTAACCAAGGAGAAAAAAGTATGCATAAAACCGACATAGTAGTGGCATTGGCGAACAATACTGACTTGGGCGTCAACAAGGCAGATCTGGTGGTGTCTGCCTTTATCGAGCAGATTACCAATGCATTGAGCCGTGGTGAATCTGTTGCCTTGCTCGGCTTTGGCACCTTCAATGTCAGCGCCCGCGCCGCGCGTGAAGGGCGCAATCCCCAGACGGGCGCAACAATCAAAATCGCCGCCAGTAAAACCGTTACCTTCAAAGCGGGCAAAGGCCTGAAAGACGCGGTTAACGAATAACCCCGCGCCTGTTCCTGAAGCTGCGGCAGGCCACTGCCGCAAGCGCGACGACGTTTAGGGCTAACAATAAATTTAGGGCACACAATAATTCCAAGAGGTTCCTCATGTCCCTGACCAATAAAATTTTACTCGGTATGGTGCTGGGTTTTGTGGTGGGTGTGGTTTTCAATCTGATCCTGGGGGTGGATGAAACCCATTTGGTGCCCACAACCGCCTTTGGCCAGTGGCTGCAAACCTACATGATCGATGGCGTACTTGATGCTATCGGAAAAATTTTTATCGCCTCGCTGAAAATGCTGGTGGTGCCCCTGGTGTTTGTCTCGCTGGTGTGCGGCGCCGCCGCACTTGGTGGCCAGAGCCGCATGGGCGCGCTGGCGACCAAAACCCTGGGCTTGTACATCTGTTGCACCACCATCGCTGTCGCCCTCGCCATTACTGGGGCGGTGCTGATTCAGCCGGGTGCGGATGTCGATCTGGTCACCGGCAGCGGATTTACCGCGCCTGAAATCCCCTCCATTAAAGAAACCCTGATCGATATAGTGCCCGAAAATCCGCTGCAATCCATGGTTGAAGCCAACATGTTGCAGATCATTATCTTTTCGATTTTATTCGGCCTCGCCGTGTCGCGCACCGGTGGCGAAGCGGGCGCTAATGTATTGCGTTTGTTCGACAATTTGAATGATGTCATCCTGCGCATGGTGATGATGTTGATGCAACTGGCACCCTACGGTGTCTTCTGTCTGCTCACCAAATTGTTTGCCTCGCTTGGACTTGCCGCGATCATCGATCTGGCCAAATATTTTTTCACCGTCTTGTTTGTTTTATTTTTGCACGGCATAGGTTATTACAGCCTGCTGGTCAAAACCCTGTCCGGTTTGAGCCCCTGGGTACTGATTAAAAAAATGCAAAAGGTCATGTTGTTTGCATTCAGTACTGCATCGAGCAACGCGACTATTCCTATCACCCTGCGCACCGTGGAACACGATCTGGGCGTGGATAATAAAGTCGCCAGTTTTTCGATTCCCTTAGGTGCAACTGTCAACATGGATGGCACCGCCATCATGCAGGGCGTGGCGACTGTGTTTATCGCCCAGGCCTACAATATTGACATCGGTCTCGCCGGTTATTTGATGGTGATACTGACAGCGACGCTCGCGTCCATCGGTACCGCTGGTGTTCCCGGCGTAGGCCTGGTGACGTTGACCATGGTGTTGCAATCAGTTGGTTTGCCCGTTGAAGGTATTGCGTTGATTATCGGCGTGGATCGCTTGCTGGATATGGTGCGCACCGGTGTCAATGTGGCTGGCGATGCGGTGGTAGCGGTGATAGTTGCCAAAAGCGAAAAGATGCTGGATATAGAGCGTTACAACGATATGTCGCTCAACGCGGAAAATGATCCGGTGTGATCTGCGTTGGTAAATATCCCCTAATAAAAAACAAATAAAAAAAGCGAATTGCTGTTGGCAATTCGCTTTTTTTATCAATCAAATTTTTATCAGTGGCGGGTGATATTTTCCGTATCAAATTCAACGCTGATGGCCAGGTCATCAATTAAACAAGGCCAGCGCTCCAGTTCTTCGGTCCAGCCCTTATCGTGATGGGCTTGCACATAATTGGCAATATTCGCACCTTCAAAACCGTGTTCGTTTAATAATAATTCGGCGGAAAATAATACGGCTTGGTCCAATTCATTCGCAAAGGGTTCGCCAATCAATTCGTGGGCAATCACATTGGCGACGGTCATATCCATAGGCGCAAGTGGAATACCACTCTTCGCCATAAATCGATCATTTACTTCTTCCAGCAAACGGTGCGCGAGATAAGCTTCATCGAGCAGTGCTTCGAGCTGGCTGTGGGAATCGATAATCGAAGGCGGTGATAAAAAATAATCGCTCGCAATTTTTAACAGGGGTTCAACATCATTGGCGATACCCGCCTCTTGCGCCATGCTGCGGATGGCATCGATAAAATCGGGAACATGTTTGATGTAGCGCACCACAAAATCGGCTAACCCTTTGGCTGCCTGCTGCTCCGGCAATTTAATGGCGGCATGCAGGCAATTTTTACGGTACTCCACAAATTCCAGCAGCTTGCCGGTAGCAGAATCCTGCTCCTGTGCTTGCCGGATTAGCTGGCGTATAGGGTTTAAGGGGTCGGTCAATCTATTTCTCTGGTAGTGGCTATAAGTGATCACATTAGCAGTCCTGCTTGATGCTGCTGACATTGTTCGGTCAAGCTTTAAAAATAAGGCCGTTTAAACATTAAGCTGCGTTTTAAAAGTAAACCATGACCAACCAAACGCAAGTGAGTCCTAATACCAACTTTTTATAAAAAAAAGACTAACTGGTGAAATCGGCCTGAGGAAGAATTTGCTGCCATCAGGCCGGCCGGAATTAGAAGGCGCCGGAGATTTTAAAGCGGATGCTGTTGTCCAGATCGCCGCTGAAATACTGCTGGAATTGCAGGCTGATATCCAGGCTGCCAAGGGTCTGGCCGATCCCCAATACGCCGTAAACCCCGCCATCTATGTCGATATCTTCCGAGTAACAATCGCTGCAATAGCTGATGGCGCGTTCCGAATAGAGCATGCCGCTGACGCCGCCGCGCACGGTGAAAAAGCTCATGTTGTCCTGGCCAAAGCGATATTTGGGGCCGTATTCGGCAAACAGCATAAAGGCAGTTGCGTCGGACTCCTCGTAGTCCACATAGCCCCAGTAGTCGCGGATATATTGGGCAAATTCGGCGTTATCGCGGTAAAACAAAAAGTTCATGCCCAGCACCAGGGTGTTTTCGGTCCTGCTCGAATAGTACTCGGCCGCACCGCCGATGGCGGTAGCGGTATCTTCAATGAATTGCTCGGCGGCGGCCTCCGAATCGATGGTCACATGATCGACATGGCCTGACCAGCTCCAGCCGGTATAGTCATTATTGTTGGGATTGTTGTTGGATGGTGTGGCCGCAAATGCACCTGCGGCAAGCAGGCTGGCACTGAGAAGGCAACTGGATAGAAGGGTGCTGTTCATAGTGGTGATCCATCAAAATGTGGGCGGATGGGTTGGGAAAACACGCGCAACTGCCGGGATTGCGTCGGTTTTTAACGTGGTTTGGTGTGATTTTGGGCGAAATAATCTGTACCGCAACTTAACAATCAGTTTGATAGAGCGGCTTTCCGTGAATTCGGCGCCCCAAGTCTATATAATTCGCGCATCTTTTTAGCCATGCAGCGTTTCGCTGCCGTTATCGCCTCGAGTAAACCTATGACCGACCCTATTGCGCCCAAGCAACGCATTGCAACTGTGGCCCGCAACACCCTGGAAACCAAAATCAGCGTCAGCCTTAATCTGGATGGTGCGGGTAAAGGCGTATTCAACACCGGCGTGCCCTTCCTGGAACACATGATGGACCAGATCGCCCGCCATGGCATGATCGACCTGGACGTCACCTGCGACGGTGATACCCATATTGACGATCATCACTCGGTGGAAGACATAGGCATCACCATCGGCCAGGCCATTGCCAAAGCGATTGGCGACAAAAAAGGTATCCGCCGCTACGGCCACGCCTATGTGCCACTTGATGAGGCCCTGTCGCGCGTGGTGATCGATTTTTCTGGCCGCCCCGGCCTGGTGATGCAAATCCCCTTTACCCAAAAACGCGTTGGCCAGTTTGACGTGGAATTGTTCTGGGAGTTTTTCCAGGGCTTCGTCAACCACGCCGGTGTCACCCTGCATGTGGACAACCTGCGCGGTCACAATGCCCACCACCAGATCGAAACCGTGTTCAAAGCCTTCGGCCGCGCCCTGCGTATGGCGTTGGAACTGGATCCGCGTATGGAAGGCATTATGCCTTCCACCAAAGGTAGCCTCTGATTTATGACAGCAGTAAAGCAACAGACAGTCGCCGTAATCGACTACGGCATGGGCAATTTGCACTCGGTGAAGAGTGCGTTGGAGCACGTGGCACCAGAGCAAAATGTAGTCGTGACTTCCGATCCGGCCGTGGTGGCAGCAGCTGATCGCGTGATCTTCCCGGGCGTTGGAGCAATCCGTGACTGCATGGCGGAAATCAACCGCCTCGGTTTCGATAAACTGCTGCGCGAGCAAATCGCCACCGGAAAACCGGTGCTGGGGATTTGTGTCGGTATGCAAGCCCTGATGACGCACAGTGAAGAAAACGGCGGTGTTGATTGCATCAATATCCTGCCAGGAAATGTGCGCTTCTTCGGTGAAAACCATCAAGATGCGCAGGGAAACTCCCTGAAAGTCCCGCATATGGGCTGGAACCAGGTGCATCACAACGACCACCCGCTCTGGGCGGATATTGCACAGGACAGTCGTTTCTACTTTGTGCACAGTTTCTACATTTTGGCCGACGATGCCGACCAGATCGCCGCTACTTGCGATTATGGTCTGCCATTTCACGCTGCCTTGGCTCGCGGTAACCTGTTTGCAGTGCAATTCCACCCGGAAAAAAGCCATACGGCTGGTCTGCAATTGTTGAAGAATTTTTTACATTGGGATGGCAGGGTCTAATCCCTCTCCGTAACCCCACCCTAACCCTCCCCTTGAAAAGTGGGAGGGGACTGGATTCCACTTTGTAATTTGAGCGGAGTGAATTTAGCCCCTCCCCGCTTTTTAAGGGGGTGGTTGGATGGGGGTTAAATTTCCGATTTATATGAGACGTTTGAAATGCTGATTATCCCCGCAATTGATTTAAAAGATGGCCAATGCGTGCGTTTACGCCAGGGTTTGATGGATGATTCTACCGTTTTCTCTGACGATCCCGTCGCGATGGCGGCACAATGGGTGCAACAAGGCTGCCGCCGTTTGCACTTGGTCGACCTCAATGGCGCCTTCGAAGGCAAGCCGGTCAATGGCGGCGTCGTGACTGCTATCGCCAAAGCCTACCCGAAACTGCCGATCCAGATCGGCGGCGGCATCCGCAGTGCAGAGACCATTGAGTACTACCTGAACGCGGGCGTTGAATATGTGATTATCGGTACCAAAGCGGTAAAAGAGCCGCAGTTTGTGACTGAGATGTGTAAACAATTTCCAGGCCATATTATCGTCGGCCTGGATGCCAAAGACGGTTGGGTCGCCACTGACGGCTGGGCGGAAGTGTCCAATGTGCAGGCGAGCGAGCTGGCCAAGCGCTTTGAACAAGATGGTGTGAGCAGCATCGTCTACACCGATATCGCCCGCGACGGCATGATGCAAGGGGTCAATGTGCAGGCGACTGTAGCTATGGCGCAGGCCTCCAGTATCCCGGTGATTGCCTCCGGCGGCGTAACCAATATGGACGACATCCGCGCGCTGAAAGCGGAAGCCCATCATGGTATCTGCGGCGCCATCACCGGCCGTGCGATTTACGAAGGCACGCTGACTATGGCGGAGGCGCAGGCCTACTGCGATGCTAACTAAGAATGGGAGTCGGTAGGTTGGTGCTGAGCGCAGCGATGCCCAACATGGCCATCTTGCCGCAACAACAAAAAATCGAAAATTGTGATGGCTGCTTTGAACAAGTAATGTGCGTTCTGCAAGCCAAAGGTGTTGGGCATCGCTGCGCTCAGCACCAACCTACAAAGCACCCTGAACTAAGTTTGGATATGAGACCCTAACGCTATGGCACTCGCAAAACGCATTATTCCCTGCCTCGATGTCGATAACGGCCGCGTGGTGAAAGGTGTGCAATTCCTGGATATCCGCGATGCGGGTGATCCGGTGGAAATTGCCAAGCGCTACAACCAGGAGGGGGCAGATGAGATCACCTTCCTCGATATCACCGCAACCCACGAAGGGCGTGACACGACTGTCCACACGGTAGAAAAGATCGCCAGTGAAGTGTTTATCCCACTTACCGTGGGCGGTGGCATCCGCACCGTTGAAGACATCCGCACCATGCTCAACGCGGGTGCCGATAAGGTGGGTATCAACTCGGCGGCGGTGTTTAATCCCGATTTTGTTAAAGCGGCTTCCGACCGTTTTGGTGCCCAGTGCATAGTGGTGGCGATTGATGCCAAAAAAGTCAGCGGTGAAGGTGAAGAGCCGCGCTGGGAGATTTTCACCCACGGCGGACGCAAACCCACCGGGATCAATGCAGTGGAATGGGCGATCAAGATGGCGGAATTTGGCGCGGGTGAAATCCTGCTGACCAGTATGGATGGCGATGGCACCAAAAAAGGCTACGACCTGGGCGTCACCCGCGCGATTAGTGATGCTGTACCGGTGCCGGTAATCGCTTCCGGCGGTGTGGGTAACTTGCAGCATCTGGTCGATGGGGTAACCCTTGGTCGCGCCGATGCAGTATTGGCGGCCAGTATTTTCCACTTCCGCGAATACACGGTGCCGCAAGCCAAAGAGTTTATGCGTGCCCAGGGAATTGAGGTGCGCCTGTAGTGCAGCCTGGTTTTTGCGCAACAAAAAGGGCGCTCAGGGCGCCCTTTTTTAGATCCGGCCTAAAGCTGACTTCAGGCCGCGCGGTACTGTTTTAGCATGTCCGAAACTTTGGGTTCGGATGCCTGGATAAAATCGATAAATTCCCCAACGCCGGTTTCAGCGTCATCGCGGCTATCAAAGGGTCCTATATCCACGCCTTCGCGAGTGGAGTAGTACCAGTAGCCTTCTTTTTGTAAATAGCGCCCATGGCGTGAAGGTACTGAACCCTGTTCGCCCGCTCTGTTTAGTGTTGCCATATTAGCTCCTCACTTAATTCCTGAATGACCGAGTCCCTTAACAAAGTGATCAAATATCACTCTCGCAGATTATAGTCACCATTTAGAAGCGCCTGCTAGATTTAGTTCGTCTTTTGAGCGTGTTTTTTTATAACCTAAAAATAGTGTTTTTGGATCTATGCGCCATATTTTAAGGTTTAAAGACTAAATCGGGGGTGAAAGACAATCTGTTCAGTCAGATGTGATTCGACAATTAATTTCATTAAGAAGCCTATAGGGATAGTAATAATCTTGAACTATAGTGAACCTGATTGATATAACCACTCTAATCAGAGGCCATGATCATGTTCGACATTACCCTGCAGAAATTGCTTTCGCGCCGCTTGCTGGATGTACTGATCCAGGCCGGTCTGATCGTTGTTCTTGTGAGCTTTTGCTACAAAATCTTTGCCCCATTTATGAACCTGATGCTCTGGGCTTTGATTCTGGCAGTCACGCTGTACCCAATGCAGCAGAGCCTGGCCAAAAAAATGAATGATAAACAAGGGCTGGCTTCAACGGTCCTGGTGTTGTTGGGCGTTTTGCTGATTTTCGTTCCGGTCGCGCTGTTGGCCAATTCTTTGGCTGATTCCGTGACTAGCCTGATTCACGGAATGAAGGACAATACGCTGGTGATTCCGCCGCCTTCGGACAAGGTTGCGACTTGGCCAATCATTGGTGAGAAGTTGCATACAGTGTGGGGGATGGCTGCGAGTGATTTGCCTGCGCTGATTCAATCGCTGCAACCTAAAATTGGCGATCTGGCAAAAGCTTCGTTGGGATTTGTTGCCAGTATTGGCGGCGGGATGCTGCAGTTTTTATTTTCATTCATCATTGCCGGCGTGATCATGGCCTTTGGCGCAGGTGGTCATGAAAGTGCCCGAGCCATCAGTTGTCGGCTGGTCGGATCGGACCGGGGCGAGCAACTTACTGTGTTGTCCACCAAGACGATCCGCGCTGTGGCGCAAGGTGTAATTGGCGTGGCCTTTATCCAGTCTATTTTGCTGGGCATGGGTTTGATACTGGCCGATATTCCGTTTGCCGGTGTACTGGCGGCAGTTTCGCTGGTGCTGGGGATTGCGCAGATACCTGCAGTCATCATCGTTATTCCGGCATTGGCGTATATCTGGATCGGGGGCGCACATGACACCTTGCCTGCAGTTATCTATTCGGTTCTGCTGGTGATAGCGGGCCTGGCTGACAATATATTGAAACCCTTGATGCTCGGACGTGGCGTTGATGCGCCTATGCCGGTGATTTTGCTTGGCGCATTGGGCGGGATGGTATCGGGCGGGATTCTGGGTATGTTCATTGGCGCAACCTTGCTGGCGCTGGGTTATCAGATTTTTATGGGCTGGGTAGCGATGAATCCTGATCCGCTGCCTGTTCCACCGCCAGTAGTTCCTGAGCCAGCAGTTTCCGAGATAGCCAAGGAATAAATATGGTTGTGCGTGCCAAACTCGGCCTGCAAGGTGTCACATGTCTGCTGCTGACTTGTATCACTATGCAGGCCTGTACAGTGTTGGGGCCCGATTATGTGCGCCCCGGCACCGATCTTGCCCCGGACTGGCAGAGCGATAGCCTGCACCGCGCACCGAAAACCCCCAGTGAAAAACCGGGATGGACCGAGCAGGGACAATGGTGGCGGCATTTTAACGATCCAGCGTTGGATTCGCTGATTACAGAAGTGTTAGACAAGAACCACTCTTTGAAGGTAGCTGCCTTACGTTTGATGGAGGCACGGGCGCAACAGGGTATTGCGGGCAGCACAATGTATCCGCAGGTGCAGCAACTCAGCGGCAGTGTGCTCAACACCGAGCGCCGCCAATCGGGCGGCAGTTCATCCAATCAATGGCTCTATGGCGCTGACCTGGGCATCGCCTGGGAGCTGGATTTCTGGGGGCGCTTTCAGCGGGGGATGGAAGCTGCCGATGCTAACTTTTTGGCATCGCTCGCCAAGTATGACGAGGTGGCTATCCTGCTCGCCGCGCAAACGGCGCAATTTTATGTGGCCATTCGCACCCTGGAATCCCGCCTGGATATTGCGCACAGCAACGCGGCCATCCAACAGCGCAGCCTGGAAATAACCGAGCGCTTGTTTAAGAGCGGGAATGAATCCGAGCTCGATGTCCAACAAGCTAAAACACAGTATTTGGCGACGCTGGCCAGCATCCCTCCCCTTGAAGCATCCTTACGCCAAACCCAGAACGCATTGGCAATTTTACTGGCTCGTCCGCCCGGACCTCTACCTGAAATGCATGCTGGCACGGGCGTCCTGCCGCAGGCCAGCCTGGTGATGATTGCGGATTTGCCGGCTGACATGCTGCGGCGACGCCCGGATATCCGTGCGGCGGAAATGCAGTTGATCGCCCAGTCATCGCTGATCGGTATTGCTGAAGCGGATTTATATCCCTCCCTGGTCTTGCTGGGCTCGCTCGGCGTGTCGGCCAGTTCGATTTCCGGTTCGCCAACCACCACGGAATTAGGCATTGGGCCCAGCTTTACCTGGAATATTTTTGATTACGGCCGGATCAAAAATAATGTCCGGGTACAGGACGCCCGCCTCCAGCAATTGACGGAGTTGTATCGGGATTCGATCTTGCAAGCGGCGCGCGAAGTGGACGATGCCGCGATTGCCTACGTCAAAAGTCTGGAGCAAGTGGATCTGCTGGACCAAGGGCAGGTGGCGGCGCAGCGTTCACTCGAGATTGCCAATATCCAGTATCGCGAAGGCATGGCGGATTTTGAGCGGGTGCTCGATGCCCAGCGCTCATTGTTTAGCCAGCAGGAGCGGGTCATCAGCAATCGCGGCAATGTGGTGAGCAGCCTGATTGCGGTTTACAAGGCGATGGGTGGCGCATGGGAAGTCAGCAGGCCCGCCGTGCTACTGGATGATGCCACCCTTAACACCATGAAAGAACGTAGCAATTGGGGCGATTTGCTGGAAGTACCTATTCCGCCGACCAGCAATCCTGTGACGACCGAATCCACATCGAGTCCATAAGTCGAGCTAAGAAATGAATACAACGACATCTGAGCCAGCGCCCCAGGCGCCTTTGCCCCCAGCAGAACAAGCGACCCCGCCAGGCCAGGCGGCGCGGAAAATCCAGTTGGGTTTGCTGGCGCTGATTGTGCTCAGCCTGCTCTGGTATTTTGCCGCAGATCGTTTGACGCCTTATACATCCCAGGCAAGGGTGCAGGCGTTTGTGGTGCCGGTGGCCGCAGAAGTCTCCGGGACGGTGAAAAAAGTCTGGGTAAAAAACAATGACGACGTAAAAAAAGGCCAGCCACTCTTTGAAGTCGATCCCGAGGCATACCAGATTGCCCTGGATCGGGCGAAAGCAGACTACGAGTCGGCGCGCCGGGGTTTGGGCGCTTCAACCGCCGCCGTCGAATCGGCCAAAGCTTCGCTGCGCGCTGCGGAAGCCGCGCGTTTGCAAGCCGAGCAAGACGCCCACCGGCAGGAAACCCTCTACGCCGAAGACCCTGGCGCGATTTCGGTGCGGCGGCTTGAAACGGCACAGGCCGGACGCGAGGAGGCTCGCGCCAAAGTAGCCGTAGCAAAGGCTGAGGTAGTTCGGGCGGAGGAAAATATGGGTGGCGAAGAGGGTAATAATGCCAAGCTGGAAAGTGCACGTTTAGCCATGGCCAAGGCCGAGCTGGATCGGAAGCGCACCACGGTTATTGCACCGGCGCGCGGCTTGATTACCGATCTGAGTACCGACACAGGACACTTTGCCCAGGCGGGTGCGCCCGCCATGACGCTGATTGCGATCCACGATGTGTGGATTAATGCGGAGTTGACCGAAAACAATTTGGGCAATGTCAAAGTGGGCAATGAGGTGCGGATTCTGCTCGATGTGATGCCCGGTGAAGTATTGAAAGGCAGGGTGCGCAGCATCGGCAACGGCGTCAGTTCCGGTAAGGCAGCACCGGCCGGTAGCTTGCCGACCATCGAAAACAACCGCGACTGGTTACGGCAAGCGCAGCGCTTTCCGGTGGCGATCGAGCTTGAGCCGGGTGAAACAAAACGGATTGCGGGCGTGCGCGTTGGCGGTCAGGCCGATGTGATGATTTACACCGCAGAGTCTGGCCTGATGAATGCGCTGGGTTGGCTCTATCTGCATGTGATGAGCCTGTTCTCCTATGTTTACTAGATCAAGGTTTACTAGATCAAGGTCTACTAGATCAAGGTTTACTTGGCCAGCCAGCCGGCCAATCGACCAGCCAAGCCGTTTTGTGCTGCGCCTGGTGTTGGGTATCGGTATGGCGATGGCGGTGGTGTACGGCGTTCCCTTTGCGGTGCCGCACGTCAGTTTGCTGATTGTGGTACTGCTGCTCAGCAAACCTGGCCCGCCCATGGCGCTGGTGAAAAGTGTGCTGCTCGCCGGTATTTTTTGTCTGCTCACCGGGGTGGGCGTACTGCTGGTGCCCCTGCTGGAAAGCTATGCGTTTGCCGCTATTTTGGTGATCGTATTGGTGCTGTTTAGCGTGTTTTTTATTGGCACAAAAAAATCCCACCCGCTGCTAAGCCTATTGATTGTCACTTTCACGCTGATCCCGGTCGCCGGTGTGCAGGAGCAGGCGCTGGCATTGACGGTCATCCACGCCCTGGCCGGGGGCATTATTGTGGCGGCGGTGTGTGGCATGTTGGTTCATCTGCTGTGGCCGGATATTCGTGTTATCGAGCCTCCAAAACCTATGCCCACCGATAATGACATGGCGACCTGGACGGCGCTGCGCGGGGTTGCCATAGTCCTGCCGGTGCTGCTGCTGGCCTTGCAAAACCCATCGCTCTATATCGCGGCCATCATGAAAACGGCGACCCTAAGCCAGCAGGCCAGTACCTTGACCGCCAAGGAGGCCGGGCGCGAGTTGCTGGGTTCCACCCTGCTCGGCGCCCTGCTGGCCACGCTGGTATGGCAGGGGCTGACGCTCTGGCCATCCTTGTGGATGTTTGTGCTCTGGATGATGCTGGCGTTCTGCTGGATGGGGTTGCGCTTGTACCGGATTTATCCCAGCCAATATCCGCCATCATTCTGGCTGAATACCATGATTACGCTGGTGATTTTTCTGGGGCCGGCGGTGCAGGATAGTGCCAATGGCAAAGACGTTTTTACTGCTTCAATGGTGCGTCTGGCATTGTTTACGGCGGTGGCGCTCTACGCCTGGGGCGCGATTTATACACTGGAATGGTTGCGTAACCGCTTTTATCGAGTCGCCGCATAAGCGAGAAATGCGCGGCTTATTTCCCCGTCGGTTTTCAGATTGATTTACCACCCTATTCCCACATCCGCAAACGGGTCAATTGGTGCCCAAACCTGTGGCCATAGCCCTATGGGTGGTGCCAGACAGGCTGCGGGTGAACGAACCTTCGCAGGGCTCGGTTGCGGCATAAGTTGGGAGACTCTGACCAGCTGCACCTGATGTTGGTCGAGCAGTGGCTGCAGTTGTTCCAGTTGGGCGAGGGTGGCCGGATAAGGATGGCCTATAGCGATTGCCGAACCTTGTTGTTGGGCCTGTTTCAGTGCGCGCAATAACTGATATTTGATGTTGGAGGGAGTTTGTTCGTCATCCAGAAATACATCGCGTTTGCGGCTTGGCAGTTGGATTTCTTCCGCCATGTTCAGCGCCTGGGTCTGGGCGCTGGTACGGCTATCGACAAAATACAAGTGCCGGTTTTTCAGCTCTTCCATCAACCAGCGCATGGGTTCTGCCTGCTCGGTCAACTGGCTGCCCATATGGTTGTTGACGCCTTTGACGTGCGGGATATTGGCCAGATTCTGACGTAATACCGCGAGGAACTCCGCGTGTTGCATCCCGCTTACCAGCCCGCCGCGCCCGAGCGGGAAGTTATGGCGGTTGCTCATAGGTGCGTGCAGCATGATTTCCTTGCCGCGCTGGTGGCCGCGTTCAGCCAGTTCAACACCGTGGGGGGTGAAGGGTAATACGGCGAGGGTGAAGGCGCCGCTCAAGTCAGTTGTGCGCTGGCCCAGGGTGAGGTTGTAGCCGATATCATCAATGATGATTGCGAGGCGACCCTGGGCGTAGAGGGGTGGGCTGGCACTCAGGGCAACCAGCAGTGACAGGCCGAAGACAAACCAGGGGGTGATCAGCTTCGGCATAGTCGCTTATTCGCCTTCTTCGCTCTCGCCTTCGTTGGGGAGTTCGGGTTGGACGGCTATGTCCGGCGCTATAGGTGCGGCATCACCGCCGGCCACAGGGGCGTGCTGGATAAAAATATTCAGCCCCTTGAGCAGGTTTAACGCTTCGTGTAATTGGTTGTCTTCCTTGAGCAACTCCGCGCTGCTGAGGCGTTTGCTGGCGCGGTCTTTACTGGTGCTCTCCTCGCCACCCTTGCTATTGCCGAGATGGCGCGCCAGGTCGGCCTCGGTGGTGCCCAGGCCCTGTTGGATCGCGGTGATTTGCACCCGCTCGACGTTTACGTCCGGTTCAATGCCCTGCGCCTGGATGGAGCGGCCATTGGGGGTGTAATAGAGCGCCGTGGTGAGTTTGATGGCGCGGTCGTTGCTGATCGGGATCACTGATTGCACCGAGCCTTTGCCAAAGCTGCGGGTGCCCATAATCACCGCGCGCTTGTGGTCCTGCAGGGCACCGGCCACGATTTCCGAAGCGGAGGCCGAACCGTCATTGATCAATACGACCAGGGGCAATTTGTTGGTGATATCGCCCGCTTCGGCGTTATAGCCGATATTGCTGTTGTCGAGGCGACCCTGGGTATAGACCACCTGTCCGCCGTCCAGGAATGCATCCACAACCTCCACCGAGGCTTGCAATACGCCGCCGGGGTTGTTGCGCAAATCGAGGATGATGCCTTTGGTGGCCGGGTTTTTCTTCAATTGCTCGCGCAGTTTTTTGGCGACATCCTTGCCTGTATCCAGTTGGAACTGGGCGATGCGGATGTAGAAGTAGTCATCTTCCAGCAGGCGCGTGCGCACGCTTTGAACCTTGATGATGTCGCGTAGCAGGGCGAAATCGAGCGGTTGGTCCACGCCTTTGCGCATCACGGTAATCTTGATCGGGCTGTTTTTGGGGCCGCGCATCAGGTTGACAGCCTTATTGAGGTCCATGCCTTTGACCGGTTTATCGTCGATGCGGATCACTACATCGCCCGCGAGTATCCCGGCTTTGGCGGAAGGGCTGTCATCGATCGGGGTGACCACTTTGACAAAACCTTCATCAAGGCTGACTTCCAGGCCGATACCGCCAAATTCACCCGAGGTACTGGCTTGCAGGTCGGCAAAGGCTTCTTTGTCGAGATAGGCGGAGTGGGGATCGAGTTCGGAAATCATGCCTTTGATGGCATATTCGAGCAGCTTGGCATCGTCGATTTCATCGACATAACCATTGCGCACATGGTCGTAGACGCGGGTGAAGGTGCGCAGCTCTTCGAGCGGCAGCAAACTCGCATCAGTGGCAGGGGCTTTGTCGTCGGCAGCACAGGTAGTGGTGAGCACCAGGCTGAGCAAGGTGCCGGCTTTGGCGAGGGATTGTGCATTAAACCGGGAAGTGAAAGCAGCGCGAAACATAGCGTCTCCGATGACCGCAACAGCTGGAATAGAAAGGTTGGCGCAGCTTGCAGAAGCAACTGGCTGGCCGCGCGCACACTAAGCTAAACCTGAAAAAAAAGACAGTTGTTGTACAAAAAAATTCTGACGAGCCGGTGAAACCCTGAAAAATGTGGCGCTTAGCCGCGCGCTAACCAACTGCCTGGATCAATCGGCTTGCCGTTATGGCGGATCTCAAAATAGAGCCCGGTATTGGCCTGCCCGCCTGAATTGCCCACATTAGCGATAGCTTCACCGGCGCGCACCGGCTCGCCGGCTTTTTTCAGTAAGTTCTGGTTGTGGGCATAGAGGCTCAAATAACCTTCGCCGTGATCCACAATCACCAGCAAACCGTGGCCGCCGAAATAATCGGCAAATACCACGCGTCCATGATGGACCGCTATCACCGGATTGCCCATAGGCGCGGCGATATAGGCGCCATTCCAATTCATCTGCCCGACAATGCGCGCACTGCCGAAGCGATGGATCATGCTGCCCTGGGTCGGCCAGGGCAAGCGGCCTTTACGCAGGGAGAATTTTTCGCCGCCTTTGGGCAAGGGAACATAGCCGGGGGAATTGATGGCATTGGTGGTGGCAACACTTTTTGCTACCCGCTCCAGCAGGGCCTGCAAGCGGCGACGGTCTTCGCCCAGTTGCTTGAGCTCCTGGTTTTTGCTCTTGAGCTGGTCATTCACTTTGGCCAGCGCCTGCTGGCGTTCGCCATGAATGTTTTTAAGCTGCTCGCGCTGGGTGTCCAGCTCGCTTTGCATGGTGCCTAGCTCAAGTGTTTTTTTTTCTATTTCCGGTGTGAGTGCATCAATGCGGGTGATGGTCTCCAGATAGGATTTCATCTTGGCGGTATGCGCTTCCATAAAATAACTGTGGTATTTCATCACGCGCGATAACTGGTCGGGGGATTCCTGGTTGAGCAACACTTTCACTTCGCTCTGCTCGCCAAGTTTATAAGCCGCGCGCATTTGTTCAGCGATTTGCGCTTGCTGGTTTTTACGTGCCTGTTCTAACTGGCTGCGCTCGTTTTTTAATTGGTCCAACTCTTTATTTTGCTTATTGAGTTCCTGGTTGATCCCATCGGCTTTTTTTTGCAGTTCATTGATCTGGGTTTCGGATTTTTCCAAATCTTTTTGCAAATCCGAGCGCGTGCCCTGCGCCTGCTTCAATTCTTTTTGCAGGGCTTCGATTTCCTTTTGCAGTTTTGCCATATCGGCTTTTTCGTCGCCGTAGGCGTGACCGGTAAATACGAGCAACGCACAGAGCAAACTGTTTAATGCGATGGTGTTGGACAAGGCAAAAAAACGCTTCATGTTTTTTAAATATCTGGAATGGAAAGGATTCGGAGCGGGAGCCAGGGTGGAACCGGGTTCCACCCTGGTGCGGATTAACCGAGGTTCATTCACCTAAGGTAATCAAATTTTTACCGGTCATTTCCGCAGGTTGTGGAATACCCATCAGATGCAACATGGTGGGCGCTACATCAGCGAGTGAGCCGCCGGGAGCAATGGTGCCTTTGCGTGGGCTGCAGAAAATAAAGGGTACCGGCAAGGTGGAGTGCTGGGTGTGTGGCTGGCCGGTTTCCTCGTCGAACATTTCTTCCACGTTGCCGTGGTCAGCGGTAATCAGTGCTTCGCCGCCGACTTTTTCCACTGCGGCCAATACGCGGCCGACACAGATATCTACTGCTTCCACCGCTTTGGTGGCTGCTTCCATAATGCCCGAGTGGCCGACCATATCGCAGTTGGCATAGTTGCAGATGATCGCGTCGTATTTGCCCGATTCAATCGCCTCAACTAGTTTGTCGGTCACAATCGGCGCGTTCATTTCCGGTTGTAAATCGTAGGTCGCCACTTGTGGCGATGGAACCAGGATGCGGTCTTCGCCAGGATAAACCACTTCATTACCGCTGTTAAAAAAGAAAGTCACGTGTGCGTATTTTTCAGTTTCAGCGATGCGCAATTGGGTTTTGCCCAGTTGCGAAATGTAATCGCCAAAGGAGTTGGTCAAATCTTCCGGTGAAAAGGCGATAGGGGCGTTGATGCTGGAGGCGTATTCGGTGGTTTGTACAAAGTGGGCAATTGCAGGATGCAATTCGCGCTCAAAGCCGGTGAAATCTTCCCCGATCAGGGCGTTGGTAATTTCGCGCGCGCGGTCGGGGCGGAAGTTCATAAAAATGACCGAGTCGCCATCGTTAATAGTGGCCACTTCTTCATCTTCGGCGCAGATCACAGTCGCCTTCACAAACTCGTCATTTTCACCGCGTTCGTAAGCGGCTTTTAAACCATCCACCGCCGTGAGCGCATCAAATTCGGCATCGCCAGTGACCATCACATCGTAGGCTGCTTTAACACGGTCCCAGCGATTGTCGCGGTCGAGTGCAAAGTAGCGGCCGACGATGGACGCTACACGGCCAGTGCCCAATTCTTTAAACAGGTCTTGTGCGTGTTGCAGGGATTTTTCGGCGCTGCGCGGGGCGGTATCGCGGCCATCCAGGAAAGCGTGCAGGTAGACTTCTTTGGCTCCGCGTTGCACTGCCATTTTCATCATGGCGTAGATATGGTCTTCGTGGCTGTGCACGCCGCCTTCAGAGAGCAGGCCCAGAATGTGTACCGCTTTACCAGAAGCGATAGCACTATCGATTGCAGTCACATAAACCGGGTTGGTAAAGAAATCGCCATCGCTGATGGCTTTGTTGATGCGGGTAAAATTCTGGTAGACCACACGGCCAGCGCCGAGCGTCATATGCCCTACTTCACTGTTACCCATTTGGCCGTCGGGCAAACCCACTGCCATGCCCGAGGTTTCGATCAGGCTTTTGGGGTTGTTGGCCCAGAGTTTGTCGAATACGGGTTTGTGGGCGGCGGCAATCGCGTTGTATTTGGTTTTTTCGGAGTAACCAAAGCCGTCGAGGATAAGCAGGACTACAGGTTTTTTCGCGCTCATAAATGCTTCCAATGTCGGATGAACATGAATCGGTCGATGCCGGCAGCCGCTTGTGGCAACTGGGCTGTACAACCACTGGGTGATGGTGCGGGGCAGATGCCCGTGATTGATGGGCATTCTAGCGGGTTGGGCGGCCCAACTCTATGTTTAAACACGAGGAATCTGGCTATAGGGCTGATCAATTTGGCTGTGATCCCGGTCAGGAGGGTGCCTGGCGGAGGTGGGCAATCGTGTATACTTCGCCGCCATCGCGCTTGCGCCGGTGCCCGCGCCAAAAAAGTTGCCGCGGCCTGCATTGAAATCCCCCGTGCATGCCCCCATTTTGGTCACACTGGCGCAGTTCGGGCGGTCTGAACCTCCTTACAGCAAACTATCAAAAGGCAAGTATCGTGGATTTTTTTGCATTTGTTTCCCAGGAGTGGCTGCTGGTCACCATCCTGATTGTGTTGATCTACCTCTATGTATGGCGCGACCGTATCAAAAGCGGCCGCCCGGTATCACCCCACGAAGTGACCAAGCTGGTGAACGAGGGCAATGCCGTACTTGTAGACCTGCGCGAAAGCGCGGAATTTAAAGCAGGCCATATCGTTGGTGCACTGAATATCCCCTACGCCAAGTTGAGTAAGGAGTCGACGGAAGTCGCCAGTTACAAAGACAAAACCATCATCCTCGTCGATAAACTTGGCCAGCATGCCGGTGCAGTGGGCCGCTTCCTCGGCAAAGAAGGTTTTAATGTTCGCCGCTTGGGCGGCGGTATTGCTGAATGGCAGGCGCAGAGCCTGCCACTGGTGAAAGGCAAGTAAGTATTACCGTGAGATTCTGAAAATACATATTCCGTCATGCCCGCGGACGCGGGTATCCATAGCAGCCTGGATCAGCCGCGGCTCCTGTGTGCGCAGGAATGACGAATAACTCAGAATCCCTAAATAGCTATTATTTTTTCGGAGTTAATTATGGCGCGCGTGCTGATGTACACCACTGCAGTTTGCCCCTACTGCGTTAATGCCAAGAAACTTCTGGCGCAGAAAGGTGTTGCTGTGGAAGAAATCCGCGTCGATAGCCAACCGCAATTGCGTCAGGAAATGATGGCCAAAAGCGGCCAGCGCACCGTACCGCAAATCTGGATCGGCGAGCAGCATGTCGGCGGTTTTACCGATCTTTGGGCGCTGGATAAAGCGGGCAAGCTGGATGTACTGCTGGCGCAATCCTAGCGGGTATCCTTTTCATTGTTAAACCAAATATTCTTAAACCAGTAAAGTCGAGTTCACTATGTCAGAAGAAAATAACCAACAAGATGCTGGCCAGGCAGCTGCTGGCGGTCCGGTATTTGCGATCCAACGTATCTACCTGAAAGATATTTCCTTTGAAACCCCTATGGGCCCCGAGGCTTTTACCAAAGCCTACAAACCCAATATCCAGCAGGATTTAAACATCCAGGCCAACCAGATCGAAGAAGGCCTGTTTGAAGTGGTACTGCTGCTCACCATCACCGCCCGCATCGAAGACCGTGCGGTATTCCTGGTGGAAGTGAAGCAGGCTGGTTTGTTTGCAATTTCCGGTATCGAAGGCCCGGCGATTACCCAACTGATCAATACTGCCTGCCCGCAAATCCTCTTCCCCTATGCGCGTGAAGCGGTGGATAGCATCCTCGGTCGCGGCAGCTTCCCACCCCTGATGCTCGCACCGATCAACTTTGATGCGGTGTTTGTGCAGGCGATTACTGCTGCGCAACAACAAGCGGCAGCACAGGCACAAGCAGAAAAACCGGAAGTGGTGAATTAATCCACTCCCTTCTGTGCCCGACCTGCGCGGCGACAAAAAGGCAACCACCCGATGGTTGCCTTTTTTATTGTGCGTAAAAATTTATTGTGCGTAAAAAAGGCGGCGCAAAAATGACTGTAAAACTGTCATTGTATTCTCGCCAAAGTTTCGCATAATCAATCCTGCCGACAGCAGGGAGTATCCTCATGTTTAACCTTTCCGCCCAAAACGCCCACCAAACCAGCCATATAGCCGCGATTGACCTGGGTTCCAACAGTTTCCATATGATTGTGGCGCGCTGGGACAACGGCCAGCTCACCCTGCTCGACCGTCTGCGCGAGCCCGTCCGCCTGGGGTTTGGCCTGCAGGAGGACCTGAGCCTGAGTGATGAGGTACGCGACCGGGCGCTCGCCTGCCTGGAGCGTTTTGGGGAGTGCCTGCGCGGCTATCCCTCGCGCAGTGTGCGGATTGTCGGCACCAAGACCCTGCGCAACCTGAAAGATGCAAGCCAGTTTCTGATCGAGGCGGAAAAGCGCCTCGGCCATCCGGTGGAGATTATTTCCGGCGATGAAGAGGCGCGCCTGATTTACCTGGGGGTGGCCAATGGCATAGCACCGGGCGAAGGCAACCGCATTGTCATGGATATCGGCGGTGGCAGTACTGAGGTGATCCTGGGCAAGGGCATGCAGCCGCGCTTGAAAGAAAGTTTGAACATGGGTTGCATTGCCATTACCAAAAAGTTTTTCATGGAGGGCAAGGTCAACGAAAAACTGCTCACCAAAGCCCTGATCGCCTGCCTGCAAGAATTGGAACCGGTGAAAGACGAATTTATACAGGCGGGCTGGCAGCAGGTATTGGGCGCCTCGGGCAGTATCAAATCCGTTGCCAAAGTCTGCCAGGCCAACGGCTGGAGCGATGGCACCATCACTGCCGACTCGCTGGAAAAAATCATTGCGATCTATTTGCATCACGGCAAACTGGATGCGCCGATTGCCGGTTTGTCCGAAGATCGCCAACCGGTATTCCTCGGTGGGGTGATGGTCTTGAGCGCGCTGTTTGAGGCGCTCGAACTCAAGCAGATGGTCACCTCTGAATGGGCGTTGCGCGAAGGCCTGTTGTTCGACCAGAAAGGCCGGTTGGAAAACCACGACATCCGCCAGGCGAGTGTCGATGCGCTCGCGGCGCGTTTCCACGTCAATATGGATAAAGCCGTCGCCGTGGAAAAAACCGCGCTTAATTTATTGAAACAAATAGGCCAAAGTTGGCAGCTCACCGCCGATGACGCGGGCAAATTACTCGGCTGGGCCGCGCGTTTATACCAGGTGGGTTTGGATATAGCGCACAACGACTACCACAAACACTCCGCCTATATCGTGCAGAACGTCGATCTCGCCGGTTGCTCGCGCGCCGAACAGGCCCTGCTGGCCGCATTGGTGCTCGCGCATCGCAAACGCTTCCCGAACAAAAGCTTTCCCATGGATAATACCGATCTGGTTCGCCTCGCGATCCTGCTGCGGATGGCGGCGATCTTCCATCGCGGCCGTATCAAGGAGGGACTACCTGCAATCAAACTCAAGGCAGACAACAAAAAAATAAAACTCAGCCTGCCGGTGGAATGGATCCATGTACATCCTTTAACCCAGGCCGACCTCGAAACCGAACAGCGCTATTTGGGGGACATTGGTTACACGTTGACTATTGAAATGGAATGAATCTGGAATATCTGAAAAATTAAATCTAATAAAAATGGAAAGATCATGTTTAAAAAATACCAACTTATGCTGTTGTTGTGCCTGCTATCCTGGGGGTGTTCTACTCGCGCTGCCGACGTGGAAAAATTAGGCGATTCGACCTGGATTAAACTCGCTACTGCCAATTTTGAATTGATCACCGATGTCGATGAAGAAACGGCCAGGTTTGTATTGAAAGACCTGGAAAATTTCCGTCATTTCACAATTCATATGATGGGGTTGAATATCCTTGAAGGACTACCGCCGCTAAAAATACTGGCAGTAGAGCGCAAGAAAAACTTTAACTACCTGGACCTGCCGGATAATTGGGCCGGGGTTTTCCAGATCAGTATCAATGGTTATTCAGCCATCGCCAATGTTGATAATTATCGCAACAACCTGAAAGCAGCCAACTTTGCCCGCCATACCTTGCTGCATGAATATGTGCACTATCTTGTCCGTTTGAGTTATACCAGTCTCAACTATCCAAAATGGTTTGATGAAGGTTATGCCGAATACATGGCGACCTTCAGTTTTGATGGTAAAAATATTTATTTGGGTAACGCCAAATCCTTGCAGTTCCGCGCGGACTCCATGGTCAATATGGGCGGCAGTTTGGTGTTTGAATCGGAAAAATTATTCAATACCACCTTTCTGGATGTGCAATCCGAAAAGCGCAAAGACCAAAACTGGATTTTTCGTTTTTATGCCCAGTCTTTTTTTCTGATGCATTTTTTTAATTCGTCCAGTGAACGAAAAGCCATGTTGAATACATACCTGGTAGAGCTTAATGCCGGGTTCCCCAAAGGCCTGGCATTCCAGCGGGCGTTTGGCATGACCTATGAAGAGCTGGATAAGGAAGTAAAAAACTATCTGAAGAATGATATGAAAATGCGGGTGTTTTCTGCCTCATCGGGCGGGATTACCTTTCCGGAAGTAACACCTATTGTCAAGGTATTGAGCAAAGCGGAATTTTACGCTGAACTCCCTTATATACTGCTCAATTTTGGTGTGTTTGATGAAGCTACCCGCAAAAAAATACTGTCGCTCGCGCTCGATCATAACCCCGACAATATTGAATTAAAAAACCTGGCGCTCACCTATCCCGGTGTAGAAAAACGCGAGCAATTATTGACTGAGGTGGAAAAGGCATCGCCCAACCATGCGATGTTGTTGACCATCAAAGGCGACGAATTATATGCGCAAGCGGAGCAGCTCCGCCTTGCGGGTGATCCCGATTGGCAAAACACCATGAAACAGGCGCGCAGTTTTTATCGGCGCGCAATTAAAACCGATCGGCAATACTCAAAACCCTATTGGGGGCTGGGCAAGGTATATGATTTTTTACCGGTTACCGAGCCATTGCAGGAGGGGGTAGTGGGTTATGAAACCGCCAGCATGTACGAGCAGGACGAACAGGTTTTTGCCAATAATGCCGATTTGCTTATCCGCATGGACAAACCCATGGAAGCCCTGCCGGTGGTGCGCACGGCCATCGCGTTTGCCACTAATGAACCCGATCCGGGTTATGTGTTGATTCTAAATAACCTTGCGTTAATGCAAGTGTTGCTTGCCACTGAGCCACCGGTAAAAAGTGAGAGCGGATTGTCCTATACCAATGGTTGCCGTTACGAAGGTTCGATTAGCAATAACAAACCCGAAGGCAATGGAAAATTAACGCATCCCGATGGCAGTTATTATCAAGGACAATTCAGCAATGGCCTTATGCAGGGCACAGGCAAATTGGTGAGCAGCCAGGGTATTAGCTACCAGGGTGAATTCAAGCAGGGCGTGATGAAAGGCAAAGGCCGTATCGATTATTTACCGCAAGATGGTTTTACCAATCATTATGAGGGCGATGTTTATTACGGTGTGCCCCAGGGTAAGGGATCATTCACAACGAAATACGGCGTCTATACCGGCGATTACTGGTACTCATGGCGTCATGGCGAGGGTGAATATATATCTGCCGATGGCAAAGTGAAATTAAAAGGGCGCTGGAACTATCACTATTATGTGTGGCCGGAAGCGGCGGGCGAAGTCTTTATCGGTGGTTTTAATGCGGCGGGGCAACGCCACTACACAGGTTTTTGTCGCAAGCAAACTACACCCGCAACAATTGAGCGCTGTGAATACAAGGATGGTAACCGGGTCGTTGATGTCGCCAGCGCCCATTAAAATGCCTGCGCGCTAACAAATAAAACCTGCGCACTAAAACAAAAAAGTCGATGGCAAAACACCATCGGCTTTTTTGTTTGTATCGACCTGAAAATTAATTACATGCAGAACCCGTCACAACGGGAATTTCCGCGGTGCCTGAGTGGGTGCCCTGGAAGCCGAACTCGACCGATTGGCCTGGCTGGATAGTGCTGTTCCAGCTCAGGTTGGCCGCGGCGTAGGGGTTACTGCCAGTCACTGTAGCGTTCCAGGTGCCGCTCAGGCGGGTGCTGCCAGCGTAAGTCCAACTGACGTTCCAGCCGTTGATCGCGCTGGTGCCGTTGTTGGTAATGCGGATTGCACCGGTAAAGCCTGCGCCCCAGTTATTGCTCACAATGTAGCTGCAATTGCCAGTTGTGGTTGGAGTGCTGCTGGCGGCGCTGGATTGGACGCTGCTTGCCGGAGTAGAGCTGGCGGGAACGGAGCTGGCCGGAGTGGAGCTGGGCGTGCTGCTGCGCGATGAGATGCTCACCGGGGTCGAGCTGCTGGAGACTGCTACCGATGAACTGGAGCGGCTGCTAGCCACCGAACTGCTGCTGGTGAGTGGTCCGCCATTGGGGTTGGTGCCGACAAAATACAGGTCCGGTGCCGCTGGTGTCGCCATGCCATCACCGAGGAAGAAGCTGGTGTGTGGCGGCTGGTTGTAACCCACGTTCTGCCAGGCGATGGCTTGGCGGTATTGCGAGTCGTGCATCAACGTGCGCAGCCTGTTGGTGGTGGCAATCGGGGTGCTGAATACCAGCAACTGGTTGTTGTTTTCATGGCGCAATATCACCTCTTCGCGCCAGTCACCGAGGATATCGGCGGACAGGCCGGGCGTCGATTTAGTGCCATTGTTCGAGGCTGCGCCGTAGTTGTAGGCGGTGAGTAGGCGCGAGCTGGAGCTGCCGCTGTAATTCCATTTATCGATCATGGTGTTGTTGAGCTGCTCGCGCAGCAGGTCGCCGTCCCACCAGTTGGCAAAGTTGATGGAGGCTGGTTTGCTGGTGGTGATTTGGCTGCCGGTGGGTGAGTTTGTACCGCCCACACTTGCCCAACTCTCCGCACCGGCCGTACGCGGGTCTATGTCCATAATCACCCCGCGGCCCACATCTGCACCGCCGCCGCTGATCGACCAGATGATCTGCCCGGTTTTGGCATCGTGCATCTCAGCCCCATGGTTGCCATAAGCTGAGGGCGATTCATGCACCATAAACACTTCCAGACCGGCGCGGCTGGGCAGGAAGTCGGATAAATGCAAGGCATCGCCATGGCCGAGGCCGGTGGAATACAACAGGGTGCCGTTGTCGTTGATGGTGGCGGCACCGTAGACGATTTCATCTTTACCGTCCTGGTCAACATCGCCCACGGTCAGGCTATGCGCGCCCTGGCCTGCGGCGGCGCTATTGCCGCTGGAGTTGCTGTCGAAGGTCCAGCGGCGGCTCAGGCTGCCGTTGCGCCAGTCCCAGGCCACGAGTACTGCGCGGGTGTAATAGCCGCGGGTCATTACGAGGCTCGGACGAGTGCCATCGAGATAGGCGACGCCGGCGAGGAAACGATCCACGCGGTTGCCGTAGCTATCACCCCAACTGCTCACGGTACCGCGCGCGGGCAGGTAGTCAGTGGTAGCGAGGGCGACACCGGTCTGGCCATTGAAGATGGTCAGGTATTCGGGGCCGCTGAGGATATAGCCGCTGGAGTTGCGGTAATCAGTATTGGCATTGCTGCCGCCCTGTACTGTGCCGGCGGCGTCCTTGGTGCCCGGTGCGGTTTTCATCGCCACCTCCGCTTTGCCGTCACCGTCCAGGTCGTAGACGATGTACTGGGTGTAGTGGGCGCCCGCGCGGATATTTTTACCCAGATCGATACGCCACAGCTGGGTACCGTTCAGCTCGTAGGCGTCGATAAAGACATTGCCGGTATAACCGCTCTGGGAGTTGTCCTTGGCATTGGACGGGTCCCACTTAACGACGATTTCATACTGGCCATCGCCATCCAGGTCGCCCACGCTCAGGTCGTTGGGCGAGTAGGTATAGGCTTCGCCGCTGGGGGTGGTGCCGCCATTGGGGCGGTTGAGGTTGACCGCCAGATAGGGGTTGGCCCAGGTAGCTTTGGCGGCGTTAGCGGCATATTCGACGCCGTTGATCACCGGGCGCACGGTATAGGCGGCGCTGGTGGTGCCGCTGGTATCCAGGTAGTTGGTACTGTTGGTAATCGGCGATGAGGTAATTTTGCTGCCGTTGCGATAGACGTTGAAGCTGACACTGGCCGGGTCATCGCCCAGCATACGCCAACTGATTAATACGCCACTGCCGGAGGGCAGCGCGACTACGCCGCGATCCAAGTATTCGGCCTGGCGCGCCGCAAAGCTGGGGGCGGCGGCGAGTCCTGCAAGCCCGGTGCACAGGCATGCCAATAGGGTTTTGCGCAGCTGGGGCTGCTGAAGAAGTTTGACCATGGTAGTTATCTCGTTATTTGTGGTTATAAACATGAGGCTTGTACCCGGGGCGAATAGCTCTGGGTAAAAAGTCCCTGCGTCAGGTTTTTGGGTATTGCGACACTTTGCCGAGAGTTAGGTACAACCGCTGTTGTTGGAATTATTGGTTTTATGGACCTGCGGAGAGATCCGGTGGAGCGCCGGAGGCAGGTGCGGGAAGTGTACTTAAATCAGATTATATGAAGTGAGCTGTTGTACGCCAAATTGCCTGCACCTGGGTACTAATTGCTCAAAATGAGACCTGGCTTACAGGTATTTTTTTTCATGCAAACGAGAAATTTTATCAATGAAAAGTCCGGCGCTGGTAATCCCGGCCTGGGCTGACAGAGACCAGGGAGTCCAGCGTCACGGGCAGCGGATCACTTTGTGGTAGTGATGGGTAAAGCGTTGCTGTGCGCCGACCAGCGCTCCAGCAGGATCGCCTGGGCGTCTATGGCTTCTTCGCCCTCCTTGATTTGACTGAGCGCATAGCTGCCATCCTCCTTAAGTATCCAGGCATGGGTGTTGTCGGCGAGGTAGAGGTGCAAGTCCTCCATAATGCGGTCGCGAATTTTTTTGTGTTTGATCGGGAAGCAGGTCTCCACGCGGTGGTGCATATTGCGCAGCATCCAGTCCGCACTCGAACAGAATATTTCCGGGTTGCCGTTGTTTTCAAAATAAAACACACGATGGTGTTCGAGGAAGCGGCCGATAATCGAGCGCACGCGGATATTTTCCGACAGGCCAGCAACCCCGGGGCGCAGCTGGCAGACCCCGCGCACGATCAAATCTATCTGCACCCCGGCCTTGGATGCCGCGTAAAGTTCGTTCACCAATTCTTCATCGTAGAGCGCATTCATCTTGGCGATGATGCGCCCGGTTTTGCCCTGTTCGGCGTGTTCCTTTTCCGTGCGGATGCGTTTCACCATGCCTTTATGCAGGGTGAAGGGCGCATAGAGGAGCGCTTCCATCTTGGAGGCTTTGCCCATGCTGGATAATTGCAAAAAGATGCGATACACATCTTCGCCGATATCTTTATCGGACGTGAGCAGGCCGTAATCGGTATAGAGCTTACTGGTGCGTGGGTGATAGTTGCCGGTGCCCAGGTGGACGTAGTAGCGCAGCTTGCCGGTTTCGCGGCGCGCCACCAGGATCATCTTCGAGTGGGTTTTAAAACCCACCACCCCGTAGATCACATGGATGCCAAAACGCTGCAAGCGCTCGGCCAGCGCCACGTTTTGCTCTTCATCAAAACGCGCACGCAATTCCACAATTGCCGTGACTTCCTTGCCTGCTTTGGCGGCAGCCACCAGTGCATCCACAATTGGGGAGTTGGAACCGGTGCGGTAGAGGGTTTGTTTGATCGCCAGCACATTGGGGTCGCTCGCGGCCTCGCGCAAAAAGTCCACCACGCCCTGGAAAGAATCAAAGGGGTGATGGAGCAAAATATCCTGCTTTTGCAGCACTTCAAAATAGGAGTTGGTGCGCTTGGGCAGCTTGGGCATGGCTTGCACAAAGGGCTTGAAGTAATGCTGCGCGTCTTTAACCAGGTCGAATAAATCGGCGTAGCGATTCAAATTCACCGGGCCATTGATGCGGTACAGGTCGCGCTCTTTGATCTCGCAACGCTGCAATAAAAATTGTTCCAATTCAGAGGGGCAGGTATCGGTAATTTCCAGGCGCACTTCATCGCCGTATTGGCGATAGGCCAGTTCACCCTGCACAGCACGCAATAAATCGTCAGTCTCTTCCTCGTCGAGGAAAATATCCGAGTTGCGCGTGAGGCGGAATTGGTAACTTTCCATCACCGTCATGCCGACAAAAATTTCCGACATAAAAAAATGGATGATGGAGGAGATAAACGCAAAATTGCGCCCGTTGATGCTCAGAGCTTCGGGCAATTCAATAATGTGCGGCAACGAGCGCGGTACTTGCACAATCGCGCGGCCAGAGTTGCGGCCGAATGCATCCTTGCCATCGAGCCGGACAATAAAATTCAAACTCTTGTTGAGGATGCGCGGAAACGGATGCGCCGGATCGAGCCCAATCGGGCTGAGCACAGGGAGCACATCGGACAAAAAAATGTGCTTCAGGTATTGGATTTGCTCCGGGGTCCAGTCTTCGCGACGCAACACATGGATGCCGTTATTGCGCATCACCGGCAGCAATTCATCATTGAGGATGCGGTATTGCTCGGCGACCAGCTCGTGGGCGCGCAGCGAAATTTCATTCAGGGTCTGGGTTTGGGTCAGACCGTCCGGCCCCAGCGTGGGCGGGGCATTGCGCTCCAGTATTTCTACCAGACCACCAACGCGCACCTCAAAGAATTCATCGAGGTTAGTGGAAAAAATACACAGGAAACGCAGCCGCTCCAGCAGTGGCAAACTGCGGTTATAGGCTTGGTGAAGGACACGTTTGTTGAATTCGAGCAGGCTCAGCTCGCGATTGAAAAAGTAGGCGTTAGACACCTTGTACCTCATCCCCGATTCTTGTTCGCCAAATTGATGTGCCAGATTATGGCAGTTGTGTGACAGAAATAAGACAGCAAAATCATCAAGTCACTTTTAGCCCAATTAAAATAAAAAAGCCACATCTAGATGTGGCTTTTTCGACGGACGTTGCGGAATCGCTGACTAGAAATAGAGCGGGTTTTTATAAACCTCCTTCCCCTCAAAAACCGTCAGCTTTACTTGGGTAGCGCTGATTTTATCGTTCGGGATTTCCAATAAGTTTTGGTCCAGCACAATAAAATCAGCGTCTTTGCCTGCCTCGATCGAGCCGGCGCGGTGTTCATTGTTCATTGCATAGGCCCCGCCCATCGTCAAGGCATTAATGGCCTCTTCAATGCTCAACCCCATGTTTTCGCCCATAGGATAATCGAATTCGCTATTCTTGGTGGGGTTGCGGCGTGTCACCATGGCCTCAATAGCATTCCACCATTGCAAACCATGTACTGGCCAATCACTGCCGAAACAATAATGCGCCCCTTCGTCCTGGGCTTCACGGAACGGCCAATAACGATCGGCTTTTTCCTTGTCATAGAGTTTCCATAGTGCAGCGGTAATCTGGCTTGGCCACCACATTTGCGGGGAGAACTCTACAATCATATTGGCGTCGCGCGCGCGGATAATATCTTTACGCAGAATGCTGTTGCTATGGGCGATTTGGTGGCGAGGGCCATTATTCCCATTTGCTTTGCGGGCGTTTTCCACTGCGCTGACATACCAGTGTGCCGCTTGGTCACCAATCGCATGGGCAACTACCCGGATATTGCGTCGATCCATATCCAGCACCATGGAGCAAAGTTCCTGGTAAGTAAAATTCACTACACCGAAACCACCGCTTAAACAGCAGGTGCCATGTTCATGAGCATGTTCGTGAACATGCTCATGATTGTGTTCCTGGCCATGTTCATGGGTGTGTATTGCCGCAGCATCATCCATCTTGAACTGGTTGCCTTTAATTCGCGGCAATTCAGGCCCCATTTTAAATTGGTCTTTTTCAAACGTAGAGCGATTGGGCGGAATGCCGTCCAGATAAAATTTGACGCTATTGGTGTCGATATGATCGGTAATGTATTCAAAACGCGCACCGGTTAATAATTCCCAGCGATCTGGTACACATACAACATCGTCTTTCCAACTGATGCTTGCTTCTACCTTTAAATTCAATTGCTGGCGACGATCAAGCTCACGCAAAGCTGCCAGGCGAGGTGTATTTAAATGTAAAAACTTCGCCGAAGTAATACCTTGTGCATGCAATAATTTTGCACCCTTACCAAACATTTTCATCAAATCGGAAACAGGTACAGGGGGCATAATCGCTTTAATGAGTGTCTGTGCCCCTTCCTGGAATAATCCCGTCGGCTCACCGTCATTATGTTTAAAAATGAAGCCGTTGCTGGGATCAAGTGATTCAGCGCTGATTCCTGCCAATTTAAAAGTCAAGGTATTGGTCATCAGGGTGTGATGCCCACCATCAATTAATGCAATTTTTCGATCGGGCAAAAAGGCGTCCAACCAGCGGGCATCCATTGGTACCCCTTCTTGTTGAAACGCAAAGGGATTCATGGGGCCGGCGTAAATCCAGTCATCTTTTGGTGTGCTTTTATCCAGTTTTAAAAGATTTTCTTTCATTTCAGCAAGGCTTTGCGGAAATGCTGGCCAGTGATTGTAATAACTGAATTCTGCGGCAAGTGCCCAGTCAGGATGGCAATGCATATCGTGAATGCCGGGCATTACAAATGCACCTTCCAGGTCAATCAGTTTTGTATTCTCGGCACCAAGTGCTTTAATTGTGTCATTGCTGCCCACAGCAATAATTTTGGTTCGGCTAACGGCAATAGCTTCTGCCCATGGTTGTTCTTTATCAACAGTGTAAATCTTGCCGTTAAAATAAATCAGGTCGGGGCTGTTCCCATTTTCCGGCTGTAATTTATTCATGATCTAATTCCTGACAGTATCTTTGGGTTATTGGAAACCAGTCCCTTCCTGCATAAAAATAAGCGAGAGAACAAAGGTCATATATCGATATTGATTGATGCATTTCCAAATAAGACAACTTCCTTGTTGTTTTGGTAACGAGTTGATCAATATGTCTCAATTTTTTAACTGAGATGTTTGTTAAGACATTAATCAAGCAGCGGGATTAACGGTCTTAACACCGATTAAACTTTCACCTCTTGCCAATTTCTCACCAAAATCTCTGGCGATAATCGTATGTCCTTCATTTGGTCCAGAAGTGAAGCCTGATGCAGAGCCGGCATCTATCCCGCCCAACCATTGCATCCCAAGGAATTCGGCCATAGCATCAACTGCCAATTGCAGAATGTTGGATGCATTGATTGCATGCAAGCCAGTGTGGGTAGAAACCAAGGCAACACCCTTTCCTTTTAGGTCAGATGAAAAATCTGGATTAATGGTATCAGTCCAGCGATCAATAAACGTTTTCAGCTTGCCCGACATTTGCCCCCAGTAAATCGGGGTAATTAACAAGATAATATCGGCGGAAGCCAGCTTGTCTTTCAAAACAGGCATATCATCGTTATTAGCTTGTTCAAATTTATTGAACAACGCATCACCGAAATAGTTTTCCCATACATCCGTAATTTTGTAATCATAAATATTGATGTATTCAATGCTTGCCCCTTGGGATTTAGCGCCATCTAACAACGCTTTCGCAAGACCGTCAGAGTTACCTGTACGATTCGGGCTCCCGTTAACAGCTAAAATTTTCATTTTTTACTCCTTTCTTGGTTTATGGATTTTTACTTACGATTAAACAAAGTGGAAGGCCGAAGATTTATTCGACTCTCGCATTCTGAAATTGATAAATTGTTCTTCGCTCTTGATATTCAGATAAATATTAAGCTGCTTTAACTGTTTAAATGTTTGGCCTAACTCTGATGAAAAACGATGACCCGGATAAATCCGGGTATCATCGCTGATTATCGCAATTAAATGTTGCATGCTCTGGTACATCACACCTGGATCTGCACCCCGGCCATAACACAAACCGCAACCCTCATTAAAAAGGGTATCTCCGGTAAACAGTGCTTGATCTATCCAATAGCAAGTACTGCCAATTGTGTGGCCAGGTGTAAATACAGGCCTGATTGAAAGCCCCGCATGTGATAAGAGTTCACCAGGCTTAAACGTTTTTACTCGCTCTCCGCTATAACCATAAAAAGCACTTTCAGGTTCTGACATATAAATATTGGTATCATGAAAAAAAGCACAGGTTTTTGCCAAATCAACATGATCGTGATGATGATGAGTCAGTAATACCGCTTTTAATGTCGCATTGGCTTGATTGAGTAGCCGGTTAATCTTTATAAAATCCCATGCCGGATCAATAATGACTGCTTCTTGGGTGCGAGGATTTATTACAATCCAGCAATAATTAATGTAACCCTTATGGGTTACCCGGCACCAAATCACGCTGCTATTTTGCAAATGATCAATCCGCATTAATATCGCCCTGCTAGATCAATGCGTGACACTGGGATTCAACAAATTATGCGCCGCACTCAAAAGCTGTAATGCCAATTGATCTATATGACGCTCTTGCCAGGGAACAAGTTTTTCTTTATTAAGCCAGTTATTTAAGGTTCCGATATCTGGCCCACAAGTAATACACCAATCCGGCCGTGTGTCGTTTTGGTTGGTCGCGGCTTGTAAATAATACTTTACCAGCTGGGTCCATACCCTGGCGGAATCAGACGAGGCCACATTCGTTTGTGTACTGTTTAGCAATTGACGGGTTGAGCTGCTTCTTTCTATAGCGTATTCGATGCCTTCGGGAAAATATTCCGCTAAAGCAACATGTTGTTCAGTAGAAAGATTTTCCAGTGTTTTATGGTCTTTCCATAGTTCATAAAGCCTTTTAGCTTTGTTGGCAAACAAGCTGCCTTTATTTAATACGGATATGGTGCGGCCAAATTCAAACAGTTCTGTGCACGGCGCAGTTTTGATATCGGCAATACTTGCATTTTGTAACAAAGTTTTTGCCTGGTTGTGCAAACCTGACTCAACAGTACATTGTTGAATGGTGTCAGCCAAAACAAACTCTGCGCCATTAATGAATGCGGAGGCTATGGATTGCGGTGAACCAATTTCTTTTGCGCTACCAATAAACACTTGTTGGGCGGGAACTCCATATTGGTTGCGTAGAGACAGGAGTTCCGCTAGCAGTGCAATATCACCCTGAAATGCAATCGCATCAGCCATGGGTAATGAACGGGCGAGCTGTGCTTGCGCTGTAGTGATGCTGCCATCATTTAACAGCTGTGTAAGTATTGCGTCTGGTGCAGGTTGTAAAAATTTGATTGCCTGGGTAATACTCTCCGCTTTGGCGAGAATACTATTTGTTGATCCTTGTTCTATTCCCTGTAAACGATAGCGAACAAGCGCGGGGGTGATGTCAAAAAAGCCGGTTGCTTCTGCGTGTTTAATCTTGTTTTCCAGCAATAAATCTACCAGCGCATCTTCTGCATCCGGATTTAATAAGTTTGCATGAAGATTTACACCATAACTTTTATTCGCTCCGATATTGCTTTGGATATCGTTAATAGCGTGCTGGATATTTTCGATACTGGTATGTGCTGCACCAAAATAAGTGAGAAACCCGGCATTGGCTGCTTTGACGACCAGATCGGCCGAGCTGATTGCCCTGCCAATTGAACCCAATACATATGAGTATTGGCAACCAAAGCGCCGGGAAAAATCGCGTGAGCCCAATGCTGGCGCTGACACCATTGCAGGAGCAGTGGGGGGCGCAGCTACTGGAATAAAATGCACAAGTGCTTCACTGTCTGGAACAGTCAGTGGTGTCGACATTGATTTGATGGTGCCCACCATTTTGGTGAGCACTTCGCCTGGCCCCAATTCTTTGTAATCGTTAACTCCCTGTCCGAGTAAATAATTTACGGTTTCAGTCCATTTAACCGAGCTGCTAATTTGGCGAGCCAATAAATCCTTGATTGCGCTTGCCTGATATGGCCGTGCACTGACATTGGCAATTACCGGAATTTTTGGTTCGGAAAAAGTAAATTGTTGTAAAAATTGCGCGAATTCGGCAGCCGCTGTTTCCATATACCGTGAGTGAAATGGGGCGCTCACATTCAAGGGTACAAATGTAGCCTGTGCACGCTGGAACGCTTTTTCCGCTGCGATGAGATCTTTCTTTTGTCCGGCAATCACCGTTTGTTTTGGTGTGTTGAAGTTGGCGACATCAATACCAGTCAACCTGGCTTTTTCCAGTATGGATCTGATGGTGGTTTCATCAGTATTAAGAATGGCGGCCATACCGCCTTCCACCTTAATTTGCCCCATCAACTCGCCGCGTCTTTTCACCAGCTTTAAGCCAGTAGCAAAATCAAAAACGCCAGCAGCAAACAATGCTGCATACTCTCCCAGACTATGACCGGCAACAACGTCGGCCTTGCTGCCGCTTTGTGCCTCCGCTAAAAACGCCAGTGCACTGACAACATAGAGTGCCGGCTGGGTAAATTGGGTTAATGATAATTGTTTTTTGGGATCATCCAGACACAGATTCTCAATGGAGTAGCCGAGAATCGCATCTGCCTCTTTGATCAGGCTGGGAAATTGTTTGAATAACTCCTTGCCCATTCCCTTAAATTGCGAACCTTGACCGGGAAATATAAATGCTTTCATGGAATTAAAATCCTTATTAAGAGTGTTATGTGCCGCCGCTGGTATGGCTGCTTCGCTTTTCAGCAATGTTAATGCCTTGGCGAATCGTTCCAGATTGTCACCAAAAGGATCCAGAATAGGTTCGCAAGTAGAGGTGGAATCCTTTGCTAAATTATATTTTACAAAATTTGCCAGGGTAGAAGAGGGGCCTAAATCAATGTATTGATAATTTCCGGTTTCTTCCAGCTGTTCAATTGTTCGGGAAAACTGAATTGGGTTGCGAATAACTTTCCAGAAATGCTCTGGTTGCAATTCATCCATTATTCTTGCTTCTGCCGAGGAAATGAGTGCCAATTCGGGTTTTTTATAAGACTGTTGCAAGATAAAAGGTAAAACCTGATCTTTTACTTTATCGAGCAAGCTTGAATGAAAAGCATAATCTACAGGCAGCAAATGTGAAGAAATTGCATTTTGTTTCAAATGGTCTTGCAGGAGATTGATATTGGTATTGCTGCCTGCTACCAGATAATGCGAGGAGTAATTTTTTCCGGCCAGTTCGCAATCAAATTTCGCCAGCAAAGCGGGTAAACTCTTTCCATCGTTGAGCACAGCAATCATGGAACCCGTGCTTTCGCTGAAATCAAGATTGTTTGCCTGATGTAAAACCAATGCGAGCAGCGATTCAATATCAATTGCTTTTGCAATCGCTGCTGCCGTGAATTCTCCCAGGCTAACACCCAGGAGGTAATCTGGTTTAAGCCCTGCGCTCATCAACGTTTTTGCTAATGCGTACTCAACCATGACAATAGCAGGATGGCTCAATTCGATATCTTTCATTGGTACCGATTTGCTTGCGTCTTGTGCATAGAGCGATTCAATAACCGAATAACCAGCCAGCTTTTTAACAATCGCATCAAGTTTGTCGAGCCACTGTCTAAAGACGGGATTTGTATCATAAAGATCGCGTCCCATTTGATAGTACTGAGATCCCTGTCCGGAAAACATAAACACAATAGGGTTGGGTTTTTTGTTCATACAAATCACTTGAGTCATTGATAATTAATACTTGCATATAACGTATGCCGTCACCAACGGCATACGTTTTGTATTGAACAAAAAGTTAACTTGCCTCGATGACAGGTTCACCAATTGCAATTTGGGCAAGTTGTGCAATTGTTGGATTTTCCAAAACATCGGAGATCGCCATATCCACATTCAGAAGTGTGCGCAACTCGGTAATCAATTGTGTTGCCAACAGTGAGTGGCCACCCAATTCGAAGAAATTATCGAGACGCCCTACGTGATCAATATCAAGTAGTTTCTCAAATGCGCCGGCAATAATTTTTTCCTCTTGTCCTTCTGGTTGTGCAAAATCAACACTGATGGCCGGGCGAGGATGACGCACACTACTTTTATCCAGGTCCACTTTGAAATTTGCCATGGTGGACTTGTTAACCCACTTATCAATGCGGGCCTGCAAATCAGTAGAGGAAATTGTAATGTGATGCGATGAGTTGTAACTCAAACTGCGACGGAAGCATTCCAGGCCTTCCGGCACTGTCAAAGCAATTGCACGCAGGCGGTCAGTGATATTGCCGTGCAGGGTTGTATTTTTGTAATCCTGAATTTGCCATTCAATATCCCATGAATCCCAACATTGAACATTCCAGCGATAATCTTTTACCTTATTGTTGTATTCAGCAAAGGATGATACCAGGCAGTTTGATGAGCCGTAGGAGACAAACAGGATTCCACCAAGAATAGAGCCTAATGAGCTCATTACCAGACGGAAATCCGGTGTGCGTTTTTCAAATACTTTATCCAAAGCAATTAATGCATAAGGCACGGTAATAAAATCGCGCTCGGTAAGTTCGTGGGTTGCTTTATTAACTGCACGCACATGACCATTTGCAGAACCACCGGAGCAATGAATTACGCCGTTGATAGTGCCGTATTTCTTTTCAACAGAAGACACTATGCGCTCGAGTTGATCCACATTGTTGTCAGCAGGCATTGGTGCAATAAAAATACCACCTAACGCTTGCAGTTCCCTGAAGCCACCAATCTTTACTGAGATATCTTCTTTTGGATCGTGTTCTGCCAACCAGCGATCCCAATCGGCTTCTGCTGGCATTGATACATCACCTAACACCAGGACAGTGGCTTTATTTTCTGTCAATAACGTCTTGGATACCTCCAGGCCAATGCCAACAAGGCCATCGTAAACCAAATAAACGCCTGCATCTTTAATGGGGTAGCCATCAACAGCATCGGCATCAATCAGGATTCGCTCATAACTTTGTACCCAGCGACGGCCGTTACGGTATGCACAAATAATGTTAGGTGAATCAACAATCGATTCTTCAACCAGCGATGAAACGAGAGTTTTTTCGTCATCCGAACCGCGAGAAGGCAAGTAAATATCAATCGCTTGACAAGTAATATTTTGGAACTCTTGCTGCAATACCTTAACCAAACCGATAGTGGCAGATTTTTCTGGGCGAATTTTTTCATTGCCAGTAATTTCATGCAGGTCATTGGTAAATATTTTTATAGTCAGGTCAGCATTGAACTTATGGCGATTCAACGCCTGCACCAGATTCAATACGCTGTAATAGCCTCTGAATTGTGCATAGCGGAATGTTTCAACTTGCAGTGGATCCTGATCTTTTATTTTGGCTTCTACACCCCAGAAATGCATCACTCGGCTGGGTAATTCAAATGTTTCTGCGAGGTCGTTGATTAATAAATCGTAATGACTGAAATCTTCCGGGTTAAGCGTAATTTGGTTTTCGTTAACACGCTGATAGGTTTTCCCCTGAGTAACAACAATCACCGGGTCACCGCGCCCGATTATTTCATCAATGAAGCGGTTGGTAAGGCTATTGTTGTTGGAAAAAACCAGCCATTGTTCTCCCCTGGCTTTATGCTCATCATTACGTGGTTGCAATGATTTACGCTGCCAGGATTGTTCGTAAAACCAGTCTGTCATGGTGCCGGTTTTATTGTTGAGTTTGAATTCATCAGACAGGTTTGCTTGCTGGCGATCAAAATCAACCCAATAACGCTGACGCTCAAAAGGATAGGTAGGCAGCTCGATACGTTTTCCATACTGTTGGATTTCACTTGCCCAATAAACTTCTTCATCATCCAGCCATGATTGAATTTCAGCAATTGAGGCATTCAACAGATTAGCGGGAACGGAGAACTCATTTTTATTGTTTATATTGAAGTAGTGGGATGTTTCCTGGCTCGTGACATGTTTCAACTGCGTAATAAGGTCAGTTAATGTTTTTGCGAAAACAACCGCCTTCTTCGCGAATGTATGGCGACCAAACTGCAAGGTAAACGCAATATCCTGCAAGTTGGTATACGGGTTTGATTCACTGAATTGGATCAGGTTAAGTGCTGCCTGTGCTAGCGCATTGTCTGTGCGAGCTGACAACAGAATTGCAACAGGCGCATTAATAGCGGTGCTAGTGGAAACCGTGATAGGTGCCTGCTCCAATACAATATGGCAATTGGTACCACCTACGGCAAGTGAACTAATTCCCGCGCGGCGTACTGGCGCATTCCATTCCGTTAAACGGTCATTGACTGTAAAAGGTATTTCACCAAAGTTAATAGAAGAATTAGGTTTGGAAAAATTAATACTGGGAGGAATTTGCGCATTTTCCAACGCGAGTACCGTTTTAATAAACGATGCTACACCCGCCGCCGCCCCTAAATGGCCGATGTTGGGTTTGACAGAGCCGATAAGACATTGGCTATCGGACTGATCAAATTCGGCAAACACTTCTGTAAGTGCAGCCACTTCAATCGGATCACCAAGTTTTGTACCTGTTCCGTGCGCCTCAATATAGGAAATATCTGCCGGCTCCAAATCAGCCGAAGCCAGTGCCTGTATAACAACATCTGCCTGTCCTTTGACACTGGGTGCGGTATAACCCACTTTGTCATTGCCATCATTATTAATCGCTGAACCGCGAATGATCGCGCGAATATTATCTTTATCGCGGATTGCATCGGGCAATCGCTTTAATAGCACTACACCACAACCACTGCCCCATAGGGTACCGCTACTGCTGTCATCAAATGCACGGCAATGCCCGTCTTTTGAGAGAATGCTATCTTCAACATATAAATACCCTGCCTTGTTCGGCACCATGATGGCGGAGCCACCAGCGATAGCCATGTCGCACTCACCGACGAGTAAGCTCAAGCGCGCTAAATGGATGGCGACTAATGAAGAGGAGCAAGCGGTATTAACATTTACACTGGGGCCTTTCAAATTCAATTTATAAGAAAGGTGTGTAGGTAAATGATCTTTATCATTGCTAATTAAAATTTGCTGCTCACCTGCCGTGCGCAAAATTTCTTCGTTACCCACTAGCTTGGTATTGAAATATTGGTTGATACCTGCCGAGCCATACACTGCCACTGGATCTTCAATGGCAAGCGGGTCATAACCGGCTGACTCAAATGCTTCCCAGCCACACTCCAGAAATAAACGGCGTTGCGGATCCAGGATTTTGGCTTCGCCAGGGCTGAAACCAAAAAAACCGGCATCAAACAATTCGATATCAGCCAGGGTGGGTGCGGCGCGAACGTAATTCGGGTTTGCCAACAGTTCAGGAGCGACACCACTACTTTGTAAATCTTCTTGCGAGAGAATTTCTACACTTTCAACACCGTTTTTGAGATTGTTCCAGAACTCTTCAATGTTGGCTGCACCGGGGAAGCGGCACGAAAGGCCAATTACCGCAACTGCCATGGAATCCAGATTTTGATCGTTTTTAATGGTCATGATTAATTTCCTTTAAGGTATATAGATAATTGGTATCAGTTATGCGGATGCCATGTTTTTAATTCTTTCCCTCTGCATAGAGGCACGGAGTCTGCTTTTGTTAGTTCCTTTACTTTTTTGCTTACTCTCATTGAGATGCTTGGCAAGTGATGAAATTGAGGGATATTTAAATAGATCGGTGATAGAGATGTCCAAATCCATTTGCTGCTTCAATGCACTAGCCAATTTCACCAGCAGTAAAGAGCTTCCCCCCATATCAAAGAACGATGCATCGACACTGACTCGGTCGTGTTTTAATACACTGCGATACACTGCCGATAGTTGCTGCTCGACTTTTCCGGTGGGCAAAGGAGTGCTATTTCCCAGCAGAGATAATGCAACGGTTGCGCTATTGATGGTGTTTGTAATAGCAGCTTCAATTTTTTCTATTGAAGTGAATTCATTCGGTATCCGTGAAAAAATATCCTGTTTGATTAATTTCGGCGCTGCCTGTTGGGTTTCTGATGAAAGAGACGGTTGCTCTGCTTTATCGAAGTCCATTTTCAAATCTACAGCTGCTGAAGATGATAATAAAAACACTCCTGCATCTGCTTTCCAGTTATTGTTAGTAATACTTTTATAGAAATTTGCAACAGGAATATTTTTTTCTGTTGCTGCAAATTGTAGTTGCAGCTCAGTGATTCCCCGCGTAGTAGCTTCACGGCCAAGGAATTGAATCATTGCATGTTCAACACCTTTGCCGAGAACACGGCAGCTTAATAAAAAGCTGTCCAGGAACAAGCGATGCTGAGTTGCCTGATAGAAAAGAACACCCACTAAACCATAATCGCCAAACCTGTCACTCACGTTGACCGTATGGCAAAGGTAACTCTCCTTGCTTATTTTTTCGGTGATTGTTTCAGCGCTATGTCGCTGGGTGGTTGAGTTAAATTGATTGGTGCGCAGCATTAACTGCTCGACACGGGTAAGGGTGTCATCATTAACCGGTTGGATATCGATTTTTAGCGCAAGGTTGTTAATAAAATCGGCAAAACTGTCAGCGGTTTGTTCAATACGTTGACGCTCTACATTGGTGCGGTAAAGCTGCGTGCGCTGCAAGTCTTCCTTGGTGGCGAGCTTATGTTCAAGGCCCCAAATATGAGTGCCAAAGTGTTTGATGCTTTCGGATTCTTGCGGAAATTGCAGGGTCAATAATTGTGGGCAGAAGGCTTTGACTTCGGCACATTCAATAGGGTTGTCGTCAATAAATATAAAACTATCCAATCCCAAATTGAGTTCATTCGCCAACGCTTTAATGTTGTCGGACTTGGCATTCCAATTTATCTTCCAGGCTACAAGATGTTCCATTTTTAATGGCATATCTTTGCGCTGCCTGAATACCGCAAGTGCGTCTTCTTCATTGTTTTTACTGGCAAGGCACAACAGCATCCCCTGTTGTTGTTGCTCGATCAAAAATTGCTGGAATATTGCCCGTGCATCATCAATAACAACGCCTTCAACACCCACTTCACCAACCACACCTTGCCAAAGGGTATTGTCACAATCCAGGACAATAACTTTATACGGTGTAGCATGCAAACTGGTAAGGCGGCGAACAGCAGCAGTTGCAAGCGCGGTGTAATAAGTGGAGGTAAAAGGAACGTGCCCTGCTTTATCGGCGACAACATCAAAGCGATCTTCCACTGGATAATTGTTAGCAATATGTTGTTGGGTAATATAAAAGAGGTTGCTCACATTGGCGCAGGCTGCGGCAATTTTTTCATCGAACTGTTGATGTAAAGCCTCATCCGCGATGTTGTTTGATGGTGGTGTTATCAATATTAATGGCGCGGATGCTTTAGCGGCTGCGGATAATAAAGCACGAATGAATTCATCCAAGACTTCCTGTTGTCGCTGGTGCCGCGCGGTTAAATCCAGATTCTTATCAAAGCGAGTCCAGTCATCGTAACGAACTAATACCAATGATGCGCCAGAGGTGTTATTCAATAATTCACAGGAGGGATCCAGCAATTGCTGGAATACCTGGTTATACCCGGCAAATTGCAGGTTGTATCCCAATGATAACTGGTTGATCCAGAATTTAAGGCTGTCGGCGATAGGCTCAGCGGTAAAACTGGAAACAACAAGTAATGTCCCTTCATTTTTTTGCTCGATGGCTTTTTCTACCAATTGCGAGGTTAATAGAACAGGAGGTTTGAAGTGAACTGGTGTGATTGAATCCAGGCGATCCGCAGCGGCTACCAATTGACTTATCGAAAAGGTAAAACCTTCGAGCAGTCGTTTGATTGTTTCTGCTGTAAATAAGTCCGGATTGTAATCCATGAAGCCCAGTAGCGTTTGGCCGCGCAATTCAAGGCTGAATAACAAATCAAAATCCAGTGTGACCAAGCCAAGATCAAATACACGTAGTTGTGACTGGTCATCGCTAAAAAGATTCTCTGGCCTTTCCACCATGTTGAATAAAACCTGGAACAACGGGTTGTGGTTTTTTGGCGGAACCACTTTCAAGGCTTCAACGATATCGCTGTAATTTATATCCTGATGATCGAATGCATCATAAATATCGGTTTTTACCTGGGCTAATAAACTGGCGATACTGTCATTCGGATCAATTGTGGTGCGCAGTACCAGTGTGTTGGCAAGGAAGCCGACCATATCACTGGTTTCTGGCAAACGTCGATTAGCGCTGGGGACACCAATAAGGATATCGTTTTGTTGGCAAATATGGCTTAACGTCAAATTAAATAACGTAAAGCACAATGCAAATTGCGTGGTATTAAGACGTTTAGCGAGATTAGCCAAAGACTGTTGTAAATCGGGATCAATAACCAGTTGTTGTTGTGCTGCACTGAATGTTTGTGTTTGTTTGCGCGTAAAATCCAACGGTAAATTCAAATAGGCTTGAGCATTCGCAAGTTTATTCGTCCAATAATCCAATTGACGTGTACGATTGCTTGAGTCCGGTTGAGTGAAAGCCCAGTTGACGTAATCCCCATATTGAACTTGTTTTGGCTCTGCTGTGTTTGCCGTCGCAACGGAATACTCTGCAAGCTCGCGCGCCAAAATATCAATGGAACTAATATCTGCAATAATGTGATGTGCAATTATTGATAGAACAGCGGTGCGCTCACCTGTTTTGAATAATGTCACTCTTACTAATGAGTCTTTGGCCAGATCAAATGGTTTGAGTGCAATTTCCTTGATCGCCGCAATAATAGTTTTATCTTTCTCTTCAGTGGCAACTTTTTCATAGTTCACCAGTTGTACAACAGATTGACTTTGTTGGTTAATGACTTGTACTACTTGGCCATTTTTTTCAATAAATTGTGTTTTCAGTGAACGATTATTATCGCTAACCAGATTGAGTGCATTTTGCCATTGTTCCAGATCGACTTGTCCCGACAGGTGATAGGCGGATGAAATATTGTGGCGTGCATTGCCGGGATACATTTGTGCCAGAATCCACAGGCGCATTTGATCTTTGGAGGCCGGGAATTCATCTCCTCCTTCAGATACTGGAATTGTTGGCGCCAGGTTTGTATTTGTTTGCGTTGTGTCGCGTTTTGCTTTGCCATCAGAGATCTTTGAATCAACCAATTGAACCACGGCACCGAAGGTTCCCTCGCGCATGAATTCACTGTTAGTCAAATTGATAGCGAAAGTTTTATTAATTTCGGTGATAACTTGCATGGTGGTAATCGAGTTTCCACCGACTTCAATAAATCCGGAATTATCTTCCAATTTGTCAATGCTTAAATGCTTATGCCAAATTTCAGCAAGCGTGGCGCGTGTAGATGAGCTTATGGTTTGCACGGGCGCAGTTATTTGTCTGGCTGCAATTTGAGGGGCTGCTTTTGTGGTGTATTCGTCAGTAAACCAGTAACGTTTTTTAGCAAAGGGATAATTAGGCAGGCTAACGATTTGTGCGAATTGGTTGTCCTGTAGTGTGCGCCAATTTATCTGAATTCCTGATACCCATAACTGCGCTAATTGGTATAGTCTCTTGGCTTTTAATAATTGCTCGATAAACACACTGCCTTCTTGGCAATCAAAGAAATCAGGAAGGCGATTATTATCGCTATCGTCTGATACCAACACTTTGCGTTCATCTTGTGCGCCATTAATAAAACTGTGTAGCTGGGTTGCCAAATCATCTTTGTCGCGTGCGATGATTGCCAATCGTACCGGCAAAGCTTCGCGGCCCACCTGCATGGTATAAGCAATATCTTGCAGGCTAATATCGGGTGACGGTATGGTGGTTTCTGTTGTGGATGGTGCCTGTGTATCTATCGCCGAAATTACCAGATCAACCAACGAATCCAGCTTCCTGCTAAGTGCCAATTGTTGAACTTGCAGGCGCAGACCAAATCTGGCATTGATTTCTTTGGTGAGTGTCAGAAATTCCTCAATACCTATTCCCTGATCAATCAGGAAACGCTTTTCATCGGGGGTGTCGATATCCTCTTGTAGTAGTGTGGCAATTACCGATTTGATTTGTTGGGCCACCGATGCTTTCAGCTGCAATCGTTTTTGGGACGTCGCATTCGATTGTTGGCCTTCAATAAATTGCGCAACTTCATTGGCGTATATTTTTAATCGCTCATGAGATTTAGCGGATAATACAAATAGCGATTCATTATCTTCCGATGTAGTTTTTTCTGTTTGTTGATACTCTTCAACAATCACGTGGGCATAGGCGCCGCCAATACCAAATGAGCTTATACCGGCGCGGCGCGGCGCGGACGACGTTGTGCTCCAATATTGATTTTCACGATTGATGTAAAAGGGCGAGTTATCCAGATTGACATAAGGATTAAGTTCCTGGAAATGCGGCATCGCAGGAATAGTTTTATGTTGCATCGATAAAATAACTTTTAACAAACCGGCGATGCCTGCCGCACCTTCTGCGTGGCCGATATGTGCTTTTGCCGTGCCGATAGCACAAAAATTTGCTTCTTGAGTCTGCGTTCCGAAGGCCAATTTCAATCCATTAATTTCTATTGGATCACCTAAGCTGGTGCCCGTGCCATGTGCCTCGATATAGCTAATAGAATCGGCTGTAACTCCCGCACTTTGCCAGGCTTTTTTAATCAACTCTGCTTCCTGTACTACGCTGGGTGCAGTAAATGAAGCGCTGTAGCCGCCATGGCTCACTGCGGCACCTTTAATGACAGCATGAATACGATCACCGTCAGCTTGGGCCTTGCGCAAAGGTTTAAGTAAAACTGCGCCTACCGCCTCACCCGGTATATACCCATCCGCACGGCTATCAAATGGATAACTTGCACCGGATTTTGACAATGCACCAATTGCACAAAAGTAACGATAATGAATTGGGCTCAGTAGCAAATTGGTTCCTGCTACAAATGCCATATCACATTCTTTTTGGCGTAGGGCGCTGATTGCCGCGTTAATGGCAACCAACGAGGCAGAGCATGCGGTATCGAGCGGCATGCTGGGGCCTTTTAAGTCAAGATAATAAGATGGGCGATTGGCAAGCATGGTTAACGCATTGCCAATACCAAAATATGGGCTTACTTCACCAAGATGACGAATCAATTCAATTTCGTAATCATGGAAGCATGCACCAACATACATGCCGGTATTGGTGCCGCGAATTTTTGCACCATATCCTGCGTCTTCTACTGTGTGATAAATCACCTGCAAGAGCAAGCGTAGCTGTGGATCAAGAATGGCGGCCTCTTTTGCCGAAATATTGAAGAAGGCCGCATCAAAATCTCCTACATTATCGATGAAGCTGCCAGTCGTACAATAAATGTTGTCGCTGTTTGATGAGGTTTTTGAGCACCATTCCTGATATTCAAAATGATCCTCAGGAATGGTTTTAAATAAATTTTCCTGGCTTGCCAGATTTTTCCAGAAGCTGTTCAAGTCCGGAGAACCGGCAAATTGGCCGGCCATACCAATTACTGCTATATCATCGTCCAGATATTTACTATTGGGTATAGGCGCTGCTTGGGTAGTTTGAAGAAAGCTATCCTGCCCTGCCGGATGCGATGTAAAAATTGATTCAAGCGTAAATTTTTGCTGCTGTACAGCCTCTTGATCCTTATCGGATGGCGTTAATCCGGAGGCTGTGGTTTCGCTTTTTGAAGTCGGAACGGCACGCGAAAGTGATTGTGTTTTGGTTCCGAAAAAGGCGCCGACCTGATCTTTAAAATCATAGGCGATAAATTTTGCCAGGTCTTCAATATTCAGGTATTCAAAAAAAATGGTGGGCTGTAACTGAATATTCAATTCGTGCTGAATGGCATCGGTAACATTCACCAAGCCAATCGAATCTACCCCCAAATCCATAATGTTTTTGGATTTAGAGATTCTATTTGCAGAAGTGCCTATAAGGCTGGCTATTTTATTCTGTAAATAGACAGTGACTTCGGTAACCAATGCTACTTCGGAATTTGCATTTTGATAATTTGACACAACTAACTCCCTATCGGTAAATAAGAAAACGGTATTAATTTACGAGCCAAGACTGGCCGGCTCTTGTTTCGCTGAAGTAAATTGCATTTCTTCCTCAAGCCTGATTCGCTTGCAAACCATTCCTTGAATATCAATTTGAACAGCACCTTGTGCATCACAAAGTTGTGCATTACACATAAAAATTTGCTCATTGACTTTAACTAACTGTACGTAGCAAAAACTGCTATGTGATGGAGGCTCATGAATGACGATGTCATTAAAGCTGAAAGGAATGTACGTCGATGATGTGTTATCCAGAAATGCAGCTTTAGCGCACACGACAGCTGCGTCGAGCCAAATAGGGTGTAAGTAATAATTAGGTGTCGAATCCAATAGCTGTTGATTTACCTCAACTTTGCCCAGTGCGATATTGGAGTCAACAAGCAATTGTTTAACACCGAGCAACGAATTGCTGTAGTCAACTCCTTGGGCTCGTAAAGTTGCGTACACCTGTTGCTGCGATAATGATTTTTTAAATTGCAGTGATTTTATATGTGGAGCGATAAATTTCTTTTCGTTGATGACTGAGGCTAATAAACCGGTGGCAGCAACTTTGTGTTCCGGGTTATCACTAACCGTGTAAGTTGCACGAAATTCGTTTGCTGCATTTTTATGGATGCTCACCCTTGCACCTTCACCGGTATAAAGTGCAAGCGGATTAATAAACAACAAGCGCTGGATACGATTGAACTGTTGCTTGTGAGTGGCTTCAATTGCCATGCTGGCATAGGTAACGCCAAGCAAAACTTCATCATCGAAAACCTTGTGGTCGCGCAAATAGGACTCGCCGTACATAAAATCCTGATGATAAATAATGTCGCTTGAAGCCCGACTCATCGGTGTTGGTGCTGGAGATTGTTGATGGCTGAAAATAGGTTCGATCTTTGTATTGATAGATGCATCAACCCAATGCCTGGTTTTTTTGAATGAATAACCCGGTAGGGAAACACGTGTAATCGTTTTTCCTTGATAAAGCTGGTGCCAATCCGGTGTAGCACCCGCTAGCCAGTATTGCGCCAGCGCTTGCAAATCCCTGTGAGACAATGCCTGTGTAATAACGGAATTGTCGATTTCCTCCGTATTCTCAGCATTAATATCGGCATAAAGGAAATGCGAGTTATGTGTATCATCATTTATGAAGGATTTCAGTGCGGATGACACCCCGGAAATACTGTCGGCGATGATCGCCAGTCGGTGGGCAAAACTCTCACGGCCTACTTGCAGCGTATAAGCAACTCTTTCAAGACTTATATGACGCGTTTGGGATAAATGGTGCAAGAGCTTTGTAGCACTCGCCGTTAAATCCAGTTTGTCTTTGGCAGATACAATGATAATAGCTTGTTGGTTTTGATTATCAGGCACAACTTCCGGTTGATACTCCTCCACAACAAGATGTGCATTTACCCCGCCAGCACCAAAAGCATTAATGCCGGCGCGGTGTGGAAGCGGCTTACCCTGAGTATTTTGTAACTTTGGCCAGCCCTGGTTTTGATCAACCAATTGCAGCGGAGAATTCTTCAAATCAATGTAAGGATTTACTTGCTTGAGATGAACCAGGCCGGGCAATTGCTGATAACGCAAGGCAAGCAATACTTTCAGGACGCTTGCAATGCCCGACGCGGATTCGAGATGGCCAATATTGGTTTTGATGCTACCGAGTCCGCAGTTTGCGGATGGCACTAGCGAATCAGATTGCTTTAGTGTTTTAAACGCTTTTTTGATCGCATTGATTTCAATGGCATCGCCCAGTTTTGTTCCTGTGCCATGTGTTTCAATATAAGAAATGGTATGTGGATCAATACTCGCATTCGACCAGGCCTGAATTAATAAATCGGCTTGCGCATTTAGATTGGGTGCGGTGAGGCTATTTGCGCGGCCTCCATGATTAACAGCGCTGGCTTTGATAACAGCAATGACATTGTCGCCATCCTGTATCGCTTGATCCAGGGGCTTTAATAAAATAGCCCCTGCCCCCTCGCCACGAACGAACCCGTTGGCATCGGCGTCAAATGTACGGCAACGCCCTTCCGGGCTTAACATGCCCGCTTGTTCGAATACAGTACTGAGCAGCGGACTGATTAATAAACTGATACCGCCAACAATAGCCTGCTCGCACAAACCTGCACGTAAATCCTGGATTGCGCGATGAATGGCAACTAATGAACTTGAACAAAGTGTGTCTATAGGTTCACTTGGGCCATTGAAATTGAATAGATAGGAAATACGATTCACCAGGAATGCATGGTTGTTACCAAAGCTGAATTCCGGTCCTGGTGTTATGTGTTGTTTTTGCAGGTAATCAAAATAATCACGATTGGACAAACCAACATACAGTCCAGTATTAGTCCCACTCAAGTCCGATGGTTTATAGCCAGCATCTTCGATGGTTTGCCATACCAATTGAATAAACAAGCGCTGTTGTGGATCCATCAAGCGCGCATCGTCGGCACTTATATTAAAAAACTCAGCATCGAATTTATCGATATCCTGAATGAATGAGCCCCATTTGGCTGTGGTTTTTCCTGGCTGTTCGCGTGCGTCGCCAAAATATTCCTGCCAGGACCAACGCGATGCAGGTATTTCGTCAACCAAATCCCTTCCCGCGAGTAACAGTTGCCAAAAATCTGCAAGTGATTCTGCTTGCGGCAATAATCCTTGCATTCCGATAATTGCGATGTCCGCATTATTTTTATTGTGGGATATTTCAAATCGTTTTGGGGCTGCAAAGGAAGTCGAGGTGGGCTTTATTGAGGTTTCCGATTCTCTATGGGGGGCCTCTTGCCAAACGCTACTATCGATAATGTCGATATTTTTATTGACGCCATTATTGATGGATCCGGATACAGCAGCGGATACCTGATAATAACTTTCTATTTTATTGCCATACTCTTGAGTCAAGTGGTCACATATATCTTTTAATGTCTCATATTCAAAAAACAATACCGGCGTAACATCAGTTCCAAACGTGTTGTTGATTGCATTGGTAAACTCAGTATTGGAAATTGAATCAAAACCATAGCCGGAAAGTGGTGCGGAAGGATCTATGCTATTCACCGGGGCCTTAATAATGCTGGCTGCTATTGATCGCAACTCGCTTACTAATAATTCAGTCACCTGAATTGGATTGAGAACTGAGCTGGCAACATTATTTATCGGCGCGTTATCGTGCGTAATAACCGGAGCACCAGCTGGCTGAGCACTATAAAAATGATTGATGATATCTTTATGGTCATTCAGAAGATGCTCAATCAACTCGCCAAAATTGTTGTATTCAAAGAATACAACCGGCGTCAGTTCTGTCTGCAGTTTCTGGTTAATTGCGGTTGCAAATTCAGTATTGGAAATTGAGTCAAAACCAAAAGTGCTGAACTCGGCATTTTTATCGAAAGATGATACCTGCGTACCAAGGATATTTCCGGCCAGCGCAAATAGGTCATTTTCAAGTGACTTGGCAACACTGTTTTGGTCTGGCGCAGGCTTAACGTGTTTATCATGAGCAACCGCTATTTGATAATGGGCGCGTTGATTGGTAACCCTGGAAATTTTTTCCAGATCACCCTTTGCAATAAATACAGGCCCGGTTAGGTGGCTGATGGCGTAATCGATAATGTCCAGCCCTGTTTGGCTATTTAGTGGCTGAACTCCCGTGGTCTGCATAAAATAATTGATTGCCTGTTCATTGGCACTCATGCCTCCATCGAGCCATAAGGGCCAATTAATGCTAATAGTGGTACCGGATCTTTGTTTGTCGCGTACCAATTGGTTGCGAGTTTCGGCAAATCCATCCAAGACACTGTTGGCATAACCGTAGTCGGTTTGGCCCATATTTCCCATTACAGCGGTGACTGAGGAAAACAACACGAAGAATTTTATATCGGCGCGCTTTGAGGCCTCATCCAGATATAAACTCCCATCTGTTTTGGGAGCGAGCACTTTCGGCAATGTAGCAAGGTTTTTATTTATAAGTAATTCATCATTCAGGCCACCTGCACAATGAAAAATACCGTCCAATTTTCCGTGGGCTTCTATGATTCCGTTGATCAGGATTTCAGCCTGGTTTGCATCGCTGATGTCAGCTTTGAGGTAGGAATATTTTATTCCTGACAATTCAGATTGCAGTTTTTCTGCTGCATCAGATCTACCGCAAATTATCAGATGGCTATTTGACTTGGTGCCAATATGGCGAGCTATTTTCAATCCCAACCCGCCCGCACCACCCGTTATTAGATAAACACTGTTCTCCTGATAAGGCGACTGCGCTTTTTGTTCGAGATCGATAACAGAATGGTTGTAGGTTTTTGCTTGTCTTACTCCATCGAGGTAACGAAGCTCAATGGGCAAGCTCGTTGCGCTGATATCAGAAGCAAGCTGGTTAATAAGCTCTATTGGTTTTTTATCCAGACCCACACTGCTAATTTTTACTTTATTGGTTTCCTGGTGAACAGATTTTGCAAAACCTGATACACCTGCATGGATATGTGCGAATTTGCTGTCGTTGTTGAACAGATATAACACTGTGCTTAAATTAAACGGTTTTTGTTTGACAAGCACAGATGAAAAAGAAAAAAAGTTGTTAATGATTGATTTATGGATAGCATAATCTTCACTATTTTCAGTGAATGACCATGCGTGAATAATGGCACATTGGTTCAGCTTGAATTTTGCTAAATATGCAAACAGATTTTGGTAATCCTGAATATCATCAGGATTGATTGTGCATTGGTATTCATCATCCAGACGGAAATGATTTCCTTTAATGATGGATATTACCTTTTGTTGCGGATTAATACGGATTAATGCATCGCTCAATTCCCGGGAGCGATTTTCGAACACCAATACAGGTATGTTATCGCTGGTCGCGGTTGCTGGTGCCACACTGCTCCAATTGCCGGTTAACAACACTGCATTGTTATTTGTGTTGCGATCATTATCCGAAGGGTTATCGATCGGTTGCAGGTTTTTCAGTGTGTAACCTTTGATAATGACCAATTTCTTGCCACTTGTATCCGCAATCGTAATATCAAAGGTTCTTACTCCGCGACGTGCGGCTTGTGCGTCGGACACAATATTAATATGCACTTTGCAGCGTTTAGCTAGTGGTGCCAGTATTTCCAACTCTTTTAGGGAGAAGGGTAAATAAGGTGTTTTTCCATCTTGCTCAGGGTTGGCGAGGATACCGATTACGGTTTGTATCCCACCTTCCAATAATGATGGATGCAAGACAAACTGTTCCAGATGGGAGTGAAATTTTTCTGGCAATTGAATTTCTGCAATTGCTTCCTTGCTATTAAACGCAATATGTTGGATGGGTTTATATCCATCTAGATATTCAAACTTCAATTGCGCGAATAATTCGTAGACAGCATCGTGGTCCATCTGTCGGGTACAGCGCTGTTCAATACTGGAAATAGGTAATACTTCATCGCTTGGGTTGCGCGTTCCGTATTCAATATAGCCCTGCGCATGCATTAGCTTTTTATTATTTTGTGATGAGGAAATGTTGTATTCGTAATGTCCATTTTGCTTGCGAACTTCAATGGCAAGGTTTTGCTGCTGATAATTCACTTCCAGGGCATTAAACCAAACATTACCTTTCAGTTTAACCACCGATTGTGCCGGGTTGGTTATATCCCCTGCAAGGCGAGCAAGTTCCAGGTAGCCTACCGCCGGGAAAATCACTTTTCCATTCACAACATGATCATCAATTAAAGGCTGGTTGTGTGAGAATTCTTTGGTAAATCTAAACCCGTCAGTAATAGCACTGTGTTTATCAATTAATGGATGTAAGGCAGGCTCGATACTGGATAATTGATTCGTGTTGGATATTGCCCAGTGTTCGGTTTTGGCAAATGGATAGACAGGTAGCGATTGGCGGCGCACATCGCCGTTAGCATAGAGTGGTGCCCAATTTACCGGTGCACCAAGTATCCAGAGTTTGGCGAGACTGGCAACTGCCTTTTTATCGATGAGGGAGTTAACAATGTCGCTGGCATCTTTCTCTGAAAATAATTCCTTATAAGGGGTATTTCCTTGCTTGGTATTGCCTGTTGTCACACCGCTAATATGTGTTTGCTTATTGGCGCAGTACTGTTTTAATTTTTCACTGCACTCGGCAATGCTATTTGCTTGTATCGCAAGGCGATAAGGGAATACATGGCGGCCTACCTGCAAGGTATAGCAAAGGCTGTTCCAATCGAGCTGTTCATTTGCGGATAAAAATTCATCAAACTGCAACGCATATTCATGTAGGCGCTCTTCATTTAATGCTGACAAAATAAAGACATTGCTGTCTGACAATTTTTTATTGATGGGTGGTTGATAGATATCTTCAATAATGACATGAGCATTAACGCCACCAAAACCAAAAGAGCTCACCCCAGCCCGGCGTGGAATTGCACTGCCATTGTTATCAACCAAGGTTGGCCATTGGCGCGATTTTCCGATAAATGAAAATGGGGTGTCGCTAATATCAATATGTGGGTTTTGCACGTTAAATAACGGCATGCCCGGTAGTCGATCATTTTTTAAAGCCAGCAGTACTTTGGCAACACCTGCCAAGCCAGCGGCTGCTTCCAAATGTCCGATATTAGATTTTACCGATGCAATGGCACATTCTTGTGCATCGACTTTCGCCTTGCTTTGTAATGTTTTGAATGCGCGTTTGATACCATCAATTTCGATTGGGTCACCCAGTGGGGTTCCTGACCCGTGGGCTTCAATATAGGCGATAGTATTTACATCGATATCTGCATCGTTAACTGCTTTGATAATTAATTCGGCTTGTGCTTCACCGCTGGGTGCGCTTAATGAATTGGTACGGCCGCCGTGATTTTCAGCGGAGCCAAGAATAACACCGTAAATATGGTCATTATCCCGTTGCGCAGCAGCCAGGGGTTTCAGATAAAGACACACAACACCTTCACTGCGCACATAACCATTAGCATCCTGATCAAATGATTTGCAACGTCCTTCCTTGTTAAGCATTCCATTTTTGCTAAAAGAATGGTGAATGTAAGGGCTGGCGATCACATTTACGCCGCCCACTAACGCGCCTTCGCATTCACCGGATTGAATGGATTTTACGGCTCGATGCAGGGCGACTAAGGAGCTGGAGCAGGCGGTATCTATAACTGCGCTGGCACCTTTTAAATTGAAATGGTAAGAAACACGGTTGGCTATGACGCAATTGATATTGCCTGAAATTGTGTAGCCGTCCGGTGCGATGTTGTGGCGTTGTAATAAATCCCAGTAGTCCGAGGTCACTATACCAACAAATACACCGGTATCTGTTCCGCTTAATGATGCGGGAGCGTAGCCGGCATCTTCAATTGCACTGTAGGATGCTTGTAAAAATAAACGCTGCTGTGGATCCATTAGTGACGCTTCGCGCGGGGAAATATTAAAAAGCTGCGCATCAAAAGCTTTTATGTTGGGAATAAATCCGCCCCATTTGTAGGGGTTGGCCTCACCAGCAGCATAATCCGTGTTACGCCAATTCCAGCGAGACTCAGGAATTTCGGTGATGCAATCCCTCCCAGCGATCAAGTTGCTCCAAAACTCTTGTGTATTCGCTGCCTGGGGCATTTGCAATGACATCCCCACAATTGCCACACTCGATTTATCTGTTTTACGAGCGTCGTTGACAGGTTGCATGCTTTCATCAGAGGCAGCTATAGATGTATTTGTATCGTTCGGGATGGCCGCCAATTCGGTTTGGTAATGTTGCAGTAAAACTGGAACATGCACAGATTGAATTAAATAGGATACAAAATTGACGATACTGTCGTGACCATAATAAGTCGGTGGACTGATCTTTATTTTATAAAGTGATTTTAATGCGGCGCTCATTTTAGTGAAGCGCAGGGAGTTAAAACCGTAATTTCCAAATGGCAAACCAATCTCGACTTCATCAATTTTTAGCAAGGTCTTGACGAGCTGAATTAAATCGCGAGTAAGAAGCTCACGTAATCCATCAATATTTTCAGTTTGCGCTGCCGTCTCAGCGACTACAGCGGGTGATGGATGATCATTTGTTGAAATAGGTTTCGTATCAACAGTGCTATTTTTTGGCATTCCTTTTATAAAGTTTTCCAGAATTTTGTTGCGATCTACTTTTCCGTTCAATGTTAATGGAAAGGCGGTAACCCGATGAAACGCAGATGGCAACATGTACGATGGTAAACCGTTGGCTAATCGGCTGTTTAGTTCGTGGTTGTCTAGTGCAGTTGCATTATTTTTATAGAGCAGGAACGCGTGAAGTTCTTTGTATCCCTCCGCGTCGAGCACCACCAGAACTGCCTTTTCAATTTCACTAATTGTTTCAATGGCGGCTTCTATCTCGCCTAACTCAATTCGATAACCGTTAATCTTTACTTGGTTATCCATTCTGCCAAGGCAAACAATTTCCATATCGTTGTTATATTTTGCAGCATCACCTGTTTTGTAAAGGCGAGATTCAACACCTTTTGCCAAGGGGTGTTCAATAAAGCGTTCCAGGGTCAGCTCCGGACGACGCCAGTAACCTTTTGCCAGGCCATCGCCGCCAATATATAGCTCACCTTTTTCACCGGGTGCGACAGGATTTAATTTTTCATCCAATACAAACATAGTGGTATTGGCAATAGGTTTGCCGACCGTGATGCCGTCAGGACTACGAATCAATTTTACGGATGACCAAATAGTGGTTTCGGTTGGGCCATACATGTTCCACAGCTGATCAGTCACTTCCAGCAGGCGCACAGCCAATTCCTTGCGCAGTGGTTCTCCGCCGCACAGCGCTTTTAATCCGCACTTTTCATTCCAGCCTGCGGCGAGCAACATTTCCCACGTGGTGGGTGTTGCTTGCATGATAGTAGTCTTGGCGGATTCCATTTTTTCGAATAAAGCAAAACCATCTTTTGCCATTTCGGCAGATACTATTTCTACACTCGCACCCGCTAACAAAGGTAAATAAAGTTCCAGTGCGGCAATATCAAAACAAACCGTGGTGACTGACAATAAACGATCAGTGGCTTTTATTCCGGGTTCGCGTGCCATGGATATGAGGAAGTTGGTTAGCCCGCGATGGCTCACCTCAACGCCCTTGGGTTTGCCCGTAGAACCGGAGGTATAAATTATGTAAGCGCTATGCGTTAACTCTGGAAAGCTGGAATTCAAATTTTTATTAAATAGGGTCTGATCTTTGCGAATTTCCTCAAGATAAACTCGCTGGATATTTTGTTCGTTAACGCCATTCACTATTGAGTGATGCGTTATTAGGAAGGTCAAACCGCTATCATCAATCATGTGTTGCAGGCGGTCATCTGGATAGATCGGATCAAGCGGTACATAAGTCGCCTGAGCACGCATAGTGCCCAACAGTGCAACAAGCAGATCTACGGAGCGATTTAGTAATACACCAATGCGATCACCTGGCTGGACTCCTTTGCTTAATAGATATGATGCCAAACCATCTACTTCTTTTGAAAGCTGGGCATAGGTCAGCTGTATTCCATCGTTGATTACGGCGATATTTTCAGGTGTGACGAGTGCTTGCTGATGAAAAATTTCACAGATGCTAAGGGCAGGGTATTTGCTGGCAGTGTTGTTTAGCTGGTCCAGCAGCGTAACATTTTTTGTAGGCATATCAGCTTTTACCAAAATAGAGTCATGGGAAGTTGTCAGCAGGGAAAGCGAAAAATGATTAAATTCCTGTTGGAAGTTCTCTATGAGGTCTTGGTCAATATTTGCACCTGCAAATAACGACCAAACATCACTGTTAAACCCCAATGCAAGGGAATTTTCCGGTAATGTTTCGGTGTGGGAAAAATCGTTGCTTGTCTGTAAGTACTGAAAACTATATTGGCTATCTGATGCAAAAGTGCTGTGCGGAGCTATTTTCGGATAGCGGCTGAAGATATCTAATGCACAAAATTTATGCTTTTGTAAAAGATCGATTTTCTTTTGTATTTTTTGCAGGAAGTTAATGCTTGTTAGGTTGTTTTCGTCATTCCATATCAATGGCACTGTGGGAAGGTAATAATTATTTTTGCCAGTAACCTGTACGCCAAGCACATACTGTTCTTGTTGTAATCGGCTTGTTATAAATGCACTAAACAACGCAATTGCTAACGATGGATTGGCAGTGATATGAGGTAATAATTCTGCGCTACATTGCCAATCCAGCTGTATTGGTTTTGCAATAGCTTTTGTAGTCTGTGTGATGTGAGGTTTTAATAGGGAGAATTGCTTGACCCAATACGCTTCTGATTTCGCGCTTGCAATATAGTTTTCCTGAGGGAGCTGGCTTGGCAGTAAGAACTGCTGCCCGACGGTGATGCCCTGCGTGAACTCACTCCATTCAATAGGCTCCCCCGATAGTGAGGATATTTTTTTTAAGTTGATGTCAAGGTCAAGTGTGGCAATATCAATACCATTACCACTGATAGAACTTAGAATACCTGGTTGGTGAATAGATTTTTTGGTGGAAATGGAAAAGTTGTCAATAATGTAGAATTTGTTATTGGTATAAATTTTCGCTTTCGCGAAATTATTTTCATAGCCGCCAAAATCCATTGCCCTGATAAACCGTGCAATGACATCGGCTGGTGAATTCCAATTTATGCAAGATAAATAGTCAGGGCGTTGATATTTTGCGAAATAGCTTCGCTTTTTCAAATCCTGCTTTTTGGGGGCGAGGGTTCCGGTTATTTGCTCAATAACAGATGCAAACCCTTCCACCGCTGCCTGATAACATTTCCAGTTTAATGTGAATGCGGTCTCATCATTATCGATTGGAATAATTTCCTGGTACAGCAAATCACCTTCGTCGACAGATGCCAGCATTTGATGCCAGCTGATACCGTGATTATCTTCACCATTAATAATGGCCCATGATGGTGCATTGATGCCGGCATACGCAGGTAGTGGGCCATCGTGAAAGTTAATCGCCATCTGTGTGGCAAGGCCTAAAATATCTTCGGGAATAATATTTAGATGAACAATGCTAAATAAATATTCAAATTGAAATTGTTTCAGAAATGGCCGGTATTCGGTTAATTCGTCGGAACAAGAAGGTATTTGGTTGGTTGCGGCCCATTCCAAAACATCCTTATGTGTGCTTGCGATTGCAACAATAGTGTGTCCTGCATCAAGCAATTGTGTCCCGCATTGAATCAGGAGGCTACCGCTCCCGATCAGGCAACAGCTGAATTTACTTTGCACAATGTTTCCCTATTTGTATGGAAAATATAAAGACTCTTCGATACTGCGTTCAGCCTGGAATGTTCATCTATACTGAACTACAGCCCATCTGGCATCTCAAACTTAAAATGATTTAAGCGTCAGATATCAAATTCCTTGTGTAAAAATTTCTAAATAGAAGGTTATTTCTTTACAGCGCTAACATGCCCATCTTGACAAGCTGAGGCATGCTAGCGCTTGACCGCTTTTTTTTAAACAACCATAATTGCAATGCATCAGTGCATAAATGGAATTATCGCAGGCCATTTTTCTGGCTGTTCCGATAAACGCCCTCGTCCCTTCTCGGAATTGATTGCAATAAATCAATTACATCCTGTAACAAACTTCACCATATCATTTCGGTAGAATGCTTTGTTCTGAGCCATAAGACTCCATAAGCTATTGCATTTGCTGTTTTTGGAGCATTGCCAGGAGAGTGATTTCTACATTTTGAACACAACAAAAATCCTTAACTATTAGGCTTTGATGTATACAATTTAGAAAAGGAAAATTAGATGTGGAGTTATGATGATCTATCAATTTTTGTGTGTGTTGTAGAGCAGGGAAATTTTGCAAACGCCGCTAAAAAGCTGAATATTCCCAGTAGCACAGTATGTCGTAGAATTAGCAAGTTGGAAAAGGATTTGAAAATCAAGCTAATTGAGCGTAACTCGCGAAAGTTTAATGTGACCAAATTAGGGCAGGAATTTTATGACCGTAGTTATCCTGCATTCCAGCTGTTAAAAAAAAGCGCCTCATCATTGATGGCCTCGCACGAGGAGGTTTCCGGGAAGTTACGTATTACTGCTCCGTTCTTTTTATTGCAAGAGTTGTTGAATGTTTGGGTAATTGATTTCCTGAAACTTTTTGATGGCGTCGAGATAGAAATCATAAGTGAGAATACATATACCGATTTAATTAGCGAGCAAATTGATATTGCTTTTCGTGTCGGACCTTTAAAAAACTCGGATTTTATTGCGCGTAAATTGTGGGATGTAAAAATATCAGCTTGTGCGAGCAAGGAATACCTTCTGAGCCGTTCTGCTATCAAGGTTCCCGAAGATATTAATGATCATTCGGCTATTTTTTATCGTCGAGAAATTGAGGAGTGGTCGTTTCGTCAACCAGAAGATAAAAAGACAATAGTCGTCCGTCCTAAGGGAAAGTTTTATGTTAATGATATTAAAACAGTGATTGCTGCGATCAAAGCCGGTGTCGGAATTTCCTGCGTGCCCAAATTTGCAGTAAGGGGGGATATCAGGGATGGGAGTGTAATCACCTTGTTTGACGACTATACCATTACGCCAGAACGAAGTGTTTTTGCTGTATATCCGGATAACAAGTTTATGTCTAAAACAGCACAGATCTTTTTGCAGTACATTCGCGAGCGATTTACTGAATTCGATGAAAAGATGGGGCTTTAATAAAGCGTTCGTTTATATCCTGTTTTTATGCTTTCCATTCTCGTTTGCCAACCACAGATTGCTGTGGTTGGCTGCATTAATTCAACTAGTCAAGCCAATCTATTCCGGTAGCCAAATTAGTTGCACTTGTACACATCAAAACTCTGGCGGCCATCTTGCACCAGGCTGACTGGCACTATGGTGTCACCGCCAAACTGGGTGGCTTCGTTGCGCGCCAGGTTGGTCAGTTCAGTCGCCACTTTCTCGGGTGAGCGCTTCATAGAACCAACGAAGTTGTCTTTCACTTTCACGTTTACCGAGCGCACTTTATCGCAGCTGCGCACATTGGCGGCATTGGCGACGGCCACATTGCTGCCTTGTTCACTCACTTTTACCCAGCTACATGCAGTGGTCAGGCTAACGATGGCGGCCAACAGGAGGGGGATTTTTTTCATAGATGCTTCCTCGAAAATGATTAATAACTAATCAGTGGGATAAAAACTCGCGGCTACACTAATCGTAAGGCGCCCGAGTTGCAAGTCGTGGATATTTAGGTGCCACTGGCGTAATCTGCGCCAATAACAGGTTTTTGCAAGCAGGTGAGATGTCTCCTATTTGCCAGTATTTGACTGGTGTTCGCCGGTTATCCCCTCAGGTTATTCAGCAGTAAACCCGGGATTTAAAAATTCCGGCGGCCACTGTGTTGCCAATAGATCGCGCCATTTATGTGGGTAAATGGTTAGCAAACAGATCGTGATATAGGTAGATCGTTAATAGGAAGATCACTGGAGAGGAGAGCGCCTTGTGGGTTCATTAAATATCTTGCGCAGCCTGTTTTCGCGCCGCAACCTTTGGCGGCTATTCTGGCTGCTGTCCATCCTCGCCATTTTCATGGCCATTAGTTTGCTAATAGGCAAGCTCTACCAGAGTTGGGATGACGACCCGGATCGCGGTGCGATTGCGATGCAGGCCGGAGCATTTGGTGAAAGCTATTCCACTCCGATTTACCTTGACCAGGGTTGGGACGCCAACGACAGCCTCTGGTACTACACCACCACCCAGGGCTCGGCGCTCATGCCCTACGACCTTTTTATTGCGCTCGAGCAGAGCGATTCCCGCACACCCTTCCGCGCCAATAGCCTGATCGATAAATACCGCTACCTGCCGCAAAAACCGACTTTCTTTAACCCGGATGGTTTGCCGGTGGGCTTCGTGAAGGAGTCCTACCGCGGCAAGGATTACATCGGCATGACCTGCGCCGCCTGCCATACCGGGCAGGTGAATTATAAAGGCGTAGCGATCCGTATCGATGGTGGGCCGGCCATGGCCGATATGGTTGGTTTCCTCGCCGATCTGGAACAAAGCCTGGCGAGCACCCGCGCTGACAGCGAGAAAAACCAGCGTTTTGTCGCCCGGGTGCTGGAGTTAAATAACAGCTATTCCAGGGCGGATGAAGTGCAGGCTGATTTGCAGCGCTGGACGCGCAAAATCCAGTTGTACAACAACATCAATGCATCCAGTGTTAAAGATGGTTACGCGCGCATCGATGCCTTTGGGCGCATCTACAACCGGGTGCTGGAGTATGTGATCAGCAGCAGCCAACTGCGCGAGGTGCTGCTGGGGGCAACCAGGGCCGAGGATGAAGATTCCAACCTGCTGACGCAGGAACAGGTCGATAAAGTATTGAAAGGCATCGATGGGCCCATCATCGGGGATCTGAAATTTGCGGCGATTATCGAGCGTTTGATGTCCACCGAAACGGGCTATCCCGGGCTCAGCAAGGAGGTGTTGAATAAACGCATCAAGCCCCTGGTGTTCAACGAGCCTAATGCCCCAGTGAGCTATCCCTACCTGTGGGACATTGTGCAATCCGATTATGTGCAGTGGAATGGGTTGGCGTCCAATGCCAGTATTGGCCCGCTCGGGCGCAATATCGGTGAAGTGCTGGGGGTATTTGCGATCCTCGATTGGACGGCGCATAAACGCAGTTGGAGTCTGCCATCGCTGCTGAGCAAACAGGAACGCAAAAGCTACCAGATCGACTTCACCTCCTCGGTTGACGTGGTCAACCTCTTGCGCCTGGAATCCCACTTGGCCAGCCTCACCTCGCCGGTCTGGCCAACACAAGCGACGGATAATCCCCAACAAAAAAATGCCAAGGCGATCTTTGACAGGTTGCCCGAGTGGAAAATTGATAAGGACAAGGTGCGTCGTGGCCGCAAGCTCTATGCCGTGTATTGCGAATCCTGCCATGAGGTGATCGACCGCACTGACCAGGACCGCATAGTGGTCGCCAGTATCATCAATGTAGGTGTGATGGGTACTGATAGCGCGATGGCGGAAAACAGCGTTAATTACCAGGGTTATTCCGGCAATTTCAAGAACACCTATGTGAGTAAGGCGGTTGGAGCTATGGTGATCAAGGATCGTGCGCCGGTAACGCAAATCCTGACGGCTACCACCTTGGGGGAGCTGACCGCAGGAAGTGACCCGGATAAATGGTGGCCGCGTCGCGCGCTCGATTGGCTGTATCTGGTGGGTAAATCCTTCTTTGAAAATGAAATCAAAGCCAGTGTAAAATCCGGCAACTATCTGCCGGACACCGCGGTTGCGCCCTACCAATCGCTGCTATCCTACAAGGCGCGTTCACTAAACGGCATTTGGGCGACAGCGCCTTTCTTGCACAATGGCTCGGTGCCGAGTATTTACGACTTGCTCCTGCCGGTAAAACGCGCCGGCGATCCCGAGGATGGCCGGTATCGCCCGGTGGTATTTAACGTGGGCAGCCGCGAGTTTGATCCGGTCAAAGTCGGTATGCGTACGGAAGGCTATGAAGGGTTTGTTTTCTCGGCGGACAAACGCGGTGATTTTAATAGCGGTCATGAGTACGGTACTGTCCATGCGCCCGCTATCAACGGCGAGGAACCGGAGCCGCTGACCGATGTCGAACGCTGGGATTTGGTGGAGTACATTAAAACCCTGTAATTCCCGTGCTGGATTTGTATATCCTGCCGCGCCTGGTAAAGCGCCCGGATTGTCAACGGAAAGCGGTACCCTCAAAGGAAAGATAACGCCACTTGTTGCTCTATTGCCCGCCGGGCGATCCTGCAAAGGAGGTGTTCTTGTATTTGCCGGTAAAAAGATCTTGTGATCGCATTGTTGCATTACCCCCATTTTTTACGGCCATTGTTAGATGGCCCTTAACGAGTTAGCTGTTTGGTTATGCGATCAATAATAAGTAATACGCGGTATGCACGGCTGTACGTGACAGTAGCAACCCTGGGCCTGGTGCTGGTGGCACCGCTGGTATTGGCGACCGGTGAAAAGCGGGTGACTGTGCCGATCGCCCTGCCGTTCCAGCAGTCGAGCAGTGTTGCTGCCAGTGCTGCGGCTACGTCGCCGGATCTCGCCGCTGCCAATGCCGTCCAACCCATGGCATTTACCCAATCTCCTGTGCCTGATGCCTCGGCGGCCGTTGCTGCTGTGCCCGCAACGGCGGCGGTGCTTGCGCCCTCTGCCCCTGCGCTGGAATCAGTGGCGATTGTTAGTTCGGCGGCTGCAAGTTCGCTCGCGCCTGAACCAGCACCAGTGGCTGATCCCACTGTCGCCGCCAGTGCTCCGGCTGCGCAAGCGGTGGAGCAGGACGCGGAACAAGCACAAACCAATCCTTCAGCTATTCCCCTGGTGACCACTGCGCCGATCAAAGCGCCGCGCTATCCGGTCGGCCACCCCGAGGCTTTTGTGCCCGAGTTTGAAGACTATATCGCCCAAAAAGTCGCACCCTTTGTCCCGGGTGTTGCGGTAGTGATTGTCTCGGGCGGGCAGATCAAATCCTTGAACGGTTACGGTGTACGTCGCGCCGGTACGCGTGAGTCAGTCACGCCGGATACGGTTTTCCGCCTCGCCTCGCTGTCCAAATCCTTCGCCGCCACCGCCGCCAGCGTGCTGGTGAACGAGGGCAAAATCAGCTGGGATACCACCATCAGCTCGGTGTTGCCCGATGTTGCCTTTAAAAATAAAGCCTATGGCAAGCAGCTCACCCTACGCCATGCGCTGTCGCAATCATCCGGTTTGCCACGCCATACTTACACTCACTATATCGACGAAAACATGAGTTACGCCGATATGGTCAATCGCCTGCGCTATGTGAATTTTGCCTGCGCGCCGGGCAAATGTTTTGCTTACCAGAACGTGACCTACAGCCTCTCGGGCGATATGATCAAGAAAAAGTCCGGCATGAGTTTTGAGCAGTATGCGGAGCAGAAAATCCTCGATCCACTCGGCATGCGCAGCGCCTCCTATGGCCTCGCCAATTACAACGCCTCACCCAACCGCGCCGCGCCGCACATCTCCAACGGCAAGCGCTGGATCCCCACTTCGGTCAACGCCAACTGGTATCGCGTCGCGCCAGCGGCGGGGGTGAACGCCAGCATTGTGGATATGTCGCGTTTTTTGCTCGCGCAAATGGGCAAGCGCCAGGATGTCCTGCCCTTCGCTGTACTCAACCCCATCCAATCGCGCGTGACCAAAAATACCCCGGCGCAAAATTATTACGGCGCCCATAAGTTGGCCACCAATACTGCCTACGGCATGGGCTGGCGGGTGTTTGATTACGGGCGCGATAAAAACTTTGTCCACCACGGCGGCTGGGTAAAGGGCTTTCGCACCGAGATGGTATTCAACCGCGACTTGCAGATTGGCATGGTGTTTTTGACCAATTCCGAATCCCGCCTCGCCAGCGGTGTGATCTTCAAATTCCTCGATAGCTACCAGCACGCCCAAGCCGCCGCGCGCGAAGCGGCGAAGAAGAAAAAGTAGTCATGAACCTCGCCGCCCTGCATCCGCGCGAGATTTTGCGCGCGCTCGATGAAATCGACAGCGCGGTGCCCTCTTACACGCTGGAGCGCCGCACGGCCCTGCGCCGGGTAATCTGGGTGATGGCCAGCGTGTCGGTCAGTTTATTGATCCTCCATTACGCCAAGTTCTCCAATAATCTCCATGCACTATTGGACTGGCTGGATCCCAGTTATTTGCCGCGCCTGGAAACCAGTGGCTGGCTGGATCTCTGCGGCTATTTCTGGTGGACGCTGTGCCATCTGCTGGCGTTTATTGTGTTGCCCTGGCTGGTAATCCGCGTTGGCTTCAAGCAATCCATACTGGATTTTGGCTGGCGGTGGAACCAGGTTGGCGAGCATTGGCGGGGCTATTTATTGCTGCTCAGCCCGATTCTGGTGTTTGTGGTGCTGGTCAGTTTTGGCGAGGATTTTGTCAACCACTATCCTTTCTATCGTCAGGCGGGGCGCAGTTGGCTGGATTTCCTGCTGTGGGAACTGCTCTACATGAGCCAGTTCGTGTTTCTCGAATTTTTCTTCCGCGGCTTTATGCTCAACGCCTTGCGTCCGGCTATAGGTGCTAATGCCATCTGGGTAATGTGTGTGCCCTACATGATGATCCATTTGCCCAAGCTGGCACTGGAGGCGACGGGCGCCATTTTGTTTGGTCTCTTCCTCGGCATACTGGCGCTGCAATCGCGCTCCATCTGGGGTGGCGTGATGGTGCATGCCGGGGTTGCCCTGAGCATGGACATCGCCGCCCTGCTGCGTAAACAGGATCTTCCTGGATCATTTTTTCCTTTCTGATACTGCTCTTATAACTCCCTGCAAGCTGTGATTTTTGGCGTCGGCACAAGCCCCAGTAAAATCAATGGCTTGTCGCCTAAACCTTCTCATAGGTAAAAAATGGCGCATAAATAGCAAAAATAGACCTGCTTGAATCGTGAATGTTTGCTGCTAGAGTCACAGTTACCTCAATAACCATTACCCCCCTGTGAGAAAAGGATATGACTCATCGCTACAGCATGGCCAGCATCAAATTTGCGCTCCTCGGCATAATCCTGGGAACCACAATGGCCGCCAATGCATCACTGCTTGATTGCACCAGCAACCTGGGAGTGGAGTTGCTCTCGGGCGGCGGCTGTGCACCAATTGAAAGTATGATCAACCAAACGCCGGATTATGTAGTGACAGATTCCATCCCTGCTGCCCCCATCAATGCTGAACTCGTCACTTTCCATGTTGACCAGGCTCACCGCGCGAACACCATGCCCAATTCAATACCCCTGCTGGTATTGATCAGTGCGCTCCTCGCGATTTTGCTGGTGCGCGCTAAAGGGTTTAACACCAAATAAGGGCAGTATGCCCCGCTGGCCCCAGCCACTAAAAACAAAGATGGCCATATGTATATCTAGCCAGTAAAATTGCCCCACTCTTTTTTATTGGCCTTGGTTATGGATGTCTCCCTCCTGTTAGATTCGCTCAACAACGCCCAGCGCGATGCCGTTGCGGCACCGGCATGCAACCAACTGATTCTCGCCGGTGCTGGCAGCGGTAAAACCCGCGTGCTCGTACACCGCATCGCCTGGCTGATCCAGGTGGAAAGGGTGTCGCCCTATTCGATTATGGCGGTGACCTTTACCAACAAAGCCGCACGCGAAATGCGCGCGCGGCTGGACGAACTTTTCCATCAGAACGGGCAATCGATCAACAGCCGCGCCATGTGGGTAGGCACTTTCCACGGCCTTGCACATCGCCTGCTCAAAGCCCATTGGCAGGATGCAAAACTGCCGCAGAATTTCCAGATCCTCGACAGCGACGACCAGTTGCGCCTGATCAAGCGCGTCTACCAAACGCTGAATATCGACGAGAACAAATGGCCGCACAAACAGGCGCAGTGGTATATCAACGGCCAAAAAGATGAAGGCCTGCGCCCGCAGCATATCCAGGATACGGGCGACCCGTTTGTGCGCACCATGTTGCAGATTTATCGCGCCTATGAAGACGATTGCCAGCGCGGTGGGATGGTGGATTTCGCGGAAATTCTATTGCGTGCCCACGAACTCTGGTTGCACAAACCGCACATCCTTGAACACTATCAGCAGCGTTTCCCATTTGTACTGGTCGATGAATTCCAGGATACCAACAGCGTGCAATACGCCTGGTTGCGCGTGCTCGCCGGTAAAACTGCCTGCGTGAGTGCAGTGGGTGATGACGACCAATCCATTTACGGTTGGCGCGGGGCAAAAATTGAAAATATCCAGCGTTTCTCGCAGGATTTTTCTAACACCCAGGTGTATCGCCTCGAACAAAATTACCGCTCCACTGGCAATATCCTCAATGCCGCCAATGCGGTGATCAAACACAATTACGGTCGCCTCGGCAAAGAGTTGTGGACGGAAGGCGGCAAGGGCGATCCGATTTCACTCTACGCCGCCTACAACGAACAGGATGAGGCGCGCTTTATTGTCGAGCGCATCCAGGACTGGGCGCGCAAAGGCCACGCGAAAAACACCATCGCAATTTTGTATCGCTCCAACGCCCAGTCGCGGGTATTGGAAGAGGCGCTGCTGCGCGAGGCAATTCCCTATCGCATTTACGGCGGCCAGCGTTTCTATGATCGCCTCGAAATTAAAAATGCCATCGCCTACATGCGTTTGATCAGCAATCGCCACGATGACGCCGGTTTTGAGCGCGTGATTAATACCCCCACACGCGGCATCGGCGGTAAAACGGTTGATGATATTCGCTTGTTCGCGCGCGAACAGGGCTGCTCTTTGTGGGCGGCGGCGGAACAAATGCTGGGCAAGCGCGTATTTGCCGCGCGCGCCGGCAATGCAGTGCAATCCTTTTTAACTTTGATTGAAAAACTCGCGCAGGATGCGCACGCATTTGACGATCACGGCGAAACGCTCGCGCTCGATGAAATTGCCAAAAAGGTAATCGAAGATACCGGCCTGCTAGTATTCCATCAAAACGAAAAAGGGGAAAAAGGCCAGGCGCGTGGCGAAAACCTGCAAGAATTAATTACTGCTTGTCGCGCATTTGATGCAGATGATGAAGGTGAAGAAGAACTCACCCCGCTGCAACAATTTTTGGATACCGCCGCGCTTGATGCCGGTGAAAACCAGGCCGATGAATTTGAAGATGCGGTACAACTGATGACCCTGCACTCGGCCAAAGGTTTGGAATTCCCGCTGGTCTTTATGGCCGGTGTCGAAGAGGGATTGTTCCCGAATAAAATGTCGATGGATGACCCCGACCGTTTGGAAGAGGAGCGCCGCCTGTGTTACGTGGGCATCACCCGCGCGATGGAAAAATTATTTATCAGCTACGCCGAAACCCGTCGCTTGTACGGCACGGAAACTTTCAATGTGGTATCGCGTTTTGTAAAAGAAATTCCGGTGGACTGCATTGAAGAGGTGCGTTTAAAAACCGCCGTCACCCGCCCGGTCAGTTTCAATCGCCCGCTCACTAAACCTTCATCGCGCGAGCCTATGTACGAAACCGGCGAAAGCACCGGCTTCCGCCTCGGCCAACGCGTCAATCATGCCATGTTTGGTGAAGGTGTGATTTTACAATTTGAAGGCACAGGGCCAAATGCGGTGATTCAGGTGAAATTTGCCGAGGCCGGTATTAAACGCCTGGTGATGCAATATGCGAAGTTGCAGGGACTGTAAAAAAAGCGGGGAATTGTAGGGATACCTTTATCGTCATACCCGCGAACGCGGGTATCCACACATCGGTAGGGTCACCCGTCAGGTCTGAAAAGGTCATACCCGCGCACGCGGGTATCCATAAAAATCTACATCATTATGTAGGTGCGGAATCAGTCCTCGATCTTATCGCCCTGCGCGGTAATCTCAACCAAGGTCGCGATGCCATTCTTGCGCAACTTTTCCATCAGACGTGCTAGCTGTTCCACTTGCGCCGCATCCAGTTGTTCGCCGTGGGTAAAACTCAACCGGTTTTTGGCCACCAGCTCGCGTACATACTCAGGGCGCACACGCAGGCGTTCGGCAGTTTGGGTAATGGAGAGGAGTTGGCGCAACATGGAGGGCTCGGAGCTGGTCGATGAAGTGGCTTACTATGACATACTTATCGACAGTTTGATTGCTGTTGCGATGTCGGTTTTACGACTCATGGACGCCTTTGCCCCAAGGCTCTGTTCAGCCTTGGCTGTGAGTTGCGGCAAGCTGTGCCATAATTTCTCCCATCCCGTTGTTACCGGCCCCTATTTTTCTGCTGATTAAGGTTCTTTCATGGCTAATCTTGGCACCCTCTATACCGTTTCGGCGCCCTCGGGCGCGGGCAAAACCAGTCTGGTCAGTGCGTTGGTGAAATCCAACCCGGAAGTTTGCGTCTCCATCTCCCATACCACCCGCGCTATGCGTCCCGGTGAAGTGGATGGAGTGAATTACCACTTTATCGATCATGCGACCTTTGAATCCATGCTGGAGCAGGGCGCCTTCCTTGAACATGCGCGGGTGTTTAGCAATCTTTACGGTACCTCCCAGCAGTGGGTGGTCGATACCCTCAAACAGGGCATAGATGTGATTCTGGAGATTGATTGGCAGGGTGCAGAGCAAGTGCGCAAGTTGATGCCGGATACGGTGAGCCTGTTTATCCTGCCGCCCTCATTGGCGTGCTTGCGCCAGCGTTTAACTGGTCGTGGCCAAGACGATGTTGCGGTGATTGAAGCGCGCATGAGCGAGGCGATTAGCGAAATGTCCCACTATGTCGAGGCCGATTACCTGATCATCAACGATGATTTCACCGTAGCTTTGGCGCAATTCCAGGCGCTGATTACCAGCCAGCATATCCGCCTTGCCCGGCAAGCGGAGCGCCACACGCAACTGCTGAAAGACTTATTGGCTTAAATTTGGTCATGTGCGGTTGGCATAGATAGTGCCAATAGTTGCTGCTGAGGGCACATAGCCGCATAATAGCCGGCCGGATTGCAGCCCGACTGCATTTTTCCCCCCAAGCGTTTTGATAGAGCACAAAGTTATGGCACGTATTACCGTTGAAGATTGTTTGGATCACGTTGATAACCGTTTCGAATTGGTAATGGTTGGCAGCAAGCGCGCGCGTCAACTGGCAATTGGTGGTAAAGATCCACATGTAGCGCCAGAAAATGATAAGCCTACCGTTATCGCCCTGCGCGAGATCGAAGAAGGTTTTATCGATGCCAGCATCCTGTTGGAAAAAGATACCCTGCCCCAACCCAAGCCAGAGCGTGTGTACGAAAACGATATCTAAGTAGATTTTTAAGATGCCGCAACCTGCGGTCCTCCGCGACAGCAGGTTTACCGCAGAGGTTGTCTGGCATCTGGTCTGGAGAAGGGCGTGCAAACCATAGAGGCATTGAGCCACCGGCTTTCGTCTTATCTGGAACCTTCCCAAATTAATTTGGTGAAGCGCGCCTACTTCTACGCCGAACAAGCCCACGACGGCCAAAAGCGCCGCAGCGGCGAAGCCTATATCACCCATCCCCTCGCCGTTGCCGATATCCTCGCGACCATGCATATGGACCATCAAAGCCTGATGGCAGCCATGTTGCACGATGTCATTGAAGATACGGGCATTAGCAAAAAAGCCATTGCCGGGCAGTTTGGTGATTCAGTGGCGGATCTGGTGGATGGCGTGAGCAAACTGACCCAGATCGAGTTTGAATCCCACGCGGAAAAGCAGGCAGAAAACTTCCAGAAGATGGCGCTGGCTATGGCCAATGACCTGCGCGTAATCCTGGTCAAACTCGCCGACCGCCTGCACAACATGCGCACCCTTGGCGCCATGCCGCCCGACAAAAAACGCCGCATCGCCAAAGAGACACTCGAAATCTACGCGCCGATTGCCCACCGGCTTGGCATGAACGAAGTGCGCCTGGAACTGGAAGACCGCAGTTTCTACTGCATGTATCCCCTGCGTGCGACCCGCTTGCAAGCCGCGCTCAAAACCGCGCGCGGCAACCGCAAGGAATTGGTGGAGCAGATCCAGGCCTCGTTTGAAAAACGCCTGCTGAAAGAAAATATCAATTCGATTGTGATCGGCCGCGAAAAGCATTTATTCAGCATCTACGAAAAAATGCGCCTGAAGAAAAAGTTCTTCAAAGAAATTATGGATGTCTACGCTTTCCGCATAGTGGTGGATACAGTGGACACTTGTTACCGCGTACTTGGCGTAGTGCATAACCTCTACAAACCCGTGACCAGCGAGTTCAAGGATTACATCGCCATCCCCAAAACCAACGGTTACCAGTCGCTGCATACCGTGCTGGTGGGAATGCATGGGGTGCCGATTGAAGTGCAAATCCGCACCAAGGAAATGGATGAAATGGCCAATAGCGGTATCGCCGCGCATTTCCTCTACAAGTCCAACAGTGGCGAGCCGATCAATGCCAGCCACAGCCGCGCGCGCCAATGGGTGCAAGGCCTGCTGGAAATGCAACGCAATGCGGGCAACTCGCTCGAGTTTATCGAAAACGTCAAAATCGACCTCTTCCCCGACGAAGTTTACGTATTCACACCCAAAGGCAAGATTGTCGAATTGCCCACCGGCGCCACACCGGTCGATTTTGCCTATGCCGTACATACCGATGTGGGTAATACCTGCGTCGCCTGCCGGATCAACGAGCGTATGGCACCGCTGTCGCAGCCGCTGCTCAGCGGCCAGAAGGTGGCGATCATCACCGCCCAGGGCGCCCAGCCGAATCCCAACTGGCTCAATTTTGCGGTATCGGCCAAGGCGCGTTCGGCGATCCGCCATTACCTGAAACACCAGCGCCATCACCAGTCGGTCACCCTCGGTAAGCGCATGCTCAGCCGCGCCTTGACCGAGATTCATATCGACCTGGAACACATCGCAGAAGAGCAGCAACACAAGCTGCTGCACGGCGCGCAAGTGGAGTCCATGGAGAAGCTCTACGAAGAGATTGGCCTCGGCAATAAAGTGGTCTATTCGCTGGTGAAGTTGCTGCAGCCGGATGCCGAATTGAAAGCGCGTGCCGGTGCGCTGAATTCGGCAATCACCATCGATTCCGCCGAAGGTATGATGATCAGTTTTGCCCGCTGTTGCCGCCCGATTCCCGGCGACCCGATTATCGGTCACGTCAGCTCCGGCAAAGGCTTGGTGATCCACCAGGACACCTGCCGCAATATCGCCGAGATCCGCAGCTATCCCGACAAAGTCAGCCAGGTCAATTGGGCCGCGACTGTGAGCGGCGAGTTCCTGGTGGATGTTCGCGTCGAGGTAGAGAGCGACCGAGGGATTATCGCTACCCTCGCCACGCGGATTACCGAGCAGGGTGCGAGTATCGAGCACATCAACGTGCATGAGCGCGATGCCCACAACAGCGTGATCCACCTGTGTATCGGCGTGCACAACCGTATCCACCTCGCCAATATCATGCGCCGCATCCGCAACCTGAGTTTTGTGATCCGCGTGAACCGCAGTAAAAACTAGCAAGAATCCTCTATACTCTCGCTCTTCCCTTTTTTCCTTGAAAAACTTTTATAAAGGTTATGCCATGACCAATAAAGCCATTATCCACAGCGACAACGCCCCCGCCGCCATAGGCACCTACTCCCAGGCCGTGAAGGTCAACCACACGGTTTATCTCTCGGGGCAAATTCCGCTCGATCCTAAAACCATGCAATTGGTCGAAGGCGATTTTGCGGCGCAAGCGCATCAGGTATTCAAAAATCTCGCGGCTGTTTGCGAGGCGGCAGGTGGCGGTTTGAAGGATATCGTCAAGCTCAACATCTACCTGACCGATCTGGCCAACTTCCCGATTGTGAATGAAGTGATGGGGCAGTATTTCCAACAACCATACCCGGCACGCGCTGCCGTCGGTATCAATCAATTGCCGCGCGCTTCGTTGATTGAAGCTGATGGGGTGATGGTTATTTAATTGCCCAAATCAAAAAGATTGACCTGTATTTCGGATTGTCTCCTTCTCATTTGATAGGGTGTATTTGGTTTGAATCTCTCTATCGATTTAGGGGGTATATATTCGATGGAATCTGGATGTCAGATATGTTGAGAGTTTGTTAGGAAAATTTTAAGTCGGATTTAATTAAATTTACAAAGGAGTTTTAAATGGAATCAATTACCTCATCGGTTGGAAAAGATAGTAAAAATAATTTTAAAGATGTAGTGACTGTACAGACTCTCATTAATGGATGTTTACATTTACTAAAGCCATTGGATTTGCTCAACCCGGATGGTAAGGCAGGTAAAAAAACCGTTGAGGCAATAGAGCTTTTTCAGCGAAATGTAGTCAAGATGGCTAAGCCTGATGGACGTATAGATCCAGGCGGCAAAACTATTCAATTACTTAATCAAAAGTATGTAGCAAACAACAAACCTTCGACGGAAGAGTTAAGTATATCTGGAAGGATTAAGTTTCCCTTGAAGACAAGATCGCCATCCAATTACAAAACAGGAATGCGTAAGTTTGGCAGTAATAGAGCGAAGGGGAGAAAACATGCAGGCTGTGATTTGTATGCCCCAATAGGAACTCCCGTTTATGCTATGGATGATGGTGAAGTAACTAATTTTTATGCGTTTTATCTGGGAACCTATGCTCTCGAAATAAAGCACTCTGACTTTATTGCACGATATGGCGAAATTAGTAAGTCTGCCACTGGAATAAAGAAGGGCTCAAAAGTAAAAAAAGGACAGCTTATAGGGTATGTGGGTGAACTCAAGGGATTAAATATGTCTATGTTGCATCTTGAGCTATATAGCGGAAATGCTAGTGGGCCTTTGACCGTAAGAGGCAATAAGCCCTATCAAAGACGAACAGATTTAATTGATCCAACGCCAATTTTAGATAAGGCAATTTAAAGATGATAAAAAAACATTTTGCAATTTCGCTGATTGTTTCCTGCGTTGCTTTAAATGCATGCGCTAAGACGGAAAATACACATACTCAAACAGCAAAAGATGATAAGACCTTGTTTGCTACACGGACACCAATATCACAAGATCAAAAATTTGATATTGATGGGAATGGACAACCAGATCTTGTTGAGCTGGTCACTATTTCCAAAAACATGCAGGGCTTACCCTCGACCACCATTTTGATTACCCCTTGGGTATTAAATGATGAATCAGCTGCGCCATCTGCCCCGCTGAAAGGCGGGTCGCATAACAATATGCTGGTTATCCTTGACAACTCGAAACAATATCTGATTCATGATGTAAATGATGTTTCACTTTTGGATACAGATGCGGCACAAGAAATATCTATCGCATCCAAGTCATCGTTGGGGGAGTTGGATCTGCCGGAACTCAGTAAGCAAACAAAAGGTGATGTGATTGTTATCCCAACGGAGGCCGGCATAGACACCTATTTATATTGGAATGGTTCATCATTCCAAACTTACGAGCCAATGGAATCCCCTTAATTTGGTGTTGTTACCGCACATTCTTGATCGAGGCTAGGTGATGGTGCTCTAGGCACCATTGCTCAATTGCCCCTCACGCAAATATCCCTTCACAAAATCACTATTGTCCGGATTCTTTCCTGTGCAATAACCAGAACCCTCTTACTGCGTTAATCAAAAGGAGAGGGTTGTCCCCTCTGGTAAATAAAAAGATTTTCACGCCAACTGCCGTTTCTTTCTTTATGAATATTAAGATGCCAAAAGGATTGTTTTTGCGCCAGTTTTTTTAATAAAAATACAGTTTGTGCAATTGGTAATCACAGGTTGTGCTAAGGTTTATGGCAATTGACGACAATAATGTGGCTTTTTGAGTGGGCTTCTCTGCCATGGATAATAATTGTTTAGATGCCAAGCCTGCCCCTGGGGGGCGACCTGTCTCGCTGCTTTATCGCGGCTTCGAACTCTTATGCTGGGGTTTGGGATTGGCGCTGCTTGGCTATGCCTTGCTAGCTAAAATCCATGAAGCTTCGGCGTCGGAAGCCGGTTTGCAAGCATTTGCACTGGCTGCCGCTGGGGATGTTCCCGCCACCGGCGCAGCGCCTGCCCCTTCTTCTCCCGGTCTGGTGGATAACGGCGAGTTACAGGCGGTTGACCAGAGCCTGTGGAGCAAAAAACGCATCGCCCAATTTGCCGACATCCGCAAAAACGATAAAGAAACCCCGCTTGCAGTCCTGCGTATCGATGAGCTAAAGATCCTGGTGCCTGTTTACCCCGGTGCCTCTGATTTCAATTTGAACCGTGGCGCTGGTTGGATAGAGGAAACGGCCCCCCTGGATGGACGCGGCAATATAGGAATCGCGGCGCACAGGGACAGCTTTTTTCGCGCACTCAAGGATGCCAAGCGCGGTCAGAAGATGACCTTGCAAACCCTCGATGGCACCCGCCATTTTACGTTGTCGAATATCCAGATTATTGATCCATCCGATACCAGTGTGCTTGAACCATCAAGCAGCTCCAAACTGACGCTGGTCACCTGCTACCCCTTTTATCACGTCGGAAGTGCGCCGCAGCGGTACATTGTTACGGCTACCGAAGACATCTCTGCACCAAAACCTAAGGAGTGATTTATGGCAACATCATCGTTATTGAAGTCCGCTGTAGTAGGTGCCGCACTTATGGCGAGTCCCGCGCTATGGGCTGTGGAGTGTTCAGAAGTTGTTTGGAGCCCGGCAGTATTGGCACAGTATCCAAATGTCAGTGATTTGTGTCAGGCCGTTGTTGAGCGTGATGGCAAGCAGTATGTCGAAGTGCAAGGCAAATTTGTCAGGATGACAGAAGGTAAGGCCCGCATTAAGTTCAAACATGCGGATGGCAGCTACGGCAAAACCTTTGAATCCAAAGAGTTGCCGAATGATTACAAAATCACGGTCAATGGCAAAGAAACATTGCTGCACCGCGTACAACGCGATACCCAGTTGACCATTTACCTGCCGCCGGATCGTTTTTCATTGATCTCTGACCTGGCCGCTGCCGATGCTGCGATCGAGATAGCCCAGGAAGTGCCGCCAGAAATGCCGTCAACCGCATCATGGACTCCACTGTTAGGCCTCTTGGGTGCATTGGGTTGTGGCCTGGGCCTGGTGATGACCAGCCTGCGTCGCTTGCGTCGCCGTGCATAAATAAGTAGTAGAAGTTAATCGAGGGTGATGTAGCTAATCGTGTAATGCTGTTATCGAGTGATGCAGCTAATCCAGAAAAAGGGCGATCAATTGATCGCCCTTTTGTTTTTTTGATGGTAACGCCTCAGCTTCTCAGTTTGGCTTTGGGATTGGGTAGGTCGGTAATCGTACCTGCGCCCAGTTCCGCCGCCAGCCCAACTGATTCATGTAGGGTTGGATGGGCGTGGATGGTGAGGGCGATATCCTCCACGCTGGCCCCGAACTCCAGCGCCAGGGTGAGTTCGCCCAGCAGTTCACCGGCATGTACACCAACGAGGCCGGCGCCGAGCAATCGATCTGTCTTGGCGTCATAAATCAGCTTGGTCTTGCCTTCGCTACGGTTAGCTGCAATGGCGCGGCCGCTGGCACTCCAGGGGAATACGGCGGTTTTGTAGTCCAGGCCTTTTTGCTTGGCTTCTTTTTCGGTCAGGCCAACCCAGGCGATTTCCGGGCTGGTGTAGGCGATGGAGGGGATTGCCATAGGCTCAAATGCATGGGGGTGACCGGCAACACCTTCGGCAGCAGCGTGGCCCTCATGGGTCGCTTTGTGGGCGAGCATCGGCTGGCCGACGATATCGCCAATCGCGTAGATATGCGGCACATTGGTTTGCAGGTGGTTATTGACGGGGATAAAACCCCGCTCGTCGACATTCACACCGGCTTTTTCCGCATCGATTAATTTCCCGTTGGGCACACGGCCTACAGCAACCAATACGGCATCAAACTGGCGTGCCTCTGCCGGTGCCTGGGCACCGCTGAAGCTCACTTCAAGTGCCTCGGGTTTGGCATTCACCGCCTCCACTTTGGTGGAGAGCAGCACTTCAAAACGGTCTTTGTTGAACTTGCTGTAGACGGCGACGAGATCTTTATCGGCTGCTGGCACAAGCTGGTCAGCGAACTCCACAACGGTGACTTTACTGCCGAGGGCTTCGTATACGGTCGCCATTTCGAGGCCGATAATCCCGCCGCCAATCACCAGCAGGCGCGCTGGCACCGAGCGCAATTCAAGGGCGCCGGTGGAATCAAAAATACGGGGATCTTCGGGGATAAAGGGCAGTTTCACACTGCGTGAACCGGCGGCGATAATGGCGTTGTCAAAGTCGATCAGGGTAGTTTCTGCACCTGCTTCCACTGCCAGTTGGTGATTACTTACAAATTTGCCATACCCCGTCACTACTCGCACCTTGCGGCCTTTGGCCATAGCGCCAACACCCGAAACTAACTTGCTGACTACTGATGCTTTATAGCTGCGCACCTTGTCGAGGTCGTGTGTGACTGCTCCGAAGCTGAGGCCGAGGTCGTCGGCATGCTGGGCCTCATTAATCACTTCAGCGACATGCAAGAGCGCCTTGGAAGGGATGCAGCCTACATTCAGGCATACACCGCCAAGGTCGGAATAGCGTTCGACCAGGGTGACGTCGAGGCCGAGATCGGCGGCGCGGAAGGCGGCGGAGTAACCGCCGGGGCCACTGCCGAGTACAACGAGTTGGGTCTTAATATTTGCCATCGGATGCTCCTTACACATTGGGAATATCGGGGAACCGCATCATAAGCGATTCCCCGCTACTTGGGAGCATCCGGCCGCCATTCATCTAGCGATGACGCGACCGGTGTGGTTCAAGGCGCAAGTACCTGCAAAGCCGCCGAGACATACACCAGCGGCGCATTCCAGTTGATGGCGATTTCGTTGGTGGAATAGCTGCACTGATCATCTACGAAGGACTTGGCCGGTAGCAGCGACGGATAGCTGGAGCAGTCACCGGAATGATCCGGGTGCGGCCCGCCGACGACAAAGCCTGGAATAGGCGCGGCTATGCCATCGCCACCGGATGGGCGGTGGTGGATATTCAGTGGCGTCTTGCTGCCATAGCCGGTCACAAATGAATAGTCAGTCGCATTGCGTCCGAGCACATAGTCAAACAGCGCCTGTGCGGCCTGGCGATAGGCGAGTTTGGTCGTGTCCAGTTGATAGGCTTCGAGCAGCATCAGCGCCTGGTTCAATGCCCCGGAATTACTGCCCCAGTAGAAGTCGCCCTGCTCCAGTGATACGCCATAGGCGGATTGGGCTTTTTTGGTGACTATGCCAGCGGCGACCTCATCAAGGCGGGTTTTGACCAGGGTTTTGTCTGCCGCAGCGGTGAGTGAATCCAGGTTCTGCGCGAGAGAGACCCAGCCCAGGCTCTTCACCCCGCCCCAGCCGGGAATATCGGCAGTGGTTTCGGCGGGTTTCATCGCCGTGTAATAGCTGTCATCAGCGGTGCTGATGTATAGCTCGGCCGCTGCCCAGAAGAATTCATCGCTCACATTGTTATCGCCATAACCGCCGGTCTGGATGTCAGTGGGCTGGTTGTAATAGGCGGTCGGGTGGGCTTTTGCCCAATTCCAGGCGGATTTGGATGCCGCCAGCATTTTCGTCGAAAGCCCGGGGAATTGGGTTTCATAATCGGCATAGATGCGGCTGGCGGCGGCCATTACAGCGGCAAAATCCAGGGTCGCGGCAGTGGTTTTTTGCACCAGGTAGCGCTCGGATTTATCCGCTTCCGGCATTTCAAAACCGTTGAATCCTTTGCTGGTGAGCTTGTGGTAGACACCGCCATCGTTCGGGTCCTGCATCGCCAGCATCCATTCCAGGTTCCACATAGCCTCATTGAGGATGTCCGGCACCGCATCGCCAGATTCCGGGATATTCACTGATTGTGCAGTGAAATAGGCAGGAAATCGCTTGAATGCCGCCAATAGTGTGTAAGTAGTGATGCCCGAGTTGACGACGTATTTGTTGTAATCGCCTGCGTCATACCAGCCTTTGGGAGCACTTACGACTGTACCTTCCGGGCGTGTGGCATCGGCGGCTGAGGCGTGGATAAAGATGTTGGTGTCGGGGTGGCCAGCAGCGCGTTGGTAAATTCCGGCGTGGGTTTCCAGTAACGCGGTACTGGCGCGGTTAAAGTAAAACGCCTTGAGCGCCGCGGCGCTGACCGCCTGATAGGCGTTGGTTGCAATACTGAACGGGGCGGATTCTGCTACGCCAGCAACTTTCAACTCGTAACTGCCCGGGGTGGTCAGGCTGGAGAAATCCGCCAGTTTGACCGACTCAAACGAAGGTTCCCAAACTGCCGCTTCGCCCAGTGTGCCTGTCATCACCTCTTCGCTGGTACCTGCTTTCACAATGCTGAAGCCTGTGACTTCAACGCCGGGAACCACAGCCAGCTTTTCCGCCTTGGGGGTGAAGCCCAGTTGGTTCAATTTGATCTGCGCGGGCACCGTCACTTTCGGTGGTTCGACCGGGTGGATACAGCTGCTCTCCGCGCCTTTCGGGGTCTGGCTGAGTGCCACAACGCCGCCGTCACTGGAGGTGATTTTCATCCAGTTCAGGTTGAAGGGGCTGCTTTTCATCTGCACGCAAAGGGCATAGTTGCCGACCGACACTTGGCCAAGCGAATGGTTGAGGCTCGCCCAGGTTTGCCAGCCGCCGGTGGGGGTGACGCTGATGTCATCCACCGCACGTGCGCCGTCCAACTCATACCAGAAGGCGCCGCCGGATTGCGCCGTCGCCACTCGGCTTTCGATCGCAAAAGTGCCTGCCTGGGTCACGTTCAAACTGAATTCGAGCCAGTCGCCGGCATCGGCGTAAGCGATGCTGTAGCCGCCGCCGGTATCGGTGGCTTTCTCGATATCGACATCGTCAGTGCGGTACTCGCCGGTGCTATTGCCCGCCGTGGTGTCGTGATAGCGCAGGTAATCCTCAGCCTCAATCAGTAAACCGCTAAAGGTCGCTGCGGATGAACTGCTGGCGGCAAGGCTCGAACTGGGAATAATGGAGCTGGAAGCGGTCGAGCTGGAAATGGCTGAGCTGCTACTGGAGCTGCTGCTGGATTGGTTTTTGCCGCCACTACCGCCGCCGCAGGCGGTGAGCAGGCTAATTGCCAGGCCGAGACTGGTGGTCATGAGTTGTTTTGTTATGGTCATTATGATCCCCTGAATTGTGCTGTTGTGTACCGGCCTGGTCTTGCCAAGGTCGGTGCCGCGGATGCTAGGGGAAGGGGGCGGGGGATGCTCGCCACTTTAGGTTATGACCTAAAGTGGCGGTTAACTGTGGTGGTTTTTAAAAGAAGCTGAACCCGACCTGGAAGAGTTTTTCCAGGTCGCGGATATGTTTTTTCTGCAGCAGGAACACAATCACATGGTCGCCGGATTGTACTACCACGTCGTCGTGGGCGATCACTACCTCCTCGCCATCCGGGCCCTGGCGCACAATTGCACCGATATTGGCACCTTCCGGCAGGTCTATATCCTCCAGCGCCTTGCCGACTACCTTGGAGGATTTGGCGTCACCATGGGCGATGATTTCAATCGCCTCAGCCGCGCCCCGACGCAGGGAGTGCACGTTCACTATATCGCCACGACGCACATGGGTGAGCAGGCTGCCGATGGTGGTGGTCTGGGGAGAGATGGCGATGTCGATATCGCCGCCCTGCACTACATCAACATAGGCGGGGTTGTTGATCAGGGTCATCACCTTGCGCGCCCCCAGCCGCTTGGCGAGCATGGAGGACATGATATTGGCTTCGTCGTCGTTGGTGAGGGCGAGGAAAACGTCTGTGTCTTCGATGCTCTCTTCCAGCAGCAAGTCTTTGTCCGAGGCGCTGCCCTGGATCACAATCGCCCGCTCCAGTTGGTCCGACAGGTGGATGCAGCGGGACTTGTTGTATTCAATCACGCGCACGTTGTAGCGCCCTTCCAGCATTTTGGCGAGGCGCAGGCCGATATTGCCGCCGCCGGCGATAGTGATGCGTTTGTAAGCAACTTCAAGGCGGCGCAACTCGCTCATTACCGCGCGTATATCGGCGCGGTCGGCGATAAAGAAAACCTCATCATCAGCTTCGATCACCGTGGTTCCGGTCGGCATTATGGCGCGATTGCGTCGGTAAATCGCCGCTACCCGGGTGTCCACCGAGGGCATGTGCTCGCGCAAAAAGCGCAACTCCTGGCCGACCAGGGGGCCGCCGTGATAAGCCTTTACCGCCACCAACTGCACCTTCCCATCGGCGAAATCCAGTACCTGCAGGGCACCGGGTTGTTCAATCAGGCGATAAACGTACTCCGACACCAATTGCTCCGGGCTGATCAGTACATCAATCGGGATAGCGCCGGTTTCAAAGAGTTGCTGGTGGGTGAGGTAGGAGGTCGCCCGCACCCGCGCGATTTTGGTGGGGGTGTGGAACAGGTTTTCGGCCACGGTGCAGGCGATCATATTGATTTCGTCGTCGCTGGTGACCGCCACCAGCATATCGGCGTCTTCCGCACCGGCCTGCGCCAGCACATCAGGATGGGAGGCTTCGCCCGAGACCACGCTGATATCGAGCCGGTCGCGCAGCTCGCGCAAGCGCGTTTCGTCGGTATCGACCACGGTGATGTCATTGGCTTCATTCGCCAGGTGTTCCGCGAGGCTACCGCCAACCTGGCCTGCGCCGAGGATAATTATTTTCATAGTCCGCCTGTTGTAGATCGCTTGCTTGTTCGTTGTTAAGACTAGTGCTTAAAAGCGCAAATTGCCGTTATCTTCGGCCAAATGCCTGATTTTTGGATTAGTTGGCCTTGCGCAATCTTGCATAGTAAAAACCGTCGTGCCCGTCCAATTGCGGTAAAAGTTGCCTGCCTTGGGGTTGGGGTAAGCCCCAATCCACATCCAACTGATCGCAGCTGGCATCCTTCTGGCGTGTCAGGAAGGCTTCGATAATCCGCGTATTTTCCTTGGGCATAATTGAACAGGTGGCATAGAGCAGGATGCCGCCCGGTTTCAGGAGTGGCCACAGGCTTTTCAGCAGTTGCTGCTGCAATTCGCCGAGCCTGTCCAGCTCCTCGGGGGTGCGCAATACCTTGATGTCCGGGTGGCGGCGGATAATGCCGGTCGCCGAGCAGGGCGCATCCAACAGGATTCGATCGAAAAGCTCGCCCTTCCACCAACCGCTTGGCTGGGTGCCATCACCACACACGACTTCGGCAGAAACTCCCAGCCGGGCGAGGTTTTCGCGCACGCGAACCAAGCGCCGCTCGTCGGCATCCAGCGCGGTAACTTGCAGGCTGGGTTCTAGTTCCAGCAGGTGTCCGGTTTTTCCACCGGGTGCGCTACAGGCATCCAATACCTGCAAGTTGGGCGATAAATCCAGAAGATCGCCACTCAATTGTGCCGCTTCATCCTGCACGCTCAGCCAGCCTTCGGCGAAATGGGGCAGTTTGCGCGGGTCGCAAGCCTGCGCAAGGGTGATGCCATAGGGGCTGAATCGAGTGGGGTTGGCATCAATTCCAGCTTCATTTAACAGGTCGAGATACTGCTCGCGGCTGATCATGTACGTATTAAGGCGCAGGGTGAAAGGTGGGTGCTGGTTGTTGGCGGCAATCAATTCATCAAACTGGTCGGGCCAGCATTTGCTGATCATCGCTTCCATCCAGGCGGGATGATTACTTTGAAATGCGCGGTTTTGGCTAAGAAATTCATTAATCCTGACGTTGTCGCGCTGGAAACTGCGCAATACGCCATTGACCAGTTTGGTCGCCCAGGGTTTTTTGATATGGCGGGTTACTTCTACAGTTTCGCCTATGGCGGCGTGGTCGGGGATGCGGGTATGTAGTAACTGATAAAGTCCGAGCAGCAGTAACGCTTGCACATCGCCATCTTTGGCGCGCAGGGGTTTATCCAGTAAACACTCGGTATAGGCCTGGAGCTGGGGATAAAACCGGCAGGTGCCAAAGCAGAGTTCTTGCAGCAACGCGCGGTCATTTTCGGCAATTTTGGCCGATACGGCAGGTAACAGGCTGGATAATGAACCTTTTGCAGCCAGTATCTGGGTTATTACCTGCGCGGCGGCAGCGCGTACGCTTAACATCCTGGCTGCTCCAGTTGGTCGCCAACTTTAAACAAGTCCGGATGGCCGCGTAGTATTTCGCCGATGTTCATCGCTTTTTTGCCTGGAAATTGCAGTTGTTCAAGGATAAGTTGCCCCTCTTTACAGGCGATCCATACTCCTTCATTACTGATTTTGGTGATGCTGCCGGGGGTAGCATCTACAGTTTTGCCAGACGCTTGTGCGCTCCAGACACGGATACGTTGGTCGTCATCCACGCCTGCCGGTTTGGTGTGTGCCACCGGGAAAGGGTTAAAAGCACGCACCTTGCGCTCCAGCTCCTGTGCGGATAATTGCCAGTCAAGCGCCGCCTCTTCCTTGCTGAGTTTTGGTGCATAGTTGGATTGGCTATCGTCCTGTTTTTCCGCAGTGGTCGTGCCCGATGCAATCTGCCGAAGGGCTTCCAGGAGTGCGGGTGCACCACAATTGATGAGCTTATCGTGCAGGCTTCCGCCGGTATCTTCGGGTAATATCGGGCAACTTGCCTTGATCAGCATATCGCCGGTATCCAACCCCACATCCATTTGCATAATAGTGATGCCGGTTTCACTATCGCCTGCTTCAATCGCCCGCTGGATAGGTGCCGCCCCGCGCCAGCGCGGCAACAGGGAGGCGTGGACATTGATGCAGCCAAGGCGCGGGGTGTCGAGTACAACCTTGGGCAATATCAGCCCATAGGCGACTACCACCATTAAGTCCGCATTGAGTGCGGCCAGTTCGGCAACGGCTTCGGGTGATTTGAAATTGAGTGGCTGGTAGACGGGGATATTGTGGGCAAGCGCGACTTCTTTTACCGGGCTGGCGGTCAGTTTTTTACCCCGTCCGGCGGGGCGGTCGGGCTGTGAATAAACGGCAATCACTTGGTGATGATTGCTTAAAAGCGTCTTTAAATGCTCAGCGGCAAACTCGGGGGTGCCAGCGAAGATAATGCGTAAACCTTGGTTCATGGATAACCTTTGCAATCGATAAAAATAAAAAATAGCCGGGAGCAATTTTTAACATCGCGTAGCGATGGCCCGAAGGGTGGCCGCCATGGATGGCAGGCCATAAAAAAGGCGCCAGTAGCGCCTTTATCTGCTGCGCATCTTAACGCGCTTCGGCTTTGTGTTTCTTCTCTAGCTTGGCGCGGATGCGAGTGCGTTTGAAGGGGGAAATGTGGTCCACAAACAGCTTGCCATTCAAATGGTCCAGCTCGTGCTGGATGCATACTGCCAGCAATCCTTCAGGCTCAATTTCAAAGGCATTGCCCGCACGATCAAGCGCTTTTACGCGGATATGGCCCGGACGCACCACTGTTTCATAGAACCCGGGCACCGAGAGGCAGCCCTCATCGTATTCACTGACTTCGGTGTCCAACACTTCTATTTCAGGATTTATAAACACCAGCGGCTGGGATTTATCTTCACTGACGTCTATAACTACTACGCGCTTATGCACATTTACTTGGGTGGCAGCAAGGCCAATACCGGGAGCGTCGTACATGGTTTCGAACATGTCATCGATCAGGCGGCGGATATTATCATCCACTTCTGTGACGGATTTGGCGACAGTGCGCAGCCGTGGGTCTGGAAATTCAAGGATAGGTAACAAGGCCATAGTGTTTGTGACAAACTTCTAGTAAAAAGGTAATAACCGCTGCTAACATGATGATCGCACAGGATTTATGCAGTGCAAACGGAAACAGCATGGGCTTTTAATTAACTATTATACGTCTATCTGCCCCAGGACCGAATAAAACAGGATCGGTTTCTATGAAAAAAATATTACTGGCCGTTGCGGCCGCTTCATTTATCAGCTTCTTTTCATGGGCTGATGACGCACTTCTTAAAACGGGTCACCCCGATGAATATACGGTCAAAAAGGGGGATACCCTCTGGGATATTTCCGGCACCTTTTTGAACAGCCCCTGGCTCTGGCCAGAGATTTGGCATGTAAACCCGCAAATTGAAAACCCCCACCTGATTTTCCCCGGTGACCTGATCAAGCTGGTTTATTTGGATGGCCAGCCGCGGTTGACGGTTGAGCGCACCTTGAAAATGGTGCCCGGTAACGGCACAACCAAGTTGAGCCCAAGTATCCGTGTGCAGCAGACGGAAGAGGCGATTAGTTCGATCCCCCTCGACAAGATCGAGGCATTTTTGTCGCGCAGTCGCGTAGTTGAGCCAGGTGTACTGGAGGGTGCTCCCTATATGCTGGCTGGCCAACAGCAGCATGTGATTGTCGGTGCTGGCGACCGCGCTTATGCTCGCGGCATATTTGATCCCCAATTTACCAATTACAGTATCTATCGCAGAGGCGATGCCTTTAAGGACCCTATCACCAAAGAGCTGCTGGGTGTTTATGCCCAGGGTATTGGGACGGTGTCAGTGGTGGCGGTCGAGAAGGAGATCGCAACCCTGGATGTGGTGCGCACCTATGAAGAAGTTCGCGCTGGCGACAGTTTGCTGCCGAGTGAAGACCGCTCCGTGGATTCAGTATTTATGCCCAGCGCACCCGATGTCGATATTGAAGCGCAAATTATTGCGGTTGAAGGTGGCGTAACCCAAGTTGGTAAGTTGGATGTGGTTATTATTAACCGCGGTGAGCGTGAAGGTTTGCAAATCGGCAATGTGCTGGCGATTTATAAGGCCGGGGAAGTGGTCACTGACCGCGTGAGAGGCGGCAGTGTGGCGCTTCCTGATGAGCGCGCCGGTTTGATGATGGTATTCCGCACCTTTGAAAAAATGAGTTTTGCTCTGGTGTTGGAAGCTGATCGCGCCCTTGCGGTTAAAGATAAGGTGCGTAACCCCTAATCAGTTTTTTGGCTGCCCCGTGCGGGCAGCCTTGTTTCAAGGATGATGTCTATGCTTTCCCCGCTCGCTGCTACCCTGCTTGTTTTGCGTCTCCCCGAAATAGGCGTTGCCGGTTACTGGCAATTGCTGGAATTGTTTGAAAGCCCCCTGGATTTCCTTAACCAGCCTGTGCAATCCCTGCGCTCCCTGCTGAATCCTCCAGCGGCTGAACTATTGGGCAAGTTTCAGGCAGATCCACAAACCAGTGAGCTGGGGCAAAAACTGGCTCGCGATCTTGCTTATTTGGAATCCCAGCCTGGTCTGCACGGCATTACCTACGATGACTCGCTCTACCCGCGCTTACTGCGCGAAATTCCCCGCCCTCCGCCGCTATTGTTTGTTCGCGGCGATCCCACTTGCCTCAGTCTGCCGCAGCTGGCGATTGTCGGTAGCCGTAACCCCAGTGGTGGCGGGGTTGAAAATGCCGAGCGTTTTGCTCACTACCTCGCTGAGCGGGGTTTTGCGATTACCAGTGGCCTGGCGTTGGGAATCGATGCCGCTGCCCATCGAGGCGCCTTGCGCGTGGGCGGAAAAACCATTGCGGTGATGGGTACAGGTATCGATCTGATTTACCCCTCCCGCCATCGCCAGTTGGCGCAGGATATTATCGATAGCGGCGGCGCCCTGGTCAGTGAGTTCCCGCTCGGCACTGCCTCTCACGCCTGCAATTTTCCCCAACGTAACCGCATTATCAGTGGCCTTAGTGGCGGTACCCTGGTGGTGGAGGCGGCGGTGCAAAGTGGCTCATTGATTACTGCGTCCTATGCTCTACAGCATGACCGTGAAGTATTTGCGATCCCCGGTTCCATCCACAATCCGCTGGCGCGCGGCTGCCACCAGTTGATCCGCCAGGGCGCGACACTGGTAGAAACTGCGCAGGATATTGTCGATCAACTTGCCGGCCTGCTCAGCTACAAGCGGCAGGAGGTCAAATCGGGCAGGGTGTTGCAGCCGGAATTATTCGAAGAGCCTGCCGGTATAAAAGATGAACCTCCACAAGACGGGTACCTGCTTAGTCCCGACGAGCAAAAACTGTTGCAGGCGCTGGGTTATGACCCTCTCTCCGTCGATCTGCTGGCGGAGCGCATGGGGCTGGATGTGGGCAATTTGTCGGCGCAGTTGATCGGGCTGGAAATTAAAGGTCTGATCCAGCAAATTGGTGCCTGTTATCAGCGCCTATGAGTCGCGTCTGTGATCCATACCCATAGCCTGCATATGGGTGGTTGAGCTTGGTTGATAGCTGGGGTAGATTGGTTGGAAATTGATAATAGGTATTGCCCATGATCGACTGGTCGCTCAACCCCCGCATCCAATTTGCTGCCCGCCAAATGAAATTGGGCGGTGTTATCGCCTACCCGACCGAGGCTGTCTGGGGCTTGGGATGTAATCCTTTTGACGAAGGTGCAGTGATGGAATTGCTGGCGCTGAAAAGTCGCCCGGTACATAAAGGTTTGATTCTGATCGCGGCCGATATCCGCATGTTCAACCCTTTTATTCACCATTTGGATGATTTGCAGCGTCAGCGGTTGAAGAATTCCTGGCCTGGCCCGCATACCTGGTTGGTGCCCAACAATGGCCTCACTCCACCCTGGATTACCGGTAGCTTCAGCAGTGTCGCCCTGCGTGTGACCGATCACCCGGTTGCCGCTGGTCTGTCGCGCGCCTTTGGCGGGCCTTTGGTTTCCACCTCCTGCAATCCGCAAGGCATGCCTCCGGCTACCTCAATCCATCAGGTGCGCCACTATTTTGGCAACCAGTTGGATGCTATTACTTCCGGGGCCGTTGGCAAACGTAAGACTCCCTCGGAAATCCGCGACCTCCTCACCGGTGAAATACTGCGTCCGGGTTGATTGTCGTCAAACCCCCGCCAACTAGTTTTCCCCTTTCATTATTGGCCGCGTAGAATGGCGGCCTCCTTGATTGCCAAGCCAAACTGCTAAGGAACTCTTATGACGATTTCCCATGGGCCGGATAAAGCCGCTGTTAAAGCTTATTTGCTCGATTTACAGGACCGCATCTGCAATGCCCTTGCCGCAGAAGATGGCGGTGCGCAATTTATTGAAGATAGCTGGACGCGCGCTGAAGGTGGTGGTGGCCGCTCGCGCGTATTGACCAATGGTGCGGTGATCGAAAAAGGCGGGGTCAACTTCTCCCATGTACACGGCACCCAGATGCCCGCTTCGGCGACTGCGCATCGGCCAGAATTGGCGGGCCGCGCCTTTGAAGCCATGGGCGTGTCGCTGGTGATTCACCCGCACAACCCCTACGTGCCTACCAGCCACGCCAATGTACGTTTTTTTATCGCCGAGAAAGAGGGCGCCGCGCCCGTCTGGTGGTTCGGTGGTGGTTACGATTTGACGCCCTATTACGGTAATGAAGCGGATGTGATCCATTGGCACCAGACCGCCAAAGATGCCTGTGATCCACTCGGCGAACATCTCTATCCCAAATTTAAAAAATGGTGCGATGAATATTTTTATTTGAAGCATCGCAATGAGGCGCGCGGCGTGGGCGGGTTATTTTTTGATGACTACAACGCTGAAAGTTTTGCGCACAGTTTTGCCTTGATGCAAGCCGTGGGCGACAGCTATGTGCCCGCTTACCAGCCGATTGTAAATGCACGTAAAGCTTCGCCGTTTACGGAACGCGAGCGGGATTTCCAACTCTATCGTCGTGGCCGCTATGTGGAATTTAACCTGGTGTACGACCGCGGCACTTTATTTGGATTGCAAACTGGCGGGCGCACTGAATCTATCCTAATGTCATTGCCGCCGCTGGTGCGCTGGGAATACAACTGGCAGCCGGAAGCGGGCAGCGCTGAAGCTGAGCTCTATGAAAAATTCTTACCCGAGCGCGATTGGCTGAAGTAAGTAGTAGCCAGTATTGATCATCGTTTTTCTGTTTTATTTGTTGGACTGCTCATGACCGATTTATATGCCGTGTTCGGCAACCCGATTAACCACAGTAAGTCACCCCATATCCATCGTCATTTTGCCGAGCAAACCGGGCAGGATATGCACTACACCAAACAATTGGTAAACGAAGGTGAGTTTACCCAGGCCGTAGAAGCGTTTTTTGCGCAGGGCGGCAAGGGCTTGAATATCACCGTGCCCTTTAAATTGCAGGCGTTTGAATTCGCCCACAAACGCACCGCACGTGCTGAGCGTGCCGGGGCGGTAAATACGCTGGCACGCCTGGGCGATGGCACTATCCTCGGCGACAATACCGATGGTATCGGTATGATCCACGATATGCACAACCTTGGCTGGGAGCTTGAAGGCAAGCGCGTCTTGATCCTCGGTGCGGGTGGTGCGGTGCGCGGCATTTTGCAGCCACTGCTGGAAGAAAAGCCGGCGCAGGTGGTGATCGCCAACCGCACCCACAACAAAGCCGAAGAATTGGCTAAAAGCTTCCACGACCTGGGCGATGTCCAGGCAAAATCCTTCGAGCAATTGCAGGGTGAAGTGTTTGACCTGGTGATTAACGGTACCTCGGCGAGCCTGCAGGGCGAATTGCCGCCGCTGCCGGATAACCTGCTTGCGGCCAATGCCTGCTGTTACGACATGATGTACGGCCCCGAGCCGACGGTTTTTTTGCGCTGGGCCAAAGAGCGCGGCGCGGCGCAAATTGCCGATGGTTTGGGGATGCTGATTGGCCAGGCGGCCGAGGCATTTTACTTGTGGCGCCAGATCCGCCCGGAAGTGGTGCCGGTGATTACCGCCATGCGCCGGCAGATTGCCGAGAAAAAATAAGTTCCTGCCGCTCCCATTTCTGTGGGAGCAAACCTGCCTAAACATTGATTTCGTGGTGCTATGGTTTATCTCTCGCTGTTTTTTACTGCGCTTATCGCCGCCACGTTATTTCCGCTGTCATCAGAAGCGCTGCTCGCTACACTTCTCTATCAACACTATTCGCCGCTGTTGCTATGGCTGGTTGCTAGCAGCGGCAATACGCTGGGTTCCTGCATCAATTGGTATCTGGGGAAGCAGTGTTTGCATTGGCAGGATAAAAAATGGCTCCCCTTCAAACCGGCGCAATTGGCGCGTGCACAGCAGCAGTTCCAGCGTTATGGGGTAATGTCCCTATTGTTTGCCTGGGTACCGGTGGTGGGTGATCCGCTCACCTTTTTTGCCGGGGTGATGCGCATTCGTTTTTGGCAATTTATTGGGCTGGTTGCGCTGGGAAAATCGCTGCGCTATGCGCTGGTGATCGCTATCACCCTGAAGGCAATGGCTTAATCTTTGCCAAACCAATTCGCCGCGAGACTGGCCTCCACAAACCACGCCAGCGCTTTGCCTTTATTGCCTTTGCGCCAAGCCAAATACAAGGGAATATTCGGGCGCGGCACCGAGCAATCCAGCGCAATTAAATCGCCACTGCGCAATTCATTTTGGATGAGATGAATCGGTAAAAATCCTACCCCCACACCCATCGCCTGCGCCTGGATTTTTGCATGGGCATTGGCGACGCGAATAATCTGGCGGCTTTCCAGCAGGCCGGATGAGCGCGCGGGCGAGCTGAGCGAGGAGTCGGCCATCACAATGGTGGGAAAGGCCTGGATCGCGGCGGCATCGACCGGCCCCTTGTGTAAACAGAGCGGATGTTCGCGCGCGACGGCAAATACAAATTCCACTTCGCCCATCAACCGGTATTCAAAGATCCCCTTGGGCAAATCGCCGCTGGCGCCGAGTGCCAAATCGCAGCGCTCGGCAATGAGTGCATCCCAGGTTCCCCCGAGCACTTCCTCGTCGATGGTAACCGCTACCCGCTTATCCAACAGGTTAAACGCCCTGATCTGCTGTAGCAGCGGTGCGAGCGGCAATATGGCGTCTTTGGCGATGCGCAGTTGGGTTTCCCAGCCGGATTCCAGCTGTCGCACCGCCTCCTCCAGCGCACTCGCGGCCTGCAATAGCTGGCGCCCCTGCTCCAGCAACAACCGCCCTGCGCTCGTTAGCTGCGCGCGCTGTTTGCTGCGATCAAAAAGATTGATGCCAAGATCTGATTCCAGCTTTTGTACAGTATAGGAGAGAGCTGATGGCACCCTGAACAAAGCTTCTGCCGCCGCGCCAAAACTGCCTTTCCGATCAATAGCATCAAGGACTCGCAGGGCGTCAAGGGTGATAGCCTGATGCATAATCGTGGTTCTCGCTGGATGATCAAAAAATTTGAACTAACAGCTCAAAATCTTCCGCTTTTTTGTTGCCGGGCACAAGCCTAATCTAGCAACAAGTGAGGCGAACAAGCAGTTAGCAAGGCGCCAACCCAACTAAACCCAACATTCAAATTTTTCGGAGTTTCATCATGAGTGCAATCAAAAATATCATCGCTACCAACAACAGTTACTCAGCTTTGGCCCTGCGTCTGCCATTGGGAATCATCTTCGCCGCCCACGGTGCGCAAAAATTGTTTGGCTGGTTTGGCGGCTACGGTTTGGAAGGTACCGGTCAGTGGATGGCATCGATCGGTCTGGAGCCAGGCGTGCTGCTGGCGGCGCTGTCGGGGTCAGCGGAATTCTTCGGCGGCCTGTTCCTGATCCTCGGCCTACTGGTTCGTCCAAGTGCATTGGTGTTGGCTGTCACCATGGTAGTGGCGATTTTCTCGGTGCATATCGGCAATGGCCTGTTTATGAGCAACAACGGATATGAGTTTGGCCTGGCGCTCCTGGCCGGTGCGGTTTCCCTGCTGATCTCTGGTGGCGGCCGCGCAAGTGCCGACAGCCTGATCGCCAACAAAATCTAACCCTGAATAGTGTTGAACAGATTAACAACGGACTAATGATTAACACGCGGCGTGTGGTTAACGCGCCGCAAAAAATGAGGTGACCTATGATCAGCATCAGAAAAAGTAACCAACGCGGCAGCGCCAACTTTGGTTGGTTGAATAGCAAGCACACCTTTTCATTTGGCAATTACTACGATGAGCGACACATGGGATTTTCAGCGCTGCGCGTAATTAACGATGACCATGTTGCAGCTGATTCCGGTTTTGATACCCATGGCCACCGCGATATGGAAATTATCAGCTACGTGCTTGAGGGCGAAATTGCGCACAAAGATAGCGAAGGCAATGTCGCAACCTTGCCGCCCGGCGAATTCCAATTGATGTCGGCGGGCAGCGGTATTCGCCACAGTGAATTTAATCCATCGCCGAGCAAAGCACTGCACTTTTTGCAGATCTGGATCCAGCCCAATGTGTATGGCCAGACACCGGGATACCAGCAAAAAGATTTCGGCAATAAAAAAGGCCTGACCTTGGCAGTGAGCCCGGATGGTGAAGCGGGTAGTTTGGTGATCAAACAAGATGCGCGGTTGTATCAGTTACTGCTCGATGGCAACACCAGCGCCGAGTTGCCTGCATCAACAAAACGTAAATACTACGTGCATGTGATCAGCGGCGAGTTGGCCATTGAAGGTGAAGTGGTAAAGCCGGGTGATGGTGCAAAAATTGAAGATGTTAGTAATCTGGTGATGATTGCACGGCAGCAAGCGGTAAAAGCGTTGGTGTTTGACTTGCCATGATGGATTCCAGCTTTACAGAGACCAACTTAAAGACCTATTATTAGGTCTTTAAGTGATAGGTGAAACTAACTATGACCTACCAAATGCTTACCGATGTCGCTGCCAGCATTTCTGAACTCAAGGCCAATCCCATGAAAGTGGTAGCCAGTGGTCAGGGGTTGCCGGTGGTGGTGTTAAATCGCAACGAGCCTGCGTTTTACTGCGTGCCTGCGGCTGCCTACGAGGCGATGATGGAACTGATCGATGACATGGAATTGCTCAAACTGGTTAAAGCACGCCAGGCTGAGGAGTCAGTAAAGGTTTCATTGGATGACCTATAGCCTCGAATTCAAAAAAACAGCGCTCAAGGAATGGCAAAAATTGGGTGTGACAGTAAGAGAGCAATTTAAAAAGAAACTGCGCGAGCGGTTAGAGAACCCACATGTTCCGTCTGCATCGCTCACGGGTGCGCAGAATCTTTATAAAATCAAATTGCGTCAGGCAGGTTATCGCCTTGTGTATGAAGTGCGTGATGAGATTATTACTGTTACCGTCATTGCAGTAGGCAAGCGCAGTAAGAACGAAGTCTATGAATTGGCGCTTGCGCGTCTGCGCGAATAAATTTTTATACGATGTGCAGAATTAATTCCTGTGCAAATCCTTCCAATTTTCCACACAATTTATCGCCGGGTTTTACCGGGCCAACACCGGCCGGTGTGCCGGTAAAAATCAAATCACCCGCTTCCAGTTTGATATAGCGCGAGACTTCCACAATCAATTCCGGAATCGACCAGGCCATAGTGCGCCAATTGCCGCGCTGCACTTCTTCTCCGTTGCGGGTTAACACCAGGTCGCCACATTTTTCCAAATCAGTTAGCGAACCGCGTTGAATTGCGGTGCAGGGTGCGGAGCCATCAAAACCTTTGGCAAGTTCCCAGGGGCGGCCCATTTTTTTGGCTTCTTTCTGGATATCGCGACAGGTCATATCCAGACCGACAGCAAACCCCGCGACAAAATCCGCTGCATCTGCGGCAGAAATTTGCGCACCGGATTTACCAAGCGCAATAACCAATTCAAGTTCGTGTTCAACCTGTTGGGAAAAATGCGGGTAAATAAAATCGCTGTTGTTTTGGGCCAATGCACTCTGCGGCTTAAAAAAGAAAAACGGCGGTTCACGCTCGGGGTCATGGCCCATTTCGCGCGCGTGCTCGGCGTAATTGCGGCCGATGCAAATAATTTTATTTACCAGGAATTGTTCGTTAGAGAGGGAGCCATCGGCATTGCAAATCGGGAGCGTATAGCGGTTGAGCATAAGTTATTTTTCCTTGATGTCTTTAGCTGGGCGAACGTTTTTAAAAAACAAAAGCAAAAACAAAATCAAGTAGGACGGATATTCAGTAAGCCAGGTGTTTCATTGATCACGCAGCGGTTGCGGCCCTCGGCTTTGGCTTGGTACATGGCGATATCGGCTTGTTTGATCAGGCTGGCGACGGAATGGGTATCGTCGTTAAACAGGCTAATGCCAATGCTGGTAGTGATATGGCTGCGGGCGTCGCGCAGCAAAAAATCCCGGTCAAATAATTCCAGCAATTTAATGCCGATTAACAATGCCTGGTGTTTTGCGCTATCCAATTCCTGGCTCAATTGCTCAGAGACGATAACAAATTCATCGCCGCCAAAACGCGCGAGTGTATCGCTGTCGCGAATGCCGGAGGATAAACGCTGGGCAATTTGTTGCAGCAACAGGTCGCCGTTATCGTGGCCGTACTGGTCATTCACTTGTTTGAAATTATCAATATCGAGAAACAGGATCGCGCAATATTGGCGAGTGCGTTTGCAGCCTGCCATGGCTTGCTGGATGCGGTCATTGAGCAAGCGGCGATTGGGCAATTGGGTGAGTGAATCATTGAACGCCATCTGGCGGATGACATCTTCCGCCTGTTTGCGTTCACCTACATCGCGCGAGCAACCCTGGGCTCCGGCAAATTCGCCCTTGGCATTAAAAAAAACGCGTACCGCTGCTTCGGTCCAGACAATCTGGCCATTTTTATGGGCTAAACAAAAACGTGCAGTGGCATCGCGATAATTATTTGATTCACTGTTGCGCCCTGCTGCGACCAGATGCGTCAATTGCGCGCGCGCATGTTCGATATCGCTCGGGTGAATCACCGCATCGACATATTTATCAATAATGTCTTCCACCTCATGGCCGAGCAATTTTTTAATCGAGGGGCTGACATAAGTAAAATGATTGCGCGCATCCACTGTCCACACCCAGTCAGTCATATTGCTGGTGAGCAAATCCACTTGCTGCTCGCGCTCTTTTAGTGTTGTGCGTTGCACTGCAATTTTGTGCGTAAGGGTTTTGTTGTGATAGAGCAACCCGCCAATAATGATGGTGCCCAGGGTGCCGCTGACGAGCAAAATAAATCTCCAGGGAATTACCTGTATCTCTTCCCGGTTAATCCATTTCTGGGTGATCGCCGCCATTTCTTCGGGGGTAATTTGCGCGATGGCCCGGTTGATGTCCGCGAGTGTGGCCTGGTTGCCGCGCGCAACGGCGGCGTGCACGCTACGTGAGTAGAGCACGGTGAGTACACGGAATTTATCGGGTGTGGAAAGGCGATCGAGGTAGTACATACCCACTGGGTAGTCGGCGACAAATGCCGGTATATCGCCGCGGATTGCAGCCTCAATCATTTGTTCATTATTGTTGTAGAAGCGCAGCTTTAGCTGCGGATAAGTGGTCCGCACAAACTCCTCTTCATAACCCCCGGCGGTAACTCCCAATTGCACAGCCTTGAGGTCATTGATATCAAGTGCATTCAATAATTTTTTGCTATCGACAAACAGGGCGGTGCGCAATTGGAACAGGGGATTGGAAAAGTCGAGATAGGTCGCGCGCTCTTCCGATTGCAATAAGCCGCCGTGGATATGGGATTTTGAACCGCGCACCTTGGTAAGGGTGTGCTGCCAGTCGAGCAATTCGAATTCAACCGGCCGATGCATTTTTTGCCCGATCAATTGCCAGATATCGATAATCAAGCCGTCCGGATTGCCCTGCTGGTTGCGGAACGCCAGCGGCGCCCAGCGATGGTCTTGCACTACGTAAAGGCTATTCACCTTGGGTGTCAGGTTGATCGGGGCCGGAGTTTGCACTTGCCCCTGCGCACTTGTGGCAAGGAGTCCCAACCAGCCTATAACCAGCCACGGCGCGACCAACCGCTTAGCAATCAGCTGCGGAGCGATCAACTGCAAAACAAAGGATGTATCCATTACTGCCTCTGTCGCACCTCACTGATTGAGGTAGGTGTTTTTAAGCTTCACGTAATTATTGGCGGAGTATAAAAAAAAGGATTTTTCAGAGTCTTTGAGCGGGCGGATTTGTTTGACCGGTGAGCCCATGTACATAAAACCCGATTCAAGCCGCTTGCCCGGCGGCACCAACGAGCCTGCGCCAATCACTACTTCATCTTCCACTACTGCTCCATCAAGGATAGTCGAACCTATGCCAACCAATACGCGATTGCCAATTGTGCAGCCGTGCAAACAAACGGAATGGCCGACGGTAACGTCATCGCCAATGATGAGTGGATGGCCGGCGGGGTTGTAATCGCTGGCGTGGGTGATGTGCAGCACCGAGCCATCCTGCACACTGGTGCGCGCGCCTATGCGGATCTTGTGCATATCGCCGCGGATGACAACACAGGGCCAGACCGAGGCATCATCGCCGAGTACCACATCGCCAATGACCACGGCCGATTCATCGACAAAAACCCGCGCGCCTAATTGTGGTGAATGACCTTGGTAATGCCTGATCGCGCCCATAGATATGCTCCTCAAAATCCCAATCATTAGGTGTAGAAATCGATGGGTGTATGATACGTCATCCACCGCCCGATTTTCGCCTCACGGAGCCACGCATGAGCAACCCGCTATTAGCAAGCCATACTTTGCCGCCTTTTTCTGCCATTGCCGCCGCGCAGGTAACCCCTGCGATTAGCGAATTGATTGCGCAAGGCCGCGCGCAACTCGAACACTTGCTCGCGGATTTGCCCAACCCCGCTTGGGATTCACTGGTCGCGCCGCTGGAGGCCCAGGGCGATAAACTGGACCAGGCCTGGGCGCCGGTGAGCCATCTGAATTCGGTCGCCAATAGCGATGAATTGCGCAAAGCCTATACCGAAAGTGTCGCCCTGCTGACCGACTACAGCACCGAGTTCAGCCAGAACGAGGCGCTCTATAAAGCCTATCAACAACTTGCGGATAGTGACGGGTTTGCGCAGCTGACCCAGGCGCAGCAGCAATCCATCAACAACGCATTGCGCGATTTCCGGTTGGGTGGTGTTGCGTTAAATGCAGCGGATAAAAAACGGTTTGGCGATATCCAGAAGCGCCTGTCGGAACTCGCCACGCAATTTTCCAACAATGTGCTGGATGCAACCCAGGCCTGGTTTAAACAATTTGATAACGCAGAAACGTTAACCGGTTTACCCGAGTCGGCACTCGCACAGGCAGCCCAGGCAGCTGCGCAAAAAGGGTTGCCGGGATATGTGGTCACGCTTGATTTTCCGTCGTATTACGCCGTGATTATGTACGCCGATAACTGCGCCCTGCGCGAGGAAATCTACACCGCCTATGTCACCCGCGCTTCGGCCTTGGGCAAAAAAGCCGATGGCTCTGCCGCTATTGAATTTGACAATACCGCCATCATTGCCGAGACCCTGGCGCTGCGCCACGAACTTGCGCAACTGCTCGGCTTTTCCAATTATGCCGAGCGCTCACTCGCCACCAAAATGGCGGAGTCACCGGATCAGGTGTTGCAGTTTTTAAACGAGCTTGCGCAAAAATCCAAACCCTATGCCGAGCGCGATTATGCTGAGCTGTGCGAATTTGCCGCGCGCCAGGGCTGTGCGGATGTGCAAGCCTGGGACACCACCTATTTCAGCGAAAAATTGCGCGTGGAAAAATATTCGGTATCGCAGGAAGAATTGCGCCCTTATTTCCCGGCGGAAAAAGTCATCGCCGGAATGTTTGAAGTGGTGCAGCGTTTGTTTGGTATTGAAGTAAAACAAAGTTCCGAATTTGATACTTACCATCCCGATGTGCGCTTCTACCGGATTTTCAACCATGGCCAGCAGGTCGCGAGTTTTTATCTTGACCTGTTTGCGCGCGACAAGAAAAAAGGCGGCGCCTGGATGGCCGATTGCCGCGTGCGCCGTAAAACCGCAACCGGTGTGCAATTGCCGGTCGCGTTTCTAACCTGCAATTTTACTCCGCCGGTCGGTGAAACCCCGTCGCTGCTGACACACAATGAAGTTACTACCTTGTTCCATGAATTTGGCCACGGCCTGCACCATATGCTCACGCAAATTGATGTCGCGGCGGTGAGCGGCATTAACGGTGTCGCCTGGGATGCCGTCGAATTGCCCAGCCAATTTATGGAGAACTGGTGCTGGGAACCGGAGGCGATCCCGCTTATCTCCGGCCACTACCAGACCGGTGAGCCGCTGCCGCAAGCGCTGCTCGATAAAATGCTCGCCGCAAAAAATTTCCAATCCGGTTTGCAAATGATCCGCCAGATTGAATTCTCCCTGTTTGATTTCCGTTTGCACGCAGGATACAACGCGCAAGCGCCCCAAACTGCGCAGGCGGTATTGAATGAAGTGCGCGCGCAAGTCGCGGTGATAAAGCCCCCGGCATTTAATCGGTTTGAAAATAGTTTCAGCCACATTTTTGCCGGCGGCTACGCGGCGGGTTACTACAGCTACAAATGGGCGGAAGTCTTGTCGGCCGATGCCTACTCGCGCTTTGAAGAGGAGGGGATTTTTAATCCCCGCACCGGTGAAAGCTTCCTGCAGGAAATCCTGCAACAGGGCGGTAGCCAGGCACCCATGGAGCTGTTTAGAAACTTCCGCGGGCGCGCACCGCAAATCGATGCGCTCTTGCGCCATTCGGGCATTATCGCGACAGGGGAGGCGGCATAATGGCCTATAGCACCAAACGCCGTTTTGTAGCGGGCGCGGTATGTCCGCGCTGTTCGGAGATGGACAAGCTTGTCGTTTACAACGACGCCGGTAAGGATTATCGAGAGTGTGTCGCCTGCGGCTACAAGGAAGAGATGCACTTCAAACCGGTCGCGCGGGAGCTGGAAACGCGCGTCAATCAAACTGAAGAAGATAAAAAAGACGCGGTACAGGTCATCAATATCCTGCCTTTTGAAAAGCCTGATCATTAGATCGGGCTGCTCTTGCCTCCCAATAATAAGCAGTTGCCTGCGGCTGCTCGGCTTTGAGATTGCCAATAAATGCATTTTTATAAGTAAAAATAGCTGTGATGAACTTTTGTCGTTCTTCTCAACCGCCGCTCTTGTATAACTTTTTCTTTCTTTCTAACTTTCACTAATCAAAAAAAGCATTTAAAAGTGCTACCTGGCGATAATTTGTACACCATAGTGTGGCCTAGCGTAACAGTTATTATTTTTACAGTGCGAATAGGCGTCATTATGTTGTAGTCAATATGAACATATGATACTTGTATCCAACCATCCCAGTGTATTGGGCTATAGCCCGATCCATAAGTACAAACAACAGCAATGGTTGGTGGAGATGAGCCACAGTGCTTAGTGTGACTAGATCATCTTGCTAACAAGGTGAATCCGGATCGATTACTCCAACCTTGGGGTGGTAAGTCCGATTGGCAATACCGAGAAAAATCCTGACCATAATTAATCCAATAATGGAGAGCTCCATGAACACAAGAGCACGATTCAAAAAGAAACTTATAGCAACTGTCATTGCATCCTCTGCTGTAACTGGCGTGAGCGGTTATGCAGTGGCACAAGATGCAGGTGTTGAAGAAGTAGTTATCACCGGTATCCGCGCTTCTCTGGAGCGTTCGATGGACGTAAAGCGCGATGCCTCCGGTGTTGTTGATGCCATCAGTGCAGAAGACATGGGTAAATTCCCCGATACCAACCTCGCTGAATCCTTACAGCGTATTACCGGTGTGTCGATCGATCGTACCAACGGTGAAGGTTCGCGCATTACCGTTCGTGGTTTTGGTCCCGACTACAACATGGTCACCCTGAACGGAAGAACACTTCCAACCGGTAGCGCCTACGGTGGTAGTTCAGGTGCAGACGCATCCACACGTGGCGGTAACTCACGTGCATTTGATTTCGCCAACCTGGCTTCTGAAGCAGTTTCCGGCGTTGAAGTTTACAAAACTGGTAAGGCTGACATTACTGCTGGCGGTATTGGTGCCACTATCAACGTTAAAACGACACGTCCCTTGGATAGTGACGGCTTCAAAGCAACAATCGGCGGTAAGCTCGTAAACGATACAACTAACCGTACCGGTGACGATGTAACGCCTGAAGTTTCTGGTTTGGTGAGTTGGGTTGATGATGCTAATGTGTTCGGCGTGTCGTTGACTGCCAGCTATCAAGAGCGTGACTCAGGATTCACTGGCGCCACCGTTAACGATTGGACGGTATCAGAATGGGGCGGTGGTTCTTCAAAGACCATTTATGACAGAACTGCAAACGATGCAATCTTCAAAAACGCACCGGCGGTTGGCCAGCTTTATTCTCGCCCTAATGATGTACGCTACACCTTCTCTGATCGCGAGCGCGACCGTACCAATGCGCAGCTGACTTTCCAATATCGTCCTATTGAGGAGCTGACTGCTACCCTGGATTACACCTTCGCGCAAAATAATCAATCTGAGCACCGCGGCGAAGTAACTACCTGGGTTCAAAATGGTGGCAACTTAACCAATGTTGAATTTGATAATTCAGCCATTAAAACGCCAAAAATCATCACAGAAGTATACAGCTCTGCTAAAGACGTTGGTTTCGCCCAACAATATCGTTCACAGGAAGATACCCTGGAATCAACTGGCTTAAATCTTGATTGGGCCGCGAATGATCAATTGACCTTAAGCCTTGATGCTCACCACTCCACAATGGAAAGCTTGCCTACCGGCCCAGGCCATTCAGGCGAATTGGACGTAGGTATTGGTGCCCCTATCAAAACTGGAGCAAGCTGGCAATTCAGCGGTGCCAAGATCCCTAACTGGAGCCACACCCTCAACGGTACATTGGGCGAAGAAGATCTCAGCTCCTCGGTAATGCGTATATGGTCAGCCGAGCAGCTCTCAGAAGTAGATCAAATCAAAATGGACGCCAGATGGGAATTCGATGATGGTAGCCGTTTTGATTTTGGTATTGAGCGCCGCGAAATGGGTTCAAATACTATTAACTACAACGGTAACAACAACCAGGTATTGGGCGGCTGGGGTGCTTCAGCACCGGGTGAATTCCCTGCCGGAATGTTTGAGCCTTTTGATGTAGCTGGCGAGTTCGAAGACGCTAGTACTGGCCAATCACCGCATATTGGTTACCGTGCTGACGCACGTGAATTGGCAAACCACCTGGTAAGTATCTACACCGCGCAAAAAGCATATGTTGGTGTGGAAGATACTCAGGTGCCAGGCCAAGTCCGCAACAGTAAGAGCAATAACGACATCCAGGAAGATACAGATGCTGCATACTTCCAGGTAGGCACCACTGGCGAAGTAGGCGGTTTTGAGCTTGATGTATTGGCAGGCTTGCGTTACGAAACGACCAAGCAAGTGTCATCTTCAGATACCCCGCCGCTGGATTACTATGTATGGCAGTCGGATAACGACTTCACGCCAGTTAGTAAGGCGGCAGGTACCAAGTCTACTGCTAAGAACAACTACGATGCATTGCTGCCAAACCTGGATTTGTCAGCCAAGCTGACGGACGATGTAATAACCAGATTCTCCTATAGCAAAACTATCGCTCGTCCAGGTTTGTCATCGTTGGGTTCAGTAGTTTCGTACGGTAACCCGAACGGCTCTACGTTGAATGCGGGTACCACCGTTCAAGCAACCGGACAAAACCCACAACTAAAACCACTGGAATCAAGCAACTTTGATCTTTCCGCTGAGTGGTATTTTGATGATGCCAGCTATGTGTCTGCAGGTGTGTTTGAAAAACGCGTTACCAACTTTTCGGGAACCGAGACAACTAATCGTACCTTCGATGTTTTGGACCAAACTGCTGGCCCAAGAGCGCAAGCAGCAAGAGATGCGCTTGTAAGCATCAATGAAAATGTTGATAACGCCAGTCTTTACGCAATGATGCAGATTTTGGCGAACCCAACCGACTATCCTGGTGGTGCGGCTGAGTACACCGGGGCATTGAAAGACGACTTCAATGATCAAAAAGACTACCCATTTATCACTCCGAATGGAGATGATCCGTTAGTTAATTATAAGTTCAGTTCACCTGTTAATAATCGCGAAGCAAAAATTTACGGTGCTGAGCTTGCAGGTCAACACTTCTTTGGTGAGACAGGATTTGGGATTCAAGCTAACTATACCATCGTAAAAGGTGATGTGAGTTTCGATAACATGGACATTACTACACAGCAATTTGCGTTGTTGGGTCTTAGCGACACCGCAAACCTGGTATTGATGTATGAAAACTATGGTTTTGAAGCTCGTCTGGCTTACAACTGGCGCGATGAATTCCTCAACAGAACTGAGGTTGGTAGTAAGAACCCTGGGTACATTGAAGAATATACACAAATTGATGCAAACGTGACTTATCATTTCACGGATAATTTGAGTGTATCCTTTGAAGGTATAAACCTCACTGGAGAAGATCGTCGCGAGCATGCTCGAAACGAAGATATGTTGTTGGGCTATGATGACTTGGGCCCACGTTACCAATTGGGTGCTCGTTACAACTTCTAAGTTTTACTTAAAAGGTTGTTACATAAAAAGAGTCGCCTAGGCGGCTCTTTTTATATTTGGGCCATAATATTTGTTCTGAAATAATCGTTCCGATGGCGGAAGTATTTATATGCAAAAAATTGAAGTACTAAACAATATTACGCATGAACATTTGCGAGTGAGTCCGACCTTTTCAGCCGCTCTGGGCGATAATGTGGCCAGCACACTCACCTATGTAACGGAATTTTCTGAGGTTCAAAAAGAATATCCAATACTGTGCCGTAAAAATCCTGAAACAGGCGAATACCAGGCTGTTGTCTTCTTTGGTTTTCAAAAAGATGAAAACCTGTTTTTGACTGAAGTGGATTCCGCAAACCAGGGATACCTGGGGTGGCGGGCAAACTATGTACCCGCAGTCATGGCACGCGGACCTTTTTCAATTGGGATTCAACGTGAAATTGTAAATGGGTCAGAAGTGCACAATCCTATTGTGCACATTGATATGAATCACCCCAAGGCAACAGGTGAAGATGGGCAGGCACTATTTTTGGAAAATGGAGGCTATAGCCAGTATTTGAACCATATTTCAAAAGTGCTTGATACTATCAATGATGGGATATACCTAACAAAGCGGATGTTTGATGTGTTTGGTAAATATCAGTTGTTAGAAAGTGTTGTGTTAGATATAGAGTTTCACAACCAGGACAAATTAAAAATCGCAGGGTTCGAAACAATCAGCGTGGAAAAATTATCGCAACTGAATGGAAGTGCGCTTGAAGAACTTAATAAAACTGGCTTCCTTCAGGCCGCTTATTTTATCGTTGCCTCCATGTCTAATGTCAGAAAATTGATTGATTGGAAAAATCGCAAACTTGCAGCAGGTGGTGCTAATTGACTCTGAAAACAACAACAATTCTGCATGGCATTAACCCGCATAACATCCCAAGGGATGCTATTAGTTCTGCAGAACCTGTTGTTTTTAAACAATTGGTTAGCGATTGGCCCATGGTTCAAGCAGGGCAGGTTTCTGATCAGGCATCTGTCGATTACCTGAAATCATTTTATAATGGCAATCCTACAATCGTTTGTAAAATTCCGGCAGAAAATAATGGGAGGATGTTTTACAGCGAAAATTGTACCCGACTTGATTACGAAAGTTTTAAAGGCCGTATTGATGAAACCCTGGACGCAATTTTGGACGGGGTACATAAAAAAAATGGACCGGCTTACTATATTGCATCCAATATTATTGCTACGCATTTACCTGGATTTAATGATAAAAACAATATCCTCATTCCGAGGAACAAACATGTTGATGCAATGGAAGACAGGGTCAGCGTATGGATAGGTGGCACAACCACTGCCACTTGCCATTTTGATGCACTGGATAATATAGCCTGTTGTGTTGCGGGCAAGCGCAGGTTTACGCTTTTCCCCCCGGATCAAATTAGCAACCTGTATCCCGGGCCACTGGAACCAACACCGGGTGGACAGGTTATTAGTCTGGTGGATTTTAGAAATCCCGACTTTCAAAAATTCCCCCGTTTTAAAGATGCACTCTTGACTGCTCGGGTTGTTGAGCTGGAACCAGGGGATGCTTTATACATACCCAGCATGTGGTGGCACCATGTGGAGAGTCTAGCGCCCTACAATGTCCTGGTTAATTACTGGTGGGAAGATGCTCCCGTTTTTTTGACATCAGGAATGAATGCACTCTATATGGCGATGTTGGGTATCAGGGATAAATCTGCTCATGAGCGGGAAGCCTGGAAACACATTTTCAATCATTACATTTTTGATGGTGTTGAAAAAGCCAATGCTTCTATTCCGGTAGAGGCGAGAGGTTTTTTACAAACACTCGACAGGCTTGGCGTTCGAAAACTAAGAGCCCTTCTTATTAATAAATTAAATCGTTAATGCCCATAAGTGATCAATAAAAAATGCTAACTAAAAAGATGAAAATAGTTATTGCCGGTGGGGGTACCGCCGGTTGGATTGCAGCAGCAGCGTTTTCGCATCAAATGGGCGAGATTCTCGATATCACCCTGGTTGAGTCCAAAGAAATAGGAACAATTGGTGTTGGAGAAGCGACCATCCCGCCTATGAGAACTTTCCATCGCTTATTGGGTGTTAATGAACAGGAGTTTATGAGGGCAACCAATGCGACTTTTAAGCTCGGTATCCAGTTTGAAAACTGGAAACAAATTGGCGAAAAATATTTTCATTCTTTTGGTGTTACTGGAAAACAAACATTAATTACCGACTTCATTCATTTTTGGCTCAGGGGGCGGGAGCAGGGAATAGCGAATGAATTTGGCGATTATTGCCTTGAATATAAAGCTGCCTTGGAGGAGCGCTTTTCCATTAACGACAATGCCAAAATAAATTATGCATTTCATCTGGATGCAGGGCGTTACGCAAGTTTCCTCCGCGCGCGCGCGGAAGCGCGCGGTGTAATCCGAGTGGAAGGAAAAATAGCCGAGGTGCAACAAGATCCCGGGTCGGGTTTTATTACCGCATTGAAAATGGAATCAGGCCAGGAAATACCGGGCGATTTATTTATAGATTGTACGGGCATGAGGGGCTTATTGATTGAGCAGACATTGAAAACAGGATTTGAGGAGTGGGGGCATTGGTTACCCTGCGATAGCGCGATTGCAATACAAACCGAATCGACGACTCCTGCTGTGCCCTATACAAAATCAGTTGCGCATCATGCGGGCTGGCGCTGGCAAATTCCCTTGCAGCACAGGGTTGGAAATGGCCTGGTCTTTTCCCGTCGCCATTTATCGGATGATGAAGCGCTCAATATGTTGTTGTCGAGTGTGGACGGAAAAGTGCTCACGGAACCCAATGTCATTAAATTTAAAACAGGCAAGCGCAAAAAAGCCTGGAATAAAAATTGTATCGCGATGGGTCTTGCCTCCGGCTTTTTAGAGCCACTGGAATCAACCAGTATTCACATGATAATGACAGCAGTAACTCGCTTGCTACAACTGTTTCCACAAGGTGAGATAAGGTCATCCATTGTTGACGAGTACAATGCCCAGGCGGAAAGCGAATTTGTAAGGATCAGGGATTTTATTATCTTGCACTACAAAGCTACCGAGCGTGACGACAGCCCCTTTTGGCGTTACTGCAAGGATATGGAAGTGCCTGATGACCTTATGCATCGAATGACAATTTTTAAAGAGTACGGAAAATCTTACCAGGTTGAAGGCGAATTATTCCGTTTGGATTCCTGGACTCAGGTGATGCTTGGTCAGGGAATTATGCCTGCTTCCTATCATCCGATAGTCGAATTGATGCCGGAACACGAGCTAAAACGATTCCTTGATAGTATTGCGAGCGAGGTTAATAAAAACATCGCCATGATGCCAGCACACCAGGACTTTATTAAAAAGTACTGCGCCAGTAGTTGGAATAACGAAAAGTAAAAGAAAATATATGACGATTACAGATTTCCGTTCATTACTCGGTGATAGCTCCTGTGAAGAACCTGTTGCACCTATAGCGTTGAATGGCTGTGAGCTTCAGGAGCTTGTAAGCCCAATTTCTTGCGACGAGTTTGTGAATACCTATTTCGCGCGCGCTTCGTTGAGCCTGGAGGGCCACTCTCAAAAATTCAACCATATTTTCGGTTGGGAAAGGTTGAGGCAAGCACTTTCGAGGGGTAGAAGTATTGCCGATAGGCGCTACAACATAACGGCATCGTTCGCTGGCGGAGAGGATTCCGGAAGCACACGACGCATGATGGACGCGCATTATGATCAAGTCATTGAATTGCTTAACGCTGGTGCAACTATTTGTATCACTAATATCCATATGGCTGATCCATTTCTCGCCCGGTGGGCACAAGCAATTCGTACGCAACTTAATTTTACCGGCACTGTCGGCATAAATTGCTATGTCTCAGCAGATGGCTCCGGATTACCCATGCACTACGATAAGAGAGTTGCCACGACTCTCCAAATCGCAGGAAAAAAGCGTTGGAAATTCTCCACGGAATCAGCAAAGGTTTGGCCTAATAGCAATGAGGTGTATCAAGAAGGGCAAGTCGGAGAAGATGTCGGAACATTACCGGCCGATATGGAGTTTCGTGAAGTAGAATTAAAACCTGGCGATATGCTTTGCCTGCCTGCGGGAGCTTGGCATTCTGCTCGCGGCGTCGGTTTTTCATTGGCTTTAAATCTTTATTTCGCTCCCCGGAATCTTTTTGATCAATTTATTCCTTTACTGCAAAATTTTGCAGTCTCAAATGAAAATTGGCGAGGTGGGCCGCCTGCCACATTGGAAAAAACCCAAGGGAATATGCCGCAGGCAATTTCTGCGTATATGCGTGAACGCCTTGAGGAGTTTCATAAGATGGCACTGGAAATTATTGATAGTCCAGATTCGCTAACAGAGCCTTGGCTGACTTCATTGACTCAGGCTCCCTACACGGGATGGCACCCTGATCCATTGTTGCCAATACCGGAAGTGACAACGGAGCAACGGTTTCGTATTGCACCATCATCGCTTCGTTTTATTGAAATCCAGGATAAACTAATTGTGCCCTGTGATAATGGTCCGCTTAAGTTTCCAGTCAACCTAGCCCCTCTTTTCAAACGACTCTGTTCTGAATCGGAAAGTTTTACCATACCTGAAGTTCTTTCATGGCAAGAAAAGCCAGACGGTTCTTCTTCAAATGAAATAATGTCGTACCTGAAAACCCTGTACAGAAACTCAATTCTTGAGATGGTGTAATCAGCATCGGATGAGCCAAAATACAATGCACGATTCTCTGAAACTACTTTTGCATCCTGAGCTTTCCTATAAGTTTTACAATGTTGGCAGGGAGCAGACGCCCTTACTTGTTATAGATAACTTTATCCAGGATGCGCATTCGCTGGTAGATTTTTGTGAGGCAAACACAAACTTTAATAAAGTAGATAATTTTTATCCGGGGCTGCGAATGGCGGCCCCCAACAAGTACATCCATACCATTAATTATTATTTGGCAGAGTTGTTGGGCAATATATTCGGGCTAACGCAAGATAAAATAGCCGGAGGAAAAGCACTTTATTCCATGGTGGTGACTCCCCCGGATCAATTAGAAATAACCCAATGTCTCCCGCATATTGATTCCTATTTAAGTGGCGACCTTGCCTGTGTGCATTATCTCTGCGGGAAAGAAAAAGGCGGCACTTCACTGTATCGACATAGAAAAACCGGCTACGAAAAAATCACCAGTGAAACTATCGAACATTACAAACAATCGGTAGTGGATGAAGGTGCCCTGAAGTTTGAAAAAAAATCCTACATGCATGGTTCAAATGATTACTTTGAACAAATTGCCCACATAGATGCAATGTTCAATCGCATGATTATCTATCCGTCGAATATTTTGCATTCGGGCAACATAGCTGCCGATTTTAATTTTGATCCAAATCCTGCGACTGGGCGACTGACATTGAATTCGTTTATTTATTGTAAGCGCAGTCCAGTGTGATAAATCCCTGTAATTTTTCCATAAAGCCTCCGATTTATTGAGAGGCTTACGCTAGTCGAACAATGGAATGGTAGGTAGTGTGCTGTTGGTTAGGTGTTTACGATTGTTATTAAGATCATACCCATAACTTACGCTGCGGTTAGCGCCGCTTATATATGATTACTGGCGCAAGACAGGCTACAGTGCCATGGTTACAAACGAAAGGGCATTGGTTGGAACAGGCGGGATTCACCATTAACACGCCGGTGACGATTCGGGTCATGCAAGGGTGTTTGGTGTTGACGGCGGATTAACAACAAAACCAAAGATTCATAAAAACAAAACCCCGGGCAGCGGGCTGACCGGGGCTTTGAAAGAGCGCATAAATTAATGCGCTATCTTTTGTAAAAATGGAGTCGCAAACCCTTCAAAATAATCTTTCTTTTTAGCAAGAAAGCTTTCTGTAAATTCGCGAGCCTCTTCAATTCGTCCCATCAGATAAAGACAACTTGCTACTCGCTCTGGATAAGCACCAAGCATATCCACACGCTCTTTTAACAATGGCAGTAAGGCTTCGTAATTTGCAAGTGACTTTGCATAAGGCAATCCGTAATCAAGATAAAGTTGTGCCAGCCGTTTAGCTTCCTCATCAATATTTGTTTCGCGAGTAAATTCAAATGGAGGGACTTTGGGCACCAACTCCCCCATATGAATCGCATGAGTTGCCACACTGCGACTGTATTTTCTCCCCTCAAGCCCTGTATATAATTTCATGATTGGTACAGCATGAATTCCAACAAACGGATTTATCTCGACATACTCATCATATAAACCCGTATTGAGCCCTACCCATACATGAAAATTTTTATCAAAGGGCCAATCAATATTTTCTTTTCTGTAGCGCATAAACCCAACATCAGTCAGTGCGTCATAACATTTAAGAAGTACATGCTGTTTAAATTCAGCATTGCATGGCAAATCATTTTGAGTCTGCATTTCAATTACATCTCCGATCAACAGAACATCCTGTCATCGTGGGGGGCTTTCCAGGTTCAAGGCCCGCTGCCTCTGCATTTTTTCCAACAGGCGTTACTTCTCGCCCCGCATTTATATCATCCTGAAGCTTTTGTTGTCCTGAGGAAAGTTTTGCATCGCCGGACTTAACTTCGACTACTTCTTTATTTGTGGTCACAATATCGGCTCGCGTAGTTGCTCCATCACTGGTTTTAAAAGTTACTTGTTTTCCGGCAACTTTATCACCCAACTCTTTAGCAGCAGCTCTTTCTGCTTTAAGGCCGTTTGCTATATTTTTTGCCAGTGTTGCCGCACGCTCAATTTTTTTCAGTGGATTGATAGTCCCCTGTGCCGCAGATTTAGCGGCCGAACCTAAATCAATTGGTTGACCTGTTGCGACTTGTATAGCAACTTCAATTGCAATTTCTTCTGCGGCTATACCGAGTAAACGCCCCATCTTTCCATCGGGATCGGTTTTATTCACCGGATCATTTCCCACATAACTGTAGAGATCCATATCATCCTTATACCCAATCGGATCCGTCTGCAAAAACCTGCCCAGCTTTGGATGATAAAAACGCGCTTTGTAATAATTTAGTCCAAGCGTTGGAAAATACACTTGCCCGGTATAACCAAATGCGCCTGCTACCGAATTATTTTTTGTCGCCGCAATAAAAAAACCGGGCAGCGAGCCGGCCGGGGGAATTAATCATAGGATGGAATGACATTTACCTTCGGATAGTTAAAGGCTCCAAGGTTGCAACAAATCCATACTTATTCCAATCAGGGTATTTATGCTCTAGAGCTGACCTTTCTTCGGAAGTCAAATTGGCACTAGTTCCTTTAAGAAATTCTGGTGAAGGCATCTGGATATGCTGCTCTAAAATATCAGCGCATGAAATAACCGGTACACGATAAGAAAGAGTCATCATTTTTAATTTTTTTACTTTATAAAACTTATCAAGATAGATACTTGAAATTGTTTTCATGCCAGGAGCAAGAACAATAAACTTTCTAGGATGATAAGAACTTAGCGATCCCTGCGGGCCTATATAGCGTACGGGGTTCATTAAGGTATCTTTAACAGTCAAAAAATCACCCAATAAATTCATTTCCAAATCTGAAGCCAAAACACACTGAGAATTTACCGATGTATTTACATAAGTAAACTCAATAAATAATGATTTTTCATCAATTATTCGTGCAAAGAATCGATAATTTTCTGAATTATCTTCTTCAGCAAAACTCATTTCAAAAGAAAGCATTATCATAATAAAAAAAATCATTTTCGTTTTCATAATTCAATAACCACAATCAGATGAATAGACTGTACACGCATAGGTATCTGCATTGTTTCCAACAGAATCTGGAGAGCTATTTAATAAGCTATCAATTCCACATTTTCTATAATGATCCCCCATAAATCGATTTAAATGAGCAGCTTCATGAACTATATCCATAGAGCGAACAGAATTGCTTACCTGATTTAAATGTGATGAATTTAGATAAATTTTATTTCCATTGAAAAATCCAGTCTTAGCAGCAGATACAACGTATGCGGATTTGGTTGCATCCTTATCATTACCACGTGCCAATATAGCTCCACTCCCTCTCTCTCCAATTTTATCGTGAATTTTTCCCAATCCTGAGGAAAGTTTTCCCAATCCTGAGGAAAGTTTTCCCAATCCTGAGGAAAGTTTTCCCAAGCCACTTGCAGTGGTAAATTGTTTTCCAAATCTTTCACCAATCACACCTAACGCTTTTTGTTCTCCAGCGGTCAATTCATCTCCATTTTTCATTTTTTGCGATATTCCATCAATTCCCGATTTCGCATTCTGAATATCAAAACGAGCACTGTCTGCATCAGCAAGAGCCGATTGGCATTGCTCACTACTTAATGATTTATCACACTGAGCCATCCCACTCGGATCATTTTTATTAACCGGATCATTTCCAGCATAACTATAAAGATCCATATCATCCTTATACCCAATCGGATCCGTCTGTAAAAACCTGCCCAGCTTTGGATGATAAAAACGCGCCTTGTAATAATTTAGTCCAAGCGTTGGAAAATACACTTGCCCGGTATAACCAAATGCGCCCACCACCGAATTATTTTTTGTTGCCGCAATACCATAAGCGTCGTATGCCAGAGTGCCGTTTGTTGCGAACACGTTCCCTGATGAATCGCTGTGCGCGATGATACTGCCTTGATGATCCGTATGTAAGTAGCGACGGTTGCTCGCACCAATTGCACTGCTGTTGTATTGCACCAAGGGCTCATCCACTTGGTCGCCGTGGACATAACGGCGTTGCAAGGTTCCGCTGCTGTTGTACTCACCAATTAACGCATCACCATCGTAAACATATTGGGTAACCGTGCCGCCGATGGTGCTCTGGAACAGGCAGGATTCACGATTGATTCACCGGTGACGATTCGGGTCATACAGGGATGTTAGTGTTCACGGCGGAGTGATGAACAAACTCAAACACTCATAAAAACAAAACCCCGGACAGCGAGCTGGCCGGGGTGAACGTTTATTAACTTTGAGAAAATTGAACGGATTTTACGTGCCGCCACTTTTGTTTCTTGTGTGAAACCACAATAAAAGTCGAACCGCCACATAAAGGCCCGCAGGCAGAGGCCAAAAAAACTATAGCGGATTTACGGTTACTAGAATACGCAACACTGGATATATAAATTACTCCTTTCACACCAGGGAACACATGATAGAAGTGCTCCCAATGTTCATCCTCGAACACTATATCTTTCACTTCCTTTTTACCTTCTAGAGCCTTCTCTATTGTTAAAGATTTTTCAATATTGATCTGCGAACAAATTTTCTCAGATATTAATGGAGAATTTTTTGAAGCATATAAGGCATTTATCAAATCTTCCCCAACATCTTTTATTAACGATTCGCTTAACTGATCCCTTGATGGCGGCTTAATAGCCTCAGATTGCAAGATATATACATCATTGCCTTTACAATAACTGCTAAGCGCAGTTTTCATTACACCCAAATCTTCTGCATGTGAGAAACCATGAAGAGACATAAAAATCAAAATAAAAAAGTAATATCTCAATTACCACACCCTCATTAATAGATGGTAAACATTAGCAGCCTGGTGTACCTGGAGATCTTTTACACCAATTGTCCACAGATTGATTAGCAAATTTTTCAATACTTTCATCTGATGTTGTATGCCCATGGCCTTGGTAGATAGCAGCGTTTACCCCATAAGCACTCTTTTCATCTTCCAAAGCTTCATCACGTGATGCTGAGGCTCTTTTTCCTCTCTTTTCAAAAGTATGTATATGATCTACTTCATGAGCAACAGCAGAACCAGCTTCAAGTTCACTTTTCATCTTTGATCTATCAACCCGAATAATTCCCCTGGAACTTTCTGCGGTGTTCCCTGGCCCCCCAAACTCGGCTCTACCTCCTGATTTAAGACCGCCAAAGGAAATAGTAACTCCATTCCGCTCACCTTCTTTACCAAGAGTTTTATTTATTGCGGTTACTTGTGCAGTTTGCGCTTTATCTAACTTCCCTGATTTCAACGCGTCATTGACCACCTTAAGATCATTTTTAAGTTGACCACATTGTTCAGTTGTTCCACCGCATGTATACATCCCTGTTGGATCAGTTTTATTCACCGGATCATTTCCCACATACGCATACAAATTCATGTTGTCTTGGTACCCAATCGGATCCGTTTGCAAAAACCTCCCCAGCTTTGGATGATAAAAACGCGCTTTGTAATAATTTAGCCCAAGTGTTGGGAAATACACTTGCCCGGTATAACCAAATGCGCCTGCTACCGAATTATTTTTTGTTGCCGCAATACCATAAGCGTCGTAAGCCAGAGTGCCGTTTGTTGCGAACACGTTCCCTGATGAATCGCTGTGCGCGATGATACTGCCTTGATGATCCGTGTGTAAGTAGCGACGGTTGCTCGCACCAATTGCACTGCTGTTGTATTGCACCAGGGGCTCATCTACCTGGTCGCCGTGGACATAACGACGCAGCAGGGTTCCGCTGCTGTTGTACTCACCAATTAACGCATCACCATCATAAAGATACTGGGTAACTGTGCTGCCGATGGTGCTCTGGAACAGGCAGGATTCACGATTGATTCACCGGTGACGATTCGGGTCATACAGGGATGTTTAGTGTTGACGGCGGAGTGATGATCAAACTCACACGCTTATAAAAACAAAACCCCGGACAGAGGGCTGACTGGGGTTTGTTGTGCAGGCTTTTTTAAAATGAGGGACTAAAAACAAGTGCCTTTCACACGATAATATCAATGAACTGTGTTTTTAATTTTGTCCAGATGTATTTTCAATTTTATTTCCGCTGCTTTCCATCCAGACAGCCCATCAGGAGAGGCCTGTTTTTCTACAATTTCTTTTTCTGTTGTTGATCTATCTTTGAATGCACTACCCAACCCCAAGGGATCATCATCAGTCGTAATATATTCTCGAAGATACAACTTATTGGTAAGTGGATCATCCCCCCAAAAAAACGGCAAAGTTACTTTATTCTTTAGCGGAATATTACCAACAACTTCCCATTCTTTTTTCTTAAATCCAACATCACCACACTTAATGCTAAGTGTATATTCTTGATTATTCAAAGTATTTATATCAATTTCATCATTGGTTTTAATCATTTTCTGATAAAAACCAACGAACATAGCAGGACTCTGGATGATGAGAATTCGCCCAATGCCATAAACACCATCACCAAGAGGAATCTTAAAAATATCACCCAATTGATAGATCACTTTTTTTGCCATAATTATTCCGCTGCCTTTAGGTATTCTAATAGTTTCGGATTGGACGGACTTATAGGATTAATTTTATTTAATAAAGAGTCAAATCCACCAAACTGCTCAAAAAACTTTTGTTCTATACCTCGTGCTTGTGAGTAATTTAAGCCTTGTCGAAGAGGAACAAAATCTAATCCACCTTTAGACTCTGATGCCGCGTGAGCCGCTGCTCTGGCGGTTGGATTGATAGTACGTCCAATATATTTAAATACATTTGTCATTGGATCTCGAAGCCCATAAACGGTGTGTTTTGCTCTAGCCCCTAACAATATCCCAGTCTTGATACCTGCAACTGCAATAGCCTCTCCAGGCATTGGTCTATCCCATAAATTATCCTTTAGTTGCTCGCCAACAATCGATAAAGTTGAACTTGGAGCTGTATTTACCGGGTTGCCACTCGAAGGGCTCGGAACATCTGGAAATGGAGCAGGAAGATAGGATCGCCAATTACTACTTAATTCATTCTTCCAATCATCTGGTTTGCCGCACTCTCCTGAACAACTCAGCCCACTCGGATCAGAGTTATTAACCGGATCATTCCCCACATAACTGTAGAGATCCATATCATCCTTATACC
>CAZIWB010000012.1:0-178347 GCA_964542655.1 uncultured Cellvibrionaceae bacterium
CCATCAATACCGTCTCTAGGAGTCGGAATTTCAATGGCTGAAACTGCTTCAGTTACAAGCTGCTTGATGAACTCTGGATCGGCATCCTTGCCGTCTACTGGCGTAGGAAGTTCAATATTTGAAACTGTATCTTGGATAAATTCTTTAATTAAGTCGATATCTAGTTCAGGAATTTTAATCTTGGATACTTCATCAGAAATAAAAGATTTTACTTCTTCTAAGTCGGCGTCTTTACCATTCTCGCCCTTAGGAAGTTCAATCTTACCGATTTCCTCCAAGATGAATGATCTAACTATCTCTGGATCAATATCCTTGCCATCAATACCGTCTCTAGGAGTCGGAATTTCAATGGCTGAAACTGCTTCAGTTACAAGCTGCTTGACCTGTTCTAATTCGATGCTCTTTCCATCGATACCGTCTACACCGTCCTTGCCATCTACGCCATCGCGAGGAATAGGAAGTTGGATCAAAGATATAGCATTATCGATTAGCTGCTTTATCGTCTCTGGATCAACATCCTTGCCGTCAATAGCCTTCGGTAATTCAATCTTGCCGATTTCTTCTAAGATGATAGAGCGCACATATTCAGGATCAGCGTCCTTACCGTCTACACCATCCTTGCCGTCTTTGCCATGTACAGGCTCAGGAATTTCAATCTCAGCGACCGCTTCTAAAATGAGAGACTTGACAACCTCAATATCTACGTCCTTGCCGTCAACGCCGTCCTTTCCATCTACACCATTTACTGGTAAAGGAATTTCAATCTCGGCTACGGCTTCTCGCACCCAAGTTTTAATCTCATCAGGATCAGCGTCTTTGCCATCCTTGCCGTCAACACCATTAGTTGGCGTTGGCAAAGAAGAAATAGCTTCATTGATTAATGATTTAACCTCTTCAGGATCAAAAACTTGACCATCATAGATTTGAATGCCAGCAAGTTGCTCCTTGATAAAGGCTTTTACCTCTAACAAATCCACATCCTTGCCGTCAACACCATCACGGCCTACGACAATTCCAAGTTTATGAATTGACCCATCATTTAGGGTAACAATTAATTCCCCAGAGCGGTCAATGACTGCGCCGCCAATTCGGTTTGGAGACTTCTCAATAGCTTCAAGTCTATTATTTAGTGACTTAATTGGCTTCTCGATACTGTCTAAAACCGTATCCACCATATGGGCTATATTCTTATCCATAAATTAGGAACCTTTCTGCGGATTTAGTACGGAGTTGCGTAATGAATTCTTTTGCATCATCATTCAGAGTTTCGTCATTGTTCGTATTAGGTGTAGTCGTAGTAGCTGATGAATCCTTAGCAAAAGGATCGTCTCTAGCATCTCTTTTGCTGAGAGCTTCAAGCGAGAACATCTGCTGCTGAAGATAGACCGTATCTCCACCATTTATTGGCTTAAGGTTTAAAGTCCTTCTTGCTTCATTAGGCTTCTTGATACCACCACTTACAGCTTCTTTTTGGGCTTCAATTAATGATGCAGTATCCATTCTCCATAGATCATTAACATCAAAAGTTATTCTCATATTTTTTGGAAGATTTAATCCTTCCGCTAGAAGCAATTCTATATTTTCAATTCTTGCCTGTAAAGTTTGCATATAATATTGCATAGTTAAAACTTCAACATTATCATAACTTGGCATATCATCTGCGCCAATCATATATGCAGGAATATGGAATACGGAAGCAACGACCTTTGCCGTCCATCCTAATTGATCTATGACAAGTGAGTCTGCGGCAGACGAAGCATTGAAAGCTTCATATTTTAACCCATCGGCTAAAACTGCAACGCGCCCACTATTATTGCCGGTATAATTAGTTTCCCAATCTGCTTTTAACTGTCGAACAGTTTCGTCAGAAATATTTCCCGGAGCCGTCAGAACACCGCCGGGGCGTCCATGGTTCTTAAAGAAATGAGAATTGCTTTCAATGATTTTTCGACCCTGATAAATTGACAGGGCTGCGGCATACAATGGAGACACACCCCAGAGTTGAGTATATAAACAATCCAAGCGATCATGTATGATTTCCCTAGCAGGGACCATTACAGATTCGCCTCCATTCGCTAGCGTATCGCCATTTAGTTGGTAGAATACCTGCCTATCATCACTTACATAAGGTGTCACCAAATCTGGATTAAGAACAAAAAGCTCATTGACGACGCCGCGCTGATCACGCTTTTTCAAAATGATCGCATTTCCATAAGTATACAAAGATAGAAGCCAATTCGAGAAGAATTGAATTCTTGTTTGATAACCATTCTGCTTAGTAAGAACGGGACTGTATGCTGGATTCTCTATTACGTTCCAGATACCCTCTTCATCTTTAGTTTCTAGATTAACTCCCAATTTAGAAATATCATTCGCGATCAGAGTCATACAAGCATACACGGCTGGGTAAGATAATTTATCTTCAACCAATAATTCATTGTTCTGCTGCCATGCGCCCGGATATGGATCGTGAATTATTCCAGACCACCCACTACCCCTCCCTCTTGGGATAGAAGATAGTAAAGATTTTCCGACTAACGAAAGAAGATTATTCGCCATTTGTTAATCCTCTCTGAAGTAAAACTGCTAATCCTAAAGCACATATAGCAAACGCCAAAAGCATCCATCCTAACCCGAAATTAATAAATATTCCGGATATGAATGAAATGCTAGATAGTAAGATTAAAATATTGATCAGGATAGGTATATTAATTTAATTAATCCTTGACATAATGAATAACATCTAATTTAAGACCATACGGGAGAACTATAGTAGAAGATGAATTGTCGGATGCTGAAAGCTCCTCTATTTGGGCTTTCAATCTTGCTATGTATTCGTCTCTATAAGTCAGACCGTTTTCCGTATGAGACAGAATGAATAAATTCTGGTGTTTCAGCGTCTGGTTCTTTTGCGCTTGGTTTCTCTTCAATAAGTTTGCGTCCATTAGGTTTTCTCTTTTTTCTAATATTCTGGTTTCGGATCGTTTCAACAAGACCAGATGGTGGGGCTGGCATTTGAGTAAGTTCTGCCGCTCCTGCTGCTATAGCCTTTTTAGCACAATCATCCCGCACTAGGTACACATCACCCTTTTTATAGACGATTGTAGATTGCCGATTAGGCTTAAAATCAAAATCTTTTAAAAACAAAACTCTTGGCATATAAATCTCCAATCCTAAAATTCTTTATAACATAAAAGCTGTCGCTTGTCAAGGTATTACCCTGTAATACCTTGATTATTTCGATTTGCCAACAAAAGTTATATTCTTGTACCCGTACATCTTAGCCAAGGCTAATGCATGATTATCGTCAGCCGCTTTGTCTATATATCCTAAAGTCCAATATTTTTCGACTTCTGGAGAAATAATATAATTATCAAATGGGCCTGCCCCACGACCTAATTCAGCTTCAAGGTCTTTCCATATAGATTTATTGTATCCAAGAATTAAACATTTTTTATCGCCCTTATCGCCAACATAATTTTCCATAACCCATTTATTTAAACGATTCATGGAAATTTCCCAAGGTTTTTGCTGTCCGGGATAAAACATAATCCTATTTACGTCTATTAATTTATTATATTGCGATCCATACCAGCAAATTCCATCTTCAAATGACCAAGTTTTTTCTCCGGTCCCTAAGCAAAAAGCGATCCAAGCTTGATCCGAGCCAACATATTTTTGCCCTGAAGCAACAGCATTTTCATAATTGAATTCTGTGTATACTTGTGGACGGGAACCGGCTTTTATCATCATGAGTGACCCGTTATAAGGACGGTCGAACGAAGTTCCTCTGTACATTACGAAATCGTCTTGCCTATCAAATAATACATCGATATTAGCTCCGATTGTACAATCTAAATCCATACAAACAAAACGCTCAGCACCGAAAATTTCTGCGGCATTCGGGCTAAACATAGTAAGTCTACGGAAGCAATTTGGTTTATCTTTATTCCATGTAGGTGTTTCCCAGTCTACGAATTCACCGGGCGGCTTGATTATCTCAATATGAGAATCAATACCGTCAGGCATATCAGTAACGCAGGCAAGTGTATGAGGAATTGTTAGATGTCTGGAAACCATTGCTGCCCATATGTTAACATGATGGGCAGTATAGTTTGTTCGACTTCCGGGCTTGGACCATAGCCAAGTTAATATTTTAAGCATCTTTTTCACTTAATATTGAATTAAATAATAATTATATTGGTTTTAATTTATGGAGAGTCCGCTCTATTTTAAAATTTGTTTGCCTTTCCAAAAACAAGCTCTCTGTAAGCAGATAGTATTTTTGTTTTAGGCCATTGATCTACTTTAGAATTTAACTTTATCCCGAACCAAGTCTGATATTCCATGTCAGTCTTCTCTATAAGCCCGAATTTTTCAGCACTGTTAGTTAGATGGTAGGTAAGCTTATGCTTTTGATCTATTCGGTAGTGGGTTATCTTATCGGAAACTCTGACACGATCTGCCATATCATCTATAATCAAAGAGCCTCCCGGCTCAATTTGATTATAAAAGAATTGAAAATCTCTATCTATTTGTCCGTCTGAATCAAGCATTAGTAAAGTTATCCGTTCATCATTGGATAATTCTAAATGAGTTTCTTTTATATTTCCTTTTATAGCTTTTATATTATTTGATACGCCGAATTCTTCGAATTTTTTTAATACGAAGGCGTAATGATCTGTCGTCTTATCGAATTCTTTTCTATTTGTTCTAGTGAATGTATCAAATGTATATACAATGCCATCTGATCTTCCACTATCTTGAAGGGCTTTTGCTAAGCATATGGTGGCAGCGCCATGAGCGGTCCCTATCTCAACTATGCATTTACCCTTAGTGTATAATGCAGTATCATATATTTTCTCATAAACTTCAGGGCGCATCATGCCATGACAAGATTTCTTTATTGCATTAAAATCAGGTTTACTCATATTGATTTAGCTTTCCTTTAAGCTCTTTCATGCGAGCATCCATTCGTTTTCCATAATCAAACATGGCTCCAATATATTCATATAATTGTTGTTTTTCGGCACAATTGGGAAGTTTATCAACTTCCCTCCATGCCATTCTTGCAGTATCACACAAGGTCATTCTATGACCACCCTCATAAGGGTCAATGATATATTTTCTATCAGATTTCATCAGAGCTACAGCTTGGGAATAAGACATTCCCGGAGGCACCGCGCCAAGGTTAGTTATACCTTGTTCTTCATACTTTTTCATTCTTTATTTTCTCATTAGTGCTTCTCACACTCTTAAGAAGCGTTGGATCATAACCTGCCGACTCGGCTTCGCTTATTAAAGCGGACATATCTTTGGGTAGGCACTTACCCCCATAACCGGGAGAATCTTTAAAAACCGAGGTATGACTCCTGCCGATTCTTCCGTCTAATAACCAAAGTTCCCTGACTCGTTTCCAATCGACACCGAAAGCCTCAGATATTTTTGCAGCTTCGTTTACAAACGTCACCTTAGTAGCTAGGAAGGCGTTCTCAAATCGTTTGGTAAGTTCTGCCTCTATTGCATCGCAAGCCATGTAGCGGGCATCTGCGGCCATTACAGTTGCAAAATAATCCAGAACATCTGAAGCCCTAGGGCCTCCGCAAATAATGAAGTCGTGACTACGACTATCTAGAGGATCAGGATATTTCCATGGGGCGACGAAGCGTGTACCTTCCCCGACATATTCAGGGCTTACCGTAAACCGATCAGTCTGATATAATTGATTTAAATTATCAGTAGTTCCCGGAGGAACCGCTGACTTAATACAAATAAGTGCTTCAGGACAAAAAGTAATAGCTGTTTTTGCAGCATCCATTACATAAGAAATATCACACGACCCATCTTTTCCCATAGGAGTTGGTACGCTAATAATTATTAAATCCGAACCAGTAAGCTGGTCCGGATAGGTATAAGTCTTCTTATCATAAATCTTTATATTAAAAGCGGGTTTGAATAAAATTTCCATGGCCTTACCAACAAACCCATGGCCTATAATTCCTACAGTCTTTTTAATCATTTATAGCTTTCGAATTATTCAGTTGCTGGTTTGCGTCCGCGTGTCTTACGAGGTGTCTCTGATTTAGAATCTTCATCACCCTTTACGCGAGGCTTCCTTCCCGGTTTAGCCTGTTTCATAGCTGCATTCACTATTTCTACGACTTTAGGATCAGAATCTTCTACAGCATCTTCTACAGCATCTTCTACAGCATCTTCTACAGCATCTTCTACAGCATCTTCTACAGCAGATACAGTGACTTCTACTTTCTCTGTTTTAGGAGCATCTTCAACGATATCTGTAGGATTAACTGGCTCTAATGGTTTTTCAACAAATACAATTCCTCCCGAATGAAGCTTTTCAAGTAACTCCTTTTTTGGAGCGGGTACTTTTACTTCAAGCCGTTCTTCAGCACTTCTTGCATTACGAACACCAATTAATAACTTTCCGTCTCTATCTGTCTTTGTTTCGAATGTATCTCCTGCCTGAAGCCTGCGAGTATTATACGAAAAAGATTTTAAGGCAATTAATTTCATTTTGAGTTCCTTAATATATACGATACGCTAGCGCTATGCGCGTAAGAATAAGCCGCTTTAACAAGTACTTCGTCAGATACTTCAACAAAGGTATGATCAAAAAAAATTGGATAACTCCAACCTATCATCTTATTAAGATCATCTTTTTCTCTTACTACGAAGAATTTGATATTCTTCAAGAAGTCTTTTCCTCTACCTTCTTCTATTCGCTTCTTTAACCAATGAGCAATTTCATAAGAAGGTATCACAATACCTGCTCGTGTATTAAATGGTAAGGTATCAATTAGATTCTGTGTTCGTCCTACGCCACGCATTATTTATTTCCGTTTTTAGTTACAAAAAATGCGGGGCTAATTTTCATCAGCCCCGCATCATTCAATTCATTAAGTGGTTGGAGCCCCACCCCACTGAACGCCAGTCAATACGGCGACGGCGCTTGCGCGTCTCTTCGTCCAGTTGATATATCTCTCCGCACGAATGCCAACGCTGTTAGTTTGCCAAAGTGAAACCAACGAGGTAGCAGTAGGAACGCTAGGATCGGTAGCACCAAGTGAGCCTGAGGCGTTAGTTGGAGCGGTATCCATCTGAAGCGAAGCCTGATTGCTTGCATCGACTGTAACCTGACCATCATCTGCGAGGTAGATATCGCTTGCGTTGGCAAGAACAACAACTCCGGCAGGGACGTACTCAGAAACAATCACTGGCATACCAAAGAAAGTTCCGCCATTCATGTTCAATCCGGGGAATTCTGGCTGACCGAGTGGATTGGTCAAGAGCGAAAGTGACAAAGCCACAATCGTTGGCATAATCCAAACACCAGTTGATGGCGTAACGTTTGCCGCAATATACTGTGCCATTAAGCCCTTGATATCTGCTCTAACGGCATCGATATCAGTACCACTCGAAACTAGCGCAGTAACGCCGTTAGTGATAGAAGCTGGTGACACGTTAGTAACAGCAGCCTTAGCTGGGTTAATGAAGTCAATATCGAGACGAGCAATAAGAGCCTCGGCTAGCTGATCACGAACGATTGCTTCTGCGGCAGGATCACTAAAACGTAGAAGTTCCTCAGTGATAACTGCGATGTTCGCAACCTTAGCATGACCGAGCAAGACTTCACCGAAATCAAACTTGGTTAGTGGCTTTGCCTGACCCTGACCGACCCAGTAGCCTTCGCCGCCTGTTACCTGAGTTGGAATCTTGGTATTAAATGGAATTCTGCGAAGTGCAGGTACACCATTATTACCGAAACGACCCAAAATTGTGCGCGGGCGTAGGTACTCAACGAAGTCACCAGCGAAACGCTGATAAGTTTCAACGAGCGGAGCGGCCCAAGTCGGATTCGAAGTAGAACCAGCGCCTACAGCAGCCTTAATCGATGTAGTAATTGAACTATTGTCGCCAAACTTATTCTTTGCGATTTCCGCCGACTGGAGCAAGTTACCCTTACCAGCAGCAACGGCCATAGCGAAGCGAGCAAATTCAATACCCTTTTCAAGCTTAGGCTCAGCAGCCTTGACAGCAACGGGGGCGCGAGCCTCTAGTCCTGCCTTTACACTCTCAGTCTTATCGACTGGCTTTGCAGTTGCCTTTGAGGATGTTTCCAATGTGTGCAAGCGGTCAAGATGCTTATCAATCTGAGCAAGCTCAGCAGTGATTTCATCATATTCTGTTTCCTGAGCAGCATCAAGAGTCTGACCGGCATCGCCAGCTTCCTTCATGAGTGCTTCTAGGCGAGCCGACTTTGCGACTCGGGTTGCTTCGAATGAAGCGATCTGTTCTGCATAATTCATGCCATTCTCCTTAATTAATTTTACGGCACCTAGGCCTACTTTATTATTGTTTGTGCCCGTAACGCCGGGAGAGGCTTTCGCCTGAATTGCAGCAACTTCGAATGACTTGCTGTTCATTTCTGTTTTTTCTAGAGGCTTAACTTGCTCTAAACCAACATCAAATTTCTTTAAACTAGTGATAGTTGCATCTGCGTTTGCAGGAATTGTAACGAGCGAAAGTTCCATGACTTCCGATCTATTAAACTTAATTCCGCCAGTTTCTTGGATGATTTCATATTCTAAGGTTCTAAAACCAATAGAAACGGCTCTTACGAGTCCTGCCTTGACAGTTTGCCAAGCTTCTTCTATTCTATCTCTTAATGCTCCACCTTCCGTAATCTTAGGAAGTTTTGCTTCAAATGTAATGCCCTTCTTCGTAGGCTTATCAAAAGTAACCAAACCTACAGGGGCTCTAGCATCATGTTGCCATAAGAGCGGCATCGGATTTTTAAACTCAACACCTAGAGGGTCAACAACGTCACCTACTCTATCAGGATTAGGAGTTGTGGCTATGCCACGGATTACTCTTTCGTCCTCGTCATACTCTTTGACTTCTAAGAAGGAATAGGCACGGTTAATCTTTGTCATTAGTGGTGTCCTTCCTTACAAAATCACTTTAACTTATTCATAATTCAAAGCTTATAACATAAAAATGTAAAAATGTCAAGAGAAAAAATAAAGAATCTTATATAAAATTCATTATTATTCAAATGAAGAACATTTTAGGCTGTTGTTTTGGCTTCGAATCTTCAGTTTCGGCAATACCAATTGCCATAACTAAAGCAACGAGTCCGTCAATCTTGGCAGCAACGTTACCCTTTTTATTATTCTTTATAAGTTTTCTATTTCCTGCCGGGTCACTAATTGCCACCGCATTAGATACGTTCCAATTTAAAACTGGATGATTACCATGAGCAATCTTTTGATTTAGAACAAGACCCTCTACCGATCTTAAAGCCGGAGACATTGACACGTAGCCCTGCCCGAATTCGACAAATAGTGAATTATCACCTTCTACTTCATCGCTCTTGAAGCCTACAGCCTTAAGCCAAGGTTTTAGATGTTTATAATTGTATCTATCGAATGCAATTTTTTTAATTGGCAGGCCGTCTTTAATTTGGTTCATAATCTCCTGCGCAATGAATTCATATTCAATTGTGCTAGTATCTTCAATTATATTTAAGAATCCGTTTTCTTTCCATGTCATATATTGAACCTTGTCTACGCGCTGCTTCTCATAAATGCCATTGCCCGGAATCCAAAAATTAGGGGTTACATGCCATTTATATCCAGTATCCTCTGCCTCTTTTTGTTGTACATAAACAAGGGCTGTCAAATCTGACACGCCGGACAAATCGAGCCCTCCGAACATCGGTTTGGTAGGATGACTATCAACAGCAAATCCACAACGTTTCCATACTGGTGCTGAAATGAAAGGAGCTTTTGTTTCAACTCTTCTATTAAGAACCAAGTTTTCAAATTCTGCTTGGCTAGTAGGCATTTCTTTTGCCTTACGTTGCATGTCAAGAACTTCTTCTTGATTCATAAATACATCGAAGGCGGGATTTGCTGCTCTAATCGCTTCTACTGAAAAAGTATCAATATCTTCATCTGCTGTATTGAAACGAAGAACCGTTTTGTCGTCTTTCTTTCCAGTAACTGGATCGCCATTCAAAGCGTTGTCGATCAAGATTGACAAAAGATCATTATCATTAGGTGCTTGGGTCGAAATGACGATGGAGAGAGGGTTTGACTGCGCGGCGGTTGCCGTTTCTAAAGCATCATATAAATCTGACTTCGGCCCTCTAACCTGCCCTAACTCGTCATGGATAATAAGCACGGGCGATAGACCGAAAGCCGTAGCCGCATCAGCCGACAAAGCTCTATACAGGGAGCCTAATTCTTCGCAAAAAAGTTGCTTTGCCGTATCTCTTATTGTTATAACATCAGATAACTCTGGACTCATACGTACCATTTTTGCCGCTAGAGCAAATAGGATAGACGCCTGTTCCCGTGACTGAGCCGCCGAGAACAATTGGGAATTAGGTCTTGCTTCTGGGCCACATAAATGCAATAAAAGGACCATAGCAGTTTCTGTAGTTTTTGCATTCTTACGCCCGCGCGATATAATTGCTCTACGAGTGGTAGCTTTAGGATTATCATAAATTGCGATAAAATCTTCCTTCATGTAATCAGCCATCTTTAATGGCTGACCTACATAAATACCTTCAGGAATTCTTAAATGCCTTTCGCACCAAGCGATATTCCTTTCGGCTCTCGTCTGATTTTTAACTTTAGTCATACTCTATCAATCCAAAGAATACCAACCGACGCCATGCAAGGTTGATAATCTCTTAAAATAATCTTCATAAATTCGGGAAACAGTTTCCATAGAGAACCTCGCCAATCCTCTTTCAGACCTAGCTTTTCTTCTTTCTTTATCCGAAAACTGTCTTTCCGCTAGATTTGCTGCCATTAAGAAATCCTTAAACATCCTACACCGCCAGCCATCATCGCCCTTAACTGTCTCTGTGAAAGCTCCCCAATCAGAAGTTATGACCGGACAACCATTCGACATAGCTTCAATTGAAACGGTTCCGAAAGGTTCGATATATTGAGTAGGGACAAACATGGCAATTGCTCGCTTCATAAGGTAATTTCTTTCGGCTTCATTTATTTCACCAATGAATTCTCCGTATCCACTCGCCTTTCCGGGACCGGCAAGGATGAGACGCTTCCCTAGTTTCTCGCATACATCTTGAGCAATCTTGTAGCCCTTTCGGTCGATTAAACGGCCAACGTAAAGATAGTAAGGCTCGACTGCCATGTTATGAATTTCGACCTTGCGCTTGATCCCTTGCAAATGCTCGATCTGATCTTCAACGGTCGGTTTCAATCCTTCACCATTCGCACCCATATGTCCTGAAATTGCTAAGACTGCATCCGCTGTAATTGGAGAGTCTTCGTCAAATTTATCCAAACCTTCTGCATGAGCATGAAAAATCTGAACTTCGTCTACCTGATTAGGAATAACTGCATCGTACCAATTGCCATCTACAGACGAGGCATTCCGATAAGAATCCGCTCCATAAATCATATGCATCCAAGCATAAGACTCAAAGACTCGATATTTAGCGAACGTGCCAGCATATCCAATTCCAAACTCTACACTCAAATTATCTGGGAATGCGTCAGCAATAGCTTTCTGAGAAGAACCTCCAATTAAACAAATGAAATCAGTCTTCTCTAACCGAGAGCCCATTTCTTCTATAACTTTAGAATTATAGGCGTCCCAGAGAGGATGACTCCAATTACTCTCAGTATAATGCTTTCCTTCCAGCATTATAATTCTATCTTCTGGGGTTACGCATTTTACATGTTCGTCACAATTCGCTGTATTTTTTTCACCAGCGTAAAGAATGACTTCATGGCCGCGAGCCTTCATCATATTACAAAAACGAACCACCTTTTGCGTGAATGCACACGAAGCGAATTCTGGAGTGGTATGGGTATGCGGGAGAGAAACTACGTGAAATTTCATTTAAATTTCCATTTAATTTATTATTGAGAGGGCCATTGAGCGCTAGTGATACAGAATTCTCCTAGAACAATCCTTGTTTTAGTTTGCGGCATAAGTGGAACTACATGTTTGCTAAATTCTAAATCTTTAAAAACAATTCTACAAGTCATTTCAAACCAACTTTATTTTAATTTCATTATAGACTCTTACGATTCCTGTACTAGAGTTTTCAACCCTTACTCTAAAAGTATTAATTCCGGTTGTAGCTAAATCTGCAATTACATCGTCTTCCCAACGAATTGTAGCTAACCTAGTTCCTGTTTTCACAATGGTTGCCTCATTTAAAGTTTCCGGATTTCCTAACGTTACAGAAATCTCGTCTTGGGCCGTTAGGTCAAACGGGAATTCAAATTCTGTAATAAGAGTCGATCCCTTGTAAACGGGAATAACATAATCCTCAATATAAATTGGCCGACCAGTGACATTATCAATTGAGTGCCGTCCATAGTGATTGTCCATAGAATTTCCTTCCTATTTATTTTTATAAAGTATAACATAAACCGGGAGAAGAGTCAAGAATATTTAAAATATTCAAGTCTCCCACGGTTTGGATTTGCCAATCTCTTTATGATTTCCGCGCTTATTAATTAGAGACTGATTTGAAATTCTAAGCTTGGTTGCCAGCGAAGAAAGTATGCCGCTTTCCTCTTTCTGTGCTCTCAGTAGGGTCACATAGGCTTTAACGTTGATTGCTTCCCGGTTCGAAGTCTCATTAGATATGAGTTGAGCTAGGTTCTGGGAGGCAACAGTATGGCGTACATACTGGGTTAAAAGAGGTATTGATCCGATATTAAACCAGTCAGCAGGCATTGAGTTGACGATTGATGCCCAGATAGAAGCTTCGACCTCATCGAAGTCTAGGGGAGGGTTCGGACGTTCGGTGCTGGTTATGGGCGAGATAGACATGTTGCCTAGCTCTTCTTCAAGCTCCTTTTGAGCGGTAGAAATGCGTCCTTTATGCGCCATTTGGGAAATCCTAATTGAGTTATAAGTAATTGTTTTATATCATAAAATTTAATAATTGTCAAGAAGAAAAATGCTCCTTTTGGGACGCCCCCGTAACCCATTGATTTTGCAGTAGAAAAAGGACGAAAAGGGACGGTCTTTGAAAGGAAGAGGCCAGCCGCCGGTCCCGGACCCCAAAGAGAATATTTTGCTCCTACCCCCCCCTCTTTGAGAATATTTTGCTCTCAAAACGCGATTTTTGAGCATTCTATTCTAATTCTGCCCCAGATCGTAGAATGGCGTGACATTCTTGCAACACCTATCATATCCGCATGATAGGTCGCATACGAGTTATCATGTATCCATATCAACTGGTTATTATGATAACAGGATAGGCGGTTATATGGTTATCATAGTAACCGGTTCATCGGTTATCATGCTTCCATATCAACTGATTATCATGACAACAGGATAGGTGGTTATCATATGAACATGATAACCGGTTAACTGGTTATCATAATAACCGGTACTCTATTATCATGCCATCATGCTAACTGATTATCATGCCAACAAGATAACGTTATGTAGTTACATTGTAGAATGTAATTCAGTTACGGACAGGGGACAGGGGACAGGGGACAGCATGTCGAGCGAACGCGATTCGATGCCAGCCCAGCCCAGCCCAGCCCAGCCCAGCCCAGCCCATGCCAGCCCATGCCAGCCCAGCCCAGCCCATGCCAGCCCAGCCCAGCCCATGCCAGCCCAGCCCATGCCATGCCATGCCAGCCCAGCCCAGCCCATGCCAGCCCAGCCCAGCCCATGCCATGCCATGCCAGCCCAGCCCAGCCCAGCCCTATATATAAAGAGTGGATAACCTAGGAATGAAATGCTAGAAAAAGAGTAGTTTTTAGAAAGACATGCTAAGAAAGCGGCCTTTTTTAGAAAGAAATGCTAAGAATCCCGGTGATTTTAGAAAAACGTACTTTCTTTGATTTTTTCTCGGAATTCAGCTTTACACGCTGGGGGAATCGGCCTATCTTGATCCTACCAAAACGGAGATACGAAATGCGCTTTGCCTCTCACATCACTGCCCGCGCCACCTTCCTCAAGGATATCGAGCAGCGCAACAAGTTTGCCGCCGCTGTCAAGGCTCCGGAGTATGCTTATTCCCGTCACCGGGACGGCGCAACGCTGGTCTATCATTATGACGCCAAGTCTCCTACGGGCGTTATCTGCGCAATCGGTTATTGGTGCGCGGAAGGCACCGATTGGGCGGTTAGCGTTCTAGACGCCGCTGCGCGGCCTTTCCCGCTTTCCCCGACTGAAGGCCTTAACAAGAGCGGCGCAACCGCTTACTAAGCGTCTAAGCCTAAATAACCGGGGAGAAATCCCCGGTCTTCGCTTGTCCGATTTATCGGAATCAGAGTCGTCATTTCAGCGTAACATGATTCGCCGCGCTTTCAAAAGGTCGTTTTTAGCGAAAAGATGAATTTTTTAAGAAGTTCGGAGATTTTAGCAAACAGTTCTAAGAATCAGCCATTTATTAGAATATTTTTCGCCCTCTTGGACTATTTTTAGAATATTTGTCTTTTGTCGAGAATATTGCAGAAAGGCGCTTGCCAGAGGCAGCGACTCGCTATATCTTCGAATCATCAAAACGGAGATACGAAATGACCAAGACCCTGATTGCTGACTTCCCGGCTTACGCTGTTTATGCGATGCCCGAATGGCGCATGGCGAAGATGATCGATGGCATGGAATTTGCGATGCCGTTCGAAAGCCGCAACTATGGCACTCAGTACCATTTCTTTAAGATTGGTTCGGTTATCGGTTCTGCCGTCAAGAATGGTGACGATCCGATTGAAGCCATGGAACGGGCGAAGGCTAACGGCCATGAAACGGAATTTGTTTTTGGTCTGGGCGTTTCGATCACGGCGCATAGGCAGGAAAAGGGCGAAAAGTTCGCCATGACTTGGGGCGATGTTATCGGTTTCCATGGCAAGCGTTTCCGGCTGGAGCAGGCACCGAATCAGAATGTCCGACTCGTTAAAGTCGAGGACTAAGGACTAAGCCGGGGAGAAATCCCCGGCAATCTTCCCCAATAAAAAGGTTGACAAATGGAAAAGTTGTTTATTGTGAAACGCGATTCGTTCGACGCGAGTCGGCCTTTCGCAGTGGTTGCCACTTTCCGGAGTTTCCGCCGAGTCGTCGGTCGGTATGCCGAGGAAGCCAAGGCGAATCGCCGGGCAAGCGACGAAAGCCGGGAATTTAAGTCTTAAGGATGAATTTTCTAAGATTTCATCGGGGATTAGGAAAATTTTCTAATTTTCGACGGATTCTTAGAAGGATTTTCTAAGATTCGGTTTGGAAGTAGAAAAACTATCTTTTCGACGTAGAATCGTCGTTTGGCGCTTGCTAAAGGCAGCGACTCGGCATATATTCAAATCATCGAAAGGGAGTTAGACAAATGGCCAAGCACATCGTAACCAAGCCGATGCGGGAAATCCAGAAAGCCGCAAAGGCAGCGGGAATCAAGGTCGAATTCGTCAACTGCAAAAAGCATGTTCAGGTTTTCTTGAATGCTCAGCTTGTGACTTGTATCTCTAACAGCCGCGCCGATACGACACATGATCATCGCGGAATTTTCATGACAATCCGCCAGATGGCGGCTTAACGCCAGAATCGGGGAAGACAGAAATGCGAAACTTTGTCAACTGGTTTTTCAATCTTTTTTCAAGAAAAGAAGACTTGAATTTTTTCCCGGTTTCTGAAGCTTTCAATGGCCCTACGAATCACGCAATTTCGGCTCCGCCTTGGGATATCAATTATCCGGATTGAAAATAATTCGAAAATATTGCATTTGGCGCTTGCGTTAGCCTGCGACTCGGCATATATTCGAATCATCAGAACGGAGATACGAAATGACCAAGGTTCAGGCAAACGACAAGTGCGGCGCTCTTCTTGCTCAGGCGCTTAACGATATCGCGGTTGGCAATTTCTGGCTTGCCCGGTCTATCCTCAGGGATGCGTTGAAGCTCAGCAATAAGGCGGGCACTAAGAAGCGCTCCGGCCATATCATGTTGGCCGTTCATCGCGTCAATGCGGCGATGGTGTAAGCCATGGCAAAGCAGATTTCAAGCTATGAACGCCGGATCAAGCGGGAACGCAAGGCGCGGTTTGTTGAAGGGCTGAAGATTGCCGGGTTTGTCGTTGCCAGCATTCCGGCCTTTGCGGCGGTTATCCTGCTGGCTGGTATGTATGGCCATTACATGGCAAACTTTAACTGAGGGGATGAAAAATGACCAATCGTTGGCCGGATCGTAACCAATCTTATAACCGCGCTTATTCGTATGGTGAATTTATCACTGAGGAAGATAGCGACGGGTTGACTTTTGGAATTACTGAAGATACGGCGAATCGGCGTCATTTAGTCGAGTTCTGGCGCAATGGCAGTTGCATAAGCGCTGAAGCGATTCCGGATTGGTTCAATAAGCCGGGAACGCTGGGTTAAAATTCCGCTTGACGAAGAGTTCGACTCTCTATATTTTCGAATCATCGAAATAAGGAATTCAGTCATGCACATTGAACGCCGACTCGAAATCAACGAAAGCCGCCACTTCCGGGCCGATGATCGTTATTCGGATAAGCTTGACGCCGCTCTAGACGCCATTGAGCAAGGCGGCTTGATTGGCGAGCTATGCCGGGAAGGCCGGACAATCCTTTATATCAATGTGCGCGGCAAGGATGGCGGCTTTACGGGCCGGACGAAAGAGGGAACCCGTCACGAATTGGTTTCTTATCTCATGAGGAATCACTATGTCTAAACCGTTCACGAGCAAGGCCGTTCTGAAGGCTATAGGCAGCGACAAGCTAAGCCTTAGCTATGTCACAGGCCATGCATATTGGGTGTTTGCTTATGACGATCTAGAGGCAGGCCGGTTTGAGACTGAGTCGGTCTATGCGCCGCGACTCAATTCGATGAATTTTGATCGTTGGGTCGAGCATGGGAAAGATTTTCTAAGAAAAATGGAGGGCACGCAATAATTTTCTAATAAATGCCAGAATTTTAGAAAGATTTTCTAAGATACGACTTGGGATTAGAAAATCTGTCTTTTTCGAATATTTTGGCTGGATGGCGCTTGACGATATCAGCGACTCGCCATATATTCGAATCATCAGAAACGGAAAGGGACTAACAAATGAGCATTCAGGAACGAGTCGAAAGCCTTGATACTGCTAAGCTTCAGGCTTGCGCGATTGCGCTCTATGCCAGCAACAAAACGGCTGAATTCGAAACTGCCATGGCAGAACTTGAACGCCGCATGATGGATGAATATGCGGCATGGGTTGATGCAAATTTCTGAAATAACCGCTTGACGCGAATCGATGGCTAGGCTAAAGTCTAGTCATCGAAACCGAGGAAACAAAATGATCACTTCCAATGAACTTAACGAATTCGTCGGCAAGGTAAACGCCATGCTGGCAAGCCACAATGAATCGCATGGCTACCAGTGGAAAACCTTTGTTGAGGCAAGCATTGGCAAAAAGTATGCCAGAATTGTCAAGCGCGAAAAGCATGGGGACCATCCTGTTAACGGTGGATCGGCTTTTTGCTTTGTCGAAATGGAAACCGGCAATATTCTTAAAGCCGCTGGCTGGGCTGCGCCTGCTAAGGGAGTCCGAGGCAATATCGCTAATGGCCTTGCTGGCTTGACGCCATACGGTGCGGTTTACAATAATCGCTAATGAGAGAAGGCCGGGCGTTGCCCGGTTTTCTTTTGACCGTTGCCCGAAAATCGAGTCGTCATTTCATCTTAACATGATTCGCCGCACTTTGGCAATACAGGCTTGAAAAAATAATAATCGAAATTCTTTCAAGTTTTCGCTTGCGCCTGCGACCGACTCAGCATATATTCGAATCAACAAAACGGAGATACCAAATGACCGAACGTTTCGAAACCTTTGAATTGGCACAGAATCGTTGCGCCGCTCTTATTGCCGAAACCGGCAAGGAACACGTTGCATATAAGACGAATTTTGTTTTTGACAAATTCGCGGTTGCCATGCTTCCTCAGATTGGCGACTCGGTTTCCATGTCTTTCAATGGCGACTCATACCCATGCGGCGAAATCGTCCGAATTACTGCCAAGCACAATTCTGTGTTTACTTCAACCGGACATGTCTTTAAGCGTTCTAGTCCGATGGGCTGGAAAGAGGGAAGCAAGAATAACAGTTTTTCGATGATTTTGGGAGTGCATGACGAACGGAATCCCTCTTTCTAAAAAGTCAAGAGGCCGGGAGAAAATCCCCGGCTTTTACTTTTTGCCGCAATGCGGAATTCGAGTCGTCATTTCATCCTAACATGATTCGCCGCACCTGACAATAGGGTTTCGAAAATAAATTCTTGAAAGTTTTTCTTGACGCCAGCGACGAATCGGCATATGTTCAAATTATCGAAACCGGAGATTTCAAAATGACGCTTTCGCAAGTCAACTTCGCTCTTGCTGATATCAAGGAAACGCTTGCCATTTGGCGCGACGAGTCGTCCGATCATCCTTATGTTGCCAAGCTTTTGCGCCAATGGGACGAAATGCTGGATTTGAAGCGCAAGCTTTCGAGCAAGTGAGGGACAAAGATTTTTCGAAAATAATTGCTTGTGGCGCTTGACGTGAGCAGCGACTCGGCATATATTCGAAGCATAGAAACGGAGTTAGAAAATAAATGGCAACGATTCTTGGTCTAGTCAATCGCGCGAAGAATACAAGGAACATTTTCCCGATTGCGCAACAAACGATGGATTTGCGCGGAACCTTCCCTTTTGGCGATATGGCGGCAATTATTGCGCTTGTGATAACGCAAGGGATGGAAGTTTCGAATGTAGATGAGCGAATGATTCTTGTGAATTATTCGGCATGGCTAACAATTGATGGCGTTATTAAACCAATTTAATTTCAAGAAATCGCTTGACGTGAGCAGCGACTCGGCATATATTCGAATCATCGAAACGGAGCTAAACAAATGACCCTTGCAAACCCGATCATCGGTTACAACATTATGGACCGCCACACCAAGGCAAAGGTTGGTTTTGCCAAAACTAGGCGCGGCGCTCGCATTTCAGTTGACAAGCGCGATAATGCATATGGCGCTTATCGTTATGGCATGGAACCGGTATATGGTCCGGTTGACGCGGTGTTGCTGGCGGCTATTGCTGAAGCGCTGGGGGTTTGAAAATGCGCAAGAACGTAACCACTGAAGATTTAGACTTTGCTATTGCATGGCTTGAATGCAATGAAGATTTAGGTAGGGAGGGGCAGGCGCTGAAGCGAGTCGCGGCGATGCTTACCAAGCTTGCAAATAAGCGTGACGATAAGAAGAAAAACGCTTGACGATCGGGCCGACTCGGTATAGTTTCGAATCATCGAAATGCAAACAGGAGTTTTGCAAATGGAAGTCAAATTCGTGATTTGGGCGCGTAAGGCCGATGGCACGGAATTCGAATGCTTCCGCTGGACTCGTGACGAGGAAAGCGGCATTATGCGCGCATGGCGGGAGAGCGCCGATTTTGGCGTGGCATTGGTTGAAGTATGGGCGGTGCCGGTTTGATCCGGCACTAGCTTTAGGAGAGACGATTGCCTAATCTGGAAACCATGTCAGCCGCCAAGCTTGATGCTTGCATAGAAAAGCGCCGCGCGATAGATAGTGAATTCCTATCCGCTCTTATTCAGGCCGGTTACGGGGAAACAACGGGCAACCAATTGGACGCCATGGTTAAGGCTGGCAACGCGCCTAAGCTTGTGGTTGACGCTCGCAAGGCTTCCCATGCCTATCATGAGGCAATGGACGAAGAACAACGCCGCATGCGATACCATGGCAGCACTAAGCCAATCAAAAGAAAAGTTTGGTAAGGGGTTGACGCCGAGGCCGACTCGGTATAGTTTCGAATCATCGAAATGGGAGAACCGAAATGAAATGGGTTAGTTATATCGTTAATGGCGATTGGTGGCTTTTCATCGAATTTCCCGATGGCCGGGCTATTCCTGTTCAGCGCAAAGGCCGCGTAGGCGATTGCATTCGTTTTTAAAACGCTTGACGGTCGAGCCGACTCGGTATAGTTTCGAATCATCGAAACGGAGACAGAAAAATGAACGTTTGCCACATTGCCACGATTGCCGCTTATCCGATCAAGAAAGAACTTGGCGGCGGTTTCCGTGGCGTTTACAAGATTGTGGGCGGTGAACGCTTTGCATCGGGCGTTCTGCCTACGCTGGAGGCCGCGCGTTTCTGGGCACAGAATGAAGCTTATGTGCGCCACAATGGACAGGGTTATTCGCTCGCCGCTCTTCGCCGTAAGGGCGAATATCAGGCGAATGTTTGGGTGGAGGCGCAATAATAAATTATCTAGACCGCTTGACGCCGAGGCCGACTCGGTCTATATCTTAGAAAACAAAAGCGCGATGGTCGCGCTAAGGGAAATGAAGAATGAACGGTTTCGAAAACTCAGATACTTACTTTATTGCGGCGGCGCTTCAGAACGTCGAGTCGCTTTACAATGCGGCGCGGCGAATCAGTGACCCGTTCCGGATGCGTAACCTTGTGGTTGATGCTCAGATGGCCGGTATGATTGGTGACGATCTTGACGTCAATAAGGCTAACTTTGACGAAATTATTGACGTGGTGTTTAAAGAGTGAGGATTCAGCGAGTCGAACGATTCGAAGTCGATGGGCGGGAATTTCCGAGCGTCGAAAAGGCGCAGGATTACGTTGACGGGGAAGTCAATCGAATTCTGCAACGCGCCCTAGGGAGTGGCGTCAATGGATTGACTACCTCGCAGGTTGTCAAGGTAACTGAAGCCATTCTAGAGCGTCGAGTCACGCTTGGCGGGTTGCTCTTGTGTCAGATGAACCCGGAAGAAAACTAGTTGACAGTTGACAGGGGACTCGGCTAAGTTCGAGTCCTAATCTTTCGGAGAATGACAGAATGTTTTCAGTGAATGAGCTTGGCGCTTATATCGAGGAACAAACCGGACTTATCCTTACCCCTTGTGATTCTTTTTCAGGGCTGAAGCAACATCAAGGCAGAAGCTATTACAATTTTTTGGTCAATGACCGTTTTTCAGAAAGTCAAGAGGTTTTGCAGCTTCTGAGACTGGCGGACACTTCAAGCCGAGTTTACAAGATTGAATCAAATGGTTTGAATCGGGTTGCTATCTTTTTTCATTAAGGCTATTGACGCAGAGGCCGATTCGGTATAGCTTCGAATAAACAAAATGGAGACGGAAAATGTATTACCTACTTGACACCACGACTAACGGTTATTACACGGGCCGGGCCGGTGATGGCTGGGTTATGGCCGAACAGTGCGAAGCTTTCGGTTATGAGAGCGAGGAAGTTGCCCAGCGCAAGGCCGATATGTTCAATAAGAACCGCCTGTTGCACGGCAAGATTTTCATTGTCGTTTGCATGTAATTAGCTCTTGACCCTATGCCGGGAATCGGTGTAGGGTCAATTTACATCAGGAGGGTGGCGAACGGCGAACCTGCCCGCGATTCGGCGCTGAATTATTTTCAAGAAAGTTATTGACGCCAATCCGGAATCGGTCTAGTCTCTAGATAACGAAACGGAGACACCAAATGTTCAACGCTAAGCAATTCGCCAAGCTTAATCATTATGCTAACAATCTGCGACTCCGCAATTGTAGCATTCGCGAAAGCGTTGCCAGCGTCGAGCGGATCGAAAAAATTGGCGACAAACTATTTTGCTCTATCGAAGTTCAGGACGTGGAGTCTCTGGCTAATCCGGGCAAAGTAGGTTTCCGGACCTTTGCAGTAATTTCCATCGGCCCGCGTGGCGGTTTGACTTTTGAAAAAGTTCGGAAAGATATCTATTGACGGAGCGATGATTCGCAACTATATTCGGATCAACAAACGGAGTCGAAAATGATCATTGCAAACGCTCAACAGATTGAACGTTTTACCGGCAAGGCGGCTTATGCCAGTGGCGAATTTATCAGCCCGGAAGCGGCCAAAATCAATTCGCTTGTGGTTGCTCAGACTGGCGGCAAGCTTCCATGCTATGCGGCGCGGATCGGCAAGCGTGGCGCAATCGTTTGGGTTAGTGTCGGTTCATCGGCCCGAATCAGTCGGGGAGAGGCGGAACGCTGGCTTGCAATTTATGGCGTTCAGTTGGAGAATATTGAGTTTTGGTGGGATTTTAAGCTTTAAGGAAAAGCAAATGCAGACTTACAAGATTGTCCGAATGTACTTCGAGGCCGGGACTGGCGAAAGAGTAATTGCTAGAGGGTTGACGCTTGAACAGGCGCAAGCGCATTGCTCTAATCCGGAAACGTCTAGCAGGACTGCGACGAGTGCTAAGGCTAAGGCAAGAACGCGGCGGCTAGGCCCGTGGTTTGATGGATTTGAAGAGGAATGACAATTCAAATCATTTTGCCGGGATATCCGACTCAGGAAATGACGGCAATGTTTTATGCCGCTTGCATGATACTGGCTTCATATATTTTTTGAGAATAGGGCTTGACGGAATCACTGTCAGGCCCTATTCTGTTTTCAACATCATAGAGGGTTGAAAATATGAACACGATTGATTGGCTCCGCTCTAAAGCAACTGAAGCCGCGCCGGAGACTATGATTGTTAGCGCTGAAGAGGGCCGGACTAATGGCGTTAAGCCGGGCGTTTGGCTTATCAAGCGTAAGCATTTCAAGGGCGTTCTACCCTATCGCATGGCCGCTCAGATTCGCAACGAATTGAAGTCGAGCCCGCTTGTCAATACCATGGAAGGCGATATTCAGATTTCCGAACGAGTCCAGATTGGCGGACAGTATAGAAGCGATTTCGGGAAATGCGAATTCTGGCATACCGTTTACGAGCTTCAGGGGGCTTAAATGCATATCGAGACTCTACGCGCCAATATGGAAGATGCACGGGAAAGAATGGATGATAAAACATTGCCATTCAATACCAGATTGGCGGCAAGGTCTATGTTCCATCATTGCATGCGGCGTATAGGCACAATGGAGCGCGGTGGAATTGAGGACGATACACCGGGAACGATTCTTATTGGTTATTCCGAACTAGCCTTTCACAAAAACAGACAGAGGGGTTGACGTAAAACCGATTCGGGTATAGGTTCGAATTATCACAACGGAGATACCGAAATGGATATGTCGAAAGCCGCAATGCCTGCAATCTCAGGCCGCGCCAATGAGGCGGATAAGAATCATCCTCTTTACAACGAGTGGCGCAAGTATGAATCGGGTTGCGCTCGCCAGATGATAAATGGGCAAAACTTCCGGGATTGGCTCTATCAGCGCGAACAAAGCGCAATGCGCGATAATTGGGCTAAGCATGCTCAGTACCCGGCTTTTCTTTCTTGGATGAAATCGACTAAGGCGGGCGGGCGGGCTTGCCGTCCTACTAATGACATGCCGTATGGTTTGAATTTCCCGGAAAATTTCAAAGCTTGGATTGAAGGCGAACGTTGGTAAGAAGTGAAGCCGGGGAAACCCGGCTTTATTTTTTTGTTGACATGATAGGCGAATCATTATAGGTTCGAAGAAAGCAACGGAGTCGAGCCATGGCTAAGCGTGTAATTGAAATCAATCCGACAATCTATGCAACGGAATTTCTTTTCCGCGAATCGATGATTTGGAAGGGTATGACGGCGGCGGGAAGCCATACCGTTAAAGACCCGATTGCATATCTCAATCGTATGGAAAAGAAGTTTGGCGCAATCGTCAAGGAGGCGGCGGCGCTGGCTTATGAGCATTTGCCTCACAATTGCTTGGCGGTATGCGAAAGCAAGATTGATGAAGCGTTAAGCGCCAAGTATGGGTGGAAGACTTGCCGCGAATGGCGGGCTGAAGGGTTTGAGCGGCTAAGAAAAGATATGGGAGAGGTTTGACGCCAAGTCAGATTCTCTATATATTCGAATCATATAAGGAGTCGGGTTATGACTATCGAGCAAGCCGCGCAAAGATTGATCGAATTGGGCTATACCGAGACGGCCCGAGTCGGAAATAAATTCAAGGTTGGCCGCGTCGTTTATATCGGGAACGATAGGTATCTAGAATTCTCAGAAGTCAATCGAATCATTCGGAAGCTAGAACAATGCTGAAATACCGAGCAGACATTAAAGAAATCGTCATTGGCCGGTTTACACGCATGCCGGATGAAAAACAGATAGAGCGAAATTGGTTTGAGGCTAAGCGGGCGCAAGAAATTGGCCGGGACTTCCCTAAGCGCAATCGAGGTATTCGGGCAACGCCTAAAGGGTTTGAAATTTTTGTAACTAGGGCTTGACGGCGGACCTAGAATCGATTAGTTTCGAATCAACCAATAGGAGACGGATATGGACAAGGTTACGATTATCACTCGCGGCGGACTCGGTAACATCGTGGTTACTCATGCCAAGCTTGTGGCGCATGGTCGCAAGCCTTACGCTCAATATAAGTCAGCGCCGTTTGTTCAGTTTATCAAGAAGGGCGCGCGGCGGGTGCTGGGTAGCGTTTTCACTTATGACCCTTACTTGGTGATTCTTGAGGGTTGGCAGGATATCAAGAGTCAAGAGCTTTTCGGCACTCCGACGATTGCCGTGAATGGCACTCAGATTAGCAGCGCCAAATTTTCATCCTTCGATAAGGGATGGGAACGCGAATTTGAGTCGGGCGTCGAATTCAAAAACGTGATTGCCGATTATCGCGGCGTAGACACTCACGAAATTCTTTAAGTGAGGGCTTGACGCCAGCCCCGACTCGGTATAGTTTCAAATCATCGAAACGGAGACAGAAAAATGAATGTAGCTCAGACAATCCTTTCTCAGCTTGGCGGCAATCGCTTCATTGTCATGACCGGCGCAAGCAAGTTCGTCGGTTCGCCCGATACGCTTTATTTCCACCTTCCCCGTGGTTCGGCAAAGGACAAGATTAATCATGTTGCAGTCAAGTTGAATGCAATGGATACGTATGACATGACCTTTTCGAATTTCAGTGCTCGCAAGCTTACGGTTAAGCCGGTAACGGAGTTTGCCGGGGCTTACGCTGAAGACTTGCGCCGCCTGTTCGAAAGCGCGACGGGGCTTTATACCAGTCTCTAATTTTTTCAGATAGGCAGTTGACACTAGGGGAGAAATCCCCTAGTTTTAATTTACGTCAACGGGCGGGGAGCATGACCCGTGCGCGTGATTCTAAATGGAACAAATCAAGTACGAAAATAATTCAAGAACCCTATTGACGGAAGGCGCGAGTCGGTCTATATTCAAATCATCGAAACGGAGTTAGAACAAATGACCGAACTTCAGACCCTTGCGGAAATCCTTCAGACCACGGAAAAGAACGCTCTTGTTCGCGCCGCCAAGCTGGGAATTGGCCGGGTTTGCAATCGTTGCGGCGGCACTGGCCGATATTCTTTCAATGGTTCGCATTCGATTTGCTACGGTTGCAATGGCGCTCGCTTTGTTTCGCCTAAAGCGGCTGATATGCCTCGCATGATCGAAGAGGCAGAGGCAGCGGTTGCTAATGGCAAGTTTGCCATTTATATGCGCTTTCTAGAGGCACAGAAAGCGACTAAGGGCGCTCTTGACCGTGCAATGGAAGCTTGGACAACGACTCAAATTTCCGAAGCTTACGATTGGCGAAATGCATCTGGCGGGACTCCTCGCGCTTCAGATGGTTGGGTGAATCCTAAATTCAATCAGCGTGACGCGGATATTTCTGAAATCAATCGTAAAATGTTTGAAGCTTACGAGCGAGTTCAGAAAGCCGGTTATGCAATCAACGCACAGTCGGAAACTTATCATTCTGACATGATCGAATATGCGGCAATTCTTGAACAGGCTCTTAAGGATATCGCGGCGGCTGATATTGAATTCAAGGAATATCTGGCAAATCATTAAAAGATGTAAATAGGGGGTTGACGGAATCGCCGCCAGCCCCTATGTTCAAAACATCGAAACGGAAGGGTTAACAATGACTTTCACTAAAAATATGATTATCCGGACTCCTTATGGAAAGGCAACCGTTTTCATTGTCAATCGAAAAACAATCCGAGTCCGGAGTCTCATTGGCAATGTGGTTTTCAAGCTTCCTAAAACCGAGGCTTTTCTTTTGAATAAGGCTTGACGTTCGGCGCGACTCGCGCTAAGGTCAATCATCGAAACGGAGAAAACAAAATGAACGCTCTTGAAATCATCGCTCTGGCCGAAACCGCCCATGACATTCACGGCGACTATCTCTTGCAGAAGCATGGTGACAATGCCTCTTGCGGCGGCGCGTGGGTTGTTATCAGTGGCCGTGGCAAGTTTGCCAAGGCGGCGAAGGCTTCCCCGAATTTCCTTTTCCCTCACCATAGCGGCGGACATGCCTTGCGCTTTGGCCGAATTGGCGCACAGTCCGAATTCATTCACGCGGCGGCGGCTCAGGCGGCAGTTGATACGCTGAAGCTTTACGGGATTGACGCGCGGGTTTATTCTTACGTCGATTAATTTTAAAAAGCGCTTGACTGTGCCGGGCGACTCTGGCATAGTCAAATCATTGGAAACGGAGAAACCCCCAAATGAACCGCAATCTCGCCGCTAAGGCACTTTCTTCTAAGGCGTTCAGCCGCCAGATCGTCAAGCCGCGCAAGGGTCGCGGTTCGTATGACCGCAAACAGAAGATGGGAGAATAATGGAATGGGACTCCATGTGCATGTATATCGTTGGGATTTGCAAGATTGCACCAATGGCGGAATTTCCAGTGAGGCAAAGCAACTTTGCCTTGTCAATGTAGATGGTCCGTTTGAGCCTAGGGAAGATGTTCCCGCCGCTATGCTTACGGTTAATCAGTTGGGAAATCCCGTGATTAAGCCAGCTTTTTGCAATCAGCATAAGCCGGGGCAACCATGGGAGGTTGCGGAAGGCTGGTTTATGATGGGTGGAAACTATGCCGCGACAAGTGACTCGCGGTTGGGTGATGCAGTTCGCAAGTTATGCCCCGGTTTCTATGGCGCTTTGCCAATCCATGATAGGCAGGAATAAATGAGAATTATTATCGGAACGCGCGTCACTTATACATTTTGGGGCGTAGTCGAAATTGCAACTGTAAAGCGGGTTGCGCCGGGCGGCAATATTGTCTTTCTTGACAATGACCGTTGGATGCATCTTGAAAGTCTAACCGCAATCGAGGGTTAAGGGAATGCTCTATATCGTCAAGTGTAAGGATGGGCGGCGCTGGAAGGTCCGGGAAGCCGTTTCTCTTAAGGCCGCGCTTAATGAGATTGCATCGGCTTGCGTCATGGGTAGCATCGGCAGCAAGCGTATTCAGAACGATATCGGAATCGGCGGCAAGAGTTATACGATTGCCGATGTTCATCAAATCAATTCGGATGGAACCGAGCGCCAAGCTTATGCCATGGCTTATTAAAAATAGTTCAAAATAGGGCTTGACGGAATCACTGTCAGGCCCTATTTTCTATTTATCGAAACGGAGAGAAACATGGGTAAGCTTACAAAGGCTCAGCGCAAGGAACTGGAAATGGTTTTGAGCGCTCTTGATCGACTCAATATTTTCATTGATAATCCGGCAATTGCCTTTTGCCGCGTTTCGGAAATCAATCAACAAGTGTCGCAAGGCCCGTTTGAATATCGAGCGCGTGATTCTCACCGGACTCAGCATTACATCGGGCGTGATAATGCGGAATGGGATATCGATTATGTAAACCAAATGACGCCAATGGATAAGGGAATCGGTTCGGACCTTGTTTCGCGCTTCACTGCCCGGAAATCTCTTGAACGTTTTATTGAGAATAACTCTTGACGCGACTCGAAAAATAGCCTAACGTCGAACCGTTTAACCGGAGAATCAAAATGCGTAAGTCTTCTTATTTCGAAACCGTAGCTGCTAGCTATGATGATATGGATTATGCGACATTTGCGGCAGAATGCGACGATTCGGATTGGACCGATGAAGACGAGGCCGCGCTAGAAGATTGGGAAGAGCGCCGCCGCGAAAGATTGGCCGAATCGAACGAATATTGAAAATAATGCTTGACGAAAAGGCCGACTCGGTATAGTTTCGAATCATCGAAACGGAGACGAAAATGGCCAAGGCAAACGGCAAGTGCAATCGATGCAAGGGAACGGGCTTCCGTGATACTCCGGTTGCTCATATGGGCATTCCGGGACTTTGCTACGGTTGCAATGGTGCTGGCACTTATGAAGCTTTTGCCGCAGTTCAGGAAGCGGCACGTAAGACTAAAGTTTATAATGATGCTTTCGATGAAGCATACAAAATGGTTAACGATGTTGCAGAACGTAACGGCGGTTTCGTTCATATTGATCGAGATAATCGCGCGATTGTTCGCGGCATGGTTGCACCCTTTACTAGCGCTGATTATGCCAAGGTGCGCGGAATCGATGTTAAGGCGGCTTTCATCGAGCTTTGCCGCATGGGTCGCGGTCGCGTTTGCCCGGTGCTGGGCGACGATTTGAAGCCGGTAGGTTGGACCAATAAATAATTCAAACAGGGCTTGACGGAATCCCTGTCAGGCCCTATATTCAAATTATCGAAACGGAGAAACCAAATGCAGTTCACTCAAGAATTTATTCAACTTGACGGCACTCCAAACAAGGCAGTTATTTCCGCGCGGAAAACCAAGCTTGGTTTCGTCGGCGTGGTCAAGATTGGCAGGCTTTCCAAGACTGTGACGGCTCCAAATTCAGACTCAAACGACGCTCTAACCGGCGCTTTGCGTTGCCTTTTGAATTACAAAGAAAATTCGATTATTTGAATTTTCGTGTTGACTATGCCGGGCGATTCTGGCATAGTCATTACATCGAAACGGAGTTGACCGATGATCATTAATGAAACCAATGCCGCGACTTTCGCCAAGTACGTTACTTTTGATCAATATCTAGAAGTGACGAATCAGCTTGACGCCGCTCATAAGGCGATTGCGTGGCCGGTCGGAACGGGTAGCGGGCAGATGGGATTGACCCCGGATCATATCAAGGCAACCACTGAATTCCGGCAGGCGCGGGCAAAGAGCGAATCTATTAAGCGTATCGAGCGGGCTTTTAATCAGGTTTGCAGCAAGCGCTTCAAGAAGGAAATTCGGGCGTATATCGATGCAAGGCGCGCGGCGAAGATGGCAGGGAAATAATATGAAAAAGGGATTGACCGATTATCAGAATCGGATTAAAGATAAGAAGAGATTCCAATTTTCTCAGCATCCCGAACATAAGTTGTGGGTTGTCGAGGATACGGAAACCGGCTCAATCTATGGATGGGCAAGTTATGACGGTTGCCGCGAATGGGCGAAGGAACGTGAAAAATGATTGACGAAAACAAGTGGAATCATCTTAGCGAAAACGGTATGGCGACGAATCGCCACCGTACCATGGGCGGCATTATTGACCGGGTTGCGGCTAGCACTCAGTTGCGGGTCAAGGAAGAATGGTTTATTGTTTTCAATCATCCTGAATTGGACGTGATTGACGGGCTTGCGTCCAAGGCTGAAGCTTTCGAAGTTTTCGCCAAAACTTTTGCCGATAAGGGCATTAACGAATGAGCAAGATTGGCGAGATTTGCGCTATCCTAGAAGCTGGCGGGCATGTCATGGGCAATGAGCCGTTGCGCTCTTACCATGCTGCTAGGGCTATCCGTGACGGGTTGCGGGCGCATGATTTCTTCAGCCGGGCAAGGCAGGCCGCTAAGAATTATCGAGTGCGCGTCGAGTATGCGCCAGTTGACAGTGGAAAGAAGTTGACGATTTCGACTTTCAATCGGTCGCACGAAATTTCAGTTTAGGAGCATGATTGTATGTTGAACATGTATCTTCGGAAAGAAACCCGGAATGGGAAACCCGGTGTTGCATATTATGCAGATTGTCAGTTGACAGTTGAAAAATGCTTTAATTCTAATCCGAGTCGCCCTGATAAGCGGAACAAATATGTCATGTATAATTGCTTTAAGTATTTTGCAATTTGGGCTTGACGGATCGAGCCGACTCGATTAGATTGGACTAATCAGAAACGGAGAATTGAAATGGCAAAGCGAATTGTTACCGATGCAAAGATTGTTCTGAGGAACGCCGGTTATATCGCTAAGGAGTCGGCTGGCGGCAAGTTGCTAATTGTCTATACGGGCGACGAAAACAGCCCCGGCACTTGGATGGAAGTTGAGCGGCTTGCGATTGTCGGCGGTTGCGTTGCGAATGGGCCGATTGAAATCCTTCTGAAGTGAGGCGCGAAAGCGCCTTTCTTTTTGATTCGTTCTAGGTTCTATCGAGAATCAGACCAGTCTACCATGATTCGTCAAGACGAGTCAACCCGTCGCATAAAAATAAAATAGATTGACAGCGATAGGGAATCGGACTATGGTTGAATCAATTCAATGGAGAGAAAAAATGAAGTTTGAATGGACGAAAAATACCGGGGTTTTTAGCAGCGGCGAAACGTATAACGTTGGACCTTTCCCGGCTGGCTCTTACCATTACGGGGTTACTTCCAAGAACGATCCGGACCCTAAGCCTTACGTGCCGGTTATCCACCTTCCCGGTGTGAAATTTAAGAGTGAAACCCGATTCAAGACTCCGGCGGAAGCTAAGGCTTGCGTTGAGCGGGCCGTAATGCGTTGGTTCCAGCGTATCGAGGACTAGATGCTAACTATCAGTTTGCAGGATTTGCCGCCCGGTGCGACCATGGCTAATGTCATGGTCAAACTTGGCGTATTTCCTTCAGTCACGCAAGCGCGCAAAAATGGTTGGGATAAACCTATTGAATTAGGCGAACAGCTATTGACGAAGAGGCGAATCTCTGTCAATATTGTGAGTCGCGCGTTAGACAGCGACGAGGCAGCACCTAAGGAAATTTACCGGCCCGATTTGGAGCCGGGTTTCTGGGCCGAATGGATTGCGCCTACAACGAATGTTGGCCGTGCGATTCAATATCCAGAAGATTCAAATTTCTTCAGCCGCATGATTGGGGCTTACAATCAAGATGAAAAACTAAAACGAGCCGAAAAGAAGCAAAAATAATCCACGAATTTTTGTTGACAGAATCGTTGGTCTATCCTATATTCAAAGCATCGAAACGGGGAAAATGTAATGTCGGTACAGACGGTTCTAACTGCAAATACTATAATCGATCTTAGTAAGATGCAGAGTTCGAATAATAACTATGACTCCAAGCTGGTGCATCCTTTTCAGCATACCGTTACGATTATCGGTCGAGACGGTCGAAAAATCGAAACCACGATTGGGCATATTGCCATGCTGGCAGCAATTGCTAATGAATTCAAAAATCCGGGCAATGCTATTGACCATATGTTTTCCGGAATCGACAAAGAAAAGGTCTCAGATATTTGCAAAAACTTCTGAGATACCGCTTGACAGACTCAGGCGAATAACTTAAGTTCAAAGCATCGAAACGGGGATGGTCCCCGCCAAACAAAAGGAATAGAAAATGGCACGTCCTATGACTTTCACTAAGAAGATCAATGTTGTCGCCGCTCTTCAGGCGATGATTTCCGGTGTTGAAGCCGCACCGTCTTACTTCCTCCGTCGCCAGCTTATCGCTGACGGTTATGTTACTGCCGTTAAGAATCCGGAAGGTAAGAAGGTTGTCGGTAGTCGTGGCCGTATGCCGCTGGCTTATTCGGTTAGCAAGAAGGGCGAAAATCTCATTCGTCTTTCCAAGTCGTGGGGCAAGGCGACTGCCTAAAGCTTAGCGCCGGGGAGAAATCCCCGGCAATCTCTTTTCAATCGAGGATGAATCAAATGTATATTTCCGATATGGTCGGCAAGATTGTGAATCAAGTTGTGCAAGATGATTTTTGCTGGCTAATCACTTTCAATGATGGCTCTATGGTGATGTTTAGCCAAGAAGGCATTAATAAACGCGCTTTCTATGATCCGGAAGGCGGTGATTGTGTTGACGATATCGAGCAGAATAATAAGCTTTTCGATAAGCTGATTTCCACTAACGCGGTTCGCCGCGATCTGGCTTGCGCAACGGCTGATGTGGCGTCGGAATGAATCTATTTATTGACCTTTCCGGCTTTCTTGATAATCTCCCGCAGATTGAAACTGATTCGTTCAAAGCTGGTTTCGACAAAACGGATATGTCTAACGTGCATTTCCGGGGCTTGCTGGAAATGATCGGCGCGACGGTCGAGGCCGAGCATATCACTGACGATAAGAGTTTTTCTAAGGGCTTCAAGTGGCAGGGCAATGGCGGATATGTCATGACTTCAAACAACCCCATTACAGGCTTCTATCACTTCCCTATCGGGCTTAATTCGAAAGAGCATGATTGGCTTGGTTATGTCGGGATTGAAGGGACTCCGCTTTTCGTCTATGCCGTAGTTGGCTATATCGAGACGCATGCCGAATATGTAAAGAATCGAGAAATCGGCAAGCGGTCGTATATTTGAGTTGACGCAAGAAAACTCTTAGTTTATAACCTCCTGAATAAAGGGGAAGACATGACTCAGCGTATCTTGCGATTCACTAGCTTTGCACCTAAAAATTATGACGGGACGCCGGAGACACAGACTCCGGATTATCCCAAGTTCGGCAAAACGGTTGCAAAGTATCGGAAGCTTCCGCCGACTCCTGAGAACATCGCAGCGCATTTCAAAGCGCTTATGTCGCAATTGGCGACAATCCAGAAAGCCGAATTTCGAAAAGATACAATCGAGCCGGAACGTAAGAGTCCATGCGCTAGCGGAACGTGGCATAGCGACGGTAAGCAAGTTATTGCGGCTATCCGGTCGCAGCACGATAACGAAATTCGCGGCGCTCTTGCAGAGAGTTGGCGCAAACGCGAAGACTGGCAAATCAAGAAGGCTTATGAAGCTGCTATGAAGGGTGAAGAAACACCGCTTGTTCATCTGATTTATGCTTGACGAATCGATTAGGGTGAGCTAGGGTTAGTCAGTCAATTGAAGGGCACTCAAATGTGGTCGATTGTTGAATTTGATACAAACCTCTATGCAGGCCGCAAGAGATTCGAAATCTGGCGGGTTTGGGATTGGGAAATGCAATCCGGCATCGGTTGGACGAATCGAGGTTCGCCGCGCAAGCGCAAGAGCGAGCTAAGCAAGCGGTTGGCAATTTTGCAGGGGAAGGCGTAACATGTTTGTTCCGACTCGAAATCAGAAGATTTCTCATAAAGATTATGCCATTTGGCGGCTTGACTTCTTTGAAAAAGACGTGAAGAATCTTCGTTTCGGACAAGCATTCGTTAATCGATTCTATCCTGAGGTCGGTGAAGGGGTCGCAGATATTTTCTATTCGAATCAGAATAACGCGATTCTAGAGCAGGAAATCTATAACCGATTTGTCAAATTTGATTGAGGCTGAAATGACAGGCAAGAAAGACGGACTCCATATTCGCGGCGCTAAAAAGGTCGGCAATAATGCCGCGTGGGAATTGTGGGATGGTGACGACCGATTCGTGGGCGGCGCTTATGGCCCTATGTCCGCTTACAATATAAGTCTTCTAGCTTATGCTATCGAGGGTAAATATGTCAAGTCGGATCAGAACCCGGCACTGGATTATTTTTTGCGCGTTGAAGAAGAATAGACTTGACGAATCAATAGCAATAGCCTAATCTGATTCCATTCAATAGGAGTTAACATGTCAGAACGTCAATCTTCCGGCCTAGTCAAGAAGGGCAAATTTGTCCGTCGCCTCATGGAAATCATGGGCGAGCATGCGCGACTCGATGCCCAATCTCTTTGGAGCTATGGCAACGGGGAAATCGGGCCGAATCTGGATTATGTCAAAGTTAATCTTGACAAGCTGGTCGAATCGGGCGAACTGAAGCTTGATAACGGTTACTATAGATTGCCTGCTGGTTCGGAGTGGATCGGTAAGAAGGCCGCGCCGGTTGCGGCTGCTAGCGTTGAGCCTATCGAGCAGGTTAAGGAAGTTCAATCGGGCGCTGGTCAAGCGACTTATGAACCGACGAAACAAACGATTATGATTATCGAGGGCGAGCCGCTTCCCCGGAATAAAGACATGGAAACATTTCTGGGTGTTTGCTACGTTCAAGACGTTCCGAATTGGCAGAAGGCCGCAAGTTACTATTGCTCTATCCATGGCGTCAAGTGGGCCGTGGTAGATCATGGAAAAAAGATTGGCGACCGTATCGAATTCAGTTGACAGGGGACAGGGGAATCATCTAGATTGTTCTAGTCAACTCATGGAGAGATTTATGCAGATTAAAATCAATATCGATATGGTTCAGCTTGACTATCTGTTGACTGGGCATATGGGCCGATATTCCAGTTGGCTTCAGGAAATTTCTGGGATTCTGGAAGAAGGTTTCAGCGCGAAGTTTGACCGCGAGGAGGATGACGAAGGCACTTTTAAGGGCCGAAAGAAAATCAATCAGCGGGCGATTGCCAAGGGCCTTGAACTTATGGCAAATAGCAAGGAATATTGCCATCATTTCGCTGATTTCATGAATGAAAATGCCGATGATATCACTTTCGATACTGTTTGGCAGTTTATCATTTTCGGTAAAGTGATTTACAGTTAAATAAAAATAGGGGTTGACAGAATCACTGTCAGCCCCTAAATTACAATCATCGCAACGGAGTAACAAAAATGGGTTACAAGGTTTATTATAAGATTGGTGAAGATACTTTCTTCCATGATGTCTTTGCGACCGAGCAGAAAGCCGCTGATGCAGTTGAAGCGCTGGAGCAATCCAATTTTGTTGCTTGGTATGTGTGGGTAGGTGAATGAGCGGGCTTTTTGCATTGGTGCTGATTTTCAGCGCGGACGCGACGACTTGGACTGAAGAGATTACCAAGGCGAATCTCTCTTTCGAGATTTGCGACAAGGCACAGAAAGCGATTTGGTCCGAAGATTGGCGAATCGTCGCAATTGATATGCACGGCATGGGCATTCCGGAAGTTGATGCATATTGTATCGCTATGGAAGATGCGCCTTCCGTTGGACTAGCAACTTATTCGGCGGATTGGTAACATGGCAGATATGAAAGATTTCTTTTTCGAGGGGTGGAGCGCGTTTCCCCGAGTCGGAACCCGAGTCAAGGCCGATCATCCTATTACGCCCGGCAATCCTGAAGAAACATTTATTGTCGAATATGTAAAGTATGATCGAGGTTCTATTTGGATTCGCGGTGAGAATACTTTTTGGTTCCATGTTAACATGATCAAGGCGGTTGTCTAATGACTGAACTTTTCGAGGATATCACAATGCAAGAAAAGATTGCCGCGATTTGGCAGGCTAAGGAAAGCGGCACTTTCGGCACTTACGAAAGCTTGGGCATGGCCGGAGTTCTCATTTATCTGGATGACGGGCATAAGTTTGGTATCTATGAGAGTCGCTATGGCTGGGTTTTGCTTTCCCATGTCTATGGGCTGGAAAGCCTAGGCGTCACGCCAGAAAAGGCAATCGAAAACTATTTTCGAGAATTCCCGGAATAAGGCTTGACGAGACTCACTGTTTGCGTTAGATTTAATCATCGAAACGCAAACAGGAGTTTTGCAAATGCCGATCATTCATCTGGGCAACCTCACTGACCGCACCAAGCCGAATTTCTACGTTTCGGTTAAGCATTCGCGTATCGTTGCCGAGCGTGACGCCGCTTTTGAGCGCCGCGCCGTTGGCGAGCATTACGGGCCTTTCATCGAATATTGCACTTACGAGTCGCACCATGGCCTTTGCATCGCTGACCGCGAAATGAATGGCTATGATGATAGCGATTGGTATATGACGGTTTGGAACCCGGAGACGCATGCTCCGGAAGAGATTTTCTTTGCGACGACTCGCGGCTGGTCTTACCCTTGCTATGGTAGTTCTCCGGATGCAACGGAAGAGACTATGAACGCTTATCGTCAGTATCAGGACGCGCAAGAGCGGCTTTGGTCTATGAGTGTTTTCGCTAAGCGCGTTACCGATATGGTCAAGGTTCGCGCCGATGCGAAGGTGATTGCCCGTGCGGCTAACGTGCCGGTGGGTAAGGTGCTGAAGCTTCGCAAGGTCTATGGCGATGATAAGATTGCGCCTCTGGCGGCTCTGTTTGGTTCACGTATCCGTAGTAATTTCAAGATTAGCTTGCGCAATCGGATTGTGGATTGGCTGAATGACCCGGCTCCGAAGTATCGAGCGCCGCTTAGCGAAAAGCAAATGCAGTACGTATAAAAGAGGCCGGGGAACCCGGCCTTTACTTTTCTACAGGCCACCCATCGAGGCCGATTTCTGGATTGTCGTTCTTTTCAATTTTTTGTTTATCCGAATCGTGATGACGCTTGCATAAACTTTGTAAATTAGCAGTATCCCAGAACAAAGTCAAGTCCCCTTTATGTGGAATTTTGTGGTCAACTACAGTTGCCGGAACGGCCAAATCTTGCTCTAAACAAAAGACACATAAAGGGTTGTGGCGTAACTGCCATTCCCGTAGTTTCTGCCATCGAGCGAGCTTGTATAGATTATGCCATTGGGCACGGGTTTCATATTTCATAGAATTTTATTCCTTGGAAGCTTAGTTTAAAGGTAGAAATTTGCTTGAAGTTTGTAACCGAATCGCTTAGGTTATAAAAATCAAATGGAGAAAGAAATGCGGAATATTGTTGCAGTGGTTATCATGGTTGCGGTCGCTTACTTTGCTGTCGCTCTTGCGATGGGCGAGAGTGAGGCGGCAATGGCCAGTTGCCAGTTGACCCATTCTTTCGATGTTTGCGCCGCGAGTATGCGATAGAATTAAATTTCTATAGCGGCTGAATTTTAGAAAAACGTGCCTTGAATAAAATGCCGAAAATCTCTAAATTCAAAACATCAACGGAGAAACAAATGGAACAATATTCATCGATTGAAATTCTCTGGCTTTACTGGCAGTACCGCTAGTAGCTTAACCCAACTTAGGAGGACTAAAATGTCGCGTAAGAAGACCTTTGAGGCAAAGATTAACGTGGTGGAAGCGCTGAACAATCTGGGCGATCTTTCGTATTATCATCGTCGCCAGCTTGTGGCGCAGGAATATCTGAAGGCGGTTGCCGATCCGACGCTGAAGAAGGTTCCGGGCAGTCGTGGCCGTGACCCGCTGGTGTATGAAGTCACTGGTAAGGGCAAGAATCTCATTCGCCTGTCGGCGTCGTGGGGTCGCAAGGCTTCGTAAGGCAAGGGCCTTGCCTACGGGCAGGGCCTACTTTCTTTAAGAGAGTGGTTGACAGATTCGCGAATCTAGTCTAGATTGATTTCAGAAACGGAGAAAACGAATGGTTATTGATGATCGGTTCATTATTTCTTATCGTAAGAACGATGCGGATAAGCTGGTCAAGGTGACGCCTAACAACGAATTTTCGGGTTTCTAATGACCGAGCGCGAACTTCATAGAATGATGTTGCTGGATGCCATTAGTTGGCAGTCTAGCTTGGTTGATGCCAATCGAGGCTGCGACTATGAGCAGGAGGCGCGGGATTTGCTGAAAAGGTATCGCGCTCTTTACAAAAAGAAATTCGGCGAAAAACCGAAAAACCATATTGACGAAATTCTTCAGAACGGCGAATATGTAACCGTGACTTTGGATCAACTGCGGGCAATGCCTGCAACAAAGGGGAATTCAAATGAGTAAGCGACATAAAGTTGCAGTTGCCGATTTTGTTGGTGGCACGGTCGAACACGTTCTGGCATCGTCTTTTGGTCGGGGGAACAAGAAGCTTATTTTGATGACATCCGTTTCACAGAATCAACCAAATTCTTGGTTCAAGATTATTAATACAACCACGAATGAATTTTTCGAGGTTGATAATGTCCAAGATGCTGTTACATATTACAACGCAATCTAAGGAGCAAACAATGCGTTACAAGGTTACAATTGAGAATGCTACGCTGGTAGTCGAAATTGACGCGCCGGATGCAGAGGCCGCAAAAGCTGATGTCTATGAGGCTTTCAAGGCGTCGAATGCGAATGACCCGCTGGAAGGTACGCGAATTCACCTTCCGGATCGTTCTACTAATGCGATGCTTATGACTACTTCCGTATATCATTCCGCCGATATCGAGGCCGAAGAAATCTAATTTAGAACGGGGCTTGACGACTCCGTTTTTCTTTGCTACATTGATTCATCGATAGGAGAAATCAATGCTTACTGCAAATGAAATGTCTCAGCTTCGCTCCATGGACAATGCGACACTTGCCGCAACTGTGCGAGTGATGAATTATCAGGTTTCAGCGCCGCTGTTGATCGGCAATCGTGAACGCTCTACTGCCGTGCGTAATGCCGCTAATCTTATCTTGTCCGAACGGGTTGCCGCGAAATGAAAAAGCAAATGCCAGTTTATGCCACGGTCGTTATCATGAATGGTAAGCGTTGGTATTCGTCTTTCAATTCCGATCTGAATTTGCTGATCGAGAAGACCAAGGACATGCCCGGCATTATCGCAATCGAGGAAGCGCATGCAGGCAAACCGCCTGTATGGGAACGCGAAGAATAACACAAAAAGGCGAAAAAGTCAATGCTTAATCGAGGCGAAAAATCGCTACTTTGTTCAATTATTGCGGACTGGGAATACCCCGGTAAGGCAACGAGTATTTCTGAAGCAATGGCTTTTGGTGAATGCGCCCGAACAATTATCAACATGTTTTCGCTTGAAGGCGAATTCGACTTGACTTTCTTTCGAGTCTTGGCCGTTCTGGAACTTTTTGGAATCAGTCGAGACGATGAATTAGAAGATAATTTGATTGACTTTATTGATGATAATGGCTATAAAGCTTTTGTCGATAAGGTCGAGGAAAGCAAGACGGGGCATGAATTAATTAAGGCTTTCGCTACATGATTAAGGTCAAAACAGACTACCCATTCCGCCAGCTTGGCGACGAGCCCGGCAAGGTCGCGCCTACCCGTGTTCTAGAGGCGGTTTGGTATGACGGCAACAAGTATGTTGGCGTTATCCTACCCGATGGGCAGAAGGCGGAACTGAAATCGGGCTATTGCTATAAGACTAGCCTGAAGGGCTTCCGGGCCGATCCGCAAGTTATGTATCTTGAGCAGGCTTCCGATTGGGAAGCCTATGATGAACGCATTGCAGGGAGTTATGATTAATGGGCGTTGATATTACAACGTATCTGGCTTATGGCGTCAAGCTGAGTAAAAACGAAGCCAAGAATATTGACGTTTATAGGGATTATCTGCCTGAGGTCGAGGGTCAGCCGAAGCGTCGATTCGATATCGTCAATGACGATATGATGGGCCGGTATGTGTTTGCTGGCGAAATCTTACAGACGCTCACGAAGCATGACGGAACGGTTTTCGATCCGCTTGATTTGGACATTGACAAAGCCGCTATCCGTGCTAAGGTAACGCAAGGATTTGGCATCGAGATTGATGAAGATCGATTCGGTTTCTTTATGTTTAATAATTTCAGTTAAGGGAGATAGGTCAGTTGACAGAGGAAAAGGGCATGATTTTCAACATCAGCGATGTTGATAGCGCTAAGTTTATCGTTTCGCATTGGCTTCTGAATGACGCGGATTCCGTTACCGCAGTTGCGGAAACCCCGGAATGGAAAGAGCAGCGCGAAATGATTGCTCGCGTTACTGTCAATGGCGTAGAGCTTCCTTTCAAGACTTTCGATGATTGGCTTATGGGCTGTTATGAGCAGGCGATTAATAGCGCCCGGAGTGAATTTTCAGAACTTGACGCGGAAGTCAATCGACGGCTGGAAAAGAAGCTTAAGGCAGAAGCGGAGTCTGTCATTAACAAAATGCATGATCTTATGCGTTCCATGGAAGATGTAGAATCGGTCTTGACACCGCATTGGGAAAAGCCTAATCATAAGGTTTTCGTCATTGAATATAAATACAACGATGAGCCGGTGAAAACGGTTCTCTTTGACGGCGATCTTATTAATGAAGCCCAAGCTTTCTGTCAGAAGGTTAAAGAAAAGGGCGGTGCGGTGAATATTCGAAATCGAGAGGTTCATCTTCCATGACGGAATACCGAATCAGATGGGATCGTATTCATCGATCCCATTACAACGGGACAGCTACAGTTGCTCGGATGTGTATAGCTGAGAAAGCACATCATTTTTTAGGAATTAAGTTTTGGTGGCCTCTAATTAACGGCGAATGGCGTTTCTATGACCATGAGGCGGAATTGGATATCGAGCGCGACCTGAACCTGTCCCTGCCTCTCCCCGATAACAAATACTTTGAATTAAAAGAAGTTACGAAGAGCGCTTGACGGCGCTCTTTTTCTTTGGTAAGTTGATTTCAGAGTTAGACGGATTGAGTCGGCGTACCCGATGGAAACCTAGCACCGGCAAACCCGGATGATTTCCTAATCTGTCTAACTTTTACTATTAACCTTCAGGAGTTTAAATGCGAAATCAGGGCCTTCCGCTTCATATCAATCCGACTATGCGTTACCACTACGATTCGTATTGGGGCACTTGGAATCGCGTTCTGCAATTCCCGACTTGGTATGCTACCGAGCAGCGCAAGCTTCAGATGATCGAGTTTTCCATGACGCCAGTTAATGGCGACAATGGCGATTGGGAAGACGTTGCGTCTATCCGTATTCGTAAGCATGGAACGGCTTTCTCTGCGACTGATATCACTTCCAATGTTATCCCGGCTTACTGGTGGAACCATATTGGAGAAAAGATCGGCGTCGAGCGTCGAGATTTCATGGCTTATCACAACAATTTTCTTGACGAAATCGATTGGGTCAAGTATCGTGAAATCAATAACGGCGGTGCGCCGTTTGATTTGATCCGGAAGGGATGAAGATGGACGAATTCGAAAAGCGCGAATTGACTATTCGGCAGTTACTTATTGGCAAGGGGTATTTCAATGCTCTGGTTGCAATGGAATTCGCCAAAGGCTATCACGTTGGATATCGTAAAGACGGCGTGACGCCGGAATTCGATCATCAGATTTCGATTGCGCTTTTCGCTCTTACTCTTCCAGCGGTGATGTATCCGGAGGAATTGATTGCAGTAATTTTCCTACATGACGTTCAGGAAGATTATGACATTGCAAGCGACGAAATCCGCAACTTGTTCCGGGATAGCGATTTTGCCGATCGCGTCGTTTCCGCTAATTGGAAAATGACAAAAACTTGGCGCGGCCAGAAGAAAGAGCCTGTTGCTCTCTTTGAAGAAATGGGCGAAGACGCTATTGCATCTTTGGCAAAGTTGTGCGACCGTATGCATAACCTTCAGACAATGGTATGGGTATTCTCTCCGGAGAAGCAGCGCGAATATATCGAGGAAGCGCGAACTTACTTCCTACCCATGGCGAAGAAGGCGCGTCGTTTGTATCCGCATCAGGTAATGGCTTATGAGAACCTGAAATGGATGTTGAAGAATCAAATTTTTCTCATTGAATCTGGATTGGGGAAGACGTTAAATTGAAAGCAATTATTGATTTTAATAAGGCTGATTCAATGCTTCGAATCGTTCGGAATGAGGCCGAATTCAAAGAGTTGGATAAGTCAACGAGGCATTACATTTCTCATCCTAATTTGGGGTATCCGGTTCTGTACGCCGGGTGGTGGTGGGATAACCCTAACGGGCCGCATGATATCGATTGGATAGAGATTGCAGGCGGAGAATGTATTACCATTGTCGAGGATGAAGAATAGGCTTGACGAATCATTCGTGAAGTGCGATAGTCTTTTCAACGAAACGGAGAAAACATGCTCGATATTTTCAATTTTGACGAAAGCAACTATGACGAAATTCAGCACCGCCTGATTATCCCGGCTAGCGCACTGGGATGGATCGGCAATCTTTTCAATGAACCGACACGGGCTATTCGTATCATGGATATCGAATTGCCTTTTAGTAGCTGGGACGGTCGAGCTTGGACTTATTGCAGTAAGGAATTCAATCGAACTGTTATGATCGACGTTGTTAACGATCTGGATGTTTGGACTTCGGAAGGCTGGAAGCCTCTTGAGCCTGATGTTTATGGTCGAGTGAAATGGTAAGGGGATAAAAATGAGCAAAATTAAGTATACCGATTACACCGTTTACCGGGTTGAGACGACTTGGCCGGGCGGCACTCATGCTGATAAGTTCACTTGTTATGGAAAGACGACTTATACCAGTGTAGATGATCCGGGGGTCGGTGACAAATGGCTCTGGCGGTCGCATCCCGAATTGTTCAAGAATTTGGCCAGTGGAGATAGTTGCGTTTTCTCCGATTTCGATAGCGCCCGGAAACTTGCACTTTTTCTTATCTAGAAGGGTCGGGTTGCGGCTGGCTGGGAAGGTGAAGAGGTTTGGCGCGAGAAGTATCGCGGCCCTCTGAAGGCCCGAGTCGTTCGCGTTCGAACGGAGAAGAAGACTGAGATTCTTGACAATCTGAGGCCGCGTGACCCGGAAATTGAAAAGTTTCTTGCAGGCGTTCGGGGCGCAGTTGAAGCTGATGGCTATGCCCGTCATTCCTTGTGGCAGGATTGGCATTATGAGCCGCGTTGGAAAACTAAGCTCTCTTGGGAAAGCGCAACGATGGGTATGTGTCCTGTTATTGGATACATCGATAATCGCCCGGTGACATTGAGCCTGTTTATCAATGTTGTGGAGGGTAAGCGTATCCTATTCTGGCATTCGCCTAGTCAGTTGGTTGACTATAAAATGATTGATGAATGGTTTGAGGATTATCTGCCGGGCATTCCCCGAACAGATGCCAATAACTTTCACAATATTCTCCGTTGACATAAGCGCCGAATCGGTCTAGGGTATTCTCAACAAACGGAGAAGATCATGGGTTTTAAGGATATGCATCAAGGGAAGCTTATTGCCGAGTGGGCGAAGAGTCGTCAGTTTGCAGTGGACACTAACGGTTATTCCGTTATCATCCATGTGAATGGTGTGTGGATGAAGCTTGATTTGTCTGCAACTCACCAAGATTATTTTGATTGGGAGCTTCACAAGCTTATCGCCAAGACATTCAGGGAAATTGGGCAGGCGCAAGTGAGAAATGAAATTCGAACCGTTTTGGGGATTAGCGAATGATTCGTTATTGCACAAAAAATATTGAAATTGAAGTCTTTCTGGAAGGGAAGAAGGTAGGAGTTATTACCGGTTCAACCGGAATGGGCTATTGGTATAAGCCTAGGGGCGGCGAACCGGGTAAGGTATTTGATACCATTGATCAAGTCAAGAGGTCTATTGAGGATAGCGATGAAGCTCTGGATTGATGACGAGCGCCCGGCTCCGGATGATAGTTGGATTGCTTTCAAGGATATGCGAAGTCTGCGCCGGTTTCTTGACACCTTCGAAATCAATGGAGAAAATGAAGGCAAGCTAATCGCAGAAATTTCGTGCGATTACTATCTTGACCCGAGACACATGCGGTATACCGGCATGACTGCCATAGAAGAAATTTCGTTCTTCAATCGCTACGTGACCGATATCCTTGCGCCTGACTTCAAGTTCAAGGGCCATTCGTCGGAAAGCGACATGAATAAGCGAATGGAACAAAAAATCAATTCTCTTGTGAGGCAGAAGGTATGAGCGTCAAAGACAATTCCGATCCGATGACTTTCGAGCAGGCTATCGCCGCTATGGAAGCGAAGTGCGGCGGCAAGTATTACGATGATTGGGTTTTCTGGCGCGAGTCGTGGCCGGATAATGGCCCTAGCGATGCAAAATGCGTCATGTATCATCGCAATGGCGAATGGAAGGTTCATCGCGGACCTTTCCTTGACGATAATAAAACGCCGGACCCCGGAACATACTTGACAGATGAAGACCGTAATGCTACAGATTGGACCTATTAGGAGATAGACCATGAGCATGACCAAACTTCAGTGCCTTCTTGTCGAGGGCGTTATTATCGAAAAACTGGAAGCCTTGTGCGGACCGGGCAAGGAAGACGGTAGCTGGCTGACTTGGGAAAAGGAAGCGCCTTTTGGGAAGGTCGAATTTACCCTATTCCGGGATAGCAAGAAGAGTGGCCATGTTTTTCGGTCTAGCTGGCTGGCTTGCCGGGCAAATATCAAGGCCGGTCTAAAGTATGAATATCCATTCAATAAGATGAATGGTAAATACAACTTCCATTGCGGTTCCGAAGATACCGAGGGTTATATTCGCTCCGATCTGGAACGTCACCTGAATTCTATTACTTGGTAAAGGAAATATCCATGTATCCTATGTTCGCCTTTCTGTTCGCTGCGGTTTGTCTTGGTTGGACTTCGATTAGTGTGAATGCAACCAAGTGGTATAATATCCTTATCTTCAAGGCCCTGCCAATTCTTGCAGCGGTTTGGTGTTTGTTTGAGGCCGCTATCATTTTTGTCCGCTAAAGGGCGACTTTCAAAACCAAAAAACACAAATGTAAGTAAAAACTCCCGGATTTCTGGGGGTTTCGGCTCCGACTTACATTTCATACTAGTGGAATCGGATTTGGTATATAAAGAATCGTATATAGGGCCCTTACTACAAGAATCCTTATATATATACTAAATTAAAATGTAAGTAAGTATATATATAAGGAATCAACTCCGTTTTTCTATATTTTTCAATTGGTTGCGCGCATTTCCGAAACCATTATATTGAAACATTTCTGAAAGTCAGCCGAAAAAAATGATAGTGAAGTGTAAGTCGATCTGCTATTGACTTCTTCTTTCTTTTATGCTATAATGTTCATATTTATAGCTATTAAAAAATAAAAGAAAGTGAATTATGGTTGACTTGAATATCCCTCCCCCCTCCAAACCGGGCAGAGGCAGAACTAAGAAATATGACTTATCGCCAATGCCGGTCGCTGGCAGCTTCTTCTACCCCTTTGAGGGTGACAGTACAAAGAACAATAGAAAGACGCTCAGGGCCGCTCTCTGTGCCTCCGCGACGTATCAGAACAAGGGAGGGAGCTACACAACTTCCAAAGTTGTCGAAAATGGCATTGAAGGGATTCGAATCTGGAGAATTGAATGACGACTATTGAAGCTTGGAACCGCTCCAAACGAGAATTTATTGCTCAAAATTTAAGCTCTTTTGAGAAAAGCCTAAATAAAGAGCAGAAACAAGTAAAAGTTACTGTTCACAAAAAGGACGTAATTCCTTTTAGGAAGATGGTAAACGAATGGAGAATATCTAGGGACGCCGTTGAAGTAGAAACAGAACGCAAGCGCCTTGCCCTTATTTTCGAAAAAGAAAATCCGGTGCCTACCTTATGAGATACGTAATTCATCCGGGGGTCGGTCGAGCCGATCCAAACGGGCCTGAAATATTTTTGACTTATCCCAAACTGAGGGGATTATACGGCTTGACGAAGGCCGATATTGTCATTTCTCGCCTAGACCGTGGGTATAAGGAACGCCCGAAAGAGAAACATTTGTTTCCGGCAGAGGATGGCATCTATTTTTTCAAGGGAAAAAGACCCCTTTCCACTGTCAACTGTCCTTGATCCCTAATCCATTATCCCCGATCATCCATCCCGCCAAACATGACCGATTAACCCCAATTTCGAGCCTTAATCTGCCAAAGATGGCACTTTACCCTTGACAACTGTCCACTGACCTAGTACCTTAAATCAACAAGAGGGATAACATGAACATTCACGAAGCCGCCAAATCCGGTAAGCCTTTCCGCAATCCGTCGATGATTGGCGCATGGGCCGTTATTGACAACCAATTTCTGGTTCATCGCGACAATATTTCGGATTTCAAGGACATGGATTGGATTTATGAAAATTGTATTTCGCATGTCGATAAGAAGAGCGATAGGCCGGTTGACCTTTATTGGATGAATGTCGAAGATTTGCTTCGCGACGATTGGGAAATTGTCAATGTCTAAAAGAATCAAGCATCTGATTTCCCCTGTCGGCGGTTTCGAACACTCATTCTGCGGAATGGCGTTCGATGCTTTTGCAAGTGACGATCTGGAAACAGATGATGCATTCATCGACGCGCCAACAAAAGAAACGATTAACTGTCCCGATTGTATCGAGGCCGTTGCCGCTATCCGGCTGGCAATCAAGGGAGTGAAGTTTAAGCCATGAATTTAAAAAATAAACTCAAAAATATTGACAACCTTAATTCAGTATATCGAGCGAAGTAATGGCCGAGTCTCTTAAATCCGTCCTAAAGGCATTTACCAAAATCACTAGCACCGATCAACTGCCATACTGGCAGCAGGAGGCGCGGCGGCTGTTGAATGAAATGCCGAAGACGTGTCATTTCTCGGATGGCTGTTCTGATCAACATTATGGCGGAAAATTTTGCAACTGCAAGCGGCTGAAGCTTGCGGATTTCTCTTGACAACTGGCAACTGACCATGTTAGGTTAACCCACAACAGAGGAGTTCAAAATGAATCTTTCGAACCTTAAACCGCTGGACTATCGCAAGAATCCTTTCCGTGAGGATAATTATTCGGCGCTGACCTTTCTTGGCCTTCATACCGTTTACCGCCATGAGCATAATTGGTATTTCCGCAATCCATGGAACGAACATGACAAAGGCCCTTATAGCAGCAAGGCTTTTGCCGAGGAAGCGGCTTTCGCGAATCTTCGTTCTCAACTTGCTACCCTGTTCAATTAGGAAAAGCCATGAAGTCTACTAACGAAATCGTGATGACTGGCGAAGAGCTTGTAAAGCTTATCCTCAATAAGCATTACGGCAAACATGCTGGCAATATCACAGTCACAATGGTTGACTTGCAATGGAATGCTCCGGGCGATAAATCGAATTTGAATGACATTACGGTAAGTCTGAAATGGTCAGTTGATGGCTAAGTTTTGGGACAAGGCCGAACCTACAAAAATTGGAACAATTCCAATGCTGGTTGTTCGCGACAAGCGGGTCAAGCTGGAAGTCGGCAAATGGATTCGCGTTCGATATGTCGAGGGCGGCTTATGGGAACATGTCTATGTTACTCGGGTTGACGACAATGGTTATTGGACGGCGGATAAATGAGTGAATGGCTCTATAGTCGATACAAAGATGTCTAATTCTAAAATAGTGAAAGAATTAGCGGCTGAAATACGGAAGGCGCAACGTCGCGGGCCGAAGCATTTCCGTAAGCCTCCGGTTGCCCATGAAATGCATACAGGCCGGATGATTTCGAACGGCCATAATTCTTTTAGTATTTATCAAATCGAAAAGCAATTAGCCGCCGAAGATTTTCCTACCTTCCGTAAAAATTTCAATAGCATGTACGGAGGCACTATGGCAGGAATAGCCAAACGCCGCAAGCTTGCGAAGAAAATCCTGAAGCGGGCTCTAAAGAAAGCCGCTCAACCTCACCGGGCGAACCACAACCGAAAAGCAATGCGGCGCAAGGCGGCAGGAAAGAACGAAGTTCGATGAAGCCTTATCTCTCTAGGTCGGCAGCGATTGCAGCGGCGCGTAAGGCTTGCCGCAAGGCATTGCAATCCGATATCTATCAGGCTTATGAAGGGCCAGATTATGGCATTTATCCTTTGGCTACAAATTATGACAGCCTATACACCCCGAGAGGCAAAATTGATCTAGGGGATCGATGGGGATTTGAATTGCGGGGACCAGCAAAAGATGTTATCAAGCAAGACGAAGATGACTAATACTGTAATTATCCATATTCATGGCAAGCCTGTAGTACTGACTGCCGAGACAATCGACGCAACATGGAAGTGGTTCGCTGATCACGAGCGAGAGTGCGCAAGGGCCGCGTTGGCGAAAGAATTTCATGTTAATGACTTGACAAAGTACGTGGAAAGGTGTAACTTGAACGCTGAAGTTTATGACAACAATGAAGGTCGCATGTCTGTGGCATTCTTGCAGCGGGCTTATTTCATTCAGACAGGGGAGAGTGTTCCTCTTTTGCCATGATCAACGCCGATATAATGTCATATTTGGCGGGCAATAGCGTGAAGCTGGACGGAACCGGAAAGTTGATAGTTGCCATGGCCAAGGCAGGTATCTTAGACCGTCGCGAGGCCGTATTGACGCAAGCCGAATATATGATGGCAAAGAATGGAAGAACGTAACTGGCAATGGATTGATCCTGAAGGCAAGAATAGCGTAGACTGCTATATCTGCGAGGAAGAGATTTCCGCCAAGGCAACCAATTGGGGCTTTACGTGGGGCAGCGACGGGGCATTCCCCGATGGAGCTAGCGCCATGTATTGCTGTTGGGAATGTCGGGCTTCTTGGATTGATCCGACGCAAGAGATTACAATTGACAACAAGCCTGTATTTGTGTCGGGTGTGGCTCCATATTATTAATGAAAAAGAACAGAGAATCCATATCTTATAAAGAATACATTGATATAGCTGTCGATCTTATCATCAGTGCAATCAATAACCCGCCTAATCTAGAAATGATGGCGGAAATGGCCGAATACGGCTCAATCGTTTATTACGAGGAATATCATGGCGAAGAAGAACAGAGAATCCATTATTATGAGGAATACCATGGCGAAGAAGAAACTGACCGAAAAAGAATTAGCGGTACAGACTGATCGAGAAAACCGAAATGCCGTTCGAACCGCTGCTAACGCCGAAGTAAGAGCGATGTTGGATTCGCAAGGTCAACCCCTAACTTGGGATGAATTCGAAGAAATCTGCATTGACTCTGTGAGGGGATTAGATTATAGCTATGACAGTGATACTTTCCATTATGATGACGGAAAGATCATCCAGAAGCATGAGACAGGCGGCGCGTCTGGCGGCAATTGCTGGGGCGATTCTGCGGAACGTTATTCTAATTCTAAATCAGAAGATGCATTCAAGCCACTCGATACTATTCTGACAAAAGTATGTCCGAATATCACTTATCTAAAGTATCGAGAAATTGAATCATTGCTTATGGAAGATCAAGATTCTGATCGGGAGTATTACGGTAACTATACCAATTACACCACATATACTCTAGACATAGGCAAACTTTATGACACAATCATTGGATAGAATTTTTAGCATCTGGCGAAAACATGACGGTAGGTATCACTGTTATGATTCCGAGCTAACCGATCATGAAGTAAGGAATTTCCGCAATAGCGATTATTGGTTTGTTCAGGAAGATACAGGCTATAAATGGCCTTACGAGTATCGTAAACATGAAAATAACACTACTTATAGGACTGCCCGGCTCCGGTAAAACGATGCTCGGCAATCGCCTTGCTGAAGAGAACGGCATTCCATTTATTGACGATATTACTGACTTGGAACAACTGCCCGATGGCGACTGCATCATAGCGGACGTTAATTTTTGTGATAATGAAATCTTGCGAGGTGCTATGAAAATCCTTCATAGCATGTACGACGAATTGCAACTAGAATTGATCTATTTCGCAAACGAACCTGAGCAGGCTAGAGCTAACGTCAGACGCCGGGCCGATGGTCGGGAAGTCGAGGGAACAATAAAGCGCTTTACCGCTGTCTACAATCCGCCGCCGACTGCTAGGCCGATATACAGAGAGTTGTCCATCCTGACAGATGGCCGGTATTTCTATGACGAAAGAAAGTTAGTTGGAATTGAAGTACGGTGAGAGACAAGTGACGTGGAACGGCTCAATTTTGCGCAAGGGTGACTATGAAGTTCACAACGGCATGATAGTTAAATTTAATTGGCATAGCCGTAAGCATAATTGGGATTATGTTAGAACGCTGACTCGATGGGAGCGGTTTCTAGCATGGTTCTGTATATTTCCAAAAGTAGACGAATGACACATCTAGAGATTCTAAAACTGCTAGTCGAAACGATCCGTGACGATGCCAAGTCGCTGAGGTTAGGTTTCAGCATAGACGCCGTACTGTCTATCTCCGATATAATCGAAGAGAATATAGACGGCATTCGTCGGGAAGCTATCGAGGAAGCCGCGCGGGTCGCTTATGATACACCGCATTATGTCATGAACGCATTACAAACTGATACTGACGGCTGGTTGCTTCCCGGCTCACCTTATGATCGTGGCCGGTATGATGCAGCCAAGGAAATCTTGAAGTTGTGACCCAATTAAATTACAATGAATTGCATATGAAGCAACCTATATGGGTATGGCTCTATGATTTCGGCGCGATCAATTATCCGGAAATGTGGGAAGATAATGAGCATAAGAAGCTTACCTATCCACAAGCGCATACCTATTCGTTTACTTCAGAGGTAGAAGCTTTGCTGCATCCGAGCCGCATGGGATGGGAAAAAGACCATCCGTATGTTTTGCAGAAAACCTATTTAAATGGAGCGTTGCCGAATGATTAACAGATGCAAAAGCAATCCTTGCTGCGGCGATCAGACGTATTGCACGGAGATTGATAGAATGCCAGTCGAATTTAAGACCGGTGGCGAAATAGAGAAAGAACGATTGGCTAAGAAGAAAATTCGTAAAGAATTATTCCAATCTATTCTGGATGAAATGGTTGCTACGGCAGACAACTTGAGTCCTTCTAATCATTATCCGGCCAATCTGATTAATGATTGGGCGACTCGATTGAAGGAACTGCCATGAATTTCATCGACGCAATGAACCTTTGCTTTGCGCACCCGGCAGGAGACGATGTAATAGCCGTCACAAGACCAGATGTTCCTTGGTACGTCTATCTAGGCGGAACAAGCTTTGCAGGCGTCCCGTGCTATCTATGGAAGGCTACGGATGATACTGGCGATAATGGCTACTCTTATACGCCGTCGCAAGACGATATCAATGCAGAGGATTGGATTATTTTGGAATTTCAAACTAAGAATATATATTGACAACTGTCCACTGCCCGTATAACATGGGCGGTGGATTTCACTTTATGGACTTACTTATGACAACTGAACCAATCCTTCCATGCGGGCTGACAGAAACCGAACTACGTAAGCGCGTCGATATCGAGCGGACGATTAATGAACTTGGTATTGATCCAAGGGAATTGTTGCGTACTAGTAAAGTAAAAACTTATGCGATTTGCCATTCCTGCGGCAGAAGTAAAGGTCAATTGCTGTTTGATACTTGCATGGCTAATAAAGTGTGCAGGCCATGCTCACAAGATCATGTGGCAAAGAAGACTCCGATCATAACAGCGCAAGAAATTATAGACAAGAGGATTCTTGTTCAGAGGACTATTGAACTGCTGCATGTTGATCCTAGAAAACTTTCAACTGGAAGCAGTCGAAGAGTCATTGCTACATGCAAGACTTGCGGAATAGAACGATCTGTAGAATTGAAAAGTTTTAGAGACAATTGTGGTTCGTGTGCGGGGAAACTTCGTCCGCCAGTGTCTGAAGAAACACGGAAGAAGCTTTCTATATTTCGGACAGGAAAGTCTCCTTCAGAAGAGACACGACAGAAAATTTCTAAAAAGAATAAAGAACGAACAGGTGCTTTGACTAGCATGTTCGGTCGCAAACACTCAGAAGAAACTAAAAAGAAAATGTCTGAAAAACAGACAGGCAAGTCTCCATCGATAGAAACTAGGGAGAAGATTAGAAAAGTAAGAACTGGCACAAAGGCGTCGGAAGAAACTAAAAGGCGAATGTCCGAAAGTGCGCCCAAAACTCCTAGAACTGAAGAAGTAAAGAGAAAGATTTCGGAAAAACAAAAAGGTAAGCCGCGACTTTCTATCACAGGGAAGAAACATCCTTTTTATGGCAAGCCGCGTAGCCATGGTAGAGGGTTTTGGTATCTTACCCAAGACGGCTATCAATGGATGCGTAGCACATGGGAAGGTAAATTCGCGGACAAGCTTACTGAAGACGGTAAAGAATGGAAATATGAACCACAATATTTTGAAATTACTTACACCTATGAAGGTAAAGAAAAAGAAGGGACTTATACTCCAGACTTTCTGGTAGACGGTGAATGGTTCGAAGTAAAGTCTTGGTGGGCATTTGATGCCTATGAGAAGTTCATGGCATTCAAAGAGCAGTATCCAGAAGAAAAAATCAATTTAATTATGGGGGATGAAATGGAAGCCATGGGACTTAAACCAAAAGAAACGGCAGAGTCTTACCTCGCTCGCTCTCCCCATTGCAGCTTAAAGAAACCCTCTTGACAACTGACAACTGGCCGTGATACACCGCCAGTTGTTTTCTTATGGAGGCTACATGACACGCAAGCGAGGTAAGGTATTCACTTACTGGTGGGACTTCAAGCATTATAACAATGCTCCGATGACACTGATCATTGAGAGCGATGACGATGTTGTGCCGGTCCTGAAAGAGTATCAATTGCCCGAGACTGGGACGGCACATAACGAAATCAATGCGGCTATGCGGATTATTGAGGATTTGCGTTCAGGTCGAATCAGTCACCCTAAGAGTAAGTATGAGCTATGAAGCTTAAATTAAAAGATTGTTTTAATAACGAAGGCAATCTTAAGTTCGATCCATACCGGCTCAACGCAATTCCTATTGAAATTGCCATGAATGATCTAGTATTCGAAGACGGCTATCTTAGAGACATGCAAGAGCTTGAGAAGCTGATAGACGGCAACCCACAATGGCACTGGACTTGCAGCGCTGTCGGTTTATACCATGCTCAAATACTAGCATGCGCAACCAAGAATAATTATTCAACTATTTTCTATTTCAGGTAAAAATGAATCACGAGCGCTTCCCGGAAATTTTCGACATGGTACGAGTCACAATCGGTTATGCTGAATATTATGGTTTTATCATCGACATCGATTATGATATGCGTGACCCTACAGTCAGAGTAGAATTCTACCGGGGCTGCGAAGATAATTTTTCATTTAAAGATATAACCATAATTGAAGTACCCGAACCGATGGAGTTGAAGCGTGGAACTTAATCCTAAGGCTCTTAGTGAAGTAATGGATTACGTAGATGCTTACGCCACGCTATGGGCCGGTATCTTTATCGGCATGATGATTATTTCGATGTTCTATGGGTTGGTACATCGAGCAATGAAGACTCATTGGTATTTCATCTATGCTGGTGTTTTTCTGGCGCTGGCTTTCTTGGTCCGGCCATTCATCCATTCGCTGGTTGTGACTTGAGATACGTAGTTCATCCGGGGTGGGTTTTAAGCCGTTACGATAATCAAGAACATTACATTACCTCTAATCAATTGATTGACTTATATCGGATAAGAGGAAAGAAAATCTTAGTCATGTATGACCCTTGGCCTTGGCCAAAAACTTATTATTATCGGCCATTGCCCGGAGATATTCACCTATATCCAAAATACAACGGAAACTATGAAAGTATGGTAGAAGAATGACAACTCCCGAAACGGGCTATGTGCTTATCAAGCGGGGCCTCTATTGGCGTCCTGATGGCGCTGGATATACAGGCATTATTGCGCAAGCTGGAATTTATTCCGATGAAGAATCTTTGAAACGGGTAGGCGGCGGAGTTACCCGTATGCTATTCAGGGAAGCCCCTGAGGTTGCTAGAGCAACCTTTAATGACTATGCTGCAACTTGGTGGCAAGAGGAAGCTCTTAGAGTCCGGAACCTATTGGAGAAGGCTGAAGAAAATATCGAGTTTCTGAAAACAATTATTGACAATGCCCGAATGGCATATGCCGAAACTCAGCCAGACGAAGAAACTCGCATGCGTCGGGTGGTAGGGGCGCTAAGAGAAGTAGATGATCAGTAACGATTTACTTAAGCGTTGGCGCTTGCTAAGCCAAGAAATGATTGAAGCATGCAGACCTCTTTGTTAAAGAACGTTTGCCATTGACAACTGCATAGGAATATGCCATATTATCCTCACTGTGAACAACAGGCACATTTTAAATGTGTCGCATAGGAGGATAAAATGTAAACCATGGGTTTCTTCATTTAGTCATAAGTTGACACGGTTGCAGGTAAACGGGTTAGTTAGGAACCTGCATTTGGAGATAATATGAACGTCACCGAAGCAAAAATTTATGATATTTGGGCGAATAGTAAGAAGGCTGCTTTTGCAATTATTCAAGAGCATTTGAAATCGCAGATGATTTTAGGCGAAGAATTTTTCTGGTCGGACGTGACTAATGAGCCCGTTTTTTTGATCAATAATATCGTTTATTTCAATGTCCCAAATAGGTTGACAGCGACTATCGAGGCTAGTATTGCATACAATAACTTGTATGGTTTCAAGAAGGAAGTCATTACCAAATGACGAATGAAGAGCGCGAAGAACTTCGAAGCCTGTATATCCGAGTATGCAAAGATTCAAATTTCAAAATGGACTATATCAAGGCGGCGCATTTTGCCGCCGAGGTTTTATCTACCCAATATTTAACAAGCGCTCTTGACTTTTGGATAGCTTTTGGTAGTCTAGAGCTAATGGAACAAATTGCATTGGGCAATCATCCGGCAGTGAAAGGGAATTGAAATGGTGCAAGTGTGGGGTTATTTCATGGCGGGCCGTGAGCGTTCTTATTTCCTCTATGACGCTGATCTTGGGGAAGCGAAGGATATCATTTCCCGCGCTCGCAAGACTGGTGGAGAGGCTTGGTTGTCGTGACTTCCGTTTATGTCACATTCATTAGCTGGAGCATTGCGCTTCTGGCACTGTCATTCATCCTGTTCGCCAGTTTTGTATTCGACAACTGGCAACTGTCCTTGTTCGGCGCGGCAGTTACTTATTTCATGCCTTTCGGTGGCGCATGGATTGCAGGCCTCATTACATGGCCAACCAATACTTTCAGGAAAAAGAGGTTTGAGTTTTGAACGACTTTTTTAATTCTCTCCCGGATGTCATACTGATTCTATCTGGATTCTGTTTGATGGTTCTGGTCGATGGTAAAAATGAAACAGAACAACTTTACATTCGAATTATCGCTCTAGCGATATACATTATTGGTTTGATTAATCTCTTAACTCTTGCAGGCTTTCAATGGCCAATCTAGCTTACGTAGTTAACTGGACCGAACATGAACGCGGATTCGGATATCGCCCCGATGGGCATACTCTCCATATCAGCAAGGAAGAGGCCAAAGGAATAATTAATGAATAAGATGAATACTCTAAAAACTCATGCATTCGCGTGGTTTGGAATTGGCATTCTGACGATGATGGTTAGCTTCATTGCGCAGCCTTCACAGTATAATATTGAACTATGGTTCATTGGAGGAACCTACGTTGTAGGTTTGGTCAATTATACGCTTGGCTTGCTGGTAGACGAATTTGATCGAATTCTAAATCCACCTATTATAAACAAAATTGAAATCCAAGAAAAGGTAGACAAGATTGCCTAACCCATTTAAAGAACTTGCTGAATATTTTTCAGGTGCAGTAGTGGCCCATAATTCAGTCCTACTTAGTACGGGTGCGCCTTATTCAACCATGGCAAAGAAGTTCTTTGCGTTGCGAAAAGCGTTTGACATTGAAGGTTATGACGATTATGATACCGCCTTGTCGAAGATCAAGACGGCAATCGAAGAACATGCACCATAAGGAAACCATATGTCTCTTACACCTGTAGGAATTATTGATTTTACGCCTAGCTGGACTAGCCTAGTGCCGGTTTTCGTTGAGGGTTTGCGCAATGGAACTGATGCTGGATATACTATTGCATTGGAAGAGCTTACCCGTATGGCCAAGCTGGCGGATGAATTCGTGGTAGAGCATCCGAAGTATGACGCTCTTATGCGAGCGCTTGAAGTAGATAAGCTGGCTGCAATCATTCGTGAGGTTGACGGCAATAACGATCTCGGGGCCGGGGCTCTTGCAGAAGCCATGTTCAACAAGTTGATGGAAGGTCAGTAATGGATTTTTTCTGGGGTGCTACCGGGATTGGTATCGCTGCTTTTCTTGTCATTATCGCTCTGGGAATTGCAGCCTTTCTTGCAAATAATTTAGAAATTAAGATTAATAAATGAGTAAAATAGATTATTCTGAGCAAGGACGTAAGCTTGGCCGGTGGCTTTGGAAGAAGCTTCTTAGCGGTATTGATGGGCTATTGTTCATACTTACGGTAATAGCTGGAGTATCACTCATTGCGGCTTGTCTTACTTTGGTCCTAGCCTTCATTTTAGCTATTATCGCGGCTCCATTTATCGCTGTCGGTTGGGGGTTCGGTGCAGGCTTTTCAGCTTTTTGCTGGATGACTCCAATTTGCTAACTTTAGATGAATTTGTTCAATTAATGAAATCAGAAGTCGGGCACTTTGCTGCCTTCTGGGGAATCATGAGAGAAATTTGTTATGAGCGAGAATATCATCCGGAAAGCATGGAATTGGTTGACTGGCTTGAAGCTTTTCGGGCATGGGCAAAAGAAGACGAAAATTGATTCGCCTTACGATCTATTAGTAAAGACCCTGAAAAATTATGTCAAGGCCATGTTCTGGAACAGTGTTCCGAAAGAGACAATTGAACGTCATATCGTTAATATTATTCTAGATAACGAAAAGTATAGCGGTTATGATCCAATTCATTTGCTTGATAGAGCTATGGAACAATATGATTGGGAAATCAACTTAAGAAAACGAAAGTAGCGGCAATGCCGCTTTTTTGTTGACTTGGATTCGAGAATCGCCTATACCTTTCCTCTGACAACTGGCCTTAAACCAAGGATGCATGAATGACCGCTTTTGAAATCGCTCAACTCGCTATCTTTGCCGGTATGGATGCCGCTGATGTGGAACTTCTTGTAGACAGTATGAAGACTACAGAAACGGAAATCACAGAACAGATAGAAACGTTTAGCGATAAGATGGACGATTTGATTAAGTTCATGGAGGAAGTTAATGCGTGAATATGTAATTCATCGTAAGTATCTCAAAAAGCTGGTCAAGAGCCAGTATGCTAATTATTCAAAGATTAGCACCGAATGGTCGCGGTCGGGTAAGTCGATCAACATCTATCAGGAAATCGGCTATAATCGTTTTATTATAGGCAATATCGCAATCGAAAATGATTGCTTTCGTCGCTCCGATCTGCTAAATATTCTCAAGGTTGATTTTCTCCCAAGCCAATATTCATTGAGGTAAAAATGCAGTTCAAGAAGCGTGATAACATCCTAATTCCCGGTCAGGATCGCGAATATCTTAATACGGAATATATTATCGACGTGTTGCTTTTCGGTCGGCCAGTTGGCAAAATCTTCGTAACGCCGCAAGGCGTTGCATGGGTCAAGTTGAATCTTATCACTATTCGGGCCTTTGCCACTATTCCGGAAGCCAAGGAATATTTCATTGCCTTGCACGATTATCGGAGCGAATTCGAATCCTTTTACAAGAAGGTTGATGCGGCTTACGAATTCGACAAGCGCTATTGGGCTTTCTTCAAGCGTATCGGTGATGGTCGAAAGAATGGCACGGCTGAGCAAAATGATGCTGATGTGGCCGAACAGCTTGTGACTAAAGGCTATGCTAGGCGGCATGAGATTTATAGCCATTCGATCTTTATCACGGAGAAGGGTCAGAATTTCCTTGACTCTGTTCGGGGTAATATGCGACGTTAAGGACAGTAGGAGAGAGACATGACTGAACGCGATAAGTTCATTGCCGAAATCAAGACATTGGATGATGGTCCTTTGCAGCGCCGAACTGAAAACCTTATCTGGCTTTCTGCATTCGCAAATAATAACCCCCGTGCGCCTGCCCATTGGCAGGTTGATCTTTGCTATGATGAATGGGTTTCTAGGGGCAAGTCATGGCGATATCAGGCCGCTTATAATGATGCCTATGAATCGTGCGGCTTTGAGGTAAGTGAATCGGATCGTCAACTGGCTCTGCCGCCGAATGAATGACATTCTATTCTTCACCGGCACTTCGCCAAATGAACCATTCCTTGGATTAGAAGATCGGAGATTCATAGTGTCTAAAAACGTCTATTACGTTGATGTTCTTGAACGGGAAGATATCCCAGATGACGTGGCTTATGAGCTTAGTAAGCCTCGTCAGAAGTCATGGAAGATGTCGCCTATGGAACGTGCAGCCCAAGGCCGTAAGGCAAAGATGGAGACATTGTAATGGGTTTGAACACTGCGGTATTGGTTCTTAACGATTATATCAGCTTCATTGCGGATCGTCCAGATTTCGGCAAAGAACTTCATAACGCCATGGCAGAAACGTCTGGTCGGCCTAGGGATCGTCATTATTATAGCGGCTTCGATGTGCTTCCTGCCGTACATGCTGATTATGATCAGTTCATTGTGATTGGACAGAACCGAATTCGACGGTTTGAAGACATCGAGCCGGAAGAAGCTAAGAAGCTCATGAAGCATCTGGCATGGCGTATGGGTCTTAAGATTAGTTTTAGGAAGTTATATGTTTAAACTTATTTGGGAATGTTTCGTAGGGGCTCTGAGCGGTGCCATTCTGGGCGTTATCATGGTCATTCTGACTGTTGCTACAAATCCTTGGATCGGGGTCTTGCTTCCGCTGTCACTTGTGCTAATCGTAGCATGGACTTTTAAACCTAACCGCAAGGAAGTCGAGCGGCTGTTTGAAATTTATAAGGAAAAAAATGACTGACACAATTACTATTGAATATACTGTCGAAGATGGATATGCCGGTGGACATCGCCCGCATTCTGTGATTATTCCTTTGGTCGATTTCGTAGATTGCGAAACGCCCAAAGATGTAGATGATTTGATCGAACAAGCAGTTCAGGACGATTTCGTATTTAACGTCTATCCAAGCTGGGATAGGGACCAATCTGAAGGGATTCTTGATCTGGTGAAGCAGTTGCCAAATGAATAATCGACGCACAGCAATTCTGATGCTGAAATATATTAATGCTAGGTCGAATACGGAGGAAGACGTATCTGACCTAGACATTATTTCAAAATTTACTGATAATGAGTTCGAACGAAATTTCATTGTGCTTGCTTCGTATTGGAGCAACGACATGATTGAACTTTGTTTAGATGAACTTGGTATCCCGCAACCATATTTATCTTATGTGTGGCCCGAAAGTCAGGATTGGGCTAAGTGGTTCGAAAAAATGGTCGGAGATTTGGTTATTCCGAATGATTGATTTCGGCGTAGAAATGATTAATAAGCTTGTCGATAAGGGTTTCAATTCCCCTACCGACAAGCCATGGTGGATCGGCAAGCTATTGGATTTCATGAAGGTTATTTCGCCTGCTGAATATACGAAGGCTTACTTTGCCGTATATAATCAATTGCCGCTAGATTTCGAGAATCCTTATGAACCTGATAGCTCGCTTGAAGTCCGACTTACAAAGCTTGCCGTCCGGCTGCATGACGAAGGCTCTTATGTCAATTCAGAACTGGTTTCGAGAGCAGTAGATGAACTTTGTCAATTGAAGTCAAACATCACATTGAATTGGAGCAATATAAGCTCTAATTATTCATATGCCAACATTGGCGAAAATTTCTATTCAATTAATGCGGTAAATACAGTAGATGCGACAAAGCCACATTATATTGTAAAATATGATAAGCAAGTGATTGGTGTTTATCTCCAGAGTATGGAAAACGCTAAAGATGTTGCCTTGAAACATTACATTGATTCGAAGCGATGACGAAGAAACAATTAAAGATTATTTTTAAGTCATGGGAACTGGAAGAAATAGAGTTTGTCGAGGTTAGTCTTGACAACTGGCAACTGTCCTGCTAGCTTGGTTATCTCAATGGAGATAATGAATGTCTGTATTATATGAATGGACCGTTGAAACACTTGATATCTATCCGGGCTGCGGAGACGATCCGGATATCATCGATACGAGTGCTTTCGAGAGTCTAGAGGATGCTATCAAGTTTAAGGCCTATTGCGAAGAGCCGAGTCGTTTGGTTCTGGTTCGTCAGCAAGGCAATGACATTGAAGGCCTGACAGACCGATCATGGGCATATATCAAAAAGATGTCCTTGCCAGAATATTTTTGTTATGGCGCAGATGAACAATCGGAACATGTAGTTCCTAAAAAATATAAACAACAATGGGATAGGTATCTAACCTCTTATGTCCGCTAGTTTTGAAGATGAAATCATTGCTTACCGCAAGGACGGTAGGCCGATCTATGACAACGCGCCAACCGTTGTTGTCATGCTAGTTTATGTCAATCAGGAAGACCGTAAAGGTATCTGGATCATTAGGCGCAACACCAATCCCGGCAAGGGGTTCCTAGCGTTGCCCGGAGGCTTTCAGATGCGGGAGACTTGGCAACAGGCTGGGGCTCGCGAACTGAGAGAAGAGCTTGGCATTGATGTAAATCCGGAAGACATTTATCAATTCGGAGAAGCCGTCACAGATAAATATATGCATAACCTTATCTTTGGAGTTGTAGAGATTAAGGAATTGCCAGTTGTCAAGGTGAATCCGGAAGAGGTAGCAGAAAGTTGGATTGCAACTTCATGGCAAGCAATCCCTGTAGAAGATGAATGGGCGTTTCCATTACATTATAAATATATGAGCCGGTTCGTAACTTCAAGAAATCTACCTGCAATGAGTAATCGCACATGATCGAAAATGAATTGAAATATATCCTTAATCTCGGGGCTGCAACAGATGCTCTTTGGGGTAATGGGAAAAACGTGACTCGTATCCAGCAAGGATATCTGGGTAACGAAGGCGCTCGGATTCGTAAAGAAGATGATTGGCGGAATTCTTTCACTTATAAGATCGATACGCCAGACGGCGTAGAGGAATTCGAAATTGTAATTGACGATAATTCGTATGCTCGTTGCTGGGATATTGCTCACCATAAGCTTATAAAGGATCGCGTCTTTTTCGAGCATGAAGGGGATGATTGGGTTATTGATCGGTTTCTTCGTCCAGACTTGTCAGTCTATTTTTGTATGGCTGAAGTAGAAATGATTGAGGGAAAAGAGAAGCCCGATAATATCCCAGAATCAATTCTAAAATATCTCGTTTATACCGTGCCACGAAATGAAGGGGCAAGATGGTCGAGCAAGGCTATATCGAATGTAAGTGATGCTATGGATGCATTGGAAACATTTCTTGTAGAGTAAAAATACTTGACAACTGGCAACTGGCCTGATACCTTGATCAAATAATCAAGGAGTCGATATGTCTATAGATGATGCTATATCAGAATGGAAGTCAAAATCGCGCAGGATGGGATGCGTTGCCGCGACCAATTGGTTTTGTCAAAGGGTATCTGGTTTTAAACCGGAAAGACTTGACAGATATACTTTGGATGGGTATATCTTTCAGCATGTCGTTGCAACCAATGGCATGTTTCGAATTGATCTTTCCCCTTATGCAGATAGGCCGGATGAATGACATTCAAAGAACATGACGGTGGCCGCAAAGAAGCTGGCTTTAAAGGCCAGACTGGCGATTGCGGAATTCGGGCTGCTGCTATTGCTACGGGTGTCCCGTATAGGGTGGTTTATGATGAGCTATTCGCCCGTCAGAAGCTATACCATAGCACCAGTCGCCGGAAAGCGGTCAAGAAGGCTGCTTCGCGTACCGTGGGCGCTAGCCCTAGGGGCGGCATATGGAAAGAAGTCCTAGACCCATATCTGACCGAATTTGGCGCTACCTATGTTCCACTGGCCGGTATCGGGCTGAAGCCGGTTCGCGTCAAGGATGTCGCAGATCGCTGGCCGGATAAAACAGTTGTTATGCGGCTAGCTCGCCATTTCTCTGCCATGGTTGAAGGCGTCAATCTTGACACTTGGAAGCAGCATGAGGAAAAGCGGGTGTATGCAGTATGGGTGTTTTAGACGAAACGAAGACTCATTGGGTTGTCGTCAAAGAAATTCAATTCACTGGCGGTCGCCATATAGTCGAAAGACGTAAGACTCGGGTAGGCGCTTACAAGGCAATGACCGATCAAGAACGATGGGCAACGCCAGACGAAGCAATTTTTGAAGTCTTTCGTAGTGATGATAAAAGGATTAAAAACAGGTGGAATTAAAGGAACGGTCAGAAAGGGAAAAGGGAGTAGCTGAGCTAGTCGGTAGCTGGAGTTCTTTCATTAATGACAGGCCGCAACTCCTATCATTTCTATACGATATAGATATGATGCCTGAACAGATCGTAAGCCGCAACGCCGCTAATGCATTGGATTCCATATGCTGCATTTATACAGCAGCCGAGAAGGGAATGATTCCTCTCAGACTTAATTCATTAGAGGAGTCTAAGGAGCGTCTTTCAGATATCGCTAAAAGACAAGAAGAATTAAATAAATTTGCAGAAGAACGCGGTGTGACTTCACTTTAGAAAAGACTAACATGAGAAAAAGAAATTGGGTCGATGACGAAGGCGTCTTTCAAGAAACTCAAACAATAGAAGTCTATGACAACAATCCTAGTTTCATCGTTACCTACCGGAACGAGGAAGGCGAATACTTTAGAGTTATCGTGACGAAGAAAGATAACCCTATTGGATTCCGGGCCAAGTTTCCGGGCGACGATTGGAAGCCAAAAAAGAAGCGCAAGAAAATCTCTTGACAACTGACAACTGGCCGCATATATTGATCCTACAAAAAGGAGATAGAAATGCTTACCCGAGTCTTTCAGGTTAACGAAGTCGAATGGCCGTCGAAGTATGTCATTGGAAACAACCATGGCATTTTCAGTAATTTCGAAGCCGCTGAGAATTATGTCAAAGAAACTTATACCCCTGAATATGATCGGCATATGGTGATTATTGCAACTGATATGCTTGATAACTGGCCGACGATGCTGCATGAATATAACGGCATGAATGATTTGACTTATTATCATCAGAGTGCCGGTGAAGTAGTGAGGGATTAAAATGAAACTCTGGGTAGTCTATGCTGACGATCATGACTATGACAGAATGAACCAATGGTTAGTTGGCGTGTATTCCAATGAAGGATTGGCCATTCTAGCAGAGAATCAGGAATACATTCGATATTGGAAAGAGCATCCGGGAAGTCGAGAACAGAATATCCCGACTATTTCAATTTATGAAACTGAATTGGATTCTTGAATGAAGCGTAAACTCATTTCCTCTGACGAAGCCGTTGAAGGCGTTGTTCAGCATACCAAGCCTTGCTCTGATTGTCCTTGGAGCCGTGACGCCTTGCCGGGATGGCTGGGCGGATCATCGACGGGCGATTGGGTTCGAACGGCTCATTCTGATACCGTAGTCGATTGCCATGCTATCAAGAACCAGCAATGCGCTGGCATTGCCATTTATAGACGCAACGTCTGTAAGCTGGCTTATTCGCCTAATCTGAAGCTTGAGGCTGATAAGGTTAAAGTATTCGCCTCTCCGATGGAATTCACCGAACATCATGAACGTGGTGATTACGATGAAGAAAATGACCCTTTCAACCCGAAAAATATGAGAAATTAATGAGCAATACGGTAATTTTTCTTTATCTGATTTTCATGACGCCGACTGCTAGTCATTTGGAAGTAGTCAAGACGCCTCATGAATTCTATCTCGTTTCTAATTGTGTGAAGGCAGGCGAAATGGCCCGTCATACAATTGAGACGGCGGATAATATCAGTGTATCTTATACCTGTACCGGAATTGAATATGAAAATTGAGCGCGGCGCATACGTCATTGCAACTAAATACAGCGACGGCAGTTTCATGGATCAATGGGCTATTGGTTTTTATGACCAAGAGCAAGTGAACCGGCATTTCGTTCTGAATGCAGATGGTCAGCAATTCCGCGCCAGTGGCTTTCGGAAGGTGAAGAAGATCACGAAGGAAGAGGGCGATTTTTTGAAGGATAATATTCCATCCTTTCCTAGCCGCAAGCAAAATATCTGGACGCTGTTGCGAGATTTTCGAAATAAGAGTTGACATAGCATAGCCGCTAGGTTAGATTACCTTATCAACGAAAGGGAAATAAATGTCTACTGTTCATGGCAAAAGTACTATCGAGCGTATTGACGATGTACATTTCCGTAAGCTTCGATATAACGATCCCCAGCATACGCCTTATACCAAGCGTCCTTTTGAAGAAGTTTCAAATATGAATCTTACTTTTGAAGCGCATCGTAATGCCAAGTGGCTTTCGATCCATACGGAAGAGGCGCGTATCCATGGTAGCAATGTTCGTTTTCATAGCCATTATGTGACTCTGCGTCCAGAGCAGGCGATTGCCTTGCGTGATTTCCTGAATGAACAGTTCCCGGTTCGCAATCCTTTCGGCTGGCTGGTCGAATATGAGGAAGGCGGCGTTCTGGAAAGCCATTTCGTCCGTGAAGCGCCTACCGGCCATTACGTCGATTGCGCAACGCCGCTGTATCTTGAGCCAGAAAATGATAAATCTGAAATCTTCGCAAGTTATAAGATTCGGAATGATGGCGTCAAGGAATTCCGTCTTGTTAAGGAAGCTTTTACCCCGTCGCCTCTAGGTTATACTTATTGGAATCTTTATAAGTGAAGATTATGGCGGTCTTATTTATAGGAGATTCGAAGTGACTTATTGGGGCAATGACGGCGAGCAACAAGCCGCTTATGACAAGTTATGGAGTGAACTAGTTCCGCCTGAAGGCGCTTGCACTACGATTGAAGGCGAATGCCTACGCGCTATTAGTCGTATCTATTACGATTTTTATAATAATGGGTTCGGCAACAATTGGTCGGGAGCATTTAACTGGCTTATCCGTCATGGCTTCATTATCGGAAAAGAGATTTCTCTTCTAATCCCTTACCGACATGGCGATATGAATTATCGAGGAAATTTCGAAGATGATGATATTGTCTTGACACTCGAAAACATTACGAATAGGATCGTTACCGATATCGCTTCTAAGAATGGCGTTTATCGAGAGAATAAGGAAGACATGTTTGCCTATGATGACAAACGCTCTCCTAGACTACCAGATTGGCTGACCGATGATGATTGATCCATTCGAGAAGGGCCGACAAGATTTTCGCAAGGGTAGAGAATTCTACACTTGCTTGCCGAAAGAATGGCAGCGTGGTTGGTTATACGAAAAAAGCGAAAAGGCTCTTGACAGTTCGAATAAGATAGTCTAGGGTGTGGATATTGAAATTACTGGCTTCGGGCAGTGTTCTTTGAAAAGTGAATTTAAGATGCTCGGAAGACCCGAAAGGGAAATACCGTAGGGCCTTTAATAAGCCTTAGGACCAGACTCCTTTGCCGCAAGGCCAGCTTGTAACTGAGGATGCATAGATTTTACGAGAGATATGCAAGTGGCCTTTGCCATAACCTGCCAGCATCTTTGAATAGGCTTCTCCGATACCTTTAAGTGGGTGTACCCGCTGATCGGACAAATTAGAGTTAAGCGCGGTTGAAACTTTTAAAAGATAACAACCTGCTTCTAGGGTCTGAGGACTTGCAGGAAAAGCCATCTATGGTAGACAAGCAAAATCCTCTCTCCGACTCTAAATTTATGAGCGTCTGAAAATATGGCGACAGACACGGTTGAAAGTAAACGGGTTAGTTAGGAACTTTCAGAAATTAGAATGGACCGGAGGCAATGGCATCAGATTAAGGGTTGACAATCGAATAAGAGATTGCTACCTTACGATTATGACGAGAGAGTAGCCCAATGCTTAGTGTTGTAAGCGGGTGAGGGTATCGTAGCAAACCTAGGATACAGTAGAGGGGCTTCACCTAGGAATGGAAGAGCTAGAGGTAAACGCTTTGCGTTGACAACACTACCTTATTAGTTCGGAAGTTGCGCCCTCCAATTCAAAGAAAGTCCAGATATGGAAAACTTAAATAATTATCGCATGCGCCGACTGGTAGCTTGTAGAGCCGTCGATGATCTAAGAAGCGTAATCGATAAACTAGGTATCGAGGATGGGTCACAGTTGCCAATCCCTGATAAGGAATTCAATCCTGTTCCAACGGAACAAGTACGGAATGAATTGAACAACATGGTAACGTCATTGCTTAGGATTATTTTAGTCTTAAACGATGGACAAATTTCAAATTCAAAATTACAAGGTTTTTAAATGAAGATTAAGATTATGATGGCTGCACTTGCGTCTCTTATGATGGCGGGACCGGCAATGGCAATTTCTACTTCTCAACTTTGGGATGAAGTTGCTGATATGAAGTGTGCCGGTTCTATCTGTACCAGTGAACAGACACTTTCGAAAGTTGAAAACCTTCCAGATATCGTGACTACTAAGTCAACAGGCGGCGTTTCAAGTTTCAAGGTGATTACACTTCCTGAAAACGGAACGTATCGCTTGAAGTATGAGTGGGCGGCTGATGGAGAATGGAACCTTCACGAGTCGAATGGTATTATCCGTAAGAAGGTGACAAATCCGGGCGGGACTATTACCGTCGAGGAATGCGTTACAACAACTAAGGAACTTATTCATAACGGCCCGAATACTAGTCGTGACCTTGAATGGACAATCAATACATCATTTGATCGGACTCCGGGAGGCTGTTAATGGTTGAACGACTCAGTAAAGAGCAAGCCGCAATTATCGGCGCTTATACTGGCGTGATTAGTGGCCCATTCGCGGACATTCAAGAATACGCTGAAAAGAAGCTGGGGCGTCCTTTATGGACTCACCAGTTTGGGAATGAAGAAACTGCCAAAGAGTTAGAGAAGGCCTCTGAAGAAGATTTCATGTCTATTTGTTACGAAGAGACTTGACTCAAATTTCTAACTAGAGTATATAAACACTATCAGCCGGGCGTTGGTGCCTGAGTCTCTGCGGTTGCAGACAAAGAGAGCCCACTGCAATGGGTTAAGCTAGGGTTCGATTCCTTAGGCTCCGGCGACTTAATTATGATCTGGATGCCATGCGGAAGCAAAGGTCGGTGATGCCAGAACTAGGGGTCTAGATTAGCCTGATGCCCTCTTATTGTAAGGTAGGGGAATCGATAAACCCAACTCCTATGAGGGGGAATACGCGGGATAGAGAGTTCAATTCATTTTCGTCGCGAGTGCGCGCTTAGTAGATGAAAACGAACAACTAGTAGCCCACGATTGCAGGTTTGAATCCTGCCCTTGCAGCCAAATTCCTCTTGACAAAAAGAGGTTGCTGTAGTAAGTAGAGTATAGCGTGGTCGCTGCTTAAGCGCCAGTTCAAGGGACGGTGCAAACCGATCTTCTTAGTACGGGTTGTGGGTGAACTTATGTTGGTGAACCCTCTGGATGCTTGACGGTCGCCAAGAAGCATGCATAGTTGGGAAGAGCGAGGCGGGGTGCGAGCAGCCTAATACGCACACAAAATTCAGATTGCAAAGTAGGCAAGTCCGTCGCACGGAAAGCTAAATGGCACAGTTTTGTAGGTATACTGTAAGAAACCTTCAACTCTTTATATATGAGTGCATTGATACAGCGGGGACGCATTGGACGTAAATCGATCCCCCGATATCCAACGGAATACGCTACCCAACGGACAATGCATTCTTATATAACGGGTAAAGGCAGATGGGAGTCTGCGTTAATCAATAAGAGTTTCGAGGGGCGTTGCCATAAGAAACCCGTGAGGTTCGAGTCATCTATCCCGACCAATTAAGAACAAGAAGTAATCCCCATGGCCAATCGGAGGGGGTTCTGTTGCTACTGCCCTATACAGCCTGTATCCGAATGCGGGTAAGAGTTACAGCTTAATCTTGATAGTTTGTGCGATGGGTTGCCCCGATGGCAGCAAAACAAGCTTTGTAAATGTATCGGGGCGGCTCTTGTGTTGGACGGCGGCACAAGCTAAGATAATCGTAAGATAGGCCGTTCCAAATTCGAGGAACCATGATGAAAACTTATAATCATTTGAAAAAGATTATGGAATGTCTTGAACACTTGACATCTGCTAGATTCTGTGATACACATGGTTGTGGTTATGAACAATTCGGCAATGATGATCGTTGCGCAATATGTAGATTGAAATTAAAATGAAATTAGTAAAATTTGAACGTGCCAACAACCTTAAGCCAATTTATATAAATCCAACAATGATAATTGATGTTGAAGAAATTGTCTATGGTGACGGAAAGAGTGTGAGAAGAATAAAATGTATAGGTTCCAGCAATCATGGAACTTATCACGATGTTGAAGATACAATAGAGATTGTTCTAGATAGATTGTATCATTTAAATTAGGGAGTTCCGGAGTGGTTTCCGGAATAGTGAACTGAGGCCCGTGAAGCCATGCAATCGGGATATGCCTAACCAGCGCAGTTGCTAATAATGGCGTTTACAATGGGCCGCAAGCCTGAAGCCTCCCTAACCGAATACGAGGGAATATGACAATACCAGTAGGTTTATTTTTGATTATTATTTCATTGACCTTCTGGTCGATTATTATTGTTTTGTTCAATATCTTTGGCGCACTCGTTATCGCCGGTATCGTAGCAGTTTTGATTTTTATCTTTTGGGATGAAATTAAGGAATGGGCTGGGCAGGTATATCGTGCGCTCTGATTTAATTTATGTAGGGAAATTAGCAGGCATGGATACATATACCGATCCTGAAGTTCCAAAAGGTCATGTCAAGATAATTCATGACGATGGCAGAGAAGAACTTGTAGCAATTCAAGGTTTCCTTGAGTCGGAAAAATTTGGTGAGCCTCAAAAGAAGTTTGAAGAAACGTTCAAACTCATACAAGCGATAGATAACGAACGTGTTTTCTTTCCCCGGCCTGATCCGGGGCTTGGGGAGCCACAAAGAAAATTCAGCGAGACTTTCAGCGGAATGGATGCCATTCGAGAAAGGCTTAATGAAAGAATGAAGAGTGACAATCCTTTATGGGGATCAAACTTTCAATATAAATAAGGGGATACTCGCCTAAGATCGGTGAAGGCGGTCGCAAAAACGGAAGCGGCTAGGGGTAAAACCCGGATTGATCCAAATATCTGAGATAGAGCTAAAGGTACTGCCTCTGTCAACAGTCCACTGTCCATGGACGACAAGCCTCCTTTACCCCACCTATGGCAATGCTGGACAGTAAGCACTGCCATAGGTCGCAGTGAAACGGGGAAGTTGTGCCGCGCAACTAAAGTCATGGCCTAAGGGCGCATGAGGGCGTAGACCGCCAGCGGCGATTTTCACCGAAAGGTGCTATTTCAGCAAACGCTGAAAATAATTAAAACAGTGAAATAGTCGTTTTGGGACAGGTGTAATTTTTGCGCCAACACCAAAATATTGAAGTCAAAAGGTATATCAAAGGAAAAATTATGGAAATCTCAATCAAGGATATGGTCAAAGATAATAAGCAGGCCACGTTCCTCTATTACAGAGACGGAGATTTATGGTATACCACTGAAGATGGGTTTAAATTTCCCGTCGCTATTTCTGATGTAGGTAACGCGACTTTTGGAGCAACCGAAAAAGTCTTACTACTCATGCGGTATATCCGAAAGCATCTAGCCTTACTGAGCGAGAAGCCGAAGACGCCGCAGACAGATATTAGAGATTTTGTAGAGAATACAAAATGGTCAGAAATTAGAGAATTTTCTACTTGACATTCTTATAATTGTATGTTATATATAAAACCATGATGCGGGTTGGAGGAGCGGTTCCTTGCTAGGCTCATAACCTAGAGACACAAGTTCGAATCTTGTACCCGCTACCAATTTTATCATAAAGGTGATTAATGGCTAAAGGTACTTTTTCGGCTTCAAATTATTATTCTGGAGCAGCACCAGTGACCGCAGTACCATTGACCATGGCTTGCTGGGGATATTTAAATAGTAGCGGCGGCGCGTATGGCGTCATGTATCAAGGTATCTCCGGCAGCGGTACAAATCGCTTTTCTTTATACATTTCTGGTGGTTTGGATGTCAGCGTAGCTACAGACGATGCTGGAGGCCAGTCTATTGCATCCAGAGCAGGACCATCTACAGGGACTTGGTTCCATATGGGTGGGGTTTGGTCGGCTGCAAATAATAGAAGAGCTTATTTTAATGGAGTAGGCGGGACTGCACAGACTACATCAAGAACGCCAGCGGGCGTTTCTCAGATGAGAATTGGTTTGAGCATGACTAGTACGGCTGGATTCCCCGGATATTTGGCTGAGTGCGGAACTTGGAATGCTGCATTAACAGATGCTGAAATGGCCGCATTAGCTAAAGGAGTATCGCCATTATTAATTCGACCAGCCAACTTGGTAAGCTTCGCCCCGCTGATGGATGGTGGACCTGTAGATTGGACAGAAACTCCATTAGCAATGAATGGCACAGTACCTAATACAGATTTAACGCCACGAATAATTAGACCAAGTTACGGACAATATTAAGAAAAATGCCTGCATATTCAAAAGAGGAAGTTCGCGAAGCCTTCTTATCTCATATTAGAGCGCTTGCGCCATATTGGGCGAGTGTCGAAAGGGACACTGTAGAAGAAAAGATTTCTGGAGCCTTGTTCAGTGTCCTAACGTTGATCGATGGTAGCACCCTAAGCCTCCCTGCAATGGATATAGTATTGAGGCCACATCCAGAAGATAAGGAATTTTTCGAAGATAACGGTGAAAATTGGTTTGAAGACGGCATGGCCATTAACGATGATGTTCACTTGCATGAGTTCTTTTACAACAGATAAAAATGACAGAACAATTTAACATATTGGCCGGTTCTATGGTCCGCCACTTCCGTAAGGAAGAACAAGGTATCGAGTATAAGCCTCATAAACACAAGTGGTTCACAGATTTACTGTGGAAGCTTATGAATAAGATGCGGGTCTTTAGACCTTATATGGAAAACGTTCCATATTACAAATTTGAGGTTCAAGAATCTAATCCGAATATCCTGAAGTTTATCTTCGAAAATATTCAAGTACAGGACGTATATAATAGACCTAAAGATTATGCGGTTGTCATGGGCATAGACGATTATATGCGATTGAAACAGCAGACAGAGGATAACAATCCATACGGAATGCCTAACAACGGTTTCGAATTCTCTGCCGGTCCATTTGGATATCGTGACAAAGTTTTCAATATCCCTGTTCATGTCGTTACAACAATGTCAGGCATTGCACTAATCCCGAAGGTAATTATTGAAGTTGAACAAGTACGACGGCACGGAACCAACATACGGTGAAGTATGTTTTGCTTACTTGAATAAGTTGGTCGCAGAATTGTAATATGATTATTTCCTCGAATTTTGGACCGACTATCCTAACGGGTGAAGATGCGAATAAGTTTGAGGAACAGGTATCAAGGGGTGTTCGTTCTCCCGTAATAGCGGATGCTATCAGGCGCGGCAGATTGATGACCGACGAATTAAAAAGAACGGGCAAAGTTCGAATACCCCTTGACATAACAGAATTACTATGATACATCAGATATCAATATGAGAAAGATCATCTGGTACATCACAGAGGCATGGAAGATCGCTTTCGGTTGCCGTCATAAAGAATTCGAAAAGATTTCTCACGGCAAACGTAAATGTATGAAATGCGGCAAAGAACAATGGCTGTTTAATCAGCCAGCGAATGAAGACGAAGCAAGTTTGGTTTGGCGAGACATGAGTATCTAATTAGGAATTTAACGAATCCCGCCTTCTTTCTGAGGTAGTAAAATTTAGAAAGCGCATGTCAATCTAGTATGACGCGACAAGTTAGTTATTAGACGGGGGATATGGGGACCGGAAACTCCACTTGTTTTGAGTACCCTTACACAGAAGGGCTCCGTTGGATAGGCAATGGTTTTGGTTTAGCGGCCTTAGCGTCTCTCAAAGTGGGAACTGGACAGAGATACCTATCAATTTTCCTCTTGACACTGGCCTAGGTCAGATGTAGAAGAGGTTATCGATTATATAGCGAAGCCGGATTAACCCCTTAGGGACGGAACCTTGAAAGGTCGCGTATAACTAGATAATCGTGCGGTTTGCCAGTATCCGCGTCAAACTGGACCTAATTTGAATTGAATGCACGGAAAGATCAAATGTTAATCAGAGTTTGATAAGTTGGACTAGGAAAGGGTAGTACGAGTAGGAAGCCCGGTACGATAGCAGGCTCAATCCCTGTCGTGTATTTAATGAATTTTAGTATAAGCAACTCAACCCTAACGGAATTGGGCTGGTCCGCAGAGAAACCAACGTATATGCCTTCTCATTGCGTAAACGGATTAGTAAGAGCTAGGAAGCGCTTCCGAATTCTGAAAGTTGATATGAGTTGTTTTTACTAGGGTTCACTATAAGCATTCAATACGCGGGAACGTCCGTTTAAAGTCCGGTGGATTGGCCATCCATCACTGCTAAGATAGGTGCAGTAGGTCATTGAATGTTTTTAGTGAATTCTAGAATAAGCGTAAATCGGATTCGGTTTACAGTTATACGGAACATGGGGGCAGTACCCATCGCCTCCACCATGGAAAGGCCACTAGCGGCCAAACGCTAGCTTAGATACGTTGCAAAGTATGTAAGCAGCCAGCCTTAGTTAGTTGACCTTTCTTTGATGGGGGCGAAATAGGATCGACCGGTAACACAGTGGAAAGAAAACGCGCTTAGGTATGATATCCGCCTTATCGGGTCAAAAACGTAAATGCAAACGATAATCATGCATATGGAAGAGTCGCACTAGCTGCGTAACTCTTCGGGGGAAAGCGGCACCTAGCAACAGAACGCCGCAATTAATTCCTCGAAAGAGGAGTGGGCGTGAGCAACTACGGCAAGTCCCTACGGGCCAACAGCAATGAGTGAAGCCGCCCTAATAATTTGAGGTAATATGGAAACGCTTAAGGCTTATTATTTATCTGGTGTAACTTTTGACATTGACAAACTAGAAACATCAGCTTATAACGGAAGCTATCATAATAATGATTATTATGATACGAAAAATTACGAAGGAAAAGAAAAGGAATTCTTTGATCTTCTAGTTAAAAACGCAATCGCTCAAGGCGAAAATAATATTCGTTCCGGTATAAATAAACTTTTAAATGGATCATAAAATGACTGAAACTGAAGAAGAAATCCGTAAGCGTAAGAAGAAACGCGAAGAGGAAGACGAGGCGCGTCGTAATCGTAACAGCGACGATGGTAGCGTTCTAGGCAGTCCTATTCTTGACGGTCTAATCGGTATCCCTAGTAGCCCTATGGCAATCGCAATTGATATTGCTACACCGGGCGGTCTATTTTAAAGCCTTCAATCCTGCCCTAGCTCAGTTGGTAGAGCGGTACATTGAAGGTGTATGCGTCCTTGGTTCGATTCCAAGGGGCAGGACCAAATTAATAGGCTGTAAGGCCGGGCTGAACGGAGTTCAGCTAACCAGTGCGGCGGGGAGTTTCGCCCCTAACTTGTTGGGTTCATTGCCCGGCAGGGCAAGATGATGGCAAATCTGGTACAATTCATCCCTAGATTAGCTCAATCGGTTAGAGCGCTTGGCTGTGGACCGAGAGACTAAGGTTCGAAACCTTGATCTAGGACCATATCAGTTTTGAAGGGTGCATTCCCGCATTGACGGCTTTCTAGAAGCCCGAGTGGTCTACCCTGTGAACGTAAAAGAAGTGCAGATCGTTCATGCAGAGTCCGGCGAAGATATAAGACTACGGGGCAAGCCTACCGGATAGCCCCACTTAAATAACGTTGGCGATTGCGTTCCGTTGGTTAACGAGTTTTGATAAGGATTTGGCCACCTTATTAGTAACAAAAACTTAAAAATTGAATCGTCCTCTGGTGCTTGATTTAATGCAAGATAGGTATCCGGGAGCCGCCGAAAAAGGTTCCCATTAATTCTCAATCTGAGAGCCAATTATCTTGTCTCCGTGAACACAAACTCAAGATATAGGCCGCGTGATTCTCAGATGCGACCGGCAAATGCGTGAGCCGGTCCCGAAATTCATCCGGGGTAGTAACCCGGTATTTTTATTGCTTGACATGAGTCCAAAGTTTGTATACATATTTCGGACAAGGGAAGGGTGGCCGAGTGGTTTATGGCTCCGGTCTTGAAAACCGGCGAGGGCGTTAACAGCGTCCTCCGTGAGTTCGAATCTCACCCCTTCCGCCATTGACATTTGCGAGGAAGTGTGGCAGAGTTGGTTTATTGCAGTCGAGTGCTAATCGACCGGGCCTAGAAATGGGCTCCATAGGTTCGAATCCTATCGCTTCCGCCAAAGAGGTTAATGTGGCTAAGAGAATTTAAATCGATGGAAAGTTCTATAGAATCCGACGTTGGGTTGTAGCTCAGATGGCAGAGCGGCTGACTGTTAATCAGCATGTCCTTGGTTCGAATCCAAGCTTCCCAGCCATAAAATTAGACAAGGGCACTCTATCCCTATGCCACTTACCTAGTAGAGTTGCATAAGTGGCGTCTAATGCGGGTGTAGCTCAGTGGTAGAGCCTCTGATTTCCAATCAGAATGTCGTCGGTTCAATCCCGACCGCCCGCTCCAGTTTAGATCGGCTTGTAAGTCCGCGTGAAAGGCAAAGCCGTAGGGGATTACGATAGGCCATCGTAAAACCCCGCGTTTCGGAGACGTAGGGAAGTGGTCAAACCCGGCAGGCTGTAAACCTGCTCGCTTCGGCGTTCACAAGTTCGAATCTTGTCGGCTCCACCATAGGCACATAGTAGCAATGTAAAACACGGGATTCCAAATCCCTGAGTTGAGGGTTCAAGTCCTTCTGGGCCTGCCAATTAAAGTAGACGAATATGAAGATCGCGGTTATAGGAAGTAGAGTATTCAAAAATTATTCCTTCTTAGATAAGAAATTGTCGGAATTGCCATATGATATAGACGAAGTTGTCAGTGGCGGCGCAATCGGCGCTGATCGATTAGGAATACGTTGGGCCAGAAAGAACAAAAAGGAATGGAAAGAATTCCTTCCCGATCATAAGAAATATAAACATGCTTACCATCACAGAAACAGATTGATCGCTGAATATTGCGATGTACTAGTTGCTTTCTGGGACGGTAAATCTACTGGAACAAAATATACAATCAACTATGCCAAATCTCTAGGTAAAACTGTCTTGGTTTTCAAATTTTAAGAAAGAAAGAAATGCAATTTTTCCAATGTCAACTGTCCAAGGGCACCGCACGTCAAGTCGCTTGGATTGCCGAACGTGGCGCACGGGAAGGCGTACAGATCGAGCTAGGTGGTAAAGGTAGCGGCGATTGGTGGTTTGTCGATTCAGTCGGTAGTCCCGGCGTTGATGAGTCAGTGGTTAAGAAGATCGCTGACAACTATCATACCGGATTTGAATCTATTAAATGAACGAGAGTTTTGCAGTCCCAATGTGGCCAACGCCATGGTATCTACGATTATTATTCTTTCATCCATGGCGCGTAAAAGAAAATAATAATTGGGTATACTATAAAGATATCCATGATTATGCAGAATGTCATAATCAGAAGCCCGTATAGCTCAGTTGGTAGAGCGCTAGATTTGTAATCTTGAGGCCATGGGTTCGATCCCTGTTGCGGGCACCAGTTTAAGGAAGTGGTATGGCAATTATAATTATAATTCACTTTGTGTTCCTCGCCTTCGTATGGTGGAAGTGGAGCCATGGTGAGATTAATGAAGCTCCATTTAGACTTCTTGTCGTAATAGCGATTGACACACTGTTGTTCATCGCATATGCTATAACAACGTTACTTCTGTAGCTCAGCCGGTTAGAGCGTTCGGCTGATAACCGAAAGGTCACTTGTTCAAGCCAAGTCAGAAGTACCAGAAAATTAGTCGGAATAATAAGGGTTCGATTGATCGGGGTTCATAACAAACGTCCTATTTCAAACGGCAGACGTGCCGGGGATAACAAAAGGTTCCCCACCAATTTAAGAGGGTATTTTGGAAGACGCATTGGGCGATAGAATGAAGGCTTATGAGCGGATGGAAACGTCTCGCTCCTTGGATAGCCGCTTTCCTATTTATGCACGTATCGATGGCAGAGGTTTTTCGAAATTCACTAAGGGGTTGGATCGACCATTTGATTTCGAAATGTCAAACGCAATGATATTTGCTACAGAAGAGTTGGTCAATAAGACACATGCCGCTGTAGGATATACTCAGTCTGACGAAATCAGCCTAGTGTGGTGGTTGCCTGATCCAAAGTCGCAGATGTTATTTCGTGGAAAGACGCAGAAGCTTACGAGTATTCTGGCTTCCATGGCAACTGCCGCTTTTACTAATTATATCTTCCATCATTGGGAAGAGACTAAATCAGATCGTTATATGGATCGATTGCCGCATTTCGATGCGCGTGTATTCCAGCTTCCCGATCTAGACGAAGCGACGAATGCGATATACTGGCGTTTCAAAGATTGCACAAAGAATGCAATTTCTATGGCAGCAAGATCGAAATTTTCGCATAAAGAATTGAATAAGAAAAATACCGGAGAAATGCTCCAGATGTTGGCCGACGCCGGTATAAATTATGAAGATTATCCTTCATTCTTCAAGTATGGCAGCTTGTTCGCGCGTCGAGCGAAAGAACGAAGCGGCGTAATGCGAAGTGAAATTGTAAACTTTAATGATGATATTGCAAAATATGATCACGACTTCCGGAAGAATAGTTTCTTCCTACAGGGTTAGCAGCGCTTGGACCTCATCTATAGAGAACGATGGGCGAAATGGTCACTAAGCGAATAATATGTCAAGGTTCGCACTTGGCTCCCCTTAACTATCCGTAGCTCAAGTGGTAGAGTACCGGCCTTGGATGCCGGGCGTTGCATGTTCGAGTCATGCCGGGTAGACCAATTAAAAGGCTTGTCGGGAAACTGGCAAGCCTTTTTGTTTTAAAAACCATATTACTTTATTTAATCATTGACTTTTTTATTTATTTATGTTATTGTATCCTCTTGTTTTACAAATTACAAATGGGAGTGTGCAGACATGGTAGATTTAAGTAAGCAGTTATTGTATTATACTGGTCCCGGAAAGAAAACAGCTTATACTGAAATCGAAAGCGATTATTACGCTCCCGTTATTTCTTTATTGGTGGATGATGAAACTGAAGAGATTCCAGCCGGGCCATTAATCGGAAAACAAGTATTATATTACAAAGGTGCTGGTCCAAAAACAGCTTATAAAGCGATGGGTGATGGTTATTATGCCCCCATTTTTGCTTTGTCAAATTCTGATAAAGAGGCGTTGATTGGTCCGTCAGGGGCAGTAGGTCCGACAGGTCCATCCGGGACTGCTGGGGGTCCGACAGGTCCGACAGGGGCAACCGGGGCTACAGGGCCTGCCGGTGGTCCAACTGGCCCAACTGGTGCTACAGGATCAACCGGGGCGACAGGGCCAACCGGTGCGACAGGACCGGCGGGAGCTACAGGCGCTTCCGGTGCTACGGGTCCAACCGGAGGCCTAGGAGCAACCGGCATTCAGGGTAATACAGGAATTCAAGGATTGGTCGGTGCTACTGGCCCTAGAGGTTTTACCGGGGATAGTGGTCCAAGCGGTGCGACCGGTGCGACCGGGGCAAGTGGTTTAAGAGGTTTAGACGGCGCTACAGGCCCAAGCGGTGCTATTGGAGCTACAGGCCCAATGGGCGCTACAGGCCCAAGCGGTGCTGCTGGTGTCTCTGGAGTAATCGGTGCGACTGGTGCAACAGGTCTAAGAGGATTGGATGGTCCAGAAGGCCCAACAGGAATTCAAGGAGAAGCCGGAGTTACAGGACCGCGAGGCGCAACAGGTCCGACAGGTCCGACAGGTCCATCTGGTCAAGATGGTGCAACCGGGCAAAGAGGTTTTACCGGAGCAACTGGTCCGACAGGTCCATCGGGAGCTTCCGGCATTCAAGGTGCTTCCGGTCAGCAAGGTATTGCAGGTCCAAGCGGTGCAACAGGTCCAAGCGGAGCAATAGGTCCAAGCGGTGCAACAGGGCTCGCAGGAACCACATCTTGGGATGGCATAACCGATAAACCTTCTTTAGACTTTGTGCCATTAACTGAAAAAGCTTCTGCTAATGGAGTTGCTACACTTGACGCTTCCGGAGTTATACCGACAGAACAACTGAATATTTCAGGACTATCCTTTAAAGGCTCTTGGAACCCTACCACGAATATGCCAGAACTAGTCGATGGAGTTGGCAATGTAGGGAATTTTTACAAAGCGTCAACTTCCGGCAATCGTAATTTTGGTAACGGAACATACTCTTTCCTGACCGGAGATTGGGTTATGTATGCGGGAGGCGTTTGGCAGAGGCTCAGCGCTACTGACGCTGTTTCTATGGTTAATGGAAAACTCGGAAATGTCGTTTTAAATGCCGCAGATGTAGGAGCTAAACCTAGTTCATACGTTCCTTCTTGGAATGAAGTTACTGGCAAGCCAGACGTTTTAATTAGACGCGCAGGCGATACCTCAGGACCGCCAATTCTTGCTCTAACTAAATACTCAGCAAGCCAGCAATCAATTCCAGCTAGTACCATCACTACACTTACAAATTTAACTTTAGGTACGTTTGATCCATTTTCCATGCAGACTTCGAACGGGTTTGCGCCGCCTGATTGGGCCTCTAAAGCAAGAGTGACGGCAAACATCGGCATGGAAAAAATGTCTGGGAACCCTTCTACTAATAATCATATTTGGGTTGCTATTTATAAAAATTCAACAGTAATTACTTCGGCTATTTGTTTTGGTTCTGGAACGGTAAGTTTTCCAACTGTGAGTATTACCTCCCCTCCTTTCACCGTAGCAGCCTCTGATAGAATTACTATCAGAGTTTGGCAGAACAATGGCGCTGCTTTAAATACTCATCCTACTTCAGAAATATCGAATATTACTATAGAATTGTACTAAAAAGTATGAAACTTATTGACTTTCGCTTATTAGTATGATATAGTTTTTGAAACTAAATTAGGATGGGGCTCTCATGTACCAAGGGAGGCGAGACTGCTTTGCAAGCAGACTGTGGAGGGTTCAATTCCCTCAGAGTCCACCAAATACAGAGCCCCAGACGGTTACATAACCATTGGGATACGTCGAAAGGTTCACCGTATGGGGACCGCTCAGACAGTTAAGGCCGGGGAAACCCGGCCTTTTCTTTTATCTATAGAATTCTGAAGCGCCTAGCCAACGCAAGTCATTCTTTTTATCAGTTCGCCACTCTCTTGAACGATAGAATAGTGGACGCTGTTTATATCCCTTAGTCTGCATCCAATATGCTGTGGCACTCGCAGCCAAAACCGTTATCTTTACACCGAAACCAGACGTTCGGATATCTTCGGGCGAGCCCAATTGCCATTGGCGAACAGGGTCAATCTCATTGAAATGATCCGCAACCTTCTTGCATTTGTCGTCATACTCAGCGTCAGTGAACATACTGATATCGAGACTGTAATAGAGCAACGAAGCCATGATGACATGGCGAGCCATTAGATCATACATGATTATGAGTCTCAATCAATTTCTGGGCAAGCTGCATCGCTCGATCAAGAGTTATTTTGCCAGAACGCAACTGCTGAACGATAGAGCTTTCCTTCTTTGACTTTTCGTTATTACACGATTCGCACATGGGAACTGAATTCTCAAGCGTGTCAGGTCCGCCGAGACTCCTAGCGATTTGATGGTCATGCGTGAAAAGAATTTCACGGCCATCAATTAGAGCCCATAGATTCAAATGATAAATCTCTAGCTCCAACCACTTACTCTTTTCTACGGCAAAGTGTGTAGCTCTTAGGCCGCAACTTTTACAAATGCAACCCTTAGTATAGAATGTCCTCAATCGCAGTCCACCAAGCCGAACAGGAAACTTACTTCCTTTGAATTTAGAACTGCTGTTGTCACCTGCAAAGAATTTATTGAATCGTTCAAAAGCTTCTTCGATGGAAACAGTATTATGGCGGATATATCGCATTACTTCCACTTCTCCAGTGCGGCTCGCATAAGCTTAATCTGTGCTTCTCGTTTGAGGTTGAATTCGGCAATCTCTGCCGGTGTAGGATTCATGATAAAACGAACCATTTCATCCATCGAAGGATGATTTCCTTTCATCGGGTTAGTCGCATACTTCATATAAGACATTCGGCGTCTCCGTTTTGATGCCCTGTTCTAGACAAAATTAAAGGCCCCGTCAAGGGCCTTTTTTGTTATGCGTTACCTCTGGTGTAATTCCTAGCGCAATAGCTCGCTCTAGGTTCTGTACCCGCGTCTCTAAATATGCAATCCGATCAGAATAATCGCAAAGAAGAACATATTTGGCTCTTGCAACTGCATTATCGATGCTGTAATGCCATTGTCCGCCAGTTGCAGGCTTTCCATTATCCCATAATCGATAATGTCTTTCACTTGCACCTTTTATTATAGGTTCAGACAAAGATTCAATTTGAAAATAGTGACCGAACTCGATCCATTCTTTTACAATGGAGCCGTTTATTTCACTTTTCAATCGACTGTTCCCAATACTTAATCTTCCGAACCATGAAATCATTAGCGCCACGGATCAAGAATTCACTGTCTAGGACACCTTTCAATTCCTTATAGCCCTCGATATCACCAGCAAAGATCGACCGTTCAAGTTCATTTCTAACCTGTCGCCGTATTAAGATACCCGCCGTAATGCTAATGTCTCTCAATCTCTGATAGCTCCATTGAATGCGATACGCTCACGGGAAGGATCAAATTTTTCCCAACCGCCAACCGGATCGTCATATGCAATCTGGAATTCTTCTGTCTCTAAGGAATTTAATGCACGTTGAGATATTGCATCGTCGCATGACAATTCGATCACTTCATCTGCCGTAAGATGCAATCCCTTGCCTTTCGACATTGCTACCATTATTGCAATATATACGTCGCGCATATTACCTCAACGGAGAAGTTAATTGCTTTCGTTTAATGTAATCGAGCGCCTTTTGCCGCCATTCATTTTCCACTGGCAACTGTCGGCTCAACCGCAATATTAGCATGACTAGATCACGGTTGATTTGATCGATTTCATTTACTGGCGGAGTGTAGCTCAATCGTTTTCCACTGTCAACGGTCCATCGACCCATGGCGCGATTTCACGAACCTTGCGCTCGATAGCAACATGCGGATACCAAAAAGGCACAGACATAAAGCAAGCGCCGCCCGGCCAAGTCACCCTGATCTTGCGCATGGCAGGACCGTTATCCCAATTCAACTTCATTGAAACCTCCTACTTTCCAATCCTTACTCATTTGCTCAGTGCCCTATCTCTCAGCCACTTAGGCATTGGTTGCTCAGACAGCCATTTGGTGAATACTGGATCATCGTCATGCTTGAACCGGACATCAGCCTTAGGATGAACCTTTACTTCAATTCCCTTATCGAGCAAATAGCCAATCGCCAAAACACAAGCCGACCAGCAAGGCTTGTTTCGCGGAACAATGATATCTTTGGCATAGAGCACAGTGTTCAAAATGGCTTTATCAGCAGCGGCCTTCCATTCCTTGATATCTCCACCCTTACCATAGAACGAACAGGTATGCCCCTGAATACAACGCGGCGGCTTCTCAGCCAAAGCAGGCGTTACAAGGAAGAATGCAGCAATCAGAGGTAGAATGAATTTAAAAACCATTCACAGAATCCACAATCAGATTAGCATTATCTAATGCTCGCTTATTAGCCTCTGCCGTCATAGAGTCCCCATATTCAAACGATACAACGATTTGAGATACCTTGCCATCTTTGCGTAGAGGTCCGACCCAAATACCATGACTAGTAATTTCAAGGCCCCATGGCCCTTGCGTTGCATCTGGGTATAGATACATAGCATCTTCCATATGAGAGCCTTCCAGCGCCTTTGCAGCCGCCATAGGGACATCGCGAAGATGATACGGCATGACGCCAGTAATCAGCTTAAGCTGCTCAATAAGAGGCTTAGCCCAATCAGCTTGGATCATGTCAAGATACTCCACCGGATCGATATGTTCCGGTGCGGCAATCTTTCGAAGTTCGCGAAGTTCGCGAACCATTTCAATTAATTCTGATCCCTCAGGAAAATGCATGAGAGAATCGAATTGGCTAAGTCGGTGATCTGTGATTTTCATGGCGTCTTCATAGCACGGATATCTCGCGCAATCAAGTCCTTTATGTCGCCATCTTCATAAATCTCGCCACCTTCCCACCGACCAGCAGGATCGAAGTAAGCTTGATCGTGGTTTCGACCTATTCTCTTGCGCCTGTAATTAGCAACGAATTTAGCAATATTTTCAATTATTTCATTGCGTGTTTGGGCAGGGTCTATATCACCAGCGAATATCGGTATATTGAAATCTCCGGTATCCTTCCCTCCAATTAACTGGTTCATTTATTCTTCCAAAAATTAACTAATTTCTTCCGCTGATCAACCTTCTTCCGCCACTCTTCCGCTTGTCTTATTTCGTGAGGCTTAGCACGGAAAATCATGATTGATATTTGTAATAGATATAGGCCGATTATCACTAGGATACCGGCCAATATTAACTTTATCATCTTAGAAGGCTTTGCCATTATCTGTTTTGAATTGCATCCAACCGTCACCATCTTGAATGACAGCCTTGAAAGACTTAACTCGAATAACATCACCGGGCTCTAGATCATTCATTCGTAACTCCCCGTAATACATTCAAAATATATTTAATTACTGGCTCAGTCATTTACCCAAGGCCTTCTTAATTCTTGCAATAACATCCAACTGATGTTGCCAATAACCCTTATCGTCAAAATCTTCTCTTGACGGCGGCGCATTATCGCGGGCAATCTTACAAGCCTCTTCCCAATCGCCCAAATGGGTCAAAAGATCGGTAGGGACAACCTTCCAATCTTGACTATCAAAGATAGCCTCCACATCGCTAAAGCGAACCCACATCCCATTATCACTAGGAATCATGTATGAATAAGGACTATCAGCTACCACTCCAATTGCATGATCACAACGGCTCAGAACATTATCGAGACTCATTGCTGATGTCCTTCAAGCTAAGTGTAATTTCATTGATCGCAATATCAGCAATATTTAAGGCTCGCTGTTGCATATCATGATAGCCGCCTCGGTTAGCGAGTCGTTCACGTAAATCCATTACTTCTTTTCCTCAATTTTCTGACATTGGACATTCAGAACGTATTCTTTCCCATCAGAGGTAATGATCTTTGATCCATTATATCCAGTTTCAAAATCCATGCACTGCTTCTCGTTATCGATGGGCACCGAGAAGGACTGACTGAAAAATCCACTGACAACTGTTAGAACTACGACAAAAGTAATTTTAATTTCCTTTAGATTAAGATTGCCAATCTTCTGCAAGAAGATCGTCTGGGGTTAGAAACAAGGAGTCGTCCTCATTCCAATATCGACAGGGCAAAATTGCATTGCCAGCAGACTCTGGAATAGTAACAAAATGTATACCATCCATAGTCATACGAATGGCTACATGTAAGTCCCAACTATCACGCCATATATATATTGGCTCTGTAACATATCGTGCTTTCTTCAGGAAGTATTTAAATTTCATTTGTCTTCCTATTGATTATCCGCCTGCATCGTTCCAGATTCTTTTCAATGTAATGGATGATGCACCAACTATCCCATTTCATATATCCAGTCTCTAGATACATCGTATCCAAAAGTTTGTCAACTTCTTTCTCGTGCATCTTTGAATCGAAATCGACACCCGTTAGTTTTAAGAATCGTTCAAAGAACTCTTCTTGTGTCATTTATTTCCACATCTGTTTAGTTATTTCAGGATCATTAAGAAGACTCATTACATGTTCATGAACTTCTTCGATACGGCCAGCAGCCTTAACAGACTCGGCCAAGCTATACTGCAATTCGGCTAATTCGCTCCACCACAATTCCGGCGTTCGACCAGAAAGCAGAAGTACTTTCGATATAACCTTATGCGCTTGAACGATAACATCGATTGAGGCCTCTTCGTCCTGATCCCAACTGATATCATACTTCGGCGTGACCATATGGCCTTCGTTATTTCGAATATTCTCCATCAAATCCGGAGCATGCCAATGTCCATGGGTATGGAAATAAGCCCGCGAGCATCGTTCATAGACATCGAATTCGCTAGCCGGGTATAGCATTTCGGCTATATCGTCTGACAAACCAGCCATGTCTTCTGCGAACAAAATTTTATCGAAATCTGTCTCGTAATAATCCCGAGCGGTTTCTACGACTTCAGCGCCCCACCGGGCAATTGCATCAGCTTTCTTCAATGCCAATAACTCACAAGCATCCATTTTGGTTCTGAGTAAGGAATCTTAAGTTTTTCAAGTCCTGCCTTGAAATCGTCAAGCTTTTCTTGCGTAATTACCATATCAGCCGGATCAATCTCAGTCACATAACCACGGCCAGCCGAAAAACCAGCGCCCGGAATGATAGCTAGATACATTGGATATTCGTGATGACAATGAGTCTCGATTTCTACACCGAAATTTTCACGAAATTCATCACGTAAGCTCCCACTTCCATTCCCCGGAATGTATTCAATGCCGCTTAGATTGTGAATGACTTCCCAAGGGTCATTTTCTGCTTGATCGAACAAATCCCAAAATTCATAGAATTCGCCTTCTTCGTTAAAGGTGTCAGGCTCGCCTAGATCGATCCCATAAACCAGATATGCATCTGTACTCTGTCCCATATTATCCTCTCAAATCAATGTAAGTTATGTCAACATAATCGATCCACTGTCCACTGTCAACTGTCCAATCAAGATCGGGGAACTTTTCCTTGGCGATTTCCGAGTCAAAAAATTCAACTTCAGCGCGCAACGGCTCATTTCCACTTTCATCCATAAGGATGTTCTTTACTTCTATAGGAAAGCCTTTATACAAGACAGTCTGGCCAACTTCAAGCATCATATTCCCACTTCAATTCTGTATTAAATTTAGGCCGACCGATCAAGGATTCTAAGTCGGAGAGAGACATACCGTATTTTTCGACCAATGACTTGGAATAATATCCATCCATATAGCACATCGATCTAGGATCGTATAAATTAGCCAAATCTTTCTTAGCTTGTTTAACCAAATTATCCGGCAAATTAATAACCTTAGTCACTGTTCTCTGTACCATTTTAGCCCCTGTTAGTCGTTATTATCTAATTCATTCAATGCCTTATAATAAGCATCGAGCGCCCTATTATTCAGCCGATCAAGGTATCCTTGGATAAAGAAAATGGCGTCGTCTTCAAAGATATATGAATTGCTACTAGCATTCATTATAACATGACGGTCATCGATAGATGTTTTAAAACGCTTTGAGTAATGCTCCAATGCATAATCAAACGCCACTTCTTTTACTATATCCATATTAATCATCGCTTGGAATACCCTCTAAATAGTAACCCTTTCCGGGGTGAGCCGTTAAGCGATAACTCGCACCACGCTTTTCTAATCCTTTAATAATTACTTGTAACGTAGAACCTAAGGCACTATGTGTCGAATTGCCGCCATTAGCAATATCTTCTATGACCTCTTTGATCATTCTACTGCGTGATTGATTGGCCGTGATAGCTCTATCGAGCCAAGTTATCTTAAGGTCTAAGATCATGAAAAGTCGTCACCAATCAGATAATTATCATATCCACCGCCACTACCGAACATTTCATTAGACCAGACATCATTCATTCTTTCAAGCTCTTCTTCTAATTCTGCATCAGAAAATAGCTCTGCCTTGGCCCGAAGCATACGAACAAGCTTCTGATCGCGCATTGAAAATTCAACGAATAGATCGATGGCTTTTGCGCGAGTTAGTCGAGTTGTAGATTTTACACCCATTTTTATCTCCTGTAAAAATAGATCATATCACGACTCACAGGATTGTCAATAGCAAAATGGCCCCGCAGGGCCATTAATAAAGTTCTGTACGCTTTGCAATCTTATGAATTTCTGATCGATTAATTCCAATATCCGCTAGCTCCCGCTCAGTAAGCTTACTAAGCTCATTGATAGTATTGCGTTGCGTGATCTTTTCTCTGATAAATTTAAACATATGGTTTCCTTTCGTTATGTGTTTCTGAATATATATAACCATATATCGACAGAAAAATCAATAGCTTATTCGGAAGCCCAGCTATGCGTCAGTACCAAGCCAATCCTAGAATAGTGAAGAAACCCATGCAAGAATCATATGGTCGCGTTCTAGCACTGTTCAAATAGACTCGCCCCGGCGTCCGCCACTTGTGCCACTTGATTCCAAACTTAAACAGTCTATACAGGGTGTACAATTTCATACTCCATTATATCGCGCCATGTGTGTGAGTGAATGAACCAATTGCCACTTAGGCTTTTATCATCTGGCTTGAAACCTGCCACTTCAAATAAGCCGCCCAAAGGAACCACATTCACTAACTCGCCATTCCTCAACTTTACATTAAGGAAATCTGCATTCAATACCGGAACGTGCTTTCCATCATGCTTGATCATAGAATTGCCGTTGTCAGAGGCTTCCGCATAGCCTTAATTGAATCAACCCTACGCCGGTCCATATCATTGACCATTCCGACATTATTGGTGCCAAGCGCGAGGATATAATCGGCAGCATCTTCCAACCCCTTATTATATCCGGCAATCTTATAAGAATCGATTGGGAATTCCTGAGACAAACTCTCTAGGTTTTCCAACTTGCCTAGGATCGTCTGAACGTCCACAAGCGCATTCAGAACATCATGGTTAAAGAGGTTTGAATTATTGAATTGATCGATTAGATTTCGCAGCCTAATAGCGGCGAGTTGAATTCTCTCTTGCGTCATCTAGTTCTTCCATAATTGCGTTAATTTTTTGAGTATATTCGCCTTCCCAAAGCCTATTGTTTTTAAGGTCTTCGGCAAGCTGTTCGGCTTTCGCAGCTACGATGCGCAGCGAAAGCTCCATCTGCCGTCTGTCACTCAAGAGATAGAACCTTCGCTGAATTCTCAGCGATTGCCTGAATGCCAGCCCTATTCACGGCATTTTGGATATAGCCATGTACTTCCTGCTTGCTCTTTTCGACAACCTCTTCCATATGCTCATTGAATGAAGATTCAACGAAGGGAATAGTCGAGTCAAGCAACCGCCGAGAGCGAAGAAGCTTATCCTTCAAAGCCTTAGTCTTCTTCTGAGAAAGACCGAGTGCATCGATTTCTGCCTCAAAGCTTTTTAGTTCATCAACTGCATCTTTAACATAATTCTTCAAGTCGCCAGCGTAATCTGAGCGACGATCAATCGGAGGAAGTTCCGGAAGTTGACCCTGACCTGTAAGCCATTCCAAAGTGGCCGGAACGCCGCCGCCGACATTCAAAGAAGATACGAAAGTTGCCCATTGAGATTCGCTTAGGGCAAATTTTACGATATGTTGGTCATTATGATACCAGTCGCGCGACAAATCACGACGCTGAGTGCTGGTCGTCAATGTTAGAGCAATATAACTATGGTGAGGAAACTCACTGCCGTACAAGGTAACGCCGCGACCGCCAACAGAGACACGAGAGGCGGAGAACTGCCCGAAGGCAGGGTGCTTGTAAGTCTTCTCGATATCCCCGCCATATCCCCGCTTTTCAACAACTTCTGGAGCTTGAACATTAGCCCGTGTATGTTGGAATGTCATCTAATTTCCTGCCTTTATAATTTCTGCATATCGAACAGGACCAAGGATATTGAAAGCTTCCTTGCGCTGCTCTTCCGTCCCTCTTAATACCATAATGACAAGAATATGCAAGTCTAAAATTGAGTTAGGATCAAAAATCTTCATCAAAAATATCCTGCTCTGCGTTCATCAATTGCGATGGAACCAAGATTGTGCCAGTCGTCGGAATTCCGACTATTCGAATAATAGATATCGTCTCTTGCGCTCGGCTTGCGTAGTTCAAGAGTAACGTACTTTCCATCATATGGAACCGTCTCTACATTAAGACGCAAATTATCTATAAGATAATTGAAAATTTCTTCTTCAGTCATTTATAGACGCCTACTACTCGGACGACTCCCTCTTTGGTGTCGTATACTACGTCAGTTACGACATAATAAGAAAAGTCATAATAGACTCGTTCTCCAATTCGTGGAATTGAATGGATACGAATATAATCATTCCACCCGGCCCGCTCATCCCTTATCGGCGTAAACCAAAAACCTTCGATCATAGCGCTTCCTCTCTAATCTTTAAAAGATCGCCCGCCTTGAACTTTGCCATGTCTATCTCCCTTTGTTCAGAAAACGAATATGACAGGAAATTTCTTCCCTGTCAACTGTCAGATAATATCTGTAAGGCTTCCGCCGTTTTCCATATGGATTCTAATGACTTCATTTCTAAGTTGTCGAACTTCACGCTCTGCTTTACTAAGATCGCTTTCCGTAGCGCCTTTAAAAGCCACAACAAACAGAACCAACGCCATGAAGGCCATAAACTTACCCAAACTTCCCTCTTCGTTCATCGTTCATGTATCTGGTTAAGGCCGCTTTATATCGTAAGCGCTGTTTATCTAAATCATTCATTAATCCATCACTATCAGGATAACCTTTTAGTGCTCGAATATTCTTCTCAGTGATTTCGATAGCTTTATTTAGCACAGCTATAGGATTTGTCAAGTCGATAGAATAATGTGCGCCCATCATAGTCAACATTCGCTTAGCAGTGTCATATAGCTTTTCGTATTGGGCTCCAACCATTTTGTTCTTTCTTTGGTACGGGCAGTGGGATTCGAACCCACACGGGGATACCCCCTCCGAATTTTAAGTCCGGTGCGTCTACCGTTCCGCCATGCCCGCGTTGTTCTTGTTCTAGGTGATCTACGTGGTTATGTCAACCCTAAAGTTCTACGATCTTGGCGCTCTCAGCTTCAACGCTAATTATAGAAAAATCAATTCCAATTTCAGCCCAATCATCTTTTCTGCTATTGGCTCCATCAAAGAATGCCTTTGCGACATTTGACTTTAATTCGTCTAATTTATTTGGATCAAAATCTTCAATTTCATCGGTTCGGGATACAATTTGGAATTTACCATTTAAAATAAAACTAACGTACTGCATATTCTTCTTTCAATTTATCAATTCGACGGGCCGCTACAATTACGCCCTCTTCATTATCTTTCTCATATCCCCACCACATTTCCTTGACAATTGCAATTCGGCTATCGCCATAGGCATTCTTCACCTGAACAATTGCATTCTGAGGAAAAGGCAACCATATCTGAAAAGGGAATTGGGCGTCTCGTCTATTCAGCCACGGAGTCAATCGGCTCTCCAAAATCTTTGATTGCAAAATCACGAATTTTTTGGCCTTCTGTATCATAAGCCTTAAGGAACCATTGCTCGCCTTGTTCCTTATGAAAGTCGCTTACACCATGCCAGACATTAATGGGAAGAAGTTTACGATTGGAATTTTCACCCCGATAATTAGTATAATTTAATTCTAAAATCTCAGGCGTCTCTAAGATGGACGACAGACTTTCAATAATATTCTGCAATCCATTATAATGAAGGTGAATCTTGTGCATAGAATAAGGCTCAACACCGTAAACCGTGGAGCAATCCATGGCATCCTGTAGAGAATGTAGAGCTATAGCAGCTTTAATAAATTTAGACATTAATTTTCCACTGTCAACTGTAAGTATTTCTTCTATTAATCCAGTCTAACAACTGCCCGATAGCAACTAAAACAACACCGAATAGCCATACGCCGAATGCATATGGGCTATAAGTAATTGTAAATACTATCATACCAACCATAAAGGTTAGTAGTCCAACAAAAGTTAAAAAGAATCCAAACGAATAAGGCTCGAATAATCGAGACTTTTTATATTCAACCATACATCCCTCCTAGGCATGTTCGATATCTTCCTCATATACGCCAATCGTAAAGTCGGAATCTGTATCCATGCAAATATGATACAGAGGAACGTCGTTATTGTCAAGAGAAATCGACAAGATAATTCCTTCATCGCCCTTCTCAAAGAATGATACTATAGTATCAATATCATTTGCGAACCTAACTCGGTCCTTGACTTTGAACATTAATTCTTATCCCGCCACTCTATTTCTAAGTCATTGATATGTTCTAGATACACCTTGCGCATATCTTCATTAGTTTCGGTTTCAAGTAGTTTATAATAATAATCTATTTGCTCTCGGATAGATTGTTCATCCTCCGAATTGAATAGGTTCGTTAGCAATTCAAAGAAACCGCGCCTCCTCATTCACCCCTCGCCTTCTTAAGAGCCGCCTTTAATTCTACGATTAAGGAAGCAAAACCTCCACTAGCTGCCCCATCTTCATCCCATTCCTCAAGCTTCTCACAGACAGCATATAGCTGCGGTGCAGCGGAAATCAAATGGGCATTAGCTTTATATTGTTCCTTGCTCAGAAACCCTGTAATAGCGTCATACATGACAACATGAGCAATAACGGCCCCATGTTCGCTGGAATGATTCTTTGGCGTCCCCATAGGCTTATCCTTAGCAAAGATAGCCAGATCGGGAGCCCCAGAAGAGTCCTGAGGATAGACCCATTCTCCGGGAGTGAATTTAGGCTTATGCTTTTTCATCGCGAATTAAACACCGGTTTGCAAGAGGTATACAAAAGCTTGGGATAGATATTAGTATTACGGTAAAGAATCTTTATTCGGAAATACCAACTGTCAATTTGGCATAGATTCCATCCCGGCGCAAGAGCATTCGCTACAGCATCAGGATAAAAGATATGACCCTGTGTTGCAATTGAATAGATATGCTCGATAAGACCGCCGCTTACACGGAAATAAAGAGTCCCCTCACTATCACAACTGAAATCCGAGACATTAGTTTCGGTGACTTCACAACCGGTAACGGAAAATTCATCGTCATCTTTAAAGCTATTGTCTGAAGCCGCAAAAAGATATACGGTTTCCTTATTCTTATAAGTGGCGCTATAGATAGTGCCGTCGATAGCCAGATTGAAAGTTGCAAGGATTGTCGGGATTGAGAACAAGAGCATCAGACCGGCCCGAATCTTGGAGAATTTCAAATCCCCGAATTCGTCTCGCTTATAAACGAGAAGCGACCAAAGCTTCTTGTAAAGTTTGAACAACTTTTTGAATGGCCACGAAAAAACCTTATAAGCAGGCCAAATAATCCAGCGGAACACCCACACGGCAGCAACCGCTACCTGAAGGTAGAACCGATAGAAGAGCCCAGCATCCTTCTGCATCTGAGCAATACGAGTATTAGCTGTTGCCCGCTTCCTCTTCAGATCATTGGAAGTGGTTCGTTCGCGAAGCTGCTTGATTTGTTCCTGTAGCGACATGTTTTCTCCTATGCGAAAGGGTTAGCATTGCTGCTAACCCTTGTCAATCTAAATCGGTTCAAAATGAATTCGATAAATATTGCTTTACCTTTCGAATCCAATTTACCACTGTCCGTTGTCCTAGGACAGCATACTTTGTGACTGGTTCCCGCAACTGAATAATATCAATTGCAAGAAAAAGCAGACCCAGAGGAAGCATCCATAGCCCCAGACCCGGCAGGAAGCTGAAGAATCCTCCTAGGATCAACAGAAAGGCCACCGGGAGACGCACAATCGCGTTTGAGGGAGAACGGAGCCAAGTCAGAAACTTGGCCGTCCAAGGCAGCTTAAAAGCGATTTTATCGAATAGTCGATTAAGTCGAACATCAGCTTTAGTCATGATCAGACCTGTTAATTGAGAATTCCTTGGTATTTTCATCGTAAGCGATAGAGAATTTGCCAGTCTCTTCCGGCCTATTAAGAATAGTATCGACAATAAGAGGCTCCAGCTTAGCCGAAATCATACCCGGAATGCCGCGAGCGCCAGTCGTCGGATCATAAGTCGCTTCTACGAACTTATTAATCTCTTCGTCAGCCATCACAACTTCAATTCCGTTAGCTCGATACGCGGCGTCAACATTCGAGATTTCACGACGCATAATCTTGGCAAGAATTTCCACAGGCAGAAGATTGAAGAAATGGATATTCTGGCGACCGGCGAATCGGTTCAAGAATTCCGGCTTAATCCCCGGCGTAGCAAGAAGAGCCTGTAGAGCGGCTTCACGGCGTTCCGGAATGGTGCGAGTTTCATCCAGCAATTCCGGCTGGCCGATATTCGAAGTCATGATAACAATCGATTCGGCAAAGCTAACAGTCAAACCGCGACGATCAGTCAACCGGCCATCCGAGAGAATAGCAAGGAAAATGTTATATACGTCCGGATGCGCCTTCTCAATTTCATCAAACAGGATAACGCGATGGGGATTCTTACGCATGGCATTGGTAAGAACGCCGCCAGCTTCATAACCCTCATAACCCGGAGGCGCACCAATAAGGGTTGCCACCGAATGCTTTTCCATATACTCGCTCATATCGAATCGAGTCAAGGCCGATTCGTCATCTAGAAGATTCTGCGCCAGAGACTTAGCGATTTCCGTCTTACCAGTGCCCGAAGGTCCAAGGAACAAGAAAGACGCCTGAGGCTTATTGCCATTACGGCCACCGATACGGCTAACCTTGATAGCATTCGCCAGTGCATCAACTACATGATCCTGACCGAAGATACGGCTCTTAATCTGATTTGAAAGATTCTGAAGCTTGGCGCGTTCATCTTCATTCAACTTATTGGCAGGAATGCCTGACAGTCGGCTAAATTCTGCAAGAACAAGATCGCGTGTCAACTTGAGATTAGCATTGATTTTTTCAGTCAATGCTGTATACTGTTCACGATACTTTTCAATATCGGCTTTGATCAAAGTGATATCGTTATTGATTCGACGGACTTCTGGCGAACCGCCACCAGCACCCGCCGCCATGCGGTTAAATGCAGTGATATTCGTTTTCTCTGGTGCAACTTCGTCAGTCCCATTACGAGCGTCTTCGGCCTTTTTAATTTCTACCGATAGAAGTTCTTCATTTTCAATAAGAGACAATTCAGCATTCCGCTGCAAATCGTAAAGCTTACGAAGAGACTTCTGATCTTCAGGATCAATATTTCGGTGAGCATCAAGACGATAAGTCGAAAGCGCACGGTCCATAAGATTGTAAGAACGTTCCGGCTGAGCGCGGGACAGGCTAAGATCACGAGTACGATACTTATTCGTAAGTTCAATAGAGGCGGTTACAGCATCATCATCAATGGCAATAGCGTGATGCTTAGAGAGACTTACAGAACTAGATTTCGCAATCTTGGCCAGATCATCGCCAATCGGTTCATTAAGATCAATCATCGTATAGCACTGACGCATATCGGAATGGGCCTTCAGCACCATTTCGAAGTCATCGTCTCGCACTTCAAGAACAACTTGAACTTCGCCTGCCTTGACAAGTGCGTTCAAAGAATTGATATGAAGCGGGCAACCGGCATTACGTGATCCCTCGATAAAATCGCGAGCATCCTCAATGATCAGAAGGCTATCATTGGTACGCTTTAGAATGCCAAGAATTCGAGTGAATTCCTCATTCGGATTCTCAGACGAATAAAGTTCATCAGTCTTCAGCCAAAAGATGCGCTTACTGATAATATCGAATGGTGCATCTGGATCGTCCTTGCTAGCTTGCAGCCCCATGCAAAGAGCCGTTGAGCCAACACCGCCCGGTCCAACAAGAAGGGCAGAAGCCGCCTTGTTACGCATGAGAATGGTAGACAGACGCTTTAGATCAGCATCACGACCTACGAGTTTGAAGCCGGGGGACTTAGCCAGATAATCACCGCCAGTAGTAAGAAACATATTTAATCCTTATTTGAAAACGATAGCGTGGAAGGCAGGATAGAATTTGTATGGTAGTTTGCCCCATAAAGGATCGTTCGCACTAGCAGTATATGACAAATCTTCTTTATGCAACATAATTCTATCTGTCTCGAAAATTTGCTGGATATTATCCATCGGGCGCTTATTGCCTAGATCATCTTCATGATATAATGGCAGTTCTCCGTCAAGAAGATTGAGAACTTCAATCAAATCTTTTAGCTTAAGAATTGGCATTGATTCTTTCCAGAATGGTTATAGGACTCTTATTGTAGTCAAAAGATACCACAACATCTTCGTCTAGGCAAGCTCTAACATCGTAGATCGTATCAGGAACATCACTATCGGCTAAAGGATTAGGCATAATAATTACGGTCCCTTTCGGGACCGTAAAATATTGGTAATCGCCTACCGAAGTTTGGTAAGGATAATCCATTAGCGATCAAACGGCGACCGAACGCCACCCGTATTAGTCTCCTTAGCAGTTGGAGTTGCCTCCGTCACGCCACTTGAAGCTTCAGCCGCAAGAGAATATGACTTGCTAACATTATTAGCGACTTCCTTTGCAGCCGTTTCCATTTCACCCACAAGACGCTGCATATCGGCAAGTCCATCACGAGTAATCTTTGTCGCCGCTTCATGGACTTTCCCATACTGAGCGAGATTTTCAATGGCAGCTTCAAGCTGAACATTGCGATCCTGAATACTAAGAGCAACCTGAAGCGAATGCTTCTGAGCCAGTTCGTCAGTATCACGCCGCATCTTATCCAGAGTGCTAGCAGCCATGTTAGAACTTTCACTAAGAGCCGCCTGACCGACAGCCTGAATGACAGTACTGATACGATCAGCCACGCCAGCCACGCCACGGGCATGCATTTCCTTAGCCATCTGAATCTGGCCCTGATTCGAATCCTTCATATCCTTGATACGAATAGACTGCGAAGTCAGATCGGCAATCGTTGCCGTAGTATCAGTAGACGAATTTCCGAGACGTGCGATATGTTCATCAACTTCACGCTGACGACGCTCACGGCTAAGACGCTGAACAGTGCTTTCCTCTGCCGGAATATCGGAAGCAATCTTCTCACGAATTTCCTTGTTAGCAGTTTCGGCCTTCTTCGTACCACCATCGATAAGAGCAAAAACATAAGTCATGTCGTTGCTAGAATTATCCAGATTAATAATCTGGCCTTCCATCTTAGTCAGATGCTCACGAATAGTACCAATCTTATCCTTGGAATTTGCAACAAACGTTACAGCCGAATTGATAAGTTCTTCACCCCGCTTCTGATGTCCATCGGCATCTAGGTCAAGCATTTCGCGAAGCTTACGCTTAGCATCTGCATGCTTATCCTGAACGCCACTATTAACGGCAGTCTCCGAACGAAGAGTCTGTTCTTCAGTGGCAATAAGAGCCAGCTTGTCAATAGCCTGCGTCTTATAAACTTCAAGCTTGGCAATCTCTTCACGAGCCGACTTCTTTACCTGCCCAAAAAGATTCTTGTCTTCATTGGCAGTAGCAATCGAAAGTTCATACTTTTCGATATCGTTCTGAACTGCAATAAACTTGGCAGAAATTTCATCCGACCGACGCTTGATTTCGGCGTTACGAGTTTCGTCATCCTTGATTTCACGGAAAACATCCATCGTTTCACCGTCAACGCGAAGCTGCTCAAGAGCATCAAGAAGTTCGGTAAGTGGATTGATCTTGTTTTCAAAATCAATAAGTCCGCCATTCATCGATTCATAGGTATCACGAAGAACAGAGAAGTTCTTCGGGTCAGACATCTTGATAGTATCTACGGCCATTTCCTCACGGATAGACTGGAGGTATTCCTTAAAGGTATCAAAAGCCTCAACGTTTGCACGAAGTTCTTCAGCCGTCCCGTTGAAAGTCAGAAGAGCGGCAAGAGCCTCTTCCTTCTGAGCGTCAGAAGTAGACTGATCAAACACGGCAATGAAAAAAGCGTTCTGCTTGATATTGGTATAAGCAGATGAACTTTCCTGTGTAGCCTCATGCTGCTTAGTCGTGACCTTGCCACGTTCTGCGGAAGCAAGCGCTTCCTCAAGCATCTTATTTCGTGAAACTGCGGCCTTAGCGCCAGTAGACAATGTATTCTCCTATGAGTGTTGTTTGTTTATTGGGTCAATATGGCATGTCTAAATATGCCTGTCAACTACTAAAATGGAATATCGTCGTCCATTTCATCAACCGTCTGTCTACTGGCAGCAGAAGCCGGGCGACCACGCGGCGTATAAGTCTCAGCCTTCGGATTATTGTCCTTTGGCGGGAAGAAAGTCAAGCGGTAAGCGCCATCAACTGGAGCGGGAACCGCATCCAGCATGACCTGAAAACCCTCTTTGCCGTTCTTGAATGGGAACGCAACGCCGCACTTAGTCCAAAAAGTTTGCCCATTCGATTCTTTTGAATACATTACATCAAATCTAGATGCCATCATTTTTCCTTAAATTTAAAATTTAATAGAACGTCATCTTCTCTAAAGGCAGAAGTATGACGCCAACTATTGTTATTCTCGATTACTCGATCAATCCCATTACCCTCCATATTGGAAAGCAGGATTCGTTCGTCTGGATTATTCTCAGCCCGTACCTGTTCTATAGTACGAATTACGCCACCTAGATAATAAATACCACTACGACTAGTCTCTTTAGAATCAAGATCGTCTTCGCCACGCTCTCGTGTAGAAAACCGGAACCCATATGGTCGAGCGCCATGACGTTCATTAATATCATGAGCCAGTTCTTGTGCCTTTTCAATATCCCACGAAGAGATACTCTTCGTTGTAGATTCTGAAACAAAGGTTCCGGGGCTTAAAAATTCAACGAAATGTTTCTTCATGCTCTCACCAAATCGTGAACTTCGAAACCATCGGTAACTTGATCGCCGTCATGTAAGACAACGATATTGGATTTAGCTTGCCGCTTTTCCCAAGTAATCCCGATGATTTCTAATTCTGTTCGTTCCCAATCGGAAGCCCATCTTTCATTTCTGTCTGTCTTAAAGACTTTAACGATGTCACCGATCTTAAAACGATTGAGAAGTTCTTTCTGGGTTTCAGTTAGGAACGCCAATAGAAGCTCCATCTATAAATTCTGCCCATCGCTGGAGAAGTTCCTGCTCAGTTTCATACTTTCGATTAGCAGACTTGATAAGGACTTCGATACGTCTGAAGTCTGGCAGAGTCCGAGTATGACCCGGCCTTGAAATATGACCTTCGTTATGGGCGCGGTAAGGAAGTTCCATTTCGATCAGTTCACGGCCACGAAGGAAACCACGGGCAATATGTACAGCGCGAGCCTCTTTGCGAAGTTTTTCAGCATTCCTCTGGATATGAGCCGTGGCAAAGACTGCTCCGGCATGGTCCTTCTTTACTGAGCGACCCAGCTTCTTCAGAATGCGAGCCTGAGCGGCAAGACTGAAGCTTTCAAGTTTAAGATTGGTAGTCATTTAGTCCTCTTCCTTTGGTTGAACTGCGCCCTTCTTGCCAAGAAGGTAAGTTGAATATTTAGTAGTTACTACATCGCCCTCTTTGAAGGCCTTGATTTCTTCTTTAGTGTGCTTTAGAACTGAAGTATGAATCCAAAGCCCATCTTGGAATCGTCCTTTGGTGTCTTCGTAGATATCTCCTAGAAGGACTTTCCATACTAGATCATAAGTCCAATTTTCTAAACGGCCAGTGATAATTGTCTCAGTCATTAATTCTTATCCATTCAAGTATTTCTTCTGACCGTTGCTTTAGATATTCAATCAATTTTTCTTTATTCATCGATCATACTCAGAGCCACCGAAAGAATTCCAATTCTGGAAAACCTTAACGTCATTCTGCCTCTGTTGAAAGCAACGGAAGTAAGAGAAGCCCTCTTCTGCAATCTGATTCCCTGCAATTATACAGTCATCGTATGTTGAAAATGGAATATCATGGATTGTCACCGTCCCACGGTTATACCCACCAACGGAAATGAGTGCAAGAAAGAATACGATTGGAATGTTCATAAATTTACCTTACCACATATGTTAGTTTTGTCAACTGAAAACTGTCAGAGAAGAGACAATTCTTTTAACCCGTTATCCTCACCGTCACCTAAATAGAATGCATAAGCGCAAGTGAGAACATCCTTCAAGATATGAACCGTATCACCGTCCCGGATAGGATATTCAGGGTCAATAATTTGACCTGTAATATATTCATTCTCAATGGTATTAAGGATTTCCTCAATTTCGTCCTCTGTTCCACCATCGAGAACGATAGTTGTTCCAAAGAAATCCGGCGTCTGATTCTGCCATGTCTCGAAATTCTTGATAAAGGGATCGTTTAGATATTCTGCCGCCGTAAGTTCCCGCTTCAAGTCTTTCTTTAGTGCGCGAGCATAGCCAACAAAAGAATTGGCAGCATGAGCCGCCTGTGCCGCAATGCGACCAGTCGTCATGCTTTCCATATCCGTCCGGACGATGATATAAAGTTTCTCAACCATTAAAATTTACTCTCTTGTCTAATTGAATTAATTCGAAGTTTTCGAAGAACATCCTTACGCCGGTCAATCGGCATTGCGTCAATCTCTTCCTGAGAAAAGAAAGAAGAAAGCTTAACGTCAGCGATTTTCTGAATCTTATTCCAAAAATCCCATGAGTTATTGTCATGCTTGAGGTAAGGAAGTTTGCCTTCATTATCATGCCAAGCAACTCGACCAACATCCCAAGCATAGTATGGATGTTTGCGGAAGTCATCGAACCATTTAACGACAGTCTTATCATTAACTTCTGTCATCTTATGAACGTGACCATGATGCTTAGTAGCCAGCTTGGCGCTATCCCGAATAGCATTGGGTACTTTCAGCCGATTACATAATGCCTCGACCAGTGGTACGCCAGCGTCCTCATGCCCGTGATGGGCAGGAAGCTTATGCAGCGGCGTGACGCCCTTACCTAGATCATGGACCAAGGCTCCGAAACGAATGGCAAGCGTTTCGCCATGCTTGGCTGCGCTATCCAGAACCATCATGGTATGGGTATAAGCATCCCCCTCTACATGCCACTTGATTGGTTGTGAAACGCCAATAAGATCATAGATTTCTTTGAACCAAAAGATTGCGCCATTAACAGTCTCAAGAGCGGCGAAAAATCTAGAAGGCCCAAATCCCATAAGTGCCTTAGCCAGTTCTTGATATACCCGCTCGGCTGTAGCTTGCGAAAGGTCGCAATCATCTTCCCATGCAGTATACAAGGTTTCATAATCAATATGGAACGCTGGATACTGAGCCGCAAAACGAGCCATACGAAGAATCCGAACCGGGTCTTCAACGAAGACTCGATCATGAACCATTACAATCTTTCGTTTCTTAATATGATCAACGCCATGGAAAGGATCAATCAGTTCGCCCGTTTCTATATCCTCTGCAATCGCGTTCATTGTGAAGTCGCGACGGCCAAGGTCTTCCTCGATTGTTACATCTGGGGAGAATTCGACCTCAAAATCATTATAACCGGGACCGGTAGAACGTTCGCGACGAGCCAAGGCATATTCCTCACCCGTATCAGGATGCAGGAAAACCGGGAAATCAGCACCGACTTTGGAATAACCAAGCGACAACATTTCGGATTCAGTTGAGCCGACTACAACATAATCATTGTCATGGGCTGGAATGCCCATTAGTTTGTTACGAACGGCACCGCCGACGAGATAGATTTTCATTCGGGTTCAAATTCTTCTTTAAGTTTAAGATACTGCTCATAACGCTGCTGCTTCTGACGATCCTCTTCGACTTCCCGTTCCCGGTCAGCCTGTTGATGTTCTTCCCACCAATCAGCCAAATCTCGCGAAGTCTTATTCTTAGCGTTATATACAATTCGATCCAAGGTATCAGGCGGCATAGCGTCTAGAATTGAGCAAAGCCTTGAAACGCTGCGATCATCCTTGCAATAAACATCCTTGGAAGCCTTCTTCACATAAGAAGGAACTTCAAGATTAAGTTTTTCATATACGTAAACTAGAAGCTTCGCGGCTCGCTGAAGTTCAGCCTCACGGTTAGTCGGATCAAGATAATCTGAATTACACGGCATAGTATCTCCTAACTAGCTGAATAGGCACATTCGAAAAATTTCACGTCTTCATCAACCCACCAAGCGTTGCCGAATTGGTTATGATGATCGGGAAGCTTATGACAGTTTTCCGAATTGAAGTCAATCTCATAAATGACTTTTCGACCAGTTTTCATAGCCCATGCCATAGCGGCCATGAGAGTATCAAAGCCCCTCACAGGCCTATTGATCTTTCCGGATGATCGATAATTTTTAGCTTTCCGTTCTGTAGTCACATGATATAATACTGTCGGCCTCATTAGTAATCCATATTAGGGCGGAAAATTCTACGGGACATTTCTTCCCGAGCATCAGCTTCCTTTGCCATCATAATCAGCTTACAAGCTTTCCAGCCCATAATAATGCCGATTAGATACGTGACCATCATGCAAACATAAACCCATTCTTCACTAAGATTTTCAAACATTAGATTATCTCGTCTGCTTCAATATAAAGGTCGGAAAGAAATGGTTCACCCATATCCTCCCAATTGTTATAGTATACAGATTCTTCCCGAGCAATTTTAATTGCTTCCTCTTCATCCTCTGCTTCAATCTCAACACTCATACAATCAGAGTATTCATAAGTTCGCGTCAAATCGACCAAAAATTTAGGCATTTAAAACTCTCTCCCTATAAACTTTATAAACGAAATCATCAATCCATTCATAATCAGGATTTTCAGGCAAAAATGAAGTCTCTTGCGCCTTCTCGACAACTTCTAGCAGACTTTCAATTTCCTCTGCAACCTCATGAAATGTCAATTTTCCAGTCTTGATATCAAGAATGTGATTGACACGCTTTAACGGAAATGTAATATGACCGGTCGTCAGAAGTTCAATCGCTTCATCTGCAATTCGAACTGCATGTGACATCGCCTTCCAATCCACGCCGCCTTCCTGCTCCGCTTTTAGAGTCCGATTTCCATATTCATTCAGCAATTTGGAAATGATTTCGAAGCCATTCTTCAGAGAAGAATTGAATGGGAGCTTTCTACCGCAAATTTCCCAATGACGAATCGGCCCGCTATTTGGCTGATCGATATCGACCAATTTCATATACTCTAGATTCTGGGAAATTACTGTATCAATTAGAAGAGAAATTGTCTCAATCTTGGTCTTGTTGCCATGGAAGGAAATGCTATCCGTCAATAGCGCCAAAGCGTTTCTAGCAGCCGCTACACGGCTTCCTTTAACTCCATACTTATTTGCCTGCTGACGGCAATATCCGACGAATGCAGCCGCCTTACTGGTTACTAAACGATCCTTATTGGCAAGGATTTCAAACCAGATAGGATCGGGCGTCATAAGCCAATGTTCGCTAGGCGTGAACAGCATATCAAGCGCGACCGTCTGACCTTCGGAAAGAAGATGCAGATACTTCTGCAAACTGAAAGCTTCTTCCTCGACCTCGCCTGCCACATTCTTTTCAAATTCTGCCTTGGGACGCTGCTGACTATTTACCTGCTTTGCTCGTTGCAAAACAATGTCGCGACCGGTAGGTAAAACTACAGTCTTTTTATCGATATCAGATGTTGGCGTTGCCGTTCCGTATAGTCGAGAACCAAAAATGGAATGAAAAATAATCAAGCTAAGCCTGCCCTATAAATAGAATTAATCTCTTTGCGCAAATCGAAAATTTCATCGATCAGTTCTGACCGCTTCTTATGTCCGAATTCTTGGGCCAATGGATGTTCATATCCATAGTCCTCTGGCCTCTGTCCTTGGGCTTTGATTTGATTATAAACGTGATCTGGATCGTTATAGTCCAATGCCTCTGCATTGACCATTACAATACCACGTCTAATCCAATGTCTAACTTCCACGCTGGGATGTTTTTCAAATCGATCTTCAGTCATTAGAAACCGTCCAATGTTTCAAAATGAATTCTACTTCAACGGGCTTCTCAGAAACAGAAACATAAGTTAAGCTCGCCGTACCCGCCTTTACAGCAATTGATGTTGACCCATTATCTCCCGGAAAAGTCGTAATGATACTATCTACATCAATTAATACAGGGCTGAATCCATCCAAGGAAGTAAATCTCACAAACTTAGCCAATTGTCAATCTCTTTCCGTTCCAGTTGTCTAGCTTCCTTCTTTCGAGAACGAAGTTTTCGCTTTAGTGCCTTCAAGCGTTTATGTCCAAAGAGACGACGCGATGGGTAGATGCCATCCATGGGGTCTTCAAAAACGCGCTTTCCATATGGTCTAATTTTAAATCTCCCTTCCTGAATGGTAAATCGTTTCGAGCAAACGGGTTAAATAACGTTGAACTTTCCTGAGCGTTAACAGCCTCTTTCAACTTCCGATACATTTCAGAATGCATAATTACATTACCATTGAACGAAAACGCTTCCTTTTTAGGAATTGCTTTTGTTGCAATATTCTGTTTGAAGCCTCTTTTAAGCCGTCTGATCGCTCTAGACGGACTTCTTACCTTGCTCCAATCTTCAACATAGTCTACCATGGCTAAATCGTCAACTAGAATATTTAGCCCGCCGATGGAATTTAACATCTGTAATTATTCTCATATAAATTTTTCAATTAAATTTTTACCTTCATCATATCCCTTTCGGTATCTTAACATCATCCGGAACCCACACGCCGCCGCAATGGACGCATAGCCAGTAGTAGACCTTCTTTTCTAATTCATGCCCATTCTTAGATTTCGTACAGTCTTCCATGACATTTGAAATGACTGGAACTGTCGGTATAATATGTTTAATTAGAAATCTCCACCATCGGCATTGATATCCATATATCTAATCCTTTAAATATTTACATTGCTAATAGAAATGCCGCCAAATAGTCGAAGCCCGCTGCAATACCAATTAGAACAAATACGATACATATATCCGTAAATACCGGGTGACGCCAAAAGAATTCCCCTATAGAGCCCAATCACGAGCCTCCTTGAAAGACATTTCATCGATAAGTGTGATAAGGCCCTCTACCTCGATCCAAGCCCTAGCGCCGCAAGTAAGCTGCGTACCGTTATAAACCGCCTTGCTAGGGCCATCCCAAGTCACTTCCCGAGCATATCGAGTCTTGCGTCCAGTCTTGATCGTATAGACCGGACGATTGCCGCCATCCTTGGCGTTCATACCGATATGCTGGCGATTGACGTGAATGATATGTTTCATTTTATTCCTCAATAACTTCCAAATCATCTACAGCCGCAGAGAAGCCGGGATATCCGCCATCAGGGTCAAAAGTCACTGTCGTATATTCCCTACCCATGAGCCGAGTATCGTCATTCTGAACGCCATAGCTATTCAGGATCATGGCGTATACAATTGACCCAGCCTTCACAGCCGGGTCAACGTCGCTATCCTTCAGGAAGCGGTATTTCTTCATTCCGATACAGCCTCAACCTGAAGTGGCGTCGAATTCGTCAGAATACACTGATCACTAAAGAAGTAATTTGAACTCCACTCAACATAAGCATCAGTATCAGCGGTAAAGAAGAAAATGGCAGGGGCATTCTCGCCATAAGCGCCGTCAATATCTGGCTGCTCGACCACTAGAGTTGTATTGCCATAAGTGTTGCTATAAGGATCGCGAACGATCTGATCACCTGAAAGAAGATAAGATCGAAGATATGAAATCTTTCCAGCTACGGGGTAAGTACCTTGCAGAACCCCATTCTCAAAATAGAGACTAACGCAGCCAGACATATTCTGAACATTAATACGTGTAGCTCGCTTCGTCAGATTCTCACGTTCCTGAGAAATAGGAAGAACTGGAATTGGCGTAGACTTATTAAACTGAGCCTGCTGCTGCTGAGCCTTACGCTGTTCCGTTTGCTGAGCAGAAGGCGGCGGACTCTCTAAAGAACAAGCGGCCAGAGTCAGAAGAGATAGAGCGGCAATACTAAACTTGAGAGTTTTCATTTTAAACCTTTATTCAAGAGTTGCGGGAAGGCCGGACATAAAGATAGACCGGTTTGCCATACTGGCACGGGAGTTATAAGTAGCGACCATTGAAGCTCGCTGATTTCGAAGCCCAAGGACAAACGAATTCAACTGATTGTAAGCTTGACGATCTTGCGTCTTCCAACTTTCACGCGGGCCAGCCGACGAAATCCAATTATTCAATGCAAATTCTGCATTGGTAATCTTCGTATCCTGTGCCAGAACATCGTTGTACTGCTGCTTGAACCATTCGTAATTATAAATTACGTTGTCTGCATCAAATGTTCTGGTGATAATTCGGGCAGGCTGATTGAGAAGATTTAGAACAAATGCTCCAGTGCCACCTACAGCCGAGAGTCCTAGGACAATGATAATGACCCAAAAACCAAACCCGAAAGTCTGCCTGCGTTCGTATCTATTAAAACCGTGACTCATAAGTCTTCTAGTTCCTCATCCGTTAAAATGGTTGCCGTACCATCTTCAATCTGATCTAAGGCATGGTTGATTTGCTTCGCTCGCTGTTCAACGCTTACCTTATGTGCATCATCGCCCCAACTGACCTTAAAGTCAAGCACATTCTTTGTCGGGTCTTCATTTCCATAAAGCCTCTTTAGGAGGCGGGCCATTTCCGACCCATCATTCTGCTTCGGTGCTTGGTCCATCTTCCCCTTCTTCACCCTCCATTCTGGCAATAACTTGAATAGACATTTCATATAAATTATTCCATACGCCTAGAAGAACTCCGACTATCATACCGAATTGGAAATCCCATTCCAGAAAATAATTACCGGCCATTGATACAATAAAAGCAGAAGCCACAATGAAGAAAAGGCTAATCCACTTATGAGGGTTAATTTGGATCATGAAATAACTACAACCTCAATACGCTTCCCACCTTCAGGCATCGGGGTCAATTCCTCTCCATAATCTTCATTATATTCATTACGATTCACAAGGGCAGTTGTAATTTCTACATGAGCATCATGGTACTTATGGTCAAATTCTGGAACTACGATGACTGCATTCTCCGACACTTCAGATAGAAGATGGCGAAGATTCGCTACGGTTACTTTTCTCAACTTCAATAAATTCCTTAGGTAACAAAACATTCGGTGGATAGTTGTCGAATAGTGGAGCTATGGACTCTGGCGTATATCCTGCCAGTCCACACCCTATCGGAGTAAGACGATATGTCTTCTCAGGGCTGTTACGAGCTTCCTCTAAGAACAGATTAACATACTGGCGGATGGTGTCAAGTGGCAATGTGCATATATTAGCATCCTTAGTAGGGATACCGTATGACCGTCCTTGCTCTCCGAACCCCTGCCCGTATATTGCGCCATGATATTTTAAGGCGTCAAGCGCGGCCCCTTTACCATGTCGGCCCGCTAAATTGGAGCCAAACACAAAATACTCAGTCAAGATTATTAGCCTTCCGATCCTCTTTAATCCATTTTTCCAAGATCGGAATGCATAGTTCATTCTGGATAGGATCACCCTCACAGATGGCAGCAGCCGCTACAAATTCATCGCTTACCGCTCTTGAATCTGGCGGCTCGAATTGGATCAATCGAGCTAGACAATATCTTAGAGCAATCTCAAGATCGTTAATTCTTTGTTGGCTCATTAGGAAACTCCACTGTTACAATTTCACAAATCGGTGATACGCCATGCCAAGATTCTTTATAGATTGAAGTATCTACGCCGCAACCAGCTTCTAGATGTAAACCTGTAAGTTCTTGAAATTTAACTGCCCTACCGGTCTTCTGACGCTCATAGAAATTCCGACCACTATAATTGAACCCAGCCGAACCTTGAGGAAGGATGAACACTCCATAGTCCGCAATATGAGAGGCAATATCAATTACATGATATTCAAAATCTTTGCCTTTATACCGTGGCGCATCCTTGGATCGTTGGATATTACCGAATGGCGGATTGCTGATAGCTACATTGAAGCGACCTAAATTAAGGTCAAGGATATCAAGTGCATTGGCGCAAATCCAGTTAGCCTCAGGAACAAGCTTCTTGCCAATCTCTACATAGTCGGGATTGATTTCAATGCAAGTAAGTTCCAGATCGCCCTTCTCGAAATCGTACCAATTCCGATGCATGACGGCATAAGAAAGCATACCAATTCCAGCGCAAATGTCAATCACTTTTCCTGAACCCGGATCAAGTGCAAAGTCGAAAGCTAGATCGATTGGCGTAAAGAAAGCGCCTGCCGAACCGTTTACATGGTTCGCGCCTTCTTGCCAATTTTGGAAGACAAATTCCTTATCCTCTTGTGTCAGCTTTTCTTGTTTTAAAATTTGAATTGCCTGATTGTGGCGCGTCGTTTCAGCCCTAGTAAGCTTTGCCATATCTTCTCATAATTTACGTGTAATTGTGCAACACGATTTACGTGTAATCGAACAGTTCAGGGCACTTTTCATGTTGTTCCCAACGGCGTTCACCCGGTTTAATACCACATCGAATAATCATTTAAGATTAGACATGCCCGGCATAGTTGGCTCCCGGCTCTGGAATCGAACCAGCATCATCAGATTCAAAGTCTGAGGTTCTACCGTTAAACTATCCGGGAAATTCTAACGTTTATATTTCTGCCAAGCTAGCGAATCTGGAGCAACTTGATATTCAAAAACTTTCCAGACATTTCCAAGAGCATCTTCACGATCTACTTCATGGCGACCAATGACGCGAATTTCAGCCGAATAGGTTCCCGGATCATTCTTATCTGATCCATTCGTATAATCTACAGCATGCCACCATTCAATTGGATCATTCTCATCAACCTCTGGATCACCTTCATAGGCGTCTCGGATGATAAGCTTTCCGTTTCGAGTAATGTATTCATTTGACCCTTCGTAACTCACTTCTTTATCGACTTTCTAAACCTAATCATTTCATTAATTTCCACTGACAACTGACCGTTGCCCTCAACCTTAAATCCTTCGGCCACCGCACACCAATGATCAATCCATTGATTGATATCTTTCATCAGCATACGCTTGCTCAGCTTTCCGGGCCAAGTCTCCACGGCCACCATATTGATTTTAGCGGACAGTGGAAAGTTATCGTCCATTGCGCTTAATCTCACTAATGGCAACTTCCCTCATAAGAGCAATAATCGCAAGCACTGTCATTACGCCACCGAATGCAGCCCATGATGAAGTCGGGAAATGATTGAATGCTGCAATGCTAAATGCAATTACGGCAATAGTCGTAGAGGTAATACGAACGTATTTTGCCTGAAAAATGAATTTCAGGAGCCAAAAGAAATTGTTGGTGTCTTCGTTGTTCATGTCATCACCTTATATAGTTCGATCTACGTTGTCAATCCTGTATCTGACGAATCTCGTCAAGCATTGCTTCCTTTTCTTTCCAGAAAGCTTCCTTATCAATTTCAAAGAATTCGTACATAAGATCATCATAATTTGAATAAACTGGAATGAATTCGTCTCGACTTCCAGTCTCCCATTGACCAAGCTCTATACCTTTATCAGCAAGGAATTCAAGGAAATCTCTGACGTTCTGGCTAAGATGATTAATCTCTTTCATAGCCTCATGCTGGGGATATTTATTCACGTTCATTGTTCTGTCCACATCGTGTCTTTGTGCTTCGCCAAGGTATAAATTCCAAGTTTATTGTTTGGAAATTCAACCAAAATATGACCTACATAATGAGACACGATAACTCCCGGCCCACTCTTCTGATAGACCTCACTCAGAGGTAGATGGACTTTAAGTCCTTTAAGACTATCGTTCATACCCGTTCATACCCAAAAACTGGATTACTCTTATAGAAAAAGTCGCGAAGCACATAACGCACTTCATCTTCTTGCGCCCGCTGATTAATCGACTTGACGCAATAGTAATTACAATCAAAACGTTTTAGAATATCAATCCAATGTTGATCATCCGATTCTCGCTTATTGCCGCCATACCGCAACTGATCAGGGGTAAATCGGATATTGCTATTCATGACAATATAAAGGTCCGACTTCTTTTCAACCGCAAGTCGAGCGCTCTTATCAATTAACTCACGATCCTTACTTCCGTAAATCGGGAAGTAACCATATGTCGAAAATAGATCAGTATCTTGAAAGATGAAAGGCGTCTCGTCTAAATAGTCTACCGAGTGCTGAGACGCATACTGACCATTGACAATGGTTGCCATGCGTTCATCATTGGTTTCTGGCGTAGGAAGGCTTTCCAGATAAGGACGAGCCCATTCCGGAACGAACACCGAATGGTATTCTTTCGCCATCTTCTTTGCCATAGTAGTCTTGCCGGTCGATTCGGCTCCAAAGATAGTGACAGTCTTTTGAAGCTTACGGCGAACATGAGGCAGGATCAAGCCGAAATTTTCAAAAGGATCGCGACGAATTTCTGTAGCCGAGATATCCATAATCTCTCGATTCGGATCATAAGGAACGAAATTCACACCAAGACTCTGAGCGAACCGCGATCCATAAGTATCCGACGCAAAGAGAATGTCCTTACTCTCAAGGCGAACGTGCTTATGGATAAGATCAACCCAATGGCGGTCGAATTCTTCTACTGTACCGTCGAATTGTTCCGGATAATCCGGTAGAGTATGGAGTAGCGGATGAATATAAATCTTATAATTATGTTCACCGATTTCCCGGCGGAAAGCTTCGACTCGAAGATTAAGGGGAAGCGGGTCATTAGGCGACCCGCAAACCAGAACATCTAGGCTGGCATTCTTATCTAGAAAGTCACTGGCCCAGCGAATAAGCTGTAGATGCCCCTTATGAGGGGGAAGGCCGGTGATAAGAATTGCGCCATTACTTGTCATTTCTTTTCCTTCAAAAATTCACTATCATCAAAAACTAGTGGCGCATCAGGAAGTGTCACCGGTTTGTTAGGAAAGGTATAGACCGATTTAACACCATCTGTCAACTCGTTTTCGTGATCGTTCCATTGACTACGATTCCACATATAGAATCCATAGCCAGCATTAAGAAGGAAAAATACATATTGGAATGCAACGATGTAAATTTCTTGACTGATATAGAATGGGATAGAAACGATATTAACAGCGACCCAAACCGCCCAAGTTTCAAGCTTCTTATTATCAAGAAGGAACTGAGCAACGCCAGATGCAACTGCAAGGCCAGCATCAATCCAAGTCGTCTCATACCCAAAGATAGTATTAATGGTATAGAGAAGGACAAAGATGCCTGCTGCTAGTCCGGCATACCCAAGCCACCAGATATTCTTTACACGGGTAACTGGACGAGGATTGCCATCCGGACCCCAACGCCAATATCCAAAAAGAAGCGAGCCAACTAGATAAAGATTGAACCAACCAAGCGACGGCAAATCCCAGTACTGGAAATAAAGAGTCGAATATGCAGCCGTGGTAATCACGCCGAAGAAGTAATTCCACCGGCTCTGACGGACACAAAGCCAAGTACACATATAAGAAGTAAGAACGGCGAATGCTTCAAGGAGATTGATATCCGATGCCTTGACCCAATTAAAATAATCCGCCACGACATACGAGAATAGGGTAAGTATGAGGCCAATCAGGAAACTATACCCAATTTCCTGTGCAGCTTTCATAGTCATTTAACAACCTTTTCATAAATATTAAGATAAATAAACACGATAACAATCAGAATTATATCTACTTCAATCCCAATCAATCCGAATAGGAATGAAGCTACAATAGATTCAATGAATGGTAGATATTTATCAAAATTGAATTTAATCGAATTCATGACGCTTTGCCATCCTATCATATAACACCACATTAACAGTCGCTGCAAGGTTCATGCAAATCTTTGTTGGAATCATAAGCACATGCTTTGCAAAGCTCAAATGACGCTCTCCTAGAGTGCCATCTTCTGGCCCAAAGATGTAGAACGCTCTTTCTGGATGCACGAAATCTGCTAGATTTGCTGCTCCCTCTACCAAATCGATTGCAATTGGGACTGCTCCATGAGGAATAACTGATTTAAGATCGTTATGCCTAATAACTGGCATATGACGCCATGCACTAGTAGTATCTACCGGGCTAGAGATAGGAGTTCTATCGCCCTCGATAGCCACTAGAGACGAATTATAGGCAAAGGCAGCACGGAGTACAGCCCCTACATTACGAACGTCCTTGGGACGAACTAGACCGATAGAAGAGAATCCTCGTTTAACCATGTTGCGGTTCCAGAATTGTGGGAAGTCCAGAGGTATTCAGTTCCTTAGGAATGATAACGATACGGAAATCATATCCCTTGCCAGACAGGCCCGGCATTTTGCCATTATTCAGTTCGTAGATTTCGTTACGTGTAAACTTCTGATTGGTATCAGGGACGTATCCAATACCTTCAGCATAATACTTATTCGTTTCACCTTTGAAATAAAAGAAGTTAGCCATAAGTCGTCCACCATCCGGCTCTTCAAATCCCTGAAGTTCATTATCTTCATCGAGTTCATCGAGAATATCTTCCAGAGAGAATACGTTAGACATTTAGTTATAGTCCTAGAGTTAGAGTAAATTCGCGAGCATGGCCCATGTCAGGACCACGATCAGGATAAGTGCCGCCGAACCGGCGTACATGAGAAGTGTTTTCTTCATGTCCATACCTTCGCATATCCACTCTACCCTGTCAAACAAAAAATGGCCCCGAAGGGCCATTTAGTTATTCTGGAATTAATCCGAATAAGTAGTTCATCATTTCGTTTGTAGTGATATCTTCTCCATCAAATTCAATGTTGTTCCTACACTCTTTCTCAATATCATAATCTACGATTCCGATAACATTCAAAGCGAGTTCCTGTAGACTCTCGTCATCAATGTCCTTGGTTAATAGAATGTGCGTCATGGCTTTTCCTTACGCTCACCTTTACATGGAAACCGGAGTTTCCCCCAGCCTCCACCGGCTATGTCGGTTTCGCCACAGACCGTACAAATTTCATCCCAAGTAGAAGCGTCCAACGATATTCGCGTCTTATGCGATGGATGGCATTGGTCTTTTACACCCAATTATAGCGTTCCTTGTTAAGAGTGTTAAGCATCATCTTAATCGGCGTTACTTCGCCGCTAAGAAGGTTCTGCATTAGCGCAGGAGAAAAACCTGATACAAGAATCATACCAGACGAATCAGCCTTCACCGGAACGTTTCCGTATTCTGAATTCAAATTCCACCATACAATGGTAGGAACATTATATCCAGCTTCCTTGAACTTTTCCTTTGTCCGCTTAGCGGCGGTCTTCCCGCCCATATACGAATTGAACTGCATGTCAGAAAACACGATAAGGAAAGAAGGCATGTCTTCCTGAGGCACATTATTCTTGATTGCCTTGTCAACGATATCGTTGATTGCCTTGTCAAAATCAGTGCTTCCGCCGACATTCATACTCTTAATCTTATTGAAGCGATCGTGAATATGTTTCGAAGAATCGACCTTGATCCATTCCGGATTAGTCGTAAAAGTTAGAACATAATCCTTGAATGCGGACTTATTCTTTTCAGCCATGTAAGCCCCAAGCGGAACCGCCACATCCAGAGGCGTTAGCCCCGGAGATACATAAGTCCAAGTCATAGAGCCTGAAGTGTCGATCATCGGAATGAAAGACTGATCCTTAACGAAATCGCGCAAATTATCCCAAGCGACCTGAGCCGTGTCGCGAGGCATCGAAGCCACGCTATAAGGATATAGCGCTTCCGTATTGATCTTCTCGACCTTTCCAGTCTTTTCATTTACCTTGCCGGTCTTAACCGACTCAAGATAAGCGACATAACCTTCTGCGTCATGGCGACCGAAAGCCTTTGCGTAACGGCCAGATGCAATAGACGGGACAGCCGAATAATTAATATCCGTCCATTCACGCGCACACATCTGCGTTTCGACAACATTGGTCTTAGCAACCAAAAGCTTGCGCCACTCGCGCTCATTGTATCCAATGAAGTTGCGGATACGAGCAGCTACAACGCCCTTGCGAGGCATCCACTTGGCACAGAGGCCAGTACGCGAATCGTCAGCATTCAGCGCTTCATCAATGGCGTTGAAAACCGCATAAGCGACTTCCTTGTTGCCATTGATCATTTCAAGCAAATCATCCCAGCGACCTAGTTCAGTCACTTTGGGAATAATCTTTATGGCAACGTCCGGAGTATTTTTCGCAAGATCAGTGAGGATGGTCCGCGAAACTTTACGCTCGCCTAAACCTTCGCGAATGTCGCGTAGATAAAGTAGGGCACGAATCGCAAGATCATTATCCTCATTAAATGCAGCACTCCAATAGTCGATCACCTTCTGATCGGGAATCTGACGAGCGGCACCTGAGAAATAGAAGAAATCCAACACGGCATTTAGCGTAGACTTGAAAGCCTTATCGCCGTTAGCAGTGACAGTCTTATTCTCAGAATTCTTAATTGCTTTAACTAGTTTATTCATAACGGGTTGTACCTTTTTCATATCCATAATGATTGTTGGTTTGCTGTAGACAGCCCTGAGATTGTACAGATTGACATAGTTGTTGCATTATCCAAGCAAGGTTTGCGGAAGTCAATCTTATAATTTCATACAGGATGATTGTCTTTCGACGGTTGCATGATGTGTTTTGTTGCTGAAATCATCCCACGAATTTGGTTACAGGTTGAGGTTTTCACGTTTCATTTTCAAAAGAATGGTGTGTTTTTGTTTGCTGAAATCAACCTTGCGAAATTTGTATCAGAGATTTTCTGGTTTGTCAACCCTCTCGATAAAGAATTTTTCACTGTCCACTGTCAGCTTATAATCGTGCTTTTCATAGCCGTAATATACCCATAGATCGGGCAACATCATTACATAAACATCTGCTAAATTGAATGAGACATTTAAATCATCAATCCAAGTTTTCAGCATATTCTTTTCATAATCAGAAGTTATTTCATCACTGAAGGTTAGTTCAAAATTAATCAAAACAAACCTTTCCTGTCCCTGCTTCAATAATACCTATTTTTGCCGCAGCGGCATATGACAGATCAATTATTCGATTCCCATGATATGGACCTCGATCATTGATAGTTACTTTAACTTTCTTGCCATTCTTCTGGTTTGTTACTGTGATCTTCTTTCCGAGTGGAAGCGTCCTATGGGCAGCGGTAAGCGCATGCATATTGAAACGCTCACCGCTGGCTGTCTTATTCCCATGAAGTTCCGCACCATACCAAGAAGCCGTGCCGCACTGGGCAAAAGCTGGCGTAGTAAAGAGAAGGAAGGCGACTAAAAGAGTCTTATTCAATTCCGAAACCGTATCCTGTAGATGAAATAAATGGCTTATAATTAACATCAATAATACGCTGGACCCGAGTCTTGCCGCGCCATTCTTGACTAGTTACAGTTCGAATTTTTTTGATTTCCGACTTGTGCTTATTCTCATAAATTGGGCTACGATATGCCTTCATTTGACTTTCCTCTGTCAACTGTTAAATTAAAGATTTTGTTCGTTTCTAGGATTGACTATTTCAATTAATTATGCTATAGTCTCGCTCTTAGATGCTTCATGGTCACTGTCCTTCTCGAAGGCAGTATCTTCGTCATGAGCCTTGTGCCAGCCGAAGTCCCATTGAAAGCCGTCTCTGTCGTCATATTCATACGGATTATTGAAAGAGTCAACCCCTTGCCAATAGGCCATATATCCAAGGTCAGAGGCAGTGATATCGTTGTCGTAAATAGTCTGTGTGTTACTCATGATGTAGTTTTATACCAACCAGAAAAAGAAGTCAAGACCAATGAACAAGGTTCAAAACGAAAGACAATTTCAAAATTTCATTAAGGATACAATTAGAGCGGAAGGTGGTTGGGTAAGCCAACTCCATCCCGGTATCGGAAGTGATACTGGTATCCCAGATTTGTTGACAGCGGTTGACTCTGTCGGAATTCTCCCGGCAGAGTTGAAGGTTGGATCGTTTGAAGATTCGCGCACTGTATGGTCGCGCGCAATACGTCCGGCACAGATTAGATGGCACTCAGAGATTACCTCTCATGGCTATCTGTCATGCGTTTTGATCGGCGTATGGTCAGGCGACCACTGGCGAATTTTCGTAGCTGATGGCATGTCCGCTAATAAGGCCAAAGATGGCTTTATTATTGGCGAAGACGCCACCGAGCTTGACCCTCGCTACTTACTTGACGAGTTAGATTCTTGGGCTTCTACTACTTCATTAACGTTTGAAGACTGATCCTTCTTGCGATTCTGATAGGCAAGAAAGCCATTCATTACAACCATGATGCTCTTTTCAACTGTTGGATCACCAGTTGTTAAATCCCAATGCTGGATAGTTCCAGTCTCGAAATCGATTCCAATGTCACCTGCTGGAATTTCAAATCCGGGATAAGGTTGGAAGTCATAAAGACAAACACCCCAATCAGTCATTTGGTCCCAGCCAGTTGCAGTCCCTACTGCAACATTAAAAATCCTTGTTTCGGTACGGTCTTTTTCTGAAGGTCGGCTCATGTGTCTTGCTTTCTACATTCGTGATAAAATTCAGTCATCATTTTAATTGTAACCTTCTTGTAATTTTCGAAGGTTCTCGATAGGCGAGTCGGATCAGGATCGCTCCAACGCTTCCGAGTCTCAAGCGTCACCTTACCCTTATCATCATGGAATATTGGAAGCAAGGGAATAGTGATGTATCCATCAATTTTGTTACAGACGCGCTGCCATCGATCATTAAATTCAAATTGTTTATCGGTCCACTTAAAACTAGGATAATCCTTAAGCTCTTTTCGATCCAGATATTCGATACCGATATTCGACCAATTACAGAGTTTGCCAGTCTTGACGCTCTTGAGAAGATGTTCGCGTTCAAAGCGCTCAGGGTTTTCGAAAATGATTTCTTTTCCATCATTGTCTAGGACCGGATTTCCTGCATCGTCCAGTTTAACATCTTTATAGTAAATTTTCTTTTCTGAAACATACCATGACAAATCCCATTCAGTCATAGGCGCTGAAGTCGGAACTACTAGATCGCCCGGCTGTACTGGAGTTTCTTGGCTGGAGGATCGCCAGACCATTCCATAAGATGGATATTTTTTATCCCAAGAATGATCACCGCTGGTTTGAGTTTCGCCGTAAGTATGCGTTCGACCGAAGCTCAGCAATTGGTGAATGATCAAAGCATAAGCGCGTTCATAAGTATCAGGCAATCTCATATCCTTCGTCTGTAGTATAAACAATATTTTTTATATTGAAAGCGGCAATCGCTCGCTGACAACCCTTACATGGTGCTGCCAAGCCGCAGCACCAATTTTTTTCCACTATTTTCTGGCGAACGATATATAAAGTCGATTGTTCGAAATCCTTATAACCGGAATTAATTGCATTTTTAATAGCATCTATTTCTGAATGAAGAAATATTGCTTTAGAATTCGAGCCATATTCCTTTTGCAGCGGATGACTCTTCATCTGACAAATGCCAAGAGAGATTATCTCTCGTTTATACACAATGGCAGAAGCAATCCTAGCCGACCTTACTGGCTGAATCGTTCTTGCTATCATCGTCAAGTGATTGACTATCTTCTGGTGCTTCTTCATTGCTCTCTTCAGGTTCATCTACGCGGCGATAGTCAGTCTCAATTGTGATAGCTTCGATATCCGTGCCAGTTTTTACGATCCTAAAAGAAATGCCTTTTGGCAATTCTTCCCATGAATCTATTACGTGGCAAGTGCGGTTATTTCCGACTTTTATTAATAGCGGGAATTTCAATTATATGTTCTCTGTTTGACCATCTTTGAATCTAGTCTATCATTAACGACCCATTCATCTTGGGCATAAATTTCAGCGACATAATAGTCTGCTTCATCATCCCCGTAACCGGGATGCTCACGATGATATTCGACAGCAGATGCAGCGTCGGAATGGTTATCATAGATAGCTAGAATCCACTCGGTATTAGTGGACAGCGGACAGCGGATTACGGCATATTGATATTTACTCATTTAGTTTTCCTGCGAGTGAACGAATGAATTCAAAGACATCACTAGCGTCATTATGTTTGAGCATTGCCTTATTCTTTCCTTCATTTAGTTAAATGTTGCAATCTGCATACTAGGGATAGTATGCCGACAGTTTTCTTGTCAACTCAAAAAACAGCCAATGGCTATAATTTTTGGGTTGCTTTTTCATCCCTTATATGATTTATTGAACCCTTCAACGAAACACAAACAGGAGAAACCTATGGGACTCTTTGACGAGCAAATTTCCCGTAAGCCAGACTTATACCCTCAAGCCCGCAAGTTTGTCAAGGTCATGCAGACCGGATTATGGACTTCGGACGATTTCAATTTCCAGTCCGACTTAACGCAATTTAAGGTCGAGCTAAATGAACAGGAACAAGGCATCATCGTTCGCGATCTATCTGCTATCGCACAGATTGAAGTTGCCGTCAAGACGTTCTGGTCTAAGCTTGGCGATAATTTTCCTCACCCTTCCATTTCCGATCTAGGCCTTGTGATGGCTTACATCGAAGTCGTGCATAATAATGCTTACGAAAAGCTTCTAGAAGTCCTAGGTATCGAAGAAATATTTCAGGAGAACCTACAGGAAGGCGTCCTAAAGGACCGCTACCAGTATCTTAGAAAGTATCTCAAGAAGGTTTACAAGGATAACCGTAAGCAATACATCTATTCGATTATTCTATTCACCCTGTTTGTTGAGAACGTATCACTATTCAGTCAGTTTTATATCCTGCAACATTTCAATCGCTTCCGTAATATCCTAAAGGATACTAGCAATCAGATCAACTATACATTCCGTGAGGAAGATATTCATAGTAAGGTTGGCGTATGGCTAGTCAATACGTTGAGGCAGGAATACCCCGAACTATTCGATACAGAACTTGAAAGTCGCATCCTAGAGGAAACTGCTGAAGCCGTCAATTCGGAAGAGAAGATTATTGATTGGATTCTTGGCGACTATGATGTTCCTCATCTAAACGCGAATATCGTAAAGGCTTATATCCGGAAGCGTATGAATGATTCCTTGAAGGAAATTGGTTATGCGCCGTCGCTTGTAGTCGATGAAGAAGCTCTATCCCAAACCAAGTGGTTTGTTGACGAAACGGAAACGACAATCAAGGTCGATAATTTTAATCAGCATAATACCAATTATGCCCGTAACAACAAAGCGTATACAAAAGACGCACTATTCAAGAAAAAGGAGACAGCATGACATATTGGCTAAACGAGGACTCTAGACTATTCCTATCTAGAGATTATCTTCAACCCGGTCAGACACCGGAAAGCCGAATTCGAGAGGTAGCGGAAACGGCAGAAAGAATTCTAGGAATTAAAGGGTTCGCAGATAAATTCGAATCTTACATGCTTAAAGGCTGGATCAGCATGTCTAGCCCGGTTTGGAGCAACTTCGGTTCAGCCAATCCTAAAGCTCTCCCTATTAGTTGTAACGGCTCTTTCGCTGAAGACGATACAGATTCTATTCTCGACAAGGTTGCCGAAATCGGCAAGATGTCCAAGGTAGGTTCAGGCACTTCAGTCTATCTAGGTGCGCTACGGGGCAAGGGCCAGCCGATTAAGTATGGCGGCTATTCCGATGGCCCCGTTCGGTTCGCTGAATTGTTTGATAAGGTAACAGACGTTATCAGCCAAGGTGCTGTTCGGCGCGGCGCATGTGCCGCTTATCTCGATGCCGATCATCCTGATATCATGGACTTCCTTGAAATTAGATCGAATAACCATCCTGTCCAGAACTTGCACTTCGGCGTCACAATCACTGACGATTTCATGGAACGTGCTATCGCGGGCGACGATCACGCTGTTGAAGTAATTCTAAAGATTATTCAGCGTCGTACAGAGAAGGGCGAACCTTACGTCATTTTTATAGATACCGTCAATCGCTTGGCTCCAGATGTTTACCGCGACAAGGGTATGAAGATTCATGCTTCTAATCTTTGCTCGGAAATCGCTTTGCATTCTTCTGCAACTGAATCATTCGTTTGTTGTTTGTCGTCATTGAACTTGCTTCACTATGACGAGTGGAAGGATACCGATCTTGTCGAAACAATGGTCTATTTCCTAGACTCGACTCTAACCGAATATATCGACAAGACAGCCAAGCTACCTCATATGGAAGCCGCTCATAACTTCGCCAAGCGTCAACGAGCAATCGGCCTTGGCACTCTAGGATGGCATTCTTATCTACAGAGCAAGATGATTGCTTTCGAAGATTTCGAAGCTAAGCAGCTAAACGTTGAAATCCATAAGCGCATTCAGGAACAGGCTATGGCCGCTTCTGTTAAGATGGCGAAGGAATATGGTGAGCCAGAACTTCTAAAGGGTTACGGACGCCGCCACACAACGTTGATGGCAATTGCTCCTACGCTATCGAGCAGCTTCATTCTAGGGCAGGTTTCGCCTTCTATTGAGCCATGGGAATCGAATTACTACGTACCGGCATTAGCTAAGGGTAAGTTCACTATTATTAACCGTGAGTTAAAGAAACTTCTCCATACTTATGGCAAGGATGACGAAGAAACTTGGTCGAGCATCCGTAAGCGCGGCGGTTCCGTTCAACATCTTGACTTCTTGACTGATCACGAAAAGAGAGTATTTAAGGGCTTCGCTGAGATTCCTCAGGAAGAGATTATTGCTCAGGCAGCGCAGCGTCAGAAGTTCATTGACCAGTCGCAGTCTCTAAATCTTTCGATCCATCCTGACGCTGATATTTCTGATATCTTTGATCTTATGGTCAATGCTTGGCGTCTAGGCGTGAAGTCACTTTACTATCAGAACGGCGTTAACCCGTCGCTAGAACTATCGCAGAATCTATCGTGCGTATCATGCGAAGCCTAGGATAATAAAGGATTAAGAAAATTTTCAAAATATTAAGCAAACCAAATTGCGTTCATTGTACCGCTTCCAAGCAGGCCCTAAATTTCAAGGGCCTGCCATATGAGGAAGTGATGCATGACACCGAAGAGCTTATTGAACAATTTAAAGCTCAAGGTTATCGGACATTCCCGCAGGTGTTTGATCCTGAAGGGAACCTGATAGGAGGCAATATACAACTTCAAAACTACTTGCTAGAAAAGCATTAAGGGGGCACTAGGCCCCCTTATTTTTTACACTTTTTTCAAGCAAGGCGATTTCGCCCTCTATATTTTTCTTTTGATCTCGTAGCTTCTTCATGGTTTCACTATTCTTAAGCTCAATCCATTTATCAGCTTCTTCGGCGGCTCTTTGAAGTTGTTCTGCAAGCCTTCTAGCTTCATTAGGGTGAAGTCCTTCGCCGTGGCTCCTGACATGATCAGGACGGTCAATACCGTCCCATTCACGCCACCAGATATGGATGCGGCCCTTCTCAGTGCTGCATCCATTTAGTGAATAAGTCAATTCTTATCCTTGCCAAACCAGCCACGAACCTTAGTCTCGACAGCCTTAGCATCTTCTGGCCATACAAAAGCATATACCAGAGGGGCAGCAAATACTGCAAGGGTTAGCCATGCGCTTCCGACCGGAGCCGAAATAAAGGCTAGTAGAAAAGCTGGTACAAGCCATAGACGAATTTCTTTTAGTCTTTCAATAAATGTCATAGATTATCCTCTAAAATTGATGTTGGGTTTTTAACTCGGGTTTTAACATAGTCTTTTGCTTCCTTCTCTCCTAGCTTTTTGATTCTTTCTCCAAGCTTAGGTGAGATAATGACTGGCTGAAGCCTACCATTGATGTACATTCTATCATTACCGTTCCAGATTGTAAAGCCCTGTTCTTTGGCCAATCTCTGCAACGTTAATGGTTTGTCATAGACTTGACCCTTTACCTTGAAAGTTGCCCAAGCAAACAAATCATTGTTCGAAAATGCAACTTCTAGGCCACGAGCGTTGATGCTTTCACACAACTCTAGGACTTCTCTCTCAGATAAGCTACGGCTTTCCTGAATCATTTCGTCCTTACGCTTACTTGCAGGGGCACGATCACCGGGAACTACATAATCTCCAAACTTTTCAGCCCATCCAAAGATGATGGAATATCCGCCATTTTCTAGCCAGTCAAAGAATATTTGCCAGTCCTTCGTTGAACGTTTCTCTTCAGTCAATGTTGGAACGTACCATCTACGGTCGTTATCTTCCATTCGAAGAGCATCTAGAGAATTGGAGAAGCAGCAGAAGTGAGCATAATTCTCAATATCCACCGAGTCTCTAAACATAAGACGCATAGAAATTGTTTCGTCGGTAATGTAAGTCTTCAGCTTATTAGCGGCCTTGAACGAATTACCCTGATAAATTTCATTTACGACAACAAGACGCTTCTTTGCAATCCATGAATTGAATGTTTCTAAGATCGTTGATTCAGTTGGGAATGATGTATTGTAAGGGCCAACCAAGCGAGATAGAATCTTGCCTAATGTTGACTTACCAGTTCCCGTCATTTCACTGATAAGAAGTAAAGCGTAAGTCATTCGGATTCCCGGTCGCGCGATAAGAGTTGCGCACCACCTTAGAACCTCATGCCGTTCCTTTTCGTCTGGTATCATGTATTCCATATATTCCAGCCACGGAGAGGCATCGCCATCGGCAGGCCGGATATCCGGAGGAATGTATAGGTTGATTGCAGAAGTGCCGCCAGAGATAACCCTACGGCCCTTGAATGCCGGGTTATAAGCGAACTTAGGCGTTCTACCTATAAATGCACTAAGGATAAGCTCACTGGTGTTACGCTTATCCGAAAAAGACATGAGCATCATATCAAGTTGCTCAGGGGAACGAACGATATCGGGCATTTCTGCATTAACGAAAAGCCCTAGCTCTTCTGCAAAAATCCATTGCCCTTTTGCATGTTCTCTTAAGACAGGAACATCCTTGCCTTTCTTTGTTCCATCATCCACATGGATGATGTCCGTCATATAAGTTGCCGGATTTGTTACTTCCCGGAACGAAGGGCCAATGTAATACTTTTTGTCCCCAATCCAACTAAACATTCTTTCTGGGAATTCATCAGCGATGTCGAAACTAGTTGGGAATTGATCGGAGAATTGAATAAAGAATGTAGGGCAGCGAAGTTCCCTTGCGATCTTAGGAACGGCAGTTCTGCCAGCCTGATCATTATCCGCGACTATGTATACGCGCGTAATTCCGAACTTCTTTAGTACGGTCCAGTCAGTGCGCAGAGGCGATAGAGCGCCGCCGATGAAGCCTAGATGGACCGCGTTCGATAGCTCCAAGGCCCACGGATGATCCGCAACCTTACCTTCAGCAATTGCGCGTCCTGCCCGTGCAGATGAAGCACCTTCATGAATGAAGGCTGTCGTATGTTCTTTAATCTTATCCAAGCCCCATAGCGGGAGTAATCCATCAGGTTCCGCGAAACGGTATTCATTGTCTGACCAATAGGTAATTGGAATATAAGACTTCTGGCCCTTCTGAACCTTCTTGACTTGTAGCATCACGATATTGCCGTTTGCATCGCTAAATTCAAAGCGATCCTCAGGAGGCGATTCGGTATACAAGTCCGGTAGGTCAGGGTCGGACATATTAATATATTTGAAATTTGGCCACTCGATACCGGCAAACTCATCCTTGATAAGTTCGCGCTCGGCCTCGGTCGGATCATATTTTTGTGGGTTAGCAGAGACATAAACATCCCCGTTCTTTTCGAAACGAATGACTGAAACGTCTTGCCAATAATCGCCGTGCTGTTCCATGACGACTGCCTTAAGCAAGCTTCTGGGTTCAGCATTAATTCGGGATAAATAACTAGCAGTCTCAGGAAGATCACGTAAGTCTTTGAGTTTCATTAGTCTTCTTATTTTTTTGAATTGATTGGTATTCCCGCCAAGAGTTGAACTTGGGTCGGGCACTTATAAGGTGCCTGCTCTAACCGTTGAGCTACGGGAACAATGGTGGGCTCGGCAGGGGTCGAACCTGCAACCAATCCGTTATGAGCGGATGGCTCTACCATTGAGCTACGAGCCCTAGAGCAATTAATTTGGTACGGATGGTCGGGGTCGAACCGACACGGCCTCACGGCCACCGGATTTTGAATCCGGCGCGTCTACCAATTCCGCCACACCCGCACTTTTAAACGTTAGGAATTGTTACGCCAGCTTTAATCAACTTCTCATAGACTCGTTTTGCGAGTAGAGCATTGGCTATTCGGAAATTCTTTTTGTTGTCGCCTTTATCGGACATATAAGCACCCATGCGTATCCCTTTCATATTGAAAGGATGTTGTATCACAAAAAGGGGCTTTCTGTCAACTGAAAACTGTCCACTGTTCTAAATAAATTTATCTAAATTAACTGGTTCATAGTTTATGCATTCCACCGACACGTTGATATATCGGGGATCATCTATCTCATAAGCGTTGTGAATGTGGCCATGGACGTTCTTCTTGAACTTATCGCCAAGCTGCGACGGATGCAAGGGCATATGGGACAGGATCATTCCTAGATTGGGCAATTTATACCAAGCTTCAATATTCTCAAAAATACGATGTAAATTCTGATCTAGACCGCTATCATGATTACCTAGGACAAGCTTCTTTCGACCGTTGAGAGTGGAAAGAAATTCATAAGGCTTCAAGCCACGGGCAGCGAACCATTTACCGAAATACACGTCGCCTAAATGATATACGATATCATCCGGCCCTACAATCGAATTCCATTTACTTCGAATGGATTCGTTCATATCGTTAACATTGTCATAAGGACGCTTACAATATTTAATGATATTCTCGTGGCCGAAATGGGTATCGGAGACTACGAACTTATTTGGCATTATCATTCGCCGCTAATAGAAAAAATTTCCCTGCCAGAAAAGGATGGATACCGAAACTACTACCCTCGGCATTCTTCCAGTGGGACAGTATGAGCCACATCTTCATAAGTTGCATCCTTTAAATTAATACCATATTTATCACATAGAGATTTAAGCTCTTCCTCGCTATATGCAAAGAAGAGCATCTTCCCCTCTGAGCAGACGGCCCAGACATGCACATCATTTTTCGAAGATAAGTCAATCCCAACATAGATATCAGTCGAAATTTTTCTTATATCCTTCTTCTTCCATATCCACCGTTTCTTTAGCAGAAATTGAGTATCTAGTCTTTACTCCGTGACGGCCTTCTGCCCAGACTAGATCGACTTGACTGTAATGAATCCTGCCGCCACTAAGGAAATTTTGGCTGGAATTTAGATTCCAACTAGCAGTCATTCCATGGACATTGTGTTCACGCGCCAAGGCAACTAGCGCCTTAGCAAAATCTGTATCTTTTTCTGTAATCATAAAACCCACCGAGTGTTCAAAAGTTCGGGATATTTCAAGATGCATTGATTCAGATGCTTACGCACTTCATCGCCATCCAGTCCACGGAAATACACCGGCCATAGCCGCTTGTCAGTATTACCCTGAATCCACAAGGCTTGATCCTTGCGAGTATCGAATTCCGTTTTAATCCAAGAAACGTCCATTTCGATATCTTCTACATAGTCTGCAACCTCATGCAAGACAGCCGCCGCATAATCCTTCAGCTTCGCCTGCCGCTCATCGTCTAGGGCAGGAAGAATGTCATCATACAGTTCATCTAGGACTACTGGCAGAATCATATTCTCTCGTTCCATAAAAGATACGGCACGATGCATCTTAGAATAATCGTCAGTCTTGATCTTGATATGGAAGCCGGTTGAGGGAAAGAAAACTACATAGCCTTCTACGCCGCTAACTGTTTGACGATAGTTAAAGACATAGTCCTGCGATAGCTTAATATCAAATGAATCAACAATCGGAATTTTGAAAACAAAAGACCAATTCTGTAAATCGGACCATGATACATATTCACCTGTTACTCGATTACGAATTGCAAGCAACCGAATATCGTCAGATGAATATTTCAAAACAATCTGATTTTCTGGTGAAGTCCACTCAAAAATGGGAGTGTAACCTGTTTCGATGCAAACGCGAAGTTCCTGAGCCAATCGTGAAGTAAGATGTTTCTCTGCCTTGATTGAATGCTCAGTTATACCCGCACGAGTACCGAAGCGAACCTTACCATCGTTGATGAAAGCTGCGATCATAGAACCATCGCGCTTATCCATAACGATATGATCTTCCGACCAATCTAGAGTATCATAAGTACCCTTCTCGCCGTAGTTATGGAACTTCTCTAACGGACGGCGAATGATGTCGCCAGTTTCGGTATCAAAAAGCAAGCCACGGCATTCTAAGCGTACAGGATCATCGAACGAATCATTATCGACATAAACGTAATCGATGTAAGTATAGCCCTCAGGCTTCACCACAACAATGAACTCCGGGCGACCTTTAATCGCCGGGAGAACGTCAGAGATATTACGAATCAGGGGGAACATAATCGTCCTTACAAATGATTTCAGCGGCTTCCTCTAGATAGTCCAAAGGAATGTATGAAGTGACTATATACAATTGATTCAGGATTGGCAAGTGAGAAATTGATTCAGAAATTCTTTTGACTAATTGTTCGCGCCAATCTAATAAATCAATAACTTCATCCCATGTAGATTTAGAAGTATTCATCAATAACTTCTTTCTCTATTCCAAGCCTAGAACTAACATTGATAATAGAATACCAATCTTTACGACGATCATAAGTATTCTCTAGTCGTACATATTCTTCAGCCTCTTCCTTAGTTTCGAAAGAGGCTTCAAAATTATCTATTCCCGGATAGTATTGTTCTGTTGCTAGAACCCAAAATACTTTCATTCATCTTCCGTTTCAACTTCTTTAGCTCTATCAGGTGGATCGATTGTCCAATTGTCTTCGGACGGATCATCTTCAGTGCCAAATTCACTAGGCCAATCTCTTCGCATGACTGCTTCTATTTCTGCCTTAGTTGGAGCCTTTTTCCATGCATATAAATATGAATCTCCGCTCCAAGTTTCTCCTGATACTACATACACCTTAGATTTCACTTTGCTTCCTTCCACTTACCTTCTTGAGCCTCAAAAGTCCACTTGGCAGACTTACGGAATTCCGGGAAGTAAACAATGAAACCTTCCGGCTTCATCCAGCCCGGCACAAGAACAGAGCCTTCGTTCTTAAGCTTGGTAGCAACATCGTTGATAAGCTCCGGGTAATACTCGCCATTATAGAGAGTCGGAACTACGTCGATACCTTCTGGACGTGAAACATTATCCCAGCGAAGGTTATTGAATAGCGCCAGACGCTTTTCCTTCATCCCATGGCCGTGCTGAATTCCAAGGCCATACCATTCACCGAAATGAGTGCCTTCACTCAGCTTGAAATAACGTTCCTGATTTTCAATAACGTGACGGGCAAAGCCGTAATTGTCGCTATCCGGCGTGATCCAACGCGACCGCGAACCTACGCGCATTGATAGCGAGATATCGCCACCAGTGATTGCGACTACATCGCTATCTTCGCTATCGCCTTCCTCGGTATGCGAGATACGAATCTGCGCATTCGTGCCGTCAATCTTTTCAGTAATGACGCACCACATCGCCTTGTTAAGACGCGGAATCTTCGGCCAAGCTTCAAACGGTACTTTAGTCAATTTTCTTTCCTTTAAATTTCTCTGTCAATCTCTTGAACTCTGCTAGTTCGCGAGCCTCTTCATTTCGTTTCTTAGTCTCAGCGGCTTTCTTGGCTGTCTCTGAATTACGTTTAGCAGCATCGGCTTCCTTTGTCAACCGATCTTCGAATTCCTGATCTGTTTCCATCCTGAATGTATCCATGTACATTTTGGTTTCGACGGAATCATAATATCCATGTTCATATTCGACACGGAAAGTTGCGTTATCAATTTCTTCAAATGATAAATCTCTTTTTAGTGGACCAATATATGTATGAAGCCACTTCTGAAGAGTTTCAATTGAAAAATCGAAATAACTACCGAACGGCGTTTCACAACTAACGTTGATCGCTCGCTTTTCGCTTTTCTTCTTAGCCATCTATCTTCTCCAAGAATCTAATCTCGCCCATCCACTCTTCGAATCCGCCTTCTTCGAATGGTGTAACGCCGATTTTTACATAAGCCTTGTTAGCATCGATTCCGTTCTTTACCAAAAACTTCAGGATCGTTTCCATAAAAACGGAAACAGTCATTGTATCATGGCGCGGCGTATCGTCTTCGTCCAAGATCAGGAAAGGTTCGTATCTCATTTCTCACACCAAAATTTGATTTCTGCTGATACAGGTTCATCGTAATAAGCGTCGGATGATCCTATAGTTACGAAGATTTCATCATGCGACTTACCTACATTATCGACATGCTGATTTATAATCTCTAAAAATTGTGACAGCGTAATACTGTTAGAGTTAGGCAAATCAAATTCGTCTAGGATTAGAATTTCTCTATATTTGTTCATTACTTCCTCAAATCAATTACAGTGACACGCGGATCGTTATCGCCAGCCAGAATGTCTTTCAGGTTAGACTGAAAAATTTGTTCATGCCGCTCGATAAGGCCCATGCCCTTATTGACAACACTCAGTCGCCAGCCGCCAGTGGAAAGCTTCTCAGGAAGCGACCGATTAACGACATGATATTCTACCTTTGCATCCTTTGGAGCGATACAAAGAAATGCCTTACGGTCAGCCGCACGGATATTCGTAGCATCAATAATCGCGTCCAAACCAGCTTCAAGGCGAGCCTTGGCTACCGAATGCATGGCATAGAAAACCTGTTCATTCTTTGTCTGATCTTTAAAATCTTCGCAGATTTCACCGCGAATTCCATCAGATGAAAGAATAGCCGAATGATTATAAACATTCGTCTTAAGCAGCGTTGACTTGCCAGCACCGCTAGGGCCAACCATCAGGATAAGCTTACCCGAACGATACTTCGGCTTGTCGAAGTCTCCCGGCGCAACCTGAAGGCACTTGACGCCATTGTCTCGCCACATCCGAACAACGCTAGCGCGATCATCTAAAGCGAATTCCGGCTCTCCATATTCAGCACGAATGATGGCAAGAATTTCCTTCTTAATAACCGTGTCCTTGCGATAGTCTCCACCTTTACGCATAAGAAGCTGATCATAAGGAATGAAATTTTCCGTCAGCCATAGACCGGTTTCGCGGCGATGCGTATCCGGACGGCCAGTAACAAAAATGATATAATAATTGTCCATCTTGAGCGCTCGCACAAGATCGATAACGGCAGTGATAGGCGTATCATCTACACAGGCGTCATAGAATCCGTCATAATCACGCGGATACTTTTCAATGAAATGTAGCCGATGATTAATATCGGCTACAGTTCCATCAATGTCAACAATTGCGATTTTCATTAAGCACTATTCCCACGGTTAGGTTCGCCGCCAAGGGCAAGTTTGATAAACAGAGCGCACCGACTCCGATAAGTTTCCTGCAAGTTGCGAAGCTTTCGCCACTCTGGAAGATCGGTCCAAGCGATAATACCACGCTTCATGAAATCATCGACCTTCTTATCAATCTCGATCTTGTCGAGAAAGCATTGTGGGATGGACTGTTTTGCGTTGGTGTAAGCGGCCATGTTCTTTCCTTGTTTGAGTTGATAAGTAACCATAGCCTAAAGCAAAAGGGGCGTCAAGCCCCTTTATGCATACCGTCTCTTATTTGGATCATCGAAATCATCAAAGTCGTCATTCATGATAAAGACGGCTGAAGCTATAACGGCTACAGCGGATAGGATTCCTACGCCAGATAAGGAGAAGAGGAACCCGGCAAGCAGGAATAGGAGCGACCAATAACGATTTTTCATGGCAATTTACCTAATTCTTTTACTACATCAATGTTTGGCTTAAGCTCTATTACCCATGCATCATCGCCTCTAATGGCATAATCATTTGCGAACGCTTCCGCTTCCTTTTGTGTATAGAAACAGCCATCCTTGAATAATGTCCTGAAACCATATTTATCTTCAAGAGAATTAAAAAATAAACAGAGCGGAGTCGAAGGACTTCTTACTCCGACCTGATGATTAAGAATTTGCCAGAATGGCCAATACCACAGCTTAATACCAACTTGGTAAAAGCTACCACGAGGATATCTTTCGTGCCGTTCAATTCGATATTGGTTCTTGAACTTTGGCATTCTTCCTTAATTCCTTCAATGAATTAATAATCCCTTCTGCCTCATGCAATAGATCGCAGGCCGCAGGGTTGGGGTTGCGATTATCGATCAGGCTACCATAAATTTGAGCATCAATCAAGATGGCGCAACAAGCAATTACAGCACCGAGATTATGAACGTTGGTATCCCGCGTTCTGTCCTCGCCCTCTTCATATAGGCGTAAATGTCTAACAGCAGCGTTGATATATGTCAAGGCCTCAACTGGATCGGCTCGCCAATTTCTGAAGCCGTACTTAAGATCGCCGTCATAGTGGGCTAAGGAGGCTTCAATTTGAGCAGCTAGAGGTAATTGAATTAGAGGGGGCTTTTTATCTCCCCATATTTGCTTGGGGTTCGGTGGTTTTTTAGTCATTAGAAATAGTCAATTCTCCGTCAAAATCATAAAGTTGACTATAGCCATTGAAGGTTCTGTATCCATCTTTAGGTAGCATTCCGGCCCTACTTATCCCACTAAGGATAATTCCTTGGAATTTATCATCATGGTTTCTTCCTGTTACAAAGAAGACCGCAGATGATGCAGCAGATCGTTTTAGTCTCGGAAAGCTATTAGTTTTCGTATTAACGTTGCCATCATTTATTTTTACTTTAATCATTCAATCTCTCCATGGCATTTCGCCATTTGTCTTTTTTAAATTGGCGACCCCTGCTGGACTCGAACCAGCGACCCACAGATTAGAAGTCTGTTGCTCTATCCAACTGAGCTAAGGGGCCATAGGCTCTTTAGAGCCAATCCTTCATGGAGCGATTATGAAGCTCCCGAACCCTTGTCGCTGAATTCTGGTCGATAAGAGCCGATTCATCACCAGCCAATTCAATCTCTGTCTTCAATGCAGCAAACTTTCCAAGCTGTTCGCGAAGCTCTTCCTCTCGCTCTTCTACCCTAAGAAAAGCATGAGCCAGATTGCTACGATTGCTTTCGCGAAGGGTTTCACGGGTCTTTTCTAGAGTATCCTTAAATGACATTTCTTTTCCTTAAACTGCTACTGGCGCTTTAATCGCCGGGTGAGATTCATAATCTGTAATTGCAATATCTTCGTAAGTGAAACTATCGATATCCTTGATCATAGCATTCAATGCAAGCTTTGGCAAGGGAAAACTTGAACGTGATAGCATTTCTTCTACCTGTTCAAAATGGTTCGAATAGATATGAGCATCGCCAAACGTATGAACAAATTCGCCCACTTCCAATCCTGTAACATGAGCAATTAGATGTGTCAATAAGGCATAAGAAGCGATATTGAATGGAACGCCTAGAAATACGTCAGCAGACCGCTGATAAAGCTGACACGACAACTTGCCTTCTGCCACATAGAACTGAAAGAAAGCGTGACAAGGCGGCAACGCCATATTATCTACTTCTGCCGGATTCCATGCTGTAACAATGTGACGGCGACTGTCTGGATTATTCTTGATAGAATTTATTACTTTTTCTATCTGATCTAATTCAGTTAAATGATACAATCTATCCCAAGGTATGTCCTGATTAATTGTATCGCTTGGCTTAGGTGTTGGCCATGAACGCCACTGAGCGCCATAGACCGGACCTAGATCGCCATTCTCGTCTGCCCATTCATCCCAAATCTTGACGCCATTTTCTTTCAAATATTTGATATTGGTTTCTCCCTTGAGGAACCAAATCAGTTCATGGACAATCGATTTCCAATGGGTTTTCTTTTCAGTAAGAAGAGGGAAGCCTTCTTTCAAATCGAAACGAATTTGGCGACCAAAAACAGAGCGGGTTCCGGTTCCAGTTCGATCAGTCTTGTCTACACCATTCTTCATGATATCCTTTACAAGATCAATGTAAGGCTTCATGGTAGATGCATGACGGAGGTTCTTTTCACTATAGATATGAATAGCGCCTCGATCATCTTCTACATCATAACGTATAGCTCCGGAAAGCTTCTGGCTAACACCGATAACCGTGCCGGGGAATGTATAATCTCCACCGACCTTTTCTACCTTGTCGCCCTTTTTAAATTCTGTCATTTTACTTCCTAAATTTTGCCAGCTTAGCTAACTCTTCCGTCTGGCCGTCCATAGTTGATACCATGGAAATATTATCAATGATTAGTTGTTTTGATCCCGTAAGCTTTGACACATACCTCATCTTATTCTTAGCCCGCTTTCGGAAGCTATCCGATTCTCCGTAACTATAGAAGTTCTCAAAATGAGTGGTAGCATTCGTGTTTCGAGTAATCGGCTTTTCTAATGTGCCACCATTAGCTTTCGCATATGCCCACTTGATCCAAGGAACGCCATACCATTGCGCACGACTTGTTTCCCCTGACCTAGACCCACAATCGAACAGCTTAACCTCTCCGATTGCAGCATCAAACAAAAATTGATAATCTAGGTCTAGAATGATTGACCATAACTTCCCAGCTTCTAACTGGCTACTCTGAATACGAACAAGCTTATAAGGCTCTTCTGAATTAAATGTTTCGTTATTCACATTAAGCCATTCAAGGCCGCTTGTCAGATTCAGATAATTAGTCACTCACCATGGCTTTCATATTCAAATGTTTCAAAACCTTCCCGATATACCCTATAACCGTTAGAGTAATTGGGATCATCTTCACCGGTATCTACAAAGCTGATACCATCCATCACTATAACTTTCGTACTCATGGGGATTAAATCCCCTCGAATAACATTGTGTCGTTTTCCGTCAGCAACTTTAAGCACATATCCGCGAGGCTCTATACCCGCTAAATCATTAATCCATCTAATTAGACGCACTTGCTTGTTCCTCTATCCTTAGGTACGGAGTTGTTTCATCTAGGCTTAGAGGTATAAGCCATGATAGATTTGGTGTCAAGCGATTATGATCCTTCATATCGAAATATAGATAATCTAAATGAAACCAGCCGATTTCTTCGCCACTATCCTCAGGATTTATCACATCTGAATAATCCGTCTCGTCATCTAAATAATATGATAGGCATTCAAGCTCATAATCCGGTCCTATCATAGTTGCGAAGTGTTCCCAATCGTCTTCGTAAGTTTCGACGCCAGTCTCTTCACGAAACTCTCTCGACATGGCTTCTTGAGCGTTTTCCCTGCCCTCTATCTTGCCGCCGATACCATTCCAAGTACCGACGACATATGGCGGGCCTTTTTGCTTATGAATGAGTAAAACACAGTCATTCCAGTAAGCAAACCCTACAACGTATTTTCTCAATCTTCTCTGAATCCTTCAGTTCCAAAATAATCATTCTCTTCAGCTTCTAAAATTGAGGGAAGAAATTCTTCTTCTAGTAGAATTGAATCTCCTTCGTTTTCAATTTCCTTAATTAAATGATCGAAAACCTTTCGGTAAAAAGCAATCTTTCTACCTTTGCTTAAATTATGGTACTCTTCTACGAATGTATAAATATTCATTACTGCCTCGGATAAAAATAGGTGGGCTCCTTGTCCTTGTCCTTGGTAAAACAAAACCAAGCACAATCATCCTTACCTGTCATATTGGTGTCTGGTATCCACTTAAGGCGACCTATGGTTACAATATCAGTACAATACCGTTCAATATACTTCGCTGCTTGCGCCGTCCATGCCCAATTCGCATCTAACAGCATCCATGTAGGAACTAGGTTCGCGAAGTGTTCAATAGAGGGATGAAGAATATTGCGGGTCCATGGCGGATTCGTAATTACAAAATCGACTCCTTCGAAATCGGAGGACTTATAATCGAAAGCGTCCCGTTGAGAAACGCTTTCATGTGATGGCTCGATATCTGTCTTAGCTACCCAATCGGCCCAATCAATTTGATTGGTAAGATCGCCAGCACCCGCAAAAGGTTCAATCGCCTTTATTCTATAGCCCCGGAAAAAAGGCTTTAGCGCATTACCAGCCTTAGGATCAAAAGTATAATATTTATCTTTGTCAAGCTTGACAAAATTTGACCGCTTACCCATTAACCTCTATACTCGCCTACTTGTTCCCAAGGTAATTCTGTCTTTACGTTTGTAGAGAAGTTAGATACATCGACCAGTTTTCCATTTCCGACAACGAGTCGAGCATTGCCCTTCTTCATCCAATTTGGAATATTATTACTTATTTCTTTTGGCTCTTCTAATAGCTTAAGTGATAGGATGCAATAGTCACGATCTAGGGCTGAACTAGAAAATGCACAAGGCCTGTCATTTGAAGTTATGTAAGTAATCTTTACTCTTACTTCGTCTCCGGTATACTGCCCTTCGAATGGAAGATATTCTTGTAGAACAAGAACGTCTCCGACCTGATAATTACGGTCGCGCTTGTCTCTTAAATCGTGTAACTTGTCGCCGCGCTTAATCGCCTGAAAGAATGCCGACCAACTCTTTACCTTATATTCACTCATACTTTTTTTCCATGCTCCTTAAGACGCTCTTCAATTGAATGATCTTTTCGGGTCTTATTATATTCATTCTTCTCCTGATATGCGCCCTCTATATCATATCCATTAGCTCTTGAATAAACAATAAGCCCGAAGATTATAATTGAAATTAGCTCTGAAACCTCTTCAGGATCATTTTCGAATACAATCTCGTCATCCAAATTTGAAACAAGTTTGGTAAGCTGCATAAGATTTTCCAGCTTATTCTGAGGAATGCCATACTTTTGCTTGGCCTCTTCAATATCTTCGTCCCATACGGCATTGATCGGCTCTTCCAAAATCATATATCCGTGGCCAGCGGCAAAGTCTAGCATTCGGATATAGGCGTCTGCAATCTCGACCTCCGCCATCTTACGATGTGGCAAGTGATCGTCCATCAAATTCTTGCGTTCGCCTTCAGCGGCTTCAGCAAGTTCTGTGACAACCAACATAAGCATTTCGTGCTTATTTCTAACCAACGGCTCCCCGGTGTTAATATTGATCCACCACTTATGATTGTTGCGGTGTACTTCGGCGGCTCTTTCGTTTAATTTTACTTTCATAGTATCTCTTGTCTAGCGTTTAATTCTGTAAATTTAATCCCCATTCTTTTAGCGGGGCCATAACCTTCTATGAATTCATCATTGTCAACTCTTGCCGTAGCAAAGAGCCAAGCTAGATATTTAGCGTGATCCTCAATCGTATCATAATGATAGAAATTCTTTGTATATTCTTCAAAGAATTTCTCATCGAATTTTGTCTCATCTAATTCTACTTCGACTCCTAGTGTGACTTCTACATTAAATTTCATTTTTGCGTATCTTTCCATGCACTGGTTCGAATATCCATCACAGCTTTCTTGCCACCATTTAATGTAAACATTTCTTCTTTATTATCAAACTCCATATCCATGGAGTTAATTAAATGTTTTGCATAAGCAACAGCATTTTTCTTCTGCTTGAATGAAATGCCTTCGCCCATCATGAGCCATCCTGTTCGCTTATGGTATACCATCCATAGGCCGGATTCGTCATCTAATTGAAGGACTAATTTTCCATCTTCAATGTAAGCTGGCTTTCCTTCGAATTCACCTTTTGCTGCCATTAGAATGGAATCCTTAGTTGCTGAGATTCATACAATATTCTTAGTGTTTTGTCAATAAGATTATCGATATCAGATTCACAAAAAGGGCTATTATTGTTCAAAAGGATGCGATGCTCTTTTTGGAGTAATCTATATGCCTTCAAAATTTTAAAAGTCTTCTCTGCCTCTACTAACCCGGCATATACAAGCTGTTCTTCTCTATGATCCATCAGAACATCCTGTCAATAATTTCTACTAAATAAGCGGTATTAATCTTCTCTGGATTATTATCCTTAATTTTACGTAGAACTTCCGTGAAATATGCGCTATCTACGCCCGTTAACTGATCTTCAAGAACTTCCGGATTAGTCAAATCAAGTTCGTTAAGCTGCATTAAAGCTTTTAGAATCTGTCCGGCATTAATTGTCCATCCTCTCTGGATAAACTTTCGTAGACGCATGATAGAGCAAAGCGGATATTTGCTACCTACATAGCGTAGTTCCTTGGCGAGTAAGGCTTCCAAGGCAGGCTGACGTAAGACAAGCTTGTCATCCCAGCTAGACCAATAATTGGTGCAATGTACAAAATCATAGTTTTCATGAATCTGATCAGGTTCACCAAAAAAACGAATTACAAGCTGAACCTTGTGGCTTAGAGTGATAGCATTCGTAGACATGAATACGGCTCGATACTTCGGGCCATCATCAATCTTCTGAGCCTGCTCATTTAGATCATCGTAAGTATCTTCAATTTCTCCGGGATCAGTCATGATAGCAGATACATACTGAGAAGCAGCCTCGCCTCCATCACTGGGAGTTACACCTTCAAAATACTGATAAGGCGTCTCTGTTCCTTCCTCACTAGCAATTCCGGCAGACTTGATAACGATCTTGATTCTTCCAAATTCATCTTTATCGTCTACGAAAATTGGAACATTGATACCTGCCTTATTTTTTACTTGAAATCTCTTCACGTAATAATGTGCGAGTGCCAATGTTGCTTCGCGTGTCTTAAAATAAATATCGAAATCATTTACTTCCTCGCCTAGCAACATGGATGCTATGCTACCACCTGTCACAATTGTATTGTTCCAAGCTAACTTCTGTAAATCTTCATCTTCGATTGAATTAATCCAATCTGTGATCTTAGACTTAATTATTTTCTGGATAGTCTTTGCCTTCATCTGCTTTTCTCATGTCTTTTTCAAATTGATATGTCTTAACTTGTATCTTTGGCTCTTGCTTATGTTGCCGTTGCCAGCGTTCCCAATTTCGTTGGTCCCGCAACTTATCCATTGTTTCTAATTGGTTCACTCGCCATTGTAAGTAGCGGATTTGGCTTGTCGTAAAATCGCTATCCCGTCGCACTTCTTTCGAACTACGCAACAGACCTGCAATAAATTCCCAATCAGGTTCTTGTTTGGTGAGTTTTGGCGCTCGCTTCTTGACTGCGAACGACTTTCCGTCCCACTCCATCAGGCCTGCCCAATCGGGCACTTCCTTTTTGTAAATGAGGTTTGGTGGAGTTACGTAGAAGAAACGATCAGAATACCTTAACGCCTCTGCCTGCTTTTCTATGCCATCGTTTCGATAATCTTGTTTCGAAACTTTAATCTCGTATGATGTCGTCCGCCACCCTTTTGATGCGGCAGGCTCCAATGACCAAAAATCTATCCTGCGCTTGCCGCCTCGTAAGGCTAGCTCCGTAGCCCATATCTTATCGGTGGAACTGGCCTTTAAAGCCGTCAGGATTTCTTCTGCCTTCACTCGTTTAGATCAATGAAGCCTAGATCGCCTCGCTCCAAGGCCTCTAGGACAATATCATCAAACAAGGTATGTACCAGAGTAGTCCCTTCTTCTTCTTCGTCCAAAAGACGACGTAGGACGCTTTTGCCAAATTCACTGTACAGTGAATCTTCGCCCGGATCGACCTTCCAACTATCAATAGGAAAGTCAGGTGCGCCATTCTCTGTTGCGAAAGCAAGTGTGGCCAAGCCAATTGAAATTTGAATTTCGCCTTCTACAATTTCAATAGTCAGTTCTTTATTAATAGCCATTATTCTACAATCTCTTTTCTTCTAGAATCGATCTGTCCCTTGTCGGGGCGTCTATAGTTCAATAGCCATTCAGGCCAATCAGTAAATCTATTTTCTTTACGTGCGCTTACATATGCTTTTGGCAAATCGTATAGATTAAACGTGTCTTCATATTCCTCTAATAACCGAGCCATCTTATCCTGCCACTCTTCCGGCATTTCATGCATAAAGATTCTTGGCAAGGTCAGGAAACTTGCCCGGCTTAAACCAAACCAACGCCATAACCGCTGATAGCCGTATTCTGCTTCCCAATCGGCATTGACTTGATCAATCAATGCTTGATCCTCAGGGGAGTATTTCGTCGCCGTATCTGACATAATCATCATACCTTTTCTGTTCGGCTGCTTCAAGTAAATTCACTTGATTAACCAATGCCTTCACTTGAGACTCTAAATCGAGAATTCGTTCATTCTTGAGAAGTTCTGGATAGGCGTCCACAATCTTCTTGCGTAGCTCTATTCCGCCAGTTTCAAAAAGCGTTCCTCGAATAACTTCATGACCACGTTCTCTTCCGGTATAAGAAGTCTGCTCAGCAGACAAATATCTACGAAGTAAATCTTCGTCACCGTTTAGAATTGCTTCAACAGCTTGCTCTGCCATTCGAACAACATGATCCGATAGGTTTGATACGACATAATCTTTTGCTTCATATGTCACATAATCATCTATAGAATAGATTAGATCATTAAATTTTTTCTTTATATTCTCTTTAGCATTATCTGTGAAAGCGGCACCTAGCGCCGCCTCCAAGTTCTTAACTAGGTTTTCGTCTATCTTATTCATAACGAACCAATAACTTTCAATCTCTTAACAAGGATCATCTTGATTTCTGGAGTAACCGTCCCCGAAACGCAAACGATAGTCTTGTCATCCTCAACTACATCTACGACTTTTGGGGAAAGTTCTGCGAATTCCTTGCGCCCGATCTTGCAGAATATTTCTCCGGTGTCATCGGCAAGTCGCAAATCAACGTACCGATCTTCACCATTTATATATCCTTGCTGCCCTCTTGAAATTCGATCCTCAATTCTTTTAGGATCGTTCTCAGATTTTACGGAACAGGAACGAACCACACCAATGAAAACAACATTGTCTTGCCAGTATCCGTCTGGTGTAATGTCGAAAACTGTTTGTGGTTTCGATTGGATATTCTGCGCCAACAAATCGATTTTGTCAATAGCTGATTTGATCGGATATAAAGAATCAATCTTTGTCTTAGGATCACTGAGCAACTTTTGGGCACGATCTGGCAATGGCTCATTTCTTGCTCTAGCAGAAAGAATCTGCTGAACCATCTTTGGACCGATTCCGTCAATCAAAGTCAACGGACCGATTAGGTTTCCATTAACCACGCGCCATTTGTCAGTGGAATTCTCCGGATCAATCGCCTTGTAGGATACGCCTTCTCTGTCTAACTCCCGAAGAAGCTCAAGCATCTTTTCATGATCGCCTTCAAGTGTCAGCGTTGCCGCTGCGAACTCTACGGGATAATAAGCCTTACAGTAAGCGGTCCAATATGAAATCAAACCGTATGCAATCGTATGACTTAGATTAAAACTATACGATCCGAAAGCAAGGATATCGTTCCAGAAACTTTGAGCGACAGATTGCTCTACGCCTTTATTCACCAAGCCAGTGATAAAGGGTTCACCATATTCAGCCATAGCTTCCGCGCCCATCGATTTACCGATAGCTTTACGAAGCTTGGAAACCTTGCCCCAATCCATGTCAGCAACATAGTGAGCAATCTGCATGACTGTTTCCTGATACACTAGAACGCCTAGCGTGTCTTTCAGGTAAGGTTCTAGCGCCGGGTGAGGATAGGAAACGTCCTCTTCGCCCATCTTACGGCGTACCCAAGCATCCGCACCAACTGAAGCACCGGGGCGTCCAAGGGCTGATAGAATGGACAAATCGCTAAAGCAATCAACTTTTAGAGTCCTTGTAAGCTTACGAAGTGCATCGCCGTCGAACTGGAAAATACCGAGGAACTTACCATCGTTCAGAACGTCAAAAACCTTCTGATCTTCCAATTCGATTTTCTCGAAATGGTTACGGGGTAGGCCTGCGATCTTCAAAGTCTGATCTAGAATTGTTAGAGTCTTCAACCCCAGAACGTCAACCTTGATCATGCCAAGTTTTTCGGCTTCATGCAAATCACACATGGTTGTATTTGTTCGGGAATCGACCGCTACGTAATTCCTGATTGGCTCATTAGTCAAGATTACTCCGGACGCATGAGTCGCAGCATTGGAAGGCATGCCAATCATACGAGTTGCAACGCTGAATTCTGGATATTTTTCAATAAAGGCCTTGCCAGCATCCATAACTTCAAATGATTTTGCAAGTGCTGTTTCGTTGCGCTTATCATTAGCAGCATATTTTGGAAGCAAGTCAATGACGGCTTGAACTTCGTACTTATTGATTCCTAGTGCTTTTGATACCTCATTAGTGGTATTCTTTGTCTGCCAGCCACCCATTGTACCGAGCTTGGCTACGTGATCTGTTCCATATTTATTAACTAAATAATCAATTGCAGCATCACGATCCGATAAGTCGAAATCGATATCTGGCCAATCGCTACGTCCCGGATCAAGGAACCGGAAGAACAGCAGATTGTACTTAATTGGATCAACTTGCGTGATTCCTAACAAATAACAGACGAGCGAACCGGCGCTAGACCCGCGACCGGGACCAACCATCTGATTTGCCTTAGCCCACTGGATAACATCTGCCACGACAAAGAAGTAATCTTCGAACTTCTTTTCCTCAATAACCTTCAATTCGGTTTCAAGACGTTCAGCATATACCGGATCGGATAAATCGACGCCGATAAGTGGCGCTCCCTCGACACACATTTGCCGCAATGTCTTATCCACCTTAGGGCGGAGAAGGTCAGCCTGCTTAAGCGAAGCGTTGCAACGCTCTAGGATCGATTGTAGAGCCCCTGTAGCGGCTTCTAGCCGTTCCGGGCTCAGTTCCAGCTTAGAGACGTACTTATGCCATTCTGGGCCGGTTAGAATGTGCTGTGGATATGTCTGCAAGGATGAGTTGCGTCCAGCGGCAACTTCCCACGTCAATTCATCCTCTGGTAAGGGATATCTATTCTCCTGCCATTGAACAAAATTGTAAAGTTCGGGGTCGAATTGTTTGATATATCCTTTTGACGTGGCAGGACTAATACTTACGTATAAGTCTTCCGCTGGCTTCATAAATTCGAATAGCGACCGATGGCCAGTAATCTTGATTACGCCCTTAGCGTTCAAGGCTTGCTCATAAGTCAGTAGGGGGTTATATCGAAACTGCTCCGTCGCAATTTTTACTAAATCGTTAACAGCCTTGATATCATCAATGGCATAAAAAGTCCACAAATCTGTGCGCGGCTTTTTGGCTGCGATATTGTCGGTAACGAAAAGCGATACGCCGAACACCGGCTTTATATCATTCGCCTTGCAAGCTTCTTCCCACTTAACGAAGCCGAAAGTGCTTGAGATATCAGCGATAGGAGCCTTAGGGTATCCTTGTGCCTTCACAATAGGCACAATAGCCTCCGGTGAGCCAAATGCCACGCGGAAGCTATTATGAGTTTTAAACATTAAATCTTACCGTCTTTTATAAGTTGTCGAATCCAAGTCAACCTAGAACAAAATTCATTGATTGTCAAGACTGTTTCTGATTCTTTCCTGCGACCGATGCTATGAGTAAACACTGCATCACCGGAAGCTACAAGCGCTTTTCGGAAAGAATTATTCGTCGCCAAAGCCATGTAAGCTCTATCGAGCAACAGTTGATAATCTGTAGAATCTCTAGGGTATTCCTTGCCGTTCCACCAAAGCGTCTGACGCTGTTGCCAGTGCTGATTCCGATGTTTGCCCCGCATCTTAGCAGCTATGCCGACAAGCGAGCATACTTCTTGCTGAATAGGAATTTTGTCGAATTTGAATGCTTGTAGCAAGCCTTCCATCGACCAACAATCCACTCCATCAAATTGGAATCTGTGCGGTGCAAAGTTTGACAACGCGCTTGACGGGTATCCTGATTTAGAGCCTACATTCATTTGCATACCTCAATAATACATCGCCATGACATGGCAAAGGGAAGCACCAACAAACTAGGTGTTTCCCTCTTAATTCATCTAAGCTATCAAACAATGGCTGATTTGTCAATAGATATCTTTCATATTTTTCTATGACTTCGGCCCGCGTTCCGTCCCGGCCAATCTGAAAAGGATTGCCCCATTTGGATGGCCTGCCGATATAGACTGAATTGTCTATATCCTCAATGTCCATTGTATTCTTATGTAAAACTTTTACCACGAAACCGTGACTACATATTCGCCGGGTTCAATCCAGCCCTGCTCTACAGCATAGCCAAGAGAAACATTCCAACTTTGATATTCTAAATCAATCCGTCCAGTTTCTACGAAAGTATCTTGATCTTCCTTATCGAATTCATACATCGTACTATTGGGATCGAGCGCAATTGCCTGAGCCAAATAGTCAGTATCGTTTGGAGAACCTACAAACTCTACCGTCTTCCCCATCTTTTCAGATAAGAAATCGGTCAAGTTATAAGCGTCTACGTGAAAAGTTTCAATCTTTCTTACTTTTAGTTCCATTCTTCATCCCCTATTTCGTATTCTAAACCGCATGCCGTCTGAAGCAAAGTTTTAATATCTCTGCAAACTGACGACGCTCCCAGAAATGATCACAGCCAGTCATCTACGATCTTGACTTCTACGTCCTCAAACCGAGAGCGAGTGACCATATCCTTGGTTCCTTCATTGCCCGGAAAGGCAACAACACGGTCAGGCTTGGCCACGTCAAGCATTTCCTGATTTCGGATATTGCCCGCCCCGTTTCCGTAGCGGTCCCAATCTGCCATGAATGTTTGTGTCGGAATGCCCCTAGCATCGGCCCAGCGTTTCGCTAAGCTGTCAGCGCCATTAGCGCCGCCTTGAATAACTTCCGAAATGATGATTTCTTCGTCTAAAGCGTCCAGATATTCACATAAGCGGTTATAGTTATTATACTTTCTTCCACCGCATACTAGGATTCTCATTGAATGTGTTCTACTCCATTATTTAATTTATAAATTATTCTATAAGCTAACGTATTCGTTAACCCGATTTCGCCGTCCGTTTGAACGAAGTTGCGTAGTTGCGAGTCTAGCATATCACTATCATCGTCAACAATGACATAAGTTTCAATTTCCGGATGACGATCCAAGTATTCCTGTATCTCATGACCTCGATAAAATCTTTTGCCATCCTCGCCCCGGTGTAAGTTTACCGTAACATCTTTGATTTTTATTCCTCGATATCCCAATACGCGCTTCAAGCGACGTAAAGCATATACATCATTACGCCAAGTACTAGATAGAAGAATTTCGCAGCCGGTTTCTTCAACTATTCTTTGGAGTAAACGAAGGCGATTCCGATTCAGGGCATATCTGCCACCGGAAGAATGCATATTCAATACGCCGTCAATGTCTAAGACTAGAAGTTTAATTATGATATTTAAATCTCCAAATCGATATGTTCAAGCTCATTCAAGCATATAAATCTGGTGCCGTCAATAGTGCGGTCAAAGGATTTATGCCAGTGGCCGAAAATCCAATACTCTGGTCTATACTGGTCTAGCATCGCTTGTAAAGCCGTCTCAGTCCGCGAGCCTCCATTCCATATGCGGAAGCCCATTGGGCCTGCCGGAATGTTTAGAGGCGCTGTATGGCTTACGACAACCTTAGGGCGAACGGTCGTATACCAGCCTATCATTTTGTCTAGTTCGACAATCGATAATTCTTCATCTTCCCACCAATCTAATCCGGGCGTTCTTGCGCCATGATCAATTGACCAAGCACCGCCGATATACATAATGCCCGAACGATCTATGTAGCCATCCTTGATCCAATGAGAAGATAGCTTGCATTTCTGAGGATGGTCATGATTTCCACGGATGAATTTATGATCGCCGGGCATTTGATTAAGCTGGAAATCAATAAATGACGGATCACCAGCAGTTCCGAAACCAACCCCAAAATCTCCAACTTGAACTGATCGCTCAACTCCGTCAATGAGGTTCAGGTATGATAATTGCTTACCGTGAATGTCTCCGATAAATCTAATTTTTGGCATTTCTCTTTTCTCTTTGACTTGGTATCCATTCGTCCCACGCTCCTTTGTCGCCATTGGCTATACTGAACTGCGGCTGCGACGGTCCTATGATGCTATGTCCCCACATATTTTTGCTGGGCTGATAACGCATCTGAGCGTTATATCTCATGCCCGGAAACTTGATTGCTATGGTTACACCTTCAAGTATACGAATTTCTGAACCGTAACGCTTTGTAGAATAGATATACTGACTTCTGCCGAAGCCATCTTCATCAATTATTTCGGCGTCAGGAAGAAGCGCCAATACATAATCTTTAAAGTATTCAAGTTTTTCATCGTTGAATTCTTTTTCTTTACGTCGCTCTTCGGAATATTCATCATGGGCTTGTCGATTAATGAAAATTGGACCGTTCTGATATCCGACGATATCCTTTAAGCCCCAATTCTCATACTCTTTATAAATAGCGGCAACTTCTTCTTCCGTATCAACTTGATACGTAAGCTCTTCAGGAAACGTATCGTTAATTGTTACGCCTGTATGATAACATTCAAAATGCCAATTTTCACGCGATACCATTTCCCATGCAGGAACATTAGATGCCCTGCCATACTTATCTGCCCATGGCGCTCGCTTGACGGTCATGCCGCCTAACTCGCCATAATTTACATCATTGGCCGCTTGTTTTCTTGCCTCTAAATTGCTCTTTGCAAAATAGATACCGCCCTTATATTCTTCATTCTCAGTACAACGATAGGCTTTTAGCTGTTCCATTCCTCTGCGAGTCTTTCATATTTGAAAATGAGTTCTGCATCATCTGCCGTCAATCGAATTTCCTTATCCCCATTTACCTTTAATACAGAGGCACATAGAGTTTCAATTGGTCCTAATCTCCTAACTACAGTTTCCCATTTACTTTCAATATTAAATCTAGGAGGAAGCTGCCAACTGCCGGGCTCCCATCCATGAATATAAATGTCTAAAAGTTCTTCTTCCGTATATGGACGTGTCTTTCTCCATAGGAAGCCGTACTTTTTTGTACTCTTCCTATGTTTTTCAAACCACTGTCTTTTACCAGCTTTTACTTCTTCTTCAAAGAAGACGTAAAGCTTCATGACCTTATCATAAATGAGGCTAGCCGAAAATTCGCTAGATGATCCACTCGTTACTGCCATTTGTAACCCATATTATCACAGGTGTTTATAAAAATTTGATGTAATTGATTAGAAATTTTAAATCGTTCTTTGGAAGAAGATAAACTTACGGCAGATTCTTCCCCGCGTTCAGACGCGGCTTTCCAATCAAAAAACATTTCAGTAAGATCAAACAAATCCATTCCATTGATAGGAGATATCTCTACAGACCGCTCTAGAGGAAAGGCTAGAAACTCTAAATCTAAATGTTTTCCTCCCTCCATTGCCGCTCTATAAATACCGGCACTACTAATTCTTTCATAGCCAAATTCTTCTCTTAGAATCTTAGCCATTTTCTCTGATCCAATAGTTGATAAATCATATTCCTCACATACGAAGGAATATTTTGCATTAGATTCTCTTAATCCATTATCATATGCATGAATTAAATTCTCAGAAGGCGTAACCCATTCTAAATTTTCCGGTCTATTATCAACTTTATTACCATTTTTGTGGTTTATTTGAGAATTTTCAAACGGCTTTTCTCCTATCCAAGATAGGGCCACAATTATATGTAGCATTAAATTGTAAGGTTTTCCATCTTTACTTAATTGAATTCTGGAATAACCTTTTGGAGTTATATATCCATACCTTATAATTTCGTTTACGGATAAATTCCCTTGTTCGCCTTTCCGTTCTACAACTCTTTTTAGTGACTTGATTCTCCCTAAATCGCTAACTTCATACAAACCTTCAAAATTTTTGACTGGTTTCCACTGTTCGAAGGCGAAACTAAATTCCGGGTGATGGCTATTTTTTGAATAGTGATGATCTAGCATCGGTTTTAGGATTTGTCTACGGCGCTCATATTCAGCGCTTCCGTAAGGAGCTTGTCCTTCTCTATCAACTAAATCTTGCATCGCCTGCAAAGGCTCTAGTTCCTCTGGAGTGAACTTTGAATTGTCATGACGATTACCTCTCTTGATCAATTCAATTGCTGCCTCGCCTAGAAGTTCATTCACTCTCTTGATATGCTTATAAGTGATTAACTCAGCTTTCATCTTTTATCGTCCATACGCTGAAATTAGGCGTCCAGTCTGTACTAACTGAAAATTTATAAGCAATTCCATCTTCTCCACGAATATGGTATTCCCAATTGTCTGGGTAGCCATCTACGAAACCAGAATTGCTATCACTATCCTCTAGATATTCTTGTAAGGCCCATTCAGGATCACTCCAAGTTGAATAGAATTCGTTAGGTTGAAAATTCCATTCATCTGTATCTAGCTTATATCCGAATGCCACCTCGGCAACTTCATATCGATACGGTTTATTCATCTTATTCTGTGTCATTTTCATCACTATATCGGCCTTCATAATAATAGGCCAACGGATTATAACCAGAAATAGTATCACTTCCTACTGCGGCTACGATTTCATCAATAGCTTCTTCATTAATCTTGATTTCAGTTAAGTCTTTATCTTCAAGGACGCCATAGATTTCTGAATGTTTACCTAGAACTTCACCAAAATATATTTCATTACCTATAACTTTATCAATTGCCTCTTGTGTTGCAACGAACAAACCGTCTAGATCGCCCATACGTCCACAATCCCAATAAAATTTCCATAACTTATTCATATTTCGCCTCTCTTATGTAATTCTAAAATGATACGTGTCGTGGCATTAACGTCAACCTTAGCTTCGTGAGCATTACTGAAACGTTCGCCAAAGAACGACTCGTATAAATCTATTAGCTTAGGCCTATACCCGAACCGGAATTCGTTTGCTTCGACGGTATCGTATAGGCGCTTGCCTTCATATGAGAATACCTGTTTGCATCGTCTGAAGTCGAACGATAGCATGGTCAAATCGAATGGTAAGTTCTGTCCACCGATCATGTCAGCGTCAAGGAACATTTCCTTTATTTCTTCGATCTTCTCAGAGAAGAAAGGCTTATCAGACAAAAACTCGTTTGTCAAGCCTGTCACCTTCATCGCCTCAGCTTCCATATTGACGCCGGGGTGAAAGTGAGAATGGAATTCTTTTAATACTTCACCAGTTTCTAGAACAACCTTTTCAGCAAACAATTCAACCGTCCATGGTTGTTTGTCTAAGTTCTTACTCCGGTTATTCCATAGGCCTGTGGTTTCAGTATCGAATACTGTTAAAATAGTCAATGGAATGAAGTCTTTCCTATGTATTGAAGTTCTTTTAGAATCGGCCCTCTAACTTCGTCCGAAACTCCGGCGTCTTCAAGAATGTTTGAGATAACTCTTTCGGCTTCTTCTACTTCTCTATCAAGTGATTTAGAGACGTTCGTTTCCCAATCCAAAATAGCAGCTTCACATTCTCGCTCAATGCGATCCTCTAGAGTATCTGAACCAAGTTCGGTATGCATGGCCCAGAATTCCGACCATTGCATGGGTGAAATATAAGAAGGACGATTGATTACATTAGAATCAATCGTCACCTTATCATAGTCTACATCAAAGCTCTTAAATAACATTTATCTTTTACCTAGAACTTCTGAAACATCTACGCCGACAATATCAGCAACCTTCCGGACAGTTTCCATCTTTTCTTCTATTTCACAATCAGGCTCATGGTTGTCTTCGTCATACTTCTTAGCTCGCTTAAGAAGTTTAAGACACTCTTCTACATCTTTCTTGAGCTTATCAAACTCTTCCTTACTTACTTGCTCTTTAGGGTTAGGAAAATAGTCTGGCCAATAAGGCCCGCTGGGGTCTGGTGGATTAATTATTGGCTGCACCCAAGGATATTCCTTAGGCCACTTCTCATGGTAATGATCACCCACCATCGAAACAACGCACATTATGCATACTCCAAATTAGCTTCGGCTTTAAGTTGTTTAGGATTGATTTGGTCAAAAATCTCAGCGAAGTTGTTTTCCACGGGCTTGAAAAAATTGGAATTCCATTCAACGCCGTCACCGAATTCTTCCAATGTTAGAAAGGTTCCGTCCGCTCTTGTTTCCCAAGATTCGAGCGTGTAAATCTTACCCCGTTGAGGGTAGCTCTCTGGGTTGTACCCGGTGCCTACAAATTCAATTGTCTGAATACAAGCGACAAATGTTACATTCCACACGTCAAATTCCTATGTTTGTAGTACTAAAAAATCTTGCTCTCTAAGAAGGTCAGCAACCTTCTGCGAATTTTCTATCACCGTTTTACACTCTTTGTCAAGGGAATTTAAACCCATGATCATGGAAACTTTGATTTCATATTCAGGCCGATAGTCGCTCTTTTTCTTTAATAGAAGTTGATCTGCGTCTACGCCATTTTCTAGCAGCCATTCCATGATCGCCGGTCGATAATTTTCCGGCGTAGTGCTATAGATTACCAATTCGTCATTGTTGTGTTCATTCAGAAATTCGATCAATTTCTTATTAGGGATATCCTCCGATACTGCCGCCTGATATTCCTCGAATGATTCGTTTCTAAGTTCTTGTCTTTGCATGGCATCTGATAAGGTGCCCTCTAGTGCTACTGCTAGTTTCATTTATATAAAGTCAATCCGTCTATAATGCCTCTAAAATAAGCTAGGAGAGATTCGCGTGTACCGCATTGAGCGATAGCCCATTCGACCCTAGAAGGGCCAGCAGGTTCATACAATGTATACCGCCACGTCTCTGATTTATGAAACCATGACTTCTCAACAATTCTTATTTTTTCCACAGCGAATTCTGATTTAGTTAATGACTTAACAGACTGAAATATATCATTCAATTCTGAATCGTCTTCAATGATCTGCCCTTTAAGGACAATATAATCTGGTAAATAAACAACCATTAATCCATCCATTCAATCTTTTGATCTTTAGATAATGGACTATCCTCTGTGAATATTGCATATTTAGTTACATCATTCGACATATTTTTTATATTAAGTTTATCTTGTTCTGATAGTTCGACCATGATTGGATTATCCCGAGTAACCTCGTGCCATTCGTTACCGATTTTAATTCTCATTATAATACTCCATATTCTGCAACGAATTTATGATACTCACAGAATCGCTTTCCTAATCCTTGATCGCCCAGTACTTCTAATCCGCAACATGGGAAATTATTGGATGGGCCATCAAAGAAACCGTCTAAAGCAAATTGACACTGCCCTTTTTTCAAGTCTATCCAAGGTGTATGAGTTGCACCATCCGGGATAGGAACTTTCGACGGGGGAGATTCAATAGTTATATTTTTATTTATTGGCGGATTTCCTAATATATATTTCCGCTTCTTTTTATCGTAGTATACCATTGTATGCGTAACCTATAAGTCTATATCGTCAATTTCATTAAAGCATTCGTACTCTTTCCTAAAAGTTCTGACGATTTGTTTAACAACACTTAGTGATTTCTGATACATACCTGTCTGTTCGGGGACGCATGACCGACCAAAAAGGACACATTCGTATCTATCGGCAAATTCAAGCCAAATTTTTTCTTCTTCGTCTAGCTCAGGAAACCGGATACCGATTTCTTCCCAATATAGTTCTGCTAGGCGCTTATCAAATTCCGCAATCTCTGGGAATTTGTCTTTTGCCGGTGCAAGGAAATCTCCATAGACACCTTCCGGACAATCATGTAATATTGCAGCTTTCAGAAGATTAGCACTTGGGTTTGGATGCAGCGTTGAGATAATCAACGCTACACCAAAGCTATGCTCTTTCACGTTCTGATTTATCTCGGGCCTAGTGTGATATCGCCTAGTCCGAGAATTTAAATAAAGCTGCTTGAGTTTATCAAGCTTCTTCATCTTAGCTCTTATCACCGATTGCAGCGAGATACAGTTCTAGCAAAGCTTCCTGTTCCTGACGCTCAGCCCGATCCATCTTCCGGATACGGACAAGCTGACGAAGAACCTTGGTATCAAATCCATTGCCCTTAGCTTCGGCATAAACTTCTTTGATATCGCCCTGAATTGCCGCCTTCTCTTCGCTCAATCGTTCAATGCGTTCAATAAAAGCTTTTAGCTGATCTTCTGCAACCGAATCTGAACTTACTGTTACTAACATATTTTTTTTCCTTAATCTAAATCTGGTTCAATGAATGGTTCCCAAACTTCATCCTGACGAATGACTTGTTCTAAATTGTCTGGATACGAACCTTCATATTCGAGCCAATCAATGTTTGGGAAAATTGTTTCTAATTTGGTATTTGTTGGAAGAGAAATGCCTAATTCAAGCAAATGAGAATCAGGGAAGCTATGTCCTTCTGAGTGTAGTTTGCCGTCTATATAAATTCCATCCCAATCATCACCGCGAACAAGGGTCAGTGTTTTATCAGTCATCCTCTTCCTCGTCCGATTCTTTATATCCGACTTCCTCTACCAACTCATGAATAAAATCATATGCATCTATAATTACATCATCCATTTGGTAGATCGTCTCAGCGCAAGTTATATCATGTTTGTTCACAAAGTCAACCACAATCGCTCGCAATCTGGCAAGGCTCTTAAATTCCTCTAATCCATCGTTGGTTGAAAGAAAATCCGCTACCATTATCTTCCATTGCTCCGGAAGTCTTTTCTGAACTTCCATCATTGCATCAAAAGAAAATTCGACTTTTTCAAGTGTATTACTCATAACGATTCAATCGCCTCTAATATCAATTCATCCATTACTTCTGTATCCTCATATGTAATATCATAATCATCTACATTTGTAAAACTAGAGGGAATATACGCAATTCCTAATATTGACTTATAAACTTCGTACTGCCAGCCAGAATTTCCGAATGGCCTCTTTCCGCTAAAGTTTTCTTCGTCTCTCCAAACCCTTAATAATAGAGATTTTAAATATTCTCTGATCGTAGATGCTCCAGCATCATTTCGATCAATCATTTCCAAATCTAATAGTTCTTCACCGGTCATTACTTACCTCGAATATCAGCTTTCTTACCGGCATACAAGCCCAAGCGTTCGAACGGAATGTCTACGCCGTTCTTCTGTAACTCTCTGATCGCAGCATACAATGTCTGAGGATGAACGCCATACTTCTGTTCCGGCTGGTATCCATTATCAACCAGCAATCCGACAACATTCTTAACGAAGTTTTCTTCGCCCTTGCCGAACTTCATCGAAACGTCCGTCTTTAGGATCGATTCAAGTTCATTCTTCTTTAACCAATTGACTGACCATTCAAAACCCTCTTCATCCTTCGGGAGAGAACCGCTGATGAAATCCTTTACGCCGATCTTTCGGCCATCCTTAAGTTCGAACGTCTTAAGCCCTAGCTCTTCCATCAATTGTGGAATTTCTTGCTGGGCAATGTAGTTGTAATGATTATTAATCTCAGCCAGTGTTGACTCTAGATCGTCAATCTGCTCTTTTAGGTCAGCTAATTCCTCTGCTGCCTTAACCAACGCCTTCAAGTCGTTATCGCTTGGTCCGGCGTCGTCTTCAAAATCTTCAAAGTTCATTTTTCACCTATAAAAATGGCGCGGAACCTTAGCCCCGCGCCTAAAGTTATCTTAGAATGGGGTTTCCACGGATGGCGCTTCATCACGCTCATCATCAACGCCCTGAACCAGACCGGCTTCAATCTGTTCCTGAAATTCCTTAGCTGTAGCGGCAAGAGTCTGCCAATTTGGAACCTCTGGTAGAGTTACGCCCTTCGCAATAGTCCAATTAAACCAATCAAAGGACTTCTTTGACTCTTGGAATGTGCCAAGCTGATACTCACGCCAGAAAATCTTAGGCTTCTTACCATTCGGTAGAACCTCATCATTAATCCAGCCAGTCCACTTACGGCTAACCTTGAGATTGGACTTCTTCATTGGAATGAATGAACGGCGTCCGCCAGCGGTCAAGTTTAGACCATACCACTGAACCGTCTCGATCACTTCGTTACCCTTGTAAGGGCCGTCCTTGATCAAGAATTCGTTCTTATCATTTCGTTCGAGTCCGAGTTCCTTAATAATATCGTAGTCAAATCGGCCTGTGATACCTTCGCCTGAGGCTCTTGGTGCCCACTGAATCCATTCCTTGACGCGAGCTACGGGTAGGAAACTGATGCCTTCCTTATAGACTTCGCCCATGCCAATGTCAACGATATCGCCAACCTCTGCATTTGGAATGTAAGCGGAATTGTTCTTCTTTAGAACCGGCGATAAATCACCGACGATGCCAATTCGCGGAATAAGAAAGTCTGAAGATGATAGATTTCCAAGTCCTTCCGTACCTTCTTGTTCGAAAAAGTTTAATGCTGTTGGATCAACTAATGCTGTTCCTTGCTGTTCTACCTTTGCAACTTCCGTTGTCTTACTCATTTATTTTCCTTTTTTAATCGTTCTTTTTCTAACGCATAATCTCAGCGTCAAAAAGACTATTTCATACTTTCTAATCAATGTCAACAAAAATCGTATTTTTGGGGGTAAAATTTTCTAACGGCAGGAAATGATAGCGAATGGAGAAAATGTAAGTGAAAATGTAAGTCGCTAAGATATTGAAATCGCTATAAGAATCCCCTATTACTATCATATTTACATTTCTAAATTAGATTGTATATAGAAAGTAGGATTCTTGTAGGCCCTTATGGATTCGATTCTTATAGCAAATCCGATTCAAGCCGTAAAAATGATAGCGGATAACGGAAAGGCCCGGAAAGCCTAGGTTTTTCTCTATCATTTCTGAAAACGAGAAATGTAAATGGCTATAATTTTTTTCTTGACAACCCATGAGTTTTATGATTGGATGGCACAAAGGAGAAAAATATGCCAGATTTAACTGGACCAATGGCAGTGATGGATGCATCGGAAGTTCCGGAGATAACCATCTATCATCTTAAGCAAGAGCTAGACGCCGCTAAAGAAGAGCTAGAAACCTACAAACGAATGATCGCTCCCGAGTTTACGGTTGCAGCTTTCAAATCCATCCAGATAATGTCGCAGAGCAATCAAGACACCATTCGTTTATGGACGAAAGCGGCATATCATAATGCTCGTATGTCCGATGCTATCCAACAAATACTGGATCATGAACGCGATCATATGGATGAAAAATATTACGATGGCTTATTAGAAAAGCTTTATCAAGCATTAAAAGATTACAAGAAAGAGGATTTCCGAATTGGGTAAGTTTATTGAGGTAGAGGAACAGGGCTACGTTTGGCGCTTCCCTCTTGAACTGGTAGCAACCAGCTACGCGAATTATTATTCCGAGAACGATCCTGCTACGGATTGGGAAAAGGAATACCATTACATTATGAATTGTCCTGAGGACGGCATTAATTGGTTTATTGGCGACATGAATTGGAGCGATGTAGAGTATGCCGCACAGCTTATCCAGAAACCGACAGCAATTCCTAGACCGAGTTACGAATCAGAATACCGTTACACAGAGATTTAAATGATAAACAATTACTTGAAATATTTTACCGATTGGTTGATACCAGAAACGCCCGTTTATACTGAACGAGAGAAGGCAATACAGATTATTGAGCAGTTAAAAGACTCTGAAGGCTGGCTTACGACCTTTGCAAACGATACTTCCGACCCCAACGACAAGGCTGCAATCCTAAAAGAATTGGAAACGGCTACCGCTGAAAGGGTTAGATTAGAAGCATTGGTAAGTCAGGGAGCCGCGAATGAGTAATACTCTCACAATCAAAAATTTAAACCAGATTAAAGAGATTATTGAAATTGCAACCGCAGAACTTTCCTCTGGCGGCAATGAGAAAACCGTTCTAAAAGATTTAGCAAAAGTTATCGATACCAACTTTATGAAGATCGTTCAAGGTATGGGCGGCGACTCTTGGCATTTCAAGGGAAATACCTTGACTGCATTACATCTAGCCCTAGGCGAAATAGACTAACGAATATGGACATTATTTTAAGAGGGAACCGGGCCGAGACAAAAGGCAAGCCGGACATGAAAAAGCTTTTGCCGATTTTTAGTCGGTTCGAAGGCAAAAAGAATATCCTTAAAACTGGTAATTTTTCTTTCGAGAATACACCTTACAACCTTTCTTTGTGGATGTATACTTTTCCACTGGCAACTGTCGATGATACGAATATCAAGGACGATACCGTCTTAGCACAGTTTGCCGATAACGATAGACCAAAGTTCAAATTCAAGCGCGAGTCGATGTGGTGGCAGGCGGAAGCCCACGAGAAATTCAAAAACGTTGGACCGGGGACAGCGAATCCTTATCCTTGTTTTGCCTTCTTATACGACCCCGGAGCCGGTAAGTCAAAATCTCTTACCGACGCCATGTGTTACTTATACTGTGAAAACAAGATCGACGCGGCAATCATCGTCGCCCCGAATGAATTGGTCAGTGAACAGTGGCCGATGAAACAGTTGCCCAATGATATCCATGACGACATACCCAGTAAGGCATGGATTTGGGATAAGACAAAGAGTAAAAAATCCCAAAGAGCTTACGAAGATTTGAAAGAGTTTCAGGGCTTACAGGTAATTTCACTCAATATTGACGCCTTGAAGACCAAGGATGGCTCAAAATTGGTCATGAATTTCATAAATAAGCACAAAGGTCGGGTATTATTCGCCTTTGATGAGTCTCAGTACGGCAAAAATCCATCATCCCAAAGACATAAGGCGCTAGATGCGGCAATGGGCAGATGCGATTGGCGAGCAATCCTTACGGGAACGCTCATTGCTAAGAATTTAGTTGACGCTTGGGCACAATTCAAGCTATTAGACCCGAGAATTCTCGGCTATAAGTACATGTCGTCATTCCGTAACGAATTCTGCGAGCTACGCTTCAACGGATTCGCGAACGAAATCGTCGGACATAAGAACATCGACAAGTTCTATAAGCTCATTGAGCCTTACAGCTACCGAATTTCGAAGTCCGAATTGGGCTATGAAAAACTTTACGATACTTTTGAATTCTCAATGTCGCCAGAACAGAAGGCGGTATTCAAGACTTTGAAAGAAGAATTCATTGCTCAGTTAGACTCTGGCGAGTTAATGACGGTAAGCAATGCCCTATCCGCTACAGTTCGCATGCAGCAAGTCACCTGTGGCTATTTGCCATTAGAGGACGGATCATACCAAATCTTCCCCAACAGCCGCCTAGAGGCCCTTAAAGCTTGGCTGGAGACTATGGAAGGGGAGAAGGTGGTTATTTGGTGTCGTTTCTTGCATGATGTGAAGTTTATCAAGGAGGCTTTAGGCAAGGCTTGCATTGACCTATCAGGCAATGTAACCTCAGATGAACGTATCGTCAATAAGAACCGGTTCATCAAAGAACCTGACGTTCTGTATGCAATCGGAACGCCGGATGCAGCCGGTACGGGAACGGACGGACTACAAGAAGTCTGCAACCGGGCGATCTATTATTCGAACAGCTACAACAGTTTGTTGCGCGCACAGTCGGAAGATCGTACCTCACGTCTCAATGGAGAGACAACCTCATTCTATACCGATCTTGTGTGTAAGGGCGGAATAGACCGAAGAATCTTGCGAAACTTGCAATCTAAGAAGGATTTAGCCAAGTTAACACTCGATGATATCAGATTAATGTTTAAGGAAGAAGAAGATGACTAAGATATTTGTAATAGAAGCGCCAAACGAAATGACTAGTGAAACTGTAAAGAAGGTTGAGAAGCGGCTAAAGAAGTTATTCAAGAAGAATAAAATTTACGCAACCCCGATTATACTTAGCGGCGGATTGAGAGCTTCTATACTTGATACGAGTGAATATTAATGCTTGATCCAGATGGCAGGAATTATACCACTAATAATTGTTGGTATTCAATATTCAGTGATCCATATGATAAGAACACTGTTCATATAGAGATAGAGACTCTCTTACAGTGGACAGCGGAAGACTTATTTACCTTGGCAGACTCACTTTATGATAAAGGAATTGAACTAGCGGGAGAAGAAGTCTTCATTAAATGGAATCAGGATCATAGTGGGTTGACTGCGGAAGCAGTCAATGAAGTAGCATGGAAGACTGAAGGACCGAAAGGGCCGGTTGGTCCTTCAGGTAATTATGATAAGGTAAGCGATTCTCCGGGTGCTAATGGTCCAACTGGAGGGTTTGCAGAGTTCGATTTTGAAAAGCATAATTTTTCAATCGCTAAATCTGTTCCTATATTACAAGAGTATAAAACTAAATTTATTCAAGGAGAAACTGTAATTTTTACAGTTAACCAAGAAAGATACATAGGTATCATTGAAGGTTTCTCTCTTGATAGATTTTCTAAAGATTCTTTCAGATATTCGATTCGTTCTGGCCTCATTATTTTTAATCGTAATGAAGATGAAATCGAAAAATATGCGTAGAATAGATGCTCTAATCTACGCACAATATGCGTAGAAAAGGCCCGTTGATTTCTCAACGGGCCATTCTTTTTGGAGGTTTCATTGAGAAAACCGCCTTATATATTTTTGATTTATCGACCATCTTATCTTCTAAAGTATTCAGATAATTCAGAATATCATCATAAGCGGCTCTTGCGCCTCGATCCCAATAATGGTTTTTGTCGAATTCAGAGATATGTGAGGGGTGAGGAATGATCGTCTCACATCCCTTTAAAGGTATGAAAAGTTCAGGCCCTCGCTCCATTAGAAATAATGTGTAAACCTCGCTACTTGTCCGCGATCAACGTGATGCATGAAACACTCAATGGCAGCATTACCCTTATATCCATTACGATCATGCCAACCGTCTGACTCAGAAGGCGAGCGCACAACTTCAACGAAGACATTATTATCTGGATAAATTTGATTTCCAGTATGTAATACTGTAACACCGATATGATCACGTTCGATTCTAAAATTATGTTTCTTGGTGCCGTAAACCTTTCGATCTTTTATATGCAAATGATGTGTATACCAATATGCAAACCGGCTATTACCCCAAGCTGCTCTAGCTTCATATTGCATTAATGACGGTAAGTCAGTTTCCTTTGCGCCGTCGCCATGAGTGAAGCCGATCAAATTCGATCCGTACTGGATATATTTTCTGTGGCTGATTGACAGCGAACCGTCTTGAGTATAGACGTTTGGATGTTTAGAGAACCATGAACTAACCGAGTCTGCTAACATCCAACCAGATGCATAATCATGGTTCGATGGATTAAACACTAGATGAACTGGTGCAACTGAGGCAAGTTCTTCAATCGCTGCAATATAACAACGCTTGGCTAATTGGAACGCCTGCCAGAACTGGCCATCGGTATCCTGTGGAGTGCCGGAAGTTGTCTTACGGAATGGAGTGTCAGTATGTAGAATATCGTTCCCTAAAACAAAAACAATCTTTTCAACCCCATGGGCCTCTGCTTTAAGAGTCAAGTTCTTTACGCCTTCGCGCATACGCGCGGCTGCAATATCCAGATTGTAGTCACCGCCAGTTTCTTCCTTAACCGCAAGTTTACCGAAGTGAGCATCAGCAATATCAATAATTAGAAGGTGCTTATCCTTCAATGCGGCTAGATAAGGTTCATAATTGTTGGTTGGATAAGGAATTGCATAATTTGCAGCATCTTCTAGGAAGCGCTCCCGTAATTCGTTATAATTAATAGGCACATCATTCTTTACATGATACGAACCTTTGTCCGTTTTCACCCAATAATGATTAACTGAACTAGCATCGAAGCCAACCTCTGCTGCTTCTCGATCTACTAAATTATCATCATCATGGAATTCATTATTGAATGCATATAGTCTGCGCTGCAAGGCTCTTCGTGATAATCCTAACTCAGCGGCGGCTTTCCTTTGGCTTCCGAGACGTTCAACAGCCTCTGCCACCTTGGAAAGTTCTTCGTGTGTATATGACATATATATTCCTTCTTAACAAAAATAGGGATTACCAGTAGAACCGATAATCCCTTGTTTTCTATCACATATCTTTTTAATTGTCAATCCTTTTTCCACTACGAATCATTTCTTCTCGTAATCTGGTTAGCTCGTCGCCAATTCGATCAGCATTTCTTGCATTAGACTCTCTTGTGGATTCCATTTCATCGACTAATCTATGGATGGCATCGGATAGTTTTAAAATTGCGCCATTATCAACAATGGCTCCTGCGATTTCGGCTTGACGCTCTTTAGGGGGTGTCCTTCCTTTAAGTAGTGGAAGGATTGTTACTGTTATGGCACTGAATAGAGCTACAATCGCAACTTGAACTTCAGTATGTAAGTTCTGGAACCATTCTAACATCTTACCTCCTTGAAAATTGTTCTTTAGCATCTTCTGCTATTCTGAAGGTATTGTAGATTTGTGCAAGCACCAATGCTGAATAGGTAATTACCCCGAATGCAACCGAACCAGAAGTTGTTGTTTCAGCAAATCTTCCAACGAAGAGTCCGAAAAAACTGGCTCCTAATGCAGCAGATATTAATCTTAATGGAATAGATATCTTTGGTTGATGCCCGTTTAAAACTAGGCCAGCAATATGCATACATCCTAATACAAGTCCTGAGAAAGCCCATGATATTGGTGGCATTAAATCTACGAAATTTTGTAAACCCGGCCTATCAAAACTACCGGGTAATAACAACATGGTCCATCCTAATGCCAAAATGAGCCCACCACAAAACCATTCTAATGCTCTAGCTGGAAACCGTTCTTTGATTCTTAAAAATAATGTCATTTCTTAAATTTTCCTGCAATCAAAGCGCTTGAATCAGCGATTACAATAGCAGGGACTAGAATTTTTGCCATTTCGTAAATATGAGAAGGAACATCAATTACTACGAAATTCAATCCGAATGTCGGATTAATTATCTGAACTGCAAAAATTGCCATCCACCAAATACCGAAAGGGACTACGATCAACCACCGGCCAATGCTAGTAGCGGACCAAGGCCTGCCAGCTTCAACTACTGCGATATCCCGCGCAGCTTCAATGCGCGAGATATCTTTTTCTGCTTCCAATTTATCTTTGTCATTAGTTGCATTTAACTTGGCTTGATAAGCCTGCAACAGAGGGTCGGTAAATTGTTTAACTATATTTCCTTGAAGTAAGTCGAAGAGCCATTTCACTTCATGTCTCCAGTTTCGTAATCAGCATCCTTAATATCATTTACTAATTGCTGAAATTTAACTTCCGGATCGGTCTTGATTACAGCCGGGCGTGGTCGCATCCAGACGTTGACAACAACGATTAGGAGAGTCACCCATGGCATATACTGTTGAGGCACTAATTCTCCCCAATTGAATCCCAAGAGAGCTTGAAGCAAATCCGGAAGCACAAGGACAATTGCAAAGAATGCATTGACAATCCATGTACGCCATCTTACAAAAGTTTCATATATATATTGCATTATTTTCTCCCGAAAATTGCCTTGATAAAATTAATAATTAATTCAATCAAGTTGGTTGGCTTCTGTGGGTTTGTGGGAGTAACTGGTTTAGGATCAGGAGTTGTTGGTATCGTTACTGTACCGTCTTTATCAATTCCATCAATTAATGATGTCTTGAATTTATTAGCGTATCCTGAAATATCCTTTCCGACTGTCGATTTTCCATTTTTAGTTTTTCTTGAACCATCGGCATTTACTGTTGCTCTTGCGCCTTCAAATGTTTTATAATTTGAAAGCTTCTTTCCTGTGAATAATCCGTCTCTTATTCCTAGGATCAAAATTTTTGCTCCTACAGTTGGGTCTAGAACCAAATCTGGATTATTTACCAAGTCTAAGCCCAGAAGTTTAGCGAACTTGGCATAATTTTCTTTTCCTGTAATCTGCGAATAGCCACGGCCTCGGTAGAGCCAACCATCGTTCGATCCAGTATTTCCCAAGCGCCCGCCATAGACCTTATTGGCGAGCTTTTGAGGGCTATTAGCAACAGCCTGCGCGGCTGCTAATGTCTTGAAGCGAGAGGGCCAAACTTCCATAATTCGTTTAGCACTATATTTCAAATTTTCTTCGATGGGCACAAGGTTGAGCCCTACTTCATGATAAGTAATGGCGAGAGAGAAGGCAAGTAAGTCTAAACTCTTACCATCTATTTGTTCCCATGCATTAAATATTGAATTCATTGCATTCACTTGACCTTGGGTCAATTGACCTGCAAATAATGCTGCCTTTACCTTAGAGAAAAAATTACCATTCAACTTCATTTTAATCTCCTTCAGGTGGGGTAAGTTGTATTAAATCTAACACATCTGGATTCTGTTCTAGAAACGCTGCTAATTTTTGTTCCGAAGTTTGATCTTCGACAACTGTATCAATGGCAGGGAACGTTCTAGTAACTGTAGCTTCATCCGTCCCGATATTATCTATCGAGACGGATGGCTCTCCATATTCCTGATGTTCCAATAATAGTGAATAGATGTCTGTTACAGGCAAAGCCCTGTTCCTTTTTACAGCTACAGGCTCTGGCCCCAAATCTCTATATTCTTCGATGTATTCTAAATTTTCATCCAGAATTGCTACAATGCCAGATAATTTCATTCTATTCTCCATTAAGTTATTCTGATATACATACGCAAGAATTCAGCATCACCGGCGGCGTTATCATTAGCAACGTCTCTTCGTAATCTAACTCTAAAAGCATCACCAGCGGCTAAACCGTCGATTTCAGAATTAGAGAAAGTAAGTGTATGAACCATGGGCACGCCGGAAGTTCCGGGAACCGTTGCGGCTGTTGCAACTTTAGCGGTGGCAAATCCATCCGAGTCGATATCTTGACCTCCTAAATCTTCAAATGCCACATCCCAACCAAGAGTACCGGAAGTTGCTGTTGCAAGAGAAGCTATTATAGTCACAGTGAAACCGCTGGTTCCATAAGCGCTAGGAATTACACCCGCAAAGACAGCAGCCTCTTGTGTCGTAGTATCAAAATCTAGAACAGGATGATTATTTCTAGTGTCAATCGTTGCATAGTTCGTTGTTGGAGGGGTATTTGATAAAGCTGTAAACACGGCAATTAGATTACTTGCACCAGTTGGTCCAGTTGAGCCTGCCGTACCAGATGGACCTGTAGCGCCTGTAGACCCAACACCTGAAGGTCCAGTTGGTCCAGTTGGTCCAGTTGGACCGGCTACGCCAGATGGACCCGTAGCTCCCGCGACTCCTGACGCTCCTATATTTCCAGTTCTAGAAAAGCTAACATTAACCGGATCATTATTTGCAAATGATCCACCGCCCGATTGATACCCAACTGGAAAAGTGTTCCATGTTCCGTTATCTGTATAATTTCCTGATATAAAAAACACAGCAAAATTAGTTGGATCATTAGGATTAATAAAAGTTATGTAACCCTTCTGAGAATTTGTACTATTGCTCCATGAGGATAAGTAATCAGTGATAACCTGTCCCAAATTTGTAGTTTCAGAAATATATAAAGATACAGCACTCGATAATGTAGAAGTGTTGAACGACAATTTTCCCGTTCCGGGGTCAGCATTAGAGGTACTAGTATTAAAAAGATAATTAAAACCATTAGATACGCCAGTTGGGCCTGTAGCACCAGTTGCACCAATACCAGTTGGGCCTGTAGGACCAGTAGGACCAGTTACGCCGATAGGACCAGTAGAACCAATAGCACCCACACCGGTTGGGCCTGTAGCACCAGTTGGGCCTGTAAGTCCGGTAACACCAGTTGGGCCGATCACGCCTGTTGGACCGGTTGGACCGGTAACACCTACTGGTCCGGTTACACCAATAGGACCAGTTGGACCGGTTGGACCAGTTGCACCTGTAATACCAATAGGACCAGTTACGCCGATTGGACCAGTCGGACCAGTCGGACCAGTTACGCCGATTGGACCAGTCGGACCTTGCGGACCCGTTCCGAATGGAATGGCATCTGACCAATTTCCTGAAGCCCCTTGACGGATATATAATTCTCCTGTATCAGTGGCCAAATAGGAGAATCCGGCTGGTTGTGCATCATAAGTGCTTCTTCCAGATAATAGACCAGTTGCATCCACTTCAAAGCTATCGCCAGCAGTACCAGTAGCGCCCACGGGACCAGTGGGACCGGTAGGTCCGGTTGCACCCGTAGCGCCTATACCCGTAGCGCCCGTGACGCCTATTCCACCTGTAGGACCGGTCGAACCCGTAGGTCCGGTAACGCCTACTGGCCCTGTAGGTCCGGTGACTCCGATAGGACCAGTAGCGCCGATAGGACCAGTAGCGCCGGTTGGTCCGATAGGGCCAGTAGGACCACTAGACCCCGTAGGGCCAGTTGGGCCTATACCTCCCTCATCCCCTTGAATACCAGTTGGACCAGTTGCACCCACTGGTCCTGTGACACCAGTTAATCCAATTGGACCAGTTGTACCAATAGGGCCTGTCGCACCAGTCGCACCAGTCGCACCAGTCGCACCAGTCGCACCTATGACTCCCTGCGGTCCTGTAGGACCGGGAGCGCCAGTTATGTAGGCCGCTCCTGACCAGTCCCCATCGTCATTACTTAATTTAGTATAAATTGCCGATCTACCATTACCGATATCTGTAACTAGAACGCCAAATCCCAAAGGTTCATTATCGTAAGCATCCCGTTCAGATAAAGTATCAACAGTCACATCATAATGGACACCGCCGCCGAACTCCGATCTGTCAACAAGCGTCATAGCTCCCGGTCCAGTGAACATAGGAACTTTATCGACTTCTCCCTCTAAAGCCGCAAGGGCTTGGATGTTTCCATTCCCTAATTCTTCACGGAGTAGTGCCGATTGAGCAGTGACTCTGGCACTATCCCATTGATACCGCATTCTATATCCAACATCTTCTAATGTTGGACCTTCCCATGGGCGGGTTAATAGACCAGATGTATTACTTTCGATGCTAGATATAACTGCCCAGAATTCAGTAGCCCCTTCGATATCAATGAGGATATCACCCTCTTGAAAGTCAGCAGCTAGCCACCCCGTTCCCGTTCCTTCAAACGCCAACGATCCGTTATTTAAGGTAATTGTCCCAGACGTATAATCTGAAGGTATTGCCATTTATTAAATATTTCCTTTCATGAACGTCTGCCGAACCGACCGACAACATCGACTGTATAAACTGAAGTATAATTGGTAACATCGCTGGAAGCGCAAGAAGAACTTCCATTATTTATTCTATACTCTACTTGCGGATTATTAGTACCAATATAACCTCTAGCTTTAGCACCTGCACGAGCAAATATGGGCATTCCTTGTGTAGTTCTAGCCACTATACTTCCCGAACCCCTATAACCCTGCGAGATAGGCCCTTGCCATGAACCATATCCACCAGCAGCAGTACCCACGGATTGCTGTCTTTCAATAACCAAATTATTAGAAGAATCTATATATATATGAAAAGCTCTCGCCATTCCCCACTGAGCTTCAACTAAAGTCGAAAATGCACCAGCCGTATTAATCCATTGATTCTGTACGGGTAATACACCGATAGTTTCTTGTTGCCATGTACTCGCCGGAGCAGTAGTTCTACTTAACCTAACATGACCAATGAAGAAATCAGCACCAGCCGGAGCCGCCATCAATGTTGTTTTGGTTGAAAGTTCTTGTGGGATAGCAGTTATAAATACAGAACAACCTTCTCCAAACGAAAAGAAAAATTCAAAATTACTATCTAAATCTTGAGTATGTATATAAGCTATATCTTTCGAAAAATCTGGAAACGTAACCGTTTGTCCTAGAAACGAATAGACAGTTGGTAACAAACAAATCAGAGTCCCTTCAGTAGTAGTAACCGTTCTACTATCATTTATTATAGACATTCGATTTGTATCCGGATCAATATCAAATCCCTTCATGGTGCTTGCACCATGATTTGAGTTGGTCCTGTGAATGTTCCATCATATCCCATAGTTGCTCCAAATGCAGGAGTATAGAAAGCCCAATCACCATGATTTCTATATCTAACTACAAACCTGCTAGATTGACTCGGAGAAATCGGCTCTAAAAAGGTTCCGTCTGGATTAACCACTCTTATTGATCCTCTTTTTAAATCTAAAGTTTTACCGTAAGCAATTGCGAACGGGCTTCCTCCCGGCACAACCTGTAAGTATCGTCTATCGCTTTTAAATCTATTTCTTCCCATTTCAACAATTCCAGTCGATGGATCAAAATCTATCAAATTATTTCCCGAAATAGAACGTTGTTGTCTGAAAACTATAGTGCTGTAAGTTTTACTTAATGCGGCTAAATCTGATGCCGATACGCTACACCATTGATGAAGTATTATCTGCGTTGTAGTTGCATATGCTGTGATATATCTAGCTCGACCATCTGCATTATTCTGAATTATTTTACCGGCAAATACTGCTTGACCATCAACTATACAGAGGAAGTCTGGAATATATCCTAAATTATGGGTAGTTAAGACGTAAGTTGTAGTGAAACCATAAGTTACGCCAGTCTGCTTATTTCCACTAGATTCACCGAATGCAGTATTTGATCCACCTACGGTAGTACTGGCTGTTCCAGCCACCAATGCATGGTTCACCAACAAGCTAGTTGAAGAAAAAACTTCTAAATTGTCCAATGCCGTATGAAAATAAATATTAGCTAACCAACTATTAGGAGAAATAAGGGGTCTATTCCTTAATGATCCTGTATCAGTAGGATCACCGCCACCGGGTGCTTCATCGTATAAAGCACAATGCCCGGTGGCAGGGTTTGTCATAAAAACTACAGTCATGCTGTTGCAATCCTAAATGCACCTGTTCCTAAATCCCAGAAGCTAGTTCCACTTGTACTTTGGATTCTTCCAGCCTTAATCGTTCCAATTCTAGCCGCTGTCATCTTGGCCTCACCAGCCTCGAAAATAAATGGAGCTTCAACATCTGTACCATCTGTTATAATGAATTGATCAGCCAGAACTAAAAACCGAGTCGGTAGTTCTGGATCATTCGGAGTATCAAGATACCAAGAAGCTCCGCGCCAAACATCTTCCGCATCCACACGAGTTTCAGCACCTATTCGAGCATATCCGGTAGGACCACTCAAAGCGGTCATTCTGAATCTGGCTGTGCTTACATCCTCACCATCACCAGCAGACAATTGGGTTACCCAATCTGCCAAAGCTGCAACTTCATCCTGCAATGGGATAATCGCAACAGTAATAACTTGCTGGAAACTAGCTTGTAATGGACCAAATGATTGGCCTAACTCATAACGCACTTCCTGAAATTGAATACTATTCGCATGTTCTTGATCCGCTGCATAAGTAGCTGTATCCTGAATAGCTTCCATTAATTCTCTAGGTGATTGACCCATCCATTCGATCCATGCAGATAAGCCGGGACCAATGGTATCAAAATCAACAACACCGGAATATGGATCGAAATCCTCTCCTGCGATAAATTTAACATCAGGAGTCGTAACTTGTAGCCAATCGGACCATTCAGCCTGACCGCCACCAGTTAGAACGAAGATGCCCCGAACTTCATAGACGGTATTCGGAGGGAAGTTGCCCGGTATTTGAATTCTATATGGACTTCCATACGGAAATTCAGTATCGATAAATGGCAAATCCTCTCCGGGGATACGGACTTGGACTCTTACTTTATCTACACCAACAATACCTGATTCATAGACGATTTCTATACTAGGGCGTCTCTCTCTACCTATATCATCATATATAGCAGCAGGATAAACTTGCCATCCGACCATTGCTAATGGAGGTACAACGCTAAGCTCTAATGGTCCATTGATAACAGGCGTATAGTCTGTTTCTTGGTCCCAATCATAATCGGAAGGATCAACTTCCGTAATATCTACTATAATATTTAAATCAGGTTGATCAGATACACCATCTATCCTGAATAACTTATCGACATAACCATTTCGGATACTAGTCCAACGAATAACATCGCCGGGCTCTAGAACCCAATATTCAGGGCCTAGTGTAAATGTATGGCGTCTAGCTCTCTGGGCTTCATTTAAAGCCGCTCGCATCAATCGCTGCGTTTGAGCGCCGTAAGGAACCACATCTAATGTGATTGTTGCCATCAACCGCCTGTTACCGGCCAGTTGATCTAGAACAGGGTCTACGAGGGGTGGTGCGGTCTTCATGTTCCAACCCTCACCGGGATTGGGATAACTGGCCTGTATACCCGTTATAGTGTCTTCTAGACCATAGAAAGGGGTGAAGCTTTGTTCTTCGCTGGTTAATATCTCATTATCAGTGATTTCTAGAACATAAGGCTCTGGTTCACCTAGATTTAATTTATATACGCCGCCGATTTCACTTAATCTGCCTTGACATGCAGTCAAGAAAGCTTCTATTGTATCTTTTATCTGAGCGCCAACTTGGATTTCTCCGCCGCTACGATATAATGGCTCCGAACCATCTACGCCTTCTACCTCTTCCTTATTCTTATTAATAACATCGATCCAAGCTTGAGACGGTAACTGGTAAGCAGTCGTTGTCTGAAGTCCATATAACCATAGATCGTTGTAGAATATTCCTCTAAGTACATTGTAGATTTGAACTGAAGGAAGGAAGTCTCCGGGACCGCCCCACGTCGATTTATCGTTGTAGCGATGTGTTCCAGACCCGCCTGCCGTACTATCTAGACTTATATCATATAGCTTTGCGCCATAAGTTATAAATTTGATTGTCGGAGTTCCGGAGAACAACGGCTTCTCTTCTCCATCGTCTCTCTCTGGAGCGAGACAAGTTACAATTGCATACGCGACTCCGTCGCCAATGCGGTTAGTACCCCATGGGCGCGAGGCACTTGCAACCGTTCCAGTCAGAAATGGATCGGCACTAATCTGCGTACCATCATAAAACTTGACCCACATATGATCACGGCTATTCTTCCGATATTCCTCGACAGGATATCCAAAATCAGCGTGAGGCGAGCCAGTCAAAAGAGTCGCAGGTTTTTCATCTATGATGACGCCTTGCAATCCTGCAATCGGATAATCCGACAAAGCAATGACGCGAGTAAGATATGCATTCTTTAGGTTATTTACTCTGCCCCAAGTATTTACATAAACAATGGAACCCGCTGTACAATTATAACCAAAAAGAATAGACCGGGGAACGTTATCGCCGCCCTGTATCTGAGATTGAATACCGAACTTGGTCTTGCTTGGTTCACCAGCTAAAGCTTTACCTATTAGGCTTAGACCGATACCGGCTGCTATCTGCAAGGCTCCGGCTGTAAGGCCAGAAACGAAAGTAAATCCCAATGTTCCTGTAGCAAACCCTAGACCAGTAGCTAGCGAAGCTCCGATAGCGGTAAAAACTGCCATTTATTTCAATCCAATCTTTTTGTCCAGCTAGTTTCTATTTGATCGTAACCTAGTTTCTTGTACATTATACCTGTTTTTTGATACTTTGTCAATGATTTTAATTCTATTAATGAAACTTTTTTATCTTTTGCCCAAGCTTCATATAAATTGATCATACTTATCGAGTTTCCCCGCTTCTCCGGATCGACCCACCATATGATTTCATAAGCTTGAACGTATGGGCCAAGTAAAGCAGGACCATATGCCGCTAGCAAAATTCCGCCATCTTTGATAATTGCAATTTTATCTTCATCCTCTACGCATCTGATAAACAAATTCATTGCCCAAGCTGCGCTAGTCTTAAATGGAGGGTTAACATCCTTGTAAAAATCCATTAATAATTTAGTAGCCTCAAATCGATCTTCCAAAGTGGCTAATCGTGTATCCATTATAAGAATCCTAAGAAATTATTCCATCCGAATAAGCCGGGAGGCTTTGTATTAGTTTTCTGCTTCTGCGGAATTTCTCCCCACTCATAATCCCATTCAGAAACCACAGCGGTATCTTTAAAAAAATCATCCGAAGATCGTAACTGTTGATCCTCATGCGCTCTAGTGGCTGGGTTAGCCCTCATTAGCTCTTGTGTATGAGATACGCACTGAAGCATCACCCCACCATTATCTCCCTCTGCTGGCGTCTTGATTCTTACCAGATTGACGAATCCAGCGAAGCGTAACAAAGCGGGAGCAACTAACTTACGACTGTCCGGATCGAACAAGCCTCGGTGAACTTCAACCTTGGCTTGTTTTATATCATAGAGTCTGATTGCCTCTTCAACCATTTCATCAAGTTGAGACATTTCAATATCAATATCATTCACTTGAAGGACCGAGACGGCTGGAATGGCACTGATCGAAATCAGGCCACCCGCACCGTAATAAGTTCTAGAAACCGTATCTCCCGTTTCTGGTTCGATTACTTGAACGCCAGTTACGTTCTCAATATCTGACCAAAAGCCTACAGGTTCTTCTTCTCCAGTTTCTCTATTTCTGGCAACTATCCAAAGAAAATCTCTAGCAACCAATTGTCTTGCGTTGAGTGCAGTTTGGTTATCTGTAGAAATTGAACGCATATTGTCCTCTTATAATTTATAAATTTTCATTCCAGACCATACCTCGCTTAGAGAAGTTATTTCATCCGGTAAGAACAATCCTGTATCTCTATTACCTTTAGATTTTACATATTGCATCATAGTGGTAGGAGGTTCAAAGCCGTAATGGATGAATACTAAAAACCATCTACCCTCTGCCTTGACGGGAGGCACATATACATTATCTGATATATCTATGATTTCATCGGAAATATAAGCATCTATTTCTATATATGAACATTCGATGGGTATATCTTCCAACCAATCCAGATTATCATCTGTTACATTAACTAAATAATCTTTCATTATGAAACCGCCGCTATTTGAGCTAACGCAACCATTTCGTTGTATACATCGTCATTTACTGGTCCAAACCTTAAAGCCAATTTTTTAGTAGCAGAGAAAGCATTACTACCGTTAGCGAAACCGTATCCTCCGATACCTAGGGTAGTTAAGTTCTCTCCGGGATAATCCACTATCGTATCTAACGGAGATACCCCTCTACCAACTACTAAATATTTGGCATAATCTGGGCCTGCGGCAAATGCAATAGTAGTCAAGCCCTGAACGACATTGATTACAGTATTACCTGAACTTTCTGATTGAGAATTTTTATTAATTCTGAATTGATAAAAAGTTGTTAAGCTCGGAGTTAAGAAGCCTGTAGCTAAATCTACAGTATTGGCACTAGTCCCACTAGTAAAGGTACAATGTCTTGCTATATTTAAGATATTATTCTTCAATTCAAATTGAACAACACCAGCAACGCCTTCAGTAGCTCTTCCAGTAATATCAATGCTAATTCTATTGCCATTCCCAATAGCAGAGGCGTTAGTAGTTAATATTGGAGGAGAAGCATAATTTCCTGCTTCAAATTGAGCATGATGTAAAATTGCTGTCTTACTATTTGCACCGTCTCCGGTAGGATATAAATAAAAAGCATAAGAAGTATTTACTTCATGGGTTTGAATAGACAATTCAAGTCTTCTTAGAGCGCCACCATTAGGCCCTATACCCATATCATATACCTTAGGGGCAGAATATCCAGGTTGGGGAGCGGTTATGGAATTCGTCTCCCATGTATAGACGATTCTACCTCTCCAGAATGCGATAGCCCCCGGAGTCGAATCGCCAATTCCTATAGCAGTTACAAGAGAATCTACATTTTCAATTATTACTGAAAAAGTATAAACGGTTGATACTGCTAAAGTGAATGATTGAGTTCTCGCTTGAGATATAACATCAGTTCCGGTATGAGGTCGTGCATCACCACTGACATCAAATATACTATTTACCGAACTTCCTATAGTCATCGTGTTTTGATTGAACCAAAAAGAGTCGCCCAACGGCGAGAAATTTGCGGAAGTTCTTAATAAATTAGTTCTACTAGGCGTAGAAATAATTCCATCATCTGTTAAAGTTAATTCGTTTACTCCTACTCTGACAAAAGTATTGTCATCATTAGGAGCCCAAAGCTCGGTCGGATGAGCATCATTAACCGTTTCAGACGTTCCGATATTTTCAATGAAATCTTTCCATAAATTTACACCTTGCGCCCAATTAGGAGCTATATTATATTCAATAGTCTCAATTGACGTAGAAGCAATCGCATTAGTTGCAGTAATTTCGGCACTAATTTCATGAGCAAGATCAGATTCTAATATTGTATAAGTAGAACCGGTTTCTCCAATTATATCAGAACCATCTAGCTTCCACTGATAAGTATAATTAATTGATGGGTATCCAACCCAAGTCCCATTATTAATTGTTAGAACCTGTCCCGGATATGTATCTCCTGTAATTGTAGGAGCAACCGTATTTATAGGTTCAGAGGTTACTTCATCTGTTGCATCTGACGTAACCGAATCCGATCCTTGAGAATTGGTGGCAGTCACAGTAATAGTAATAATTTTTCCAACTTGAGAATTATTTAAAATTAAAGTATTATAAGTAGCACCTACTATATTATTTCCATCAGCTTTCCATTGATATGAATATATTAATGTTGGATATCCAATCCATGAACCATCTTCTGCAACTAAAGTTTCACCATTAGCTGCATCGCCGCTTATCGTTGGCAGGGTCTTATTTTCTGGGGTTGCAACCACAGCATCTGTTTCTATACTAGTTGCGGTAGATGTTCCTTGATTATTAGTAGCCGTAACGGAGAATGTTATCTCCGATCCTATATCATCTTCAATTAAAGTATAAGAAGAAGTTGTTGCTCCTATAATATTTTCTCCATCCCGTTTCCACTGACGAGCGAAAGTAGGGTTTGGATATCCAGTCCAAGTTCCATCAGAAGCGGTAAGAATCTCTCCTAACTCTGCCGTACCTGTAATTGCAGGAATGACCGTATTCGCGGGTGCGGACAAGGCAGGTGCAGAATTGATTGCATTTATCTTAGCTCTTACTGTTGATCCCACTTCAGTATTGGCGAAAGTGGCCAATGATAAAGAAGTAGCCGCAAAGTTTAGACGTGATCTAGCCACGCCCCAAGATGTAATCTCGGCAACCGACAAATTATGATAGGCTAAGATATCTAGTATCTTTTGTCTAACGATTGCTTGACTGTCGCCAACATTAATAGGTGTGGGCATATTATCCTCTTGCTTCTATTGCTTTAAAAGAAATTGATCCGCGTCCATTTAACCCGGAACTAGTTGAAATTGATCCGGGAACAATTGTCATTAAGCAACTAGGCTTATTGATCTTAACAACATCATCTACAGCCGTTGAAACACTAAGATGTGGCCTTACTTCAAATTCTGCGGTAGTTCCCGTTTCTCCGATAGCTGCGACATCTTCCACAACTTGGTATAGATGATTTTCAATGCTAATAAAATCTCCAATAGATAAGTCCAGAAAGCTTATTTCTTTTAAGCTCAAGGCCTTGCCATTGACATTTACTGAATTAACTCGACCGGCTGTTAGAACGTTTCCAGTCCATGGAATAGTGTCATTCCAGACTCCTCCATCATCCCAATATCCGTCTTCAAGTACCCATCCATCGGTAGATACAGCCATACCATTTGGATGCTTGATCGGCCAGCATCGGCTTAATGGGTAACCAGTGAAGGTCTTTAGTCCATTCTCTAAAGTTTCAAGCCTTGCTCGCCAATGATCTAGAACGTTTGGGCTAAGATTTTTGGACTGAAAAGTGGCCTGCCAAATGGGAGTGCCAAAATCTTTGACTCTAGTTCTCCCACTGGCATGCCTTGATTGTTCTTGTCTCCAAACCAAATTAAATTCAGTTGACCATCCGGGCAAATCGCCTAACAAATCTATTGGATATGTAATTGCCATTTACCAGCCTTTCTTTGGTCTTCTTGAGACAACTTCTTTAATTGCACCGGGCAACTCTGCTCTTAACTTGACTAATTCATTTTGAAGTCTAGCCAAACCAGCTTCATCCGCTCCGGTAGCATCTATATTTATAGAAACAGGAACACTAGTTGTTCCGCTCCCGCTTCCACCGACCTTAGGAATAATCATTCCGTCTTGATTTGGAACGAATAATTCCGGACGGCGCTCACCCACAATGTAAGGAGTCCCGGCCTTAACCGAACCTCCATTCGCCCTTCCTTGAAATAGGCCGGAGAAGATACCGAAATCTCCACCCGAGCCGCTACCAAATAGGCTATTGATACCTAGATCAATTAACTTACTTCCTAGTTGTTGGAGGACGTTTCCTAAAGCTTCAGCCGCCGTCTTACCTTCAATAAGATCGTCAATGAAAGAACGTACCGCCGTTTTACTTAGATCAAACCATTCTTGAGTTGAATCTATGAGCTTCTGATTTGCTTCTTCGCTTCTTGCAACAGCGGCATCACCTTCTGCTCTTGCAGCAGCAATCTCTTTAATTGCTGCAACTCTTGCTGGCGTTAATTCTATGCCCTCTTTTTCTGCTTCATTTAGAAGCTCTTGCTCGTATTTCCACGCTGCAATAGTTTGAGTATAATCTTGAGCCAGAGGATTTAGAGATTTTATTAATTCAGCTTCCGCTTGTAAAGCTTCATTGAGACGTTTTTGATTTTCAAGAGAATTATCAAATTTATCGGTAGCACTTAAAGTTTCTTTCTTAGGGTCTTTAAATGACTCTTTTTGATTAATTCTTCGAATTGCAAGTTGACGTATTTGTTCTTCTGTTAGTACAGCTTCTGCTGCAATGGCTTCCTTTTTAACTCTGGCGATTTCTTCTTCAATCTCTAATTCTTTTTCACTTAGAGACAATTGTCTGTTTTGTTCAGTAAGGAAAGACCCAGTATTTTTTGCCTCTTTTCCTCTATTCTCTAAACCTTCAACGTAAGAATCTGCCTGCCGCCTAAGGCCAGTTCTGAAGGCAGCATTTGAAACTGCCTCCCTTCCTGCTTCAGCGGCAATTCTTGCGGCTGCGGCTAATTCTATAAACTTATCAATTGCAGCGACGATTCCGGGTATCCAAGCAGCTAAATCAGGATTAGCTGCTGCAAGTGCATTAACTTCATCCTTAGCTTCCTTAGCAGAGGCTTCAGTTCCATCAAAGTCTTCAATAATGGACTTTAACTGCGCTCTTAATTCTGATGAAATATCTGCATGGCCTAAATAAGTATCTAAGTCTTCACCTAAAGCCTTCACTGCATCAGCAGCTTCAGTAACTTCAGTGGTGTCAACATGGATTTGAGTACTTATATTAGCAGCTTCAAAATTGTTTAATAGAACGACAAGTCTTTCTAAATCCTCAAGATTAGTTTCACTCAAATCTAATTCAGCGATAGACTGAAGCGCTGATTGAATCTGTTCCCTTGTAGTAATAGTTCCATCTAACACGCCTTGCGCTAAATTACGCATTGCCTGATTTCCAGCCCTAGAAGCCTGATCTACGAATAATCCAAAAAATTCATCAGATAGTTGTGTATTAACTCTTCTAAGGAATGAATTTAGAGAAGACGTTCCGCCAGTGATAGCATCATAAAAATTAGTACCTGCATTTCCTTGCGTTGTATCATTTAGAGCCCGCTTAGCTCTTGCCGCCGCTAATCTTTCTTCGGCTGCGGCCAAGGCTGCTGTTTGCTCTACAGTTTCTCTTACATTTGATTTATATACATCTGTCGTAAGATTTAAATCGTCAAGCTCTTTCTTAACTCTTTCTATATTTGCTGCGGATTCAGATGCATTGCTACTAAGTTGCTGAAAAGCTAGTGCTGCGGCACCGCCTACAATGATTGCTAGAGGCCCTAGGGCACCGATAGCACTAAATATCCCTCCCACTCCTGCGCCTGCCGCGCGAGCAGTCTGTAAAGCCGCCGTAAACGTCTTGAGAGAATTGATTCCTAATCCTAGGGCACCAATCATCCCAACGATACCCCTGCCGACTAACGCGCCAGCAATGATTGCGGCTAAGGCAACGGCCCCGTCTGCAACTGTATCGAAGTTATCGGCTAAAGCGCTGAGTCCTGCTGTAAGCTGAGCAGTGACACCATTCGATCTATCTGCCGAACCGATATACTGGATAAGAGCATTTTCGACTAGCGTAATACTATCATGAATTGTTCTATTAGTCGTATTAAATGCAGCACCGATCAATTTCTCGCCAGATAGAATCGCCTTGAATACTTCTGCTGATTGAAGCTTTCCTTCAGAACCCAGTTCCTTCAAACCGGCAACTGTAACGCCAAAATAGTCAGCAATAACCTTCGCTAGAACAGGCGCATTTTCGCGCACAGATCGAAGTTCGTCACCCTGTAGAAAACCAGAGCCTAGGCCCTGAGATAGCTGCAAGATACCAGCATTCATTTCTGAGGCGGCGGCACCGCCCGATTTGAACGCCTTCGAAACAAGCTCAGTTGCCTTTGCAATCTGAACTTCTGAAGAAGCGACATCGCCAGCCGATCTTAAAATACGCGAATAAAGCTGAACCGTTTCATTGAATCCTGCACGAGAGTCGTCGGCAATTTGACGAATTTCTTCTAATGATCGTCCCGCAACTCCAATGATTTCACCGGAGGCTCGGACTCGGTTTCCTGCCTCTGTCCAAGTATCTGCATATTTCACAATTTCTCTAACAGAAAAAGCAGCGCCAACCCCAGCGAGCGGACCTGTCAAATTAGCTGACAAGCGCTGACCGAGATTGGCAAAAGTTTTATCTATCCTAGTAGACATTCCAATAAGACGCTTCTCAATGCCATTTGCAGCATTATTTGTTTGCTGCTGCGCTTTACGCAAAGCATTATAATACTTCGTGGTTGTAACCTCTAGGGAAACAATAAGGCGAGCTAGCTCTTCGTTCGTTGCCACTTTATTCTTTCTTTTTCTGGAACATCTTATTTAAATCTTTGGGCGGTTTAGTAGTTAATTCGTCAGCAACGAAATGGACAATTCTATCCACCGTAAAAATTTTACCGTCCCATAAATAAACCTTATTTGAAGTATTAACTTTCCTTTTGGAAGCTTGAGCCTCTAGTACGAAAGCAAAGACAGCATCCTTTTCTTCTTCGGATTCAAACGAGCCCTTCTCTTTTGGCGTATTAGCTCTTACCCAACCTTTAACGGCTGCATTAAATTCATAGATAGAGCATTCTTTTACTTGTTTCGGAGTATACCCAATAGCGGCACCAGTTCCGAACAGAAACGATATATTTATTTTACCTCTAGGGAGGTTATCGATTCTGTCAGTATCTGTGCCGCTTGGGCTTCCCCCGGCTCTTCATCTGGCGCTCCTGTTAAAGCGATTGCCAAGATGGCTTGTGATAGAGATAAGTTTTCTAATGGTGGTCTATCCTGAACATAATTTTTAGTTAAGGATAAAGCTTTTGTGGGTGTTTCTCCCCCACCAATAAGCCCTAATCTTATAATTTCTGAAATATATTGAACTTTCCATTCGTTTTTCCAGAGTTTGTCTAAAATATAGGATGGGCCTGCATCCAATTTCTCTTGTAGTTCAATTAATTGACCCCAAGATAATCTGAATGTATAATGCCCATCCGCCCAATCTAGACCCACGCTCGCATCGCGGCTCATTTAAAATCCTTAGGTTGCTGGTGTCTCAGTTCTTACGAATTCGCCATCCGACTGCATCGAGACATTTAGGGTGACTCTTTGTCCATTCGTTCCAGCCATTTCTAGGCTTTCGATATGAAGGCGACCTGTCCACACGATTGTTTTAAGAGGCCATTCAATTTCAATTCTAGCTGGAACGGAATCAATGTTAAGCCAAGCTTCATCCCAAGTATCAGTAGATTCGTAGGCTAATACGCCTTCTCCACTAACTGAGATAGACAGGCTGACGGCATCACGTCCGATCCAGTCAATCTTATCTGGATCATCACAATCTGGAACGTTGACTTCTTCCAATCCCTTGGTAAAGGTAATGGAACGTGAAGAGAAGCCGCATGGGGCTTCATAAACAAGGGGTATGACGGCTGGATCGGCAATAAGAACCCGAACCTTTCCGCCCTTTAAAGTAGTTGCTGCTGCCATAATATTCTCCTATAGTTGTTGGGTTTATGGTATCAATCAAAACCCAATCGGTTTTGAGAATTTGACCATTGGGTTATACCATATATAAATTAAAAAGTCAAGAAAAATCTTTAATTCTAACAAATTACTCTAATTCGTCAACTAAGAATTCAAAGATTAAAGTGCCCTGATTTGTTATACCGTCTCGACCTCGGATAACTCTTGTTAATAGATGATTAGAAGTGACGAATCCGTTTACAGTTAATTCGAATTCTACTTTGTTTAAAGCTTTTCTGACTGCCTTACAAATCTTTCGACATTGTACAGATGAATATGCTTCTCCGTCTCCCCACGAGTAGACATTGATTTGTATCGAAATTGCTGTTGCATCAATACAATCATAATCATCATAGGTTGTGCTAGGGCTTTCGACGCTTATATAAGGAGAAGGAACTAAAGAAGCACCAGTTTGATCTTCTGGAACTCTGTCGTATACCTTATTCCCGACAAATCCTGACACCGCTGTATCTGTTTTCAGCAGAGTAATGATTTTTGTCATAATTTCTAAACTAGGGTCCATATCTTATCCTGACTTTGCGACTTTTTTGACGGAGGTTGTGATCGCTTTTGAAAGTCTAGCTCTAACCCTTTTTCTAGAAGCTCTGTAAGCTGGGAAAAAGAAAGGAGTGGCTTTCGCGCCCGGATGATCTACATGTCGTCCAAAATTATTTTGGCCTCTACTCATGCCTCCCGGATTATTAGCTTTGGCGTCAATGCCGTGGGATCGAGTACCGAACTCCACCCATCTTGCATAGAAAGCTTCGTCATCACCCGCGTATATAGTAATTTTTAAATCATCTGCTTTACTATTGCCTGAGGGGCGTATAGTCCCTAAAACGATACTTCCTTTAGGAGCTTCGCCCCAAGTCCAATTAATACTATTCTTAAGAGCATTTGGATTATTACTCCCAGCATAAGTCGGCGGGCTTTTACCTACTGGAACTAAAGTTTTAGCCAAAGCGACAATTTCTTTCGCTCCGGCTTCCATTGCTTTAGCTAATTCATCTTTTGCAGCTTGTGGTAATCGATATAATTTTCGATTAAGTTTATCTAAGCCGCTCATTTTAACTCTGGCCATTATGAAGGCTTATCCTGTATAATTATCATTTCTGCCCACATTCCCTTATTATCTGGATCAGTCGGCGGACTTACGATGTTATATATATGGTTTGCATTTCTGGCATCTACGACTCTCCATGCAATTGTGACAGGAGATAATTGAGAAGAATTTCGGACAGTCATAAAGAATGGTTGCCGTCCTTGAATCTTATCATCGAATATTGCTTCAACTCCGCTTGAACTACCTCTTAACAATGGCCTAAGATTAGCATAAACTGAAAATTGGGTTTGAAATGCGCCGCCCGGAACCTGATTTCCGAAACCGTCATCTGCTGTAGCTCTTTTTTGAAAATGAACATATGAGCGAAGAGCGCCTGAAATGGTATTCCGGGTTGATGTTCTTCTTTGTTTTGCCATTTTATATCCTTACGCCATCGCAGGGGTTTTATATCGATGTAATAATGCAGTCGCGGCAGGAGGTAAATATCCATACGCAACTTTATCGTTATCAAAATCGTCACCGTCTCGATATGGATCAAAATATGTACTCAAGACTACAAGAATTGCTAATTTTATGAATGGAGGGCACGTAAGCGCCGTCCATTCATAGTCTTTTTTAATATAATCTAGTACGGCCCCTTCAGCCGCATCCAACATAAATTGAATATGAACATCTTCATCATTCCAAGTTACTCTTAGTTGATTCTTAGCTTGTTCTAAAGTAACGAGAGTTGCCATGAATTATCCTTCCAATTTAAACGGTTTATTAATTGGCTGAGCCTTTACGACTTCCTTACCATCACGGCCTTTCTTAACACTGAGTCTGAAAGTATTATCCGTTCCCGGCTTGCTCATAGTCTTTTCTTGTGCGATCCAAAGACTTCCACCAAAAGTTACCGCATCACCCTTTTCATAAGTTTTACCAGAAGTGAATACACCCTTATCAAGAATTGAATTCATAACGAATTCATTTTCATTGATTTTTCCGCTTGATCTAATAACCTTAATTGAGAATGTACGTTCATCATCATGTTGAACGATTTCGACGGTCTTAATGCTATCCATTATACAGACCCAGCCACGAGAACCGTGCGTCTTTTCAAAAGAACGCCAAATTCCCCCATCATGTTCTGCATAAGTATTCCTTGGATAACTTTTATTGAAATCAATTTCAGGAAGCATTTCGATATCTAAACCGTCTCTTCCATCAGTCCCGTCAACACCATCTTTAGCTTTAGGAATAGTTAATCTTGAAATTGCTTCATCGATTAAGCTCTTTACTAATTCAGGGTCGGCGTCCTTGCCATTCGATCCATCCTTTGGAACGGGGATTGCCTTGATAGCTTCATCAACCAATTGTTTGACAGCTTCAGGATCAATACTCTTGCCATCGATACCATCCTTAGGGGTTGGGATTTCGATTTCGGCAACGGCTTCCTTGACCAATTCTTTGACAGTTTCGATTTCAATACTTTTACCGTCAACACCGTCTCTAGGGGTTGGAATTTCAATGGCTGATACGGCATCAAAAACCAATTGCTTGATCAATTCAGGATCAGCATCCTTGCCGTCCACACCATTTACCGGCGTAGGAAGTTCAATATTCGAAACTGTCTCTGAAACAATTTCTTTGATCTTATCTAAGTCGATTTCTGGCTTAGGAAGTTCAATCTTTGAGACTTCATCTTTGATAAAGGACTTAACTTGCTCTAGGTCAGCATCCTTGCCATCCTTAGGGACAGGCAAGGACTCTACAGCCTCGGCAACCTTCTCAGTGACCAACTTACCAATGACAGTGTAATCGGCGTCTGCGCCGTCCTTACCATCGATTCCGTCGATACCATCTACTGGTGTAGGAAGTTCAATAGATGCAACTGCATCCTTTACTAATCTTTCGATTAATTCTGGATCAGCATCCTTACCATTGATTCCGTCAGCACCGTCCTTGCCTATTGGCAACTCAATTGCAGAAATTGCTTCTGTAACTAAGCGTTTGACTTCGTCTAATTCGACGCTTTTCCCGTCAACGCCGTCCTTCCCATCTTTACCATCTTTACCATCAACGCCATCTTTACCATCAACGCCATCTTTACCATCAACACCGTTTACTACTTCCGGTAATTTAATAGATGAAACAGCCTGATCGATCCATGATTTGAGTAAATTTTCAGGAACTTCTATCTTAGAAACTTCTGTCGTTATGAAGTCCTTGATTTCCTGTAAATCAACTTCCTTTGGCAAAGGAATATCAATAGCGTCAACTGCTTCCTTGACTATCTGCTTAATTAGCTCAGGATCAGCATCTTTACCATCAACGCCATCCTTGACGCTTGGCAATTCTATAGTCAGGACTGAATCCTGAATCATGCGCTTGATTTCATCTAGATCAACGCTCTTGCCATCAATACCGTCTCTAGGAGTCGGAATTTCAATGGCCGAAACTGCTTCAGTTACAAGCTGCTTGACATCTTCTATATCAACACTCTTACCATCAATACCATCCCTAGGAATTGGTATCTCGATAGCGGCCACAACTTCAGTTACAAGCTGCTTGACGAACTCTGGATCGGCATCCTTGCCGTCAATTCCATCTTTACCATCAACGCCGTTAGTTCCATCCTTACCGGTTGGAATATCTATCTTTGAAATCTCAGTAATAATTAGATCGCGAACAACTTCTGGATCAATGTCCTTACCGTCAATTCCGTCCTTGCCATCCTTACCGGCTGGAATATCTATCTTTGAAATCTCAGTAATGATTAGATCGCGAACAACTTCTGGATCAATGTCCTTACCGTCAATTCCGTCCTTGCCATCCTTACCGGCTGGAATATCTATCTTTGAAACTTCGTCTAGAACTATTGAGCGGACGGTATCCAAATCAACATCCTTACCATCAATACCGTCTCTAGGAGTCGGAATTTCAATGGCTGAAACTGCTTCAGTTACAAGCTGCTTTATTTCTTCGATATCGACGCTCTTGCCATCAATACCGTCTCTAGGAGTCGGAATTTCAATGGCTGAAACTGCTTCAGTTACAAGCTGCTTGATGAACTCTGGATCGGCATCCTTGCCGTCTACTGGCGTAGGAAGTTCAATATTTGAAACTGTATCTTGGATAAATTCTTTAATTAAGTCGATATCTAGTTCAGGAATTTTAATCTTGGATACTTCATCAGAAATAAAAGATTTTACTTCTTCTAAGTCGGCGTCTTTACCATTCTCGCCCTTAGGAAGTTCAATCTTACCGATTTCCTCCAAGATGAATGATCTAACTATCTCTGGATCAATATCCTTGCCATCAATACCGTCTCTAGGAGTCGGAATTTCAATGGCTGAAACTGCTTCAGTTACAAGCTGCTTGACCTGTTCTAATTCGATGCTCTTTCCATCGATACCGTCTACACCGTCCTTGCCATCTACGCCATCGCGAGGAATAGGAAGTTGGATCAAAGATATAGCATTATCGATTAGCTGCTTTATCGTCTCTGGATCAACATCCTTGCCGTCAATAGCCTTCGGTAATTCAATCTTGCCGATTTCTTCTAAGATGATAGAGCGCACATATTCAGGATCAGCGTCCTTACCGTCTACACCATCCTTGCCGTCTTTGCCATGTACAGGCTCAGGAATTTCAATCTCAGCGACCGCTTCTAAAATGAGAGACTTGACAACCTCAATATCTACGTCCTTGCCGTCAACGCCGTCCTTTCCATCTACACCATTTACTGGTAAAGGAATTTCAATCTCGGCTACGGCTTCTCGCACCCAAGTTTTAATCTCATCAGGATCAGCGTCTTTGCCATCCTTGCCGTCAACACCATTAGTTGGCGTTGGCAAAGAAGAAATAGCTTCATTGATTAATGATTTAACCTCTTCAGGATCAAAAACTTGACCATCATAGATTTGAATGCCAGCAAGTTGCTCCTTGATAAAGGCTTTTACCTCTAACAAATCCACATCCTTGCCGTCAACACCATCACGGCCTACGACAATTCCAAGTTTATGAATTGACCCATCATTTAGGGTAACAATTAATTCCCCAGAGCGGTCAATGACTGCGCCGCCAATTCGGTTTGGAGACTTCTCAATAGCTTCAAGTCTATTATTTAGTGACTTAATTGGCTTCTCGATACTGTCTAAAACCGTATCCACCATATGGGCTATATTCTTATCCATAAATTAGGAACCTTTCTGCGGATTTAGTACGGAGTTGCGTAATGAATTCTTTTGCATCATCATTCAGAGTTTCGTCATTGTTCGTATTAGGTGTAGTCGTAGTAGCTGATGAATCCTTAGCAAAAGGATCGTCTCTAGCATCTCTTTTGCTGAGAGCTTCAAGCGAGAACATCTGCTGCTGAAGATAGACCGTATCTCCACCATTTATTGGCTTAAGGTTTAAAGTCCTTCTTGCTTCATTAGGCTTCTTGATACCACCACTTACAGCTTCTTTTTGGGCTTCAATTAATGATGCAGTATCCATTCTCCATAGATCATTAACATCAAAAGTTATTCTCATAT